>NZ_BPQO01000007.1 GCF_022179285.1 Methylobacterium hispanicum | reverse complement strand
GGGCCGGATCCGCGAGATCTCGGGCGTGGCGACCTCGATCGCGGCGGCGGTGGAGGAGCAGGGCGCGGCGACCCAGGAGATCGTGCGCAACGTCTCGCAGGCCTCGACGGGAACCGGCGCGGTGACGGTGAACATCGCGGGGGTGGCGGGGGCGGCCGAGGAGACGGGCGCTGCCGCCTCCCAGGTGCTCGCCGCCGCCTCCGAGCTGTCGCGCCAGTCCGAGCACCTCGCCGCGGAGGTCGGCCGTTTCCTGGCCGGCGTGCGCGCGGCCTGAGGTCCGCGGGTCCGCGCTTCGACGGAGCGGACCCTGGAGCGCTCTTGCGCCGAAGTGGACGCCGGTTCGGCGCAAGAGAGCGCGTCAAGACAAGAGGTTAGAGCCGTTCCCGATCGCAACGCGATCGGGAACGGCTCTAGGCATCGGACCCGATCGTCCGGTCCGAACGCGCCGGCCCGCCCGCGCGGGATGCGCCGACCGAGGGAGGGCGGAACCGAGAGACGATGGGATAGACCGCCGGCAGCACCACGAGCGTGAGAAGCGTCGCCGTGATCAGGCCGCCGATCACCACGGTGGCGAGCGGGCGCTGGACCTCGGCGCCGGCGCTGGTCGAGAGCGCCATCGGCAGGAAGCCCAGCGTCGCGACGAGGGCGGTCGTCATCACCGGGCGCAGGCGCATCTCGGCGGCGCGCGTCGCGGCCGCCTCCGGTGCGAGCCCCGCGCGCTCGAGCTCGCGGATGTAGCTCGTCAGCACCACGCCGTTCAGCACCGCGATGCCGAAGGTGGCGATGAAGCCGATCGCCGCCGAGACCGAGAAGGGCAGGTCGCGCAGGTAGAGGGCGAGGATGCCGCCGGTCGCCGCCACCGGCACGTTGAGGAAGATCAGCCCCGCGAGGCGGATGTCGGCGAACATCACGACGAGGAGCACCAGGATGGCCGCCATCGCGGCCGGCACCACCACGGAGAGGCGGGCGGTCGCCTCCTCGAGGTTCTGGAACTGGCCGCTCCACCGCAGGGCGTAGCGGGGCGGCAGGCCGACCTGGCGCCGCACGGCCTCCCGCGCCTCCGCGACGAAGCTCTGCACGTCGCGCCCGCGCACGTTGGCCTGGACCGAGATGCGCCGCTGCAGGCGCTCGCGGCTGATCTGGGCCGGGCCGGCGGCGACCTCGACGGAGGCGACGAGCGACAGCGGGACGAGGGCGCGGCCGCTGCGCCCCACGGGCAGGGCGCGGATATGCTCGAGGTCGCCGCGGTCCGCCGCGGCGAGGCGCACCACGATGTCGGTGATGGCGTTGTCGTCGCGATAGACCATCCCGGCGGTGCGGCCGCCGATCGCCTCGACGGTGTCGAGGACGTCGGCGGCGGTGATGCCGTAGCGGGCGGCCGCCGCGCGATCGACCCGGATCGACAGGGCCGGCATCCCGGCCTGCGCCTCGGCCTTCACGTCCGCCGCGCCCGGCACGGCCGAGACCGCGCGCACGATCGCCTCGGCCTTCTCCTTCAGGATGCCGAGATCGTCGCCGTAGAGGCTGATCGCCACGTCGCCGCGCACCCCCTCCAGGAGGTCGTCCATGCGCATCTGGATCGGCTGCGAGAAGGCGTAGGCCACGCCCGGCACCTCCTCGCGCAGGCGCCGGTCGAAGGCGGCGACGAGCGCCTCCTGCGTGCCGGCGGTCGTCCAGGTCGCGGGGTCGGCGAGGGTGATGAAGCTGTCGGTCGATTCGACGCCCATCGGATCCGTCGGGATCTCGGCGCTGCCGGTGAGCGAGACGACCCGCTTCACCTCGGGAAAGGACCGGAGCACCGCCTCGATCCGCCGGACGACCTCCAGCGAGGCGTCGAGGTTGATGCCGGGCAGCTTCTCCGAGGTGACAACGAGCGAGCCCTCGGAGAGCCGGGGCAGGAACTCGCCCCCGAGGCGCGTGGCTAGCCAGCAGCTTCCTCCGAACAGGGCGAGCGTGAGGAGGATCGTGGCGCCGGCCCGCCGCTCGGCGAGCCGCAGCACCGGCCTGTAGGCGGCCCGCATCCCGAGGACCAGGCGCGTCTCGCGCTCACCCACGCCGGGGCCGGAGAGGACGAGCGCGGCGAGCGCCGGGATCAGCGTCATGGTCAGCGCGAGCGATCCGGCGAGCGCCAGGATGACGGTGAGCGCCATCGGCCGGAACATCTTGCCGGCCACCCCTTCGAGGGCGAGCACCGGCAGGTAGACCAGGATGATGATCGCCACCGCGAACAGGACGGGCCTGGCGACCTCCGCGGTCGCGTCGCGGATCACCGCGTGGGGAGGCTCGCCCGGCCGCTCGCCGCGGGCGCGCAGCACGTTCTCGACCATCACCACCGCGCCGTCGACGATCAGGCCGAAATCGATCGCGCCCAGGCTCATCAGGTTGCCCGAGAGGCCGAAGAGCCGCATGCCCGCGAAGGCGATCAGCATCGAGAGCGGGATCGCCGCCGCGACGACGAGGCCGGCGCGCAGGTTGCCGAGGAGCAGGAGCAGCACGGCCACGACCAGCACCGCGCCCTCCAGCAGGTTGTGCGCGACCGTGCGGATCGTCCGCTCCACCAGGGCGGAACGGTCGTAGTAGGGCACGATCGCCACGCCCGGCGGGAGCTGCGGGCCGAGTTCGGCGATCGTGGCCTTCACCCGCTCCACGACCGCGCTCGCGTTCTCCCCCTGCTGCATCATGGCGATGCCCACGACGGTCTCGCCGGCCGCGTCGCGGCTCACCGCCCCGAGCCGGACCTTGGGCGCCTCCACCACCGCGCCGAGGCTCGCCACCGTGACCGGGATGCCGCCGGGATGGGTCGCCACCACGATCTCGGCGATGTCGGCGGGGCCGCGCGCGAGGCCGAGGCCGCGGATCACCTCCTGCTGGTCGTTGTGCTCGATGTAGGCGCCGCCGCGCGCCATGTTGTTCTCGGCCAGCGCCGCGTAGACCTGGCCGAGGGTCACGCCGTAGCGGTGCAGGCTCTCGGCGGAGACCTGCACCTCGTAGGTCGGGAGCTGGCCGCCGTAGATGTTCACGTCGGCGATGCCGGGCGTCAGCTTGAGGCGCGGCGCGATGGTCCATTGCAGGATCCGCTTCAGCTCCATCGGCGCGTAGGCCGGCCCGCGCAGCTCGAACTGGTAGATCTCGCCGAGCCCCGTCGCCATCGGCCCCATCTGCGGCTCGCCGACACCGGCCGGCATCATCGCCCTGGCCTGGGGCAGGCGCTGGAAGACCTGGGCCCGCGCCTCCGTGAGGGCCACGCCGTCCTCGAAGGTGACGTAGACCGCCGAGACGCCGTAGCGCGAGGTCGAGCGGATGCCCGTGAGGCCCGGCGCCCCCGCCATGGCGCTCTCGACGGGGAAGCTGACCAGGCGCTCGACCTCCAGGGGCCCGAGGCCCGGCGAGAGGGTCAGGATCATCACCTGCTTGGGCGAGATGTCGGGCACCGCGTCGATGGACAGGCCCTGGAGGTTGACGAGGCCGCCCGCGGCGCCCGCGAGCGCGACCACGAGGACGAGCCAGCGGCGGCGGATCAGGAGGGCGAACCATGTCCGCATCGGCTCTAGTCCGTCGAGCCGAGGAGGGCGCGCAGCAGGACGGCCTTGAGGCCGAAGCTGCCCTCCGTCACCACCTGCTCGCCGGGGGCGACGCCGTCCGCCACCTCGACCCAGTCGGCCCGCTGCACGCCGAGCGTGAGCGCGCGCTTCTCGAACCGGTCCTCGCCCGCGCGCACGAAGGCGACGGGGCCGCCCTCCGTCTGCTGCACGGCGGCCGCCGGGATCGTCACGCCCGTGCGCCCGAGGTCGGCCTCGATCGCGACGGAGACGAACATGTTGGCCCGCAGGGCGCCCGCCGGGTTGGCGATCTCGATCCGGGCGGGCGCCGTGTTGCTGACGGGATCGACGGCCGCGTTCACGGAGCGCACCCGGCCCGCGAACTCCGGATGGTCCGGCACGGGCGCCCGCACGCGGGCGGCATCGCCCGCCCGCACGGCGGCGATGTCGCGCCCGTAGAGGTTGGCCAGCACGAGGATCTGCGCCGGATCGGCCACCGTGAAGGCGTCGCGGCCGGTATCGACCATCTCGCCGAGCGTCACGGACGCGCTCGTGACGACGCCGTCGATCGGCGAGACGAGGGCGACCGTGCCCGGCGCCGCCCCGGGCTCCGGCGCGAGGCGCTCGTACTGCGCCGTGTAGAGCTCGACCTTTGCCTCGGCCGAGAGCGTGGCGGCGCGCGCCCGGGCGCGCTCGACCTGGCGCCGGTCGACCTCCGCCTGGGCGACGCCGCCGAACTTCAGCAGGTCCTGGCCCCGCTTCAGGTTCGTCTCCGCGACCTGCTCGGCGGCCCGCGCCTCGGCGAGGCTGGCCCGGGCCTCCGCGAGGCCGTTGCGCGCGTCGAGGAGACCCGCGGCGTCGAGGGTGGCCAGCGTCTGCCCGGCCCGCACCGGATCGCCCGGCTGGACCGCGAGGCTGAGGACGCGCCCCGGCGTGCGCGGCTTCAGATGGGTGACGCGCCGCTCGTCGAAGGCGACCGTGCCGGGCGCGCGCACCGGCAGGACGATCCGCCGGGTCTCTGCCCGGCCGAAGGCGAGCCCCAGGCGCTTCTGGCCCGCCGCGTCGAGGATGACGCGGTTCGGGTCGGCCTCGGCGGGCGCGTCGGGCGCGGCCCGATCGTCGGATGCCGCCGCCTCGTCGGCGCGCGATGCGCCGAGCCCGAGCCGGACGAGCACCGGCCCGAGACTGGGTTCCCAGGCGTCCCTGTCCCACCAGGCGACCGCGCCGAGGGCGCAGGCGAGCGCGAGCAGGACCAGGCCGCGGACGGGCGGGCCGCCCCGTGGCCTCCGGCGCGACGGATCCGGCGAGACCCGGTGCCCGGCATCGGACCGCTCGGGGCACCGCTCGGCCTCGTCCGCGACGCGCGCGACAGTCTCCACGGCCAGCAGCACGACCGCTCCACGTTTCCAGATTAGAGATATTCCAACATCTAGGCCGAGGGCCCGGAGCCGCCATTAAATTCGCGTTCACGCTCCGGCCCCGCCCGCGACGGCGGCGTTGTTCCGTGACAGGACATCCGGGCAGGCGGAGGCAGCGGGACGGGGACGTGGCGAGGCTCCTTCTGATCGAGGACGATGCCGAGACCGCCGGGGAGGTGCTCGCCGACCTGCGCGAGCGCGGGCACGTCGTCGGCTGGGCGGAGACTGCCCCGGACGGCGCGGCGCGGATGCGCGCGGCGACCTGGGACGCGCTCATCCTCGACCGCATGCTCCCGGGCGGCGACGGGCTCGGCCTGCTTCAGGCGCTGCGGCGGGAGGGGGACCGCACGCCGGCCCTGGTGCTCAGCGCGCTCGGCACGGTGGACGAACGCATCCGCGGCCTGCGGGCGGGGGGCGACGACTACCTCACCAAGCCCTTCGTGCTCGCCGAACTCGCCGCCCGGATCGAGGCGCTGCTGCGCCGTCCGGCCGACACCCGCGAGACGATCCTGCGGGTCGGCAGCCTGGAACTCGACCTGATCGCCGGCACGGGCCGGCGGGGAACGCGCGACCTCGCGCTGCTACCGCGCGAACTCAAGCTGCTCGAATACCTGATGCGGCGCCCCGGGCAGGTCGTGACCCGGGCCCTGCTGTTCGAGGAGGTGTGGAACTACCGGTTCACGCCGAAATCGAACCTCATCGACGTCCATCTCGGCCGCTTGCGCCGGAAACTGGAGGCGGAGGGCGAGCCGCCCCTGATCCACAGCACGCGCGGCGTCGGCTTCACCCTCATGCCCGATGACTGACCTCATGCGCTCCACCACCGCGCGCTGGGCGCTCGGCATCGCGCTGTGGTCCGTCCTGCTCGCGCTGGCGACCTTCGCCTTCGTCTACTGGCAGACCGCGGCCTTCCTCAGGGAGGAGCTGGCCGAGACCCTGCGCCTGGAGGTGCGCGCCGCCGCGGCCGACCCGGCGGGCGCGGCCGCGCGCGTGGACACCTGGGTCGCCATGGACCTGCACGCGACGCATTACGGCGGCCTGTTCGGTCCGGACGGGGGGCGCCGCTCGGGCAATCTCGACGCGGTCCCGCCGGATCTGGCGCGGGACGGCGAGGCCTACCGGGTCGGTGCGCGGGTGGACATCGCCGGGCACCGGCTCGACGACGAGATCTGGGCCGCCGCCCTGGCGCTCGCCGACGGCAGCACCGTGGTGGTCGCCCACGACGCCGACGAGATCGACCGGGTGCGGACCCGGAGCCTGCGCGCCCTCGGCCTCGGGCTGGTGCCGACCCTTGTGCTCTCCGGCTTGGGCGGCCTGCTGCTCGCCGGCCGCGCGCGCCGCCGGCTCGCCGCCACCGAGGCGGCGGTGGCGCAGGTGATGCGGGGCGACCTCGGCCGGCGCCTGCCGGTGGGGCGCCACGGGGACGAGTTCGACCGGCTGGCCGGCAACGTCAACCGGATGCTCGACGAGATCGAGCGCCTGCTGGGCGAGGTGCGCAGCGTCGGCGACGCGGTGGCGCACGATCTGCGCACGCCGCTGACCCGGCTCAGGGCGCGGCTGGAACGGACCCGCGATCACGCGGGCAGCGTGGCGGAATTCCGCGCCGCGATCGACCAGGGCCTCGCCTGGATCGACCAGACGCTCGCCATGGTCACCGCGGTGCTGCGCATCGGCGAGATCGAGCACGGGCGGCGCTCCGCGGGCTTCGCGCCGGTGGACCTCGCGCAGGTGGTCCGCGAGGTCGCGGAGTTCTTCGAGCCGATCGCCGAGGACAAGGCGGTCCTCCTCCGCGCCGCGGTGGAGGCGGGCCTGCCGCCCGTGGACGGGGACCGCGACCTGCTCTTCGAGGCGCTGTCGAACCTCGTCGAGAACGCCGTGAAGTTCACCCCGCCCGGCGGAGCCGTGCGGGTCGGCCTGGCGCGATCGGGCATGCACGCCGTCGTCTCCGTCGATGACACGGGGCCGGGCCTTCTCCCGGGCGAGCGCGATCAGGTGTTCCGACGCTTCTACCGGGCGGAGCGGGCCCGCCAGACCCCGGGCAACGGCCTCGGCCTCGGCCTCGTCGCGGCGATCGCCGCGCTGCACGGCTTCTCGGTCGAGGCGGAGGCATCCGCCGAGGGCGGCGCCCGCTTCGCGATCACCGCCCCCCTGCGGGACGAGGCGGCGCGGCGCCGCGCGCAGGCCGAGCCCGCGGATCCGATGCCGTCGCGGGCCGCCGGGCCGGAGGCCTGAGGGCGCTGACGCAGCTTCCGCCCCGAGCGGCCGAGGCAGCGGGACGATCGAGGCGCAGGGATCGCTCGGGCGACGTGCGGGCTTGTCGGCGGAGAATTCTTTATAGTAATTCTAATTCTGAGATGGACGGTCGCGAACGATTGGCGCTCTGGCGTGCCCTCACCCCCGGGCAGCGGGCGATGCTGTGCCGGCTGGATCGCGACGGGCCGCTCCTCACGCTGAAGCCATGGGAGATGCGCACCATCCGCTCGCTGCTCGAGCGCGGGCTGGTCAGGCCGAGACCGCCCTCCCGCGTCGGACGCGAGACCGCGGGGCTGTGGCACCTCAGCGCCAGGGGCCTGCGCATCCTCCCGCGGCCGCCGGCCGGCGGCGGCACCGCGGAGGTTCGCGACAGCCCATGACCCTGCACGGGCTGCTCGACCGGCTCCTCGTTCTCTGCATCGTCCTCGTGCTGGCCGGCACCTGCGCGACGCTGTCGGCGGCGGGCTTCGAGCGCGTCGGCGAGAGCGTCGGGCTCGCGGCCCTCGTGGCCGGCCTCGCCACCGCGTGGTGGCGAGGCTGACGCGGGCCGGGGCAGGCGGAAGGGGCCCTGGACGGAGCTGGGGCGTGCCGCCGCTCCCGGCGAATGCCGCGGCCGCGGCCGGTGCCGTATGGTCGGCGGCGCGATCCGAATGGTCCGCGAGGCGATCCAAGACCGCACCCGACCCTTCCCCGGAGAGAGCGACGACCATGCGCGCCCCGCACGCCGAGAGGCACCTCATCGACCGGATCGGCTGGCTCCGCGCCGCCGTGCTCGGCGCCAACGACGGCCTCGTCTCGACCGCGAGCCTGATCGTGGGCGTCGCGGCCTCCTCGGCCGGAACCGGCGAGATCCTGGTTGCGGGCTGCGCCGGCCTCGTGGCGGGCGCCATGTCGATGGCGGCGGGCGAGTACGTCTCGGTGAGTTCGCAGGCCGACACCGAGCAAGCCGACCTCGCCCGCGAGCGCCGGGAACTCGCCGACGATCCCGCGGCGGAACGGGAGGAGTTGGCCGGCATCTACGTCGCGCGCGGCCTCGACCATGCGCTCGCCCTGCAGGTCGCCGACCAGCTCATGGCCCGGGACGCGCTCGGCGCCCACGCCCGGGACGAGCTCGGGATCTCGGAGATCACGGCGGCGCGCCCGGTCCAGGCGGCGCTCACCTCGGCCGCCACCTTCTCGGCTGGGGCCGCCCTGCCGCTGGCCGTGGCGGCGCTCACGCGCGCCGACCTCGCGGTCTACACGGTCTCGACGGCCTCGCTGGTCTTCCTCGCGATCCTCGGGGCTCTCGGCGCGCGGGCCGGCGGCGCGGGTGTCGCCCGGGCGACGGCGCGGGTGGCCTTCTGGGGGGCGCTCGCCATGGCGGTCACCGCCGGCATCGGGGGGCTCGTCGGCAAGGCGGTGTGATACGGGATCCGGTTGAAGCGTTCGGTTTTGCGGATCCTCTCAGGATGCAGCTTGGGTCCCCTCTCCCATAGGGGAGGGCGATCGCATATGCCGAGCGAGCCTAGCCCCGGTCAGGCGTGGGTCCCCTCTCCCATAGGGAGAGGGACAGGGTGAGGGGTATGAGGCGTCCGAACAGGGCTCGACCTGAACGCGCGTCGATGGCGTGCTCCGTCCTGAGGCGTCATACCCCTCACCCCAACCCTCTCCCTATGGGAGAGGGGGCGCGGCGCGGTTCCAGTGGCGATCTCGGAGACGACCCACGCCATATGCGATCGCCCTGCCCTATGGGAGAGGGGGCACGGCGCAGTTCACCTCACGCGGCCGAACCCATCGACCGGCGACTGTATGAGACTCGCCCAGGATCGCGGGCGCATCCGCGGCAGGGATCCACAAAAGATCCAGGCCGCCGGGCGAGAATCTAGGGGGCGGGGGCGACCCCGCGATAGCCGGGCGTCCGGGCGACCTGGGCCTTCACCGCGGCGATCAGCGCGTCGAGGGCCGGCGCGTCGAGCGAGCGGCTGGCGGCGAGATAGTAGGTCTCCCAGCCCACCGACAGGAAGAACAGGCCGAGCCTCTCGGCCGCCGCGCGCACGCCCAGGCCCGCATCGGCCGCACCGCAGGCGATGGTCGCGGCCACCGCCTGATGGGTGAACTCCTCGACGCCGTAGCCCCGGATCGCGCCCGGGGACAGCCCGGCCTCGTCCAGCAGGCGATCGAACCATTGCCGCGTGCCCGAGCCCTTCTGGCGGTTGACGTAGCGGGCCTCGCCGGCGGCGAGGTCGGCGACCGAGCGGATGCCGAGCGGGTTTCCGGGCGCGAGCAACAGGCCCTGCTCGCGCTCGAACAGCGGGTGCGCCACGAGCCCGGCGCTCGCGTTGACGGCGGAGAACGGCGCGCCCGCCGCCTCCGGCGCCAGGGCCCCGCAATGGAAGCCCGCCGCATCGACCTGCCCGTCGAGGAGGCGCGTCACCGCCGCGTGGCTGCCCATCACCGAGACCTCGATGTCCGCGCGCCCGCTCAGCACCTCGACGAGGAGCGGATCGTGGCTCGCGGCGAGCGCCAGGCCTCCGGCGCCGTCGCCGAGGAGGCTGCGCAGGCGATGCTCGAGGACGCGGGTCTCGCGCCCGAACCCGGCCTCCAGGCCCTCCGCGGCGGCGGAGACGGCCTCGGCCAGCGCGCTGCCGAAGGCGGTCAGCTCCGTGCCGTGGCCGCGGGTCTTGTGCACCAGCGGCCTGCCGAGCGCCGCCTCGTAGGCCTGCAGGCGCGCCCAGGCCGCCCGGTAGGAGAGGCCGAGCGCGTCGGCCAGGCCCTGGACCGAGCGCGCACGCCCGATCGCCTCGAAGACGATCTTCAGGTCCGAGACCGGGATGGCGTTCCGGCCGATCCGCACGGTCCCACCGAGACCGAGCACCACCGACGGGGCTCCCGCGTCTCCGCCCCGCCTCGGTTCCGCACGCTCGTCGGTCTTCTCCACGGCCAGATCTCCCGCGCCGGGCGGGGCCGCATCCGGGCGGGCCTGCCCGAGCCGAACCGCCGTCCCGTGCCCGTCAAGCGGTCGGCCCGCCGCGGACGCCCGCGCCGGGCCATCTCCTAGAGCCCTTCCCGGTCGCGTTGCAATCGGGCCCGGGTCCGAAGCCCGGCTCCGGCGCCGCCCGGTCAGGGGCGCACGGCCGGCGTCTCCAGCGGCAGCGGCGCGGCGCGCGTCGCGAGGTAGAGTTCGAGGGCGACGTAGTCCGGCGCCCCGTACGCGAAGGGCTCGGCCCGCATCCCGGTGAGGCAGTTGCGCAGGCGCCGCTGCAGCGAGCCCATCCCCTGCCATTCGAGGCGGTAGAGCGGGTAGCCGGTCGGCTGCCCCTGCGGGATCACGGCCGCGCCGAGGCGGCGGCCCCAGTGGTCGTCGTGGCAGATCGCGCAGGAGAGGCCGAGCTGGCCCTGGCGCGCCTCGAACAGCGCGCGGCCCTCGGCCCGCGCGGCGCCGAGCCGGGGATCGTCGGGCGGGGCGATCGGCATCCCGCGGGACTGGGCGGCGACGAAGGCCGTCAGCGCCAGCAGGTCGGGGCTCTCGTAGGCGAGGGGATCCGCGCCCTGGTGCGTGCGCCGGCACGCGTTGACCCGGTCCTGAAGATCGATCGGCCGCCCGGTCCGCGCGTCCCAGGCGGGGTAGCGCGCCGCCACGCCGCGCATGCCGACGGCGGCCTCCCCGTGGCAGCCGGCACAGGGCTGCCGGCCGGGGGCCGGCGGCGTCGCCCAGAGCTCGGCCCCGTCCGCGACCGCGAGCATGCCGGGATTGGCGGTCTCGTCCCGCTGCATGGCCTGGATCTCGGGGCCCATCTGGTCGAAGCCGGAGCGCCGGTCGGCCGGCGCGATCGGCTCGGCACCGGCCGGAGCGCCGACGAGCAGCAGCGCCAGGACCGCGGCCGGCGGCGGGAGGCCAGGGCGGCGCGGCACGGCGGGGCTCAGGCCACCGCGATCGGCGCGGACTCGGTCTGGTCGAAGCCGTCGTCGCCGCGCCACGTGAAGGTGAAGCGCCCGCTCGCCGTCGCGACCCAGGTGAAGGTGAGGTAGGGGTTGGCCGCCGAGGCCGGGAACAGCTCGGCCCGGAAGATCTCCTCGCCCTCGAAGCGGCAGACGAACTCCGTGACGATGTTGCGCGGCAGGATGCGGCCGTCCGCGCCGGGGCGGAAGCCCGTCTCCATCGGGTGCGAGATCAGCGTCTTGATCGTGATCACGTCGCCGGCCCTGGCGGTCTTGGGCAGGTTGATCAGGGTGCGGGCCATGCGGGGTCAGCCCTCCAGGCAGGCGGCGAGCGTGACGATCGCGTCGGCACTCGCCGACCAGTAGGTGCCGTCGCTCATCTCGGCGATCGCGGTGATGCGCTGCGTGTCGGCGAGCCGGATGCGCGTCGCGACCTGGGCGCGGCCGGCGCCGGGCCGCAGATGGAGCGTGACGACGTTGGGCTGCGGGTTCCGCTCGTTGAACACGCCGATGCGGCGGACATGGTCCGCCTGCGTCATCGGGCTCTCGACGGAGATGGAGAGCGGCACCGTGTTGCCGTTCTCCACGAGCGGCGGCAGGTCGAGGCTGACGCGGCCCGGCCGGATCGGGTTGTCGCCCGCGAAGCGGCGGATCGCCGATTCGGTCGTCTCGGTGCGCGGCTGCGCCGCCGCGGCCGGCCGCAGGGCGAGCGCCAGCACGCTCCCGGCCGTGCCCGCGAGCACCCGGCGCCGATCGACGGTCCCGCTCCGTCCCGGCTTCATCGTCCTCATGGTCTCCCCTCGGGCTCGCGCAGGGTCGCCAGGAAGGCGACGACGTCCTCGATCTCGCCCGCGCTCAGGATCGGGCGGCCCCGCCACGCCCGGCCCACGCGGGCGAGGCCCGACAGGCTGTAATAGGATGGCATGATGGTGTCCGGGTTCAACGCCCGCCCATCCACGAGCCGCAGGCGCAGCTGCGCCGGGCTCCGGCGGGCGCCGACGCCCGCGAGATCCGGGGCGAGGTTGCCCTGGAAGCGCTCCTCCGGGAAGGGCCCGGCATGGCAGAGCAGGCAGAGCCCGCGGGTGCGGTCGGCCACGATGGCCCGGCCGCGGGCCGGGTCGCCGGCCAAGCCCGCCAGGGGCTCGGGGATCGCGTCGCCGACGACCGCGTAGGGGACCAGGCCCTCCTCGGCCCGCGCCGGGCCGAGCGCGAAGGCCAGCACGGCCGGGAGGAGGGCGGCCCGGCGGCCCCGCCTCACCCGAACACCTCCCGGGTGATCGTCCGGTACCAGCTCTCGCCGTAGGCCGCCTCCTGGCGGCGCACCGCGTCCGGGGCGTCGAGGGGGCTGATCCCGCCCGCGCCCGGCACGTCCGCGAGCTGCCCGTCGGTCGGGCGGAACACGCCCGCGATCGAGATGCCGTCGTCGGGCGCCACGAGGCTGTAGCAGGTGTTGATGAGGCGCGGGGTCTCCGGCTCGCGGCCGGCCAGCAGGTCGATCACCGCCTGCGCGCAGACCTTGCCTTGCGCGTTGGCCGAGAAGGCCGACTTCGGCATCGCCCCGGCGATGGCCGCGTCGCCGATCACGTGGATGCCCGGCACGAGGCGGGACTCGAAGCTCACCGGGTCGATCGGGCACCAGCCGCTGCGGTCGGCGCAACCCGCCTGCGCGGCGATGCGGCCCGCGCGCTGGGGCGGGATGATGCAGGCGACGTCCGCCTTGATCTCGGCGAAGTCGGTGCGCACGACCATCGCCGCCGGATCGACCTCGCTGACCTGCCCGCCTCCGGCGAGCGGCACGACTTCGAGCACGTCCCGGTAGAGCCTGGCCCAGGCCGCCTCGAACAGCTTCTGCTTGGAGAAGGTGTCCTTGGCGTCGAGCAGGATGAGCTTGGCGCGCGGCTTCCGGGCCTTGAGGAAATGCGCGATCAGGCTGGCGCGCTCGTAGGGGCCGGGCGGGCAGCGATAGGGGTTGGCGGGCGCCGAGAGTACCACCGTGCCGCCTTCCGGCATGGCGGCGAGTTGGCGGGCGAGCAGCACGGTCTGCGCGCCGGCCTTCCAGGCGTGCGGCATGGCCTCGGCGGCCGCCGCATCGTAGCCCGGCACGGCATCGAACCGGAGATCGATGCCCGGCGACAGGATCAGACGGTCGTAGGGCAGGGCGGTCCCGTCGCCGAGGCTCACGCGGCGCGCGCCCGCATCGACCGCGCGCGCCGTACCGTGCACGAAGGTGAGCCCGGCGCGGCCGAGCGCGTCGTAACCGAGCGTCTGCGCCTCGATCCCGCGCAGGCCCGCGACGACCTCGTTGCTGCGCGGGCAGGCGACGTAGTTCGGCGACGCCTCCACGAGGGTCGTGTCGACGCCGCCCGCCGCCAGCCAGCGCGCCGCCGTGGCGCCGCCGAACCCGGCGCCGACGACCACGACGCGGGGACGCGTGCCGCCGAGGGCCGGGCAGGCGAGCGTCGCGGCGGCAGCCCCGCCGAGGAGGGCGCGGCGTGTCGGCCCGTGCGGCATCGCGCGCATCAGTGCGATCCTCGGGCCGCGAACCAGGCGGCGATGGCCCGGCTCTCGTCCGCGTCGAACCCCCGGGCGATGCGGTTCATGATGGTGGCCGGCCGCTCGCCCGACCGGAAGGCGGCGAGCGCCGCCACGATCTCGGCCTCGCTCCGTCCCTCGAGCGCGCCCATCGCGGCGCCTTGCGCGTGGCAGCCGGTGCAGGAGGAAGCCCCGGGCGGCGGGCGCAGCTCCGCCGCGCGCGCGGCCGTCCCGCAGGCGAGCGCGAGGGCGAGCAGGAACGGGCTGTACCGTCTCGACATCACCGCCGCTTTCCCGGACGCCCGGAGCGCCAGCGGAGGGTGATCCGGGACCCAGCCGATGCAAGTCGCGAAGCGTCCTGATTCTGCACCGGTGCTGGAGATCGAGCCGCTTCGCGGCACGTCATCGTCTGGATCCCGGATCACCTTCCACTCCGTTCCAGGCGTCCGGGAAAAGGCCGCGCGTCGTCCGTCGGATTCGGCGCGGCCGGTCGTGACCTCATGCCCGGCGCAGGTCCGTGTCCTTCAGCGGCAAGTGCCGCACGCGCTTGCCGGTCGCGGCGAAGACCGCGTTGAGCACCGCCGGGGCCGCCACCGCGATGGTCGGCTCGCCGACGCCGCCCCAGAAGCCGCCGGAGGGCATCAGGATGGTCTCGACCGCCGGCATCGCGTCCATCCGCATCACCGGATAGCTGTCGAAGTTCGTCTGCTCGATGCGCCCGTCCTTCACCGTGCAGGCGCCGTAGAGCGCCGCCGAGAGGCCGTACACGAAGGAGCCCGCCACCTGCGCGTCGATCTGCTGCGGGTTGACCGCGTGGCCCGGGTCGGTCGCCGCGACGATGCGGTGGATCTTCAGCTCGCCCGCGTCCGAGACCGAGACCTCGGCCGCGCCCGCCACGTAGCTGCCGAAGCCCATCGTCTGGCAGATGCCGCGGAACACCCCCTCCGGCGGCTTGCGGTCCCAGCCGATCCTCTCCGCCACCGCCTCCAGCACGGCGCGGTGCTTCGGGTGGTTGCCCATCAGCTTCAGCCGGAAGGCCAGCGGATCCTGGCCCGTCGCGTGGGCCAGCTCGTCCATGAAGCATTCGAGGTAGATGGCGTTCGGGTTCAGGTTCACGCCCCGCCAGAAGCCCGGCAGGATGTGCGGGTTGCGCATGGCGTGATCGACGAGGATGTTCGGGATCGTGTAGCCGATCGCCGCCTCCGGGCCGCCCGGGTTGAGCCCCTGGAAGGTGACGGGATCGCGCCCCTCGACCATGCGCTGGGGCGCGACCGAGGCCAGGATCGATTGGCCGGAGATGCGCATGTGCAGGCCGGTGAGGTTGCCCTCCGTGTCCAGCGCGGCGCGCATGCGGCACTGCGTGACCGGGTGGTACCGGCCGTGCGTCATGTCCTCCTCGCGGGTCCAGATCAGCTTGACCGGCGTGCCGGGCATCTCCCGGGCGATCAGCACCGCCTGCCGCACCCAGTCGTGCGTGGCGCCCCGGCGACCGAAGCCGCCGCCGAGATGGATCTTGTAGACCTCGCAGGACGTGGCCGGCAGGCCGGCTGCGTCGGCGGTCGCGGCGAGCGCCGCCTCGCCGTTCTGGGTCGGGGTCCAGACCTCGCAGCGCTCCGGCGTCCAGAGCGCGGTGGCGTTCATCGGCTCCATCGTGGCGTGGTTCTGGAACGGCACGCCGTAGACGGCCTCCACCACCTTGGCGGCGCCCTTCAGCGCGCCCGCCACGTCGCCGGCCCGGTTGCCGACGAAGGCCTGCTCGGCGTCGAGGCCCTCGCGCAGCACCGCGGCGATGCTCTCGCTCGAAACCTTGGCGTTCGGGCCCTCGTCCCAGACGATCGGCAGCGCGTCGAGCGCGGTCTTGGCGCGCCAGAACGTGTCTGCCACCACCGCGACCGCGCTGTCGCCGACCTGCACGACGCGCTTGACGCCCGGCATGCCCGTCACGGCCGCCGCCTCGAAGCTCTTCACGCCGCCCCCGGTCACCGGGCAGTCGCGGATCGCCGCGTTGAGGAGGCCCGGGAGCTTCAGGTCGATCCCGTAGACCTGGCTGCCGTCGAGCTTCGGCAGCGTGTCGAGCCGCTTCAGCGGCTTGCCCGCGATGGTCCAGTCCCGCGGGTCCTTCAGCGCCACGTCCTTCGGCGGCTCGATCGTCGCGGCCTCGCCCGCCACCGCGCCGTAGGTGGTGCTGCGGCCGGAGGCGGCATGCGTGATCGTGCCCCGCTCCGTGCGGCACTCGGCGGCCGGGACGCCCCAGCCTTTCGCCGCGGCCGCCACCAGCATGGCGCGGGCGGCGGCGCCCCCCTTGCGCACGTACTCGTGCGAATCGCGGATGCCGCGGCTGCCGCCGGTCGAGTAGTCGCCCCAGACGCGCTTGCGCGCGAGGTTCTGGCCCGGGCTCGGATACTCGGTGGTGACGCGGGCCCAGTCGCAGTCGAGCTCCTCGGCGACGAGCTGGGCGAGGCCGGTGAGCGTGCCCTGGCCCATCTCCGAGCGGGCGACGCGGATCACCACCGTCTCGTCGGGCTTGACCACCACCCAGGCGTTCACCTCCGGCGCGGCGGGCGCCCCGTCGCGGGTCGCGGCCCGCGCCAGGAACGGGATGTGGAAGCCGAGGCTGAAGATCCCGGCGCCGGCCAGCAGGGCGCGGCGGGAGGGGCGGGGGGCCCGCGAAGGGGCCTTCCGGTCGATGCGCATCGCTTCTCCCCTCAGCCGGACTGGCCGCGCTCGGCGGCGAGCTTGATGCCCGCGAGCACGCGGTTGTAGGTGCCGCAGCGGCAGATGTTGGTGATCTCGGCCCGGATCTGCTCCTCGCTCGGGCGCGGGGTCTGCGCCAGCAAGGCCGCCGAGGCCATGATCATCCCGGGCTGGCAGAAGCCGCATTGCGGCACGTCGAGTTCGGCCCAGGCCTGCTGGACCGGATGGTCCATCCCCGGCGCGAGCCCCTCGATCGTCACGATCTTCTGCCCCGTCTCGATGGCCGAGAGCGGCAGCGAGCAGGCCCGCACCGCCGCGCCGTCGACGTGCACCGTGCAGGCGCCGCACTGGGCGATGCCGCAGCCGTATTTGGTGCCGGTCAGCCCGATCTGCTCGCGGATCACCCAGAGGAGCGGGGTGTCGGGCTCGGCATCGACCTCGCGCACGACGCCGTTGACGGTGAGACGCGCCATCGAACCCCTCTCTCTGGAACAGGCGTAATGTATACCGTATCGCCACACGAGGCCGCATCTCAAGGGGCGACACCGGGCGATCGCGGGGCACATCCGCGCAGAGGCCGATGCTCCGCGGGGCGGGGGCACTCGCGCGCACGAACGTCCGCCCGAGGCACGGCCGAGCTGCGAGGATGGGGTGAAGGGTTCCGGAACGATGGAGACGCGCCCGCCCATGCACGCGCTGCCGGCCGCCGTCCTGCGGGCGGAGCCGACCGTCTGGCTCAACCCGCACCGGCGCCCCAGCGCGGCGGTCCTGCCCGGCCTCGCCCTCACCGAGGCCGACCTGCGGGACGCGGAGGCGCGCTGGCACCGCTTCGCGCCGCTGCTCGCCCGGCTCTTCGCGGGGCTCGCGGACGGGCGGATCGATTCGGCCCTCGCGCCGCTCGCGCCCGATGTCGCCGCCCGCGTGCTCGGCGGCGCGCCGGGCACGGTCTGGGTCAAGGCGGACCACGACCTGCCGGTCACCGGCTGCATCAAGGCGCGCGGGGGCGTCTACGAGGTGCTGGCCTACGCCGAGCGGCTCGCCGAAGAGGCGGGTCTGCTGACGGATGGGGCGTCCTACGCGGCCTTCGCCACGGGCCCCTTCCGCGACCTCTTCGCCCGGCACACCGTCGCGGTCGGCAGCACGGGCAACCTCGGCTTCAGCGTCGGCGTGGCGGCGCGGGCGCTTGGCTTCGCGGTCGAGGTGCACATGTCGCACGACGCGAAGGCGTGGAAGAAGCGGCGCCTGCGCGCGCTCGGCGCGCGGGTCGTCGAGCATGCGGGCGATTACGGCCGCGCGGTCTCGGCGGCGCGGAGCGCCTTCCGCGACCGCAACGACGCGCATTTCGTCGATGACGAGAACTCTCTCGCCCTGTTCCTCGGCTACGCCGCGGCGGCGCGCGACCTGGCGCGCCAGCTCGGGCAGGCCGGGATCGCGGTCGATGCTGAGCATCCCCTGTTCGTCTACCTGCCCTGCGGCGTGGGCGGGGCGCCGGGCGGCGTGGCCTTCGGGCTGAAACTCCTGTTCGGCGACGCGGTGCGGCCGGTCTTCGTCGAGCCGGTGGCCGCGCCCTGCATGCTGGTGCAGCTCGCCGCAGGGCTCGAGCGGCCCGTCAGCGTCTACGACGTCGGCCTCGACAACCGCACCGCGGCCGACGGCCTGGCCGTGGCGGGCGCCTCCATGCTGGTGGCGCGGACCGTCGGCGCGCTCGTCGAGGCGATCGTGACGGTGACCGACGACGCGCTCTTCGCCTGGGTGAAGGATCTCTGGGACCGGGCGGGGCTGCGCCTCGAACCCTCCGCGGCCGCGGGCTTCGCCGCCGTCGGCCCGTTCGTCGCCGAGGCGGACGGAAGGGACCGGACCCGCGCCACGCACGTGGTCTGGACGACGGGCGGCGCCCACCTGCCGGACGCCGAGTTCGCGGCCGCGCTGGCGCGCGGCTAACGCGCTGGCGCGCGGCTAACGCGCTGGCGCGCGGCTGACGCGCTGGCGCGCGGCTGACGCGCGGCGGGCGCCGCCCGGGCGCCCGCCGCCACCCCGGATCCGCGGCACGGCGTGGTCAGGCGGCGAGCTTGACGGCGTGCTTGCTCTCGATCGTGCGCCGGATCAGGCGGCGGGTCCGTTCGGTGAAGGCCAGCTTGTCCGCGAGGCAGCTTTCCAAGAGGACGCCGACGCCGAAATGGCCGCTCACGTCGGCCATGGCCACGAGGGCCACGTATTCGGCGATGCGCAGGTGCATCAGGTGGTTCGCCTTGACCAGGATGAACAGGGCCTTGGCCGCCGGGGCCTGGATCTCGGCCAGCTCGCGCCGGAAATCCTCGAGGAAGACTTCCTGCAACCGCCCGTTGACCGTGAGCGGCTTCTCGCCGATCAGCTCGAAGCAGCGGTCGAGCGACTTGATCGTCTTGTCCTGGATGAAGGCGCGGGACTGCAGGGCCTCCTGGATGGCCGGGTCGTGCGCGACCTGGCCCAGCTCCTCGTAGATCTTCGTCGCGCGTTCCGCGTGATGCCGCGCATCGCTCAGCATGCGCACGAAAAGCTCCCTCGGTGTCTTGACCGGCATGGCCGTCTCCTCACGCTGTGTCGTTTCGGACGAAGGCATCCCTCGAATGCCGAGACCGCTTCGCGCCCTCGGCCCGTTCCCTGGCCGGACCGGAGGCGGCCTGCCGTCGGCCGCCGCGATGCGCGGACTGCGCCGCACACCGTGACGCCGCGATCGATGCCGCAGCGAAGCGGAGGGTGGATTATGCGTCCGGGACGATCCTCTGCTTGATCGGGCGAGACATCGGCCGCGGCGGGGGCCGTGCGCCCCGCGACCGGGCCGCGCGTCCCCCCGGATCAAGCGGGGTCGGCAGCTCGGCGCTACCGTGCGGCCGACGGCTTGCGAGCGGGCAGGGGACCTCCGAGAGGGCAGGCGGCCTCGCGCCTCGCTCGGGACGCGGTCCTGGTCCCGTCGGCAGGTCCTCCTCTTCCAGCCCGGAGACACCCTCATGAGAACATTGCGGATCGCGTCTTTGGCCTGCGCCGCCCTGCTCGTGGGCGGCGCGATGGCCGAAGCGCGCGGCTTCTATGGCGGGACAGGCTTCCGCGCCGGCGGCGTCCGGGGCGGCGGCATCCACGGCTACCGCGGCGCGGTAGCGGGGGGCTATCGGGGCCGCTACGGCGGGGTCGGCCGCTACGGCGGGGTCGGCCGCTACGGGGCGGTGGGCCGCTACGGCCGATACGGTTACGGATACGGCCGCTACGGATACGGCGTGCGTCCCTACGGCTACGGCCTGGGCGCGGCCGCCGTCGGGGCCGCGGCCGCTGCCGGCTACGGCGCCACCTACGGACGCTGCGGGCCCTACGCCACCTACGATGCCTATGCGGGCATCTGCCGCGCGTACTGACACCCCGCGGACGCGCCTGCGACAGGGCCGAGGCGTGAAGGCCCCGGCCCCCGATCATCCGGCCTGAGCCGGCGGTCCGAGCGGCCCGCCCGGCCGACGGGCCACAGAACGGGTTCGGTCACGCCATGGCCCTCCGGAACGTCGCACCCCTCCTCCTCGCACCCTGCCTCTGCGCGCCCGCGCTGGCGCAGCCGTCCGGCCTGCAGCAGCCCGCGGCGCTGATCCACGGCAATTACTGCGGCGTCGGCAACAACGCGCCGTGGCCGCCCGTCGACGCCCTCGACGCCGCCTGCGCCCGCCACGACGCCTGCACGCCCACCGGCGCCCTGCCGTCCCGGGCCTGCAACCTGCGGCTCGCGTGGGAGACGGACCGCATCTCCCGCGATCCGCGGCAACCGGACGACGTCCGGGCGCTGGCGGGCTTCATCGCCGCCGGGGCCGCCCTCCTGCCCTTCGACCCGAACATGCCGGCGGCGGTCCGGATCCCGGCCGCAGGGCCGGTCCCGGTACGCTACGGCGCGCCCGCGGCCCCGTCCTATCGGCCGGTCCATCGCGCCTACTAGGGTGCGTCCCCGGCGGCGGGAGCCGCGCCCGGCCGCTCGGGCGGGCGCGGCTCGCACGCGGGGACATGCGGGGCGGGCGGCGCGCTCAGCGCCGGAAGCCGCCCCTGTAGCCGCCCCTGTATCCGCCGGCCCGCCCCGCGTGGACGGCCCGGCCGCCATAGACCCGGCCGCCCCGGTAGACGGCGCCACCCCGGTAGACGCCGCCCCGGTACACGGCGCCGCCCCGATATCCGTACCGGGCGCCCCCGCGGTATCCGTAGACCGCCCCGCCCCGGGGACCGTAGACGCCCGGCGCGACGTAGGCGTTCGGGCGGCAGGCGCCGTAGGGGCCCCGGTGGAAGCCGGGCCCGCACCCGCCGGCCGCCTGTGCCGCCGGAATGCCGAGTCCGCCCGCGTCGGGGCTATTCAGGCCGATGAGCGCGGCCAGCGTGAGGGCTGCGAGCGGGATCACCCGTGTCGTCGTCATTGGGACCTCCTCGTTCTCTCCGTCGCGGTGACGTCGTTCGACGATCCTCGACCGGATCCGGGTGCCGCTGCCTCCGGGGGGCGGCTCGCCTCTCTCCAGACGCTCGGCGTCGTGCCGGACCAGCGTCGGAACGCGTGCGTGAAGGCGGCCGCCTCGGAGAATCCCAGGCAGGCCGAGATCTGCGCCAGCGACATGTTGGTGTCGGCCAGGAGCTGCTTGGCGGTCTCGAACCGGATCTGCGCGGAGACCGAGCGGAAGCTCGTGCCCTCGGCCCTCAGGCGGCGGCTGAGGGTGCGCCGATGCACCGCGAGATGCCGGGCGACGGCCTTGCCGGACCACGGGTTCGGGATGAACTCCGCGCGGAGCAGCCGCCGCAGCTGCTGCGAGACCGGGAGCGGGGCCGCGGCCTCCCGGATGCGCGGCTCCGCCATCCGCCGGGCGATCCGGTCCGCGCCCGCGACCGGCTGCGCCAGGAGGCGCGCCGGGAAGGCGAGGGCCGCCCATTCCTGGTCGAACCGGACGGGTGCGCGGAAGAAGTGCCAGTAGGCGTCCGTCTGGTCCGGCGGCGCCCGCGGCAGCAGGAGCTCCGAGGGCGACCAGCGGGGGCCGCACAGCACGCGCACGACGTTGACGACCGTGGCGAGCGCCCCCTCCGCCTGGAGGCCGACCGCCGTCGCGCCGGGCTCGCAGGGAAAATAGTGGAGCAGCGCCAGGTCGGCCTCGACGCAGAGCCTGACCGCGAAGCCGCATGACCAGGCCCAGGGCCGAGTCTCCAGCACGTGCAGCGCCTCGCCGACCGTGTCCGCGTTCCGGACCAGTCCCCTGCTCGGGCCGAGTTCGGCGAGCCCGATGCGCTGTCCCACGAGCAGGCCGAGATGGCCGCATCGGATGCGGCGCGCGCCCAGCTGGAGCAATCGTCCGAGCAGGGCGCTCGGGATCGGTGGCCCGTCGTCCCGGACCGTTGCGGGGTCGAGGCCCGCCTCGCGGAGCAGGCGAGCGGGATCCGCGCCGTGGTCCGAGAGCACCGCACAGGTCGCGCCCGGGACGCCGCGGAGGCCACCGACGCCGCCGCGGCCGGTGAGAGGCTGGACCGCCTCGCGCAGCCGGAACGCGCCGAGGAGATCCCGACTGTCTTCGCGCGCCGGGGCAAGTCGATCGACCATTATAGAAGTCCCATTCCGCGTGCGGGCCGGGCGACTTCAGGGGACCTGCGGGATCTCTACATTGCGATGGATCAATGTCCAACCGCACATGGAGCGAGCAGCTTGCCTCTGGATTATAGATCCTACATTTGATCGAAGCAGATCGACGAGCACGACTTCGCTTGCACCGGGCCCGTCGCCCCGTCTCCGACGCGCGGAAGGGCCCTCGGCCTGCCCATCGCCTCATGCGGCCTCCGGTCGATGGGTTCGGCCGCATGCGGTGAACCGCGCCGCGCCCCCTCTCCCATAGGGAGAGGGTTGGGGTGAGGGGTATGACCTGACAGGACTGAGCACGCCATCGACGCGCGTTCAGGCCCCCGCCTCTTTCGGAAGCCTCATACGCCTCACCCTGTCCCTCTCCCTATGGGAGAGGGGACCCGCGCTTCGTTCCGGGACGATGCGCTAGACCGAACCCATCAACCGGAAACGGTATCAGAACATCCACCGGAAGGCGCGCCGGATGCGGGCGCGACCCATCCGGCCGTCGTGCAGGTGGCGGCGGAAGAGCGTCTGCAGGGCGGATGCCGCGAGGTCGTACTCGGCCCCGCATTGCGCGGCGCGCCCCCTGGGCAGGGTGCCGTCGTCCACGAGGTAGCCGAAGGTCCCGCGGTCGGCGCCGTAGGCGAGGCAGAGCAGGTTGTAGAGGCGCTGGGCGGTCAGGCTGTGGTCGTCGGCGAGCGTCTCCCGATCGGGCGTCTCCTCGGCGGCCTGGCTGCGCATGAGCTGGGCTATGCCGTCGATCGCGTGCCGAGCCTGCCCGGGCGGCAGTTCGAGCAGGACGAGGGCCGCGAACTGGTCGGCCGCGTCCTCCTCCCGGCCGAGCACCGGCACGGCGAGGAGATCGTAGAGGGCATGCCCGAGTTCGTGGAGGAAGACCTGCGCCACGGGGCCGAAGATCGCGCCGTGCCGGGGCGCCCCGGACGCGGACGCGCTCCTGGCGGCGGTCTCCCGCACCTCCCGGACATATTCGTAGCAGACCGTGATGGTCCGGTTCTCGGGCGCGTACCACGCATCGGGCTCGCCGCCGCAGGCCGACAGGCGCAGCGTCAGGGCGTAGGGCAGGCGCACCCCCCTGACGATCGTCCGCAGGCCTTCCAGCACGCGGCGCGCCTTGAGGTCACGGTAGATCGCGCGCGTCTCAGCCTGCGCGGGGCGCTGATAGGCGATGCGGATCGCCGCGCCCCCGGGGCGGGCCGCCCAGGCCGGGAGGGCGGCGGCGAGGGCCAAGCCTGCCGCAAGGCCGAGAGCCCACCGCATCCGGCGGCCTCCGGACCCCGGGTCTCAGTGGGACAGGACGCGCACGACCCGGCGCGAATCGAGATCCACCACCACGGCCTTGTCGTCGGGCGAGATGAAGTAGCCGTAGTAGCCCGACGGATCGAGGCTCGGCACCGACTGGTTGCGGAAGAGGCCCATCTCGATCCAGTCCGGGACGGGGCTGCCGATCCCGACCCGGCGGCCGAACCCGTTCGCGGCGGTGTAGCGCGGCCCCACCTCGAACAGGGTCGCCACGGCGACCGGGGTACCTCCGACCTCGATCTCGCCGGTCGTCGGTCCGCGCGGGTTCACCTGCACGACGAGCGGCTGCGCCCGGACCGACAGGCAGCACAGGGCCGCGATCGCGCCGAGGGCGATCCGGGACATGTTCCGAGATCCAGTCGTCATGAGAGCCTCCGACCTGCGGCCTCCGCGTCGGACGGAGACGCGTGGCCTGGAGGAGGATAGGTCCGCTCCGGACGCGCGCTTGATCGAATGCGCCCTCGGCCGGTCCCGCTTCTTTCAGGACGGCCCTTCCGGCGCGAGCCGTCCGGCGCGAGCCGTCCGGCGCGAGCCGTCCGGCTCGCCCGGCCACGGACGACCGCCGGGTCGGGCTCGCCGGATCCCCTAGGCCGGCAGGACCACGACCTTCGTCTTCACCGGGGTCCGCGCGTAGAGGTGGATCATGTCCTGGCTGAGCAATCCGACGCAGCCGCTGGTGATGCCGCTGCCGATCGATTCGGGCTCGCTGCTGGCGTAGATCGTGTAGAGCGTGTAGGCGCCGTTCTGGTAGAGATGCAGCGTGCGGGCGCCGAGCGGGTTGTCGAGGCCGCCCGGCATGCCGCGGGCGTACTTGGCGGCCTCGGGCTGACGCCGGATCATCTCCTTGGGCGGTGTCCAGGTGGCCCATTCGGACTTGCGGCCGACATAGGCGTCGCCGCTCCACAGGAACCCGTCGCGGCCGACGTTGGCGCCGTACCGGGTAGCGGATCCGTCACCCTCGATGCGGTAGACGTAGAAGTTGCGCGGATCGACGACGATCGTCCCCGGCGCTTCCTTCGATTCGTACCGAACCGTCCGGCGATAGTACTTCGGATCGACCTTGCGGACATCGACCGCCGGGATCGGGAACTTCTCGTCCGGCATCGGTCCGTAGATCCGGGTCGCCTCGGCGAGGATCACGCCGTCGGTGGTCGCGCAGCCGCCCAACCCCAAGGCGCCGAGACCGGCGGCCGAGCCGAACAGAAACGAGCGGCGGTCGAGACGCCTCGCCCGAGCCCCGGGCGAGGCGGTCCCGTCCATCGCGCCGACCTCGGCATTCCCGTCATCCGCCATCGTGATCCCGAACGTTCCCCGGCCGGCAGCGCGCGCCGCGGCGCACGCCCGGCGGCCCTGCTGTCAAGCTGAGAGTGCGGCGCCTCGGCGCTCCAGGCAAGTGCGGCACTCGCCGCCGGTCCGCCGGCCGCCCATCCGCACTCGTCCGGGCGCGTCCCGGGCTGCGGGCGCCGTCCGGTCCCGCCGCGGCGGCCCGCCCCTCGGGCCGTGGCCGGCCCCTGTCGGAGGCCGAACCCTTCGGCTGAACCCTGTCCGGAGGACCGTGACCGAAACGGCAGCGCCGGTCGCACGGCACCCTCGCTTATTGCAGTGCACGGCATTTGTGCAGCTGCACATTTTTGCAGTGCAGTAAAAATCGGGTTTGCCGCGCCATTTGGTCGGCTCTATCGATACGTATAGATAGGATTGTCCGACCGATTCTCAGGATGGTGCCATGCTCGACCGCCGCTCCTTTCTGGCCACCTCGTCCTTCGCCCTCGCATCCCTGACGTCGCCGGCCCTGCTGCGAGGCGCGCGGGCCGCGGGTGCCGACCTCGTCGTCGGGGCGCCGCTGCCGATGTCGGGTGCCTTCGCGGCGAACGGGAAGTTCGCCGCGCTCGGCGCGGCCTTCGCCGCCGAGGAGGCCGGCACGGTTCTGGGACGCAAGGTGGTGGCGCGCGACCTCGACACCGAGGGCAAGCCCGCGACCGCGGCCCGGCGGGTGCAGGAGGCGATGGCCGAGGGCGCCCGGCTGTTCGCCGGCGGGATCCTCTCCTCGGAAGCGCTCGTGATGGGCAAGGAGGTGACGAATGGCGGCGGCGTGTTCTTCACCACCGCCGGCGCCGACGAGATCACCGGCAAGGAGTGCAACCGCGGCACCTTCCGCTGGAGCGTGCCCACCCACGGGGCGATCGCCCAGACCGTGCGCCCGCTGATCGAGCGGATGCCGCAGGCCAAGCGCTGGTACACGATCACGCCGCAATACGTCTTCGGCGAGGGGCTGCTCGGCGCCGCCAAGGCGGTCTTCCAGGAGAAGGGCATCGAGCATGTGGGCAACAGCTACCACGCGCTCGCCGAGAAGGAGTTCAGCGGCTACCTGACCAACGCCATCGCGGCCAAGCCCGACGTGCTGCTGATCCTGAGCTTCGGGTCGCAATCCTCCGACACCCTGCGCCAGGCGGTGAGCTTCGGCCTGAAGAAGCGCATGACCATCGTGCTGGCCTGGGCCTCGGGCCTGGAGCAGTTCGAGGCCCTGGGGCCCGACCTGTGCGAGGGCGTCTATTTCGGCGCGCAGTACTGGCACGGCATCGACACACCGTCGAACAAGGCCTTCGTCGCGAAGGTGCGGGCGACGCGCAAGTTCAGCCCGAACTACTCCTTCGCGGGCTCCTACCTGATGACGAAGCTCCTGCTCGACGGCGCCGCGAAGGCCGGATCCGCGGAAGGGCCCGCCGTCACCAAGGCGCTGGAGGGCTTGACCTATGCGGGTCTCACCGGCGACGAGGAGATCCGCGCCGCCGACCATCAGGTCATCAAGAACTATTACCTGCTCAAAGGAAAGCCCAAGTCGCAGATGGCCGACAAGGACGATTTCGTCGAGATCGTCAGCTCCGGCAAGTCGTTCCTCTCGTCCGAGGCCGCCGGCTGCAAGATGAGCTGAGGCGCGCGGCGGATCGGCCCGGCGGCGCGGAGGCTCGCGTGACCTACCTGTTCCAGATCCTCAACGGCATCGGCCTGGGGATGCTCTACTTCCTGCTCGCGGTGGGACTGAGCATCATCTTCGGGCTGCTGCAGTTCGTGAACTTCGCGCACGGCGCCTTCTACATGCTGGGGGCCTACCTCGCCTACACGATGGTCGAGCGGGGGGTGAGCTTCTGGCTCGCCCTGCCGCTCGCCTTCCTGGCCGTCGGCGCGCTCGCCGCCCTGACCGAGGCCGTGCTGCTGCGCCGGATCTACGCCCAGGCGCACACCTTCCACATCCTCGCGACCGTCGGCCTCGCGCTGGCGGTGCAGGAGATCGTGATCATCGTCTGGGGGCCGATCGGCGCGAACCTCGCCCCGCCCGACAGCCTCTCGGGCGTCGTGATCCTGGGCGACTTCATCTACCCCGAGTACCGCCTCTTCGTGATCGCGCTGACCGCGCTGCTGGCCGGAGGATTGTGGTGGCTCCTGGAGGGCACGCGGCTCGGTGCCATCGTGCGCGCCGGCTCGGAATCGCCCGAGACCATGGCGCTCCTCGGCTACGACACGCGGCGCATCAACACCGCCGTGTTCGGGCTCGGGGCCGGGCTCGCGGGCCTCGCCGGGGCGCTCGCCGCGCCGATCCGCGGGGTCGATCCGTTCATGAGCGTCGAGGCGCTCAGCGTCGCCTTCGTGGTCGTGGTGGTCGGCGGCATGGGGAGCTACGCGGGCGCGCTCGCGGCCGGCCTCGCGGTCGGCATCGCCCAGAGCCTGATGGCCACGCTCTGGCCCGAGGGGGCCCGGCTGATGATCTATCTCGGCATGGCGGCGGTCATCGTGACGATGCCGCGCGGATTGTTCGGACGCGCCTGAGGAGACGAGCGATGACCCGCCTCCTCGAACGCCCCATCGTCCATTTCGGGCTCGCCGCGGCGACCGTGCTGGTCCTGCCGCTCGTCCTCCGCTCGGGCACGCTCGCGAGCGAGATCCTGATCTACGGGCTGGCGGCGGCCGCCTGCAACCTGCTCCTCGGCTATACGGGCCTGCTCTCCTTCGGGCAGGGCATCTTCTTCGGGCTGGGCAGCTACGCGGCCGGCCTCATCCTGCTGCGCGCCGGATGGCCCGCCCCGGCGATGCTGCCGGCCGTGGCGCTCGTCGGAGCCGCGACCGCGACCGCGGTCGGCTGGCTCTCGATCCGGCGGCAGGGCGTCTACTTCGTGATGCTGACGCTCGCCTTCTCGCAGCTGTTCTACTTCCTGGCCTACACGCTCGGCGACCTGACCGGCGGCGACAACGGCCTCCTCAACGTGCCGCGCCCCGCGCTCGGCGGGAAGCCGCTCTCGGATCCCTGGGCCTACTACGCCTTCGTCGCCGCGCTCTTCCTCGGGCTGTTCGCCGCGCTCCAGCGGGTGGCGCTCTCGACCTTCGGCCGCACCCTGCTGGCGATCCGGGACAACGAGGCCAGGGCCAGCGCCATCGGCTTCCCGGTCCGCACCTTCAAGGTCGCGGCCTTCGCGATCTCGGGGGCGGTGACGGCGCTCGCGGGCGCCCTGCACGCCATGCTGATCGGCGTCGCCCCGCTATCGAACATCGAGTACCACACCAGCGAGACGCTGCTGATCATGACGATCATCGGCGGGGCCGGAAACCTGTTCGCCTCGGTGCTCGGCGCCGCCTTCTACCTCGTGGCCGGCGACCTCCTCTCGGCGATCTGGCCGCGCTGGCTGCTGCTGCTCGGCGTCCTCCTCGTCGCCGTCGCCCTGTTCATGCAGCGCGGCCTCTGGGGCCTCGTCGAGCGGGCCGCCGCGCTCGTCGCGCGCGAGCCGCCCCCGGAGCCCGCATCCGCGGACGCCACCCTGCCGGAGGAGAGCCGCCCGTGACCGCCGCCTCCAAAGCCGTCGCGTCTGCCATCGAGCCCCCCGTCGAGCCCGCCCTGGCCGCGGACGGGCTCGGCGTGCGCTACGGCAGCTTCGTCGCGCTCAAGGACATCACCCTGCGGGTGCGCCCGAACAGCGTCCACGCGATCATCGGGCCGAACGGGGCGGGCAAGACCACCCTGTTCCACGCCCTCACCGGCCGTGTCCGCGCGGCGAGCGGGCGCATCACGCTCGGGGGCCGCGACATCACCCGCACCCGCGACGACGACCGGGTGCGCCTCGGCCTCGCCCGCTCCTTCCAGGTCACGAGCCTGTTCGCCACCCTGAGCGTGCGCGAGAACCTGCGGCTCGCAGCCCAGGGGCGCACGCCCTGGGCCGCGCTCGCGCCCTGGCGCGCGGTCTCGGAGCGGGACGCCGCCTTCGCCGTCGTGGACGCGCTCCTCGCGCGCCTCGACCTCGCGGGCGTCGCGGGCCGCCCGGCGGGCGAACTCTCGCACGGCCAGCAGCGGCGGCTCGAGGTCGGCATGGCGATGGCGGCCCGGCCCCGGGTGATCCTGCTCGACGAGCCGACCTCCGGCATGGGCACGGACGACATCGGCGCGATGACCGACCTGATCCGCGACCTCGGCCGCGACCACACCGTGCTGTTCATCGAGCACAACATGGGCATCGTGATGAACATCAGCGACACCGTGACGGTGATGCGCGCCGGGCAGGTCCTGGTCGAGGGGCGGCCCGCGGCGGTGCGCGACGACCCGGAGGTGCGCCGGGCCTATCTCGGCAACATGATCACGGGGGACCTGCGATGAGCGCGGGGGCGGCTCTGCGTCTCGACGACGTCCACGGCTTCTACGGCAAGAGCCACATCCTTCAGGGCGTCAGCCTCGAGGTGGGCCCGGGCGAGATCGTCTGCCTGCTCGGCCGCAACGGCGCGGGCAAGACCTCGACCCTGCGCAGCGCCGCCGGCCTCCTGCCGCCGCGGCGGGGCCGCGTGACCTTCGGGGGCGCCGAGATCGCCGGCTGGGCGCCCCACCGCATCGCCCGCGCCGGCCTCGGCCTGGTGCCGGAGAATCGCGGCATCTTCGGCCTCCTCACGGTCGAGGAGAACCTGCGGATCGCCGTGCGGAAGGGCTCGCCCTGGGCGCTCGCCGACGTCTACCGGATCTTCCCGCGCCTGGAGGAGCGGCGCCGCAACGGCGGCGCGCAGCTCTCCGGCGGCGAGCAGCAGATGCTCGCGATCGCCCGCGCGCTCCTCACCGGCCCCAAGCTCCTGATGCTCGACGAGCCCGTCGAGGGCCTCGCCCCGGTCATCGTCGAGGAGATCGTGGCGCAGATTCGCCTGATCCGGGACGCGGGCGTGCCGATCCTGCTGGTCGAGCAGAACCTCGCCGTCTGCATCAGCCTCGCCGACCGGCACTACATCCTCGAACTCGGCCGGATCGCCTACCACGCCAGCGGGCCGGACTTCGCGCGGGACGAGGCGGCGCGCGACCGCTTCCTCGGCGTGAAGGCCCACTGAGCCCTCTGGCCCGCCCACTCTCGGAAGCCGCCATGCGCATCGTGACCGCTCGCCTGAACCACGAGACGAACACCTTCTCGCCGCTGGCGACGCCGCTCGAAGCCTTCCGGCCCCTCTGGGGCGAGGCGGCCCGCGCGGCGGGCACGGGCAGCGCCACGGCGCTCGGCGCCTTCCTGGCCTTCGCGGAGGCGCGCGGCGCCGGGGTGGCGGTTCCGGTCTCGGCCCACGCCAACCCGAGCGGGCCCGTCGCCGACGCCGCCTTCGAGGCCCTGTCCGGCGCGATCGTGGCGGCGGTCTCCGAGGGGTGCGACGCCATCCTGCTCGACCTCCACGGCGCGATGGTGACGGAGAGCCTGGACGACGGCGAGGGCGAGCTCCTCGCCCGGATCCGCGCGGTCGCGCCGGACGTCCCGCTCGGCGTGGCGCTCGACCTCCACGCCAACGTCACGCCCGGCATGGTCGCGGCCGCGGATGTGATCGTCGGCTTCAAGACCTACCCGCACGTGGACATGGCCGAGACCGGGGCGCACGTCGCCCGTCTCGTCGGCCGCATGCTCGACGCGGGTCTGCGCCCGCACCAGGCTTGGTGCCACCCGCCCCAGCTCGCCCACACCCTGCGGATGGACACCCGCGTGCCGGGACCGATGGCCGACCTCGTGGCCGCCGCGCGCGCCGTCGAGGCGCGGCCCGGCATCCTCGCGGCCACGCTGTTCGGGGGCTTCTCCCTCGCCGACCAGCCGGAGGCCGGCGCGTCCTTCGTCGTCGCGGCCGAGAGCGCCGGGCTGGCGCGGGCCGCGGCGGAGGAACTCGGAGCCGCGCTCTGGGCGCGCCGGGCGGACTTCGTCTACGCGGAGGCGCCGCTCGCGGAATCCCTCGCGGCGGCCCGCGCGGCCGCCGAGGGCCCGGGCGAGGGGCCCGTCCTGCTCCTCGACCACGGCGACAACTGCATGTCGGGCGGCACCTGCGACGTGATGGACGTGCTCGCCGGCTGCCTGGAGGCCGGCCTCGACGGGATCGTCGCCGGGCCGATCTGCGATCCCGACTCCGTGGCCGCCCTGTTCCAGGCCGGGACCGGCGCCGCGGCGGAGATCCGGCTCGGCAACAAGGTGGCGCTGCCGGGCTTCCCGCCCCGGGCACCGCTCGCCCTCGCCGGCCGGGTCGCGGCGCTCGGCGACGGCGGCTACGTCGTCACGGGCCCGACCTATACGGGACAGCGCTTCTCGATGGGCCGCGCCGCCGTGCTCGACACCGGCCGGGCGCGTGTGCTGGTCGTGGAGGAGCCGCACGAGCCCTGGGACCGCGCGATCTTCACGCAGAACGGGCTCGATCCGCGGGCGGCGCGGTTCCTCGTCCTGAAGTCGCGCATGTATTGCCGCCCGGTCTTCGAGCCGATCGCCCGGGCGGTGGTCGAGTGCGCCAGCGCCGGGGTCACCAGCTCCGATTACCGCCTCTTCCCCTTCGCCAAGCTGGCGCGCCCGGCCTACCCGCTCGATCCGGACGCAGCCTGGGGGCCGCGGTGAGCCTCGACGACGACGCGGAGGCGGCACCGCTGCGGCGGATCAAGCTCTCCGATCAGATCGCCGAGGATCTGCGCCGACGCATCGCCCGCGAACGGATGGAACCGGGCCAGCGCCTGCCGAACGAGCGCGCGCTGATGCAGCATTACGGCTGTGCCAAGGGGACGATCCGGGAAGCGCTGAAAGCCCTTGAGGTGCAGGGGCTGGTGACGATGCAGCCCGGCCCCAACGGCGGCGCGGAGATCCGGCCGGTCTCGCTCGATGCCGCGGCCCAGCAGCTGCGCCGCTTCCTGCATTTCCGGCAGCTCGACTTCGCCCAGGTCTACGCCGTGCGGCGCAGCCTCGAAGTCGCGCTGGGCGTCAGCATCGTGGGCCGGATCGACGACGAGGTCCTGCGGCAGCTCGCGAGCAACATCGAGGCCTGCCAGGCGGCGGCCGACGCCGGCGATCGCGCCCGCGGTCGCGTGCTGGAGCTGAAGTTCCACGACATCCTGTGCGACGCCAGCGACAACGCGCTCCTCGCCTTCATGTGCCGGTTCCTGAACAGCCTGCTGCGCGACCTCGTGGAGTTCCGCAGCGCCAGCGCGACGGAGCACGAGGCCTTCGGCGCCCACAACATCGACAGCCATCGCCGGCTCGTCGCCGCCTTCCGGGCGGAGGATGCCGGGGCGGTCGAGGCGGTGATGCACGAGCACATGTGCTGCGCCGAGCATTTCATGCGCCGGCTCGACGCCGCCTTCCACCGCGACCTCCTGAGCGGCGAGCGGACCTAGGCCCCGGGACGGGGCGATCGAGGGCGCGTCCGGCAGGCCGGCGTCGGCGGGTCCGGCGGTCGTGGGGGCGCGGGCCCGCGGTCGCGCGGCGCTGGCGTCGGCCGCCTCGCCCCGAACCCGCCCGACGATCGACCCCGATCACGCCGCGGCGCCGTCCGGGCGACGGGAGGCCGGCATCGGGGCCGATGACGCGAGTCCGTTGCCGAGCAGGAAGCCCGAGACGAGGGCGAGGACGCGCGCGGGATCCTGATCCTGAGGGGCGTGCCCCAGCGCGGGCAGGAGGTGAACCTCCGCATGCGGACAGGCGCGGGCCACGGCATCGATCTGCACTGTCGTGCCGTACCGGTCCCGCTCGCCCTGGATGAGCAGGAGAGGCACGCTCAGGCGCCGCAGGGCCGCCCGGACGTCCCAGCGGCATCGCTCGGGATCGAGCCACGCATCGCTCCAACCCCGGAAGGCGCCGTCCACGTCCGCGTGCTGCGCCGCGAGGCGTCGCCTGAGGCCGCCGGCCTCGAAGGCCGCCCTGGCACGTCGGACGCCCTCGATCGTCGCGGGTTCCACGACGACGTGCGGCGCGATCAGGGCCGCCCCCGAAACGCGCGGGTCGCCCGAGGCGGCCGCGAGGGCGGCGATCGTCGCACCGTCCGAGTGGCCGACGAGGACGGTGCGCCGGAGGCCGGCCGCGTCGAGCACGCGCGGGAGAACCTCCGCCGCCTCGCGCTCGAGATAGTCGAGGGGGCGGGGCAGGGCGACCGGGCTCGATCGTCCGTAGCCCGCGCGGGAATAGGCGAGGACCGGGCATCCCGACGCCTCGGCGAGCGCGTCGGCGAACGGCCACCAGCCATCGGCCGAACCGAGGCCCTCGTGAAGGAGCACGATCGTGGGGGAATGGCCCGGTCGTGGGCCGGAGCGGCGGTACTCGAGACGCTGCGGACCGAGGTCGAGGAAGCCCGCGGCGGGTTCCTCGCAAACCTCGCACGGCCCGGATGCCATCGGCGCTCTCCTGCGTGATCGTGAGGGTCGGGATCGCCGACGGGATCGGCCGGATGCGCTGTCCGGCATCGCGTCCTCACCCGCGCTCGAGGTTGCCCCGCGTCTCCGGCATCATGACCGCGCCGATCAGGTAGGCGACCGTGACCAGCGTCGAGAAGATCGCCAGCACCATCGTGATCTGCCCCGGTCCGTCGGCGGTGAGCGAGACGAGGGTGGGCAGCATGCCCCCCAGCGCGAAGCCGATGTTCCAGCTCAACCCCGTCCCGGTGGCGCGCAGAGCGGTCGGAAAGGTCTCGTTGAGGAAGATCAGCAGCGGGCCGTAGCTCCCGTTCGCCACGAAGGCGAGGAGCATGGCGTAGAGCCCGATCTCGAGGTTGTCCGTGGCGCGTCCGAGCGCCAGGAACAGCACCGGGAAGGCGACGAGCCGCACCGCGCCCATCAGGAGGAAGCAGCGCTTGCGCCCGATATGCTGGCTCAACTCGCCCAGGCCGCAGGCGCCGGCCGCGGCGGCGAGGCTCGCGCCGATCAGCATCATCGAGGCGGTCCCGTTGGGCAGGCCGTTCACGAGCTTCAGCACGGTCGGGAGGTAGCCCACGGTCAGGTAGTAGGCCGAGCCGCCGCCGAAGGAGAGCAGCGAGGCGAGCAGGAAGCTGCGGGCGTGCTCGGCCGAGAACAGGGCCCGCACCGGCGAGACGACCGGCACGGCGTCGGCGCGGCGGGCCGCCTTCGCGGCCTGGAGCTGCCGGAAGATCGGCGATTCCTCGAGGTTGCGGAACAGCACCAGACCGACCACCGAGGTGAGGAGGCCGGAGAAGAACATCACCCGCCAGCCCCAGGCCGCGAAGGCCTCGCCGGGCGCCAGCAGCGAGACGATCGAGAACACGAGCGAGGCGAGCAGGCCGCCGATCGCCGCGCCGCCGCCCCCGACGGAGCCCGACATCAGGCCGCGCCAGCGCTCGGGCACCGACTCGGTGCCGATCGTGTGCGAGGCCGCGACCACGCCGCCGACGAAGATGCCCTGGATCAGCCGGAAGGCGAGGAAGATCGCGGTGGCGACCCAGCCGATCTGGCCGACGGTCGGCAGGAGGCCGAAGGCGGCCGTCGAGAGGCCGACGCCCATCACCGCCACCATCAGGGCGCGCCGCCGGCCGAAGCGGTCCGCATAGCTGCCGAACAGGGCCGAGCCGAGCGGGCGGATCAGCAGCGTCACCGCGAAGGATGCGTAGGCTCCGGCCAGCGACAGCATCGGCTTGTCGGCCGGGAAGAACAGGGCCCCGACGACCGGCGCCACGTAGAGCAGGATGAACAGGTCGAACAGGTCGAGGCCCCAGCCGAACAACGAGGCGAGCGCCGCGGTCGCGGTCTGGCGCGTGGTCGGCTTCGGCAGGGCCGCGGGTGCGGCCAGCGTCGTGGTGGCGTCCATGTCTCGTCTCCCTCGGGGCTCGCGCGCGAGCCCGCCCCTGTGCCGCCCGCCGGTCTTGATGCCGGCGCGGCGGTCGCGATCCTCGGCTAGCGGCCGGTGAACTGCGGCTGGCGCTTCTCGTGGAAGGCCTCGACGCCCTCGCGGAAGTCGTCCGCCTGGCGCAGGCGGCTGTAGCAGTGGCCCTCGAGTTCGATCGCGATCGCGAGGCTCGAATCCTCGGTGTCGTTGAGGAGCTTCTTGGCGGTGCGCTGGGCGATCGGCGAGAAGGCGCGCAGCTCCTCGACGAGCGCGTCGACCGTCTTCTCGAGGTCCGCGTCGGGGACGCACTCGGTGGCGATGCCCCAGTCGAGCGCCTGCCGTCCCGGGATGCGCTTGGAGCGCATCACGATGTCCTTGGTGCGGGTGATGCCGACGATCTTCTGCAGGCGGGCCGAGCCGCCCGATCCCGGGATCTGGCCGAGCTTCTGCTCGGGGAGCGCGTAGCGGCAGGTCTCGGAGACGATGCGGAAATCGCAGGCGAGCGAGATCTCGAAGCCGACGCCGAAGGTGTAGCCGCGGTTGGCCGCGATCACCGGCTTGGTGCAGCGCGCGGGCGCGGCGATGTTCCAGGCGAGCTTCGAGACGTGCTCGGGCGAGGCCTCCAGGAAGCCCTTGATGTAGCCGCCCGACGAGAAGTGCTCGCCCTCGGCCCTGAGCACGATCACGCGCACCCGCGGATCCTCGTCGAGCGCCTCGAAGGCCTTCCGGATCTCGTCGCGCTGGGGCATCGCGATCACGTTCATCGGCGGCCGGTTCAGGACCACGTCGGCGCGCTCGCGGGCGGGGTCGATCTCGACGCGGAAGCCGTCGAAGTTCGTCAGGCGGGGATCGTCGGTCATCGGCACTCTCGTCTCGGAGGGGGATCGTCTCGGAAGGGGATCGGGTGCGGGTCAGGCGGCGGTCGGCTCGCCGGCGGGCGCCGCCTTGGCCTTGGACTTGGCCTCGGTCTCAGCCCCGGTCTCGGCCTCGTACGCGCCCGCCACGAGCTGGCGGCGCAGGAGCTTGCCGACCGGCGATTTCGGGATCTCGGCCACGAAGACGTAGGCGCGGGGCAGCTTGTGGCTCGGCAGACCGGCGGCGCGGCAATGGGCGTCGAGGGCGGGGCCGTCGGTGCCGTAGCGGCGCTTGACGAAGGCGGTGACGCGCTTGCCCCAGCGCTCGTCGGGCAGGCCGACCACCGCCACCTCGGAGACCGCGGGGTGCAGCGAGAGGCAGCTCTCGATCTCGACCGGCGAGACGTTCTCGCCGCCGGTGATGATCATGTCGTCGACCCGGCCCGTGACGAAGATGTCGCCGTCCGCGTCCGCGAAGCCCGTGTCGCCGGTGAAGTACCAGCCGCCGCGGAACGCCTTCGCGTCCGCCTCGGGGCGCCGCCAGTAGCCCTCGAAGGCCTCGTCGCCGCTGGCGATCACGGCGATCTCGCCCTCCTCGCCGGGAGCGGCGGTCGCCTCCGGGTCGGCGGCGCCGAGCGGCACCACGCGCACCAGGGTGTTGAGGCCGGCCCGGCCCGCGGAGCCGGGCTTCGTGGCGGCGTCCTGGTTGATCGTGAAGGTGTAGACCTCCGACGAGCCGTAATGGTTGACGAAGAGGTCGGGCCGGAACGCCTCGGTGAGCCTCGCGAGCAGGCCGTCGGTCATCGGCGCGCCGGCGAAGCCGAGCTTGCGCACCGAGGCGGTGTCCGTCCCGGCGAAATCCGGGTGGTGCACGAGGTCGTGGTAGAGGGTCGGCACGAGGTAGAGGTTCGTGACCCGCTCGGCCGCGATCAGGCGGAGCGCCCCGGGCACGTCGAAGCGCGGCAGGCAGACGAAGGCCCCGCCGATCAGCGACATGGCGATGAGCGAGCGCACGCCCATCGTGTGGTAGAGCGGCATGACGCCGAGCGTCCGCTCGCCGCGCGCGTAGAGGTTCTGCGCCACATGGGCGAGCGCGGCGGCGCGCTCCGCGCGGTGGCGGCGGGGCACGCCCTTCGGCTTGGCGGTGGTGCCCGAGGTGTAGAGCATCAGCGAGGTGGCCTCCGCGCCGACGCGGGGGCGGGCCGGCTCCGCCCCGGGCCGCGCGAGATCGGCGAAGGAAATCGTCCCCGAGCCCGTGCCCTGGCCGACGGCGATGCGCGGCAGGCTCCGGGCGGCGGCGCTTGCCCGCACGGCGGCGGCCGAGACGGCCTCGTAGGCGAGTGCCCGGGCGTCGGAATTCTCGATCGCGAAATCGATCTCGTCGGGCTTGGCGCGCCAGTTGATCGGCGTCAGCACGAGGCCGGCGAACTGGCAGGCCCAGTGCAGCGTCGCCGCCTCCAGCCGGTTCTGCAGCACGGTGACGAGGTGGTCGCCGGGCTTGAGGCCGAGACGGTCGAGGCCGGCGACCGTGTCGGAGATCCGCGCGTACCAGGCCGCGTAGGTCAGCCGGGTCTCGCCGTCCACGATCGCGAGCGCCCGGGGATCGCGCGAGACGCTCGCGAGGAAGCTGGTGCCGAGGTCAAGCATGGGCCTTCTCCGCGTCGGTCGCCTCTCGGGTCGCGGGCCCGGACGGGTCCTCGCCGCGCAGGATGGCGGCGGCCTCGAGGGCCGCCGCGAGGATCGGGGCATAGCCGGTGCAGCGGCAGAGATGGCCGCCGACGACCTCGGTGAGCTCCGCGCGCCCCGCCCGCGGCCGCAGGCGCAGGTAGGCGTCGAGCGACATCAGGATCCCGGCGGTGCAGAAGCCGCATTGCAGGGCGTGGTGGCGCCGGAAGGCCGCCTGCAGCACGCCGAGGCGTCCGGGCTCGGGAGCCAGCCCCTCGACGGTTCGCAGGTCGCAGCCCTCGACCCCGACCGCCAGCGTCAGGCAGGCGCGGGCCGGCACGCCGTCGATCGCGACCGTGCAGGCGCCGCAGACGCCGTGCTCGCAGCCGACATGCGTCCCGGTGAGCCCGAGCCCATGGCGGAGCGCGTCGGTGAGCAGCGTGCGCGGCTCGACCTCGACCTCGGCGGGCGCGCCGTTCAGGGTGAAGCGCACGCGGTGGCGCGCGCCGGCGTCTAGCTGCGGCATCGGAGAGAGTCCTGTCGTGCCTCGCTCAGCACGCGGCGGCCGAGCTGGCGCACGAGGTCGCGGCGGTAGCGGGCGGTGGCGTGGAGATCCTCGCCCGCGCCGAGGTCCCAGGCGAAGGCGTTGAGGGCGTCGTCGAGGGCGGAGCCGTCGAGGAGCGGGAAGTCCCGCGCGGTCGGCCGGTCGGCGACGCCGCCGACCGCGAGGCGCATGCGCCGGGCGTCCACGACCGCCGCGCAGGCCACGATGGCGAAGTCGCCGTGGCGGCGCCCGACCTCGGCGAAGGCGTAGCCGGTCCCCGCCGCCCGGGTCGGGTAACGGACCGCCTCGATCAGCTCGTCGTCGGCACGCTCCGTGACCATCATGCCGGTGAAGAAGTCCTCGGCGCGCACGCTCCGCCGACGCTTGCGCGCGCGCAGCCGCACCTCGCCCTCCAGCGCCACGAGGCAGAGCGGGATCTCGGCGCTCGGGTCCGCGTGGGCGACCGAGCCGCACAGCGTGCCCCGCGCCCGGGTCTGGACGTGCCCGACCCAGGGCAGAGCGGCGGCGAGCAGCGGCAGGTCGTCGGCGAGCCCCGGCCGGTCGAGCAGGATCGCCTGGCGCACACCCGCCGGGATCACGAGCGCGCCGCGCTCCGGCACCGGCTCGCGCAGGGCCTGGATCCGCATCACGTCGACGAGCACGGCGGGCTTCGTCAGCCGCATGTTGAGCATGGGCAGGAGGGACTGGCCGCCCGCCACGACCCGGGCCTCGTCGCCGTGCCGCGCGAGCGCGTCGAGCGCCTGGTCGAGGCTGTCCGCGCGCAGGTAGCCGAAGGGTGCGGGCTTCATCGCGTGATCCCCAGGCGGGCCAGCAGGCGGCGCAGCAGGCCGGGCGCGGTCGCGCCCCCGCCCGCGCGCCGCGCGAGGGCGGCGAAGAAGCCGCCGATGATCACGCGGGCGGCGCCGTCGAGCAGGCGCCCGCCCACCGCCGCGACCTTGCCGCCGACCGCGGCCTCGTAGGCGTAGCCGATCCGCGTGCCCGGCCCCTCGGGCGTCAGGGTGATGCGGCCGGAGCCGCCGCCGTTGCCGAGCGCGCCCGTCACCGTGCCGGCGAGCGTCGCCGCGCGCGGGGGGTCGAGGTCGGAGAGCCGGATGTCGGCCTTGTAGCGGCCCTTCACCGGCCCGACGCCGAGGGTGACCTCGGCGGTGAAATGCGTGTCCGAGCGCTTGCGCACCCCGTGCGCGCCCGGGATCACCGAGGCCAGCACCTCGGGATCGAGCAGCATCGCCCAGACGGCCTCGGGCGGCGCCGCGACGCGCGCCGAGCCCTCGCCGCGCATCGTACGGTCGCCGGGCTTCGATCCCCGAGAGGGCGCGCCCTGCCCGGCGCGCCCGGCGGGCGGAGCCGGCTCGTCGCGGCCGGCGGCGAGCGCGGCGAGTTTGGCCGGGGTCAGCGGCAGGTCGATCGCCTCCAGGGAGAGCGCGTCCGCCACCGCGTTGGCGAGGCAGACCGGGGTCGACATGCAATTGCCCTCGCCGACGCCCTTGGCGCCGAGCGGCGTGAAGGGCGACGGGCTCTCGACGTGCAGGACCGTGAGCTCCGGCATCTCGGTCGCGGTCGGGAGGAGGTAGTCGGCGAGCGTTCCGGACAGGAAGGCGCCGTCCGCGCCGTAGGCGAGTTCCTCGTAGACCGCGGCGCCCAGCGCCTGCGCGAAGCCGCCGCGCACCTGCCCCTCGACCATGCCGGGATGCAGGATCCGCCCGCAATCGTGCATCGTGACGTAGCGGTCGATCGCGATCTTGCCGGTGACCGGATCGATCTCGACCCCGCAGAAATCGAAGATGAAGCCGTGGCAGAGCGAGGAATTCACCGCATCGGCCTCGTCCGGCGCCGTGAGCTGCGGCGGCGTCCAGAAGGCGGTCTCGCGGATCGGCGCGCCGTCCATGTCGGGCAGGAGGCCCGGCGACCAGTGGGCCGTCGCCGCAACGCGGGCGAAGGGGAGCGACGCGTCCGGGTTCGTGCGCGAGCCGACCCGGCCGCCCGCGAAGACGAGGTCGTCGGCGCGCAGGTTGAGCTGGGCCGCCGCCACCGCCGCGAGCTTTTCGCGCAGCCTGAGCGCCGCCTGGTGCGCGACGCCCGCCACCGCAGCGGCGAAGCGGCTCGAATAGTTGCCCGAGGCGATCGACCACGCGTCCTTGGCGGTGTCGAGGTCGGCCGTGACCCGGACCTGGTCGAGGCCGATCCCGAACACGTCCGCCACCACCTGCGCCAGCACGGTGCGGTGGCCCTGGCCCTGCGGCACGGAGGCGACCTGCACGGTCACCGCGCCGACCGGATCGAGCGTGATGGTGGCGGTGGCCTGCGCCCCGTTCTTCGGGCCGGCCTTGGCGCGCTCGGCCGCGGTGAGGACGGTGGTGATGTAGCCCATGTTCGAGACGCTGGGCTCGACCGCCGCGGTATAGCCGATCCCGTAGAGGCGGCCCGCGGCGCGGGCCTCGGCGCGGCGGCGGACGAGTTCGGCGAGCCCGCCGTCGCGCGCGGCCACGTCGAGGGCGTGCTGGTAGTTGCCGGAATCGTAGAGCGCGCCGGTCGCCGTGCGGTACGGGAAGGCGTCGGCCGGGATCAGGTTGCGGCGGATCACCTCGAGCGGGTCGAGGCCGAGCGTCACGGCGATGCGCTGCATCAGCCGTTCCAGGGGATAGTAGACCTGCGGGCCGCCGAAGCCGCGCACCAGCCCGGTCGGCGTCTTGTTGGTCAGCACCACGCGGTTGCGCATCCGCACGTTCCGGATCGCGTAGGCGCCGGTCATGTTGCCGTGCATGCGGTAGAGCGTGGCGGGCTCGGGCGCGCGCAGATACGCCCCGCAATCCTCGACCTGATCCCAGTCGAGGGCCTCGACGCGGCCCGCGTCGTCGAAGGCGGCCGTGAGCGTGGTGACGCGGTTGGTGGCCGAGACCGAGGCGGCGAGGTGCTCCAGCCGGTCCTCGACCCATTTCACCGGACGGCCGACCCTGCGGGCGGCCGCCGCGATCAGGACCGCGTAGGGCGCGACGCCCTGCTTCACGCCGAAGCTGCCGCCGGAATCGGGGGGCGTGCGCAGGCGCAGGCGGTTGCCCGGCACCTTGAGCGCCCGGGCGAGCACGGCGTGGATGCTGAACGGGCCCTGGAAGTTGGCGAGCACGTCGTAGCTGTCGTCGGCGGCGTCGTACTCGGCGACGACCCCGTAGGTCTCCATCGGGCAGCCGGTGTTGCGCGGGTAGCGGACCGTCACCGAGAGCGTGTGCTTCGCCCGCCCGAAAGCAGCTTCGGGGTCGCCGTACCGGAAGGCGCGGTCGCTGACTTGGTTCGCGCCGACGCCGTCGTGGAGGATGGGGGCGTCGGGCGCCAGCGCCGCGAGCGGGTCGACCACGGCCGGGCGCGGCCGGTAGGCGACCTCGATGAGGTCGCAGCCGTCCTCCGCGACGTAGCGGTCGCTCCCCAGGACGACGGCGACCGGCTCGCCGACGTAGCGGACCCGGTCGACCGCGACGGCGCGGGCATCCACGGCCGCGCGGACCGCCGGGACGAGGCCCGCGGTGATGTCGAGGAGGTCGCGCCCGGTGATCACGGCCGCGATGCCCGGCAGCGCCAGCGCGGCGGCGGCGTCGATCTCGACGATGTCCGCGTGCGCGTGGGGCGAGCGCAGGATCGCCGCGTGCAGCGTGCCCGGCTTCGTGCCCAGATCGTCGATGTAGCGCCCGCGCCCCGACAGAAGGCCCGCGTCCTCGACGCGCTCGACCGACCGTCCGACGAACGGGATGTGCTCGATGCCCAACGTTCGCTTCCTCGCCCAGGGCTCTTGCCGGCCCGGTTCGAGGAGGATGCATCGCGTGCCACGCGACGGAGGATCCCGCCGCGTCTCGCGACTTACCCAGACGTCTCAAAAAGCGCCGCGGCAGGATGCGCGGCGGCGCTCAGGCCGGCGGCGGGGCGCCCCGGCGCACGATGCCGCGGAAGACGCTCGGCGGGACGCCGACATGGTCGCGGAAGAAGCGCGAGAAATGCGCGGGCGTGGAGAAGCCGAGGCCGAGCGAGAGCTCCGTCAGGCCCTGGTCGGTGCCGACGATGGTCCGGACCGCGCGCTCGACCCGGACGGCGTTCTTGAAGACGTTGGGCGAGGCGCCGGTCGTCTGCTCGAACAGGCGGTAGAAGTGGGCCCGCGAGAGCCCGACCTCGCGCGCGAGCGCGTCGATGCCGCTCCCGGTCCCGGGCTCGGCCCGGATCCGGGCGATGGCCCGCTGCACGCGCCAGTCCCGGTTGCGGCTCGCCCCCCGCAGGGAGGACCCGGCCTCGCGCCACGCGGTGAAGCGCTCGATCAGGGCGATCATCAGCCCGGGCAGCAGGGTCTCGCGGATGCGGCGCGAATCCGGCGCGTAGACCATCTCGCCCGCGAGGTCCCGGGCGAGTTGCCGGATCCGGGCCGTGATCAGGCCGACCGGCTGCTCGAAGAAGCCCGGCGCGCCGCTCGCCGCCCAGTTGTCGCGGAAGGATCCGAGCCAGGCCGGCTCGATGTAGAGCGCGAGGATCATCGCCTTGTCGCGCGCCGGATCGTGCAGGTAGGCGTGCGTCTCCCAGGCGTTGACGAGGACGGCCTGCTCGTCGGTGAGGCGGACGACGCGCTCGCCGACCAGGAACTGCGTGTCGTCGCCCTCGACCTTCAGCAGGACATGGCAGTGATGATGCGCGTGCCGGACGAGGCCGCGGTCCATGTCGAGCAGGGCCACACGGCCGAAATCGCCGTGGGCAATCTCGAGAGCTTCGGACATCCCTCACGGATACCACACCGCCCGAGGTGCGGCCATCGAGCGCCGACCAAGGCAGGTCGCCCGCGGATGCGCGGACCCGCCCGGATCTCGATGCCATCCGCTGGCGCGTCGCACAGCACGCCGGCGTCAGTACCAGTAGGCTCGCCGATAATAGACCCGCGGATAGCCCCAGCCATAGGTGCGCCAGAAGGCGCGACGATAGACACGGTAGTCGGTATCGTAGCCCCGCCAGCCATAGGGCGACCAGTAGGCTCGCCGGTAGCGGCGGACGTAGACGGGATACGGATAGGAGGCTGGATAATAGGCCGGGTACCCGTACCAGTAGGGATCGATCGGCGCCGTTGCAGCGGCCGCCAGCCCCAGGGCACCCCCGACGACGGCGCCGGTCGCCAGGGCCGCGCCCCAGCCTGGTCCCCACCCGTACCAGTACACCTGCTCGGTGAGTTTTGCGCCGGCGACCTGCTCGACCGATGCGGCGGGAAGCGGGGCCGCACCGACGGGTGCGCTTCCGCCGGCCGCGAGACCGGCTGCGACCACGCCCGCGCCTACGATCCTCTGAAGGCTGGAAACCATGACAAACCTCCGGTCATGAGAGGTGATGGCAGTCCGACCGCGGTGCGGTGGTCGACGGCCGGCTTCGTCGTGCGCGGGCTGCGCTCGGACGGCTCAGGGACGACAGGACCTGCCGCATCGCTGGACAGGAGCATGACTGACCCAGGAAGCTCGCCGCCTTCCTTCCGGTCGATCCGCGTGTCTCGCTTTGACCTGCATCAAAGCGCCTGCCCGTAAGCCGCCCTGAAATCCTGCCCCGAACGTCTAGGGAGATCGCCATGTCTGCGCGACATTCGGTGACCGCTGGAATCCTGCTTGGGCTTCTGGGTTCACTGCCGGCGCTGGGACAGGACGCGGTCCGGTCGGATCCGCCGCAGGCGGTCGCCGACAGGACGGACTACATCGCGAAGAGCGGCAAGACCGTGCCGAGGCCGGACAAGCTCGATCCCAACGAGAGCAGCACGATCGAACGGCGCACGCCCGAACAGGTCCGCGACGACGCGATCACGCGGGGGATCTGTGTGGGCTGCTCCCGCTGATCCGGTTTCGCGCGCTCGGACCCGAGCGTTCCGTTCAGGGCCGGCCCTCCGTGTCGCGCCGAACGCCAGCCGATTCCGGCCGGCCCCCGGAGCGGCGCGCTCCATCGCGGGCATTCCGCGACGGCGAAAGCGAGGGGATGCGGGAAGGGGACGCCGCGGGAACCTCGAAGGTTCCGCGGCTGCCGACGCGTCCGGTTCCAGGGGATCGATGGAGCGGGCGATCGGGATCGAACCGACGACATTCAGCTTGGGAAGCTGACGTTCTACCACTGAACTACGCCCGCGTCGCAGCCTTGGTTAAAGGGCCCTCCGCCTCCTGTCCAGCCGAATCCGCCGTCCGGCCGCATCGGTCGCGGGCTTCGCGATGGAACGGGATGCGGGGCCGCGCGTCGTTGAGGGAATCCTGCGCCGCGCCATGACCGTCTTCTTCACCAGCGACACCCATTTCGGGGATCCGCGGGTGCTGCGGCTCGACCGCAGGCCGTTTCCGGACCTCGCGGCGCACGACGCCGCCCTCATCGCCGCATGGAACGCGCGCGTCGCGCCCGAGGACGAGGTCTGGCACCTCGGCGACTTCGCCCTCGGGCCGAGCGGACCGCGCCTGCGCCAGATCCTGGACGCGCTCCACGGCACCAAGCGCCTGATCAGCGGGAACAACGACGGGCCCGACACGCTCGCGGCGCCGGGCTGGGCCTGGGTCGGCCCCTATGCGGAGGTCGCCGTCGAGGCGCGCCGCCTCGTCCTGTGCCACTACGCCTTCAGGACCTGGAATGGGATCGGCCGGGGCGCACTCAACCTGCACGGGCATAGCCACGGACAGCTCAAGCCGATCCCCAGGCAGTACGACGTCGGCGTCGATGCCCAGGGCTTCGTACCGGTCACGCTCGCCGAGATCCTGGTCTCGCGGCGGCGCGGCGCGAAACGTCCCGCGGAACCATCGGCTTAGCTCTGCCGTTTCCAGGCCAGAAGACAGGAGGATGCGGCAACCGCCCGGCAGGGAGGCCGCCCGCGACCTCCGCCCCTCCCGTGTCCGGATGACGGACCACCTCGGACCACGTCACAGACGCGCAAGGGCCAGGGAGCGGATCTCCGCTCGTCGGGACCCCGGCGCCCGTTTCCACGGTGTTCCCATGCAACAGCCCCTCAAAGCCGCCATCGCCGCACTCGGGCTCGCCCTGGCCACGCAGGCGGCTCTCGCGGCACCCGCCTGCATCGAGGCCCGGCGCAAGGTCGACGAGGCGGCGGCGCTCCGCTACCAGGCGCGCCAGGAAGCCCGCCTCGGCGACCACGACCGGGTCTGCGACACGCTCGACGAGGTCGGCGACCGCTACAACGACGCCCGCGACGCCTTCGACGATTGCGGGGCCGGCGTGGTGGCGATCGACCTGCGCAGCGAGTTGCGCGCCCTGCGCGTCGCCAAGCGGATCAACCGCTGCGACTAGCGGCCCGGGACCGGGCCGCCCCTCCACATCATCCCGCATGCCGGGCGAGCGCGTGCGCCTCCGCACAGAAGCCGCGCGAGCTTGACCGCACTCTTAACCCATGCCCGACGCGAGCCCGTCGGCGACAGGATCTCCGCCATGAACCAGAGCCTCGGCCAGGACCTCGGTCAAGACGTCGCCAGCCCCTCGCTCGGCGCACGGACCGGCCCGTCCTTCGCGGCCGCCCTGTGCGGCTTCCTCAGCACCACGGTCGCCACGACGGCGCTGATGTTCCTGCTCAGCAGCGTCTGAGGCGGGCGGCGGGATCGCGGGCCCTCAGGGCGCGATCCACCAGAAGCGGCGCGGCGAGAGCAGCATCTCGACGGAGCCGACCTTCCGGGCGGCGGCGGGCGGGCAGGCGGGCTCCGGCCGCGGGGCGGGCTCCGACCGGGGGGTGGGCGCGGCGGCGAGCATCGCCGCGGGCCGCAGCCCGAGACGGGTCTGGATCTCCGGCTGGCGCACGGCCGCGATGGTGCCGACGCAGGCGAAGAGCGCCCCGGCGACCGCCCCGAGCAGAAAGTTCGTCATCGCAAGACAGCATTCCCGGGGCCTGAGAGCCCCACGCACCGGCGCCGGTCTGGCACCGCATGCGGGCGCGATTGCGGCGGCCCGCGCTTACACACCCTTAAGCTTACCGTGTGATCAATCCCGGGCGATGCCCCGCAGGGCGGCATCCGCCGTCCGGGAACGGGTTGCAGGGATCGGGTCCGCATGAGCTACGCCGCCAACGCCTATGCCAGAACCGCGCAGGTCGCGCTCAGCCCGCGCGAGGCGGAAGCCGCGGTGCTGATGAAGGCCGCGCGTCAGCTCCAGGCGGCGCGCGACGACTGGGACAACCACGCGGCCGGCCTCAACGCGGTGCTCACCTTCAACCAGAAGGTCTGGACGATCCTGGCAACCGCCGCGACCGACCCGGCAAGCCCGCTGCCGCCGGACCTGCAGCAGGACGTGGCCAACCTCGCGGCCTTCGTGTTCCGCCGGATCCTCGACACCATGGTCGATCCCTCGCGCGAGAAGCTCGACGCCCTGATCACCATCAACCAGAACCTGGCGGCCGGCCTCCAGGGCCGCTGACGCCCCTCAGGCCGCCCCCGGCTCCGCCGCGGGCGCAAGGTGCGCGCGCTCGTAGGCGACGAGGTCGCGGGCGCGCTTGATCGCGGCGTGGTGGCGCCCCGCCTCCAGTTCCTGCTGGATCGCCGCGAGGTAGGGGGCCGTGCCGGGCGCCTGGCGGACGAGTTCGGCCGCCTGCGCGTAGAACAGGGCGAGCGGCCCGGTCGGCTCCTCCGAGAGGTAGATTACCGTCAACGTCAGGTGCAGGCGCTTGCAGGGCGTGTCGGCCTCGCTCTCGGTGATGATCTCGCTCTCGCGCAGGAACTTGCACGCCGTCTCGATCAGGAAGGCGGCGCGACGCTCGCCGTTGCGGATCGCCGCCCCGTTGATGATCAGCCGCTCGAACGGCTTCAGTTCGATGCGCAGGGGCATGGCGTGCTCTCCGGGGAACCTGACGCCACCCTAGTCACGCTTCGTTAACCGTGACTCAACGCGGCCCTCGGAAAAACCGCGCCGGGCGTCTCACGCAAGGAACCTCGCGGATCAGCTTAAGGGCTCGGCAAGGGCCCGCGTGATCTCTGGGGCGACTGCCAGAAAGGCAGGACCACAGATCAGCACGGATCGCCCCGATGTCCAGCATCACCCTCTCGTCTGCCACCCGGCAGAACCTGCTCGTGGCCCAGGATACGGCCAGCCTCCTGTCGACCACGCAGAACCGCCTCGCGACCGGCAAGAAGGTCAACACCGCCCTCGACAGCCCGAGCTCGTTCTTCACGGCCCAGGGCCTCGACAACCGCGCCGGCGACCTCTCGAACATCCTCGACTCGATCTCGAACGGCGTGCAGGTGATCCAGGCCGCCAACACCGGCATCACCTCGCTGCAGAAGCTCGTCGACAACGCCAAGTCGGTCGCCAACCAGGCGCTGCAGGCGACGATCGGCTACTCCACCAAGTCGAACGTCTCGACCACGATCACCGGCGCGACCGCCGCAGATCTGCGTGGGACGACGTCGTACGCGAACGCGCAGGCGAGCAGCAATGTTCTATTCAGCGGAAATGCCGCCGGCGCGACCGCAGCAACAAACGCAACAAAGCTCGGCGGTACACAAGGTACTCTTGCCGGTACGGCAGCGGGTACGGCAACTGCGACGACGACACTGAGCAGCCTGACGAACGGACCTGCAGCCGGCGACACGCTAACGGTGAATGGCCGCTCTATCACATTCCGTAGCGGCGCAGCGCCTGCGGCGGCCGATGTACCGGCTGGTTCCGGCGTTACTACTGGTGGCCAGGTAGTGACGGATGGCAGCGGAAACTCGACCGTCTACCTCGGCAGCGGCACTATCACCGATCTGCTCTCTGCGATCGACCTTGCTAGCGGCGTAAGGAAGGCTGCGATCTCGGCTGGCGCCGCGACGGTAACAGCGAGTTCAACCCAGACGATCTCATCTATCAACGACACGAGTCATATCGTAACCCTGAAGAGTTCAGTTGGCGCCGATCTGAATATCTCCGGCAAGGCAGATATCCTCGCCTCCATCGGCATCACGTCAGCGACTGGAGGCGGAACAGCTTCGGTCAATGTGGCACGCACCGCTGGATCAGCAGGCCTGGGCACTCTGATCGCTGACGGCTCAACTCTAACAGTGAATGGCAAGACAATTACTTTCAAAGACGCAGAGGCACCCGCATCCAGCAGCACTCGCCCAGGCGTCGTTCAAAACAGCTCGAACGCAGACACGCCAGTTGAGACAGATGGAAGCGGCAACTCTATTGTCTATTTGCAGACGGCGACACTTACTGATGTGCTTAACGCCGTTGACATAGCGACAGGCGCCCAAAAGGCAACCACAGGCTCCGCAAAGACTACGCTCGCAACGACCGCAGGCGCGACAAATTCGTCTATTGCCGGAGGAATCCTGAAGATCAGCACCGGGACAACGGCTGATCTCAATATCACCGGCACCGGAAATGCTCTATCAGCCCTGGGCCTCGCTGGTAATGCAGGAACCGATACGAGCTTCACTGCATCACGCAGCTCCACCCCCGGCGGTCTCTCTGGCAAGACGCTGACCTTCGGCTCGCTGAACAACGGCACCGCGGTCAACGTCACCTTCGGCGACGGCACCAACGGCACGGTGAAGACGCTGGACGGCCTCAACGCCAAGCTCGCCCTCAACAACATGCAGGCGGCCCTCGACGCCAGCGGCAAGCTGACGATCTCGACGACGAACGACTACGCCTCGTCGACGATCGGCAGCACGGCCGATGGCGGCACCATCGGCGGCACCGCGTCGGCGCTGTTCTCGACCGCCCAGGCGCCGGTCGAGGACGTGAACTCGCAGAATACTCGCAAGTCGCTGCTCTCGCAGTTCAACCAGATCCTGGACAACATCAAGACGACCGCCCAGGACGCCTCATTCAACGGCGTCAACCTGCTGAACGGCGACACGCTGAAGCTGACGTTCAACGAGAAGGGCTCATCGACGATGAACCTGATCGGCGTCACCTTCGATCCGTCGGGTCTCGGCCTGACCAAGCTCGGGCAGAACGGTCTGAACGAGTTCGAGGACATCTCCTCGACCAACAAGGTCATCTCCTCGCTGACGCAGGCCTCGACGGCCCTGCGCCAGCAGGCCTCGACCTTCGGCTCGAACCTGTCGGTGGTGCAGAACCGGCAGGACTTCAACAAGCAGATCATCAACGTGCTGCAGACCGGCTCGTCGAAGCTCACCGACGCGGACCTCAACGAGGAGGCGGCAAACTCGCAGGCCCTCTCGACCCGCCAGTCGCTGACCGTCTCGGCCCTCTCGCTGGCCAACCAGGCCCAGCAGAGCGTGCTGCAGCTCCTCCGGTAAGGAGCAGGGACGGGCGCCGCCTCACAGCGGCGCCCGAGCCGTCGGGCCGAACACGAGCCGGACAAACGAAGAGGGCCGGGGCAGATCGCCCCGGCCCTCTTCGTTTGCGCGGCTGACGACCGGCGCCGTCAGGCTTTGCGGTCGACCTGCGCCGTCTGCGCGCCGGCGCGTGCCGTCTGCGCGGCCTCGCGCTCCGCGTAGGCGCGGGCCTTCAGCACCGTCACGGTCGGGAGCTGCACGACGATGTCGCCCGAGGCCGGATCGACCACTTGGTAGACCATCTGTCGCGCGTCCGCGTCGCGCACGTACTGCGCGCGGTAATCCGCCTCCGTCTGCGCGGGGGAGGGGGCATCCGCCTCCGCGCTCAGGTCGAGCTTCACCGCCGGCTCGAGCGGGGTGCGCGTGGGCTCCGCCGCGACCGCGCGCGCCGGCGCGGCAGCCGCGACGGGCGCGACGACGGGCGCCGGCCGGTCCGCCGGTTGCACGCTGCCGATCTCGCTCATGGCCATGGGCCTCCGATAGAATACAGAGGTCCATCTGGCGCCCGGATGATGACCGCGGCTTTAACGCGAGGAGGCCTTTCAGAAGAACCGTTAACGCGGGGTGACCGGGGCCCGAGAAATTGTACGCGCCCGGACCGGCCATGAAAAAGGCGGCGGGCCCTCTCGGAACCCGCCGCCCTGTCGCTCACCGGATGCCCCGTCCCGGCCTACTCGGCGGCGTCGACGTAGAGCTTGCCGCCCTCGGCGAGGAACTCCTCCGACTTCGCCTTCATGCCGGCCTCGCGCTGGGCCTCGGACATGACGGGCGCCGCGTGGATCACCGCGCCGGCCTCCTCCATGGCCAGCACCTCGGCGCGCAGGTCCTGCGTGATCTTCATCGAGCAGAATTTCGGCCCGCACATCGAGCAGAAATGGGCGACCTTGTGGGCGTCCTTCGGCAGGGTCTCGTCGTGGTAGGCGCGCGCCGTGTCGGGATCGAGCGAGAGGTTGAACTGGTCCTCCCAGCGGAAGTCGAACCGCGCCCGCGACAAGGCGTCGTCGCGCAGCTGGGCGGCCGGGTGGCCCTTGGCGAGATCGGCGGCGTGCGCGGCGATCTTGTAGGTGATGACGCCCGTCTTCACGTCGTCGCGGTTCGGGAGCCCGAGGTGCTCCTTCGGCGTGACGTAGCAGAGCATCGCCGTGCCGAACCAGCCGATCATCGCGGCGCCGATGCCGCTGGTGATGTGGTCGTAGCCCGGCGCGATGTCGGTGGTCAGCGGGCCGAGCGTGTAGAACGGCGCCTCGCCGCACTCGCGCAGCTGCTTCTCCATGTTCACCTTGATCTTGTGCATCGGCACGTGGCCGGGGCCCTCGATCATCACCTGGCAGCCCTTGTCCCAGGCGATCTTGGTGAGCTCGCCCAAGGTCTCGAGCTCGGCGAACTGCGCCGCGTCGTTGGCGTCGGCGATCGAGCCGGGGCGCAGGCCGTCGCCCAGCGAGAACGACACGTCGTAGGCCCGCATGATGTCGCAGATCTCATCGAAGCGCTCGTAGAGGAACGACTCGCGGTGCCCGGCGAGGCACCAGCGCGCCATGATCGAGCCGCCGCGCGAGACGATGCCGGTGACGCGGCGCGCGGTGAGCGGCACGTGGGCGAGGCGCACGCCGGCGTGGATCGTGAAGTAGTCGACGCCCTGCTCGGCCTGCTCGATCAGCGTGTCCTTGAAGACCTCCCAGTCGAGTTTGAGCGGGTCGCCGCCGACCTTCTCCAGCGCCTGGTAGATCGGCACGGTGCCGATCGGCACGGGGGAGTTCCGCACGATCCACGAGCGGATGTTGTGGATGTTGCGCCCCGTCGAGAGATCCATCACCGTGTCGGCGCCCCAGCGGATCGACCAGACCAGCTTCTCGACCTCCTCGGCCGCCGAGGACGTCACCGCCGAGTTGCCGATATTGGCGTTGATCTTCACCAGGAAGTTCCGGCCGATCGCCATCGGCTCCAATTCGGTGTGGTTGATGTTGGCCGGGATGATCGCCCGGCCGCGGGCGATCTCGTCGCGCACGAATTCCGGGGTGATGAAGGCCGGCACCGCCGCGCCGAAATTCTCGCCGTCCGCGAGCGCGGCCTCGGCCCGCTCCAGCATCTCTTCGCGGCAGAGGTTCTCACGATGGGCGACGTAGATCATCTCCTCGGTGACGATCCCGGCGCGGGCGAACTCGTACTGCGTCACCATCTGGCCGGGCGCGGCCTTGCGCAGCGTGCGCTCGGCGGGGCAGGGGGCGACCAGCTTGTCGGCGGAGGCGAAGCCGTTGTCCTCGGGCTTGACCGCGCGGGGCTCGGCGGTGGCGTAGCCGCGGGCCGCGATCCAGGGCTCGCGCACCTGGGGCAGGCCGTTGAGGAGGTCGATACGTGCATCCGTCTCGGTGTAGGGGCCCGACGGATCGTAGACGCGGACCGGCGCCTCCTTCGGGTCGGTCAGCGCGATCTCGCGGAACGGCACCCGGATGTCGTCGCGGCCGGCGACCGGCGCGTACACCTTGCGCGAGCCGTGGACGGGGCCGGTGGTGACGCTCTCGGGCGAGCCCTTCACGTCTTTGGGCAGGACGGGTGCGTTCATCGTGGATCTCTCCCTGGTTCCTTGGAGCGATCCGAATCCCGGACGAGGAGCGGGTGAGAGCCGGCTCGAACGAGCAGGCCGCAGGTTCCCGTCCCTCCGCCGGTATGAGCCGGATCAGGTTCAAGGGTCAGGGCCGCCGGGCCCAATCTCAGCCCCCCTCACGGGGCTCCCCTCGGAACGGCCGGGAGCCTCCGTGGTTTACGGGGCCTTGTCAATGCCGCGGGCGCGGCCGCGCCTGACACGGCGCGCCCGGATCACCGGCGCGCCCCGCATCTCGGCATTCCGCCGCGCCGGCCGCGCCTCGCGCGCGGGGCGGGCGCCGCTATAACGGGGCCTCCTTCCCGGCCCGAGCGTCCCGATGCGCCTCCCGATTCTCCTGCTCGCCGCCGCGGCGCTCCTCTCCGCGGGCGGGGTCGGGGCCCTGGCGCTGGTGCAGCGGCGGCTGATCTATCCCGGCGCCTACGGCGAGGCCGCCCCCGCCGGCGACCGGGCCGTGCCGCCGGGAGCCGCGGCGATCACCTTAGAGACGGCGGATGGGGAACGCCTCTACGCCCTGTGGCGGGCGCCGCGCCCGGGCTGCGGCGTGGTGGTGAGCTTCCACGGCAACGCCTCGCTGCCGGAATACCACGCGGAGCGCTTCGTCGCCGATCCCTGGGCTGCTGCCGGCTGGGGCGTGCTGGCCCCGGCCTACCGGGGCTATCCGGGCTCGACCGGCGCGCCCTCCGAGGACGGGCTGATCGCCGACGGGCTCGCCGCCGTGGCGGCGGCGCGCGCGCGGGCGCCGGGCGCGCCGATCCTGCTGCACGGCCACTCGCTGGGGGCGGCGGTCGCGGTGGCGGTCGCGGCGCGGCTGCCCGCCGGAGCTTTCGCGGGCCTCTACCTGGAGGCGCCGTTCGACTCGATGGTCTCGGCCGCGCGCGTGCATGTCCCGGCGGCGCCGGGCTGGCTCCTGCGCGACACCTACCGGTCGGACCTGCGCATCGCGGGACTCTCCGGCCCGATCCTGATCGTCCACGGCACGGACGACCCGGTGGTGCCCGAGCGCCTCGGCCGCCGGCTCGCGGAGGCGGGGAGGGCCCGGTTCGAACCGATCCCGGGCGACCATGTCAGCATCCTGGGCGCGCGCGACGGGGAGGCCGCCGCCCTGTTCGGGGCCGCCCGCGCGTGTCCCGATGCCGCGGCGGCCGCGGCCCGCTGAGCGGGGCGGCGCGCCCCATATGGTCGGCCGGGAGGCGTCGATTTGGGCAGGCGGGACCGCAGGTGGCGCGACGACGACCCGGCGACGCACGGGCCGCTGGCGGCCGCGCCGACGATCTGCCCGCTCTGCGACCGACCGATCCCGCCGGGCGCGCGCTCGAGCCTGCATCACCTCACGCCGAAGCTGAAGGGCGGGACCCATCGGGGCACGGTGCGGCTGCACCAGATCTGCCACTCGGCGATCCACGCCCGCTACAGCGAGGCCGAGATCGCCCGCCGGCTCGCAGACGTCGAGGCCCTGCGGACGGATCCGGAGATCGCCCGCTTCCTCGCCTGGGTCCGCACCAAGCCCGACGACTTCCACGCCGCCACCCGGACCACCCGCGAGCGCCGCGGCGCCCGGCGGGACCGGTGACGCCTTAACCAAGTCTTCACCCAAAGCTGCGCTCGCACCGCGAATCCTGGCACGATGCCCGCGACGACCGGTTGCACCTGGGGGTTGAGGAGGCGCGGATGGACCCGAGAGCCGGAACGACGCCGGAGGACGGCCTGCGTCTCGCCTGGGTCGACGTGGCCAAGGGCCTGTGCATCCTGCTCGTCGTCACGATGCACGCGACGCTCGGCACCGGTGCCGCGATGGGCGGCGAGGGCTTCCTGCACCCGCTCGTGGCCTTCGCCCAGCCCTTCCGGATCCCGGCCTTCTTCCTGCTCTCGGGCCTGTTCCTCGGCCGGGTGATCGGGCGCGGCTGGCGCACCTTCGCCGACAAGCGGGTGGTGCATTTCGCCTATTTCTACGGGCTCTGGCTGCTGATCCAGTCGGCGGCGAAGTACGGCGAGATCGCGGGCGACGGCGGCCCGGCGGCGTTCCTGCGCCACCTCGCCCTGGCGCTGGTCGAGCCCTACGCCTCGCTCTGGTTCATCTACCTGCTCGCCGTGTTCTCGGTGGTGACGAAGCTGCTGCGGCGGCTGCCCGGCCCGGTGCTGCTCGGCGGGGCGGCGCTGCTGCAGGTCTTCCCCCCCCACACGCCCTCCTACCTCGTGGAGGAGTTCTGCGCCCGCTACGTGTTCTTCGTCGCGGGCTACCTCTTCGCCGGACGGGTCTTCGCCCTGGCGGAAGCGGTCCGGGCCCGGCCCGGCCCGGCGCTCGGCGCCCTCGCGCTCTGGGCGCTCGCCGAAGGCTGGATCGCCCTGACGCCGGCCGCCGGGCCGGGCTCGCCGCCGCTCGCGAGCCTGCCGGGCTTGGGTCTCGCGGCGGGGGCGCTCGGCGCGGTCGCGCTCGTCGCCGCCGCCGTGCTGCTCGCGGAGGGGGGCGGCCCCGTCGCGCGGGCCCTGCGCACCTGCGGCCACCGCTCGATCGCGATCTACCTCGCCTTCTTCCTGCCGATGGCGGTCGCGCGGACGCTCGTCGTGGAAACCGGGCTGATCACGGATGTCGGCCTCGCCTGCCTGATCGTCGCGGCGAGCGCCGCCCTGGTGCCGCTCGTCCTCGAGCGGCTGGTCCGCGGCACCCGGCTCGACGTCCTGTTCCGGCGGCCGCGCGCCTTCCACCTCGCCGGCACCGGGGCGCCCAACCGGGCCGACGCGCCGCTCGCGCCGCGGCCGGCGCCCGTCGGCGGCCCGTAGCGCTCAGGACGCGGCGAAGCGGGCGCCGATCTCCTCCGGCCCGCGCCACACCACCCGGCAGACCCGCGGCTCGGCGAAGGGCCGCGCCGCGAGGAGGAAGATCTCCGGCACGCAGGTGGCGTCGAGCGAGACCAGCCGGACGCCGTGATCGGAGAGGTCGTAGATCAGGCAGGGCAGGGAGGTGTGCTCGTCGATGGAGATCAGCCCGTTCTCATCGACGCGCGTGCGGGGCGAGGCGCGGCGCTCGGCGGGGTCCGCTGGGACGCGGTGCGGCGCGAGGCTTGCGGCGGCCATGGGGTCAGGCCCTCACGTCGAGGAGGCGCCGCGTCGCGTCGTCCGCGACCCGGGCGGCGGCGGCGTCGGCGGCGAAGCCCGCCCGCGACGCGGCGATCTTTCGGGCCGCCTGCGAGAGCTCGATCCGCGCCGCGGCGGGCAGATCGGTCCCGGTGGCCTTCCCGGTGTCGGTGGCCTGCCCGGTGCCGGAGGGACCGGCCCGCATGCGGGCGACCTGTACGGCGGCTTCGGTGAAGCGGGCCTGGGCGGCGGCCATGCCGCCGGCCGCGCTCTGTACGGCGTCGATCATCGTGGGCCCTTGTCCCGGTCCCGGCAGGGATCCGCAGAAGGCCCATCGAAGTCGAAACCCTTCAACCGCGGCTTGCGAAACTCCCTCGCATTCGACGCATCGCCGCGCCGTCCCGCGCGTATTCGGACCGGGCCGCCCGACGGCGCCCGGAAGGCCCCTCCGCGCGGGATCCCGGACGCCCGCGCGGACGCTCCCCCGGCGGGGGCCGGCGCCCGCCCCGATGGTAAAGACCTCTTAAACCCGCCGCATTTACGGTGCCGAAGCAGGGTCACGGGCCGGCGCCGGACGCGAGCCGGCGCACCCGCAGGACCGGATGAGGGCATGGCGAACGGACGCGGACGGGACCGGGGCGAGCCGAACTTCGACGTGCCGGAAGGCCGCGTCGCGGGCCCCGGCACCCTCGACCTGCGCCTGTCCCACCAGGATCGGGCGGGAGGTGGCGTGGCTTCATCGGGGCGGGACGGCGGCGCCAAGGGCCGCGCCAAGGGTGGCGCCAAGGGCGGTTCGGGCACCGGCGCTCCCCAGCGGCGCAGCCCCGCCCGCAAGCCGAGGAAGCGGCGCGGCTCGTTCCTCGGGCGGCTCGCCTACGGCTGCGTCGTGCTCGGGCTCTGGGCGGTGATCGGAGTCGCGGGCCTCGTCGCCTACCACGCCTCGCAGCTGCCCCCCATCGACCAGCTCGCCGTACCGAAGCGGCCGCCCAACATCGCGATCCTGGCCAGCGACGGCTCGCTGATGGCCAACCGCGGCGAGACCGGCGGGCGCGTCGTCTCGATCAAGGAGCTGCCGCCCTACCTGCCGCGCGCCTTCGTGGCGATCGAGGACCGGCGCTTCTACGGCCATTTCGGCGTCGATCCGGTCGGCATCGCCCGCGCGGTGGCGCAGAACCTGACCCGGCGCGGCGTGGCGCAGGGCGGCTCGACGCTGACCCAGCAGCTCGCCAAGAACCTGTTCCTGACGCCGGAGCGCTCGGCCTCGCGCAAGATCCAGGAGGCGATCCTGGCGCTGTGGCTGGAGCACAAGTACACGAAGGACGAGATCCTCGAGCTCTATCTCAACCGCGTCTATTTCGGTGCCGGCGCCTACGGCGTCGAGGCGGCGGCGCAGCGCTATTTCGGCAAGCCCGCCAAGAGCGTGAGCCTCGCCGAGGCCGCGATGCTCGGCGGCCTCGTCCAGGCGCCGTCCCGGCTCGCGCCGAACCGCAACCTCCCCGCGGCCCAGGCGCGCGCCGCCCAGGTGCTGGCGGCCATGCAGGACCTCGGCTTCGTGCCGGCCCAGGACGCGAAGGTGGCGCTGGCGCAACCCGCCAAGCCCGCGGGCAGCCGCGGCGGCGGCTCGGCCAACTACGTCGCCGACCTCGTGATGGACGTGCTCGACGACTTCGTCGGCAAGTTCGAGAGCGACATCGTGGTGCAGACCACGGTGGACACCTCCCTCCAGGCGACCGCCGAGCGGGCGCTGGTGGACGAGTTGAACAAGCAGGGCACGCGCTACAACGTCCACCAGGGCGCGCTGGTCTCGATGAAGCCGGACGGCGCGATCCGCGCGCTGATCGGCGGACGCGACTACGCCCAGAGCCAGTTCAACCGGGCCACCACCGCGCGGCGCCAGCCCGGCTCCTCGTTCAAGCCCTTCGTCTACCTCGCGGCGGTCGAGCGCGGCGCGACCCCCGACAGCGTGCGCGAGGACGCCCCGATCCGGATCGGAAACTGGGCGCCCGAGAACTACTCGCACCGCTACGAGGGCTCGGTGACGCTCCGCAGCGCGCTGGCGCAATCGCTCAACACGGTGGCGGTGCGCCTCGGCCAGGAGGTCGGCCCGAAGGCCGTGGTGCAGACGGCCCAGCGCCTCGGCATCTCCTCGCCGCTCCAGGCCAACGGCTCGATCGCGCTCGGCACCTCCGAGGTGACGCCGCTGGAGATGGTCGGCGCCTACGGGGCCTTCGCCAACGGCGGAACCGGCGTGATCCCGTACGTCGTCGCCTCCGTGAAGACTGCCGGCGGCAAGGTGCTGTACCGGCGCGGCGAGGGCGGGCTCGGCCGGGTCATCGACCCGAACGCGGCCGGCATGATGAACGCGATGATGCACGAGACCTTCGTGTCGGGCACCGCGCGCAAGGGCGACATCGCGGGCTGGGACCTCGCCGGGAAGACCGGGACGAGCCAGGATTTTCGCGATGCGTGGTTCATCGGCTACTCGGGCACGCTCGTCACGGGCGTGTGGCTCGGCAACGACGACGGCGAGCCGACCAAGAAGGCCTCGGGCGGCAACCTGCCGGTCGAGATCTGGAAGAGCTACATGAGCGTGGCGCTGAAAGGTCAGACGCCCGTGCCGCTGCCCGGCATGAACCGCTGGCGCCGGGCGCCGGAGGCGGCGACCACGGCCTCGGTGGCGAGCGCGGGCGGCCCGGAGGAGATCCTGGGCCAGATCTTCGGCACCAACCCGCAGCCGGCCCAGCCGCAACCCCGCCGCCGCCAGGCCCAGCCCCAGGACGACCGCAACTTCTTCGAGAAGCTGTTCGGCGTCGGGGAGTAGGGCGGATCAGATCATGGTTTCGAAAGGCCGAGGCCTTTCGTGGGTCCAGGGCGAAGCCCTGGGTCTTCATTCAGGAAGTCTTCCAGCGCGGCGAGCACGAGATCCGGGCGCTCCTCCTGCAGGGTGTGGCCGCAATCGAGGGCGTGGCCGCGCACGTCGTCGGCCTTCTCGCGCCACGTCGCCAGCACGTCGTAGGTCCGGCCCACCGTCCCCTTGGCGCCCCAGAGCGCCAGGAGCGGCACGGCGATGCGCCGGCCGGCGTCGGCGGCGTCGTGCTCCAAGTCGATCGTCGCGGCCGCGCGGTAATCCTCGCAGATGGCGTGGCGGGTCGCCGGGTCGGAATAGACCCTGAGATATTCGGCGAAGAGCTCGGGGCCCGGGCTGCCGGGCGTCTTCGACTGCCCGTCCACGTGGGTGCGCAGGAAGAATTCCGGGTCGGCGCCGATCAGGCGCTCGGGCAGGGGCGCCGGCTGGATCAGGAAGAACCACCAGAAATAGGCGGTCGCGAAGGCCTTGTCGGTGCGCGCGTACATGGTCGCGGTCGGCGCGATGTCGAACAGGGCGAGCCGCGTCACCGCCTGCGGGTGGTCGAGGGCCATGCGGTGCGCGACGCGCCCGCCGCGGTCATGGCCCACCACGGCGAAGCGCGCGTGGCCGAGCGCGCGCATCACCGCGACCGCGTCGGCCGCCATCGCGCGCTTGGCGTAGGCGGCGTGGCCGGGGCCGCCCTCGGGCTTGTCGGAATCGCCGTAGCCGCGCAGGTCCATCGCCACCACGCTGAAGCGCCGGGCGAGGAGGGGAGCGACCGCGTGCCAGGTGCTGTGCGTCTGCGGATGGCCGTGCAGGAGGAGGAGGGGCGGCCCGGAGCCGCCGGTGGCCGCGCGGATCCGGATGCCGCCCGCATCGATGTCGCGCAGCGTGAAGCCGGAGAGGAAGGGGTCCGCCGCCACGGTCCGGCTCAGGCCGCGGCGCTGAGGCGCAGAAGCGGCGGGATCAGCGTCCCGGCCGAATCCTCGACCGAGAGCCCCTGCGTGCGGATCACGAGATCGGGCGCCTCAGGCGCCTCGTAGGGCGCCGAGATGCCGGTGAAGTCCGGGATCTTGCCGGCCCGCGCCCGGTCGTAGAGCCCCTTCGGGTCGCGCGCCTCGCAGACCGCGAGCGGCGTGTCGATGAAGACCTCGAGGAACGGGACGTCGCCCGCGATGCGCCGCGCCATCGCCCGCTCCTCGCGGAAGGGCGAGATCAGCGAGACCACCACCACGAGCCCGGCCTCGGCCATCAGCCGGGCGGTCTCGGCGGCGCGGCGGATGTTCTCGGCGCGGTCGGCGGCGCTGAAGCCGAGGTCGCGGTTGAGCCCGTGGCGCAGGTTGTCCCCGTCGAGCACCATGGTGTGGCGCCCGGCCTCCGTCAGCGCCCGGTCGGCGGCGTTGGCGATGCTGGACTTTCCGGCCCCCGACAGGCCCGTGAACCACGCGATGGCCGGGCGCTGGCCGAGCGCCCGCCAGCGCTCCTCGCGGGGCTGCAGGGTGTGCCAGGTCAGGTTGTCGGAGCGGGTGGGGCGCTCGGCGAACTGGGGCTGGGCCAAGGATGCGATCTCTGTGTCGGTCTCTCCGGCGTCGGCGCGGACGCGGAAGCTTCGGAACCTGTGCGGCGCGTGGGACGAACCGCCTTGTATGCAACCTGCGCGGGGAACGGAACCGGTGTTTTCCGTAGCCTTCAGGCGAACCCGACCTGCCGGGCGCGCCCCGCCCCGAGCGCGCAGGCGGCGGCCCCGAGGGCGAGCGCGCAGAACAGCAGCGAGGAGGCACCCCAGCCGCCGAAGGCCTCGTGGGCGAGGCCGAAGCCGAGGGGCCCGAGCGAGGCGATGGTGTAGCCGACGCCCTGCGCCATGGCCGAGAGCGCGGCGGCCCCTTGCGTGTCCCGCGCGCGCAGCACGATGACGGTGAGCCCGAGGCCGAAGCAGCCGCCGATCCCGAAGCCGAGCCCGAGCGTCGCCGGCACGAGCAGGGCGACCGGGCCGTGCGCCGTCGCGAGGTAGCACGCGACGGTGAGCCCGACGATGGCGAGCGCCGCCCCGCGCTGGTCGCGCAGCTTCGCCGCGAGGGTGGGCAGCAGCAGGGCCGCGGGCGCCTGCCCCACGCTCATCAGGGCGGCGACGAACCCGGCATCGACGGTGCTCAATCCCCGGTCGTGCAGCAGCAGGGGCACCCAGCCGAACAGGATGTAGGCGAGCGCCGATTGCAGGCCCATGAAGCCGGTGACCTGCCAGGCGAGCGGCTCGCGCCAGATCGCCCGGCGGGGCGGGGCGGCCGGGGCGGGTGCGGCGGGGCGGGCGAGCGGCGCGAAGGCGAGCGCGGCGAGGAGCGCCGGCGCCGCCCAGGCGGCGAGCGCCAGCGACCAGTCGCCGCCGAACAGGCCCTGGAGCGGCACGGTGAGGCCGGCACCCGCCGCGGCGCCGAGGCAGAGCGTCATGGTGTAGAGGCCGGTCATCAGGCCGGCGCGGCCGGGGAATTCCCGCTTGACGAGGCCGGGGATCAGCACGCCCGCGAGCCCGATCCCGAGCGATGCGAGGCAGGCCCCGGCGAAGAGCGGTCCGAGGCCGCCGAGCGCCCGCAGCGCCAGCCCCGCGGCGACGATTGCGGCGGCGAGCAGGATGCCCCGGTCCGGCCCGAGCCGCCGCCCGACAGCGGGGCTGAGCGCGCAGGCGAGGCCGAGGAACAGGACCGGCAGGGTGGTGAGCACGGCGGCGCCCGCGGCGCCGAGGCCCGTCTCGGCGCGGATGGCGGCGAGCAGCGGCCCGACCGTGGTGAGCGCCGGGCGCAGGTTGAAGGCGACCAGCATCAATCCGCACCCGAGGAGCAGCGGGTGCGGCGCCCTCGCGGCTGCGCTCACGCGCCCGTTCCGGCGCGCGACGCCGCCCGCAGGGTGGCGCGCAGCGCCCCCACCAGGCAGGCGGCGAGCATCAGCCCGAAGGGCAGGTCGCCGAGGCGGCCGTAGAGAGTGCCGCCGACGAGGCGCGCGGGCAGGTCGGCGTCGAGGACCCGCTCACGATCGAGCGGCAGGCTCGCGGTGATGCGCCCGTGCGGGTCGATCACCGCCGAGATGCCCGTGTTGGCGTCGCGCACCAGGGGCAGGCCCTCCTCGACGGCGCGCAGGCGTGCCTGGGCGAGGTGCTGGCGGGGCCCCGGCGTGTCGCCGAACCACGCGTCGTTGGTGACGTTCAGGATCAGGCCCGGCGGCGCGCCGGCCGCCTGCGCGGCACCATTGGGCAGGATCGCGCCGGGCAGGATCGCGCCGGGGAAGATCGCCTCGTAGCAGATCGTGGCGGCCACCGGCGGCAGGCCGGGCACGGTGAGGATGCGCTGGGCCGCCCGCTCACCGGCCGTGAAGCCGCCGGGGATCGCCACGAACTGGCGCAGGCCCACCGCCCGCAGCAGCCAGTCGAGGGGCGCGGGCAGGTACTCGCCGAAGGGCACGAGGTGGACCTTGTCGTAGCTGTCGGTGATCCGCCCGCCCGGCTCGATCGCCAGGATGGCGTTGTAGTAGCGCAGGCGCTCCCCCGGCAGCGGCTCGTCGGCCCGCGCCGCGCCGGTGAGCAGGATCTGGCCCGGCTCCAGCCCGGCGCCGACCTTGGCCAGCGCATCGGGATCGCGCTGGATGAGGAAGGGGAAGGCCGATTCCGGCCAGACGATGTGGGTCGGGCGCGGCTCGCCGGGCTCCGGGGCACGCCGTGTCAGCTCGACGTAGCGCTCGACGATGTCGTCGCGGTTCTCGGGCCGGAACTTGGCGTCCTGGGGCAGGTTCGGCTGCACGAGGCGCAGGCGCACCCCGGCCACCACCGGGTCGGGCGCCGGATCCACCCGCCACGCCCCGTGGAGGGCGAGCGCCGCCAGCACGATGCCCGCGGCGAGCGTCGGCCCGAAGCGGCTGCGCGGGTTCGAGCCGGTGGCGAGCGTGGCCGGCGCGGCGCAGACCAGGACGGCGAGCACGGTCAATCCGTAGAGGCCGACGACGCTCGCCGCCTGCATCAGCCGGAGGTCCTGGCCGAGCGCCATGCCAAGCGTGTTCCAGGGGAAGCCCGTGAGGACGTGCCCACGCAGCCACTCGGCCGCGCCGACACCGAAGGCGAGCGCCGCGATCCGGCCGGGACCGCGCACCCAGAGCGCGCCCGCTAGCGCGAAGCCCGCGCCGTAGAACAGGCCGAGCCCGAAGGGCAGGCCGACGACGCCGAGCGGCATCGCCCAGGCGAATTCGTCCGCCTCGACCAGGAAGGCGGCACCCAGCCACCACAGCCCGGCGGTGAGGTAGCCGAAGCCCCAGGCCCAGCCGACGAGCCCGCAGGGCAGGATCCGCCGGAGCGCCGGACGGTCGGCTGAGGCCGCGTCGGTGAGCCAGACGGCGACACTCAGCGAGAGGGCGAGGGCGGGCAGGACGCCGAAGGGCGGCATGGCGAGCGCGCCGAGCGCGCCGGCGAGCCAGGCGAGGCCGAGCCGGCGCCAGCCGGTCAGGCGCAGGATCGGGCGCAAGAGCCCTGCGCCCCCGCGCGGCCCGTCCGTGGGATGCGCGGTGCGGCTGTGAAGGGAGAGCGTCAGTGCCATCGGTCCCGGACCCGTAGACGGATCCCTTGGCCGGGAAAAGGCGCCGAAAGCGTGACGCCTCCTCGATTACGCCCGCGGCGGCTCTGCGACCGCGGCGGGCGGGGGCAGGGCCAGCGGCACCACCGCCTCGATCCGGGCGGGGCCGCGCTTGAAGCGCAGGCGCTTGAGGCGGCGCGGGTCGGCGTCGAGCACCTCGAATTCCAGCTCGCCCGGGCCGCTGATGGTCTCGCCGCGGGCGGGCACGCGGCCGGCCAGCGTCACCACCATGCCGCCGAGCGTGTCGATCTCCTCGGCCATCTCGCCCACCGCCGCCACCAGATCGACGCCGGTCGCCTCCGAGACCTCGGCGAGCGGCGCGCGGGCATCCGCCACGAAGATCTCCGCCTCGCCGTCGAGGCGTTGCACCATCCGGCCCTCGGCCACGTCGTGCTCGTCCTCGATGTCGCCCACCACCATCTCGATCAGGTCCTCGATCGAGATCAGCCCGTCGGTGCCGCCGTACTCGTCGATGACGAGCGCCATGTGGGTGCGCTGGGCCTGCATGCGGACCAGGAGGTCGATCGCCGGCATGGAGGGCGGCACGAACAGGACCGGGCGCTGGATCTGCGTCGAGGCCAAGGTCGCCGAGAGATCGACGTTGCCGAGGTTGAGCATGCGCAGCGCGCGCGCCGCGCCGCGCCGGGTGCGGGCCGCCGGGCTCTGCGGATCGATCGTGCCGGCCATCGCCGCCGCCTGGGCGCCCGGCACGGGCGCGCCGCGGCGCGCCTCCGCCTCGGCGCGGGCCGCGATGTGATCGACGAAGTCGCGGATGTGGACCATGCCGCGGGGGTCGTCCAGCGTCTCGCCGTAGACCGGAAGGCGGGAATGGCCGGCGGTGCGGAACAGCCGCAGCAGGTCGCCGAGGCTCGTCTCGATCGAGACCGCGACGATGTCGGCCCGCGGGATCATCACGTCGTCGACCCGCACCTTGTGCAGGCCGAGCACGTTCTTGAGCATGGCGCGCTCGTAGGGCGAGAACCCGTTCTCGCCCGAATCGGGCTCGCTGAGTGCGTCCTCGATGTCGTCGCGGAGGCTGTCGCGCGGCTTCAGGTGCAGGGCCTGGAGCAGGCGGTCGTACCAGGGCTCGCGCGCCTGGCCCTGCTCGCCTTCGGGGATGCTGGACGCGGCCTGGGCCGCGCCGCGACTTCGATCGTTGGTCATGTCGTCCGGTTCAGGGGTGAGGTCGCCGACCGCCTAAGGAGGCGCATCGGGGGGCTCGTCGAAATGGTCTTCGGCGTAGGGGTTCGGGATGCCGAGCCCCGCCAGCGCCGCGATCTCGAGCGCCTCCATGGCGTCGGCCTCGGCCTCGCCGGTCTCGTGGTCCTGTCCGAGCAGGTGCAGGGTGCCATGAACGAGGAGGTGGGCGAGGTGGTCGCGGAGCGGCTTCGACTGCTCCGTACTCTCGCGCAGCACCGTGTCATACGCAAGAACCACGTCACCGAGCGGCGTCGCGACGCCCGCATGGCGCGGCTGGGGCGCCGCCGGGAAGGACAGCACGTTGGTGGGCTTGTCCTTGGCCCGCCACGTGCGGTTGAGTTCCTGCACGGCTTCGTCGTCCGCGAGCAGCACGCTGACCTCGAGGGCGCCCGCGGGCCGCGCGGGCGCGGCGGCGATCCCCGCCTCCACGGCGCGAATCACCAGAGGTTCGAGGTCCGGCACGGCCTCCTCCCAGCGCGCATCCTCGATCGCCACGTCGATCTCGGCCTCGATCCGGCTCCGCGTCCGCCGCATGGTCAGGCGAGCGGCCGGCGGCGCGGGTTCGGGTTGCGGTCGGCCTCCGATTCGCCGTGGGAGGCGCGCTCGTAGGCGGTGACGATGCGGCGCACGAGGTCGTGGCGCACCACGTCCACGTCCTTGAAGGTCACGCGCCCGATCCCCTCGACGCCGTCGAGGACCGAGACCGCCTCGACGAGGCCGGATTTCTGGCCGGGCGGCAGGTCGATCTGGCTCGGGTCGCCCGTGACGATCATGCGCGAGTTCTCGCCGAGCCGGGTGAGGAACATCTTCATCTGCATCGAGGTGGTGTTCTGCGCCTCGTCGAGCAGCACCACGGCGTTGGTGAGCGTGCGCCCGCGCATGAAGGCGAGCGGCGCGATCTCGATGATGCCGGTCTGCAGGCCGCGATCGACGTGGCGCGCCTCCATGAAGTCGTAGAGGGCGTCGTAGATCGGGCGCAGGTACGGATCGACCTTCTCGCGCATGTCGCCGGGCAGGAAGCCGAGGCGCTCGCCGGCCTCGACGGCGGGGCGCGACAGGATCAGCCGCTCGGCGTGGCCCTGCTCGAGGAGCGAGACCGCATGGCCGACGGCCAGCCAGGTCTTGCCGGTGCCGGCCGGCCCCTCGGCGAAGACGAGCTCGTTCGTGCGCAGGGCCCGGATGTAGGCGTCCTGCGCGGCGTTGCGGGCGCGGACCGCACCGCGGCGGCGGGTGGCGATCTGCTCGAAATGCTGGCCGTTGCCGCCCGATCCGTTGCCGGTCTCGGCCGGGATCTCGGCGGAGGGGAACAGGTTGCCCTGGACCGTGGCCTCCTGGATCGCCCCGTCGACGTCGCCGGTCGTGAGCGGGCCGCCCGCGCGGGCGCGGTCGTAGAGCTTCTCGAACACGCGGCGGGCGAGTTCGGCGGCGTCCGGCGGTCCCTTGACCACGAGGTGGTTGCCGAGCGCCGTCGCGGTCACCTCCAGGCGGCGCTCGATATGCGCGACGTTCTGGTCGTACTGGCCGAAGACGAGGCTGGCCAACCGGTTGTCGTCGAAGGTGAGCGAGATCTCGGCGGTCTCGTAGGGGCCGCGGGGGCCGGCGCCGCGGGGGCGCGGCGCGCCCCGCCCGGCCGCTCCGTCAGATGGCGTCAAAGGCAGGTCCTCTGGTGACGGGACGTAGATAGGTCCTCCCGCGCGGGGCGGGAGAGGCGCGGTGTCGCCTCACGCGGCCTCGGCCCGCGCGACCAATTCGCCGTGAAGGCTGTTCGCCCCCGCCTCGCGGATGCGGACCGCGACGACGCGGCCGATGGTCGAGGCCGGCGCCTCGAAATGGACGGCCAGCAGGTGCGGCGTCTTGCCGGCGACCTGGCCGGGGTGGCGCCCGGCCTTCTCGACCAGGACCTCGAACACCTGCCCCTCGGCGGCGCGCTGGTAGGCGTGGCGCTGCCGGTCGAGGAGCGCCTGGAGCGCGGCCAGCCGCTCGGACTTCACGGCCTCGGGCACGGCGTCGGCCCGCTCGGCCGCGGGGGTGCCGGGGCGCGGGCTGTACTTGAACGAGAAGGCGCTCTGGAAGCCGACGTCCTCCACGAGCCGCATCGTGTCGGCGAAGTCCGCATCCGTCTCGCCGGGGAAGCCCACGATGAAGTCGGACGATAGGGCGATGTCCGGCCGGCTCGCCCGCACCCGCTCGATCAGGCGGCGGTACTGATCGCCCGTGTGCTTGCGGTTCATCGCCTTGAGGATGCGGTCGGAGCCCGACTGCACGGGCAGGTGCAGGTAGGGCATCAGGGCCGGGATCTCGGCATGCGCCCGGATCAGGTCCTCGGCCATGTCGTTCGGGTGGCTCGTGGTGTAGCGGATGCGCGCGACCCCCGGAATGGCGGCCACCGCCCGCATCAGGTCGGGCAGGGTGGCGGCCGCGCCGTCGGCGCCCACGCCGTGATAGGCGTTCACGTTCTGGCCGATCAGGGTGATCTCGCGCACGCCCTCGGCGACGAGCGTCTCGGCCTCGCCGACGACGGCCGCGACGGAGCGCGAGACCTCGGCGCCGCGGGTGTAGGGCACCACGCAGAAGGCGCAGAACTTGTCGCAGCCCTCCTGCACGGTGAGGAAGGCGCCGACGCCGCGGTTGCGCCGGGCCGGCAGGTGGTCGAACTTGTCCTCGACCGGGAACTCGGTGTCGACGACGCGGCGCGCGCGCGAGCGGGCGATGAGGTCGGGCAGGCGGTGGTAGCTCTGGGGGCCCACCACCACGTCGACGGCGGGCTGCCGGGCGACGATCTCGGCGCCCTCGGCCTGCGCCACGCAGCCCGCCACCACGATGCGGGTGTCGAGGCCGGCGCGCTTGCGCTCGCCCTTCAGCTCGCGCAGGCGCCCGAGCTCGGAATAGACCTTCTCGGCGGCCTTCTCGCGGATGTGGCAGGTGTTGAGGACGACGACGTCGGCGTCCTCCACGGTGTCGGTCGGCGCGTAGCCCTCGGCGCCCAGCACGTCCGCCATGCGAGCGGCGTCGTAGGCGTTCATCTGGCAGCCGTAGGATTTGACGAAGGCTTTCTTCAACGCGTCCGGTCCCGCTTGTCCGTCGACCGGCCGCGAAATCCTCACTGGGCGGCCGGGAGGCGGGCTCTAGCACAGTTTCGGCCGCGCGTCGCGGCGGCCGCGGATCACCCCGAGACCGCCTCCTCCCGACGCCCCTGTCCCGGGCGCATGGAGCGCGAGCGGAATGCGACCCGGGATCCAGCACGGAACGTCGCGAAGCGTCCGGATGCTGCACCGGTGCTGGAGATCGAGCCGCTTCGCGGCACTCTGTTCGCTAGGTCCCGGACCACCTTCCGCTGACGCTCCAGGCGTCCGGGAAACGGGTGCGGTTCCTTCGGAGCGGGCCGCGGAGCCGGCGTCGACTCAGACCGGTGCGAGGTCGCCGGCCGGAGCAGGAACGTCGGAGGGGCGCGTGCCGACCGTCGTGCCGGCCTGCGGCGTCCCGGCCCGCAGCTCGCGCAAGGCGCCCCGCACCGCCGCCTCGGCCAGGGCGGTGGCGCGCTTGCGGTCGGTGCCGGCCTCGAAGGCGATCGGCGCGCCCCAGGCCACGTGCACGTCGATCGGCCCCTCGCGCAGGAAGGTCGCGAGATGGGGCGCCAGCTCCATGTCGCCGTACCAGGCCACGTCCGGCCGCTCGGCCCGGGTCACCGGCATCCCGTTGCGGCGCGGATAGGCGAGCGCCAGGGGCTGCAGGCGCAGATGCGGCAGGCGGCCCTCCTCGGCCTCGATCGCCGTGCGGGCGGCGCCGACGAGCGAGGAGCGGAAGGGCAGGAGCCGGGTGCCGTCGCCGGTCGTGCCCTCCGCGAACAGCACGATCAGCTCGCCCGCCGCGAGACGCTGGCCCAGCGCCCGGTTGACCTCGGCGGTCGCCCCGCGCCGCGCCCGGTCGATGAAGAGGGTCTGCTGCAGCACCGCGAACCAGCCGATCACCGGCCAGCCGGCGATCTCGGACTTCGCCACGAAGGAGAGCGGGCGGAGCGAGCCCAGCGCCACGATGTCGAGCCAGGAGACGTGGTTGGCCAGCACCAGGGCCGGCTCGCCGGGCCGCGGCGGTGTGCCGCTCTGCGTCACCCGCACGCCGAAGAGGCGCAGGAACAGGCGGTGGAACAGCACCGGCGCCCGGCCGGAGGGGCGCCCGAGGCGCAAGCCCAGCCAGTGCGGGCCGACGAGCAGCCCGAAGGCCGCGGCCATCACCGCGAGGCGGGCGGCGATGCCGATCCGTGTCACCGCGGGAGCCTCGTCGCGCGCCTCATGCGAGGTCGGCCCGCATGGTGAGCGCGGTGGCGCGGCTGCCGTCCGCCTTCAGGTAGTAGCCGGTGCGCTGCCCGACCCGGACGAAGCCGTGCCGGGCGTAGAGCTTCAGCGCGGGCGCGTTGCCCTCGTCCACCTCCAGATGCACCGCGGCGACGCGGGCGCGGGCGAGCGCGGCGAGATGCTCGCGCAGCAGGCGGTGGCTCAGGCCGCCGCCGCGGGCCGTGGGCGCCAGGACGACGGTGAGGATCTCGGCCTCGTCGGCGGCCTGCCGCGACAGGATGAAGCCCTGAAGCGTGCCGGCCCGCCAGAGGGCGTGGGCGTGGGTCGAGCGCTCGCACAGCATCCGCTCGAACTCGTGCGCGTCCCAGGGCCGGGCGAAGGCGGTGGCGTGGAGGCGCGCCATCGCCCGCGCCTGGGCGGCATCCGTGAGCGGCGCGACGTAAGGCTCGGGCAGGAGCGCGTCCCACCAGGAGAGCCACCACTCGTAGGGCCAGAAGGGCGAGACGGGACGGGTCATCGGCGGGCGAGGCGGGCGTGGTCCTGGGGCTGGGCGTCGGGCCCGCGCAGGTACATCGGCCGGGGCAGGGCCTGGGCGGGGTCGGCCACCTGCCCCAGGGAGGCGACCGAGACGATGTCGGGACCCGCGGTGTCGGCGACCAGGGCGGGCACGCCGCGGGCCTGGAGGGCGGCGGCGAGCGCGGGCGCGCCCGAGCCGACGAGCGTCACGGGACCGGCGCCCAGCCGCCCGGCGGCCGCCTCGACCGTGATGTGGGCGGGCGGCACCACGATGCCCTCGCCCGCGCTCAGCGCCAGCAGGTAGACGGCGCCGTGGCGGGCGTCGATCGCGGCGGCGAGCGTGCCCTCGTGGTTGGCGGCGAGCAGCGGGGTCAGCAGGGCGGAGAGCGTGGTGACGCCCACCACCGGCTTCCCCAGCGCCAGCCCCAGCGCCCGCGCGGCCGAGAGCCCGACGCGCAATCCCGTGTAGCTGCCGGGCCCGACCGTGACGGCGATCCGCTCCAGGCTCTCGAAGCCGCCCTCGACGCGGGCCATCACCCGCTCGACCAGGGGCAGCAGGGCCTCGGCATGGCCGCGGGCGAGCGCCATGCTCTCCTGCGCGAGCGGCGCCTCGGCCGCGTCGTCGAGGACGCAGGCGGAGCAGAGGTCGAGCGCCGTGTCGATGGCCAGGATACGCAAGCTCACTCCCGTCGCCGACGCCCTCCCGCCGGCCCAGTCGATGGATACGCAGACGACCCTACGGCAAAACGGCCGCCCCGTCAGGCGGAGCGGCCGTGCTTGCACAGGGTTGGGCCTCGGGTGTTGCGCGCGGGCGTCGGTCCCGGGCGTCTGTCCCGGGCGTCTGTCCCGGGCGTCCCCGCTGGCGCCTCAGACCGCCTGGACCTCGCGGATCTGCGGCAGGAAGTGGCGGAACAGGTTCTGCACGCCCTGGCGCAGCGTCGCGGTGGAGGAGGGGCAGCCCGAGCAGGCGCCCTTCATCTCGAGGTAGACCACGCCCTCCTTGTAGCCCCGGAAGGTGATGTCGCCGCCGTCGCCCGCCACCGCGGGGCGCACCCGGGTCTCCAGCAGGTCCTTGATGGTCACGACCGTGTCGTGGTCGGCCGCGTCGTAGAACTCCTCCGAGGTGTCGTCGGCGGCGTCGGCGGCGTCCTCCAGCACGGGAGCGCCGGACTGGAAATGCTCCATGATGGCGCCGAGCACGGCGGGCTTCACCTGGGGCCAGGAATCGTCGCCCTCGGCCTTGGTGACCGAGATGAAGTCGTGCCCGAAATAGACGCCGGCCACGCCCGGCACCCCGAACAGGCGGGAGGCCAGCGGCGAGCGGGCGGCGCCTCCTGCGTCCTTCGCCTCGAAGGTGCCCTCGGGCAGGACGACGCGGCCCGGCAGGAACTTCAGGGTGGCGGGGTTCGGGGTGGCTTCGGTCTGGATGAACATGGGGAATCCTCGTCCGCTGCGCCGGTTCAAGGCCGGCCGGGAACGGCGCCGCGCGTGCGCCGCCCCTCATGTGGCCCGGCACGCGGATTTTCTCAACCGCGGGTCCCGGTGCGACCGAGGATCGACAAACCCGTCCCGATCCTGTAACGGCACCGCCAACTCACAACAGGATCGCCGAAATCCTGGCGTGCCGATCCCATCCGGGGATCCGGGACGCAACGGCTGGAGCATTGCCATGAACATCATCGAGCAGCTGGAGCGCGAGGAAGTCGCGCGCCTCGCCAAGACCATTCCGGATTTCGAGCCGGGCGACACCCTGATCGTGAACGTCCGCGTGAAGGAGGGTGAGCGCACCCGCGTCCAGGCCTACGAGGGCGTCTGCATCGCCCGCTCGGGCGGCGGCCTCAACGAGAGCTTCACGGTCCGCAAGATCTCCTACGGCGAGGGCGTCGAGCGCGTCTTCCCGGTGCACTCCCCGATGATCGACTCGATCAAGGTGGCCCGCCGCGGCAAGGTGCGCCGCGCCAAGCTGTACTACCTGCGCGACCGCCGCGGTAAGTCGGCCCGCATCGTCGAGCGCGTCGAACGCAACAAGGCCCCGAAGGGCGCGAAGGCCGCTCCGGCCGCCGCCGAGTAAGCTTTCTGGACTTGCCGCCCTCCGGGGCGGCGCCGTTGAGGAAAGCCCGCGCCGGTCCGTCCGGGGCGGGTTTTTCTTTGGCCGCGGCGCGTCCATCTTCCGTGGGCGGGGATCGTCTGTAGGATGCTCGCGACGCGTTTCGGAGCGGGAAGCGATGACGACGCTGCTCGATCGGGCCCTGGCGCGGGCACGGCAATTACCCCCTGCCCAGCAGGACGAGATCGCCCGGATGGTGCTCGCTCATCCGGACCTCCCCGCGGAAGTGCCGGGCCAGATGGATCCGCAGACGCGGCGCGCGGTGGAAGCGTTCCTGCACCGGCTCGACGGCCGCTACCCGATCCGCGAGGCGATCCTGTTCGGCAGCCGCGCCCGCCAGACCCACACGCACGAGAGCGACGCCGATCTGGCACTGGTGCTCGAGGGGGAGAGAGGCGACCGCATGAAGGTCACGCTCGACATGGCGGATGTCGCCGTCGACGTGCTGTTGGAGACGGACGTCCTCGTGAACGTCCTGCCGCTCTGGGACGAAGACCTGCGCTCGCCCGAGACGTTCAACAATCCGGCGCTCCTCGCTGCCGTCAAGCGCGAGGGGGTGCGCCTGTGAGCGAGGGCGACACGCCGCAATTCTTCCGCGCACGCTCGATCCGGGCCCTTGAGTCGGCGCGGATGCTGGTGCGAGAGGGTGATGCGGCTGGGGCCGGAACAGGGCCTACTACGCAATGTTCGATGCCGTCCACGCGGCCCTGCGGATCAAGGGCATCGTCTCCGAGGGTCCCGGTCCAAAGACGCATAACGGCCTGATCAGCCTGTTCAGCAGGGAACTGGTGCAGACCGGCCAGTTGGATGTCGCCTACAGCAAGGCGCTCAACAAGGTACAGCAGGTCCGCCTGCAGGGAGATTACGCCGCGGGGCCTCTATCGCTGGAGGATGCGACCCGCGCGGTGGCGCAGGCCGAAACGTTTGTTGCGGGGCTGCGGGAAGCATTTCCGCTCCCATAGGCATCACGCGTGGCACGGAGGTGCTGGACCGCAGGCCCGTAGTCTCACCCCCGCCGCAGCGCTTCCAGCACCTTGCCGCCCGGGCGGCCGGTCTGCGGCATGCCGAGCTCGCGCTCGACCGCCTTGATCGCGTCGCGGGTCTTCTGGCCGACCTTGCCGTCCGGCTCGCCGACGTCGTAGCCGCGCCGCGTCAGGCGGACCTGCAGGTCGCGGCGCTCGGCGCGCGACAGAGGCGGGTCGTCGGTCGGCCACTCGGCCTGGACGCCGGGGCGCCCGCGCAGCCGGTCGGAGAGCACCGCGATCGCGAGCCCGTAGGACTCGGCCGCGTTGTAGGAGTAGATCGCGTCGAAGTTCTTCGTCACCAGAAAGGCCGGACCGTCGACGCCCGCCGGCGCGATGATGCCGGCCGGGCCCTCGCCCGAGAGCGGGCGGCCATCGACCCGGGTCACGCCGAGCGAGGCCCAGTGGCCGACCGCGTGCTTGTTCTTGCGGCCGGCCGCCGCGACGTTGAAGCCGCGCGGCAGGCGCACCTCGTAGCCCCAGGGCGTGCCGTTGTTCCACTTGGCGGCGCGCAGGAAGTTCGCCGTGGAGCCCACCGCGTCGGCCACCGAATCGACCACGTCGCGGCGCCCGTCGCCGTCGAGATCGACCGCGAGGCGCTGGTAGGTGGTCGGCATGAACTGGGTCTGGCCGAAGGCGCCGGCCCAGGAGCCGGTCAGGCGCTCGGGCGCGATGTCGCCGTGGGCGATGATCTTGAGGGTGGCGAGGAGTTCCCCGCGGAAGAAGTCCCGGCGCCGGTTGCCCGAGCAGGCGAGGGTGGCCAGCGACTGCACCAGCGGCATCTTGCCGAGGTTCTTGCCGAAATTCGATTCGACGCCCCAGACCGCCGCGATGGTGTGGCGATCGACGCCGTAGCGCGCCTCGGCCTGCGCCAGCGCCGCCGCGTGCTGGCGCATGGCCGCGCGCCCGTCCTCGACCCGCTCCTCGTCCACGAGGGCGGCCATGTAGTCCCAGATCGGCGTCTTGAACTCGGGCTGGGCCTGGGAGAGCTCGATGACCTTGTCGTCGAAGCTGATGCCGGCCGTCGCCGCCCGGAAGGCCTGGGCCGAGACGCCCTGCTGGGCCGCCTGGGCCTGGATGCCGGCCAGACACGCGTCGAAGCTCGCCCGGGCGGGCACGGCCGCCAGCATCCCGGCGAGCCCCAGCAGGGAGAGGATCGTGGCGCGCGGCGTCGTCGTCATCAGGCGGCTCCTTGCGGTCTCGGATGCCGCCCATTCAAGGCGGCATCAAGGTAAAGGAACCGTGATCAGGTTGCCCGGAGGCCGCGTCTCCGGTGCGCGTCGATCGCCCTCGCCCTTTTCCCGGACGCCTGGAACGAAGTGGAAGGCGATCCGGGATCCAGAGAATAAAGGGCCGCGAAGCGGCTCCATCTTCGGCACCAGCGCAGCAGAATGGTCGCTTCGCGTCTTCCTGTGCTGGGTCCCGGGTCGCATTCCGCTGACGCTTCATACGCCCGGGAAAGGGCCCCGGCGCGACGCAGGCCGCCCTCAGGCCCAGCCGCGCTCCGCGAGCTTGGCCTCGTAGGCGTCGATGGCGGACGCCCGCTCCAGCGTCAGGCCGATCTCGTCGAGGCCGTTGAGCAGGTTGTGCTTGCGGGCCGGGTCGATGTCGAAGTGCAGCGTTCCGCCGTCGGGGCCGCGGATGGTCTGGGCTTCGAGGTCGATCGAGAGCGTGGCGTTCTGGCCCCGCTCGGCATCCTCGAACAGCTTCTCAAGATCCTCGGGAGAGACCACGATCGCCAGGATGCCGTTCTTGGCGCAGTTGTTGAAGAAGATGTCGGCGAAGCTCGTCGAGATCACGCAGCGGATGCCGAAATCGGCCAGCGCCCAGGGGGCGTGCTCGCGCGAGGAGCCGCAGCCGAAATTGTCGCCCACCACCAGGATCTTGGCGTTGCGGTAGGCCGGCCGGTTGAGGACGAAGTCCGGGTTGTCCGAGCCGTCCTCGTTGTAGCGCATCTCGGAGAACAGGCCCTTGCCGAGGCCGGTGCGCTTGATCGTCTTGAGGTACTGCTTCGGGATGATGCGGTCGGTGTCGATGTTGATGATCCGCATGGGCGCCGCGACGCCCTCCAGGGTGGTGAATTTTTCCATTGCTCGTCGTGCCGTCGATCGGGGTCGGACCAGCCTATAGCAGCGCCGGTCCGGCCCCGGAAGTTTACCGGGCGAGCGCCGCCATGTCCTCCGGGCGCAGGCGCCCGTCGTGGAGCGCGGTCGCGACCAGGGCGCCGGCCGCGCCCGCTTGCGCGAGCGCCGCGAGGTCGTCCGGCCCGCGCACGCCGCCGGCCGCGTGGACGCGCGCGCCGGGCGCCCGGCGCCGGACGTCGCGGATGCCGTCGAGGTCGGGACCGGCATCGGCGCCGACGCGGGCGAGCGTCATCACGATCACGTCGCGGGGCCAGAGATCCGGATCGTCGTGGAGCGCGGCCGGACCGAGCCGCTCGTCACCTCGGCTGTCGAGGGAGAGCACCGCCCGGTCGCCGAGCGCCCGCACGAGGTCGGCGTCGCGCTGGCTCTCGCTGCCGATCACCGGGCGGCCGAGCCCGGCATCCGCGAAGGCCTCGGTCGCGGCCCGGTCGTGGAAGCCCGCATCGACCCAGAGCACCGTGCCGGGGCAGGCCCGCGCGATGGCCTCCAGGGCGGCGCGGTCGGGCGGGCCGCCGTCGATGATCGCGTCGAGGTCGGCCACGTAGAGGATCGGGGCGGGGAAGGCCGCCAGGATCCCGGCCGCGACCGCGCCCGGTGCCGAGCCCTTTGCCAAGGGCGTCTCGATCGGGGCATAGGAGTCGCGCTCGCCCCGGCGCGCCCGGACCACCCGGCCGTGACGCAGGTCGAGCACCGGGATCACCGCGAAACCCTCCACCCGCTCCTCCATCGAGACGCCTCGTGTCAGTTGCTTCGACATCAAGTCGCAGAAGAATCGGGTGGGATCTCGGGGGGGTGCACGTCAAGGCGGCGCTCGTCGAGGACGGCGTCGTGCGCGACGTGGTGCAGGCGGCCTGCCCGCTCTGGCGCGGCCTGCCCGCGCTCGACAAGACGCTGGCCGGGCTGCCGGACTGGACCCGCGGCGAGGCGGAGCACGCCGTCACCATGACGGGCGAGCTGACCGACTGCTTTGCCGACCGCGCCGACGGGGTGGCCCAGCTCGCCGGCTGGGCGGCGCGGACCCTCGCCGGAGACGTGCGGATCTACGCCGGCCGCGCCGGCTTCGTCGCGCCGGAGCGGGCGGAGGGCTGTGCCGCCGACATCGCCTCGGCGAACTGGCACGCGACCGCCGCGCTCGTCGGGCGCCATCTCCGCCACGCGCTGCTCGTCGATATCGGCTCGACCACCGCCGACCTGATCCCGATCGTGGACGGGGCGCCGGCGAGCGCGGGCTACAGCGACGCCGAGCGCCTGGAGACGGGGGAACTCGTCTACACGGGCGTGGTGCGCACGCCGCTCCTCGCGCTCGCCGACCACGCGCCCTTCCGCGGACGGCGCACCCGGCTGATGGCCGAGACCTTCGCGCATGCGGGCGACGTCCACCGCATCCTGGGCGACCTCGCCGAGGAGGCGGACCAGCAGCACACGGGCGACCTCAAGGGCAAGTCGATCCCCGAGAGCGAGACGCGGCTCGCCCGGATGGTGGGCCGCGACCGCGGGGAGGGGAGCGCGGCCGAGTGGGCCGCGCTGGCCCGCCATTTCGCCGAGGCGCAGCTGCGCCAGCTCCACGACGCGGCCGCCGCGCTGCTCTCGCGACCCGACCTGCCGGCCGACGCACCGCTGGTCACCTGCGGGGCCGGCGCGTTCCTGGCCGAGCGCCTCGCCGCCCGGCTCGGGCGCGCCGCCATCCCCCTCACCGCGATCCTGGCGGCCCGCATCGCGGGCGAGCCCGCCTTCGCCTCGACCTGCGGCCCCGCCCTGGCGGTGGGCCTCATCAGTGCCGACGACCAGACCGAGAGCCCTGCCGGGAGATCCGCATGAGCGCCATCAAGATCCTCGCCCGCGTCCTGACCACCCGGGTCGGCCCGCATATCGAGCTGGCGCTCGCCACCGAGGGCGGCGAGGTGGTGAAGGTGCTGGCCACCCACGAGCAGATCGACATGCTGGTGGACGAGTTGGAGGACATCCTGAACTCCTCCGGCGCGCCCGACCCGGACGAGCCGCCGGAGGCGGCCTGAACGTCCCGGGAGCGGGCGGACCCTACCGCAGGAAATCCCCGAAGGCGCGCGGGCCGTCGCCCGTCGGGATCTCGCGCACGACCTTCAGCGTCCCGGCATCGATGACGCTCAGCGTGTTCGAGCCCCAGTTGGCGACGTAGAGGTGGCGGCCGTCCCGGGCGGCGCCGATGCCCTCGGGATGGTCGCCGACATCGATCGTGCCCACGCTCTTCAGCGTCGCGAGGTCGAAGGCCGTGACGCTGTTGCCGTACTGGTCGGTGACGAAGCCGCGGCCACCCGCGAGCGCCACCACGTAGGGCCGCTCGCCGGTCTTCACCCGGCCGACCTCGCGGCGCGCGGGCACGTCGATCACCGAGACGTCGTCGCCCGTGACGTTCGCCGTGTAGGCGCGCTTCCCCTCCGCATCAAGGGTGAGCCCGAACGGGTGCTTCCCCACCGGCACCCGGGCGACCTCCCGGCGCGCGGCGATGTCGACCACCGAGACGCTGTCGGCCTCGCGGTTGGCCACGAGCAGGGTGGCGCCGTCCGGGGTCACGGCGAGGCCGGAGGGGGATTGTCCGACCGCGATCTCCCCGTCCGCAACCAGCTTGCCGCCCTCGGGGCGCAGCACCAGCACGCGGGCGGCGTACCAGTCGGCGACGTAGACGGTGCCGGCGCGCGGATCGACGCCGATGCCGAGCGGGCCGCCGGGCAGCTTGAGATCCTGCGTGACCGTGTCGGTCCTCAGGTCGATCACCGCGAGGCCCGGTAGGTCGGGGCGGGTGACGTAGGCGGTGTCGCGGCCGGGCGAGAGCGCGATGCCGGCGGGCGAGCCGGAGACGGGGATGCGGCGGACGACCTTGGCGGCGTCGAGATCGACCACCTCGACGGCGTTATCGCCCTGGACGGTGACCAGGGCCTCGGCGGCGCGGGCCGGGTGGGGGAGGGCGGCGAGGAGGGCGAGGGCGAGCAGCACACGCGCATTCTCCCTCCCCCCTCTGCGGGGGAGGGTACCCTGCGAAGCAGGGGGGTCGGGACGAAGTCCCGCAGAGAGGGGAGCGAGGGTACAGGATTGGGCCGCGCCCTGCATGAGGGCCGCATCTCTTCCCGAAGCTGGGTTCCCCTCTCTGCGGGACTTCGTCCCGACCGACCCGGCCTGACGGCCGGCCCACCCTCCCCCGCAGAGGGGGAAGGGAAGGCGCGCTCGCGACAGGGCGAGGAGGCCGGCCCTGAGCCGGCCTCCCACGGGACGCATGCGTCCGATCAGGTTCACGAACCCTTCTCGACCTTGGCCTTCAGGTTGTCGAGGCCGGCGCGGTAGAGGCCCTGGACGGCCTTCTTCGAGGCCTCGTCGTTGAGGTCCGGCGGCGGATCGTTGTTCATGTAGCCGCGGTAGAAGGCGCCGCGCCACGTCACCTTGGTCTTGTTCGCGCCTTCCGCCTCGACCTCGATGTTCGAGGAGTAGTCGTTCACCGGCAGGGTCTTCACGTCGACCTTGTTGATCCGGTACATCAGGGCCTTCTTGTCGGCGTCGTACTTGGCGAGCTCCTCCTCGACCGTGGCGCCGCCCTTCAGCGTCAGCGTGCGGGTGGCCTTCGGCTCGTTGCCGCCCTTGCCCTCGGTCTTCTCGACCACCGGGATCCAGCTGCCGTCCTGGAAGTTGCCGACCACCGCCCAGACCTTGTCGGCGGGCGCGTCGATCTCGACCGACTCCGAGATCTTCTGGCGGGTCGGCCCGTGGGCCTGGGCCGTGAACGACACCGTGGCGAGCGCCGCCACGGCCGCGAGTCTCATGAACCGCATGGACGTTTCTCCTTCGCGCGCCGTCTAGGATGCGGCGCCGGGGTTTGCGAGGACCCGCTCGCTGCGGCCGAGGGCCTGCGCGACCTTGTCCTCGATCCAGTCCCAGGCCTCGCGCTCGCGCGGCCCGGCCGTCTTGGATATCGCGATGGCGAGATAGGCCATCTCAGCCAGGATCTTGTCCGGGCTCAGCATGTGCAGCCGCGTCGAGAGGATCGCGGCCTCCAGCACGGCGGCTTGCGCCCGGTTGTAGCCGATGAAGGGCTCGTGGGCGTGGGCCCCGATCAGCCGTCCGCGGAAGCGCGGCCGGGTGGCGTCGTCCGCGACCGACTCCACCGCGAACTCGGCGTGGCCGAAGCTGTCGGCCAGCCGCTTGCCGGGGATCGCCGCGCAATCCACCACCGGCCAGTCGCGCCGGCCCGTGACCGCGCCCGCGATCACCCGGACGTCGCGCGGGCTCGACGCGGCGAAATGGGGGTTGGCCTCCAGGTTCCGGATCGTCGGCGAGGGCCGGAACGGGGCGAGCACGTAGGCGTCGTCCTCGCGGATCAGCCCGAAGGGCACGAGATGCAGGTCGCCCTCGGGCGACAGGGTGGTGACGACGGTCTCGAGGATCAGCGGCACGGTCTCAATCCTCGGCCACCAGCCTGCCGCAGACGAGCTTTTTCTTGGGACTGGGCGTTGCGTCGACCGCGACCGCGGCGCGGGCTTCCGCGGCGTCGATGGTCTCGGGCGGGCTCGCATCGGCCTCGACGGGAATGCGGGCGTCGCGGGTGCCCGGCGGCGGCCCGCCGGGGCCCGAATGCCGGGTGTGGCCGGCCTTCTTGAAGGCGGTGGTATCCTCGGCCTCGGCGTCCGCCGCCGCGCCCCAGACCAGGGGCTCGTCCTGCACGTAGCGCTTGCCCAATCGCCACGCGGTCTCGGCCTTGGCCAGCTCGTTCCCGAGATAGAAGGCGTGGGCGCCGTCGCTCGCCACGTTCAGTTCGGGGAAGAAGGCCATCGCGTCGGTGCCGACCCTGTGGATGTCGCGGTTGTAGACGTGGATGCCGTCCTCGGCGACGGCGATGCGATAGTTCGGGTCGCGCACCTCCGCGGCAAGGGCCGCGATCTCGTCGGGGGTCTGCACGAAGGGGCGCTTGTCGTGAAGTGCCAGAAGTGCCCGCCCGTAGCCCTTGGGCAGCGCCGCGTCGGCCTTGGCGGCGTACATCACCCGCCGGGCGGCGTCGTGTTCCTCCACGGTGCGGCGGGTGTGGTTGGAGACCTGCACGATCAGCACGTTGCGGATGGCGAGTTCCGAGCACATGCCGGCCAAGAGCGCGGTGACGCCGAGGCTGTCGGCCTCGGTCAGCTCCGTGAGGTTGCCGGTCCCCATCATCATCTCGGCCTCGGGCCAGCGCGCCCGCACGTCGCGGTAGCGGGCGATCGAGTCCACGAAGCCGAAATGGATCGGCTCCAGGATCGGGTCGGCCATGTAGGGCAGGCCGGCCCGCTCCATCCGCTCGATCGCCCGGTCGAGGGAGGGCAGGTCGTCGGGCCGCATCGGCACCAGCACCGGCACCGCGCCGGTCTCGAAGGCGAGGTCGAGCGTCTCCTCGTTGAGGCTGAGGAGATAATCCGCCCCGGCCCTGGCCCCGCGGGTCAGCTCGTCGAGGGAGAAGGAATCGACGCTGACCGTCAGCCCCGCCCCCTTCATCAGCCGCACCGTGTCCTCGAGATGCGGGAAGGCGGTGTCCGGCAACCCGCCGAGGTCGATCACGTCGGCGCCGCGGCGGGCGAGGTCGAGGCCCTTCTGCAGGATCGCCTCGGGCGTCATCTTCGAGGCGTCCACGATCTCGGCGAAGATGCGCAGGTCGTGGCGCGAGAGGTCCACCGTGCGCCCGGCGAGCCCGAGATGGGCGGGGAGATCCACGATCTCGTCGGGGCCGCGCTCGACCGGCACGCCGAAATGCCGGGCCAGCGCCTCCGGGTCGGCGCGGCAGCGGCCGGGCAGGATCACCCGGGTCGCGCCCTCCGGCAGGGTGACGCGGCGGCGGATGATCTCCTCGGTCATCAGCGCCGCGACCTTCACGCCCGAATCGGCGATGCTCCAGGCGAAGCGCTCGGCCGGCAGGCCGGCGGCGACCTTCTCCAGGCGCGCGCGGGCGAGCTTGCCGGTGATGAAGACGAGGTGCTCGGGCTGGCTCACGTCTGGCTGGCTCACGCGGCGACCCGGCCCTCGGCCGGTCCCTCGATGCGGATGGTGCCGCGGTAACGCGCCGCGAAGGTGGGGAAGGCCGCGTCCACGAGGCCGAGGCGCGCCCACTCCGCCGGGCCGGTGCCGGGCGGGGGGCCTAAGGATTTCACGAGGATGCAGGCGGCGGCGCCGACTTGGCCGGCGAGCCAGAGCGCGAGGCTGTCGGAGGTGACGTCCCAGGATTCGGGGATGTCGGGGTGGCCGGCGCGCAGGGCCATGGGATCCCACACCCGCGCCAAGCCCGGCCCAGTCGCGGGTCCCCTCTCCCGCACGGGAGAGGGAGCCTCGTCGCGGCTCCCGCCCACATCCTGATCAGGCAGGGTCCGCTCGATCCGCAGCCCCGGTTCCAGATCCAAGAAGACCTCGGCCATCCGCCCCATCGCGTCGAGGGCGAGGCGGTGGGCGAGGGCATCGTCGAAACCGAGCGCCCCTTGCGCCGCCCGCACCGCGTCCGCGAAGGGGCCGCCGCCCGGCACGATCAGGCAGGGACCGTCCGCGGCCGCCGCGAGCCGCCGCAGCCGGGCGCGCAGGCGCTCCGGATCGGCGAGCAAGCTGCCGCCGAGCTTCACCACGGTGAGCGACGCGCTCACGCGGCCTCCCGGGCGGGGAGCGCCCGCAGGGTCCGCACCGCCTCGGCGACCGCGCGGCCGTCGAGGGCGCGGCGGCGGTCGCCGTCGCGGCAGAGGCCGCCGCGGAAGCCGAGATAGCCCGGCGCGTGCCGGGCGAGCCCGGCGATGTCGGAGACCCGCAGCGAGCCGGCAAGGCCCGAGAGCAGCCCGTGCACCCGGCAGGCGGCGGTGAAGGCGGAGAGATGCGGCCCGTCGAGCAGGTCGGTGAGGCGCCGCCCGTCCTTGCCGGCGGTGTCGATCATCGCGCCGGCAAGGCCCGCCGCGGCGAGCGCCGGGACGTGGCCGGCGTCCGGCGCGTCCTCGGCGAACAGCACCGCGATCAGCCGGCCGGGCGCGGCGGCGGCGGCGGCGGCGAGCAGGGCAGGGGGGCAGCCGGGGAGCAGCGCGACCTTGACGTAGTCGACGCCGGTCGCCGCCATCGCCCGGACAGTGGCCTCCATCTGCGCGGCGGCGGGCTCGCCCGCGACCGCGCTGGTGACCGCGCGGCCCGCGAGGCGCTCCACCAGCGCCCGCACGGTCGCGACCGGCAGCGCGCCGAGCGCGCCGCGCTCCGGGTCCTTGGCATCGACGAGGTCGGCGCCGGCCGCGCAGGCGCGTTCGGCCTCGGCCACGTCGCGGACGCTGACGAGGAGGCGGGGCGGGGCGGGGTCGGGCGGGAACGGCGGGACGGTCACGACTTCTCGGGCAGGGGCTCGGCGAGCAGGCGGTTCTTGACCACCCAACGCATCGCGTGCGCCCAGGTATCATCGGTGTCGGCCCGGATCACCACCTGTCCGGCCCGCACCGGCTTGCCGGTGGCCGCGTCCAGGATGCGGACGTACAGGTTGAAGATCTGGTTCGATCCCTTCTCCACATAGCCGGTCACCGCGAGATCCGCACCCAGCGTCCGGGCGATGGGGGCCGCGCAATCCTCGCACTTGTAGAAGGGGCCCTGCTTGGCGATCTCGGCCGCCTGGGCGGCCGTATCCACGGGCTCGAGGCCCCCCTGCTTGGCGAGCATGCCCTTCAGTTCGTCGGTGACGAGGGCGAGCTTGCGGGTCTCGTCGGGCCGCGCCCGGCGCCCACCGACGACGCCGGGATCGAGCAGCTCGACGGGGAAGACCGCCGCCTTGCGCGGGTCGGCGCGGGCCGGCCCATCCGGCGCGGCCAGGAGCGCGAGCGCCGCGAGGCCAGCGAGGAGCGCGCGCACGGACGGCGAAGGCACCGCGAAGGGCATGGTCGGTCTCCCTGGGTCGCGCTCGTGACGGGGCGGCGCGTCGCCCAAGGATCGTGCGGCGGGACGGTTTGGCAATCCCCGGCGCCTCCGTCATCGTCGCCGCACCGGGTCGGAGAAGGAATCGCGATGCCCCTCGTCAGCGTCACGCGCCTGCGCATCCGGGCGCTCCGCTTCCTGCCGGCCTTCGCGCTCCACGCGGTCCGCACGGCCCGGCAGGTGCGGGCGGCGCCGGGCTTCCGGGGCGGGGCGATCCTGCGCGACCGGGACTGGACCTTCTGGACGCTCACCGCCTGGGACGGGCCCGAGAGCATGCGGAGCTACATGGGGGCGGACGCCCACCGGGCGGCGATGCCGCGCCTCTCGCACTGGTGCGACGAGGCCAGCACCGTGCACTGGGACGCGGCGGAGCTGCCCGGCTGGGCCGAGGCGGACAAGCGGATGCGCGACTGGGGCCGCGCCTCCCGGGTGCGTCACCCGAGCCCGCGCCACGAGACCCTGAGCTACCGGCCGCCGCGCCTCTCGGCCTCCGCGGCGCTCGTCCCGAAGCCCCCGTCCGCGGGGATGTGAGCGGGAAACCGGGCGGCACGGGCCTTCGCGGGTCCGATCGGGACCGAAGGCCGTTGAGTAGGCGGGGCTTATGCTGTTACCTGCCGGCCGCATGCGCGCACCTGCAAGATCCTTCATCCTGGCCTTCATCCTGGCCCCGGCGCTCACCGGCGCCGCCGCGCCGCCCGCCGCCGCGCAGGAGCCGGCAGCCGCCCCCGCGGCGGCGCCCTCCGAGACGCGGATCGGCCTGATCCACCGGGTCCAGCCCCAGCCCTCCTCCTACGACGCGGAGGCCCCGCCGGAGGACGAGGGCGTGGCGGGCGCCCGCATGGCGATCGCCGACAACAACACCACCGGCCGCTTCACCAAGCAGTCCTACGCGCTCGACGAGGCGGCGCTCACTGAGGGCGGACCCGGCGCCGTCGAGACCGCCCGGGCCCTGGTGGAGAAGGGCACGAAGTTCATCATCCTGGCGCTGCCGGCCGACGAGGTGCTCGCCGTCGCCGACGCGCTGAAGGACACGGGCGCGGTGATCCTCAACGCCGCCGCCCCCGACGACCGCCTGCGCGGGGCCGATTGCCGCAAGAACCTGTTCCACGTCGTGCCCTCGCGGGCGATGCAGACCGACGCGCTGGCGCAGTACCTGACCCTGATGCGCTGGCGGAAGCTGTTCCTGATCGTCGGCCCGAACGAGGCCGACCGGCTCTACGCCGAGGCGCTGAGGAACTCGGCCCGCAAGTTCGGCCTGAAGATCACCGCCGAGAAGCCCTGGACCTTCGGGCCGCTCGCCAAGGCGCGGGGCGACACGCCGACCCGGGCCGAGGCGATGGTGTTCACCCGCGGGCTCGACTACGACATGGCGGTCGTGGCCGACGAGGCCGGGGACTGGGGCGATTACGTGCCCTACCGCACGGTCGATCCGCGCCCCGTGGGCGGCACGCAGGGGCTCGTCGCCACGACCTGGTCGCCCGTGCTGGAGACCTGGGGGGCGGCCCAGGCGCAGAACCGCTTCCGGCGCCTCGCGGGGCGGCTGATGCGCCCGCTCGACTACCAGGTCTGGACCGCGGTACGGATCGTGGGCGACGCCGCGACCGTCAGGAAGACCGCCGACCCGGCCGTGCTCGGCCCCTACCTCACCGACCCGGCCTTCAGCGTGCCGGCCTACAAGGGCGTGTCCTTGAGCTTCCGCCCCTGGGACCAGCAGCTGCGCCAGCCGTTGATCGTGGTGCAGCCGAAGATGCTGGTCTCGGTCGCGCCCGAGCAGGGCTTCCTGCACCAGCGCACGCCGCTCGACACGCTCGGGGTCGACCTGCCCGAGACGGCCTGCAAGCTCAAGTGAGGCCGCCGCGATCGGCCGGATGCGGCGATGCGCGCCGGGCCCCGGCCCAGGGCGCGCCCTCGCAACCGGCGGGAAACGCCTTACAATCTGCCGCAACGAAGGCCCGACGGGCCGAGGGAGGATCGGGATGGATCGCTGCGCTACGGCAGTGCTGGGATTGGCCGCGCTGATCGGCCTGACGGAGGGCGCGTCCGCCTACACCGTCTACGTCTCGAACGAGAAGGGCAACACGGTCAGCGTCATCGACACCGAGACGATGGCGGTGACGGGGACCTGGAAGGTGGGGCGGCGCCCGCGCGGCATCACGACCAGCAAGGACGGGAAGGAGGTCTTCGTCTGCGCGAGCGACGACGACCGCATCGACGTGCTCGACGCCGCCACCGGCAAGGTGGTGCGCTCGCTGCGCTCCGGGCCCGACCCCGAGCAGTTCATCCTCGATGCCAGCGGCAACCCGCTCTACGTCGCCAACGAGGACGACAGCCAGGTCACGGTCATCGACATCGAGAAGAACCGGGTGCTGGCCGAGGTGCCGGTCGGCGTGGAGCCGGAGGGGATGGGCCTGTCGCCGGACGGGAAGATCCTGGTCAACACCTCCGAGACCACCAACATGGCCCACTTCATCGACACCAAGACCTTCCAGGTGATCGACAACGTGCTGGTGGACGCCCGCCCGCGCTTCGCCGAGTTCACGGGCGACGGCAAGGTCCTCTGGGTCTCGTCCGAGGTCGGGGGCACCGTCAGCGTCATCGACGTGGCGACGCGCCGCGTGGTGAAGAAGATCACCTTCAAGATCCCGGGCGTGAACGACGAGGCGATCCAGCCGGTCGGCGTGCGCATCACCAAGGACGGCACGAAGGCCTTCGTGGCGCTCGGCCCCGCCAACCGCGTCGCGGTGATCGATGCGAAGACCTACGAGGTGCAGAAGTACCTTCCCGTGGGCCAGCGCGTCTGGCAGCTCGCCTTCACGCCGGACCAGAAGCTGCTGTTCTCCACCAACGGCACCTCCAACGACGTCTCGGTGATCGACGTGGCGGCCGAGAAGGTCGTCAAGAGCATTCCGGTCGGCCTGCTCCCCTGGGGCGTGGCCGTCTCCCCGCAGTGATTGTTTGGGACCTCTGCCGATGCGCAAGCTTCTCCCGGTGGCCCTGATCGGGCTCGCCGCGCTCGTCGCGGCCCCGGCCTCCGCCCTCGATCTCACCAAGAAGCGGCAGAACCTGCCCGACCTCGTGCTCGGCAACGAGGAGGGCAACGACTTCGTGGTCGAGAACCGGGACATCGAGATGGAGTCCGGCAAGGCTTATCGGCTGCGGATCGTCGCCAAGGGGCGGCAGGAGTACAAGTTCTACGCGCCCGAGTTCTTCCGCTACATCTGGCTCAACCAGATCGTGATCAACCACCTGGAGATCCACGGCGGCGGCCCGCCCGACCACCTCGAGTTCGACGATCCGGGCGAGATCGCGATCGAGTTCGTGGCGATCAAGCCGGGCGCCTACAAGTGGGAGGCCCGCGGCCTTGAGGCCAAGGGCATGACCGGCACGATTACGGTGAAGTGACGATGCGCGCCGCCTCCCTCTGCCTCGGGCTCATCCTGCTCTCCGCGCCGGCCTTCGCCGACGACAAGGCCGCCTGCGCGGCCGGCATCGCGATGCTCAAGGACGAGATCGCCAAGAACCCGCCCGAATCCGTCCTGCCCAAGCTCAGGAAGGCCCTGCGGGTCGCCGAGCGCGAGCAGGGCGAGGGCGAGTTCGACGAGTGTCTCGACGCGGTGGGCGACGCCGAGCGGGCCCTGAAGCGATGAGCGAGGCGCCGGCCCTCTCGGTCGCGGGCGTCGGCCACCGCTTCGGCGCGCGGGCCGCGCTCGCGGACGTGTCGCTCAGCGTGGAGCGCGGGCGCTTCATGGCGCTGCTCGGCCCGAACGGGGCCGGCAAGACCACGCTCTTCTCCGTGATCACGCGCCTCTACAACAACCAGGAGGGCCGGGTCGCGATCTTCGGCCACGCCCTCGACCGGGAGCCCTCGCGGGCGCTCGCCCGGCTCGGCGTGGTGTTCCAGGCCCGCACCCTCGACACAGATCTCACCGTCGAGCAGAACCTCGCCTACCACGCGAGCCTGCACGGCATCGCCCGCCGGGCCGCGCGCGAGCGGATCGCGGCGCTGCTCGACCGGGTGGGCCTGGCCGACCGGCGGGCCGACAAGGTGCGCACGCTCTCGGGCGGCCAGTCGCGCCGCATCGAGATCGCCCGCTCGCTGATCCACCGCCCGAGCCTGCTGCTCCTCGACGAGCCGACGGTCGGTCTCGACCTCGAATCGCGCGCCGACATCGTCGCCATCGTGCGCGCCCTGGTGCGGGAGGAGGGGCTGTCGGTGCTCTGGGCCACCCACATCTTCGAGGAGATCTCCCCGGAGGACGACGCCGTGGTGCTCCATCGCGGCCGCATCGTCGCCCGCGGCACGGCCGGCACGATCGGGCAGGGCGCCGAGAGCTTGGAGGACGCCTTCCGGCGCCTCGTCGCCGAGCCCGGAAGGAAGGCCGCGTGAGCACCTCCGCGAACCCCACCGCCCAACGCGCGCCGGCCCATCTCGGCCGCTTGGATGCCGTCGGCTACCTGATCTGCCTCGGCGGCATCGTCCGCCGGGAGCTCTTGCGCTTCTTCAACCAGAAGGAGCGGTTCTTCTCCGCGATGGTGCGCCCGCTCGTCTGGCTGTTCATCTTCGCGGCGGGCTTCCGCAACACGTTGGGCGTGTCGATCGAGCCGCCCTACCAGACCTACGTGCTCTACGAGGTCTACGTGGTGCCGGGGCTCGCCGTGATGATCCAGCTCTTCAACGGCATGCAATCCTCGCTCTCGATGGTCTACGACCGCGAGGTCGGCTCGATGAAGGTGCTGCTGACGAGCCCCTATCCGCGCTGGCTGCTGCTCTTGGCCAAGCTGGTGGCGGGCGTCTCGGTCTCGGTGGTGCAGGCCTACGCGTTCCTGGCGGTGGCGTGGTTCTGGGAGACCGACATCCCCCCCCTCGGCTACTTCGCGGCGCTGCCGGCCTTCCTGGCCTCGGGGCTGATGCTCGGGGCCATCGGCCTGTTCCTGTCCTCGCTGGTCCGGCAGCTCGAGAACTTCGCCAGCGTGATGAACTTCGTGATCTTCCCGATGTTCTTCGCCTCCTCGGCCCTCTACCCGCTCTGGCGCATCCGGGAATCCTCCGAGACCCTGTACTGGATCTGCCAGTGCAATCCCTTCACCCACGCGGTGCAGCTCGTGCGCTTCGCTCTCTACGGGCAGTTCGAGCCCGTCGCCTGCGCGGTCGTCGTCGGCACGACGCTCGCCTTCTTCAGCCTCGCGGTCGTCGCCTACGATCCCGGCCGCGGCATCATGGCCCGGCGCGGCGGCCCGGCCGGAGACAACGCATGAGTCCTGGCATGACCCCTGGCATGACCCCTGGCATGAAACCCGGCACGCGGCTCGGCATGGTCCGCCTCTCGCTCCTCGCGACCACACTCCTGGCCCTCGCCGGGCCGGCCCTGGCCCAGCCGAAGACCGATCCCGACTGGCCCTGCGTCCAGCGCAAGGTCGCCACCCTGAGCCCCGGCCAGTTCTGGACCGGCCCCGACCTCGGCGCCGCGCCGGCCGAGTGGGGCAACGACAACGAGGCCGCCGCGCTGGCGCAGAAGATCGCCTCCCGCCGCACGGAGTTGCAGGAGATCGACGGCCTGCTCGACGGCTATGTCGGCAAGCTGCCCGACAAGGCCGCGCGCGAGCAGGGCCTCGCCCGGGTCTACGCGGGCGTGTTCGAGGTCATCAACGGCGAGCGCAACAAGATCATGCACGGCATCGCCCGCTACGCGCAGGGCCAGCGCCGCATGGCCGAGCGCATCCGCGAGGAGGCCGACCAGATCAGCCAGACCAAGGACGCGCCCTCCGCCGCCGACGCGCGGGAACTGCCCAAGGAGCAGTCCGAGCTCGAGACCAAGTTCGCCTGGGACCGGCGCATCTTCCAGGAGCGCTCGCAGTCGCTGACCTATGTCTGCGAGGTGCCGACCCTCCTCGAGCAGCGCCTCGGCGAGATCGCCCGCAAGATCCAGGCGAAGCTCTGATCCGCCGCGTCGGGCCGGCGGCGCGATCCGGCCCATCCCGATTCGGACCGGGCCGCGCGCCCGGCTCGGATCGGCACGACCGGGTCCCGGCAGGCCCGATCCGTCGCCCCGCGGCCGCAGGCACGTCCGAAGAGGGCCCGACTCATTGCCGAAAGCTCCCGGGAAAACTTGCCGAAATCACCTAAGTGATTGAAAACATATGGCATTTCTGTTGCGCGAACATCACGTCCCGGTGATTCCCGTCCGGCCACGCCCCTAAAGATCGCGGTCGCGTCCTCCGGCCGATTGTCGTCCCGTTACGTTCCCGGCATCAGTCTAACTCTAAGCCCCGCACAGAAGGGGCGAAGGTCTTACTGGGTTCTTGAAGGGTTAGGGGATGTCCATGCGGGGGCTCAGAGGCTTCCTGGCCGCGTCCGTCTCGGTGCTGCCGTTCGCGGCGCAGGCGCAGCAGGCGGTCACGCTCGGCGAGATCAGTGTGGTGGCGACGACGCCCGTCGGCGTGTCGGCGGGCAACGGCGCGCCGAGCCTGGCGGCGATCGACGGGCCGGGCGGCCCGGTCGCCCAGGTTCCGGCGACGACCCGCCTGCGCGGCGGCGCCCAGCCGCTCTGGAAGATCCCCAGCACGGTCGAGACGGTGACCGCCGCCGACCTGAACTTCGACCGGGCGACCTTCAACGCCGTCGAGACGCTGGCCCGCCGCGTGCCGGGCCTCAACATCTCGGACAGCCAGGGCAACAACAACCGCCTCGACATCAACTATCGCGGCTTCCAGGCCTCGCCGGTGACCGGCGTGCCGCAGGGGCTGGCCGTCTATCAGAACGGCGTGCGCATCAACGAGGCCTTCGGCGACACGGTCAACCTCGACCTGATCCCGCAGGTCGCGATCAACCGGATCGACGTGGTGACCGGCAACCCGGTCTTCGGCCTGAACGCCCTCGGCGGCGCGATCAACATCCAGATGAAGAACGGCTTCACCTGGCAGGGCACCGAGATCACCGCGCTCGGCGGCTCGGACGGCCGCATCGCCGGCTCGCTCCAGTACGGCAAGATGATCGGGCCGTGGAGCTTCTACTTCGCGGGCGACGGCCTGAACGACCGCGGCTGGCGCTACCAGTCGCCGAGCACGATCGGCCGCGTCTACGCCGACCTCGGCTACCGCACCCCGGATTCCGAGTTCCACCTGATCGGCCAGCTCGCGCGCACCTATTTCGGCGCCGCCGCGGCCACCCCGGTCGACTTCACCCACGTCGATCCGCGGGCGATCTTCACCTACCCGCAGACCACCACGACCGAGGTCGGCACGCTGCAGATGACCGGCCGCGTCGACATCTCGCCGACCTGGGACCTGTCCGGCAACGCCTACTTCCGCCGCTTCAGCCAGCGCTACATCGACGGCAACGACGGCGACTTCGAGAACTGCTCGCGCAACTCCTCGTTCCGCGGCCGTCTCTGCTACGAGGACGACGGCTTCGAGCAGGCGCCGGGCCAGAGCCGCAACGCCTTCACCAACCAGTTCCTGATCCTCGGCCGCGGCGCCGGCGCCAACGGCATTCCGTTCACGGCGGGCGTGCCCTACGGCACCCTCGACGTCACCAAGACCGAGGCCACCGGCTACGGCGGCTCGCTCCAGGCGGCCAACCGCGACACGGTGTTCGGGTTCGGCAACAGCTTCGTGGTCGGCGGCTCGATCGACGTGGCGAACTACAGCTACAAGTCGTCGAGCACGCTCGGCGTGATCAACCCGGACCTCAGCGTCACCACGAACCCGGCGAACCCGTTCTACGGCAACATCCCGGGGCTCGGCACCGACTTCATCCGCACGGCGGGCGCGCTCGGCATCGCGCCGAGCTCGGTCACGGGCAACAACCTCTACATGGGCCTCTACACGACCGACACGATCGACCTGACCGACCGGCTCTCGCTCACGGCCGGCGCGCGGCTGAACTTCGCCCGCATCTCCAGCCAGGACCAGACCGGCTTCTCGCCGGACGTGACGGGGACGCACTACTACAGCAAGATCAACCCGCTCGCCGGCCTGACCTACCGGTTCAGCCCCGGGCTGTCGCTCTACGGCGGCTACTCGGAATCGAACCGTGCCCCGACGCCGCTGGAGCTCGCCTGCGCCAACCCGCTGCGGCCCTGCCTGATCCCGAACTCGCTGGTCGCCGACCCGCCGCTCAAGCAGGTCACCGGCCAGACCTACGAGGTGGGCTTCCGCGGCGCGCTGCCGAACTTCTACGACGGCGGCCTGGTGAACTATAAGATCGGCGCCTTCCGCACCGACCTCACCAACGACATCCTGTCGCTCGCCACCCCGGGCAACGCCGCGCGCGGCTACTTCGTGAACGTGCCGGCCACCCGCCGCCAGGGCGTCGAGGTCGGGCTCGAATACGTCTCCGACTGGCTCTCGGTCTACGCCAACTACGCGCTGATCGACGCCACCTTCCGCTTCAACGGCACGCTGTCCTCGCCCAACAACCCGCTCTCGGACGACGGCGCGATCTTCGTGGTGCCGGGCAACAAGGTGCCGCTGATCCCCGACCACCAGTTCAAGGTCGGCTTCGACGTCGAGCTGCTGCCGCGCTGGCGCGTCGGCATGGCGCTGCAGGCCTTCTCGTCCGCCTATTACCGCGGCGACGAGTCGAACCTGAACCGCAAGCTGCCGCCGTGGTACGTGCTGAACCTCAACACGAGCTACCGCGTGAACCCCAACCTCGAGGTGTTCGGCTACGTCACCAACCTGACGAACAACCGCTACAGCAACTTCGGCACGTTCTTCGAGCCGGGCCTCGTGGCCAACCGCTATCCGGTGAACGACCCGCGCACCACGACGCTCGGGCAGCCGCTCTCGGTCTACGGCGGCATCCGCTACACCTTCGGCGAGGCGCCGGTGCCGATGGCCGAGCCGCAGCCGCTGGTGCGCAAGTACTGACGCCACGGTCCAACGACGAACGCAGGAGAGAAGCCCCGCGGACCCCACGGTCCGCGGGGCTTCTCGCGTCAGGGGCCTGCGGCCTCAGGTCTCGGGAACGGGCTCGCGCGACCGTCGATTGCCACGGGCGAACAACGATCCCGAACGAACGAAGACGGAGAGACGCCCGATGCGGATGAGCTATGCCCTGGCCGGCCTGTTGCTGATGACGGCGCCCGCGCTCGCCACGCCCTGCGCCGACGAGATCACCACGCTGGAGAAGCGGCTCGACAGCGCCGGGGCCGCGCAGGTGACGGGCACCGTGCCGCCGGGCGGCCCGGTCTCCTCAAACTCCGACAAGGCCCTCGACAAGGCGCCGGACGTGAAGCCGAGCGACCCCAAGGCCCAGTCGACGGCCGCGGGCGTGAACGAGGCGCGCAAGCTCGTCGAGAAGGCCCGCGCCGAGGACAAGGCCGGCAACGCCGACGCCTGCCGCGACACCATCATGAAGGCCAAGGAGAAGGCCGGCGCCCTGCCGTAGCCGGCGCCGGGCAGCCCCCCGGGCGCCCGCCGACAGATGGAGACGGGCCGCCCGGCTTCCGCCGGGCGGCCCGTCCCGCATGCGCGCTCGCTCAGTACGCGTTCTCGGCCTTGAGCAGGGCGAAGGGGGTGGTCACGAGGATCTGCAGGTCGAACAGCACCGACCAGTTCTCGATGTAGTAGAGGTCGTGCTCGACGCGGCGCTGGATCTTCTCGCTGGTGTCGGTCTCGCCGCGCCAGCCGTTGATCTGGGCCCAGCCGGTGATGCCGGGCTTGACCTTGTGGCGGGCGAAGTAGCCGTCCACCACCTGGTCGTAGAACGTGTTGGCGGCCCGCGCCCCGATCGCGTGCGGGCGGGGCCCGACGAGCGAGAGGTCGCCCTTCAGCACGTTGAAGAGCTGGGGCAGCTCGTCGAGCGAGGTCTTGCGGATGAAGCGGCCGACCGGCGTCACCCGCGGGTCGTCCCGGGTGACTTGGCGCACGGCGGTCGGGTCGCACTGCTCGACATACATCGAGCGGAACTTCAGCACCTCGATGATCTCGTTGTTGAAGCCGTGCCGCTTCTGCCGGAACAGGATCGGCCCGCGCGAGGTGAGCCGCACGGCTGCCGCCACGCCGAGCATCACGGGGGCGAGGCCGACGAGCAGCAGGGCGCCGACGCAGCGGTCGAACACCGCCTTCACCACCACGTCCCAGTCGGCGATCGGCTTGTCGAACACGTCGAGCACCGGCACCGAGCCGAGATAGGAGTAGCTGCGCGGGCGAAGCCGCAGCTTGGTGGCGTGGGCCGAGAGCCGGATGTCGATCGGCAGCACCCAGAGCTTGGCGAGCATCTGCAGGATGCGCGCCTCGGCCGAGATGGGGATCGTGAACACGATGAGGTCGAGCCGGGTGTGGCGAGCATAGGCCACGAGGTCGCTCACCGTGCCGAGCTTGGGGTAGCCCGCCACCACGTCGCCCGAGCGCGCGTCGCCGCGGTCGTCGAAGACGCCGACGACGCGGATGCCGCTCTCCTTCTGGGTCTCCAGGGCGGCGATGAGTTCCTCCGCCGCGGGGCCGCCGCCGACGATGGCGGTGAGCCGGTCGAAGCGCCCCTTGCGGGTCTGGTCGCGGATCACCCGGCCGAGGACGAGGCGGCCCGCGAGCAGCAGGGGCAGGCCCGCCGCGAAGTAGGTGCCGAGCCAGAGCCGCGAGTAGTTGTCGCCGAGCTTCGTCACCAGCAGGACCGCCGCGACGGCGAGGAAGCTCAGCGTCCAGCCGGCGCACAGCGTGACGGCCGACTTGAAGACGTTGCGGAAGGCGGCGATCCGATAGGCGCCCGCGACCTGGAACAGGCCGACCGCGACCGCCGCGACGCCGCCGACGGCGCCCGCGTAGCGCGCCCCGAAGGGCACCGCCCCGCCGAGCAGGACTGCGTGGAGCACGATGCCGAGCGCGACGATCGTCCCGAACTCGGCCATCCGGACGAGCCCGGCGACGACGACCGTCGAGATCGCGCCCGGCGCCACCGGCGCGGCGGTCTCGGCGAGCGGCACGCGCGGCGCCTCCGTCGCGCCGGGCGGGCCCGCCGCCTTCAGGACATCGCGGACATCGAACGCACTCATCGGACGCTTCGCCCCTGCCGCACCCGTCTGGTCATCCGCCGATCCTGCCAGAGCGGCCTATCGGAATGTTTAAGCGGAGGCGGGCCCGCGCCGTCCGGCGGCCGGGGCCGGCCCGCGCGATGCCCGGGCGCGGAAGCCCGCCTCGTAGCCGGAGAGCACGCTCTCGCCCATGCTGCGCATCGAGAAGCGGGCGCGCACGGCCTCGCTCAGCGCGCGGAAGCGGGCCTCGCGCGCGGCCGGCGCCTCGTCGAGCAGGCGGGCGATGGCCTCGGCGAGCGCCAGCGGGTCCCGGGGCGGCACGAGCTCGCCGGCGGCCTCGCCGAAGATCTCCGGGATGCCGCCGACATCCGTGGCGACCAGCGGCTGGGCGGCGGCCGCGGCCTCCAGCACCACGTAGGGAAGCGATTCGGCGAAGGAGGGCACCACCATCACCCGGCCGCGGGCGAGCACCGGGCGGATCGGCTGGGCCGGCTCGAAGGCGACCGCGGCGCCGAGGCCGAGACGGGCGGCCCTGGCCGCCAAGGCCGCCTCGTCCGGGCCGGAGCCCACCATCAGTAGGCTGAGCGGGCGGCCGGCCCCGTGCAGGGCCGCCAGCGCGTCGAGCAGCACCGGCAGGCCCTTGGCCTCGCGCAGCTCGCCCACGTAGACGAGGTCGAACGGGTCGTCCGCCCGGACCACCGGCACGAACTCCGCCTCGTCGATGCCGTTGTGGACGACGCGGGTCACCGTGCGGCCCGCGCCCACATAGGCCCGGTGGCGCCCGGCCACGTAGGCGCTCTCGAACAGGAAGACGTCGGTGCGGCGGGCGAGCAGCGCCTCCACGCCCATGTAGAGCCGGTGCAGCAGGCTGCCGGGCCGGTAGTTGTAGCTGCCGCCGTGCGGGGTATAGGCGCGGATCGGCCCGCCGCCCGGCGCACCGGCCGCGCCGCGCACGGGCGCGAGGCGGGCGTAGACGCCTCCCTTGGCCCCGTGGCCGTGCAGCACCTCGGCGCCGACCGTCTCGGCCCGGCGCGCCACCGCCCGCAGGGCGGCGAGGTCGCCCGGATCGGGATTGCGCCGCATCGGCACGCGCAGCACGCCGAGCGCGAGCTGGGGCGCGAGCTCGGCCAGCGTCCGCTCGGCGCGGGCGCCGCCCGTGCCCGCGTCGCAGATCAGGCCGACCGCGTGGCCGGCCCCCGCCTGGAGGCGCGTCAGATCGACAACGTGCCGGAACAGGCCGCCGACGGGTGCGCGGAAGACGTGCAGGATCCGGCGCGGCGCGCCGGCATCGGGCGAGGTCGGGGACACGGCGCTCTCCTGGCGGCGAGGCCGGCGGTCCGTGCGGCCGGATGCGGGGCCGCACGTCCGCCGGGGACCTGCCCGGCACTCTGCGCCCTGCCCGTGGGCGAGGCCTTAAGCGCCCCCTGGGCCGGCGGGGATTTTCGCCGGCACGGTCAACGGCGCGCTAAGGGACCCTCACGGAACCGTCGCGGCCGCAAGCAGGCGCCTCAGTCCCGCGACGAGTTCGGCCTCCTGGACCGGCTTCTCGATGCGCGGCTTGGCGCCGTAGCCGGGCAGGCGCGCGACGCGCACGTCCCCCGTGACGAACAGGTAGGGTACGCCGAGCGCGTCGAGCCGGTCGGCGAGGGGATAGACCGTGCCGCCGAGGCCGACATCGAGATTGATGTCGAGGACGGCGGCATCGGGCACGCGCGGGCCGATCAGCCCGAGCGCCTGCTCGACCCGGGCCGCGGGCCCGATCACGCGCGCGCCGGCCGCGCGCAGCCACCGCTCCAGCTCCATCGCGACCACGTAGTCGTCCTCGACCAGCAGGACGTGCAGGCCGGCGAGCGGTGGGCGGGCGTCGGTCATGGAAGGTCCCCGGGGGCGTGAGCGGGCGAAGGCTGCCACCGCGGGGGGCATGGACAACAAACTGGATCAAGGATCCGGCCGGGGCATCGCCGATCCGGCGCCGGCCTGTCGGGAGGGCCCGGCAGGGAACCCGGGAGAGGCGTTACGGCGCGGCGCTGCGCGGCGCCGCGGAGGCCGGCTGATGGTCGGTCGGCCCGGTGCGCAGGAAGGTGAGAACGATGCCGGCGACGCTCAGGAAGAGGGCGGCGGCGAAGATGACGAACAACCAGCGGGGCATGGATGCACACCTAGCGTGCGGCGCCCCGCCGGCGAGAGGCGTTGCGAACCCGATGGGCAGGCGGGCGGCCGGAGCCGCCCGTGCGAGGTCCGGGACGAGGCCGGGGATCGGGTGGGGATCAGGCGGCCTTCCGGCGCCCGCCCGCCTCGCGCTCGGCGAGGGCGCCGGGGCGTCCGAGGCCGATCTGCTTGGCCAGCGCCGAGCGCTGGGCGGCGTAGGCGGGAGCGACCATGGGGTAGTCGTCGGGCAGGCCGTAGCGCTGGCGGTAGGCGCGCGGGTCGAGGCCGTGGGTGGTGAGGTGGCGCTTGAGCGTCTTGTAGGTCTTGCCGTCGATGAAGCTGATCAGCCCCTCGTCGGTGACCGACTTGCGGATCTGGGCGGGGCTCGGCTTCTCGACCGGCGCCTCGACCTCGGCGGCCGCCGGGGCGGCCCCGCTCAGGCGCAGCAGGGCCGCGTGCACGCCCGCGATCAACCCGCCCAGCTCGGCCGCCGGCACGGAGTTGTTCGACACGTAGGCCGATACGATGTCGCCCGTCAGCACGACGATGTCCGGGGTCCGGCCCGGCAATTCTTCTGTCATTTCTTGATGTCCTAGGAGAAGCCCCTCAGGGTCTAAGAACACGGATTACATGGAGAGATCAAGGCGTATCGCGCACAGTACCCAAGCAGACCACGCGCCTCTGGCGGAAGCAGACGCAAGATTCCGGGCCTGTTCTTCATGCCGCCGACGCAAATGCCAGCCGCCCTTTGCCCGTCCGGGAGCTGGCACGAACCGCGAGGCGCCCTGTTGGGTGCGTCGCAGCACGGCGCGGCGCCCACCGGCCCGCCATCCTGTCGGCATGCCGGGGCGGCGGTCTTCCGCGGCCCCGTCCCCGCGCCCAATCCCCCGATCCCCGCCCGATCCCCCCGATCCCCTTGTCCGAAAGGATCTCCCGCGACGTGACGAAGACCAGGACCCTCGCGCTCGCCCTTCCAGCCACCTCCGCCACCGCGTTCAGCCTCAGATACGAGCGGCCGCAGCGGCGCGCGGCTCCGGCCGCGCCCTTCACCGTCGCGCCGACGGCCGGCCCCGGCGTGCACGACCGGAGCGGCCACGAGCACTGCGCCGCGCGCTCGGCCGCGGAGGGCAACGCCAGCCAGCAGGCACGGACCGTGAAGCAGTACGGCCAGACCGCCGGCGGCCACAGCTGCTGAACCCGGCCCCTGCGGCCGATTGTGCGGCGCGGCAACCGTCTCGCAACGCGGCACGTTCGCTTAACGGCGGCCCGGCCGGGGCCGACCGGACGACACCCCCGGACACCAGAACGGAGAACCCCGAGATGCTCAGCAAGGCGTTCACCTACGCGATGATCGGCGTCTTCTCCTGCGGGCTGATCGCGACCATCGTCGGATCGGCCGACGTTCTGATGAGCGTCAACTGACCCGCGGCCCCCGTCGCCTCGCACGCCGCCCCGGGGTTCGCCCCGGGGGCCGCGGCGGATGTCGGGGCCCCCGCGCGTCCGCGCGGCGTCGGGGGCCGGCCGTTAACCGGCCCTTTACCATCGTTAACCAAACCTGATCCCTCCGGATCGAACCGCACGTTGCGGCGCCCCGGGCGAGGACGGGGCACTGCGATGGAACCGACGAGAAAGCTGCACTGGGAGCGTCCGGCCGGCCTCGCCGCCGAGCCGCATCGATCCGATCCGCTCATCAGCCTCGTGCGCCTCGTCAGGCCGCCGGCCGGCGCGGCCGAGATGCCGCCGCCGGTCTCCCCGGAGGATTGGAGCGGCCTCATCGACCGGGTGCGCGGGGCCGCGTCGCGGGCGCGCGAGGCCGAGGCGCAGGCGCTCGAGCGCGAGCAGCAGATGCAGGACCTGATGCGGCACGCCCGCGCGGAGGCCGAGGCCGCCGAGGCGCGGGTGCGCGCGGCCGAGATCCGGGCCGCGGCCGCCGAGGCGCGGGCCGAGATCCGCGTGAAGGAGTCCGAGATGCGGGCGGAGCAGGCCGAGGCGCGCGCCCGCGCGGCCGAGGACTGGCTGTTGCGGATCCACGAGACCATCGCCAGCGAGTTCGCCCAGTTCGGCGGGGAGGAGACCCGATGAGAGAGGCCGCGGAACGCCGTGTCGCGCCCGTCGGCGGGCTGACGCCGCTCCAGCGCCTCGTCGCGCCGGGAGACCACGAGCGGATCGTCCGGATCTTCGGCGCCGAGGCGGCGGCGGGGATGCGGGCGGACCTCCCCGAATCGGTCGATGCGGCCGACGCGGAGGCCGAGCCCGACTGGCCGGCCGCGATCCAGCTCATCCGCGACGCGGGCGGGCGGATCCGGCAGGCGCGGGTGGGCGCCGAGGAGGCGACGCGCCGCGCCCACGCCCTCGTCGGCCGCAGCGCCCGGGACGCGGAGGCCGCCGAGCAGCGCGCCCGCGCGGCCGAGGAAGCGACCGAGGCCGCGCTGCGCCGCGCCGAGCAGGCCGAGGCGGCCCGCACCGCCGCAGAGGCCGCTGCCGCCGCCGCGGAGGCTACGGCCGTCGCCGCGGAGGCCGCTGCGGCCGCCGCCGAGGCGCGCGCGTGCCGGGCCGATGAGGATGCGGCCGCCGCCCGCGCGGCGGAGGCCGAGGCGCGGCTCTGGCTCCGCCGCCTCCTCGCCTGCCTGAAGACCGAGTTCGCCGAGACGTCCGACGCGCCGGACGCGCGGGACTGACACCGTTTCCGGCTGACTGCTTCGACCGCGTGCGGTGAACCGCGCCATGCCCCCTCTCCCATAGGGAGAGGGTTGGGGTGAGGGGTATGACCTCACAGGACAGCGCTCGACATCGACGCGCGTTCAGCGCCGCGCCGCGTTTTGCAGCCTCATACCCCTCACCCGGCTCTCTGCGAAAGCAGACCTCTCCCTACGGGAGAGGGGACCCGCGCTTCGTTCCGAGACGATGCGTTAGACCGAACCCAGGATGCGTCGTGCAGCGAGCACCGGAGCGACCGACCGGGGGCGGCTCCAACCTCTCGTATCGAGGCGCTCCCCTGCACCGAACCGGTGCCCGCTTCGGCGCAAGAGAGCGCTCTAGGGCCGCACCGGTGCCTCGGGCTCAGGGGGGATCGGGCGCGGCCGGCCCGCCTCGTCGATGGCCACGAAGGTGAAGGTCGCCGCCGTCACCCGCTCGCGGATCTGGGTGCAGAAGCGGCGGGCCCAGGCCTCGACGGCGATCTTCATCGAGGTGCGGCCGACCTGAACGACGCGCGTGTAGACGCAGAGCACGTCGCCGACCCGCACCGGGCGGATGAAGGTCATCGCGTCGAGCGCGACCGTGACGACGCGCCCCTGGGCCCGGTCGACCCCCGCGATGCCGCCGGCCTGATCCATCTGCGAGAGAACCCAGCCGCCGAAGATGTCGCCGTTGGCGTTGGTGTCGGCCGGCATCGCGATGGTGCGGACCGTGAGGTCGCCGCGCGGCTGCTCCGCGGCCTCGCCGCCCTCCGGCATCCGCGGCCCGCTCAGGGCATCAGGCCGCCGAGCTTCAGCCCGGCAGCCAGGAAGATCGCGAGGGCGCAGACGTAGCATTCGAGCGGCACGTGCCGCCACAGGTCCGGCAGACGTGACGCCTCGCGGGTCGCGGCTCTGTTCACGGGGCTGTCCTCCGAAGCGGCCGATCTGTCGCCGGCCGGCTTGAGCGCCGAGACTAGCCCAACCCGGACGACGCCGGAAGGGCGCGATCCGGGTCCCGTTCGAGGGATCGCGGCCGACCTCGCGGTCCGGGACGAACCGCGGCACCGCGGTAGGAATTCCTAAATAGACCCCGTGCCACCTTGCCGGGCGGGAGGCCACTGGGATGTCCGTGAAGCGCGTCACCGTCGATATCCTGCCGCGCAGCCGGGCGATCCGCTGGCTGGCCGGCTCCGGGGCGGCCGTGCAGCCGGACATCCAGGCCCGGCTCCTGGGCGCGTTCATCGTGCCGCTCTCGTCCGCGGCGATGGGCCTGTGCACGGGGGTCGGCCTCAAGGTCGTGGCCGTCGCGCGCCATCCCGAGGCGGTCTTCCTCTGGCTCATCGGCGCCGAGTGCCTGATCTTCCTCCTGCGGGCCGGCCTCGATTACGCCACCGCGCGGGCCGAGGCGCGCGGGCGTGCCATCCCCCTCGACGCCTACTGCGCGCTGGGGCTCGCGTGGTCCACGAACATCGGCCTCTCCGCCGCGCTCTGCTTCGCGACCGACGACCCCGTTCTCCATGTGCTCGCCCCCGCCATCGTGATGGGCATCGTCAGCGGCGTCGTGATGCGCGACAACGGGGCGCCGCGCTACCTCGTCGCGCTGATCCTGCTGTGCAGCATGCCCCTGATGGTCGCGGCCCTGGTCGACAACGAGCCGTGGTTCCGGATCCTGCTGGTGCTGGTGCCGGTCTTCGTCCTCTCGACCATCCTGAAGGTCTTCGAGCTGCACCAGCTCTATCTCGCGGCGCTCCTGGCCGAGCGCGCCAGCGAGCGGCGCGCGACCCACGACGCGCTCACGGGGCTGTACAACCGCGCCGGGCTGATGACCGCACTCGGCCGCATCCTGCAGCGCTGCGGCAGCGAGCGCTTCGCGCTGCTGTACCTCGACCTCGACGGCTTCAAGGCGATCAACGACCGCTACGGACACGCCGCGGGCGACCAGCTCCTCCAGGCCGCGGCGACGCGGATCGGCGCGGCGGTGCCGTCGGCCTGCGTCGCGGCGCGCCTCGGCGGCGACGAGTTCGTCGTCCTCGCGCCCGATTGCGGTGCGGCGGAGGCCGAGAGCCTCGGCGCGGCGGTGATCGCGGCGGTGGCCCAGCCCTACGACCTCGCGGGCGGCGCGGCGCGGGTCGGCGTGAGCATCGGCATCGCCTGCGCGGAGGCCGGCTTCAGCGCCGAGGACGTCCTCGCCCGCGCGGACGCCGCGCTCTACCGGGCCAAGGCGGGCGGCAAGGGCCGCTGGGCGCACGCGCCCGCGCGGTCCGAGGCCGCCTGAACGGTCCGCCGCGCCGCCCGAGGGACGCGGCGGCCGGCGTTCTCAGTAATAGAAGCGGCGCGGGCCGTAGAAGCGCGGGCCGCCGTAGAACCGGCGCGGGCCGTAGAACCGGCGCGGACCGTAGAAGCGGCGCGGGCCGTAGAACCGGCGGCCGTAATAGGGCCGCCGGTAATAGCCGCGCGGGCCGTAATAGTACTGCGCCTTCTCGGCGACCGGGGCAGCCCCGGCGGCGACCAGGGCGGCGTCGGGCCCGACCGGGGCGGCCGAAGCCCCCTGCGGCGCGGCCGCCGCGAAGCCCAGGACCAGCAGGGCGGCCAAAAGCAGTTTCCTCAACACGTTCACAGCTCCTCGGTGACGGAGGTTCGAGCGGGAGATACGGCCCGACGCCGCGAAACGCCCGGACCGGCCGGAACGTTGCACGGTTCGCCCGCCGGACGGGCGTCAGGCGATCCGGGTGGTCATGTCGACGGTCGGTGCGGCGCCGCTCTGCTTCACCAGGGCGATGCCGTGCTCGCAATCCTCCCGGCGGGCATAGCCCTCCGCGGAATCGGCCACGACGTTGCCGTTCTGCACACGCAGACGCCACCGCCACTGGCCACCCGCATCCCGATACAGCTCGAACCGCATGGTCTGGCCGGGGCTCCCTTCACGTTCGACAGGGGGAGAGATGGCGCGGGGCGCGGCCGGGGCCAGCCCCCCCGGGAAACGCGAAACGCCGCCCCGACAGGCGGGGCGGCGCTGCGCTACGTAGTCCGACGCGGCAGGATCAGGAGCGCGGGGCGCGCTCCAGCCAGCCGATGGCGCGGCCCTCGCCCCCGCCCTGCGGACGGTTGCCCCGCCGCGCCTGGCCGGCGGCCGGACGGCCGTCGTGGCGCGGGGCCGCGGCCTGCGGGCGGGCGCCGTGGGGACGCTCGGCATGCGGGCGCGCCGCACGGTCCTGGCGCGGATCCTCGCGGCGACCCTGCTGGGGACGCCCCTGCGGCGGCCGGCCCTGGCGGCCCGGCTCGCCCGCCGGACGCCCGCCCCCCGGGCGGCCCTGGGCGCCGGGCTGCTGGCCCTGGCGCTGCTGGCCCTGGCGCTGCTGGCCCGGACGTCCGCCGCCGCGCTGCTGGGGCCGCTCGGGGCGGCGCTCCTCGGAGGCCGCGATCTCGGCGGCCTCCTGGCGGGTCGGCGGGGTGAAGCCCTCGGGGAAGCCCGCGACCGGCACCTTCTGGCGGGTCAGGCGCTCGATGTCGCGCAGGTAGGCCTTCTCCTCGTCGTTGCAGAACGAGATGGCGAGCCCGTCGGCGCCGGCGCGCGCGGTGCGGCCGATGCGGTGGACGTAGCTCTCCGGCACGTTCGGCAGGTCGAAGTTGACGACGTGGGAGACGCCCTCGACGTCGATGCCGCGGGCGGCGATGTCGGTGGCCACCAGCACCCGGCAGGAGCCGTCGCGGAAGGCGGCGAGCGCCCGCTCGCGCTGGGGCTGCGACTTGTTGCCGTGGATCGCCGCGCCGACGATCCCGACCTTGTCGAGGCCGCGCACCACGCGGTCGGCGCCGTGCTTGGTGCGGGTGAAGACCAGCACGCGGTCGATCTTCGGGTCGCGCAGGATGTGGCCGAGCAGCGCCTGCTTGGCACCCGTGTGGACGAACATCACCTGCTGCTCGACGCGCTCGGCGGTGGTGGCGACCGGCGTCACCGCGACCTGGACCGGATCGGAGAGGTACTGCTCGGCGAGTCCCGCGATGTTCTTCGGCATGGTGGCCGAGAAGAACAGGCTCTGGCGCTTGGCCGGCAGCATCCGCACGATGCGCTTGAGGGCGTGGATGAAGCCGAGGTCGAGCATCTGGTCGGCCTCGTCGAGGACGAGGATCTCGACGCCCTCCAGCGTCAGCGCGCGCCGGTCGACGAGGTCGATCAGGCGGCCCGGGGTGGCGACGAGGATGTCGACGCCCGGCGCCAGCGCCCGCTCCTGGCGGCCGATGGTGACGCCGCCGAACACCACGGTGCTGGTGAAGGGCAGGTGGCGGCCGTAATCGGCGAAGGAATCGGCGATCTGGTTGGCGAGCTCGCGGGTCGGCGAGAGCACCAGCACCCGGCATCCGCGGCGCGGGGCGCGGCGGTCCGAGAGGGCGAGCCGGTGCAGGATCGGCAGCGCGAAGGCCGCGGTCTTGCCGGTGCCGGTCTGGGCGATGCCGCAGAGGTCGCGGCCCGCCATGGCCGGCGGCAGGGCCTGCGTCTGGATCGGCGTGGGGGTCTGGTAGCCGGCCTCCTCGAGCGCCCGCAGCACGGGCTGGGCGAGGCCGAAATCGGTGAACTGGGTCAAGTCGGATGTCTCGTTGCAGCAGGACCGTCCGGCGCGGCTCGTGGAGCGGCGCGAATCGGCTTGGCGGTCCCTGGAGCAGGAGGCTGCCCGCGTGATGGGGCGGCCCGGGTGCATGCACGAATGAAGAGGGGGGCCGGAGCCTCCAGGCCGCCTCGGGCGGTCCCGCGATTCCGTCACGCAGCCCCCTCAAGCGGACCCTTGTCGGCCGCTGACGCTGCAGTGCCGATATGCGGTCCCGCAGGTGCGAAGTCAATGGCCGCGCCGACGGACGACGTCGACGGGCCGTAGCGACGGGCCGTGCCGTCCCGTTCCGGCAAGTCGGCGCACGCATCACCCGAACGTGATCGTAATCCTCGCCCCGTATCACAATCGGGCCGCACGCCCGGACCAGTGTCCGCGCCGTGTAACCGCGCGATCCGGGACATCGACCTCATGACGACCTTCTCGGTGTCTTGGACGGACGCGACCGGGGCGGGCGCCAACGCGAACGCCGTGCTGCGGACGCTGCAGGCCGCGGCCGATTCCTGGGCGCGCACCCTCCAGGGCTACGGCACCATCGAGATCGGGGTTCGGGTCAGCGAGGCCTCCGGCAACACCATCGCGACAGGCGGGTCGAGCTACTACTGGACCGGCCGCGCCTACGAATCCGTGCCGATGATCGAGATCCGCACGGGCAGCGACCCGAACGGCCAGAGCCCCGACATCAACGTCACGGTCAGCTCCGCCTACATCGACTCGCTGTTCTACGACCCGTCCGGCCAGCAGGCTGTGCCGTCGAGCCAGCTCGACGCGCTCTCGGTCTTCACGCACGAGGTCGGGCACGGGCTCGGCATCCTCTACCTCGGCGACAGCACCTACGCGGCCAACGTCCGGGCGGGCAGCACCCCGACCTTCGTCGGCGGCAACGCCGTGCGGGCGAACGGCGGCCCGGTGCCGCTCGATGCCGGCGAGGGCCACGTCACGGTGGCGGGCGACCTGATGACCCCCACCATCTCGGCCGGCACGCGCCGCCCGATCAGCGACCTCGACCTCGCGATCCTGCAGGATATCGGCGCGCCGATCGCGACCGCGCGGGCCGACGCCGTCACGCTGGGGGCGCGCAACGACACCTTCACGGCGCTCGCCGGCGACGACACGGTGACGGGCGGCGACGGCGCGGACGTGATCTACGGCAACCAGGGCGGCGACGTGCTCTACGGCAACCTCGGCGCCGACCGTCTCTTCGGCGGGCAGGACGACGACAGCGTGTTCGGCGGCCAGGACGCGGACGTGGTCTACGGCAACCAGGGCGCGGACGCCGTCTACGGCAATCTCGGCGACGACACCCTGTTCGGGGGCCAGGGCGACGACACGCTCTACGGCGGCCAGGGCGACGACGTGCTCAACGGCAATCTCGGCAACGACGTCCTCATCGGCAACCTGGGTGCCGACCGCTTCGTGTTCGGCGCGAATTCCGGTGCCGACCTGATCCTCGGCTTCAGCCAGGCGCAGGGCGACCGGCTGGTGCTCTCGGGCCAGAGCTACACGCTCGGCTCAGCCGCCGACGGCGACGCCCTGCTCGCGCTCTCGGGCGGCGGCACGGTGCAGCTCGACGGCATCACCGCGGCGCAGTTCGGCGCGGCGTATCTGGTCTGATACGCGCCCCGGTCGCGGGGTTCGACCGTGTCAGGGGAACCGCGACCGGCCCCCTCACGGCCCGCGCTTCGGCCCGAGACGATGCGCCCGCCCGAACCCGTCGACCGGAGGCCGTCCGAGGCGCGACGTCACGCCCCCTCGTCGAAGCGGCTGCGGAAGAACACCTCGCGGCCGGCCCCGTCGATCACCCGCACGGCCTCGGCGGGCTCGCCCGCGCGCTGGGGTACCCGGGCGCGGGCGAAGAGCCGCAGCGCCCGCTCCTCGGCCCCGGCCTGGTCCTCGACCCGCACCGAGACGCGGGAGAGAACGGGGTCGGCCTCGGTGCGGGCCGGGGCGCCCAGGATCTCGATGTGGAAGGTCTCGCGCGCGCTCAATCGGTCCGCCGGGTCAGGGGAAGGGTCGGGGGGAGGCACCGGACGGGTTTCCGGGCCGTGCCGCATGAGATAGGCGCTCCCCATGAACCCGCTCAAGGCCGGACTGATCGTCCTCATCTGCCTGATCCTGCTCTGGCTCGGCGTGCGGCTCGCCCGCCGCGCCATCGATCTCGGCATCGCGGCGGGCTACGAGGCCGAGCGGCGGCGCCGGGAGGAGGACGACCCCCGGCCCTGAGGCCAGTCCCGGTCCGCCCGATGGCGGCCCGGCCCCCGCGGCGGCCCGCTCCGGCGGCCTCCCCCGTGCCCGAAGCCGCGGCGGAGGGCTCGCTAGAGTTCGGCAAAACGTATCCTAGAATGGATTAAAGAGAATCGGAAACCGGCATAGGATCCGCGCCCTATCGAACCGCGCGCATCCGTATCCATGACGTCCTCCCCCGCCGCCCTACTTGGCGGATCGCTGCACCTGATCGAGGATCTCGGCCTGCGCGGGAGCTGGCGCTGGACCTTCGGCGACGATGCCCAGACCTGGTCTCCCGGATTGTACCGGATGCTCGGTCTCACGCCGGACGACCCGGCGCCGCGCTACGACCGCCTGCGCGCGATGGCGCACCCGGAGGACCGTGACCGGCTCGCGACCCCCGCCCAGGTACGGGACGGCGACCTCCGGGCGGAGCACAGCTTCCGCATCGTCCGCCCGGACGGGACCGTCCGCCTGCTCGCGGCCCGCCACGAGGTCGAGCGCGCGCCCGATGGACGGCCGCGCGCTGTCGCGGGCGACCTCGTCAACGCGCTGGAGCGGCACCGCCTGGCCGGCATCATCGAGGCCGAGAGCCGGCTCCACGCCGCCCTGCACGCCCGGACCGGCGTGCTCTTCTTCAGGGTCGGGCAGGACCTGAGCTTCGCGTTCCAGCCGGAGGCGGAACTGGTGAGCGGCGTACCCCTGGCGGAGTTCAACGCGGACCCCTTCGTCCACGCCCTGCCGGGGGAGCGCGCGCGGCTCCTCGGCAAGGCCGCGGAGTATCGGGTGAGCGGCCGGATCTTCCGGGACACGAACCTCTGGCGCAGGCCCGACGGGCAGGCCGGCCGGGTGGGCATCCTCGTCGTCCCGTTCCGCAACGCCGCGGGTGCCGTCGATGGCGGCCAGGGCCTGCAATACCCGATCCCGGATACGCATTTCCAACTCCCGGCCGGCATCCGCGAGGCCCTCGAGGAGGCGGTGGTCGGCTCTCACCTGCGCGCGGCCCGGGCCCTGCTCGACTGGTCCATGACGGTGCTGGCCGAGGCGAGCGGCGTGTCCCTGTCCACGGTCCGGCGCCTGGAGGAGGACGGGGGGCTCCACGGCGAGCGCTCGCGCCGCCGGGTCGTCGCGGCGCTGCGCCGGGCCGGCATCCGCTTCACGCTGTTGGAGGACGGGGTCATCGCCGTCTCCCGGCACTGAGAGCGGGCGGCGCGGCGGGGGCCGGTCAGCCCGGGAAGCCGCCCGTCTGCCGCAGCGCCTCGCCGGCCAGCATCGCGGCGGCGACCGCGACGTTGAGCGAGCGCATCCCGGCCCGGATCGGCACCACCACCCGGGCGTCGGCGGCCGCGTGCACCGCCTCGGGGACGCCGGCCGATTCGCGGCCCATCAGCAGGCAGTCGCCGTCCCGGAAGGCGAGATCCGTGTAGGGCAGGGCGCCCGCCGTGGTGGCGAGGACGAGGCGGATCTTTTCCGCGCGCCGCCAGTCGTCGAAGGCGTCCCACGAGCGGTGCCGGGTCAGCGCGACGTGGTCGAGATAGTCGAGGCCCGAGCGGCGCAGGTGCCGGTCCGAGACGTCGAAGCCCGCCGGCTCGATGATCTCGACGGCGAGCCCGAGGCAGGCCGCCATGCGCAGCAGCGTGCCGGTGTTCTGCGGGATGTCGGGCTGGTAGAGGGCGAGGCGGAGCATGATCGTGCGCGGGGCGGGCGCGCAGGGCAGGGCTGCGCGCCCGCGGCATCGCCCCGCGCTTGGCCCGCGGTCAAGCGCGCTTACCTAAGGAGGCCCCGCCCCAGCTCCCGTGACCCTGATGTTCCTCGACTGGCTCGAGCGCCGCATCGACCCGTTCGCGCCCTTCGAAGAGGGGCGCATGCCGCCCCGGACGGTGCTCGGCTTCGCGCGCTTCTACCTCCACCCGATCCGCTGGGCGCTCTTCGCCCTGTTCGTGATCGCCGTGATCGCCGGCACGGTGGAGGCCTCGCTCTACCTCGTGATGCGCTGGTTCGTGGATCTGCTGGCCGGCGCCGACCGCGCCACCGTGCTCGCCGACCACGCCCTCGGCATCGGCCTTGCGCTCGTGCTCGTCGCGGTGGTGCGCCCCGTGACGATCTGGCTGCACGAGGTGCTGTCGAACCAGCTCGTGGTGCCGCAATCGACCAACCAGATCCGCTGGCGGGCGCACCTCTACACGCTCGGGCACGCGCTCTCCTACTTCCAGGGCGACTTCGCGGGGCGGCTCGCCAACCGGGTCGTGCAGGTCGGGCCGGCGGTGCGCGAACTCGCGGTCGTGTTCATCGACACGCTGCTCTACGTGGCGATCTACGCGGTGACCGCGGTCGGGCTGTTCGGCTCGATCTCGCTCTGGCTGGCGCTGCCGGTGGTGATCTGGGTCGCGGCCTATGCGGGGCTCACCGCCTGGTTCGTGCCGCGCGCCCGGGCCCGCTCGCACCGCACCGCCGACACCCGCTCGACCCTGATCGGGCGCGTGGTGGACAGCTACACCAACATCCTCACGGTCAAGCTCTTCGCCCGCGACCGCGAGGAGCGCGCCGCCGTGCGCGAGGCGGTGGACGTGCACACCAGGGCCTACCTGCACCAGTTCCGGCTGGTGACGTGGACGACGACGCTGCTGGGCCTCCTCAACAGCGCGCTCCTGATCGCGACGGGCACCGCCTCGCTGCTCCTCTGGCAGCGCGGCGCGATGAGCACCGGCGAGGCTTCCGCCGGGCTGGCGCTGGTGCTGCGCCTCATCGCCATGTCGGGCTGGGTGATGCAGACGGTGCGCGGCGTGTTCGAGAACGTCGGCGTGATCCAGGAGAGCATGCAGACGATCAGCCGGCCGCACGCGCTCACCGACGCGCCCGGCGCGGGCACGCTCGCGGTCGCGGGCGGCGGCGTCCGCTTCGAGGGGGTCGGCTTCCATTACGGGCGCGGCGACGCCAACGTGATCGAGGATCTCTCGCTCGCTATCCGCCCGGGCGAGAAGGTCGGGCTGGTCGGCGTCTCGGGGGCGGGCAAGAGCACCATCGCGTCGCTGCTGCTGCGGCTCCACGACGTCGAGAGCGGGCGCATCCTCGTCGATGGGCAGGACATCGCCGGGGTGACGCAGGATTCCCTGCGCGGCGCCATCGCGATGGTGAGCCAGGACACCTCGCTGCTGCACCGCTCGATCCGCGACAACATCGCGTACGGGCGCCCCGACGCCACCGACGCCGAGGTCGCGCGCGCCGCCCGCCTGGCGCATGCCGACGGCTTCATCGCCGACCTCGTCGATCACAAGGGACGGCGCGGCTACGACGCGCAGGTGGGCGAGCGCGGTGTGAAGCTCTCGGGCGGCCAGCGCCAGCGCATCGCCATCGCCCGCGTCATCCTGAAGGACGCGCCGATCCTGATCCTCGACGAGGCGACCTCGGCCCTCGACAGCGAGGTCGAGGCCGCGATCCAGGAGGCGCTCGACACGCTGATGCAGGGCAAGACGGTGCTGGCCATCGCCCACCGCCTCTCCACCATCGCGGCGCTCGACCGGCTGATCGTGATCGACCGCGGCCGCATCGTGGAGGAGGGGACCCACGCCGAGCTGGTGGCCCGCGGCGGGCTCTACGCCCGGCTCTGGGCGCGCCAGTCCGGCGGCTTCCTGCCCGACCGCGACGGCGAGGCGCCCCGGCGACACGTTTCCGACGCCTTGGGCGGCTAGGGACACCCCATATCATCGGGTGCGGCAGGGCCGCGCCCGCCTCCTGTCTGAAGAGATCGTTCCATGCCGGCACTCGACCTCGCGGGGTTCCCCGCGCGGGAAGGGGCCCCGTTGCACCGCCCCTGGCTCCGGGAACTGCGCGCGACGCTCGCGCTCTCGGGGCCCCTCGTGCTCATCAACCTCGCCCAGCACGGCCTGATCATGGCCGACGTGGTGATGCTCGGGCGCCTGGGCGCGGAGCAGCTCGCCGCGGCGACGCTGGCGCACGGGCTCTACTTCATCCTGTTCATCGGCGGGATCGGGCTCACCAGCACGGTGGCGCCGCTGATCGCCGAGGCGCTCGGGCGCGAGGCCGGCGCGACCGATCCGGTGCGCCGGACCCTGCGGGCGGGCTTCTGGGCGGCGACGCTCATCGCCGCGCCCATGATGGTGCTGCTCTGGTACACCGGCCCGCTGCTCGCCGCGATCGGCGAGCCGCCCGCGCTCGCCGAGGCCGCGGGCGCCTACATGCGCGTGCTGCAATGGGCGATGTGGCCGGCCCTGCTCTTCATGGCCTTGCGCGGCGCGCTCGCCGCCCTGGAGCGGCCGGGCTGGGCGCTCGCCGCCAGCCTCGCGGCGCTGCCGCTCAACGTCGCGCTCGGGGTCTGGCTCGCCTTTCCGGCGAGCGGCGGGTTGCCCGCCGGGCGCGATCTCGGCATGGCGGGCGTCGGCCTCGCCACCGTGGCGGCGGCGAGCTTCAGCCTCGTGCTGCTCGTCGCGGTGGTGCTCTGCGACGCCAGACTGCACCGCTACCGGCTGTTCCACCGGCTCTGGCGGTTCGACGCGGCGCTGCTGGCCCGCGTCTTCCGCCTCGGCCTGCCGATCGTGGCGACCGGGCTCGCCGAGGCCGGCCTGTTCGAGGCGGCGGCGCTCGGCATGGGCCTGTTCGGCGCGACCCAGCTCGCCGCGCACGCGGTGGCGATCCAGATCGCGGCCTTCTGCTTCATGGTGCCGAACGGCGTCGCGCAGGCCGCGACCGTGCGGGTGGGGCTCGCCTACGGGCGGCGCGACGGCGCGGGCGTGCGCCGGGCCGGCCTGGTGGCGGTCGGGCTCGCCTTCGTCTTCATGGTGCTCTGCGCCACGACCCAGCTCGCGGTGCCCGGGTTCCTGACCGGCCTGTTCCTCGATCCCGCCGCGCCCGCCAACGCGGGCGTGCTGCCGGTGGCCGCCGCCTTCATCGGCTTCGCGGCGCTCTTCGCGGTGGCCGACGGCGTGCAGTCGGTCTGCCTCGGCATGCTGCGCGGCCTGCAGGACACGAAGGTGCCGATGTGGGTCGCGCTCGGCGGCTACTGGGGCCTCGGCGTGCCGCTCGGCGCCTGGCTCGCCTGGGGGGCGGGGATGGAGGGCTACGGCATCTGGACGGGGTTCTGCGCCGGGCTGTTCGCGGTGGCGGCGCTCCTCGTCCTGCGCTGGCGCCGGCTGACCACGGGCCTCCTGCCGCGGCCGGCGGCGGCCGTTCGTTGAAGCGGAGGCCGTAAGGGCTTCCCGCTCCCCGCGTGCTCTCCCTCCCCCCTCTGCGGGGGAGGGAGATGTCGCGCGACCGAAGCCCGCGGGCTACATCTCGCCGCGCTTGCCCACCGCGATGCGGGAGGAGCCCGGCCCCTGCCTTGACTTCGGGCGACGGGCGGTCGCATTGCACAGTTTAGAACGATCGTGCTGTGGTCCCCTCCGCGGATCACCGGCCCCGCACGCGCGCGGGCTGCACGCTCGGCCGGCACGGTGAAAACACCCGCACTTCTTGGGAGGCACGAGACCTTGGCGAACACGACTGCCGCCGCGCCCGCCGGCGCCGCCCCGCAGGAGGGCACCCGCCGGGACTTCCTCTTCCTGGCCACCGGGGCCGGCCTCGCGGTCGGCGCAGGCGCCGTGGCCTGGCCCTTCGTCGCCTCGATGGCGCCGGACGCCGCCACCATCGCGGCCGGCGCGCCGCTCGAGGTCGATCTCTCGCCGATCACCGACGGCCAGATCGTCAACGTGTTCTGGCGCGGCAAGCTGATCTTCGTGCGCAAGCTCACGGAGAAGGAGATCACCGACATGAAGGCCGTGCCGGTCGGGCAGTTGATCGACCCGGCCGCCGCCGACACCCGCGTCAAGAAGGGCCACGAGCAGTGGCTCGTCGTCTACGGCAACTGCACGCATCTGGGCTGCGTGCCGATCGGGCATTCCGGCAATTTCGAGGGCTGGTCCTGCCCCTGCCACGGCTCGCAGTTCGACGCGCTCGGGCGCGTGCGCCGCGGCCCCGCCCCGATCAACCTGCCGATCCCGCCCTACGCCTTCCAGTCGGATACCAAGATCCGCATCGGCGAGGAGGGCGGCAAGGCCGCCGCGTGACGAGAAGAGGCTGAGAGCCCCCGGAGGATCCCCACCATGAGCGCACACGGCAACACCTACGTGCCGCGGAGCCGGCTCGCCAAGTGGTTCGAGTCGCGGCTGCCGATCGTCGGCCTCGTCCACTCGTCGTTCGTCGCCTTCCCGGTGCCGCGCAACCTGACCTATTTCTGGACCTTCGGCGCGATCCTGATCGCGTTCCTGGGCATCCAGATCATCACCGGCGTCTGGCTGGCGATGCACTACGAGCCCTCGGCCAAGGGCGCCTTCGATTCCGTCGAGCACATCATGCGCGACGTGAACTACGGCTGGCTCCTGCGCTACGCGCACGCCAACGGCGCCTCGATGTTCTTCGTGGCCGTCTACGTGCACATCTTCCGCAACCTCTACTACGGGTCCTACAAGGCCCCGCGCGAGGTGCTCTACATCCTCGGCGTCGTCATCTACCTCCTGATGATGGCCACGGCCTTCCTCGGCTACACCCTGCCGTGGGGCCAGATGAGCTACTGGGGCGCCACCGTCATCACCAACATCCTGGCGGCGATCCCGGTGGTCGGCGACACGATCCAGAGCCTGCTCTGGGGCGGCTACTCGGTCGGCAACCCGACGGTGAACCGCTTCTTCTCGCTGCACTTCCTGCTGCCCTGGATGATCGCGGGCGTCGTGGTGCTGCACGTCTGGGCGCTGCACGTGACGGGCCAGAACAACCCGACCGGCATCCCGATCAAGTCCTCGAAGGACGCGGTGCCCTTCACCCCCTACGCCACGATCAAGGACGTGTTCGCCGTCGTGGTGTTCATGATCCTGTTCGCGTGGTTCATCTTCTACCAGCCGAACTACCTCGGCCACGCCGACAACTACGTCCCGGCCAACCCCGCCGTGACCCCCGCCCACATCGTGCCGGAATGGTACTTCCTGCCCTTCTACGCGATCCTGCGCGCGGTGCCCTCGAAGCTCGGCGGCGTCATCCTGATGTTCTCGGCGGTGCTGATCCTGGCGCTCGCGCCCTGGCTCGACACCTCGCGGGTGCGCTCGTGCAACTACCGCCCGATCTACCGGCAGTTCTTCTGGGTGTTCGTGGCGGTCTGCGTCATCCTGGGCTGGCTCGGCGCCAAGCCCCCGGAGGGCGGCTACGTCATCGCCTCGCAGATCTGCACGGCCTACTACTTCGCCCACTTCCTCGTCGTGATGCCGCTGGTCGGCCTCTTCGAGACGCCGACCCCGCTGCCGGGCTCGATCCTCGAGAGCGTGACCGGGCCGGGCAAGCAGGTGGGCGGGTCGGGCATGCCCGCGGGCGCCGCCGCCGCGCCGACCACCAAGGGCTGAGACGAGGGCAACAGACGCGATGACGATCCGCACGCTCCTCGCCGCGACCCTGGTCGCGGCCTCCCTCGGCGGCGCCCTGATGGGCGCCCCGGCCTCGGCCGAGGACGCCCACGCCACGCCCCAGCCCCCGCGCCAGAAATGGAGCTATGCCGGCGTGTTCGGCAGCTTCGACCAGGGCCAGCTGCAGCGCGGCTTCCAGGTCTACAAGGAGGTCTGCTCGGCCTGCCACAGCATGAAGCTCGTGGCCTTCCGCAACCTCGCGGAGGCGGGCGGCCCGGGCTACTCGGCCGCCCAGGTCAAGGCGCTCGCCGCGACCTATCAGGTCAAGGACGGCCCGAACGATTCGGGCGAGATGTTCGAGCGGCCCGGCCGCCCGGCCGACCGCTTCCCGCCGCCCTTCCCGAACGACCAGGCGGCGGCCGCCGCCAACGGCGGCAAGGCGCCGCCGGACTTCTCGGTGCTGGCCAAGGCCCGCACCTACGAGCGCGGCTTCCCGTGGTTCGTGCTCGATGCGCTGCCCTTCACCGGCTACTCGGAGCAGGGCGTCGACTACATCCACGCGCTGCTCACCGGCTACGAGGAGCCCCCGCAGGGCACCGAGGTGCCGGACGGTGGCCACTACAACAAGTACTATCCCGGCCACATCATCGCGATGCCGAACCCGATCAGCGACGGCCAGGTGAGCTATCCGAAGGGCGACGACGGCCAGCCGGTGGTGCCCGAGACGGTGGACCAGTACAGCAAGGACGTCGCGGCCTTCATGGCCTGGGCGGCCGAGCCCCACATGATGGCCCGCAAGGCGCTCGGGCTGCGGGTGATCCTGTTCCTGATCGTGCTGGCCGGCCTGCTCTACTACGTGAAGAAGCGGGTCTGGGCGGATGTCGGCGGCGAGACCCACGGCCTCCAGCCGGAGCTGCACAAGACGTTCTGAGGGGCTCGCGCTCTCCCTCCCCCCTCTGCGGGAGGGAGAGTACATATGGCGGACGGCCTGCCTCGGATCGCGCCGAACCATGCCGCGCTCCCTCTCCCATAGGGAGAGGGTTGGGGTGAGGGGTATGACGTGACAGGACTGAGCACGTCATCGACGCGCGTTCAGCACAGAGTATTTCCCGGGAACCTCATACCCCTCACCCTGTCCCTCTCCCTATGGGAGAGGGGACCCGTGCCCCATCCGGCATCCGGCTCGTCCAGCCGTACGCGATCGCCCTGCTCTGTGGGGGAGGGAGAGCGTCGCCGTTGGCAGGACGGGGCGGGGTCCTGCGGCTGCGCTCCGAGGGGCAACTATGCTACGGGCCCCATCCGGGGCCCGTTTCCATTTGGGCCGACGACGAACACGCGCGAGAAGGACGGTGAGATGACGGCAGCGGTGCTCGGCGTGATCGGCGGCTCCGGGGTCTACGACCTGCCGGGGCTGGAGGACGTGCGCGAGGAGGCCGTGTCCTCCCCCTGGGGCCAGCCCTCGGACGCCCTGCGCATCGGCCGGATCGGCGAGACCAGGATCGTCTTCCTGGCCCGGCACGGGCGCGGGCACCGGCTCTCGCCCACCGGCATCGACTACCGCGCCAACATCGACGCGCTGAAGCGGGCCGGCGTCACCGACATCGTCTCGCTCTCGGCCTGCGGCTCGTTCCGCGAGGAGCTGCCGCCCGGCCTGTTCGTGCTCGTCGACCAGTTCGTCGACCGCACGCACGGGCGCGCCTCGTCGTTCTTCGGCAACGGCTGCGTCGCCCACGTCTCGATGGCGCACCCGGTCGGGCCGCGCCTGCAGGATCGGATCGCGGCGGCTGCTAAGGCGGAGGACATCGCGGTGGTCCGCGGCGGCACCTACGTCTGCATGGAGGGGCCGCAATTCTCCTCGCTGGCCGAATCCAGGGCCTACAAGGCGCAGGGGTTCGACGTGATCGGCATGACCAACATGCCGGAGGCCAAGCTCGCCCGCGAGGCCGAGATCACCTACGCGACGATCGCGATGGTCACCGACTTCGACTGCTGGCACCCGGGCCACGACGCGGTGGACGTGGCCGCGGTCGTGGCGGTCGCCCGCGCCAACGCCGACAAGGCCGCCCGCCTGGTGGCGCGCCTTGCCCGGGACTTCCCGCAGACGCGCGAGCCCTGCCCGGCGGGCTCGCACCGGGCGCTCGACGGCGCGATCATGACGGCGCCGGCCGCGCGCGACCCCGCGCTGATGGCCAAGCTCGACGCGGTGGCGGGCCGGGCGCTGGCGGGCTGAGGAGATCGGTTAGCGGACGGCCGCCCTTTCCGGGCCCTTCGGGCCTGCACGCCTGGAGCGTCAGCGGAAGGTGATCCGGGACCCAGCCGACGATGTGCCGCGACGCGGCGCGATCTTCGGGCAGTGCAGCCGGTTTCGGACGCTTCGCGTCTCGGTGCGCTGGATCCCGGGTCACATTCCGCTCTCGCTCCATGTGCCCGGGAAAGGGGCAGGGGATCCGGCTTCCCTCCGCCCCCGAAACCGCACTAGAAGACCCCGAGTATCCGGGCAGACCCCGAACCTTTCGCGAAACGTACCAAACCATGCGCAGCGCCAGCATCAGCCGGAAGACGGCGGAGACCGACGTCAGCGTCTCGATCGGCCTCGACGGGACCGGTCAGGCGCGGGTCGCCACCGGCATCGGCTTCCTCGACCACATGCTGGAGCTGTTCGCCCGCCACGGCCTGTTCGACCTCGAGGTCAAGGTGGACGGCGACCTGCACGTCGACCAGCACCACTCGGCTGAGGATTGCGGCATCGCGCTCGGCCAAGCCTTCGCGAAGGCGCTCGGCGACAAGCGCGGCATCGCGCGCTACGCCGACGTGCACCTGCCGATGGACGAGACGCTCTCGCGCGTCTGCATCGACATCTCGGGCCGGCCGTTCCTGGTCTTCCGCACGGCCTTCCGCGTCGAGAAGATCGGGCAGTTCGACACGGAACTCGTGCGCGAGTGGTTCCAGGCCTTCGCGATGAATGCCGGGATCACGCTGCACGTCGAGACGTTCTACGGCGACAACGCCCACCACATCGCCGAGAGCTGCTTCAAGGGTCTGGCCCGCGCCCTGCGCAAGGCCGTGGCGCTCGACCCGCGCGAGGAGGGCCGCGTGCCCTCGACCAAGGGTTCGCTCTGAGGGGACGCCCATGCGGATGCGCAGCTACACCCTGCACCTGCCCCCCGAGGCGCGGCCCGGCGAGGCCTACGGGCTCGACCGGGCGGTGATCGTGCCGGACGGGTTCTCCTGGGCCGCCTTCGCCTTCTCGGTGGTGTGGTTCCTGTTCCACCGCCTCTGGATCGCCGCCCTCCTGGTGGCGGCCGGCCTCGCCCTGGTGGCGGCCGGCGGCTACGCGCTCGGCCTGTCGCGGCCCGCCGCCACCCTGGTCAGCCTGCTCGTCGGCGTGCTGATCGGGCTCGAGGCCTCCTCGCTCCGTCGCTGGACGCTCACCCGGCGCGGCTGGCCGGTGCGCGACGCGGTGCTGGCAGGCAGCCCCGCCGAGGCCGAGGCCAAGGCGATGGCGCGTTGGCTCGACCCCGCGACCCGGCCCCCGGCGCCCCAGCGCCCGGCCTTCGCGGGGGAGCGCGATCCCGTCATCGGCCTGTTCCCGGCGAGCGAGGGCACCCGGTGAGCGAGACCGTCGCGATCATCGATTACGGCTCGGGCAACCTGCACTCGGCCGCCAAGGCCTTCGAGCGCGCCGCCCGCGAGGCCGAGGTCGACCGCCGCATCGTGGTGACGGGCGATCCCGCCATCGTCGCCGCCGCCGACCGGGTGGTGCTGCCGGGGGTCGGCGCCTACGCCGATTGCCGCCGCGGCCTCGACGCCGTGCCCGGCATGGTGGCGGCGATGGAGGAGGCCGCCCACGCGCGGGCCCGTCCCTTCCTCGGCATCTGCGTCGGCATGCAGCTCCTGGCCACCCGCGGCCTCGAATACACGGTCACCCCCGGCCTCGGCTGGATCCCGGGCGACGTCGGGCCGATCCGCCCGGCCGACCCGACGCTCAAGATCCCGCACATGGGCTGGAACACGCTGGTCGCCGGCAGCCATCCCCTGCTCGCCGGAATCCCGACGGGAAACGAGGGGCTTCACGCCTATTTCGTGCACAGCTACGCCCTGAAGGCCGACCGCCCGGCGGACGTGGTGGCGGAGGTCGATTACGGCGGCCCCGTCACCGCGATGGTCGCCCGCGACACCGTCGCCGGGACGCAGTTCCACCCCGAGAAGAGCCAGCGCCTCGGGCTCGCGCTTCTCGCCAACTTCCTCAAGTGGCGCCCCTGAGAACCGACCTGTCTCTCGGAGGCAAAAGGGCTTTTCGCGTGATCCTGTACCCGGCCATCGATCTGAAGGAGGGGCGCTGCGTCCGCCTCGTGCAGGGCGACATGGCCCAGGCCAAGGTCTTCAACGACGACCCCGCCGCCCAGGCCGAGGCCTTCCAGCAGCAGGGCTTCTCCTGGCTGCACGTGGTCGATCTCGACGGCGCCTTCGCGGGCGAGCCCCGCAACGCCGCGGCGGTCGACGCGATCCTCGCCCGCGTCGGAATTCCGGTGCAGCTCGGCGGCGGCATCCGCGACATGAAGACCCTGGACGCCTGGATCGCCAAGGGGATTGCCCGCGTCATCATCGGCACGGCCGCGGTGCGCGACCCCGCCTTCGTGCGCGAGGCGGCCCGTCTCCATCCCGGCAAGATCGCGGTCGGCATCGACGCGAAGGACGGGCGCGTGGCCGTCGAGGGCTGGGCCCAGACCTCCAGCATGACCGCCGAGGAATTGGGGCAGCGCTTCGAGGACGCGGGCGTCGCGGCGATCATCTACACGGACATCGCCCGCGACGGCATCCTCAAGGGCCTCAACGTCGAGATGACGCTGGCGCTGGCGCAGGCGGTGCGCATCCCGGTGATCGCCTCAGGGGGGCTCGCCTCGATCGAGGACGTGCACCGGCTGCTCCAGCCCGACTGCGCGCTGATCGCGGGCGCCATCACGGGCCGCGCCCTCTACGACGGCCGCATCGACCCGCGCGCGGCGCTCAAGGCCATCGCGGAAGCCGGCCGGGCCGGCCTGTGATAGGCTGACGGCTCGACAGGATCGCGCCAGGAGGCTGCGATGAGCGCCGTAAAGGCGGCGGCCCGGCCGCAGGAGGCCGGGACCGCCTACGAGGACGATTTCTACACCTGGACGCAGGAGCAGGGCGCGCGCCTGCGCTCCGGCGACCTCGCGAGCCTCGACCTCGAGAATCTCGCCGAGGAGATCGAGAGCTTGGGGCGCAGCGAATTCAACAGCCTGGTCAGCGCCTGGCGCGTGATCCTGCTGCACATGCTGAAGTGGGACCATCAGCCCGAGCGCCGGACCCGTGGCTGGGCACTATCGATCCGGACCCACAGGAACGACGCGGCGGATGTTCTGAAGGACAATCCCGGCCTCAAGAGCCGCTTGGCCGAGGGGTTGGAGCGTGCCTATCGCGGCGCACGACTGGAGGCCTCCCGCGAGACCAACCTGCCGCTCAAGACCTTTCCGACGACCTGCCCCTACACCCGGGAGGAGATGCTCGCGCGCCCCTTCCCGGCCGACCCCGACGACACGACCGACTGAGATCCCGTCTTGCTCAAGACCCGCATCATCCCCTGCCTGGACGTCAAGGACGGCCGCGTCGTCAAGGGCGTGCAGTTCCTCGAACTCCGCGACGCGGGCGACCCCGTCGAGGCCGCCAAGGCCTACGACGCGGCCGGCGCCGACGAGCTCTGCTTCCTCGACATCACCGCGAGCCACGAGGCCCGCGGCACGCTGCTCGACGTGGTGAGCCGCACGGCGGAGGCCTGCTTCATGCCGCTGACCGTGGGCGGCGGCGTGCGGGCCGTCGAGGACGTGCGGGCGCTGCTGCTCGCGGGCGCCGACAAGGTCGCGATCAACACGGCGGCCGTGAAGGACCCCGATCTCGTCGCCCGCGCGGCGGAGAAGTTCGGCGCCCAGTGCATCGTCGTGGCGATCGACGCCAAGCGTGTCTCCGGGCCCGGAGAGCCAGCCCGCTGGGAGGTCTTCACCCATGGCGGGCGCAACCCCACGGGGCTCGACGCGATCGCCTTCGCGCGGACCGTGGCGGCAAAGGGCGCGGGCGAGCTGCTCGTCACCTCGATGGACCGGGACGGCACCCGATCGGGCTACGACCTCGCGCTGACCCGGGCCATCGCGGACGCGGTCGCGGTGCCGGTGATCGCCTCGGGCGGCGTCGGCGGCCTCGACGACCTCGTGGCGGGCGTGGCCGAGGGCGGGGCGAGCGCGGTGCTGGCCGCCTCGATCTTCCACTTCGGGCAGCACAGCGTGGCCGAGGCCAAGGCCCACATGGCGGCGGCCGGCCTCGCCATGCGGCTCGACGCGTGAGGCGCCCTAGGACGAATGTCGTGGGGAGGGCACGCCATCTGTCAGCCGGGCGACTTGCCCGCGGGCCGCGCGTAAAGCAATTTCCCGCCATACGCGGCGCCGTTGCGGGCTCCCGGATGCACGGTGTTGCATGAGCGATTACACGTTGAACGACCTCGCGCGGCTGGTGGCGAGCCGCGCCGGGACCTCTCCGGACTCCTCCTATACGGCGAAGCTCCTCGCGGGCGGCCCCGCCAAGGCGGCCAAGAAGCTCGGCGAGGAGGCGGTGGAGGCCGCCATCGCCGCGGTCCAGGGGGACAAGGCGGGGCTGACGGCGGAGGCCGCGGACGTGCTCTACCACCTCATGGTGGTGCTGCAGGCCGGCGGCGTCAGCCTCGACGCGGTGATGGCCGAACTCGAGCGCCGCACGGCGCAGAGCGGGCTCGCCGAGAAGGCCGCGAGGCGCCACACATGAGCTTCGCCCCGGCCCCGATCGGCGAGACCGGCCAGGATCCGGTGACCGGCGCGGGCTCGGACCGGCTCTCGCCCTACCGCCGCTTCAGCCGGGACGAGTGGGCGAGCCTGCGCGCCGACACGCCGCTGACCCTCTCGAGCGAGGACCTCACGCGGCTGCAATCGATCAACGACCCCATCTCGATCGAGGAGGTGGTGGCGATCTACCTGCCGCTCTCGCGCCTGCTCTCGCTCTACGTCGCGGCGACGCAGGGGCTGTTCAAGGCGACGCAGCGCTTCCTCATCGCCGAGCGCGAGCGCAAGGCCCCCTACATCATCGGGCTCGCGGGCTCGGTCGCGGTCGGCAAGTCGACCACCGCCCGCATCCTGGCCGCGCTGCTCGCCCGCTGGCCCAACACTCCGAAGGTCGATCTCGTCACCACGGACGGCTTCCTGCTGCCGAACGCCGAGCTCGCGGCCGCCGGCCTGATGGAGCGCAAGGGCTTCCCCGAGAGCTACGACACGGCGGCGCTGCTCCGCTTCCTGCACGACGTGAAGGCCGGCCACGGCCGCGTGACGGCGCCGCTCTACTCCCACCTCGTCTACGACCGGGTGCCCGGCGAGGAGCGGGTGGTGGAGAGCCCCGACATCCTGATCGTCGAGGGGCTGAACGTGCTCCAGCCCGCCCGCCTGCCGCGGGACGGCACGGCGATCCCCTTCGTGTCGGACTTCTTCGACTTCTCGATCTACCTCGACGGGCACGAGGACGACCTGCACCGCTGGTACGTCACCCGCTTCATGAAGCTGCGCCAGACGGCGTTTCGCGATCCGCGCTCCTACTTCCGCAAATACGCCGAGGTGCCGGAGGCGGAGGCGCTGGCCATCGCCGATCGGCTCTGGACCACGATCAACCTGCCCAACCTCGTCGAGAACATCCTGCCCACGCGCCAGCGCGCCAGCCTGATCCTGTCGAAGGGCGCGAGCCACCGCATCGAGAGCGTGGCGCTGCGCCGGCTCTGAGGCGCGATCAGGCGAAGGGGAATTCGGCCTCCGCGATGTAGGGCCCGCCGCCCGTCGATTCGCGGGCGGAGAACACGGTGACGGCGCGCGCCTCGAAGCGCAGCGGCTCGAACAGGCCGCTCTGGGCGACGTACATCGCCACCGCCTCGGGGCTCGCCTCGCGCTTGAGACGGGCGAGGGTGACGTGGGGCGTGAAGCGGCGCGTCTCGGGCGCGACGCCGGCCCGGCGCACCAGCCGCTCCTGCTCGGCCTGCAGGTCCATCAGGGCCGGATCCTGCGCCACCGCGGCGAAGAGCGCCCGCGGCCGGTCGCCCCCGAAGGCGCCGAGCCCCTCGAGCACGACCGGGACCGGATCCCGCGCCCGCAGGCCGGCGAGCGCCTCCAGCACGTCCTCGGCCACGTCCGCGTCGATGTCGCCGAGGAAGCGCAGCGTCACGTGGTAGTCCGTGGCCTCGACCCAGCGGGCGCCGGGCAGGCCGCCGCGGAAGCGGGCGAGGCGCGCGCCGATCTCCGAGGGCACGGCCAGCCCGGTGAACAGGCGCGGCATCGGGCGGCTCCCCTCAGCGCTCGGACTTGCCCAGCCGGCCGAGGAAGCTCTCGACCGCGGGCAGGATGCCCGTGACGATCGCCCCCACGCCCCGCGGGTTCGGGTGCAGGCCGTCGTCGAGGTTGAGCCCGCGCTCGCCCGCCACGCCCGCCAGGAAGAACGGGTAGAGCACCAGCCCGTGCGCCTGAGCGAGATCGGGATAGATCGCGTCGAAGCGGGCCACGTAGTCCGGCCCGAGATTGGCCGAGGCGCGCATCCCCGCGAGCAGGACCGGGATGCCGCGGTCCTTCAGCCGGGTGATGATGCTGTCCAGCGCCTTCCGCGTCACGGCCGGGTCGGTGCCGCGCAGCATGTCGTTGGCGCCGAGTTCGAGGATGACGCCGTCGGTCCCGTCCGGAACCGACCAGTCGACCCGGTCGAGCCCGCCCGTCGCGGTGTCGCCCGAGACGCCCGCGTTGGCGACCGCGACCGCCCGGCCGCGCTTCGTCAGCTCCCGCTCCAGCACCGCCGGGAAGGCGGCGTCCGCGGGCAGGCGGTAGCCGGCGGTCAGGCTGTCGCCCAGGGCCACGAGCTTGAGGGTGCGGGCGGGCTCCGCGCCCGCCGGGAGGGCCGCCGGCATCAGCAGGGCCAGCGCGGCGAGGAGGAGGGCGATGAGGCGGCGCAGCGGGCCATCATGGCGCACCCGCCGTCCGGACACTTGCCGTCCGGGCACTTGCCGACCGGGCACTTGGCGTCCGCCCCCGGATGATCCCATATCGCCCCCGCAACCGCCGGGTGTCGTCGCGCACCGATTTCGCTGCCGCCACACCCGAGCCTCATCCGCCATGCGTCCCGTCATCGCGCACAGATCGGCCTCCCGGTGAGCACAGACAAGACCCGCGACACGAGCGGCACACAGTCGGTCGGCCCCGCGGTCGGCCCCGCGGTCGGCCCCTCGGTCGGCCTCCACGACATCGATCTCAGCCTCGGGCGCGGCGCCGCCCGCGTCCACGTGCTCAGGGGGATCTCGCTCGACGTCGCCCGCGGCGAGGCGGTCGGCCTCGTCGGCCCCTCGGGCTCGGGCAAGTCGACGCTGCTCATGGTGATGGCCGGGCTGGAGCGGCCGGATGCCGGCACGATCCGGATCGACGGCACCGATCTCGGCCATCTCGACGAGGACGCGCTGGCGCGCTTCCGCGGCCGGCGCATCGGCATCGTGTTCCAGGCCTTCCACCTCGTGCCGACGATGACGGCGCTGGAGAACGTGGCGCTCCCCCTCGAACTCGCCGACCGGCCGGAGGCCCATGCCCGCGCCCGGGCGGAACTGGAGGCGGTCGGGCTCGGGCACCGGCTGCACCATTATCCGGCCCAGCTCTCGGGCGGCGAGCAGCAGCGCGTCGCCATCGCCCGCGCGATCGCGCCGGATCCGGCGATCCTGGTGGCCGACGAGCCGACCGGCAACCTCGACGAGGCGACGGGCCGGCAGATCGTGGAGCTGCTGTTCCGGTTGAAGCGCGACCGCGGCGCCACCCTCGTCCTCGTCACCCACGATGCAGGCCTCGCGCGGCTCTGCGACCGCACCATCCGCCTGCGCTCCGGCCGGATCGAGGCCGAGGACGCCCCATCCCCCGCCGCGGCGAGCGCCTGATGCACGGCACCTTCACGCCCCCCGAGCGGGCGCGCCGCCTGCCGCTGACGCTCCGCCTCGCGCTCCGGGAGTTCCGCGGCGGCCTCTCGGGCTTCGGCGTCTTCCTCGCCTGCATCGCGCTCGGCGTGATGGCGATCGCGGGCGTCGCCTCGATCTCGCGCTCGCTCTCGGACGGTCTCGGCCGCGAGGGGAGGCGCATCCTCGGCGGCGATCTCAGCTACAGCCTGATCAACCGCGAGGCGACGCCGGAGGAGCGCGCCGTGCTGGCGCGCGAGGGCCGGGTCGGCACCGTCGCGACGCTGCGCGCCATGGCGGTGGCGGGCGAGGGCGCGGCGCTCGTCGAGCTGAAGGCGATCGACGCGGCCTATCCGCTGGCGGGCGTCCTCGTCACCGAGCCGCACGCGGACCTCGCCGAACTGCTCGGCCCCCGGGACGGCGTGCCCGGCGCCGTCGCCGACTCGGCCCTGCTGACCCGGCTCGACCTGAAGGTCGGCGACCGGATCACGCTGGCCGGCCACCCCTTCGCGATCCGCGCGACCGTGGCGAGCGAGCCCGACAAGATCGCGGGCGGCCTCGGCTTCGGCCCGCGCCTGATCATCGCGCAGGAGGCGCTGCGCGCCACCGGCCTCGTCCAGCCCGGCAGCCTCAACCGCTGGAGCTACCGCATCGCGGTGCCGGGCGCCGCGGACGCCGACCTCGACGCGGCGGCCGCCCGCATCGCCAAGGCCGCGCCGGAGGCCGGCTGGGAGATGCGCGCGCGCTCCAACGCCGACCCGCGCTTCGCCAAGAGCATCGAGCGCTTCACCCAGTTCCTCACGCTCGTCGGCCTCACCGCGCTCATCGTCGGGGGCGTCGGCGTCGCGAACGCCGTGCACGCCTTCGTGGAGCGCAAGCGCGGCTCCATCGCCACCCTGAAGAGCGTCGGCATGCCGGGCTCGCAGGTGGTCGGTCTCTACCTCGTGCAGGTGATGCTGATCGCCGGCCTCGGCACCGCGGCCGGGCTGGTGCTCGGCGCGAGCCTGCCCTTCGTGATCGACGCCCTGTTCGGCGCGGCGCTTCCCCTGCCGCTCAACCCGACGCTGGCGCCCGGCGAACTGCTGCTCGCGGCCGCCTACGGGCTGCTCACCGCCTTCGCCTTCGCGATCACCCCGCTCGGGCGCGCCCACGACGTGCCGGTCTCGGGGCTGTTCCGCGACACGGTCGATCCGTCCGCGGCCAGGCCGCGCCCGCGCTACCGGCTGATGCTCGCCGCGGCGATCCTCGCCCTGGTGGCGCTCGGGGTGGCCACCGCCTTCGACCGGCGCGTGGCGCTGGTCTTCATCGCGGCGGCGGGCCTCGCCTTCGGATTGCTGCGCCTCGTGGCGACGGGGCTGATGGCGCTCGCCCGCCGCCTGCCGCGCCCGCGGCGCGCGGCGCCCCGCATGGCGCTGGCCAACCTGCACCGGCCGGGCGCCTTGACGCCGACCATCGTGCTCTCGCTGGGCCTCGGCGTGACGCTCCTCGTGACGCTCAGCCTGATCGACGCCAACGTGCGCCGGACGATCTCCGCCAGCCTGCCCGCCAAGGCCCCCAATCTGTTCTTCCTCGACATCCCGTCCGCGGATGCCGACCGCTTCCACGACTTCCTGGCCAAGGCCGCGCCGAACGGAAAGATCGAGCGCGTGCCGATGATGCGCGGGCGCATCGTCGCCCTCGACGGCGTGCCCGCCGCCAAGATCCGGCCGCCGGAGGACGCCGCCTGGGTGCTCGACGGCGACCGCGGCATCACCTACGCGGACGACCTGCCCGAGGGCTCGGTGCTGACCGCGGGCCGGTGGTGGAGCGCGGAGGAGGCGCGGACGCCCCTCGTCTCGTTCGAGGCGGAACTGGCGCGGCAGCTCGGCCTGAAGATCGGCAGCGAGGTCACGGTCAACGTGCTCGGCCGCCCGATCACGGCGCGGATCGCGAACCTGCGCAAGGTCGAGTGGCGCAACCTCGGCATCAACTTCGTGATGGTGTTCTCGCCCGGCACCTTCCGGGGCGCGCCGCACGCCGACCTCGCGACGCTGAGCCTGCCCGGCGGCACCGACGGGGCGGCCGAGAACCGCATCCTGCGCGACGCCGCCCACACCTTCCCGTCCGTCACCAGCGTGCGGGTGAAGGACGCCCTCGACGCGGTCGGCGACCTCGTGGGCAAGCTGGTGCTCGCCATCCGCGGCGCCAGCGCGGTCGCGGTGCTGGCGAGCCTCCTCGTGCTGGCGGGCGCGGTCGCGGCCGGGCACCGGGCCCGGCTCTACGACGCGGTGGTGCTGAAGGTGCTGGGGGCCGGGAGGGCCCGCCTGCTCGCCGCCTACGGCCTCGAATACGGGGCGCTCGGGCTCGCCACCGCCCTGTTCGGGATGGTCGCGGGCGGGCTCGCGGGCTGGGTCATCGTCACGCGGGTGATGCGGCTCGACTTCGTGCTCGACCTCTCGGGGGCGCTCGTCGCCGCGGGCCTCGCGGTGGTCCTGGCGGTCGGCCTCGGGCTTGCCGGCACGTGGCGCATCCTGGGGCAGAAGCCCGCGCCCTACCTGCGGGGATTGTGAGCGGGGTGCCGCGTGCGAGAAGGAGCTGACGTTACGGCGTCCGCTCCTTCTCCGCCTCCATGTAGCGGCGCAGAACAGCGTTCATCCGGGCTTGGTAACCGCGGCCGCCCCGCTTGAAGAACTCCACCACGTCCCGATCGAAGCTGGCCTGGATCGTGGCCTTTGTCGGCGCCTCGTCGTGCGCGGGAAGGCCGACCGCGGCGCGGGCCCAATGGCCCTCGTCCGTCGTCGGATTGTCCTCGTCCTGCGCCGCGGCGCGCTCGATCTCGTCCTCAGGCATCGATCGCAGGGCCGCCCAATCCGTGCGGCCGGTCCGCGCAGCCGCTGGTTTGCCGCTTGGCATGGTAGATCCCTCGCTCCTTCCGATTCGCGATGCGGGCGGAGATGATGCGATATTTCGGTCCTCGCGGCGTGAATGTCACGTTCAGGACGACGCCGTGGTGCTCCGCCAGCATGTTGAAGCGCGGCTCACCGTAATTCCGGCGCGCGTCCACTGCCACCACGACGAAGCGGCCATCGAAGATCTCGTCGAGATCGGCGAAATCGATCGCGCGCCGATCCAGGTTCAGCGCACTCTTCGCATCGTCCCAGACCGTGCGCTCGTTCTCACCCATGGCCGGTGCATCGGTCCCCGTCGGCTCCTCCGTGCGGCGGAGCGCCCGCCAGCGCTGCGGACGGCCAGGATGAGCACGCTTCCAGACCGGCCGGAAGCCCGGAATCGAATGCCGGAGAACGACCGCCGGGCGCGGTTTAATCCCGAATTTCATGAACAAAATTAAAGGATTCCGGGCTCGAAAACAGGCCCTGCAAGCTCGGCGGAGGCCTTGTGTGCCGCCTCGCGACGCAACATATTCGGTGGCGAGGCGCTCTCCGGCGCCAGAGGTCCCCGCGTGGGCCTCGTCCGAACACCACGCTGAGAGAGCATCCTCAAGGGAACTCCCATGGCATTCGACAACAGCCCCTTCCGGTACGGCGCCCAGGCGCCGGGATACGCCGGCACGCAGGTCGACGTCGACCAGGGCCTGCGCAGCTTCATGCTCGGCGTCTACAACAACATGGTCGTCGGCCTCGGGATCTCGGGCCTCGTGGCGCTCGGCCTCAACATGGCCGCGACCGCGACGACCGAGACGGGCCGGCTCGCGCTGACGCCCTTCGGCCAGACCCTCTACAACACCCCCCTCAAGTGGGTGCTGATGTTCGCCCCCCTCGTGTTCATCTTCGTCTTCTCGATGCGGATGGACCGGATGTCGGCCTCGTCCGCCCGGACGATGTTCTTCGCCTTCGCGGCCGTGATGGGCGCGTCGATGTCGACGCTGCTCCTCGTCTTCACGGGCGCGAGCGTGGTGCGGGTGTTCTTCATCACCGCGGCGACCTTCGGCGGCCTGAGCCTCTACGGCTACACCACGAAGCGCAGCCTCTCGGGGATGGGCTCGTTCCTGATCATGGGCCTGATCGGTCTGATCATCGCCTCGCTGGTCAACATCTTCCTGGCGTCCAGCGCGCTGCAGTTCGCGATCTCGGTGCTCGGCGTGCTGATCTTCGCGGGCCTCACCGCCTACGACACGCAGAAGCTGAAGGAGATGTTCCTCTACAGCGGCGTCGATGCCGAGGGCGCGGCCAAGATGTCGGTGAACGGCGCCCTGACGCTGTACCTCGACTTCATCAACATGTTCCAGTTCCTGCTCTCGCTCCTCGGCGACCGCCGCTGAGCCCGACGGATCCGGAACGGATCGGAAGAGCCCCGGCGCGAGCCGGGGCTTTTTTTTGGGCCGACCATCGGGCTCTCCGGCGCGCCAGCGATGAACCGACGCAGGGCCGGCTCCGTGCGGAAACCGATCCTGGCGCGGTGGTTGGCCCGTCATGTGGTTCCTCTATGCTCTCACGGCCCTCGCCGGCCTCGCCAACGCGATCCAGCCGGGGCAGAACGCGACGCTCGCGAAATCCCTCGGCGTGCCGGTCACGGCCGCCCTGGTGACGCTCCTGGTCAGCACGGCGGTCCTGCTGGCCGGCGGCCTCGCGACGGGCAAGCTCGTCTGGCCCAGCGCCGAGCAGGCGGCCGCCGTGCCCTGGTGGGCCTGGGCCGGCGGCGTGCTGAGCGTCCTGCTGATCCTGGCCCAGCTCTACGCCTCGCCGGCGATCGGCGCGGCGAGCTTCCTCGGCATCATCGTGACGGTCGGCGTCTGCGCCTCGATCGCGCTCGACCATTACGGCCTGATCGGCTTCCCGCAGCACTCGGCGAGCCTGTGGCGCGTCCTGGGCGCCGTGCTGATGATCGCGGGCGTGGGGCTAGTCGCGATATTCTGAGACGCGCCAGGGTCCTGGTTTCGAAAGGTCGAGACCTTTCGCGGGTGCAGGGCAGAGCCCTGCATTTGGAACCGTCACCCCGGCTTCGCCGGGGCGACGGTTCCAACCCGGGGTTCCACCCCGGGACCCCGCCCAAGGGTGTGACACCCTTGGGGATCCCCGAACCGTTCAGACGGCCCGGAGCGGCTTCTCCAGCACGGCGATGACCCGGGCGAGGTCGTGGCCGCGCTTCAGCACGAGGCCGCTCGCCGCGATCACCGCGTAGGCGCCCTGGCGGCGGGCGAGCTTCGGGTCCTTCTCGATGCGGTAGAGCGGCATCTCGGAGGCGCGGCGGTAGATCGAGAACACCGCCTTGTCGCGCCGGAAATCGAGGGCGTAGTCGCGCCACTCGCCCTCGGCGACGCGGCGGCCGTAGAGGTTGAAGATCGTGCGCAGCTCGTCGCGGTGGAAGGCGATCTGCGGGGGGCTCGGCGCGTTCGGGAAAGGGATCACCCGCATCGTCACGTCGTCGACCGTCCGCTCGCTCATTCCCCCTCCGTCCCGCGCCCGTTCCCTGAATCGGCTCGTGAGCGGGAATGATGGGCGGCGCCCGTGCCGGCCGCAAGGGGGCCATCCGGGACCGCGGGCCGATCGCCTGTGTCGATCGGGCAACGCGGAAGACGCGAAGCACCACGATTTCGCCCAGATCGCGCCTTTTCCGGGCCTTGTTGCGGCAGCACAACAGGCCCTGAAATCTCGTCGGGCCCGTGCCCGGCCGGCGTCCGAAACCCGAGCTCCCCAGCCCTCGGCCGCCGTCCGGCTCCCACGGCCCCGGCACTCCAGAGGTTTCGAGACCCAAGGACTCCAGGCCGCCCCACCCCGGGCGGCCTTTTTTCTGGCTGCGCCCCGGGCGCGGATGCGGCTATGAGCGGCCGGACGATGAGCGCGCCGCCCACCTTCGACGAGGCCTTCCGCCGATCCCTGCGCGACCTGTTCGCGTGGCGGCGCGACGTGCGCCGCTTCCGCACCGACCCGGTGCCGGAGGCGACCCTGCGCGCCTGCCTGGACGAGGCGCATCTGAGCCCCTCCGTCGGCAACAGCCAGCCCTGGCGCTTCGTGCGCGTCGCCGACCCGGGGCGCCGGGCGGGGGTCGCGGCGAGCTTCGCGCGCTGCAACAGCGACGCGGCGCTGGGCTACGCTCCCGAGCGGGCCGCGCGGTACCGGGCCCTGAAGCTCGCGGGCCTGCGCGAGGCGCCCGTGCATCTGGCGGTGTTCTGCGACGCGGACACGGAAGCCGGCCACGGGCTCGGCCGGGCGACCATGCCGGAGATGCTGCGCTACTCGGTCGTCGGCGCGGTGCAGACGCTCTGGCTCGCGGCCCGCGCCCGGGGGCTCGGCGTCGGCTGGGTCTCGATCCTAGAGCCGGAGGCGGTCACCGCGCTCCTCGACGTGCCGGCATCCTGGCACCTCGTGGCCTATCTCTGCCTCGGCTGGCCGGTGGAGGAGCACGCCGACCCGGAACTCGCCCGCCACGGCTGGCAGGCGCGCGGGCCGCTCGACCTTACCGAGCGCTGAAGGCGACGCCGCGCCCTTGAGCGAACGGATCGCCGCGCCTTTTACCCATCCGCGCGATGGACCCCCACAAACCCCTCGTCAACCAAGCTTTTTCCGGAACGCGAAAGCGAACCCGCGACTTACTCGGCGGGCATCACGGTCACGCTTGGCGGAGAAGGACGATGGCGGGTCGATCGAGGGTTTGGGCGGGGCTCGCCGGCATCGGGCTGGCGGCTCTTGGGGCAGCTCAGGGAACGGGGCGCGCGGAGGCCCGCGAGATGGTGGCCTTCCCGTACGCGGCGGCGCCCGGCTCGGTGGTGGTGAGCGCGTCCGAGCGCCGGCTCTATCTCGTCAACGGCGACGGCACGGCGATCCGCTACCCCGTGGCGGTGGGCCGGCCCGGCAAGCAGTGGTTCGGCACGACCGCCATCGACGGGAAGTACGTGCGGCCCGCCTGGTCGCCGCCCGCGGAGGTGAAGCGCGACAACCCGCGCCTGCCGAACCTGATCGCGGGGGGCTCGCCCGGCAACCCGATGGGCGCGGCGGCGCTGACGCTGTCGGGCGGGCAGTACGCGATCCACGGCACCAACCGGCCGAGCTCGATCGGCACCTTCGCGTCCTACGGCTGCATCCGCATGTACAACCAGGACGTGGTCGATCTCTACCAGCGGGTCGAGGTCGGCGCGACCGTGACGATGGTGCGATGAGCGCGCCGTCGCCGCAGGTCGGCCGACCTGCGGCGAGCGCGGGCCTCTACGCGGCCGGCGGGGCGGTGGCCTCGATGGCCGTGAAGGTCTCGAGGATGCGGTAGGTGTGCTCGATGCCGGCCGGCACCAGCCAGGAATCGCCGGGCTCGAGCCGCACGGTCTCGCCCGCGAGCACCAGCTCGGCCCGGCCCTTGAGCACGTAGCCGACGGTCTCGTGGGCCGAGACCGAGGTCGGCTTGTCGGCGTTCGGCGGCTCGTCGCGCCACATCCGCATGGCGAGGCGCTCGCCCCGGGCGAGGCCGATCTCGCCGTCCTCGCCCGCGGGCGCCTGGGCGCTCGCGATCTTGCCTGTCGTCATGTTGCTCTCCTTCGCGTCCACCAGAACGGGGCGAAGGGCCGGCCGTTCCCGTCGGCCGGCCAACGGTTCGGCCGCGGCCTACCAGCGCTCGCCGTAGGGACCGTCCCAACGGCGCCGGACCGGGGCGTAGCCGACGGGCACGCGCTCGTAGGCGATGACCCGGCGGGTCTCGTAGACCGGCTCCTCGTAGACCACGCGCGGGCGGGCATCGTAGGCCGGGGCGTAGCCGTAGGCGCGCGGCGGCGGGGGCGGCGCGTAGCCGTACCCGTAGGCCGGCTCGGCGTGGGCGGAGGCGGCGGCCCCGATGAGGGCGCCGGCCGCGAGGCCGCCGATCAGGCCGGCGGCGAGCGCGCCGCCGCGGCCCCTGGCCTCGGCCGCCGTGGAGGTGAGGGCGCCGACGCCGATGAGGGCGGCGGCCGCGAGCGCGGGGAGTCTCGTCATGGCCTGGTCCGGGTCCGTGCGGGGCGCGGCCGGATCGGCCGCCCACACCCGCAGACTGCACCGGCCCGGATGCAGGAGGCCTGAAGGCGGCGGACAGGAACGGTTCAGCTTGCCGCACGCGGCCCGTGCGCGTCTTGCGCAACGCCGGGGCCGCCCCGACCGTTATCCCGGCATGGCGCGCATCGCGATCCTGGTCGGAACGCCGGCCGGCACCCGGCTCCTGGCGGCCTCGCGCGAGCGGGAGGCCGCCCTCATGGCCGAGCGGCTGCTGGTCGGGCTCGACCGGGCGGCCCTGCCGGCGCCGCTCTGGGTGCAGTGCGCCGACGCCGCGCTCGCCGCCCGGCTGACCGCCTATCTGGCGGGCTTCCAGGCCGAGCTCACGGCCGTGCCCGCCGACGGGGCTCAGTAGCCGTCGGAGAGGTAGACCGCCCCGCCATAGGCCGGCGCGTAGCCGTACGACCGGCCGTAGCCGTAGCCGTAGCCGTCTCCCTGCCCGTACCCGTAGGGGCCGGGCGCCGCGTAGCCCCGCGGGGCGCGGCGCAGGGGGGCGGGCGCGTCGGCGCCGCGGCCCATCTGCATCCCGGCCGACATCACCCCGTCCGATTCGTAGGGGTTGCGGCCCCGGGCGGTGCGGACCCCGCCGCGGCTCGCGACGCGCGGGGCGGCCTCGCCCTGGACCACGATGCGGGTGTTGCCCGGCCCCTCCTGCTTCACCAGCCGGAACAGGGCGGCGGCCTTGCCCGGCGCGAGGCGGACGCAGCCGTGCGAGGCCGGGCGCCCGAGCGCCGAAAGGTGCGAGGAGCCGTGGATGGCGTGGCCGGAGCCGGTGAAGAAGATGGAGTGGGGCATCGGCGCGTCGTCCCATTCCCGCGAGAAATGGGTGCGGGCCATGCGCTGCGGCCGGTAGCTGCCGTTCGGCGTGTCGTACCCGGCCTTGCCCGTCGAGACCGGCCAGGAGAAGCGCGGCTGCCCGTTCACGCTGACCGCCATGGTCTGCGTGTCCTTGTCGATCCGGATCAGCACGTCCGCCCGCGCCGGGGCGAGGGCGAGGCAGAGGGGGAGGGCGCAGAGGAGAGCGGGGCGGCGCATGGGGGCCTCGGGGAGGGCGAAGCGGGACGGTTGCCACCCAGCTTACACGATGCAGCACCGAGCGCTCAAAATCGAGTTGCTGCAGACCACGTAGTGCACTGCATCGGAGACCACAGGCCTGGCTGAGCCAGCCTTGGACATAGTCATAATTCCTTGTCAGGCTTTGGCTTGCCATACGAAAGAGGGATTGGAAACCGGTCCTCGTTGATTTTTATCTTCTTGTAAGCTTCTGCAGCGGGATCAAGCCCTAATGAGTCGAACAACATCAAAGTATACAAAAAAACATCGGCAGCCTCATCGGCGATTTTGTCCTTCATATCGCCATCTATATCAACATTGTCCTTACTCCATTGGAAAATCTCCAAAAGCTCAGCAGCTTCTATACTGATTGAAAGCGCAAGATTTTTCGTATCATGGAATTTTCCCCAATCCCTCGCGTCGCGAAACTCGCGCAACAAGGTTAATAGATCGTCTATTCTCGCCTTCATCAACAACCCTTTCGCAAGGCTCCCTGGTTACGATTTCTTGCACCTGATATCATAACTCAGGGAAGTAGCCCACCAAGCGCGGGCGGGGAGGCGCGTTGAGCAAGTGGCGGACGCATACCTGACCTTAGCCGAAAAGGTTCTAGTGGCTGTGCGACAGCCTCTGAAGGCGCGAGCTATAATCGAAGCTGCGTACCTTAATGAGCTTTTTCCATGGCATTTACGCGGCCCACGGCAGGACAGGACTTTGCACGCTCGCCTGAGCGTTGATATATCTAGAAACAAGGAAAACAGTCTTTTTTACAGAAACGGGCCGGGAAAATTCTTTCTGCGCAAGTTCCTTTATGATGCGGAAATTCCACCCGTTTTTAAGAATATTTATACTGCGCGACCTCGTCAGAAGGACTTGGCGAAAGAGCGAATCCTGGCGTTTAGGGCCGCGATCTTCAGCGACGTCCGGCGCGATGGAGTCACAGTTCCGATTAGCCGAATAATAGATGCCCTTCAAGAAGGGCGGTATTCATATGAAAATTACAGTCGCGTCCAGGGCGACAACAATCTTTTACCCGTTCGAAGTTTCGTTATAGTACATCAAGGTGACGAAGTTCTGTCTTTCCGTCGCGGCTCGTTTTTCCCCTTAAGCGATCCACTATATGGAGCCCGCAGCATTGGCTTTGGGAGCGAAGTTACGGCCGACAATAGAGATTTATTATTCGATAGCCTCTTCGGCATACTAGCGAGCGGAGTGGAGGAACTAACTTATAGCATTGGCTTGCCACACCATCACGCCAGAGATGCGCGTTATAATAATAGACTTCATCCATTTGTTGGGATAATAACAGGGTCGGGCAACAGGCGACGCCCTGCGCTCCACGTCGTGATGACATATCGTTGTCCCGAAATTTTCTCTCCGGTTAAAGCGGCCCTTTCGGTCAACGAACTGCGCTGGATCGATGCAGCCAACCCCGCAAACACATTAGATGACTTTGATGATGCATCTGCGTTCTTGTTCGAACAAGACTATGTCCGCGACATGATCCGCGTTTGCGAAGCATCTTGATGCGCAAGCTATCCAAATTAATTGGCGACGAAGAGGCAGATCTCCTTCGTTATTCACTACGCCTAGATAATTCTGTGCGCGGTATTAAGTTCGCGCTTCAAACCATTTGCGTACATTATGAAGCTGGCAGGCGTCTTGCGAATTCGTCGGATCACCGGCAGGCTATCCATAGCCATCTAAATAGCAAAGAAATTATTCTTCGCCGCTGGTCTTTGAAGGCATTGGGTTTAATTGGAAATCCAGATGATGCATCAAGAATCGTAGACCGCCTGAGGGTTGAGCACGATCAGGAAGCGCAGACTTGGGGAACAGCAGCACTGCTCGGCAGCTCTCCAGATCAAGATCTTAATGGTATTGTCGCAAGATCGGGACTCACCAGTAGCACGCCCCTTCTTCTAGCCGCACGTCTTTATGCACGAGAGAGCTGGGTTCGTCGATATCCAGACCCGCCCATTATCTCCCTTTCAGACGACGAACTTACTCTCAAATGGGCGATATTCCTCATCGGATATAAAAAAGCCTCTGCCAATCTTTTTAGTGATCGTCACGAGAACAATGTATTCTTAGGAGAACTTAATAAACATACTTCGGATGAAATATCCGAATATTCGATTTGGGCGCTTCATGAGCGGCCGGATTACAATTTTTTAGATGCCAAAGTCCGCATAGATGAGATAAAAGACAGGCCGGAAAATGTCAGAAAATGGCTATACCGCTTATTGCTGAAATCCCAGGATAGCGCTCAGCTAAGACCAGATATGCTTACAGAGCTGACTTGGGAAGGCTCGGCTTCAGCAAAAGAAGGTTTAGCACATGGACTTAATGATCTGACCGGAACCCTCTATAACGAGGCTATTCTTGATTGGTATTATCGTGAAAGCGAAGAAAATATTAGAGATTTATTGCTTATAGCAATGGCAAAACGAGCAAATGACAATGCTGAGTTTGCCGAACTCGTCGAACGCAGCTTCGTACGCGAATCTGCCGACAGCAGTCTACGGCGCAAGTTGTTAGCCGCAGGCGAAACTACCAAGATCTACCCTCATCTCAAGCGAATCGCATTAATGGACAAAATGCAGCGTGAGGGATTGCTGCAATTTGGGCTCGGGTTTGATCATAGAACGGATGGAGGAATCATAGTGAATAATACCACGACAAACATAAATATCAGCGGTGGCGTGTCTGCCCAAAATTTCGTTACTGGTGACATGATAGGTAGCGCCAATGGTGCCGTTCAAAACTTGCAAGCGAATAGGTCAACCGACAAAGAAATCTTGAGCGAGATTGTATCGTTTTTGAACTCGTCAAAAATATCAGATGCCGCCAAACAAGAACTAGCTCAAAAAGTAAAGCTAGTCGCAGAAGAACCTTCCGATGATAACAAACAAGGCTTAATCAGCACTGTCAAACGCATCGCAGATGCTGCGTCGATTACTGGAACTGCCATCGAGGGTATCGATAAAATTATGGATCTTGTAGGCGGCCTACTCACCTAGGATCTAGTTTTAAATCTAGCGTACTTTTGCGATTGAGCACATAACTTGCTCAATCGCCCCGTCGACTGCGGCGTTCAGGCTTATCGTATTAAGTCCATACTCCTTCGTGATAGACAGTATCTGAGTATCAACGCAATCTCTTAATTCGTCACTCTCATGGTCTGCCTTCCTCTGCTCAAAAATTCCAGATTTTTCAAGCCTAACAACCAAACTTATGTTGCGAAACATCGAAGCGCTAACTTGTTCATAAAGGTTTGACAGGCTTTTGGAAGTTTTAGAGAGACATCTAACGTATGCTAAAGCGTCAATTGCACATCGATCTAGCACCACAATATCGGCTTTTACTTTTCGCTCGCGCTCTATATGCGCTGCATATACTGAGGCTATAGAGTCGGCCGAGGCCGCACTTCCAACTGGTATGCCAAAAGCCCTGATGCTCTGCCCTAAGCCATTAAGTAGGCACGCTGTCGTTGACGGAAGCCTTTCCGTCTGCTCATATATTTTCTGTGCAAACGTAGATTTACCGACGCCTTGCGCTCCTGTGACTGCTACAAACAGACTGCCGTTCGATTTAATATTTTCCATAAGCGCTTCCATAATCCTATTATTTATTGCTTACGCTCGCATCCTAATTCTTAGATATTAATCTAGCGGCAAAAACCTTGGGCTCAGGCGTCAGCTACTGAGATATCATATAGGTACGCGACGGATGGCCAACCGACAAGGGCTTGAACCCCTGCAATATCCAGCATCTGCTTTTTCTAAATTTTCTCTACAACACACTCTTGAAGCGCGCGGCTGAAACACTCCGATTTTTTGCTGGATATTGAGGGAGGTAGTTTTGATGTGTTCTCAAGTAGTTTTGCTGAAAAAGTCGCAGCAAATCTGGCACCTTTGCAGCACCCAGTTTGCGCTGCCCAGGGTCCATTCGATGCGATCTGGCTCTGCTGCGAAGTTGGTATCAGCCTCCAAGCTCGCAAACCGCCCGCCCGCATGGCACGCTCCATGCCCGTCTCCCCCAAACCGGTGAAGGGCCCCGATGACAGCTCCGCTGAACCGCTGCTCCGTCGAACCGCTCGCCCGGATGACGCGGCGCCTCGCCGACGTCGCCGCCGGCCGCACCGAGCCCGATCTGGTGATCACCAACGCGCGGGCGCTCTCGACCTACTCGGAGCGCATCCTGCCCGACCGCGAGATCTGGATCGCGGGCGGGCGCATCGCCGCCCTGAAGCCCGCCGGAACGTACAAAGGCCCGAACACCTACGACGCCCGGGGCCTGATCCTGGCGCCGGGGCTGGTCGATCCGCACCTGCACATCGAGAGCAGCATGGTCACGGCCTGCGCCTACGCGGAGGCCGCGCTCGTCAACGGCACCACCACGATCGTCTGCGACAGCCACGAGATCGGCAACGTGCTGGATCGCGACGGCGTCGCCTGGATGCTGGAGGACGCGCGGCAGGCGCCCCTCAGCATCTACCTCTCGGTGCCCAGCACCGTGCCGGCGACGAGCCCGGAGATCGAGACCGCGGGCGGCGACCTGACGCCGGAGAAGATCGCGGCCCTGTTCGACGCGTGGCCGGAGGCGATCGGGCTCGGCGAGAAGATGGATTTCGTCGCGGTGGCGGAGGGCGATCCGCGCGCCCACGCCATCCTGGCGGCGGCGCTGGAGCGCGGGCGCCCGGTCTCGGGCCACATCTACGGGCGGGACTTCGTGGCGCCCTATGCGGCCAGCGGCGTCACCGACACGCACGAGGCGGTCGATGCCGAGATCGCCGACGACCTGCTGGAAGCCGGCCTCTGGATTCTCTTGCGGGGCGGTCCGCCGACCACCCCCTGGCACTCGCTGCCGAAGGCGATCGGCACGGTGACCGAGTACGGCGCCGCGTGGAAGCGGGTCTGCGCCTGCACCGACGACCGCGACGCCGACGACCTCCTGGCCTACGGGCTCGACTGGGTGGTGCGCGAGGCCGTGCGGCTCGGCATCCCGAAGCCCGCCGCCTGGGCGATGGGCTCGCTCCACCCGGCGACCCGCTTCGGCCTCGACGGCGAGATCGGGGGCCTAGGGGGCGGGCGCCGGGCCGACCTCGTGCTCCTCGACGACGACCTCGTGCCCCAGGCCACGTGGTATGGCGGCGAATTGGTGGTGGAGGGCCGCGCGCCGACGCCCCGGCTGGAGGCGGCCCTGGCGCGGCCCTACCGCTACCCGGAGCCCGCCTACCGCACCGTGCGCCTGCCCGAGCCGCTGCCCGCTTTGGTGCCGCCGCTGCCCGCCGGGCCCTGCACCGTCAACGCCATCCGCACGGTGCTGCCGGGCATCGAACTCGCCCATGCCCGCCTGCCGCTGGTGCCGGGCGCCGACTGGGCGCAGACGCTCGGCGCGCACGACCTCTGCCACGTCGCGGTGATCGAGCGGCACGGCCGCAACGGCAACGTGGCGCACGGGCTCCTCAGCGCCTTCGGCCTGCGGCGCGGCGCGGTGGCCTCCAGCGTCGGGCACGACGCGCACAACATCGTGGTGGCGGGGCTCTCGGAGGCCGACATGCGGGCCGCCGTGGAGGCGGTCGCCGCCGTGCAGGGGGGCGTCTGCGTGGTGGCGGACGGCGCCGTCGTGGCGCGCGTGGCGCTGCCGGTGGCCGGGCTGATCTCGGACCGGCGCGTCGGCGCGGTGGCCGAATCCGTGCGGGCGCTGAAGGCGGCCTGGACGCAGGCCGGCTGCGCCATCCCCTATATGGGCTTCAACCTGATCCCGCTCGCGGTGATCCCGCAGATCCGCATCACCGACCGCGGCCTCGTGCGGGTGCCGGAGATGCGGCCGCTGCCGCTGTTCGAGCCGGCGTGAGGCCGCCTCACGGCCCGCGCCCGAGCCCGGCGAGCAGCACCGCGAGCTGGGCCTGGCGGCCCGTGCCGGTCTTGGCGAAGACGGCCTTGAGCTGCGTGCGCGCCGTGCTCACCGCCACGCCGAGCGCGTCGGCGGCCTCGCCGAGGTCGCGCCCGTCGGCAAGCATCCGGGCGAGGCGCGCCTCCGCGGCGGTCAGCCCGTAGAGCTCGCGCAGCAGCCCCTCGCCGGGCGGGTGCGCCTCGGCCGGATCGACGATCAGCAGCACCGCCCGCGCCTGCTGGAACAGGTCGCCCGCCGCCCCCGGCAGGGGCGCGGCGTGCACGATGAGCGGGGCCGCGGGCTGCCCGCCCGGCCCGCCCGGCCGGGGCACCGCCACCGGGCGGCAGACCGGCCCCAGGCTCCCCCGGCGGGTGCCGACCACGCTGCCGATCAGCCGCCCGAGCGCGGCGTTGCTCGGCCCGTGCTGGGCGATCAGCGCCCCCTGCAGCACGTTGAGGCCCGAGCCCATCAGGGCGGCGGCGCGCCCGTTCATCCGCACCACCGCGCCCGCCCCGTCGAGGAGCAGGCCCGCGCAGCGCATGAGGTCGAAGGCCTCCAAGGCCGAGCCCGCCCGCGCCTGCGCGATCCGCAGCGCGAGCCGCCCCGCCCGCTGCAGGTGCGGCACCACCCGCTCCAGCGCCTCGCACTCGGCCTGCGTGAAGGCCCCGCTGCGCGGCGCGCGCTCCAGCGACAGGATCAGGCTGCGCCCGCCCGCCGGCACGAGGTAGAGCCCCGCGAAGTGGCGCAGGCCGTGCGCGCTCACGTACTCGGCGTTGAAGGGCAGCCGGTCGAGCTCGCGCGGCGAGAAGATGTGCTGCTCGGTGAGCACCCGGCCGGGGTCGCGCATCGCCGGGATGCCGCGCAGCACCCGCGGGTTGTGGGCGAGCCAGCCCTGGGCGAGCCCGTCGGCGATCGCCGCGTCGAGGAAGGGGTTGCAGGCGAGTTCGAGCGGCGCGTCGGGCCCCGGCAGCATGAGGGCGCCCTCGGAGCCGAAGACCCGCGCGCAGGTCTCAAGTGTCTGGCGCCACAGCTCGGGGCGCAGGGCGGCCTCGTAGAAACTGTCGACCAACGCCGAGACCGCGTCGTGGCTCTCCATCGGGTCGCACCTTCCCCGTCCGCCCGGGGCCCCCTCGCGCGTGCGGACGTGCCGGACCATTCACTCACGATGCGGGCGCGGCGGCATACCCCAAACGGGTCATGAAAGAGCGGTCTTTTGTGGACGTCATCGCGGGCCGGATCCATGCGGTCCCGCCCGGCGGGACCGGGAGGGAGATCGCGCGATGGGCCCGAGCCTCGCCGCGTCGCTCGCGCAGGTCTGCGCCTTCGCCCTCGGCTTTGCCCTGATCCACGCCGCGCGCCGCCACGCCGCCGTCGTCACGGCGGTGCTGGCGGCCGTCGCGGTCGCGGCGGCGCTGCTCCTGCTGCTGGCCGTCGCCGTCGCCCCGGCGCCGGACGCCGACCTCCCGGACGCGGTCTCAATCGCCGCGGCGGCGTGAGGCGGCGTGAGGCGGCGCGGGGCGCGCCGCCCTATCTTGAGGGGCCGCGGGGCCGCCGGCTCCTGACGCGAGCGCGCCCTTGATCCGTCTCCTGAGCTACAACATCCGGCACGCGCTGGGCCTCGACGGCCGGGTCGCGCCCGAGCGCATCGCCGCGGTGATCGCCGACCTCGCGCCCGACGTGGTGGCGCTGCAGGAGGTCGATGTCGGGCGCGCGCGCACCGGCGGCCACGACCAGGCGGCGGTGATCGCCCGCGCACTGCGCATGGATTACCATTTCCACCCCGCCCTCCACGCGGAGGGGGAGCGCTACGGCGACGCGATCCTCACCCCCCATCCCGCGCGGCTCGTGCGGGCGGGGGCGCTCCCGGGCCATCCGCGCCGGCTCGGGCTGGAGCCGCGGGGGGCGCTCTGGGTCGAGGTCGCGCTGGGCGGGCGGCGGCTGCAGGTGCTCAACACGCATCTGGGGCTGACGGGCGGCGAGCGGCTGGCGCAGGTGGAGGCCCTGCTCGGGCCCGACTGGCTCGGCAACCCGGCCTGTCGCGAGCCCGCGGTGCTGCTCGGCGACCTCAACGCCACGCCCTGGTCGCGCAGCTACCGGCGGCTGGCCGGCCGCCTCGCCGACGCGCGCCGGCTCAGCCCGACCGGGCGCGCCCGCTCCGGCGCGACCTTCCCGACGCGTCTGCCGCTCCTGCGCATCGACCACGCCTTTGTCTCGTCCGGCATCCGCGTGGGGCGGATGGGCCCCGTGGGCGGCGGCCTCGCCCGGGTCGCCTCCGACCACCGGCCGCTGCTCGTCGAGATCGCGCTGGACCCGGCCGTCGGGGAGCCGGCCCGTCGGGCGGAGGCGGCGGGCTGAGGCCGCCTCACCCGCCGAGCTTCGTCCGGACCGCCGCCCGCAGCAGCCCCGGCCGGCGCCAGGGCCGCCACGCATCGCCCGGGCCGTAGGGGTCGCCGAGGTTCAGCGCCTCGACGAGGCGGGCGACGAGGCCCCGGTGTGAGGGGACGACCGGGCAGAGCCGGCGCGGCGGCACCAGGGCGGGGTCGTCGAGCGCCGCCCGCAGGCTGCCCCGCTCGGCCACCCGCGCCGCGAAGGCGCGCGCCTCGCAGCCCGCGTGGTGGGCGAGCAGCCGCTCGCGCACCCGGGCGATGGCGGCGCGCAGGCCCGCGTCCTCCGGCCCGTCGCCCGCGGCCAGCGCGAGGTCGCACTCGGTGTCGTAGCCGAAGGAGCGGTTGTTGAGGTTGGTCGAGCCGACCCGCAGCAGGGTATCGTCGAAAACCGAGACCTTGGAGTGGATCAGGATCGGCTGCCCGGACGCGGTGTGGGGCGCCAGGATGCGGAAGCGGTCGAAGCGGTCCCGCGCCTTCAACCGCTTGATCAGCCCGCGCCGGGCGCTGTCCATGGTGAGCCGGTCGAAGCCGTTCGGGCTGCGCTCGGCCACCACCACGACGATCTCGGGCCCGTCCGGCTCCTCGAGCCGCCGGCCGAGCGCCTCGGCCACCAGCGGCGCGGTGAAGTACTGGTTCTCCAGGTAGATGCTGCGCCGCGCCCCCGCGATCGCGCTGAGGAACAGGGCCTCGTTCTCCCGGATCGCGGGCGCCCGGCCGAGCGCCGGCACCGTGCGGGCGAGCGCCACCGGCACGTCGGCGAAGTCGGCGGCGAGGGTCTCGGGCCAAGGGTCCTCGAAGGGACCCTCGAAGCGATCCTCGAACGGACCCTCGGGCGCGCCCGCCCCGGGTCCCGGCTCGGCGGCCAGCACCTCGCCGCTCGCCGCTCGCCAGCGCTCGCGGGCGAGCGCGGCGAGCGCGCGGGCGGCCTCGCCGTCCACCGCCAGCATCACGTCGTGGCGCGGCGGGTAGGCCTCCCCCGAGGGCAGGCGGCGGCGGGCGTCGCGGTCGCGGTGGGCGGGCGTGTCCCAGCGGTTGGCCTCGAAGTCGCTGCCGCCGCAGAAGGCGATCCGGTCGTCCACCACCAGGATCTTCTGGTGCTGGCAGGCGCCGAAAGGCAGCGTGCCGTCGATGCGGTAGTCGATGCCGGGGCCGAGGCGCTCGCGGATCGCCGGGGGCTTCATGTCGCTGTTGGCCGAGATCGGCCAGGGCATGTTCCAGATCAGCAGGCGGATCGCGAGTTCCGGCCGCTGCAGCTTCAGCCGGCGCAGCAGGTCGCCCAGCGCCTCGTCGCCGGAGGGGTCGGCGCTCTCCGGCCGCAGGCAGGTGCGCGGGTCGAAGCTCCAGCCGATCAGCAGGATCGAGCGCCGGGCCGCGACGAGCGCGTGGCGCGCCGCCGCGAAGTAGGCCGCGCCGTCGTGCAGCAGGGCGGCGCGGGGCGCGCGCTCCCGCCGCCAACAAGTCTCGCCGGGCCGCAGCACGCCGGAGGGTGCGGCGAGCGGGACCGGCAGGTCCCCGGGTTTCACCGCGATGGTCATGATCCCGCGCCCTGCTCCCGTTCCCGTCCCGGCCCGATGCCCGGCCCGATGCCGCCCCGCGCCCGGGCCGCCGGCCGGGCCGGGCCGGCGCCGCGGGCGCGCAGCCTCGCCCGCACCCGCCGCCGCGTCAGCCAGACGAGCCCGAGCGTGGCGACGAGGCCGAGGCCCAGCGAGATCCAGTGGACCGGATCCTCGCTGCCCGCCGCGCGCCCGATCACCCCGAGATAGATGCACAGGATCGTGCCCGGCAGCATGCCGAGCACCGTCGAGAACAGGAAGGCGCCGACGCCGACGTCGGTGATGCCGAGCGCGTAGTTCTGCACGTTGAAGGGCACGAAGGGGCTCAGCCGCATCAGCAGGAGCAGGCGCCAATCCCCGTCGCCGACCGCCTCGGCGGTGGCCCGCCAGGCCGGGCGCCGGTCGATGATGCGCCCCACCGGCCCCTGCAGCACGGAGCGGGCGGCCAGGAAGGCCAGCAGCGAGCCCGCGGTGGCGGCCCCGAGCACGATCGGCATCGCCCACCAGCCGAAGGCCACCGCGCCCGCGATGGTCAGCGGCGTGCAGGGGATCACCAAGAGCGTGGCCGCGAGGAAGATGCCGGCGAACGCCACCGGCCCCCAGACGCCGAGACCGGCGCTCCAGGCACCGAAATCGCGCAGCCACGCATCGACCGGCAGCAGCCGCCAGAGCGCGACCGTCGCCGCCACGGCGCCGACCACCACCAACCCGTCGCGCAGAGCCCCCGAGCGCACCGTCGAACCGCCTCTCTCGTATTCCGGCAGCCCGCCGGACGCCGCCCTCACAGAACGGTGATCGGGCGGCATGTTTCCATGCCTGCGGCAACGCTTGAGCCGGCGTCACGTCTCCGTCATCCGAGCGGGGCATTTCTGCCACGCTTCGGCGCGGGCTGGATGGGTGCGCCGGCCACGGCTTGCGGACGATATAGCACAGGCTATGAATCGCCGGATCGGGGCGCTCGGCAGAGGGGCGAGAGGCGGCTGTGACGCGGATGCGGGGGCCATCGAGGGCGAAAATCTCGGGCGACAGCCCGCGCGCTCTCCCTCTCCCCTCGGTGGGGGAGGGTGGGCCGGCCGTCAGGCCGGGTCGGTCGGGACGAAGCCCCGCGGAGAGGGGAGCGACGGTGCAGGATGGTGTTCTGTCCTGTCCGAAGGCCACATCTTCCGCTGAAGCCGGGTTCCCCTCTTGCGGGACTCCGTCCCGGCCCCCCCTGCTGCGCAGGGTACCCTCTCCCGCAGAGGGGGGAGGGAGAGCGTGGGGGCCACCTACGCTCTATGGATCCCTCATACGGAGGAGAGGTGGGCGGCCCGTGCGCGGGCTCCGGCTCTCCGCCGCGCTTCTCGCCGCCCTGGCTCCCGCGGCGGCTCGGGCCGCCGATCCTCCGGCCACCCCGCCCGGCGGCCCGCCCGCCTTCATCGACTGGTCGGGCCCCTATCTCGGCCTGCAGGGCAGCGCGGGCGGCTCGTTCGGCGCGCTGAACTTCGGTTCGACCACGGTCGGCGGGCGCGCCATCCCCGACTTCCGCACCGGCGACGCCACCGGCCGCTCCGACCGCGGGCGCGAGGCGACGACCGCCGTCGGCGGCGTGTTCGGCGGCTGGAACCGACAGAGCGGCCCCTGGCTCTACGGCATCGAGGCCGACGTCTCGGCCGCGAACCTGAAGCGGCCGGTCGGCTCGAACGCGCTGCGCCTCGGCTACGAGGACGCGGACGCGGCCTTCGACCCGATCCGCGCCAAGACCGATTTCTACGGCCTGCTGCGGGGCCGCGTCGGCTACAGCTTCGACCGGGCGCTGGTCTACGCGACCTTCGGTCTGGCGGGAGCGACGACGCGCATCCTGGCGATCTACCCGGACCGCGCGGGCGGACCCGCCGCGACCGCGCGGCGCGACGAGGCCTCGCTCGGCTTCACCCTGGGCGCCGGCCTGCAATACGCCATCACCGACCGGATCGCGCTGGGGCTCGACTACCGCTACATCGACTACGGCGAGAGCCGGCGCTTCGATCTCGGCGCGGTGCCGGGCCCAGCCGGGGGCCCGGTCTCGACGCGGGCGGCCTTCATCTCGAACCAGATGCTGGCGCGGCTCTCGTGGTACCCGGAGGGCTTCCGCCTGCCGCCGGAGGCCGACGCCACCGCGCCGAACGTGCCGGACACCGACGTCTCGGACCGCTTCACCCTCCACGGCCAGACCACCTTCGTGAACCAGGGCGTGACCGGCTTCCGCGCGCCCTACCGGGGCGAGCAGAGCCTCGTGCCGCGCCAGGCGCAGGCGACCACGACCGCGACCGCCTTCATCGGCTTCAAGCTGGTGGAGGGCACCGAGCTCTACTACAACCCGGAATTCAGCCAGGGCTTCGGCCTCTCGCGCACGCTGGGCGTCGCCGGCTTCGTCAACGGCGAGGCCCAGAAGGCGGGCGCACCCTTCCCGAAGCTGCGCTCCAACCGCTACTTCATCCGCCAGACCTTCGGCCTCGGCGGCGAGACCGAGGACGTGCCGGACGGCATCAACCAGGTGGCGACCCGGCGCGACGTCGAGCGCATCACCGTGGTCGCCGGCAAGTTCGCGCTCGGCGACTTCTTCGACGGCAACGTCTACGCCCACGATCCCCGCCTCGACTTCATGAACTGGTCGCTCTGGGCGGCCTCGGCCTGGGACTTCCCGGCCAACCTGCCGGGTTTCACGCAAGGGGTGTACGTCGAGTACAACCGGCGGGAGTTCGCCATCCGGGCGGCCTACACGCAGGTGCCGAAGGAGCCCTCCAGCGACGTGCTCGACCCGCGCGTCTTCGAGCGGGCGGGCGCCGTGGTGGAGTTGGAGACGCGCCACACCCTGCCGGTGCTGGACCAGCCCGGCCGCGTCCGGCTCGGCGCCTTCACCAACGTGACCAACACGGCCAACTACCGCCAGGTGGTGGGCCTCACGCTCGGCGGGGCCTTCGCGGATATCAACGACGCCGTGCAGGCGACCCGGCGCCCGCGCCGCAAGAGCGGGTTCTACGTCAACCTGGAGCAGGCGGTGACCGACGATGTCGGCGTCTTCGCCCGCGCCAGCGCCAATGACGGCCGCAACGAGAGCGCCAGCTTCACCGACATCGACGCCAGCCTCTCGGGCGGCGTCTCGATCAAGGGCGCCGCGTGGGACCGGCCGCTCGACACGATCGGGCTCGGCGCCACCATGAACGCGATCTCGCGCGCGCACCGGGCCTTCTTCGCCAACGGGGGGCTCGGCCTCCTCATCGGCGACGGGCGCCTGACCTACGCGCCCGAGCGCGCGGTGGAAGCCTACTACGCGCTGAGCCTGGCGAAGTTCGTCACCGTGACCTTCGACTACCAGCTCGTCTCGAACCCGGCCTACAACCAAGATCGCGGCCCAGCCCACTTCTTCGGCACGCGGCTGCACGCGGACTTCTGAGCCGCCGAGTCATGGGATCCCCAAGGGCCCGAGGCCCTTGGGCGGGGTCCCGGGGCTGAGCCTCGGGCTGGACTCTCCGCCCCGGCGGAGCCGGGGCGAAGAGTCCAATTGCAGGGCTCTGCCCTGCACCCGCGAAAGGTCTCGACCTTTCGAAACCAGGACCGGGCGCCTCAGCCGGCCTCGTCCGGCGCGGTCGCGCCGAAGATCGGCTCGAAGGCGGCGCGCAACTGCATGTCCACCTCGGGCAGGCTCACGATCTGGCCGAGATCGACGAGGCTCGTCACCCCGTGCTCGCGCACCCCGCAGGGCACGATGCCGGCAAAGTGCGAGAGATCCGGCTCGACGTTGAGGCTGATGCCGTGGAAGCTCACCCAGCGGCGCACCCGGATGCCGATCGCCGCGATCTTGTCCTCGACGCCCGGCCCCTTCTCGGGCCGCCGCACCCAGACGCCGACCCGGTCCTCGCGCCGCTCAGCGCGTACGTTGAAGGCGTCCAGCGTCGCGATCAGCCACGCCTCAAGGCAGGTCACGTAGGCGCGCAGGTCCGTGCGGCGGCGGTTGAGATCGAGCATCACGTAGGCCACCCGCTGGCCCGGCCCGTGATAGGTGTACTGCCCACCCCGGCCCGACGGGTAGACCGGGAAGCGGTCCGGCGCGACGAGGTCGGCGGGCTTGGCCGAAGTACCGGCCGTGTAGAGGGGTGGGTGCTCAAGCAGCCAGACGCACTCGTCCGCTTCTCCCCTGGCGATCGCGGCGGCGCGCGCCTCCATCCAGGCGACCGCCGCCTCGTAGTCGACGAGCCCGTCGCTCACCCGCCACGCCACCGGCGGGGTCCCTGAGCGGGGCAGGAAGGTCTCCGGTGCGGTCTCGAGACGCGAGGCGTTTACCAAGGCTTCACCATGTTGCGCGGAAGCTTCCCCGAGCACCGCTTCCGCGCGCGAGAGCGAGCGCCGGCCGGTGCCCCGGGTGACGAGAGCGCGGCGCGTGGCGGTTCTGGACAATCTGAAGGTCGATGTCACGGTGGTGCTCGGGCGCTGCCGCATGCCGCTGCACATGCTGCTGCGCATGGGCCGCGGCGCGGTGATCGAGCTGGAGGCCAGCGAGACCGACATGGTCGAGATCCTGGCCAACGACCACCCGATCGCCCGCGGCCAGATCGTGGTCACGGGCAGCCGCATCTCCGTCGAGGTGACCGAGCTGATCCGCAAGCCCGAGACCCTGCGCGCGCCCGGCACCTCGATCGGGGAGGGGGCCGCGCCCCTGTTCGAGCCGGGCGCCCAGAGCGCGTGATTTTCGGGCCGTTTCGCGCGAGCCCGCTTGTCGGGCCGGAATCGATCTGTTATTGCGCCGCTCACCGAGACGGACCGGCCAGCGAGGCCGCCGGATCGGACCAGCGGTCTCCCCTCGGGGTGCCGATGCGGCCATGGCGGAATTGGTAGACGCGCTAGCTTGAGGTGCTAGTCCCGCGAGGGGTGGAGGTTCGAGTCCTCTTGGCCGCACCAACCTTTACCGGTTGATGCTTCCCTCACTCAATATGATTCAAATCTCGTGAGCGGCGTCCGATGGCCCGCGCGCAGGTTCCCGCTCCGCCGACGCGCGTCGAGCAGATTCCCGGCATCGCTGATCCGCAGCCTCGCGCGCGGTGGCCGCACGCCTCCCATGGCCCGGCTCGGTAGAAACGCCGCGCACATCGAAAGAAGCGCTTAACCTTACACAAGGGTTCGATTCGGAATCTGGTATCTATAGTTGCAGCCAGAAGTTCTGCTCTTCGACAATCGAATTGTGTCGCGGTTGTTTCCCTGTACGGTCTCGATCGCGCCGGATGACAGGACGAGTCCCGCGCGGCCGCCGACGGAGACTGGCGGCCGGACCCGATACGTCCGGGCGATCTGAGGGGATCGAATGGAAATCCCGCGGCTTTTCTACACCTTCGGCGGCCCCGCGATGGCCCTCCTCGGCAGCCTGCCGGTCCTTCTGCGCCCGCGGGGCGCCGCCCCGCCGCTGCTCGACGGACCGCTGAAGCAGAACCACGATTTCCCGGCCGCCCAGCCGCGCGCGAAGTCCTACCTGCCGCTGCCCTCGCACATCGTCTCGGGCAACCCGCGCCAGACCAACACCGTGGTCTTCACCAGCCCGGACAGGCGCTACGCGGCCGGCATCTGGACCTGCGGCGTCGGCGCCTTCCGCATCGATTTCGAGCACGACGAGTTCATCCACCTCATCGCGGGCGCCGTCACCACGACCGACGCGGCGGGCGTGGCGACGAGCTACCGGGCGGGCGACGCCTTCGTGGCGCCGCGCGGCTGGTCGGGCACCTGGACCGTCACCGAGGCGGTGAAGAAGCACTACACGTGGTACAGGGCCGAGACGCCGGAGGCGTGAGCACGGAAACGGCGAAAGCCGCCCGAGGGCGGCTTGTCGTCGGCATCGGTGGTTGGGAAAATTGGAGCGGGCGAAGGGATTCGAACCCTCGACCCCAACCTTGGCAAGGTTGTGCTCTACCCCTGAGCTACACCCGCTCGCTTGTCCTGCTGGCACCCGCCGGACGAACCGGCCGGCGCCCCGCCGACGCCGGTCTCTAAACACCATTCCGCCGGCCGATGCAAGCGAAGCTTCGCCTGCGTCAGCCAAGAATCGCGCGCGCCGAGGCCGCCGCGGCGGCGGCCTGAAACGACGAAAGCCGCCCGAGGGCGGCTTGTCGTCGGCATCGGTGGTTGGGAAAATTGGAGCGGGCGAAGGGATTCGAACCCTCGACCCCAACCTTGGCAAGGTTGTGCTCTACCCCTGAGCTACACCCGCTCGCTTGTCCTGCTGGCGCTCGCCGGACGAACCGGCCGGCGCCCCGCCGACGCCGGTCTCTAAACACCATTCCGCCGGCCGGCGCAAGGGCGGCGAAGCGCGGCGGGGCCGAAAATCGTCGCCGCCGCCCTACCAGTGCGCGGCGGGATCGAGCCCCTCGCGGATCTCGCGCAGGCGCGCGGCGGTGCCCCGGGTCGTGCCCTCCGGCAGGGCGTCGAGGGGGAAGAAGGCGCAGGCCGCGATCTCGCGGTCCGGCCGCTTCTCGCGCAGCCGCGTCGCCGCGCTCGCCACGTAGAGCGCGACGTGGTCGCGGCGGGAGCCCGCGAGGTTGCGGTAGAAGCCGCGCAGGCGCAGCGCCTCCGGGGCGACGGCGAGTTCCGCCTCCTCGCGGAACTCGCGCAGCATCGCGTCCGCCGCGCTCTCGCCGACCTCGACGCCGCCGCCCGGCAGGTGCCAGCCCGCCACGTAGGTGTGGCGCACGAGGCAGACCCGGCCCGCCGCGTCGAAGGCCGCGCCGCGCACGCCGAGCGTCATGCCCCGGAGCGCGAGCGCCCCGAGGTGGAAGAGCCGCCGGGCGAGGGGGTTGTCGAGGAGCACCGGGTCAGACCACGTCGAGCACGATCGCGCCGAGCCCGGCGACCGACCCCGTCATGCGCTCGCCGCGCCGGACCGGGCCGACGCCCGAGGGCGTGCCGGTGAAGATCAGGTCGCCCGGCGCCAGCTCGAAATAGCCCGACAGGTAGGCGACCTGCTCGGCCACCGACCAGATCATCTCGGCGAGGTCGCCGCTCTGGCGCACCTGCCCGTCGACGGCCAGCGTGATCGCGCCGGACTCCGGGTGGCCGACCGCGGCGACCGGGTGGAGCGGGCCGATCGGCCCGGAGGCGTCGGCGGCCTTGCCGAGGTCCCAGGGGCGACGCAGCGCCTTGGCATCGTCCTGCAGGTCGCGCCGGGTCATGTCGAGGCCGACCGCGTAGCCGTATACGTGGTCGAGCGCCTGCTCCACGGGGATGTCGCGCCCGCCCCGGCCCAGCGCCACCACCATCTCGATCTCGAAGTGGTAGTTTTCCGTATGGGGCGGATAGGGGTGCTGCGCCGGCTCCGCGCCGACGATCTGGAGCGCGTCGGCGGGCTTCATGAAGAAGAAGGGCGGCTCGCGGTCGGGGTTGGCGCCCATCTCGCGGGCATGGGCAGCGTAGTTGCGCCCCACGCAGTAGACCCGCCGCACGGGGAAGAGGTCCGGGCTGCCGACGATCGGCAGGGCCGTGCGCGGCGGGTTCGGGATGACGGAGAGCATGCGTCGCCTCTGGCAGGACGGTCGTTGGGTGAGCGGGCGGGGACGATCCCCGGGCTTCCGCGGCCGGCGCGGACGGGCTACGCCCACAGCGCCGCGGATCCACATTAGGCCAGTGCGGCGCCCGCGCCAGCCCGGGCGGCGGGGTCGAGAGGCCGCCCGCGGGCGGGCACGATGCGAGGGGTTCCCGGATGGACGGCTTGCTCGACGCGCTGCGCGCCCGGCTCGGGGCGGCCCACATCCTCACCGCGCCGGGGGACGTCGCGCCCTACCTCGCCGAGCAGCGCCGCCTCTACCGGGGCGAGGCTCCGGCGGTCGCCCGGCCGGGCAGCACCGCGGAGGTCGCCTTCGCGGTGCGGGCCTGCGCCGAGGCCGGGGTGCCGGTGGTGGCGCAGGGCGGCAATACCGGGCTGGTCGGCGGCGGCGTCCCGCGGGGCGGCCTCGTTCTCGCGCTCGGCCGGATGGACCGAGTGCGGGCGATCGACCCGGTCGGCGCCACCGCGACGGTCGAGGCCGGGGTGATCCTCCAGCACCTGCAGGAGGCGGCCGAGGCGGCGGGGCTGCTGTTCCCGCTCTCCTACGCCTCGCGCGGCTCCGCCCGGATCGGCGGCGGCATCAGCACCAACGCGGGCGGCGTGCAGGTCCTGTCCTACGGCAACGCCCGCGACCTCGTGCTGGGGCTCGAGGTGGTGCTCGCCGACGGCCGAGTCTGGAACGGCCTGCGCAGCTTGCGCAAGGACAATGCCGGCTACGACCTGAAGCAGCTCTTCATCGGCTCGGAGGGCACACTCGGCATCGTCACGGCCGCGGTGCTCAGGCTGTTCCCGCGGCCGCGCTCGACCACGGTGGCCTTCGCGGGGCTGGCCTCGCCCGAGCGGGCACTCGCCCTGTTCGCGCATCTGCGCGCCGCCTGCGACCGGGACCTGACCGCCTTCGAGGTGATGCCGCCCTTCGGGCTAGATCTCGTCCTGGCGCACGCGCCGGGCGCGGTGCGCCCGCTGGCGGGCGCGCACGGGGCCTACGCGCTGGTGGAGTTGGCCTCGGCGCGGCCCGAGGCCGACACGCGGGCGGAGATGGAGGCGGCGCTCGCCGCCGCGCTGGAGGCCGGCATCGTCGAGGACGCGGCGGTCGGCGCGAGCGCCGCGCAGAACCGCGCGCTCTGGGCCTTGCGCGAGTCGCTGCCCGAGGCGCAGAAGCGGGCGGGCGCCTCGATCAAGCACGACGTCTCGGTGCCGCTCCCGAGCCTGCCCGCCTTCCTCGCGGAGGCCACCGCCGCCTGCGAGGCCGCGATGCCGGGCATCCGGGTCTGCGCCTTCGGGCATTTCGGCGACGGCAACGTCCACTTCAACCTGAGCCAGCCGCCCGGCATGGACCGCGAGGCCTTCCTCGCCGAGTGGGGCCGCTTCAACCGCATCGTGCACGACATCGTGCACGCGATGGACGGCTCGATCGCCGCCGAGCACGGGGTCGGGCTCCTGAAGCGCGCGGAGCTGGAGCGCTACGGCGACCCGGTCGGGCTCGACCTGATGCGGCGCCTCAAGGCGGCGCTCGACCCGCATGGGATCCTCAACCCGGGCAAGGTGGTGGGGGAGGGGCCAGCCGATCCGGGCCGGTGAGGCGCTGCTCTTTTCGCGCGCATGGGGCGTGCGACGGAGGACGCTTCGACCGCGCCGCTCGCCCTTCCCCCTCTGCGGGGGAGGGAGAGCACGGCACCCGCTCGCCCCATCGTGGTGCGCTGCAGCACACGGCCCCGAAATCCACCGCACCGCGCCACAAAGTCGCTCGATCCGGCACCCCATATGACACCCGTCGCGGGCTGTCGCAGACCCTGTGGAACCGGGGCGCTCCGTTCAGGAGAGCTTCAGCGTTATCCAGGCTTTAACGGCTCTCGCGGAGTTTGTTTCTCAAAGGGCCGGCAGCCTTCCGGCGATCGGGCCCGCCACTTGCTTCTCCGGTCCGGCGCCTTCGCATCTGCGAAGACGACGACGGCTCCCGCGAGAACACACGTTCAGGAGACCACCCGATGCCCACCTCCCAGGCCCGCGTCCACACCGCCGAGGCGAGCCGCTACCTGCAGCAGCTCTGCCGGCACTGGAGCCACAAGTTCCCGGTCGAGAGCACCCCGCAGCACGGCAAGGTGCCGTTCGGCGAGGACCGGGTCTGCACCTTCGAGGCGGAGCCTGACGCGCTGGTGATGCGCATCGCCACCCCCGACCCGGTCGGCCTGACGCGCCTGGAGAACGTGGTCGCCGACCACCTCGCCCGCTTCGCCTTCCGGGAGAGCCTCGGCGACATCACGTGGTCGCGCGCCGCTTGATTTTCGCCAGCCCCTGTACCGATCTTGCACCTGGGCCCGCCTGAGGGCCGGACCGCGAGGGACAGGGACGATGACGGGACATGCCGGGCCGCAGACGGATCCGCGGCTCGATCGGCTGGCCACGGTGGCCGTGCGGGTCGGGCTCAACCTGCAGCCCGGCCAGGAACTCGTGCTGACGGCGCCGATCGAGGCGCTGCCGCTCGCCCGCGCCATCACCCGCGAGGCCTACGCGGCGGGCGCCTCGCTGGTCACCACGCTGCTCGGCGACGACCAAGCCACGCTCGCCCGCTTCGCCCACGCGCCGGACGCCGCCTTCGACACGGCCGCCGGCTGGCTCTACGCCGGCATGGCCGAGGCCTACCGCAACGGCGCGGCGCGGCTCGCGATCAGCGGCGACGACCCCACGCTGCTCACCGGCCAGGATCCCGAGAAGGTGGCGCGCGCCAACCGCGCCCGCTCCAAGGCCTACGTGCCGGCCCTCGAACTCATCGCCAACTTCGCCACCAACTGGACCATCGTCTCGGCCGCGACCCCGGCCTGGGCCCGCACGGTCTTCCCCGACCTGCCGGAGGACCGGGCGGTGGCCCGGCTCTGGGACGCCGTCTTCGCGGCCTCGCGGGTCGACGGCCCGGACCCGCTCGGCGCCTGGGCGCGGCACAACGCCGACCTGCACGCCCGCAAGGACCGGCTCAACGCCGAGCGTTTCGCCGCGCTCCGCTTCCAGGGCCCCGGCACCGACCTCACGGTGGGGCTCGCCGACGACCACGAATGGTGCGGGGGCGCGGCGACCTCGCGCAGCGGCATCACCTGCAACGCCAACATCCCGACCGAGGAGGTCTTCACCACGCCGCACCGGCTGCGGGTGGACGGGCACGTCACCAGCACCAAGCCGCTCTCCTACCAGGGCACGCTGATCGACGGGATCGCGGTGCGCTTCGCGGAGGGGCGGATCGTGGAATCGCGCGCCCGCACCGGCGCCGACGTGCTCGCCCGGGTGCTCGACACCGACGAGGGCGCGCGCCGCCTCGGCGAGGTCGCGCTGGTGCCGGCCTCCTCGGCGATCTCGGCCTCGGGGCTCTTGTTCTACAACACGCTCTACGACGAGAACGCGGCGAGCCACATCGCGCTGGGCCAGGCCTACAGCAAATGCTTCCGCAACGGCGGCGCCGATTTCGGCGAGGACGACCTCGCGGCCCGCGGCGCCAACCGCAGCCTGATCCACATCGACTGGATGATCGGCTCGGCCGAGATCGACGTGGACGGCATCCGCGAGGACGGACAGGCCGTGCCGGTGATGCGCCGGGGCGAGTGGGCCTGAGCGCCAGCGCAACCCTCCCCCCTCTGCGGGGGAGGGTGCCGAGCGGAGCGAGGCGGGAGAGGGGACGGCGCTTCAGGCACGAGCGCAACGTCGATGCCGAGGCTGTCTTGAACCCGGGCCCTCCTCTCTGCGGGACTTCGTCCCGACCGACCCCTGCTGACGCAGGGGCCACCCTCCCCCGCGGAGGGGGGAGGGAGCCTCACGCGCTCCCGGTCGCCACCGGCCGGCACTGGTCCGCCCCCCATTCCGACCACGACCCGTCGTAGAGGCTGCGGGCCGGGTGCCCGAGCGTCTCCAGCGCCAGCGCGATGATCGCCGCGGTCACGCCCGAGCCGCAGGTCGTGAGTACCGGCCGCTCTGGATCGACTCCTGCCTCGGCGAAGATGGCGCGCAGCTCGTCGGGCCGCTTCATGTGCCCGTCGCGCAGCAGGCTCGCATAGTGGAGGTTGCGTGCCCCCGGCATGTGGCCCGGCCGCACGCCGGGGCGGGGCTCGGCCTCCTCCCCGCGGAAGCGCGGCGCCGAGCGGGCATCGACCACTTGGGTGGTGCCCCCCGCGAGCGCCCGGGCCACGTCCCCCGCATCCGCCACCGCGCCGTGGTCGAGCCGAGCGCTGAAATGTCGCCGCTCGCGCGGGCCCGGGGCGCCGTCCTCGGTCGGATAGCCGGCGGCGATCCAGGCGGGAAGCCCGCCGTCGAGCACCAGCGCGTCGCCCACCCCGAAGGTGCGCAGCATCCACCAGACCCGCGGGGCCGAGAACAGGCCCATCCCGTCGTAGACCACGATCTGCTGCCCGTCGCCGACGCCGAGCGCGCGCATCCGCGAGGCGAAGACCTCCGGGCGCGGCAGCATGTGCGGGAGCGCCGAGGTCTCGTCGCTCATCCGGTCGATGTCGAAGCGTACGGCCCGCGGGATGTGGGCCGCCAGATACTCGGCCTCGGGGTCGCGCCCGGCGGCCGGCAGGTACCAAGAGCCGTCGAGCACCACGAGGTCGGGCGCGTCGAGGCGCTGGTGTAGCCAGTCGGCGGAGACGAGGGGCGAGGCCATGCGGGTCCGTGTCCTGTGATCGGACCGCCACTCAAACACATCCGGCCGCCCGGCGCGACGGGGGCCTCAGCGGGCGCCGTAATAGTCCCGGTACCATGTGACGAAGGCCGGGATGCCGACCGCGATCGGCGTCTCCGGCACCGCGCCGACGAGGCGGGCCAGCAACTCGGTCGAGGCCTGCGTGCGCGGCACGTCGCCGGGCGGCAGCGGCTTGAGGACGCGCTCGGCCCGCCGCCCGAGCGCCCGCTCCAGCGCGTCGATCATCGCATCGACGCGCACCGGCCGGCCGCCGCCGATATTGACGAGCCGGTAGGCCGCGCTGGGGCTCAGCGTGTCCTCGGGCCCGACGGGTGCGCCCTGGCCGGGGCGCGGCGGGGGGGCGTCCACGAGGCGGCGCACGGCCTCCACGAGGTCGTCGATATAGGTGAAGTCCCGCTCCGCCGCGCCGCCCGCGAAGACCTCGATCGGCTCGCCCGCCAGGATCTTGCCGGTGAACAGGAACAGCGCCATGTCGGGCCGGCCCCAGGGCCCGTAGACGGTGAAGAAGCGGAAGGCCGTCGTCGGGATGGCGAAGAGGTGGCTGTAGGAATGCGCCATCGCCTCCATGGCGAGCTTGGTCGCGGCGTAGAAGGTCAGCGGGCTCACCGCCCGGTCGGTCTCGCGGAAGGGCAGGGCCGCGTTGCCGCCGTAGGCCGAGCTCGTCGAGGCCAGCAGCAGGTGGCGCACCGGGTTGGCGCGCACCGCCTCCAGCAGGTTGAAGCTGCCCACGAGGTTGGAATCGGCGTAGGCCTGCGGGTTCTCCAGGCTGTAGCGCACGCCGGCCTGGGCGGCGAGGTGGACCACGACCTCCGGGCTCGCCCGACCCAGGAGGTCGCCGAGCAGGCCCGGCGTCTCCAGCCGGCCCTCGACGGGGGTGAAGCCGGGCAGGCGCGCCAGATCCGCGTGCCGGGCCCGCTTCAGGCCGACATCGTAGTAGTCCGAGAAGGCGTCGAGGCCGGTGACGGCGTGGCCCTCGGCGAGCAGGCGCCGGCAGAGATGGTAGCCGATGAACCCGGCCGAGCCGGTCACGAGGACGCGCATCGCCTCTCTCCCGCGGCCCGGAGCGCCGCGCGGGGCCGTCGGCCGGACGCCTACACCGCCCGACGATGCGGCTCAAGCGCCGGGTCGGGCGCCCGGACCGGGCCTGATTCGGCGCCGGCTCGCCGCCGCAGGGTCGGCGCGGCTCGCAAAAACCACGGGCGAGGGTTGCGATGGCCACATGACCGGGCGTCCGGCGGGCGGGGCCCGGACCGGGACCGACACCTGATTTCGGCGCGCCGATTTCCGGCGCAACCCGCGACGGCACGCAGCGAACACACTATAGGAACCCGCCAGGACTGTCCGGAACCGCCGGACCCCGGCGGCGCGGCGGGCGGCCTCTGACGGCAACGCTTGTGCGCGGCCGGGCCGACGCGCGGCCGGTCTTGTTTTCCCGCGCCGGAATCCCAGCTACAACAATACGATGACGCCTGCGTGCCGTCCCGGACGGGATCGGGCCGGTGCCCGACCCGGCACCGGCCGCGCAGATTCCACGGCCATGTCCCTGCCGGGCCGGCGCCCCGAGACGGCAGGATCCCGGAACCCTCTCAAGTCGCCCGATGAACCAACTCGTCCGCATGTCCCAGATCGGCGAAGCCGAGACCATCAAGGAGCCCTCCGCCGACCTGCGCGTGCCCTTCGCGCAGTCGGGGGCCTTCGTCTGCAAGTTCATCATCGGCGAGCCGACCGAGCGCGCCGTCTGCTGCGGCGCGCCCGTGCAGGACGGCAAGAGCTGGTGCGCCTACCACCGCCGCATCGTCTTCGAGCCGACCCGGCCCGGCCGCATCCGCTGACCGCGCCGGCCTCGCGCCTCAGTCGAGATCCTCGTCGTCCCCGCGCGGGCGGTAGATCCTGAGGACGCGCCCGTCCGGATAGGCCACGTGGCGCCCGCGCACCGCGAGGTAGCCGGCCTCCTCGGCGCTCCAGAGGCGCTCCAGCCGCGGGTCCCGCGCATCGTAGGCCCGCGGCATCGGGTAGTCGGGCTGCGCCGCCGGCTCGGTGGGCGGCCAGTCCCGGTCGTACGGCCGCGCGACCCGGACCGGCCGCACGACGGCGCGCCGCGCGCTCCGCTCGGGTCGCACCACCGGCCGGGCCGCGACCGCGCGGCGGGACGGTGCGGCACGCGCCGTCCGCGCGGGTTTCCTCGCGGCTATCTCGGCCCGTGCGGGCGCGGCGGCAAGCTTGGCATCGGGCTTGGCGGACACCTTGGCAGAGGACTTGGCGGATGCCTTCGCGGCAACCGCCTCGGCGGCGGGCCCGCCCGCCCGTGCCGGCTCGGCGCGGGGCGGCGAGACGGCGGCCGGGGCGCCGGGCTTCGGGGGCGGATCCGTCCAGGTTCCGGCCGACGGTTCGGCGCGCGCGCCGGACTGCACGAGGACGAGGGCGGCCAGGGCGAGGCCCAGCCCGAGAGGGGATCGGAACGGCATCGGCATCCCTCCGTATGGCGGCGCGGGCCGGGAGCCCGATCACCATACGGTGAAGACTACCGAAAACACGGCCGGGCGTCCACGCGCCGCACGACGAAGATCAGTCCGCACTCTGTCGGCTCCGGACCAAGTCCAGGCTCGCGCCTGGACTTGGTTCGTCCGGTGACTTGCCTCGCGGCGTGACTTGCCTCGTCTTGCGCCGGGCGCGGCTCCGCTGCCGCGATCCGGCCGGCCCCTACTCGGCCGGCACGCCGTGCTGCGGCGGGCGCACGGTCCCGGGCTCCGCGCTCTCCCGCATCCCGGCCTCGACGTCGCGGCGGCGGAAGAGCCGCATCACCACCACGAAGAAGACCGGCACGAAGAACACCGCCAAGACGGTCGCCGAGATCATGCCGCCCATCACGCCGGTGCCGATCGCCTGCTGACTCTTCGAGGCCGCGCCCGTGGCGACGGCCAGCGGCACCACGCCGAAGATGAAGGCGAGCGAGGTCATCACGATCGGCCGGAAGCGCAGCGTCGCCGCCTCGATCGTCGCCTCGACGATGTTGGTCCCCGGCTTCCAGAGGTCCTTGGCAAACTCCACGATCAGGATCGCGTTCTTGGCCGAGAGGCCGATGATCGTGATCAGCCCGATCTTGAAGTAGACGTCGTTCGGCAGGCCGCGCAGATACACCGCCGCGACCGAGCCGATCACGCCGAGCGGGATGACGAGCAGCACCGAGAACGGGATCGCCCAGCTCTCGTAGAGCGCCGCCAGGCACAGGAACACGATCAGCACCGAGAGGGCGAGCAGCAGCGAGGCCTGGGAGCCCGCCTGCTTCTCCTGCAGCGACTGGCCGGTCCAGGTGTAGCCGAAGCCCTTGGGCAGTTGGCCCATCAGCCGTTCCATCTCGGCGATCGCCTCGCCGGACGTGTAGCCCTTGGCCGGCTCGCCGGTGAAGCGCACCGACTGGTAGCCGTTGAAGCCCACGATCTGGCTCGGGCCCATGCTCCACTTGAGGTCGGCGAAGGAGGACATCGGCACCATGGTGCCCTGGCTGTTCTTCACCGCGTAGTTGAGGATGTCCGCGGCCTGCATGCGCTGCAGCTGCTCGGCCTGCACGTAGACGCGCTGCATCTTGCCCCGGTTCGGGAAGTCGTTGGTGTAGACCGAGCCGAGGTTCACCTGGATCGTGGCGTTGATGTCCTCGAACTTCACGCCCAGAGCCGCCGCCTTCTCGCGGTCGATGATCAGCTCGGCCTGGGGGGTCGCCGGCAGGCCCTCGATCTTCACCTTCTGCAGGATCGGGCTCTGTTGCGCGATCTTGAGGAGCTGGGCCTCGGCCGCCGCCAGCGCCGAGTAGCCCCGCTGCGCCCGGTCCTGCAGGCGGAACGAGAAGCCCGCCGCGTTGCCGAGGTTGTCCACCGGCGGCGGCTCCTGCGCGTCGATGATCGCGTCGCGGTAGCCGGCGAGCGCCGCGTTGGTACCGGCCACCAGGGCGGCGGCGGAGTTGTCGGCGTCGCGCTCGGACCAGGGCTTGAGGGTGACGAAGGCCTGGCTCAGGTTCGGGCCCTGGCCCGAGAACGAGAAGCCGTTGAGCATCGTCACGGTGGCGACGCCGGGTTGGGCGAGCAGGTGCTCCTCGACCTTGCGCACCGCCGCCTGCGTGCGGTTGTAGGAAGCGCCCGGCGGAGTCTGGATGTCGACCGTGAAGAAGCCCTGGTCCTCGATCGGCAGGAAGCCCTCGGGCAGGCGCAGGAAGGCGTAGCCGACGCCCGCCACCAGCGCGAGGTAGACCAGCATCACCCGGCCGGACTTCCGGATGAACCAGCGGGTGCCGCGGCCGTAGCGCGCGGTCTCGCGGTCCACCACCCGGTTGAACCAGCCGAAGAAGCCGCCCTTGGCGTGGCCGTGGCCCTTCTCGATGGGCTTCAGGAGCGTGGCGCAGAGCGCGGGCGTCAGGGTCAGGGCGAGCAGCGCCGAGAAGGCGATGGAGGTGACCATCGCGATCGAGAACTGCCGGTAGATGATGCCGACCGAGCCGGGGAAGAAGGCCATCGGGATGAACACCGCGACCAGCACCAGCGTGATGCCGATGATGGCGCCGGTGATCTGGTCCATGGCCTTGCGGGTGGCCTCCTTCGGATGGAGACCCTCCTCGTTCATGATGCGCTCGACGTTCTCGACGACGACGATGGCGTCGTCGACCAGGATGCCGATCGCCAGCACCATGCCGAACATGGTGAGCACGTTGATCGAGAACCCTGCGAGCAGCATCACCGTGACGGTGCCCATGAGCGCGATCGGCACGACGATGGTGGGGATCAGCGTGTAGCGGATGTTCTGCAGGAACAGGAACATCACGATGAAGACCAGCACCACCGCCTCGACGAGGGTGTGCAGCACCTTCTCGATCGAGGCCTCGACGGCGGGCGTGATGTCGTAGGGGATGTCCCATTTCAGGCCCGGCGGGAAGAACTGGGCCAGCTCCTCCATCTTGGCGCGGATGCCCCGGGCGGTCTCCAGCGCGTTGCCGTCGGGCGCCAGCGTCACCGAGATGCCGGCCGCCTCGCCACCGTTCAGCCGCGTCGAGAACTGGTAGGCGTCGCCGCCGAGCTCGATCCGCGAGACGTCGCGCAGGCGCACGTTCGAGCCGTCGGGGTTGGCCCGGAGCACGATCGCGCCGAAATCATCCACCGTGCTGAGCTGGCCCTTCACGATGATCGGCGCGAAGACCGCGTGATCGACCGGGCTCGGCTGGGCGCCGACCGCGCCGGAGGCGATCTGGATGTTCTGGTTGCGGATCGCGTCGGTGACGTCCTCGGGCGTCAGCGAGAGGCCGCGCAGCTTGTCCGGATCGACCCAGACCCGGAGCGAGCGCTCGGTCGAGTAGAGGGTCGCGCGGCCGACCCCGGGGATGCGCCGGATCTCGTTGATCACGTTGCGGATCAGGAAGTCGCCGAGCCCGATCTCGTCCATCTTCCCGTCGGTCGAGACCAGCGTGATGATGTTGAGCGTGGCCGCCGAGGCCTCCTCGACCAGGATGCCGTTCTGGCGCACCTCCGCGGGCAGGCGGGCCTCGACGCGCTTGAGGCGGTTCTGCACCTCGACGGAGGCCAGCGCCGGGTCGGTGCCGGGCTGGAAGGTCGCCGTGATGTTGATCGAGCCGAACGAGTCGGTGGTCGACTCGAAGCTCATGATGTTGGCCGCCCCGTTCAGCTCGTCCTCGATGAGCCGGGTGGTGCCCGTGTAGAGGCTCTCGACCGAGGCGCCCGGGAAGGCGGTGGAGAGCGCGATCGAGGGCGGGGCGATCACCGGGTACTGCGCGATCGGCAGCATCGGGATCGAGAGGGCGCCGCCCAGGATGATGAACAGCGCGACGACCCAGGCGAAGACCGGGCGGTCGATGAAGAAGCGTGCCATGGCTCAGACTCCCCGGGGCGCGCTCAGCGGACCTGGCTCGCGGCCTGGCGCCGGGCCTCGCTCTCGGCCTCGTCCGGGTCGTGCGGCTTGCCGGCCTCGCTCTCGTGCGGCGCGGTCTGATCGACCGGCTTCACCTCGATGCCGGCCGAGATCTTCTGGAAGCCCTCGACCACGATGCGCTCGCCGGCCTTCAGCCCCTCGCGGATCAGCCAGTTCTGGCCGACCACCGGCCCGACCTCGACCGGCTGCAGGGCGACCTTGTTGCCCTCCTTCACCACCCAGACCTCGGGCTTGCCGTCGGCGGTGCGCTGGATCGCCTGCTGGGGTACCGCGATCGCGTCGGAATCGATGCCCTGCTTGATCCGGGCGCGGACGTACATGCCGGGGAAGAGCTCGTCGTTCGGGTTCGGGATCAGCACGCGCAGGGTCACCTGGCCGGTGCTCGGGTCGGCGGTGACGTCCGAGAAGAGCAGGCGGCCGGCGAGCGGGTAGAGCTCGCCGTCGTCCATGATCAGGTGGACGTTGGCGGTGTCGTTCTCGAGCTTCGAGAGCTCGCCGCTGGCGAGGTCGCGCCGCAGCTTGTTCAGCTCGCCGACCGACTGCGTGATGTCGACGTAGATCGGGTCGAGCTGCTGGATCGTGGCGAGCACGCCCGTCGCGCCCTGCTCGATCAGGGTGCCCTCGGTCAGCAGCGCCCGGCCGATGCGGCCGGAGATCGGCGCGCGCACCTCGGTCCAGCCGAGGTTGAGCTTGGCCCGGTCGCGCGCGGCCTTCGCGCCCGCCACCTCGGCCTCCGCCTGCTTCTTGCCCGCGAACGCCGTGTCGTACTGGGCCTGGCTCGCGGTGTTGCGGGCGAGCAGGGTCTCCAGGCGCTCGGCCTGCTGGTTGGCGAGCACCAGGGCCGCCTCCCGGTTGGCCAGCGTCGCCTCGGCGCTCATCAGCTCGACCTCGTAGGGAGCCGGGTCGATCTTGTAGAGAACGTCGCCCTCCTTGACCGCCGAGCCCTGCTCGAACAGCCGCTTCACCACGAGGCCGGAGACGCGCGAGCGCACCTCCGCGATCCGCATCGGCGCGACGCGGCCGGGCAGGTCGCGCACGTAGGGGATCGGCTGCGGCGCCACCGTGACCACGCCGACCTCCGGCGCGACCGCGGGGACGGGCGCGGCGGCCTGGCGCTGGTTGCAGGCGGAGACGGAGACGAGCACCGCGCCCAGGAGCGCCGCGACGGGCCACGCGATGGGTCGGGTCGGCGGACGGTGGGCGGGGAGGGGGTTGGCGGTCACGATACCTTCGCTCCTGCGACGGACGTCTGGGGAGGAGGGCCGCTCAGGGTCGGCCGTCCGGAACTTCGGGCGCGGCGCCCGGCCCTGGATGCGCTCCGGCCGGGCAAAGGGGCCGGCGGCGCATGGGCTGCGGCGCGTGCGCGCGGCGCTGCTCTCTGGCAAGCAGCGCACCATGGATCGGAGCAGGGATTATGGGCCCGGATCTTGGCATTCGCACGGCGCATCGCCGTGCAGGTTAGGATCCCGGTCCTTTCGAGACCGTTTCGCGGGGTCGAGGCCTCGAGACGTCGTCTCGTCTCGAGGTCCCGGACGGCTACCGCGCGACTCCCCGGCGGTCAGGCCCGCCTGGGCGGGCGCTCGGGCAGGCGCGCGGCGGCCGAGGGCGGGACCGGGTCGGTGCGCGGCGCGAAGACGGGCGACCGGTGGGGCGCCGCGCGCGTCGAGGACCGGGGCGCGAGCGTGCGGGACTCGCCCGCCGGGTCGTCGGCATCGACCGAGACCTGGACGGCGAAGCGCTGGGCGGGGCAGGCGGGATCGCGCACCTTGGTGGCGGCGCAGGGCCGAGCGGGCCGGATCTCCGCATCCGCCGTGGCCGGCAGGCCGGCGAGGAGGAGGAGCGACATCACGGCGAGCAGGGAGAGCAGCGCGGCGGAGAGCGCGGATCTGGGGGCGCGTCGGCGACGCCGGGTCTCTGTCTCGCATCCGTGGGGCACGGGCGGAAACTAAGGGATCGGGGCGGTCCGGCGCAATCGCCTGCGACATCCTGGCATGATTCCAGTGAGGGGGACGACGGAACCGGGCCGCGCGCGGACCGCGGCCGCGATTTCCCCGCCGGCTCAGGCGCTTCCCGCCGTCCGCGCGCGGCGGCCCGGTCCCGGGCGGTCGCGTCGGGCAGGTGTTGCGCGGAACACACAGGCATCGACGCCCGCCCCCGGTCCGGACCGACGGGCCAGAAGCTGCCGCAAACAGCTGGGCTTCTCCGCGCACCCTTTTGCACAGCTTGTACACAGGAGACCCTGCATGAAGATGCGCATCGCCGTGCTGGCCCTCGGGGCCGGGCTCGCGCTGGCCCCGGGGCCGGCCTCGGCCGGCCCGTTCGACAGCGGCCCGCTGGCCGACTTCATGAACATCTTCAGGACGCAGGCGATCCCGCGCGAGACCGTGGCGTATGCGGGCAAGGAGAAGCCGGGCACGATCGTGGTCTCGACCCGCCAGCGCCGGCTCTACTACGTGCTCGGCAACGGCGCGGCGGTCCGCTACGGCGTCGGCGTCGGCCGCCAGGGCTTCTCGTGGTCGGGCGTGAAGACCGTCACGATGAAGAAGGAGTGGCCGGCCTGGCGCCCGCCGGCCCAGATGCTGGCCCGCCGGCCGGACCTGCCGCGCTACATGGCCGGCGGCCAGGACAACCCGCTTGGCGCGCGCGCGCTCTATCTCGGCTCCTCGCTCTACCGCATCCACGGCTCGAACGAGCCCGAGACCATGGGGGCGGCCGTCTCCTCGGGCTGCATCCGCATGACCAACAAGGACGTGGTCGATCTCTACGACCGGGTCCGCGTCGGCACGAAGGTGGTGGTGCGCGACTGAGGCGCCAGGCCATCCGGGGCTCTGCCCCGCCTCCCAAGGGCCTGAGGCCCTTGGGGATCCCTCGGATCGCTACTTCGGCATGAAGGCCCAGTAATCGAGGTCGAGGATGACGGCCGGGTCATAGGCGTCCCCTTGGCCCTCGCCCTGGCGGTCCGGGTAGGCGCCGCAGGGCTGGTTCTTCGTCGCCACCGTGCGCAGGCGCAGCAGGCCGACGTCATCGCGGCCGACGTCGGCGGTGTCGAGGACCTCGCTCCAGGCGTAGACGGTGTCGCCCGAGAACAGCGGCGCCACGTGCCGGCCCGCGTTGATGCCGGCGAGCGCGAAGGCGTTGGCGAGCCCGTTGAAGCTGAGCGCGCGGGCGAGCGAGATGACGTGGCCGCCGTAGATCAGCCGCTTCCCGAAGCGGGTGTCCTTCGCCGCGTGGTTGTCGAAATGCACCTTGGCGGTGTTCTGGAACAGGCGCGTGGCGATCTGGTGCTCGGCCTCCTCGACGGTCATGCCGTCGACATGGTCGATGCGCTCGCCCCGGGCATAGTCGCCGAAGCGGTGCGGGCTGCCCGCGAGGTCGAGGTCGTAGGCGGCCACGTCCAGGCGGGGCAGGGCGCCCGCGAGATCCTGCGGATCGACCACCTTGGCGAGGCTCGGCACGTGCTCCTCGGCGATCCGCGCCTCCGGGTCGCGCTTGCGCACGAGCACCCAGCGGCAATAGCTCAGCACCGTCTCGCCGGCGGCATCCGAACCGACCGAGCGCACGTAGACCACGCCCGTCTGGCGGTTCGAGCTCTCCTTGAGGCCGATCACCTCGGAGACGGTGGAGAGCGTCTCGCCCGGATAGACCGGCCGGCGGAAACCGCCCTCGGCGTAGCCGAGGTTGGCCACCGCGTTCAGCGAGATGTCCGGCACGGTCTTGCCGAAGACCACGTGGAAGGTGAGCAGGTCGTCGAGCGGGCTCCGCGGATAGCCGAGGCCTTGCGCGAAGGCGTCCGAGGACTGCACGGCGAAGCGCGGCCCGTAAAGGGCGGTGTAGAGCGCCACGTCGCCCGCGGTCACGGTCCGCGGCGTGGCGTGCCGGATGGTCTCGCCGAGGCGGTAATCCTCGAAGAAGCGGCCGGGATTGGTCTTCATGGGCGTTTCCTTGGCCATTGTTGTTCGTTGGACGGCGGGCGCCGCCGGCTCAGACCAGGAAGCGCACGAGATCGACGGTGATCAGGCGCTGCACGAAGAGCAGCAGCAGGATCAGGATGACGGGCGAGATGTCCACGCCGCCGAGGTTCGGCAGCAGGTTGCGGATCGGGCGCAGCACCGGCTCGGTGAGGCGATAGAGCACCTCGCCGATCTGGGCGACGATGGGGTTGCGCACGTTCACCACGTTGAAGGCCACGAGCCAGCTCAGCACGGCACTCGCGATGAGGACGTAGATGAAGAGGTTGATGACCGTGTTGATGAGCCAGAGCAGGGCATACATGCGCGGCGTCGTATCCTCGGATCTGGGCGCCGCCGGTGGCCCGCACAGGCGGCGCGTCGAAAGGTTCAAAATCGGGAATTGACAGGCTGAGCCGCCCAAGCCTACAAGGCCGGCGTCCCGGACGGGGCTGTAGCTCAGATGGGAGAGCGCCGCAATCGCACTGCGGAGGTCAGGGGTTCGAATCCCCTCAGCTCCACCACCGACTTTCGCTTGAAAATTGGTGTGTGGCATCAAGGACTTGGGGAGTGGCAGCTCCCGGATAAATCCCAATTCCTCCCACGCTTCCGTTTCGCTAAATCCCAGGCGTGGTCCGGTTTTCGACAGGATATCCACACCACCCCCGCGCAGCTACGGGGCAACCCTTGCTGTGCCTGACCCACGCCGTGCGCGTTGGTAGAGGGCGCGCCGGCCGGTGAATATCGAAGCCTGCACCGGCTTGGCGGGACCGCCGTCGTCCGGACCGGATGATCCAGGGATTCCGAGCGGCGGGGGCTACAAGGCCGCGCCGAGCCCGATTCGGAGGCGGTACTGCCACGTCAGCGAGAGGCAGACGCCTTCGAGGCTGGCCCAGATGTGGGCCGCATCCACGCCGAGCTGGAACAGGTTGCGCTGGAAGACCGCGCGGGTGTCCCGCGGGATCTCGAAGCTGTTCTCCGCCATGCCGGGCGGCGTCCACGCCGAGGCCGGATCGGGGTGGGCCGAGAACAGGCCCTTCTGGCTCGCGATGCGGGGCGCCAGGGCGGAGGGCAGCAGGAAGCCGACCTCGGCGATCTCGAAGGGGCCGGGACCCCGCTCGGGGTCGATCATGGAACTGCCGCCGAGCGGATGCGCGTACACGATGGCGTCCTCGTTCGCGGGCTGGCTGGCAACGGCGAAGAAGCAGGCGATGAGCGGATTGGTCGTCCAGTCGAGCAAGCGGGTCGGGAGACCGTAATGCTGACCCAGCGCCAGCCAGTCCCAATCCGTCGCCCCGGGCATCGCGACGTGCAGCCTGGCCTCGCGCTTGAAATCCTGGAACAGTTGCCGTTCGTGGCGCGGGTCGAACTCGGCGCCCCGGCCGGCGCTGGGCTTGCACTCGAAGGCCTTCGACGCGCAGCCGCGGAACACCCATCGTGAGTTCATGCGTGCCGCCAGGAAGGCGTGGAACGCCTGCCAGCGCTCCTGCGCCGGCCCGCCCTCTCCATCGCCGGACCCCGATGGTCCGGACGGGGACGGCGTGCGATCAGGCGCCCGCAGGCGCGCCGGAGCGGGTGGAAACCGTGGCGGCCTCAACGGGTGCCCTCCCGGCCGCCGATCACCGCAGGCATGCCACACACGTCCGGTAGAGCGCCGTGGCGAGATCGTGCGTCACCTCGCAGCCGCTTCCCGAGAACATCGTCAAATCCCCGCCGGAGGCCGTCTCGGCGAGCAGCACCACCGGCATGCCGTTGGCTTGCGCGTAGCCGACGTGAAGGTTCGTCCCGAGGTCGGCGACGTCGCCCAGGGCTAGGAGGGCTGAATGGGGCACGCGAGGCCGGGGCGGCCAATTCGCTCGCGTGGGTGAGCGGGGGCCGTCGTCCGCAAACGCCGTCTCCGTCCTGAACCCGAGCGCGTCGAGGTAAGCGGCCGCCTCGTCGAAGAGCCATCTTTGGGCCATGGTCCGGCGCGGTCCGGACAGGTAGACCCGGCAACCCGACGCGGGGCGCCCGGGCACCGCCTCCATCCCTTCGAGCTCGTCCGGCGGAGGCAGCGGCAACCGAGCCCCGTCGTTGAACCACGCCACGCAGCGGGACGCGAGGTCGGCCGCCCCCACGGCGTCGAAGCCACGCTCGCCCCAATAATGCGCGAAGGCCGCGCAGAAGACGTCGCCGGCCCCGATCCTGAACCAGCGGCGGGCGGCGTACGCCGGCACCGGGATGCCGGGGGCGTCGCCCCGGTACACCGTGGCACCGCCGAATGCGTGGCGCGACACGACGAGCGTGGCGCCCTCGCGGGCCATGACGCCGGTCGCGGCGTCGCGCGGGTCCGGGAGCGGCCCGAGCCGGACCAAGTCGGCATCCTGCACCACGTAGGCGAGTTGCTCCGTCGCCCGCGAGCCGGAACGCACGAAGGAGGACGCGGGGTCGGCGGAGCGCGGGTCGTAGACCGCCCGGCCGGCCGTGAGCCGGGCCGTGCCCTCCAGCATGCCGAACCCGAGCACGACGTCGCCGGTGACGGCCAGGTCGGCGTAGCGCCGGCCGGCCTCGGGAACCCAGCTCTTGCGAAGGGGATGCCAATACTCGAATTCGAGCCGCTCCCCGATGGCGACGATGTCCGTCTCGACCTCGAAGGCGGCCATGGTCGCCCGGAGGTCGCCGGCCGACTCGGCGTAAGCATACGTGCTCAGGCGGGTGCCCGGGGACAGCGCGCTCACCGCCATGGCGGCGCGCGCGCCCGAACCGAACAGGCCGGCCCAGGCGGGGAACGCGCAGCTCTCGAAATATGTGCCGCCGACGACGTTCACGCCTCGGCCCTCGTGACCGTAACGGTGCAGCGCGTCGCGCCGACATCCTCGATGAGGGCCTCGAACCGCACCCCCTGGTCGAGGCAGCCGAGCAGGCTCACGAGGCCGCGGAACGCGGCGAGGGCGCCGACGGTCGCCCCGTCGGCGGTGCGGCAGACTGCGGTGCTGGCGCCCGCGCCGGCCACGAGGTCCACCTCCAACACGTCTCCGGCCTGCAGGCCGCGCGTGGCGTCGCGGCGGACACCGATCAGGTCGACCGTGAAGGTCAGGTCGCACTCGTCGGACCCTGTCCGGACCTGTCCCATGCCGTACGGCATGCGGCGGCGTTTGGGTGGGAGCCCTCCGCCCATTCGTCAACCCTCCGCCCGCGCCGCGTCCGGTCGGTCCGGGGCCGCGCGGGATGCCTTCACGTCGGACCGCAGGCCGAACGACCGCAAGGTCTCGCGATGCTTCTCGCATCCGCGGCACTGCCCGCAGGCATATTCCATGACGTGACAGGAGAATGTCGCACCGAGCGCCGAGGCGGGAAGGCCGGACGCCGCGAGAAGGGCCGGCCCGCTCAGGTGCCGTGCGGGCGCCACGACGCGCACCCCACCCTCCTGGAGCCGCATCAGTCGGTCGAGCGTCCGCAGGAATGGGGCGCGTCCGTCGGCGTGGACATCGGTCGCCACCGTTCCGATGAGGATCTCCGACAGGCCTTCCGCGACGAAGCGCATGCCTGCGAGGGTGACCAGGATCTGGTTGCGGTAGGGCCACCATTCGGGGGCACGCGCGAGCGCGGCGGGCTCCCCGCCGGCCAGGGGCCCGAGGCCAAGCCCGGACAGGTCGACCTGAAGCGTTTCGAGCCGCAGCCCGAACTCGGCCGCGATGGACGTCGCAGCCGCCCTTTCGCCCGCCGCCGGCCGCTGGCCGTAATCGACGAACAGGCAGGCGTCCGGCCTCTGCCACCAAGCGAGGGCGGTCGAATCGAGGCCGCCGGAAAACAGCAGAACCCTCATCGCAGCGAGGCCCACACGACCCGATAGAGGGCGGAGGCGAAATCGTCGACGACCTCGCAGCCGGTGCCGGCCAGCATGGTCAGGTGATGCTCGTCGAGGCGTTCGGCCAGCACGACCACTGGGATGCCGCGCGCCCGCGCATGTCCAACCTCGAAGATCGAGCCCGGGTCCGCCCCGTCGAGCAGGGCGAGCACGGCTTGGCAGCCGTCGAGCCCCGCGAGGTCGGCGGTGGCGAGGGCGACGGCGCCGCCCCCCGTGCCCACGTCGTGCAACGGCGAGAAGACAGACGCGCCGAGGGCGTGCAGCCGGTCCCGTGCCTCCTCGACGAGCCAGCGTTGGGCGATGTGGAAGAACGGGGCCGCGAGGTAGACGCGGCCGGGCTCCCCGCCCACGGGTGCGAGCGCCTGGTCGGCGAGGTCGGCGGCCGCGGGCAGCGGCAGCGAGCGCGTGTCGACGAAATGGTGGACCGCGCGCGACGCCAGGTCGGCCGCCGCCGCGGCGTCGAGGCCGCGCTCGCCCCAGTGATGCGCGAAGGCGGCGCTGAAGACGTCGCCCGAGCCGATCTTGAACACGCGGGCGGATCGATAAGCGGGCACCGCGACGGGGTCGCGACCAGGCCGGTGGACGGTCGCGCCCGAGCAGCCACGCTTGACCACGACCACGTCGGCCGCGTGCAGGGCGAGAACGGCCTCGCCTGCGGCCGGCCCCTCCTCGCCCGTCGCCCCCTCCGCCTCCCCCTCGTTCAGGACTACGGCCAGGGCCTCGGCCCGGGACCCGTTGGCGCGGAACGGGACAACGTCGTCGCCCTGCGGGTCGTGGACCGCCCGCTCCGCGGACACGACCGCGTCGCCCTCCACGAAGCCGAAACGCAGCACGACCCGCCCGTCGACCGAGAGGGCCGGGTGTCGCGTCGGCACGCCGGGCCGCAGCGTGGCCGGCGACAGGGCATGGAAGTAGCCGAAGCTGATCTCCTCGGCGATGGGCATTACCGTCGCCGTCACCCCGCAGGCGTGCATCGAGCTCTCGACGTCGCGGGCCCAGCCTGCGAAGGCATAGGTGTGAAGGCTGCTGCCCGGCGAGAGCTGCCCGACCGCCGCGGCGGCACGGCCGCCCGAACCGAACAGCCGGCGCCAGCGCGGGATCTCGCAGATCTCCAGGTAGGACCCTCCGGCGACGATCAACCCAGCACCGGTGCGATGGCGACGCGACAGAGGAGGCGGCCGACCTGCGTCACGGTCGCCGCGTAGCGGTGGTGGGTGCGCAGGCAACCGAGAAGTTCGTCGAGGCCTTCGACGTTCGCCAGCGTGCCGACCACCTGCCCGGCGGGGCGGGTACGGCACACGGCGGTCTCGAACGCACCCGCCCTGTGCAGCGCGACGTCCAGGACGTCGCCGATGCGCACGACGGCGACGACGTCGGCCCGGACCCCGGTCAGTTCGACGTCGTAACTGAGGTCGCAGGGCGAGCCCGTCGGCGCATTCCCGCCCTCCGATCCGGCGGTCGAGCTCGGCGCGCCCGGCCCTGCACCGGCCGGCGCGACCAGGCGACGGCCCGAACTTTTCTTGCTGCCCCCCGACATCCCGCTTGCCCGGCCACTGGTGAAGGAGACCTGATTTCTTATCGGCCTCCGCCGTCGCCGGTCAAACCGGTCCCCGGCCGATGTTGCGCATCGCCCGCCACATGACGGCATCGACCAGCGACGGCTTCGCGTCCAGGGCCACGCAGAACTGCAGGAAGCGCCGTTCGAGCGCCTCGTAGTCCCGCGGGAGGCGGATCGGCCGCTCGAACAGGCCGATCAGGAGGCCTGCACGGATGATGTGAATGTCGAGGATGGCGACCTCGTCCGAGCCCAGCCAGTTCCGGGTGACCCACGAGGCGGTCTTCGGACCGACGCCGGGCAGGCGCATCAGGTGGCGTCGGAAGGCCAGGGCGTCGCTCGACGGCGGAGGATCGGTCTCGATGAGCGTCAGCGCGTCGGCGAGCCTGCCCGCCCTCTGCTTCGGGAAGCGGTAGCGCACCGACCTTTCGCCGATGCGGACCGGCCTGCGCAGGAGGGCCTCGATCTCATCGGCCCCGGGACGACGGCCCGGCTCGAAGATCCCATCCGCGGCGAGCGCGCGATGGACCGCGTGGTTGACCTCGGCCGTGATGCCGTAGCCCCCGAGCAGACAGAAGCCGATCTCGTGGGCCAGGCTGACCTCCCGCCCCACGAACCCGTCGACCGGCTCGCTGGCCCGACCGACCATGAAAGCCCAGAACGCGGCACTCGGCACCCATTCCGGGCGCCCCCACCGCACCCCCGGCATCAATTCGGCCTCCGGGTCCGCGGGAATCGTCGCGACCGACCGCGTCCTCCCGGACGTCTGAGCCTGCATCCTGCGCGCCTTGATTATTCGTTATCATTCGATTTTATTGACTTCATGAGCGGAAGCAAGCGGGCGGCTGACGGCGGGGATGCGCATGCGCTGGCGATTGCCCTCGGTCGCGTGCGTCGAGAGCGCGGGCTTACGCAGGCTGCCCTTGCCAAGATCCTCGGCGCGAGCCAGGCGACCATATCGAAGCTATTGGCAGGGCAACATAAGCCTAGACCCGCGCTGCATCTCGCCGCGGTTCGGTTCATCGGTGCGCACCCGTCGGAGGATCCCGCGGCTTTCTCGAACCTGACGCTGCGCGTGGAGGCGGCTGCACGGCAGTCGGTCGCGTTCCGAGCGCTCCTGGAGGCCGCGGTGGCGCTCTTGAATGAAAACGAATAGCCGCGCCGGGCGGTGCGGCAAGGTCGGGAACCGTCGTTCTCGGCGCCGGATGGAACGTGCCCCGGGACCAGGCCGAGGCGGCGCGCCCGGGCGGCGGGACCCGGCGCCTCGATGACGAGCGCGGGTGCCGCCCCCCCCGGGCCTGGTCGCTCAAACGAATGCATCCACGGCGGGTAGGCCCCGGCATGATCGCGGCGCCCGGGCGCCGGCGGCGCTCGGCCCCTTCGGCGTGGGATGACAATGGTCCGGCGTGCGGATACGGCGTCGGCCGAGGTGTTTGCCGACTTCGAACGGATCGGCTCGCCCTCGGCCTGCCCGACGCGACGTCGCCCGGGCTACGCCATCGCCTTCCCATCGGCAGGAGCATTTGTCTCGGGGTGCCCCACGCCTTTCGCATGTTCAAGGCCATGACGGATCTCGGCTTCGCCCAGGGCGAGGCGCTCGCCGTCGGCGGATTGATGGAGATTTCCCGGCATCCCGATACCCGCTTCGACGGCGAGGCTTGCCTCGACCGGCTGTGCGAGGGAGGCTTCGCCGAAGAGGCCGCGGAGGCGGTGGCCAGCGCGTTGCGCCACTGCTTCCTGTCGGAGAAGGCCACCGCGCAGTACGAGCGGACCAAGCTGAAGACGGCGCTGGTTCGCGGCGGCATCGCCGCCGCGAAGGCGGACGCGTTCCTGACGACGCTGGAAGGTTCGGTCGTCACGCGCCGCACGGCCGAGGTCAGGCGGCCGGTTCCGCACGCTCCGAGCCCCGGCCGGGTCGTGATGTGCGATTTCACCTACCTCGTGAAGCCGGAGATGCAGAAGGAACGGCGGGCGATCGTCGTGTCCTCGCGCTCGGCCGGCGCCGCCGGGCGCTGCACGGTGGTGCCGGTGAGCAAGAGCCCGCCCCGGGAGAACAACACCCATCATTTCCGGTTCGAGCCGGGCACGTATCCCTTCTTCCACCAGACCGACCCGGTTTGGGCCGTCTGCGACCACATCTATACCGTTTCCCTGGTCCGGCTGTGGCAGGTCAACGTGAACCGCCGCCCGGCGCTGCCGTCCATCTCGCCCGCCGAGCTCGCCGGCATCCGAGCGCTCCTCGGAACCGTGCTGGGCCTCGATCATTGACCCGGCGAGGCGGATATGCGATATCCCTCTCACTCGCTGGAGGCGGGTCACACCGTCTTTTCAGCTGACCGAAGATGCTCGCCATCGGAGGTCGGGGTTTGCCCGCGGGTATTCCCCTCAAACGAAAGCTCCGCTCAGGCGGGGCTTTTTCGTTGGCGGTATGCGCCTCGAACGCACAAGGACCGCCGTACACCCACGCTGCGCTCCTTCCTGGCACACGTCACGGCCCGAGAGGCGAGAGCTTAAGCTTGGCGAGGGCCGGCCCTGCATCCGGGCGTCGGCGCCATCGGCCGACGCCGGCTAGGGCCGATCCGAGGCGGCACCCTGGCAGAACCGAACGAGGTCTGCAGGATCGACATCGTCGGATACGGCCCAGAACCAATCCAACAACTCGGGCAGCCACTGGCGACCGATGCAGCAGCGCGTGCGCCCGGGCCGACTCAGGTCGAGGCGCGACAGGGTGCCGGCCATGACCAAGCGCCGCTCTCGATGGACCAGGACGTGAAGTTCGGCACCGCTGCACGCGATCCGAACTCGGGTCTCCGGCGTGCCGACGACGAGGGCGATCTCATCGCCGCGCATCGAGTCCTTCGCTCCTAGGGAAGCGGTGCACTCGGCGAGGAACCGAACGAGCTTCGGGCCCGTGAGGCGGGCTTGGCGCGCCGGGAACCGTGCGACGAAGGGTGAGCGCTCGGAATGCGACCGGCGCGGCGGTCCGAAGTTCCGCGGCGAGGTCTCGCCGGCGAACGCGCGCCATGGCGCAGCCAGTGCCTCCAGCACGGACAACCACTCTCCAACGAGGCAGTACCCGGTCGGCGGCGCCCCATCCCTCGCGGTCAAGGAGGCAACGAGCGTTCCCCGCACGATCAGGCGAAAGGCCCGCGCGCCCGCCGCGGTGACCAGGCCGCGGATGACCATGCCGGGAGCGATCTCGTGCTCGCTCATGGTTCCGTCGGCGGCCCGGCTGCGCGGCGGCGTCACGACCGAGAGCAGGGCGACGAGAGACAGGACGTGCAGGCGACGCGCGTCGCCGAACGAGGTGGTCATGTGCGCTCCGAGTCCATGTTTGCGTTGGATGGTCGAACGGGCGGTAGGCCGCGGGCTTGCCGGGTCTCGATCTCCGCCAGCGCCCTGCCTTCCTGCGCAGGGAGCCGATCTGCGAGGCGATGGATTGGCCTTGCCATGGGCGGGCGATCAGACCCGACCCGGCCCGGCGGGACCGGACCTGCCTTTGCTGCGGGGCCTCTTCGCCGACGGGCTGTAATGCGTCCCGTCGAAGTCGACCCAACCGGCCTTGCGAAGCCGCCGCATCGCGGCCAGAAGGGAATTGTCGCGCGCCTCGGTCCGCTCGCCCCCGTCCCAGTCCCTCAGCTGTCCGAGCAGCTCCCGGGATGTCAGGGGCTTGCCTGCGCGCTTGACGAGGTCGTACGCAGCGGCGCTCACCCCCTTGAGCGGGCGGGGGGACCTCTTGGGCCGAGGACCGGCTTGCGGTGCCGCGACCTCCTTGGCGCCGGGCGGCACCTGCTGCGCAGGCTCCGGGGGTGGAGGCGGCGTGACAGCCTCGGCACCGCGCCCGATGGGCGCCGAAGCCAGCCAGTTCGCCAAGGCAGGGGGCACGGCCGCCGTTCCGGACAGGAAGGCGTCGATGACGACGCGCTTGAGCACGGGCTCCGCGTGGAGCCGCCAGTATTCCTCCGCCCGCTCCGCCGCCCAATCCGAGTCGCCCATGGTGCCGTACCTCCGTTGCGCCACACTAACCTCCGACGGTTACACGTCCACATGGATATCTAAGCGGGGTTCGAGGCGACGCGATTTATCCACAGGGAGTTTCGCGTCACGGCGGAGGGATGGCCACAGCGAATTGCAGAGATCCTGGTGGACGTGGGTCGGCCGCCGCCGAGGAGCAGGCGACAACATACCCGACCGCTTCCGCGCTCGGCGACGGAACCGTCGCCCAGGTCGCGGACCAAGTCGCCGCCTGGGCGGCGGCGTTGAAGGGGCAAGGCGCCTTTCCAGCCGGACCTCGTCCTGGCCGGGGCGACCCGACGAAGCTTCCGACGCGGCGTTGCCTTGACCGCTCCGTAGCGAGCTGAATCCATTGGCTCACCGTACGCAGTCCCATGGTCCGCGATGTTCCGCCCGTCCTCGATCTTCTTCGCAAACCGCAAGGTGCACGCCCTGCGCGCGCAACTCGCCAATGTCCGGCAGCCTATCGCCGAGGCGACCGCTCGACAGGTCGTCGCGCTGGCGTGGGGGTGGCAGTCCTGGAGCGAGTTGCTTTCGGCGCTTGAGACGCCCGGCACGCCCACGCCGCTCGACGAGGAACTCGTCGGCCCGGATGCCCGGGCCGGGGCCATGGGCCTCCTCAACACGCGTATCGTGGGACAGCGCAGCAAGAGTTCCAGCTGCGCTCTCCAGACCGTCGTCGGCCTGCCGCCGCCGGTTTGCCTATCGCTGAGCGCCTTCCTGCGCCTGACCGGACGTCATCCCGTCGGCACTTGGCTGACACCTGAAGCATACCGTGAATTGTATGAGGCGTCCGTCGCGCCGAGGCCGGATTGGGCCCTGGATCTCCTGGACCATCAGCGACGGTCGCGGGAGGCGCCGCAGCGGTTTCCGCTTCCGCCGGATCGACCACGCTGATCGAAGGGCTCCGACGTGCCGGTCACGTCGCCCGGGGCGGGCCAGCGGTTTCGGGCGGAACGGTCACGACTTGGATCGAGTGGTCGAGCCATCGCCAGCCCCCCCGCGAGCCGCGGATCGTGGCAAGCTGCCGAGATGGCCGGCCGGTCTGCCGGGTTCCGCTCGCGACCGACCGTACGGGCGTGGCTCATGCGCTGCTATACCCATATCGACGCCTCGCTGGCTTGAGACCTGCGCATGCGTCGTCGGCGAGGACGACGGCATCATCAGCGAAGCCAATATCGCGCGTGCGCGGCGGCGTCGCTGGGTGGCCTCGGCCTGTCGCTGATCGGCTGCGGACAGGAGACGGGCGCTGGCGGGCCGGCCGTGCGGGCGGATGACCGAAGTCGCGGTGTTCCACGTCGTGTGCATGGACGTGCGTCGCGCCCGCGGGGCGATGGCCCATGAGGGCGCACGGGATCACACGGATGCTGCGCACTGGCTGGTTTCGGTAAGCGCTCGGCCGCGGTGCTCCGATTGCTGCGGTTAGCAGACTTGAACACCAATCTAGCGACAAGGCGGCGGCAGCCATGCATCACACGAAACTGCCGAGATGCCGTTCTTCGTTTCGGTTTCCGGGCCCGGGCGTAGGAGGCCAGTTATCTACTGCAGGATCCTGAGGACACATAAACACCCAACATCAAAAAAACGCGCATGTACAGATAGATATCGCAGAGAGCAGACATTTGGGCGACCGGTCTCCGCTGGCTCCCAAGCGGAGGCTCGGGAGCCAGCGGAGACCGTTCGCCCAATTGCGAGATGTCTGCCAAAAATTATTCAAAGATCAATGACATCGGGCGATTTGCGAGGACTTGCGGTCGCCAGAGGCCGACGTGGACGGATCATTGCCGCCAGGAGTGTGGTGCCGAACCGGCCACCTCATTTGGTCAACCCGGCATTCCGGTGCCGAGCACCATTATTCTGCACTGAAGCAACCTAGAGCGAAGAAGGGGGGCCGTTTCGAAGGCGGCCCTTCGGCTTGGCTGCTGAAGCGAAGCACCTGTTCTTCGAGCCCGCCTCGGCCTCGCCGGGGATGCCGACCGCTTCCGGTCGTGTGCCCCACAAGGCGCCTGCCAAACCGACGTTCGCGAGCGCGAGCACCGCCAGAAGGGCATAGGCCAAATCGGGGCCGCCGTAGGTGAGGACCGTGGCCCCCAGCGACGGAGCAAGAGCCTGGGCGATCAGGCTCGGCCGGGCGAGCCGCCCCGCCAGAACCGGGTAGCGTTCCGACCCGAACAGGGCGAGCGGCACCGTGCCTCTCGCGATCGAGTAGATCCCGTTGCCGGCACCGTAGAGCACCAAGGCGATGCCGACCGCAGGAATGCCCACTGCCAGGATTGCCAGCCCGAGCGCCACGAGGGCCATGGCCACGTTTAGCGTCCAGAGCGGGTGGTGCCGCCCCTTATTGGCCATCTCGATAACGCGGGCTCCGACCTGGGACGGCCCGATCAGGGCGCCGTAGGATACGGCGGCGGCAAAGGCCACGCCGCGTGCCTGCAGCAAGGTAATCAGGTGGACCGAGATCAACGTCATCACGGTGCCGCCGAAAACCAACACGCCGGCCATCAGCGCGAAGGCGCGCCGTTCCCGCGAGGTGAGCGGCGCTTCGCCAAGGTGTTTTACGTCCCCGCCGTTAGCCAAGGCAGGCGCCTCAGGGATCAGACCGAGCACCAGGGGAAGCGTGACGAAGAGGTGCAGCCCGGCATAGGCAAGACATGTCGAGCGCCAGCCGACCTGCTCGACGAGAAGGGCCGAGAGCGGCCAGCAGACGGTGCTGGCGAACCCACCCCATAGGGTCAGGGTGGTGATGGCCGGGCGCGCCTCGTCGCCGTAGAGCCGGCCGAGGGTGGCGAAGGCCGGGTCGTAGAGGCCGCAGCCCATCCCGAGCCCAATGACCAGCCAGCCGGACAGGAACACCGGAAGGTTCGGTGCCAGTCCGATCACCAAGTGGCCACCCGCTAGCAGCAAGGCCGCCGATACAAGGACCGGCCGACCCCCGTGCCGGTGGATGGCGATTCCGACCCGGGGCGAGGCGATTGCCGCCACCAGCAGGCCGATGGACAGCCCCCCGACCACCCATGCGAGCGGCCAACCCGTGTCGGCGGCGATGGGCCCCGCCAGCACCGCCGGCAAGTAGAAGGACGAGCCCCAGGCGAGGATCTCCACCACGCCCAGGGCCGAGATGACGACGAGGCGGTTGTGGACCTCAGACCTCACGGGAGGCAGGCTTCAGCGCCGCTGCCTTGCCGGCCGCGCCACGCTCGTACCAGCCCTGCGAGCGGTTCACGATCCATACGACGGAAAGCATGACTGGGACCTCGATGAGGACGCCGACCACGGTGGCCAGCGCCGCGCCCGAGTTGAAGCCGAACAGGCTGATCGCGGCCGCCACCGCGAGCTCGAAGAAGTTCGAGGCGCCAATCAGTGCCGAGGGCCCGGCCACGCAGTGCTGCTCCCCGGCGACCCGGTTCAGGAGGTAGGCCAGCCCCGAGTTCAGGTAAACCTGGATGAGGATGGGGACCGCGAGCAGCCCGATGACCGCGGGCTGGGCCAGGATCTGCTCGCCCTGGAAGCCGAACAGCAGCACCAGGGTCGCCAGAAGTGCGGCGAGCGAGGTGGGCCCGAGCCTGGCGAGCAGCCGGTCGAGGGCGGCCCGCCCGCCGGAGGCCAGGAGGCCACGGCGGATCACTTGCGCGACGACGACCGGGATGACGATGTAGAGCGCCACCGACAACACCAGCGTCCCCCAAGGCACGGTGATGGCCGAGAGCCCGAGAAGCAGGCCAACGATGGGGGCGAAGGCCACCACCATGATGGTGTCGTTGAGCGCCACCTGGCTCAGGGTGAAGTACGGCTCGCCTCGGGTCAGGTTCGACCAGACGAACACCATGGCGGTGCAGGGGGCCGCCGCCAGGATGATGAGCCCGGCGATGTAGCTGTCGACCTGGTCGGCCGGCAGGTAGGGCCGGAACAGGGTGCCGATGAACAGCCAGCCGAGCGCGGCCATCGAGAAGGGCTTCACCGCCCAGTTGATGAACAGCGTCACGCCGATGCCGCGCCAGTGCCGCCCGACGTGGCGCAGCGAGGCGAAGTCGATCTTGAGCAGCATGGGGATGACCATGAGCCAGATCAGGACGGCGACCGGCAGGTTCACCTTGGCGACCTCGGCCGCGCCGACGGCGTGGAAGAAGCCCGGCATGACGTGGCCGAGCGCGATGCCGGCCACGATGCAGAGGGCGACCCAGAGGGTCAGGTAGCGTTCGAAGGTGCTCATGGTGTCCTCAAGCGGTGGCGACGCGGCGGCCGCGCTCGTCGACGACGCGCTCGCCGTCCTCCTTCACGAACTCCCCCTGCTGGTCCGGCAGGAGGTCGAGCACCGCCTCCGACGGCCGGCACAGGCGCACGCCCATCGGGCTCACCACCAACGGACGGTTGAGCAGGACGGGGTGCGCCTCGACCGCGTCGAGGAGTTGCTCGTCGGTCAGCGCCGGGTCGGCGAGGCCGAGCTCGGCGTAGGGCGTGCCCTTCTCGCGCAGGACATCCCGGACCGAGAGGCCCGCGCGGGCGAGCATCTGCTTGAGGAGCGCCCGGTTCGGTGGCGTCTTCAGGTACTCGACCACGTGCGGCTCGATGCCGGCGTTGCGGATCATCGCCAGGGTGTTGCGGGACGTGCCGCAGGCGGGGTTGTGGTAGATGACGACGTCCATCACGCGACCTCCGGGCGGGCCGAGGTCGCGCCGGCCATCTGGCCGATCTCGCGGACCTTCGACGACAGGGCGACCTGGTCGAGGCTGCCGAGCGGCAGGGCGACGAAGGCCGCGATCCGATTCTTGAGGTAGCGCTGGGCGGTGACGAAGGCGCGCTTGCGCTCCATCTCCGAGCCCTCCGCCGCGGCGGGGTCCTCGATGCCCCAGTGGGCCGTCACCGGCTGGCCCGGCCAGTACGGGCACGTCTCGCCGGCGGCGTTGTCACAGACGGTGAAGACGAAATCCATGACGGGGACTTCGGGACCGGCGAACTCGTCCCACGACTTCGAGCGCAGGCCCTCCGTCGGGTAGTCGCTTTCCCGCAGGACCTGCAGCGCCAGCGAGTGCGGCTCGCCCTTCGGTCGGCTGCCGGCCGAGAAGGCGCGGAAGCGCCCGCCGCCCTCCTTTTTGAGCATGGCCTCGGCCAGGATCGAGCGGGCCGAGTTGCCGGTGCAGAGGAACAGGACGTTGTAGACTGGCTCAGGCATGGAGGGTGTCCCCGGTGGTGCAGTCGCAGGCGGCGAGCGCGGCGACGGCCGGGGCGCACACCTCGGGGTGGCCCTGGCAGCAGTCACGCATGAGGAACTGGACGAGGTCGGACAGGCCGGCGTAGGCGGCGCTGTAGATGACCGACTTGCCCTCGCGCCGGGAGGTGATCAGCCCGGCGTGCGAGAGCTCCTTCAGGTGGAAGGACAGGTTGTTGCCGGCGACGTTCACCGTCTCGGCGAGGACGCCCGCGGCGAGGCCGCCCGGACCGGCGGTGACCAGGGCGCGCACGACCCGGAGCCTATGCTCCTGGCCGAGGGCGGCGAAGGCGGCGAGGGCTTGCCGTTCGTCCATCGAATGACCTACATATCAACTATCGTTGAAACATAGAGGAGTTAAGCGCCTTGGACAAGCCCCAGCAGCCGTTCGCCGACGGGGTGCCGAACCTCTCCGAGGCGCATTTCGAGGTGCCGACCGAGGAACGGATGGCGCCGCCGACGCCGCTCGACCATGCGCCTCGATTCCTCGTCCTCTACGGGTCGCTCCGGGATCGGTCCTTCAGCCGGTTCCTGGCCTACGAGGCGGCACGGCTGCTGGAGGCGATGGGCGGGGAGGTCCGCATATTCCACGCGGACGGGCTACCGCTGCCCGACGACGCGCCCGTCGAACATCCGAAGGTGCAGGAACTCCGGCAGCTCTCGATCTGGTCGGAGGGGCAGGTCTGGGTCAGCCCGGAGCGGCACGGCAACATGACCGGGGTGATGAAGGCCCAGGTCGACTGGCTGCCGCTGAGCGAGGGCTCGGTGCGCCCGACGCAGGGGCGGACGCTTGCGGTGATGCAGGTCTCGGGCGGATCGCAGAGTTTCAATGCGGTCAACAGCCTGCGGGTGCTGGGGCGCTGGATGCGGATGATCACCATCCCGAACCAGTCGTCGGTGCCGATGGCCTACAAGGAGTTCGATGACGCCGGCCGAATGAAGCCCGGGCCGCTCTACGACCGGGTGGTGGACGTCTGCGAGGAGCTGATGAAGTTCACTCTCCTGATGCGTGGACGGGCCGACTACCTCGTCGACCGCTACTCCGAGCGTAAGGAGCGCGAGCCCGAGCGCCTCAAGGGCGTCGCCGCCGACATCGGGTTCGTGAAGCGGTAGACGGACCGTTCCCCCGTGGAGCGAGCCTCGGTCCCGGCCTGCGGATTGCGCTGTCAGCCTCCCTTACGGGCGTAGCGGCCCTTGTCCCGCGGCTCGAAACACCGACGGTGGAAGACCCGCACATCCAACTGCCGAGGCTCCTAAGAGGACGGAGGCGCCGTGAGCAAGGAACCGCGGCGGCATCGACGCTTTCCGTTGGTATTCAGCGCAGCCGAGAGGTACCGGCTGCCTGGATCGAGTTTAGCCGCGAAAGTAATTGCATATGGATTGGTACGACCGCCGCGAACCATGGCAGGCCCAGGCCGACGACGCCCGCGATGGGGCCGCCACCGATTACAGCCGGGTCATCCACTCCGCGTCGTTCCGGCGTTTGCAGGGCAAGACGCAAATCCTGAACCTCGGCGACAGCGACTTCTACCGGACGAGGCTCACCCATTCGCTTGAGGTCGCGCAGATTGCCGGCGGGATCGCGCGGCGGTTCGAGAAGGTTTATGCCGACCATGCCGCCCGGCAATACATCCCGGACCTCAGCATGATCCAGGCCGTGGGCATGACCCACGACCTCGGCCACCCCCCGTTCGGCCACGGCGGCGAGGTTGCCCTGAATTTCTGCATGCGCGGTGCCGGCGGTTTCGAGGGCAACGGCCAGACCCTGCGCATCCTGTCCAGGCTGGAAAAGTTCTCCAAGGTCGCCGGCGCGAACCTGATGCGGCGCACCCTGCTCGGGGTTCTGAAGTATCCCGTGCCCTTCAGCCTCGCGATGAACGTGGACATCCGCCCCGCCCTCCACGTCGGCCCGGAGTCGATCCGGATCATCGACCGCGAGGCCTCCAAGCCGCCCAAGTGCTACCTGGATTGCGAGCAAGACGTCGTCGACTGGATCCTCGCCCCACTCAGCGAAAAGGACCGCAACGCCTTCACCGAGGCCCGCGATCAGGAGGGCAAGCACCGCAAGCCCCTCCACAAGTCGTTCGATTGCAGCATTATGGACGTCGCCGACGACATCGGCTTCGGCATCCATGACCTGGAGGATGCCCTCGCCCTTGGCCTGGTAACGCGGGTGGATTTCGAGGCGCACGTGACCGAGGAGAAGAGCTCAAGTTTCCTCAACAGTCTCAAGGAGAAATACCCGGAGGAGTTCGGCAACAACGTCTATGAGGGATTCCTTGATCGGCTGTTCGGTGCCGGCGATACCCGGAAGAGGTGCATCGGCCGGATGGTCCATCACCTGATCACGAACTGCGTGATCGAGACCAGGGAGGAGTTCGACGAGCCCCTCGTTCGATATCGGGCTGCCATCGAAGCCGGAGCGAACACCTTCCTGGAAGCGCTGAAGGAACTGGTCCGGGAGGTCGTCATTCGCAGCCCGGGGGTCCAGCACCTCGAATTCAAGGGTCAGGGTATGGTCGTCGCGGTGTTCGAGGCCCTCGCCTCGGAGCCGAAGTCGTTCCTGCCGCGGTCGACCTACGAGGCGTACGAAAAGGCGCCTGACGGTCGGCGCGTAATCTGCGACCACGTGGCCGGCATGACCGACGCCTTCCTCATGCGCACTTACGAGCGCTTGTTCAGCCCGAGGATGGGTTCCGTGTTCGACCGCCTCTGACCGACCCGCCGCCCGGTTTAAGCGAGCGACCCGTGTTTCCTTCCTGCTCCCGGTCCACGTCAACCCCAGATGCGTGAGGGCTTCACCGATGCCGAAGGGGCGGGCAGGCCGGGGCGACCTCCCTTCCGGCGCCGGCGGAATGCTGAGGCGGCAGCCTCGCCCCGCTCCATCTTGCCGGGGCGAGGCAGCGCCACGGCGCCGTGGGTCATCGGCATCCGCATAAGACCGTCGAACAGCGTTGCATGTTGCTCGGTTCGGCGGCTGCTCGTCACGACCCCTTTCGGTTCCGACTTTCGGAGATGCCCATGAAAGTCGTGCTGGCCTCCTGGCAGTTCTGGGCGTTGTTCTCGGCGGCATTTGCCGCGCTGACGGCGATCTTTGCCAAGATCGGGATAGAGAACATCAACTCGGACTTCGCCACATTCATCCGTACGGTGGTGATCCTGTGCGTCCTCGGCGCGCTTTTGGCCGGCACGGGCCAATGGAAACCACTCGATTCAGTTTCGGGACGAACATACCTGTTTCTTGTCCTATCGGGGCTCGCCAACGGTGGATCGTGGCTCTGCTACTTCCGCGCCCTGAAGCTCGGGGATGCCGCCCGCGTGGCGCCCATCGACAAGTTGAGCGTCGTCCTAGTGGCGGTCTTCGCGATCATGTTCCTCGGAGAACGCCTGACCGTCCCCAACTGGTTGGGCGTCGACCTGATAGCGGCCGGCACGATCCTGGTCGCCTACAGGAGCTGAAGGCTGGCCGCGTGCCCTTTCGCCCGGAGGCGTACGCAGGAGAGCGACCGGGACGCCGCGACCAGCACGCGCGTTGGCCGATCGCCATCGAGCGCTCTCTGCATTCGTTCCTGCGCCCAACGTCCAGGCCCTTGACGCTCGCCGTCCAAGAACACTGCTGGCGGCGACTAGGCCGCGTCCGTCTTCCGCCCGGCAGGCGACTTGCGTCGGCGCGCTCGATGGATGGCCGGGGCCACGCCGCCGTTCCTGGCGTAGCGCGAGCGCCTGGGTGACGGGCCCCGCCACTCTGCCGAGCCCCGGAGCATATTGGCCAAGCGCCCGACATCCAAGCCGTCGAGAAGCTCAGGGAAGCGCAGCGCCCATAGCTCCAACAACCGGTCCCAACTTCCGCTGCGGACCAGCCGGCGCACGGAATTCGTGAGGTTCCGTTCGTCGCCGAACCGCTCCGGCATCCTCCGCCATGAGAGGCCGGTCCGCAGCGCCAGGATCACCGCCTCCAGCAGCATCCGGCCGGGAATGCCCGGGGTGCCCTTGAACGAGATCTCGATGGACGAATGCAACAGCGGCTTCGAGGCCAGCCATTGCTCGTCGGTGAGCGCATCCTGGCCATCCAGGGCATGGAAGCGTGCGGCCGGCCCCCTGCGCTTGCGCCAATCATCACCGCCAACCTTCCAGCGCGCCCGCGCGGCCTCGACCGGGCCGAGGTCCAGTCCGGCCACGAAGGAAGGGTCCGCCTCGCGAAGGAGGTCAATCAGGATCTGGTCCCCCGCGGCATAGACGAACCGCGAGAGTGCACGCCGCATCTCCGGCGCGTCGCCGAACGCCGCCGACAGCAAAGGCAGGCCCGTCCGGAGCCGGAGCAGGAGGGCGTCGACAAGGGCCCGCGTCGGGATGTGGCGCGAGTCATTCCTGTGGCCCGTGACGTCCGGGAGGTGCTTGGCGACGAGGGCCCAACGCGCGTCGTCGATCCGATAACCTCCGCTTGCCATAAGCCGCTCGGCGTCTTCGCGAAGGCGGACGTGGCGGCCCATCGGCTGCTCGACATCGACATGGATCACGTCCAAGCCAACACCGGGCGAGCCGCAGCTCCCGTCCTCCTGTAGGAACGCCAAGAAGTCCAGGTGGATGGCCAGGCCCAAGGTCCCCGCCGGCCGGCCATCCCGCATGACCACCACCCGCTGGACGAGGCGGGCAAGGGCGGCGGAGACCTTCGCCTCCGCCTCCGTCAAGGCCCTGAATGGCACCCGCTCGATAAGGTGATCCAACGTGGCGGAAAGCGTTCGAAGCCTCTCACCGGCTTCGTCCACCTCGGGCAGCTCGGCGAGGTCCGCCGAACGGGCCTGAAGGTCTGCGAGCTCCCCCGTCAGGCGGCTCCTCTCCTCGGACAACAGGTCGGATGGGTAGGTCGATTCAAGCTCCTTGACGAGCGCCCGGCGAAGCTGTTCGCGGGTGACCGCAATCTTACGCTCAACATCCGCACGGGCGGCACGGCGGGCGGCGGAGGCTTCACGTAGCGAGCGGTCGACGGCAGCCGCGAAATCCTCCTCGCCGACGAAGGACCGCAGCTTGCCGCAAACGGCTGTGAGGACGGCGCGCTCCACGGTCTCGTGCATAACGGAGTGACGCCTCGCCGGGCAGCAGCCCCCGTCCGACCAGACGTTGCAGGTTAGCTGTCGACCACCCAAGGTGAACCGCTGGCCTTCGACCCCGGCGCAGTCGCACGTCGCCTTTCCGGCCAAGAAGTGGCTGTGCTCGAACTTCTGCTTCCCCCGGGGGCGTCGCTTCTCGTTGACAGCGAAAAACAGATCGTCTGGCACAATTCGAAGGTGATCGAAGTAGTTGCGCGTCATCTCGCTCGGATGCCGACGCTGGACGGCGACCTTCCCCGATTTGCGGTCGAACGTATTCAAGGTAAATGGATAGTACCATCTACCCGTATAGGCCAACTGGCCCAAAACGTTCGCAACGGTCGATTTCGTCCATCTGCAATCCTTCGTCGGTCCTGCAACCCCGCGTTCCTTCATGATCCGGCCGATGCTTCGGTAGGAAATTCCCGCGGCTGCCATTTCAAAGATTGAAAATATGGTCTTCTCTTCCTCGGGGTGACGCACGAGGAAGCCCCTTTCTTCGCCGTACCGATATCCGAAGAACGCACCGGAATGGGCGCCGCCCTGGGCAGCGTGCTGGAACCTGCCCATGCCCATGATCAGGGTGCGACGGTCCCGATCCGCCTCGGCCTTGAGTGCCGCTTCGATGACCTCCTTCTTGTTCAGTGCCTTGAAGTCGCCGGCGCTATGAAATTCCACGCCAAGCTCATTCAATTGCTCGCATACTTCGACCGCATCGTAAGTTTCGCGGGACCACCGGTCAAAGTCCTCAACCATGATGACTTTTATCTTGCCAGACCGACAGTCTTCGAGCAAACGCTGCAGGCTTTCACGATCACGCATTGATCGGGCACTTCGAGCAGGGTCGTCATACAGCACGTAAATCGCGTAACCAAGCTTCCTCATGTAAGCGGTTACAACCTTGACCTGACGCTCGATGCTCATCTCCTTCTGCTTATTAGACGAGTAGCGAGCGTAGAGGCCCACGGGCACAAGCTTGTCCGGTGGGCCGAAGCCGTCACGGCGTTCGACATCCAGGTTCCGTCGAAGGGCCAACCGGTCCAGAGGGCACAATGCCGTCGTATCGACCACCTGCCGCAGATCCACGGCGCCAGGCATCAGGTCGGTCGTCCGTTCACCGTGGGCCATCGCAACGCCGCTCCATGCGAAGAGAAGGAAGAATTGCTTGCCTGAGGACGCGATAGCCGGGACGTGCGCGGGTTCGCTTTACGTCCATCTCGGTGCGCCGGATGGCTTTCGTTTGACTCCGCCCGAGACCGTCACGTTCTCCTCGACGCACATGGCCGGGTCGCAAGCGGTCATCCTTCCAGGCATCCCGGTAGCGACCGGCGTTCGAATCCATGCCGCGCGGCGCAACGTACGCTTCGGCTAGCTCCCGCCGACAACCGACTTCGGGCGCTTGGCCGTGATTTTCGTCTCTCCCGTCCACGGGGCCGGGTCTCCGCTGCACCATCGCGACGTGAATTTCGCATCCTGGCCGGAGCATTTCGCGTCACGGCGACATCTAATTCCAGGTCGCCCGCGTACAAGTCCCGACCGGCAACTTTCCTATCCTGTCCGCGCGCGTCCAGCCTTTGGGCGTCCGACCGTTCGGCGGCCATCCCCACCAAGCCCTCGAACAATGCGTCTAAGACCGTGAGCGGCCGTCCTGAACTGGACGATTCGCCCCGAAACCTCTGGATGCCGAACGACATCGTTCGCTCCCCCTGTTCCATTGAAATTACCCCTGGATCGCGCATGGCGGCAGGCGTACGAGAAACGCGCGGCGGCCGCCCCTTCTGGGACGGCCGCGCCGCATCGACGAAACGTGGGTGAAGTCTCTAATTATACCGCAGGTATATATAACTGCAATACCGGAGGCCGATCCGGAACTCGTCGCCATGTGCGGCGACCGACGGGACGAAAGGGCATCGCGGCCGCACGCGGTGCCGAAGGTAGCCTGTCCAGTTTCAAGAGACCGTTCCCGTTCTCGATGAACCTCAAAGGTCGATGCGGAAGCGGTATGGCGCGTTACGACGCCGCGGAACCGCCACCCGACTTGCGATATCCGCGAGCGCCACCTCCGACCTTGTCGTCCCAGTCCCCGTTGCGAATGCTCCGTCGGTACGGGCAGGTGTCCAGGGCGTCGGCTTCGGTCCGTACCAAGCAGCCCGTGAAGGGCATTCACGACGTTTGCCGGGCGGCTAGGCTCGGAGCAATCGGCCTGCTCCTGAGGAGCAAAAGCACAGCCGCTGACCGAGATGACGTGGGAACCGATGGCCCCCAGGGCCATCCCGGAGAGCACTGACCCTATGCCTGTCGTCGGTGCTGCCGGGCCGTTGCCGAATTCCCCTTACCGAAGTTCCCGCAATCCACAGGTCGACACGACCATCCTGGTCCGGCGCGGCGAGGGTGATGGTCAAGCAGGCGGATCGGCGGTAGAATATACTGGCGATATAAATACGACGCTGGTGCCGCCAAGTGCCGATAGGGTTTGGCTGCCCCTGCGCCAGTGGTCGGACGGTATCGCGACGTCGAAGTCCCCCGGGCGGTAGGCTGCCCCGCCCTGCAGATCAACCGCACCGACCGCGAGCACATGGCCGCGACCGGTGTCAGACGATTTACGACTCCGGTTCCCCAGACACGAAGCGCACTCTAGCAACGGGAGTGAGACGATGAGGCACGCGAGTCCGCGCGACGTTGAGCAGGATAAGGCTCCGTCAAGCTCAACCGGAAGGGCCACACGCCGGCGCCTTCCGCCGACCAGGGAACGGTTGGGCAGGCTGAGGGCGGTATCAGATCGCGTCGTCGAATCCACCGAATACGATGAGGAGACCCAAGGAGCCTTCGTCGAGGTGATGGGTCCCGAACTGCTCGACGTCGCGTTCGACGAACTCGGGGACCTCGCCTTGGTCCGAGGCGAGCTATCGGACAGCTTGCGGCTGCATGTTTCGGCCCTGCAGCGTCTCGACGAGGAGGACCTTTGGTGACGCAGGGCCGAAGCTGCGCCAATCCTTCCTGAGGTCCAGGTGAGTTTAGCCCGCCGGCGCTCTCGGGAGGCGCCGGACACTTCGCCAACCCTACCCGGCGCGCGTCCGCTTGCCCAGCGCGCCGTCCCAGCCTGGGAGGCGCGCATAGGCGTCCTTGCCAACCCTCTGGAAGTATCGCTCGTATTCGACGCTGATCTCGATCTTCTTGCGCGGCATCCCCTCGGATAGCGCTTCCTTGACCAAGCGGCCGCCCTTCAGCGTCGTCATTCGCAGCCGAACCATGATGTCCGCAACCGACATGCTGCCTTGCGCAGGCAGGATCTCGTAGGCTTCGTGCATCACGCGATCCCAGAACTCCTCAGAACGCACGTGGTCCAAGCGCCGGCTAATACCAATCGGCATGGTTCATAACCGATAGGCCCATTCGCGCAGTCCGAGCGACATGATCATCCAAGGCTGTGCGACGAGCTTGTTCCAAGCCTCGCAGCATTGATCGAGGATGTCCTCGTAGGAGTCGAAGATCCGGTCGCCGAGCCAGTTCTCGCGCAGGAACTGCCAGACATTCTCGACCGGGTTGAGTTCGGGCGCATGAGACGGCAGCGTCAGCAAGGTGAAGTTGTCGGGGACGACGAGGTCGGCGGCGACGTGCCAGCCGGCGCCGTCGAGGATTTGGACGGCGTGCGCGCCGGGATCGACGGCGCGGCTGATTTCGGCCAGATGCGCGTTCATGGCCGGTGTGGCGCAGCGGGGCAGGACGAGACCGGCGTCCTTGCCCTTCTCGGGACAGATCGCCCCGAAGATGTAGGCGGACGCCGTGCGCTGATCCTTGGGCGCCGTGGGCCGGCTGCCCTTGCGCGCCCACCGGCGCGGGACCGTGTTCTTCTGACCGACGCGGGCTCTCATCCTGAGGCTCTCGAAGGACGTCCTGCCACCAGAGTTCGAGCGGCGTGTCGACTGGCAGTTGGGCGCGGATCGCGCTCACGCGGGCGGGGAGGTTTTTTTAAACGCCGTCAGCGCCGCCGGGTCCTGCTGATGATGGCGCGGACGGGCCGACAGCTTGGCATAGCCCATCCGCTTCACCTCCCGTCCGACACTGCTCTCGTCGAGGCTGACGCCGAAGCGCGCGAACAGCCAAGCCGCCAAGTCCTTCAGCCGCCAGCGCACCACGCCGTCCCGTTGCAGGTCCGGCCCTTCCTCGATGGCAACCGCGAGCGCCTGCCGCTGGGCCGCGTCGAGCTTGAACCGCGGGCCGGGCTTCTTGCGCTCGATCAGGCCGTCCGGCCCGGCCGCGTTGAAGGCCAGCACCCAGTCGCGCACCGTCTGCAGGCCGACCGCGCCGATCCGCGAGGCCTGCGTCCGGCTCCCACCCTCGTAGATCGCGGCCAGCGCGAGAAGCCGCCGGCTCTGACCGGCATCGCGGCTCTTCCGCGCCAGACGTCGCAGGGTATCCGCATCGAAATCCTCGCGCAGATCCACGGCCTTCGACATGGCAAACCTCCTAGCTTGCCACATCGAATCACATCCGCCGCTTCCGCGTAAACCCGCGAGTCCTCACCCGTACCGATTGGTATTATGGGTACGCTGATTGTGCAGCAGAGATGCGGGACAATTTAAGCGCAGCAATTCCTGGTTGCCTCGCTCGTCGCCGGCTTTGCGCCGAAAACGGCCGTTTGCGGATCATTTTGGAACGAGACTTCGACTTTTCCGTCCCGTCGAGCGTTACGTGCCTGTAGGAAATGCGCACCCGCCGCCGCTCGCTGTTCACATCGTCTTCGGCGGCGGTCGTTGAACCTGCCAAGGTCGCCACACGAAATCGATCCCCGTAATTGCGGAGTTTATTCCATGACACGTACGTCTAAATTCAGAGCCTCACTCATCGCTGGCTTTGCTGCGCTCGCACTAGGCTTTGGCTTGGCAACAATCCCCGAACCGGCAGCCGCCCAAGGCCATGGCTACGGTCATTCCCGCGGTCATGGTGGCGGCTACGGCGGTCACGGTGGCGGCGGTCGGCACGGCTATGGCGGCGGACATCGCAGATCGTACAGTGGGCACGGCGGCGGTCGGCGACATGGCTATTCCGGTGGGCACGGACGCTCGGGTGGCGGCGGTCATCACAGGGGTGGTGGCCACTAGGGACACAAACTAGAAGCTTGATCCCGCAAAGATTGTCTTGAGCCCAAGCATTAGGCGAGGTTGGCGGGACTCAGTCATCGGATGACGGCAAATAGTTCGTTACTCAGAATAATTCTCCGACGTAACGAAATCCGATCCGGAAGCAAAGCACAGCCATGTTTTTTCTTCCAAATCCGAGCACAGGAGAATGATGTCGTGATGAAAAAGTCAGCAAGAGCAATGATCGCTGCGGCCTTTGCCGTATCTCCAACAGCAGTCTTCGCTCAGCATATCGATGTCAATCCGGGCGGGGTTCGGGTGGAAGGCGATAGCCACGGACGACGCGTTGTCGAAGAGCGTAGCGAGGGCGGCCATCATGAACCTCGCAGAGAGCACCACGAAGAGCGTCGAGAGGGACACCATGGCGATGCCCCGCGGGAACGTCACTGACGCCTTGAGATAAAAAGAGCTGTGAATAAGCGACGGGTGGCCATTACAGGTCGCCCCTCGTCTACATTTCAACGATATTGTCTAGGCCGACTAGCACAGATCAATTCAGTTGCTTCTGAAGCTGACGTACAAACAAGGGGAATTTACAGCTTAGCTGTGGCTATAAAATATATTTTTATTACTGTATAACTCTTCACCTTATTTGCTTTCTTCGAAGTCATGTGATGGAACGCTCCTGCCAAGCGCGCGGGCGAGGTGGGATGAAAACACCATTCAGCAGAGCCTGCCGGATCGCACCCGTGCGTTCAGGCGTTGGGCAAGGCAGAGGGCCTTGACCCGCTCAAACGAGTCTTCGGGAAGGGACGCGCAACGCAAAGGAGAAATAGTTATGGCTCGTCTTGGTAGGGTGAAGACGGCACTGAGTGTCGGCCTTCTGACGGTCACGCTCGTCATCAGCCTCGTGGCCATTCCGAGTGCGGCCCAGGCTGAAGGCCATCATGGCGGCTATGGCGGAGGACATGGGTTTTATGGCGGCCATGGCGGAGGCCGCAGGTACTATGGCGGCCACGGTCGCACTTATGGGTATGGTGGTTTTGGCTATGGGCGCCGCTACTATAGCGGTCGCGGCTACCGCAGAGGACACGGACATTACGGCCATAGGCGGGGTTACTACGGGGTCCCCGTTGCAGCTGGATTGATCGGTGGCTTGGCGCTCGATGGGCTCGTGGCGCACAGCCCATACTACGGCCACTACGGTTGTGGTTACGCTCCGAGCTTTGATTACCACTACGGTTACTGAGCACGGTCGAGTGTGCCTGCTATACTATTATTTGTCGTCGGGGCCGGATGCTCAACGGTAGATCCGGTTTCGGCTCAGTCTGATATCGATTTTGCGATCTAGTTGCGTCATCATCTGCGAGGCGACTTCTCATAGTCTTCATTTGTTCGTCGTCAGTGTCGCCCGGCTGAGCTCGACCGCAATGCTCAAGGCTTCGGTTGTCTGAAGCTGGGTTTGCGCGGTGATCACGTCTGAGCGAGCAGCGACACAGGCAGCGTACTGGTTCTGAGTGATCACGAGGCTGCTGTCGCCGTTCCCGTCCAGGACCAGCATCACGCCGAGGTCCCTGGCGCTCGCGGCACGGTCGAACAGGATCATCTGCCGTGCCTTCGGGCTCGCTTCCGCGGTCTCGGGCGCGCGCAGGTTGTCGACGACGGCCCGCAGCGAAAGGTCGATGATCTCGACGTTGCGGGCGATGTCGCGTTCGATGACCTGCATGAGGTTCCTGGAGGTCTGCTCGGCCTTGTCCCAGGCATCGCGACGAAGATCGAGGAGCATCGACGCCGACACGATCAGCACGCCGATAGGTGCCAGGACCCCGAGCGCCACCCAAGCGCGGCTATATTCAAGTGGTCGCGAAAGGCGCGGCAGGGTCATCGGCTGTTCCCCCCTGGGCTTGCTGGCCGTTGCCCGATCCTTCGCACGCCAGCCATTACGGTCGATTTACCCCGATGGCTTTCGACGCCTTCGACTCACTCGTGGCTAACGCCCGGTTTTATCGCGGTCTCACGCCGGACCGGCGGATCCGGGCGCGGGACCTGCGTCCCGCCGCCCGCTCATGGGGCATCCCGAGGATTGGCTACTCCGCGACCCGGCCCTCAGGCCCCAAGCGAGCTCCGTCGAGCTCCGTGACAGGTGTCCGGACCAGCCACCACCGCACCCGACCCGGTCGTTCGACCCACATGCATCGGCGCGCGCGATCCAGTCCGTCGCCATTCCTGCGCGAAGGCCGCCAAGTGCGGGCGGGCCGGCCCCTCCGCATCGAGGTAGCGCAGGAATCCCTCCACGGCTGCATCGTGGCCCGCGGCATCCGTCCTGCCCGTCAGATGCGCCCAGCGCATGAAGATGACGTAGAGGTTCGCCACGTCGGTCTCGCAGTAGTCCCGCACCCGACCGAGTTCGTCGCGCGCGACCAATTCGGCGACGCAGGACCCGTGCTCGCCCATCTTGCCCGGTGCGCCGACCGCCGCCGCAGCCTCCTCCAGGGTGAGACGCGAGGCCGCCCCGAAGGCTGAGATCGCATCCATGAGGTCGAGGTGCCAGTCCTGGGCGTAGCGCTGCCCGTAATTGGCCCAGCGCGTTCCGCGAAGAAACCATGCGGGGGCCGCGAGACCGTGCATCAACGAGCGGGCGAGGACCACCGGCATGTCGAACGCCCTGCCGTTCCAGGTGACGAGCCTGTAGCGTCCCCCCTCGAAAAGCCGCCAGAAGGCGCGCAGCAGACGTGCCTCGTCCCATCCCGGTTCGCCGCCGCTGCGGCAGGACCGCAACTCGTAGGTCTCGACCCCCGTGCCCGGCTCCCGACCGACCCCCGCCTCGATCACCGAGATGGCGACGACCTGATGCCACATGGCCTTTGGAAACCGGTCGGCCGGCCAATCCGCGGGCGTTAGGATCGGGTCCGGAACGGTCTCGATGTCGAGCATCATCAACGTGTCCGGGCTGCCCTCGTCGAAGTCGCGGCGGCGCAAGGGATGTCGCATGGTGTCAGGGCGCGGCTCCGCCCCGGGTGAGGCGGCGTCGAACAACGTCCGTTCCGCGAGCGGGCGACGGGCGGGTGAGCGCGACGCGGACGGGTCCCGGCATGCAATCGGTCGGCGTACGAAGGACGTCATGGCCTCTCCACTTCAGATGTCGTGCGTGCGGTGGGCACCGCGGCCCGGACCGGCGCGGCGTCGGGGGGAGGCGGCCTTTCCCGAGAACAACGCCCGAATGGCCGCGTCGTCGAGGTAGGCCGTGCGGAACAGGGCCTCCGCGATCCGTTCGAGGGCGAGGCGCTCGGTCCGCATGAGGTCGCACGCGCGCTCGTAGGCCAGCCGGAGCCGCTCAAGGACCGGGCGCATCAGCCAGGGCATCCGGGCCAGGTCGATGTCCTGGGCGGGGGCCAGGGACAGCAGCGGGAAATCGGCCGAGAACCCCCACGACGCCTCCATCGCCGCGGCGCATCGGGTCGCCTCGGCGAGATCCGAGACCGCGCCGGCGGAGACGTCGCCCAGGAGCACCTCCTCGGCCGCGCGGCCCGACAGGATCATCACCAGGGACCGTTCGAAGTCGCCCTCGGTCAGGGCTCCGTAGGCATCGACGAGCGCATGCTCGGTCAGGCCGCCGGTCGGGGCGATGGTTAGCGTCACCGGTCCGCTCGCGCCGCTGGCCAGGAGCGCGACCGCATGCCCGGCCTCGTGGACGGCGCAGCGCATCCGGAGCCCATCCCCGAGCGCCGGCGTCCCATCCGAGGAGCCTGCCAGGATGTCGTCCACCGTGAGGGTGCGGCCGGCCCGTCGCGCGCTGCCACGCGCCCGCCGCACCAGCGCCTCGACGTCGGCACCCGTCATGCCCCGCAGCAGCGGGACCACCGGCGCAAGGTCGAGGTCATCGGCGTCGGTCCCGAGATACTGGACCAGCATGCCGGTCAGCGCGTCGAGACCGGGAAGCTCGATCCGAAAGTGCCGTTCAAGCCGCCCCGAGCGCAAGATCGCAGGATCGATCCTCGAAGGATGGTTGGTCGTGCCGACGACGACGACCCCTTCGCGGCCGACGGCGCCGTCGAGGTGTTCCAGGAGGGCGTTGACGACCTGGCTGGAGTAATCGCGATGATGTTCTGAGAAAGTATTCCTATCTCCAAAGGAATCGAGCTCGTCGATCAGGACCACGCAAGGCGACCGCCGCGCTTCCTCGAAGAACTGCCGCATGGCGCCCAGGGTATGGCCAAGATGTCCGTCACGGGAGCCCTGCCACTGCGCGAGGGAGCCCGGATGAAGCGGTAGGTTCGCGCTTCGGGCCAGGGCCGCCGCGAACCGTGTTTTGCCCGTGCCGGGCGGCCCGCTGACGAGGGCGGCCGATTCACAGGCGGCGAACGGGATGATCCCCTCGTGCCACGACCGTAGGTCCGCCACCAGGCCGAGCCCCCAATCCCGGGCGGCTCCGAGACCGAGCGAGTCCTCAAGGCGGGGCGCGTTCGCGGTGCGCTGCCTCTCTCGCAGGCGCGAACGCCCGAGGCGCTCCAGGGCCTCGGATGCCCCGCGACCCGGGCGGATACCGAGCCGAAGGTCGGCGGCGGCCCGGACCGCCACGCAGTCCCCGAGCGCGGCGAGGGGCGGAACCTCGCCGGTCACCGCCTCGATCACCAGGCTCAGCACCTCGGCGTCGAGCGGAGCGACGAGAACCTCCCGGTCGACGGCGCGCAGGAAGTCGCGCGGCAGCGTCCTGGCGGGATCCGACGCGACGCCGATGAGCGGGACGCCGGCGACCACGGCCGCGCCGACGGTTTCGTTGCCGCGGTCGGGCCTATGCTCGCGCGAGGCCCCGTCACGCGCGAACACGACGACCTCCCGCCGGCTGCGGTCGTTCCAGGCCCCGCGCCCGCCCTCGCCATCCCGAACCCTCCATCCCAGTCCGAGGAGGCAGGGTCCCACGACGCACCGCATCGGCTCCACCCAATCCGGAGAGGATACGCGCACCAGTAGGACGGGGAAGCCGTCATCGGCCGCGGGAGGTCCTGCCGGAGCGAACGCGCGCCCCAGCATGACCGCGGCGGCCACGACGTCGGCGGCCAGCCGGGGCATGAGTGATGCCTCCCGCCGGCCGAGCGCGAGCGCGTCGAGCTCGGCTTCGTCCAGGCACCATGATGGATCCGGGCTCGCGGCTTCCTTCCGCAACGCCTCGACGAAGGCGCGCGCCATCGCGCAGGCCGCCTCGTTCGGTTCGGGCATGGCATCCTCCGGCTTCGCACGGGACTTCGATGGTGGGGGGCCGATGGTTCAGCGGCGGCGAGACTTGCGCATCCTCGGTCGCGCCCATCGCGCCGCGAGCCGCATGAGCCGGCGCTCGTCGGCGCTGCGCCGTGCCAGCGCGCGCAGGGCGTAGGCGATGACCGCCGGCGCGGTCGCGTCGCCGCGCTCGGCCATCAGCAGGAGATTGCCCATCACGAGATCCGACGCGACCGAAGCCGCGCCGCACGTGCGGACGTGACGGATGGCGAGCGCCGTGGCCGCGGCCGCGTCCCCGTCCCTTGCCGCGGACCAGCGCGTTTCGCCGAGTATCGACGTCGTCGCCAGCAGCCGCGCGAGGGCCGTTGCTTCCGCCCGGTCGAGGCGTCCGGGCGGGTACGTACGCCAAGCCGCCACCACGCCGACTTCGACCACGGGCGGCACGCCGCGCCGCGGGGTTCGGATCGCGTGCCGCAAAACCGAAGTCGAAACCACTCGGCCAGGCTCCGATGCCATGTCCACCTCCAGCGGCCCCGCCCGTTCCAAGGCGGTCAGCGAATCCGTCACGCTTTCGAAAAACTTGGCCCGTGCCCCCACGGGGAGCCGGAACGACCCGATGGGCGAATAGGCGGTCGCCGCGCTGCGCACGGGCTCGGTTTCACAGCGCCCAGCCCGGTTGGCCCGGCTGTTGGAATGCCCACGACGTTCGAGAATGCTTATATTATACCTGCGGTATATAAGACGATCAAGCCATTGCTGTCTTTGGCGGCCGGGAAAAGTCGTGGCGGCGGCAGCCCGAGGCGGGAAGTCAGCGATGGGCGCCGTACCGGCCCAACCTTTCCCGGCTCCCGATGCCCGTCGGCCTGTCCGGGGAGCTTGGTGCGGGCGGCCCTGGGCCGTAGGTCGACGTTCCCATCTCAGGCCTCGACCACCAAGGCTGGGTCGAAGGCATCGGCCGCATCCCACCGCCGCAAGGGATTGGCGACGACCCTGGTCCGGCCGATGCGGTAATCCGCCGGGGCGACGGCCCGGCCGTGGACCCAGAGCGTCGGCGCCCCCCAGGCGTGCATGACATCCTCCAGGTCCGAGGCATGCGAGGCTGCCAGCCAGGCGTCCCCGAGCCATCCCGTCCAGGCGTCGGGCAGCGAACGGCGTGAAGGCGCGAAGTGGGTGAGCACGACGGCGCGGTCCCCGGGGCGAACACCGGGCACGAGCGTCCCGGGTCCCCTCGCGACGTTCAGCGATTGACACACGATGCTGGTGAGGGCGTCCTCGATGTATCCCCGCGACCTTGCATGGGCCCCGAGGGCGTCGAGCGGCGACCACGGGCGCCCCCGCCGAAGCAGGACGCGCCGGCAATCCGCCCAGCTGTGGCGGGCCGCGACCCTGGCTAGGCGGCCCTCGAAGCTCCCTTCGAGGCACCAGTCGGTCCACAGGGTCGCCCCGACCACCACGGTCCCGCCGCCGGCCTCGGGACCGATGCGTACCGCATCGTCGGCGAGCAGGTGGATGCCGAGGTCCCGGGCGAGGTCCCGGCCGCGGGCGACCGCCTCCACCATGGGCGTCTCGGACCACAGCTCCGCGCTGCCCGCCACCATCAGGACGGGCCTGTTTCCCTGTCTGCCGTCCAGGGCGCGCGCCAACCAGTTCAACGCGACGTCCAGCCCTATGGCCACTCCGCCCGCCACCAGCAGGACGTCGAACTCGGGAAGCGGATCGGGGAGCCGGAACCCGGGATTGCGGTCGATGAGCAGGTCGGACAGGATCCAGAACCTCGCGTTCTCCCTTCGGCTCCCGACGGAGGCCGGTCCTGGACAGGCCGTCCGCACCTCGGGCGTCGGGTCGATCCGCGCTCGGGGCCGAAACGGAAGCGGCAACGGCTCCGGGACCTCGGCGCCCGGAACACGACGAGGGGGGCGAACATGCCGCGTCATCGTAGGCCCCCGGCGGCCGCCGATCCCGTTCCGGTCGAGCCCTGGGAGCGGAACGGAATGGGATGCGGCGGAGGTGCTCCCCGGCATCCTAGCGCACGAGGCTCACGGGCGAAGTCCGGCAAGGGCGTCTCCATCGGTTCTCGGCTTGCGGGAGGCAGTCAGGGCGGGGCGGCCGCCCCGGGCGGTCTCAGACCTCGACGACCAGCCCGGGCTGGAAGCGCGGGTTCTCGCCGGGATATCCTCGCGGGTTGCAGAGCACGCGGGTCCCGCCGAGGCGGTAGTCGAACGGCGTATGGGTGTGCCCGTGGACCCAGAGCGAAGGCCGACCGGCCTCGATCAGGTCGTCCAACCGCGACGCGTAGGCGGCATTGAGCGGCTTGCCGAGGAACCGCGGCGCGACGCTCCCCGCCGCGGGAGCGTGATGCGTGACCACGACGTGCGCCCGCGTCGTCGCGTCCGCGGCGGACCGGAGCGCGGTTTCGAGGAAGCGGCGTGACGCGAGGTGCAGCGCGAGCGCCTCCTCCGGCCGGAACCGCCGCCACTCCGGCTTGCGGCTCCAGGCGATGAGGCGGTGATCGTTGAGGCCCACGCGTGCGTCCCGCATGGCGGGGACCCGCGTCGCCGGTCCGTCGAGCTCGTAATCCGTCCACAGGGTGCATCCCGAGACCACGACGTCGCCGAAGCGGACGGTGTCGTTCTCCAGGAGGTGAATTCCGGCCTCCATCGCGGCCGCGCGCCCCGCCTGCAACTCGTCCGGCAGGCATCGACGGTAGAATTCATGGTTTCCGGCCACGAACGCGACCGGCATATGCGGCCGGACCGTCGCGGCGAGCCACGCGATTGACTTGACGAGGCCCTCGCCGACGTCGCCGGCGACCACCGCGAGATCGGCCCCGGGGATCGAGGCTGGGGTCCATGGACTCCCGATGTCGATGTGCAGGTCCGAAAAGATCCATAGGCGCATCGGTTCTCCCTCGGTGTCGTCACCCGGAAGCCGCAGCCGGTCCGGCGCCCCGTCGTCGCTCCCGGCGGAGACGCCCGCCGGCTTAAGTTCCACCCGGGACCGCCACGCATAGGCGAACCGGGCATGGTGCGGTCCGCCCGTCCCGTCGGCGGCGAGACGGTCGAGCGCATCGGCGAGGAACGTCGCGGCAGCCTTTTCGCCGCGAAGCGCCAGCGCGAGCGCCGCGGTGGCGACCACGTCGACGTCGGGATGCGCCGGACCGCATCGTCCGAGGACCGCCCGGGCGTCGCGGAGCGCCGCCGGGGCGTCTTCCCATTCCGAGGCGGCCACGGAGGGACCGGACCCTTGGAGGGCAGCCGTCGCCGCAGCCAGCAACGGCTTGGCCAGATCGGGCGCGAGGGCGCCCGGTCCGACCGTCCGCCACAACCTGGTGAGGGACGTCGAACCGCCCGCCGCCGGCAGCGCCCAGCGACGTTCGCCTTGGGGGTGCACGGGCATCTCCTGACATCCTCGCATGGCCGCCCGGACAGGCGGCGAGGGCTCCCCCGCCCACATCTCGACGGGCGGGACCGGCTTCCGCCTTTCGAGCGAGGGAGGGGCGACCCGCCTCGACGGAAAGGGAGACGGTGCGCTACTGCAGGGAGGGACGCGGACCGGCGGGCCGTCCCAGGCGGTAGAGCCTGGAATAGGTGCGCGCCCAGGTACGACGGTCGGAAACGTAGACTTCCGAGGTTCGGACCCGGCGACCTGGGGGAAAGTCCGGATGGTGCGTGACGCGACCGACGAGCGCCGCGACCGGCCGCATCCCGAACTCCCATTCCTCAAGGACGGGGGCGGCGGCGAGTTCCTCCGCGGACGGGTATTCGCCGTCCTCCGCGGCGTCCAAGGCATCGGCAAGGTCCCGGAGCCGGTCCTGCGCGTCGCGGCGGTCCGCCTCGCCCATCCCGGCCAGGACGGGAGCGATGACGTCGCCGGGATGCCCCGGCATCGGGACCGCACCGGGTACGACCGCGTTCAGCACGCGAAGCGCAGCGCGAACGGACAGGGACGCGAGCAGGGATCCATGGGCCGGGGCGGCGGCGTCCCGCAGCGGAGCCGGCAGGCCGCGAGGGATCACGCGGATCGAGGTGTCGTCCAGGCCCGCGGCCGCCGCCGTGTCGCGCACGGTTCGGTCGGACGCTCCGAGTGAGGGGAAACCGCACCCCAGCAGCCAAGGGACGGCGGCATGCGCGGTCGCGCGCAGCATGGACACGGCCATGGCGCGTTCGAGGACGGACGGTCCGACGGCGATCACCCTGGGACATTCCCCGAGATCAACCGGGCAGTCCGCCGCCCACCCTGGCGGCAGGTCGAGCACCACGAGGCGTCGCGCGGGATCGGCGGCCGCTTCCCGCGGGAAGTCCTCTGCGAAGGAGGGACCGTCCCTGCAAAGCTCGACAACGCGCAGCGTGTCCGGCACGCTGTCGAGTCGAGGCAGCCGGGATTCGTGCGCGCCTACGACGCGCAGGAGCGTCGTGGCGGTGCCGACCGAGGCTGCGGCACGGGCAATCAGGAAGGCGGCGTGCGTGCCAACGGCACGGCCATCGCCGCCGAACAGCGCGATGATCATGGCGAAACCCCAAAGGCGGAAAGCGGCCCTCCCGCTCGACGATCAGTCGGGCGGGGGCGGGCAGTCGGCGGTGCTTGTTGAAGTTCCCAATTATACCTGTGCTATAAAAATCTTTCAAGCCTCGCCCGACGCGCCTCGGGGAGTGGACTTCGCCTCGGCTGCGGATTTCCCTCCGGACCGGACCGTGCCAGGATACCTATGCCAAGCCGCCCGCCTGCTGGTCGGTCTCACCCAGCAGGAGCTTCACCTGCTGGCGCGCGTTTCGAAGAAGTCGATCAACGACTACGAGAACGGCTTCATCGCGATCCGAGTCGCGCTTGCGAAGCGCTTGGTCGCGGCCCTTCGCGGCGCGGGCGCCCGTTTCATCGCGGGCGAGGGATACGTCGGCGTGATCGTGAGCGGGCGGAGAACGGAGGCGGGCGTCCCGGCGGCTCCCTTCGGACAGGGAGTCCAGGAAGCCGGGATCGTCTCCGACCCGGGTCCCTCGGGCGGTTCCGCCAAGCCGCGCCCCGCCCGCGGCAGGCGTGCGTCGCAGGGGGATTGAGGCTCGAAATCCCCCGGTGGCGGTTCTCGGCGCGTTCCAGGCTCACCCCGTCCTGCCTTCGAGCCTCGTCACACGACCTTGCCGACGAGGCTCCCGATGCCTGCGGTGACGCCCACGGCGAGTGATCCCCGGAACGTCACCTGTACTGTACCGTCGCCCGCGGCACTGCGGCACCACCCGCCTTCGCCCCGAGGGCGCCGAGAATGGCGAGGAACACCAGCGAGGCCGCTACCTCCGTGTATTCGGGCCCGCGCTCGACGTAGATGCGAGCGAGATTTTGGCGCTTCGCCAGGGGTCGTCGGTGAGTTCGAGCCGCTCGCGGTCGGCCCGCTCGGTCTCGGACCGGGAATTGACCGAAGGGCACTTCCCGACCGCCATCGACATCGCGCTAGCCATCAGGATCTCCCCGTTTGTGCGTGGCGGACACCGCGACGCCGACGCTGAGGCTCGCGGTCGATACGGGTCCATCGTTGGTGCTAAACGCCGCGACGCGAAGCCAGCCGGCACGGTCGATAAGGTGCTGTGCGGGTCCTATTTACGGCTACGGCGAGAACAGCGAGGGTCGGCAGGCCCAACGTGTTCATCCGAAAGACCTTTGACCGCAGCACGAGCTGAAACTTTCGTGGCGGATAAACCAGCGCTGCGTCATGGCCGACACGGCGCAAGCTTGCCCGGCTTTTCCTGAGCAGGTCCCGGATTCAGGAGATGCGGCCGTGCTCATGCGCGCACTGTCGATGGTCGGCCAGCGTCTCGATCACCCGACACTCCCCCACCCGACCGTGGCCACATGCCTCGACCATGCGCCGCAACTCTCCGCGCAAAGCCACGAGTTGCCCGATTCGACGCTCGACCTCGGCCATGTGTCGACGGGCGATGCCGTCCACCTCCGCGCAGGACCGGTCCGGCTCGGTGGACAGAGCCAGCAACTCGCGAATCGCCTGGATCTCGAATCCGAGTTCGCGCGCATGACGGATGAAATTGAGCCGGGATATCTCTGTCTCCAAATAGCGACGCTGCTTGCCCTCGGTGCGGGTCGGGGCCGGCATCAAGCCTGCTCCCTCGTAGTAGCGGATGGTTGGCACCTTCACGCCCGTGCGGCGCGACAGCTCTCCGATTGAAATGTTCATATCCCGGCCAAACCTCCAGTCCTTAGAGGTTGCACTCTCCTTCCTCCTCGATGGGAAGGGGGCACGAAAGCGGATGGCTCCGACGAACTGTCCGAACGCCATCCGTCACTCGACCGTTTTAAGCCGCCGCAGCCCATCCTTTTGACCTTGAAGCTTTGCGTGACGCTCTCCCGTTGATGACGTCGCACACGGATGGGACCTCCCATGGTGGGAACGTGAAGGGCCTCAGGCGCTCGATCTTCCCTCTCCAAGGAGCCGCAGCGCGTTTGCCGTCACCAGCACGGTTGCCCCGGTATCCGCCAGGATGGCAGGCCATAGGCCGGTGACCCCTAGAACCGTCGTGACCAGGAACACTGCCTTCAAGCCGAGCGCCAGGGCGATGTTCGTCCTGATGTTGAACAGCGTCCGGCGCGAAAGCTCGATCATCCGGGCGATGTCTGCGACGCGTCCGTGCAGGGCCGCCGCATCCGCCGTCTCAAGCGCCACGTCGGCGCCCCCACCCATCGCGATACCGACGTCCGCGGCCGCGAGCGCCGGCGCGTCGTTGATGCCGTCGCCGACCTTGGCCACCACGGCGCCAGTGGCTTGGCGCTCCCGCACGATCCGCTGCTTGTCCTCAGGCAGGAGCTCGGCCCACACCTCGATGCCGAGCGCGGCCGCCACGGCCCAGGCCGTCCGCGCGGTGTCGCCGGTCAGCATGATCGCGCCGACGCCGAGCGACGCAAGGCGGTCGACCCCCTCCCTCGCGTCGGACCTGGGCTCGTCTCGCATCGCGAGCAGCCCGGCTACCGCCCCGTTCGCGAGGAGCACGGACACGGTCTTACCCTCGCCCTGGAGCCCGGAGACCCGCTCCTCCTGATCGGGCGTGAACGGCACGCGCGCGCCGGCTTCCCTCGGCGAGCCAAGGAACAAGTCGAGCCCCCCGACCTTGCTGGCGATGCCCTTGCCGCCGAATGCCTGGGCCCCGAATGCCGGGGGCACCGGCGCTCCGGCCTCGGCGGCCTTGGCCAGCACGGCCCGGGCGAGCGGGTGCGAGGAGCCACCCTCAAGGGCGCCCGACAGCGACAGCACGTCCCGCTCGGACCTCCCGAATGCCACCACGTTCGTCACGACGGGCTTGCCCTCCGTCAGGGTTCCCGTCTTGTCGAAGGCGACCGTCGTCACCGAGGCCAGCCGCTCCAGGACGGCGCCGCCCTTGATGAGAAGCCCGCGCCGGGCCCCGGCCGAGAGGCCGGCCGCGATGGCCGCCGGCGTCGAGATGACGAGCGCGCAGGGGCAGCCGATCAGCAGGATCGCCAACCCCTTGTAGACCCAATCCCCCCACGCGCCGCCCGTGAGAAGCGGCGGGACCACCGCCACCAAGGTGGCCACCGCGACGACGGCGGGGGTGTAGACCCTGGAGAACCGGTCGATCAGGCGCTCGGTCGGCGCCTTCGCCTCCTGCGCTTCCTCCACCAGCTGCACCACCCGGGCGATGGTGTTGTCCTTGGCAGCCGCGGTCACCCGGACGCGGAGCGCCCCGTCGCCGTTGACCGTCCCGGCGAAGACTGCGTCGCCAGGCTCCTTGCGCCTCGGCACGCTCTCACCGGTGACCGACGCCTCGTCGACGTCGCTCCCGCCGTCGAGGATGGTCCCGTCCGCCGGGACGCGGTCACCCGGCCGCACCAGCACGGTGGCGCCGACCTTGAGGCTCGCGGCGGGCACAGATTCAGTCGTGCCGTCGCGTTCCAGCAGCGCCGTCTCCGGGACGAGACCGGTCAACCCACGGATGCTCGCCCGGGCTCGACCGGCAGCGACGCCCTCCAGAACTTCGCCGATCAGGAACAGGAAGACGACGGTCGCCGCCTCCTCGGTCGCCCCGATGACGGTCGCGCCGACGGCGGCGATCGTCATGAGCATCTCGATGGAGAAAGGCGTCCCATGCCGGGCGGCCAAGATAGCTCGTCGGGCAACCGGCACCAGCCCAACCGCCATGGCCGCGAGGAAAGCCCAGCGCTCGGTAATCGGCGCGACGTGCCCGAGCGCGTAGGCTGTCACCAGGGCCGCGCCGCAGGAAGCCGCCAGCAGGGCTTTCGGCGCCCTCCACCAAGGTGTCTCAGCGGTATCCCCCAACGCCACGGCGTCCGGGTCCTCGGCCCCGTAGCCGAGGCCGCGGACGGTGTCAGCGATCATTCTCGCATCGGTCCCGGGTCCGTGACGCACCGCGAGCGTCTCGGCGGCCACCGAGACCTGCACCTGCGCGATGTCGGGCAGGCGGCGCACGGCGGCCTCGACCTTCGCCGCGCAGGACGCGCAGTCCATGCCGGTCACCCGCAGGCGGGTCGTCGGGACGTCGGTCCTGTCCAGGGTCGCTGCTTCGGTCACGGCGGGTGCCTTCCTTGTGGTTAAGGCGACCCTACTTCCTCTAGCGACTAGAGGAGCAAATATCTTGAAGCCCATCGCAATCGGGGAATTGTCGCGGCAGGCAGCCGTGAAGGTGCCGACCATCCGATTCTACGAGGAGCGCGGACTCCTGCCGCGCGCGTCCCGAACGGAAGGCAACCGGCGGACCTACGGCGCGGCCGACGTCCGCAGGCTTCGGTTCATTCGGCACGCGCGTGAACTCGGATTTGAGATCGAGGACATCCGCGCGCTGCTCGATCTCGCCGAGCAGCCGGAACGCCCGTGCGGGGAGGTAGACGCAATCGCCCGCCGGCATCTCGCTGACATCGACGACCGGATTGCGCGGCTCACCGGGTTGAGGGTGGAGGTCCAGGCGATGCTGGATCAATGCTCGCGGGGCAGTGTCCGGGAATGCCGCATCGTCGAGGTGCTGGCCGATCACGGTGAATGCCTGCACGAGGTTCACTGATGCCTACGGCCACGCGGAATTGGATTTTATGCGCTCACCACGTTCGAAACCCCTTGCTCCTCCAGTCGCTAGAGGAATTAGGCGTGCCGCATATGTCGGACGCCCCGCCGAGGGCATGAAGCCGAGCGGATTTCCCAATGACCGGACACGCAGATCGCTCCGTCCGTGCCCTCCGTGACGGAGGTGGACACGAACACGGCCATTCCGGCAATGCTCAGGCATCCTTCGGTTTCGGAAGGGCCTTCGCCGTCGGCATCGGTCTGAACGTCGCCTTCGTGATCGTCGAGGCGGTCTACGGGTTCTTGAGCAATTCCCTCGCCCTCGTCGCCGACGCAGGCCACAACCTCTCGGACGTACTCGGGCTCGCCGTCGCCTGGGCCGCGGCCATTCTCGGGAAACGGGCGCCTAAGCCGCGCTACACCTACGGCATGAAGAGCTCCTCGATCCTGGCCGCCTTGTTCAACGCGGTCATCCTCCTCGTCGCCATGGGCGCCATCGCCTGGGAGGCCGTCCGGCGCTTCGGTGAGCCCGCACCGGTGGCCGGGACCACCGTGATGGTGGTCGCGGGCATCGGCATCCTGATCAACGGCATCAGCGCTTGGCTGTTCGCATCGGGGCGCGAAGGCGACCTCAACGTGAAGGGGGCCTTTCTGCACATGGCCGCCGATGCCGCCGTCTCGGCGGGCGTCGTCGTCGCCGGCCTGCTTATCGCCCTGACGGGTTGGCGTTGGCTCGATCCGGTGACCAGCCTACTCATCGCCGCGGCGGTCGTATGGAGCACTTGGGGACTCCTGCGCGACAGCGTGCGGATGTCGCTCGCCGCCGTGCCCCCCGGCATCGACCCTGACGCCGTGCGCGCGCATCTGCGGGGCTTGGAGGACGTCACGGCCGTCCACGACTATCACGTCTGGCCGATGAGCACGACCGAGGTCGCCCTGACGAGCCATCTCGTAAGGCCGGACGGCACGGACGACGCTTTCCTTATACGAGCCGCACGCGAATTGAGGGGCCGCTTCGGGATCGTCCACGTCACGTTGCAGGTCGAGACGAGCGAGACGACCGCCTGCGCCCTGGCCCCGGACGGCGTGGTCTGAACCTGCGATGCAAGCCTGGCTCTATACCCTCATCCCGGCAGCCGCCGCCGTCCTCGGCGCCGCGGTCGCCGTCAACATGCGGCCGGGACCCGTCTTGGTCAGCGCCATCCAGCACTTCGCCGCAGGCGTCGTATTCGCCGCGGCGGCGGGCGAGATCCTGCCTGACCTCAAGCATGCCGGATCGCCTTGGGCCACCCTGGTCGGCGGCGGCGTCGGTGTTGCCGCCATGCTCGCGGTCCGCACTCTGGAGCGTCGGGTGAAAGGACCAGTCGGTCTACTGACCGTCACCGGAATTGATATCTTGGTGGACGGGCTCGTCCTCGGCATCGCCTTCGCAGCGGGCGCCAAGGCCGGTTTCCTGCTTACGGTCGCCCTGACCATCGAGGTGCTGTTCCTCGGCCTGACCGTCGCGAACGAACTCGGCGAGGGCGGAACCTCGAAAGCCAGGGTGGTCGGCTTGACCGCCGCCCTCGTCGTCCTGCTGCCGCTCGGTGCGCTGCTCGGCGGCCCGGTCGCCACGCTGCCCGCGGCCATCCGCGGCGGCTTTCTCGCCTTCGGCCTGATTGCGCTCCTCTACCTCGTGACGGAGGAACTTTTGGTCGAGGCACACGAAACGGAGGACCGTCCATGGGTGACCGCGATGTTCTTCGCAGGCTTCCTGCTATTGCTCTTGCTCGATGAGCTTGTCGGTTGATGGCGCACGTGCCGGCCGCGTTTGATGCGTCATCACGAAAGGCTTTCGGGTCGATGACATCAGCTCTTCAGTAGCGCGAGCGTCTTTCCTTTCAGGTCGTCAAAGGTCGCGATAGTGCGCAGATTGGCCTCGTACGCTCGCATCGCAGAGCGAAGTTCGGACATCTCGACCGTAGGGCGGACATTGGGAAGCTTGAGGTTGCCGCCAGCATCGGCGGCGGGGTGTCCAGGACTATGAACCGTCGGGAATTCGGTCTTGTCGCGTACGATACGGATGGCCGGTGCCTCTTCGGTGTTGCCCGTGATCGGCTCGAACACTGCAATCTTGCGCCTATAGGGTTCGCCGTCTGGGGCGGACGCCGTGGAACGCGCGTTGGCAATATTCTCGACCGACACGCGCATGCGACCCTGATGTATGCGTAGGGCGGCAGACGCCAAGCTTGGCCCGGAAATGTCGTCCTTCATCGCCGCCAGCCTCCCTCTTGCCGGCATCCTGTCCCGGCGTGCACAAATTTGTTAATCAAATCTAATGAGTTAGAGTTAAAAAAAGGTTAATTCACGCCTCATGGTGTTAGAGTAATCCGAGCGCCGGCCCGTCCGAATTCAGGAGTATTCGGCGATGTCTTCGAACCACCGTTCAGCTCTTTTCCGGGAAATCGGGCGAACGAGCATCGGATCGCTCCATTCGCACCTCCGCGACAGCCGGATCCATAGGCCGATTTGTACTCACCCGGCATCGACCGCTTCTGACTTCAAAATTTTGATATCCTCGTAAATTACATTTAATTATGTATAGAGCATACTATCAAATCAAATTGGTCGTATTTTTGGTCGAGCAGTCGTATCGACAATATAAAATATGCAAAATTTATACAAGTGACTTCATTGACGTTCGTGGCCCACTCGATGAGAGTCCCCTGATGCGTTATCTGAATCTGACGGAGACTTTGTTCGCAATGGACCCCGCGGCGATGGATGAAACGGTGGCTGATGGAACGCGATGACAGGCCGGGAGCGGGCTGCGCACAGGAGCACATCCTCCTGATCGAAGACGACGACGGCATGCGGGTGTTGGTCACGCGACTCCTGAGGGAGAGCGGCTACCGCGTCACCGGTTGCCGCAGCGGCGCCGAGATGTGGTCGCTTCTGCCCGGGAAGTCGGTCGATCTCGTCTTGCTCGACGTGATGCTGCCCGGCGCCTCCGGCTTCGATCTGCTGCGGGCGCTGCGCAGCAAGGGCACCGTGCCGGTCATCATGCTCTCCGCCCGCAACGAGGAGGCGGACCGGGTACTCGGACTCGAACTCGGAGCCGACGACTACGTCGCCAAGCCGTTCGGCCGGCCGGAACTCCTTGCCCGCATCCGCGCGGTGCTGCGTCGGACCACCATCGCGCCGGCCGCCACCGCGGCGGAGAGGGCACAGGTTCTGACCTTCGCCGGCTGGCGGCTCGATTTGCGCAGCCGGCAGCTGACCGATCCCGGGGGGGCTGCCGTAGACCTCTCGGGGGCCGAGCACGACCTACTCATGGTGTTCCTAGAGCATCCCGGGCGCGTGCTCGGCCGCGAGCAGATCCTGGAGATGAGCCGCGGACGGCTCGCCGCCCCGTCCGACCGTAGCGTGGACACCCTGGTCAGCCGCCTGAGGCGCAAGCTCGAACCGCCCGAGGGCACGCTCCCCGTGATCAAGACGGTTCGCGGCTCCGGCTACATGATGGCCGCCAAGGTCGAGCGGGCGTGAAACAACTGGTCGATCTTGCCCGCAGCCTGGAGGGGCGCACCGTCGCCGTGCTGTTGCTGGCGGTACTCGTGGTCCACGGGGGCGCGTTGTTGCTGTACCGTCAGTCGGCGTCGGCCGCGGCCGACGAGGCGTTCGCGAACGAAGTGGCGCGACAGCTCGTCTTGGCGCGGGAAGCGGTACTGCGGCGACCGCCGGGGGAGCGCGGCATCGAGGCAAAAGCCCTCTCGTCGGGTCATTTCGAGATAGGCTGGGAGCGGGGGGAATCCGCCGAGACGGGCAAGACAGACCCCGCCTTGCGCGATCTGCGCGAACGCGTCCTGGAGATCGAGCCCGTGCTCGGCCCAGGTCTGGCGCTCGCCCTGGCGGCGCCGGACGAGCCGCTGCACCAACAGGACCTGCGCGGCGCCTTCCCGCTGCCGGACGGCAGTTTCCTGACCTTCCGGTCCGCCCATTCGCCTCACCTGGTCCACCTTGCACCCTGGGCGTACCTCGCCACCGCGATGGCGATCCTGGTCGGCGTCGCCGCCGTCGTGCTGGTGCACCGGATCGCCGGCCCGCTCAGGGAACTTACGCACGCCACCGTCCGGATCGGGCACGGTACGGTCGTGTCCGTGCCTGAGGTCGGACCGGACGAGACGCGCGGGATCGGTCGGGCGCTGAACGCGATGCAAGGGCGCATCCACCGCCTCGTCGCGGAACGGACGCAGGCTTTGGCGGCGGTCTCGCACGATCTGCGCACGCCGATCGCCCGGCTCCGTCTTCGCCTGGACAAGGTCGATGACCTTGCGGACCGCCGTGCCATGGCTGCCGACCTCGACGACATGCAGGCCATGATCGACGCGACGCTGTCGTACCTGCGTGGCGAAGCCGACCCGGAAGCACGGCAGGTCGTCAACGTGGCGAGCGTGCTGATGAGCGTCGCCGACGCCTCCGCGGACGTGGGCCGCGAGGTGGGCTACGACGGCCCCGGCCGGGCGCTGGCGTCGGTACGTCCCGTTGCCTTCCGCCGCGCGGTCGAGAACCTTGTCGACAACGGTGTGCGCTACGGGATCCGGGTCCGGGTCGGCATCGAGATCGAAGAGGCGACCCTGGTGGTGCGCATCGACGACGACGGCCCCGGCATCGCGCCGGAGGACGTCGCCCGGGCCTTCCAGCCCTTCACCAGGCTGGAGGGGTCGCGTAACCGCAACACGGGCGGGACGGGGCTCGGACTGACCATCGCCCGGCGCGCGGTCGAGGCGGACGGCGGCACGCTCGTCCTGTCGAACCGGCCAGAGGGCAGCCTGCGGGCCGAGATCCGCCTGCCGAGGGCGAAGGGACGCGATTGAGACGCGGCCTACCGGGCGGTCGCCGGTGCGTCGGGGTGCGCGTCCGGCTGCGCCGACCGCTCGTTCGAGACATAGCCGCTCCCAGGCAGTGCCACCGTGAGGATGATGCCTGCGACAGCCAGCGACGCGGACAGGGCCGCCGGAACGAGGAAGGCATCGGGACCAAGGGCCTTCTGGATGAAGCCGCCGGCGACCGCGCCAAGCGTCAGGCCCGCCCAAAGCGGTGCCTGGAGCCAGAACGACGGCGCGGGCTTGTGCAGGACCATGTTCGCCAAACCGGTCCCGAAACGTACGACGGTTCCGGTGACGTAGGTCAGGGCGAGGCTCCGCCCGGCCTCATCCTGCAGCGTCGCATTCAGCATGCCGAGGGCAAGGACGACGGGATAGGCATGAAGAGGAAACGCATCGGAAGCTTCCGGCAGGAGGTTGCCGATGGACAGCAGGACGGCCTGCGCGCCGAGCAGGACCGAAAGACGCCACCGCCCAGCCCAAGCCGCAACAAGGGTGCCGGCGAACGCACCGAAGCAGAACAGCGCGATGGTGCTGCCGAACCTGGTGACGCCCGACCAATCGAAGGAACTGGCCGCGACGCCGAACCGGGTCGTGTTCCCACTCATGAACGACATGAACAGTTGAGAGTGTTCCAGGAAGCCTATCGAGTCGGCCGAACCCGCCAGGAATGCCAGCGCGACGGCCAGGGGCACGCGGGTCTCGGGTCTCGACGGGAAAGATCTGTCCACTTGGCCACCTGTCGCTGCCGCGTCGGATCTCGCCGGGGTCGCGTTCGACCCGGCGTCCGGTCCTGCGGGGAGCCGGTAGGGATACGTCGACCCCATGGCCGAGGCTTTGCTCGACCTTGACGAAGTGTGTCGGCACGCGCGCCTGACACACTTCGTCACGAACGCGGCGAACGGCAGTCAAACGGGTCGGCTATCTCCACTCCTCAAGCGGCCGATGTGGCCGATGGAAGGGATACAGATCGATGAAGCGTACGCTTGCCGCCGTTCTCACCGCCGCGATGCTGGCCGGAGCGGCCACGCCCGCCCTCGCGGTCGACGGGCACGGCAACGCCTCCAATCCGGAGCGCAGCGTCCCGAACTCGGGCGACGTCTCCGGCGGACCCGCCCACCGTGACGATCCGCGGGTGCGGGAGGCGCAGGAGAAAGGCCCGGACGGCAAGCCCGCGCACCGCGAAGGCGACGGCCACGCGCACGGGCACAGCCAGGATAAGCCCGGCAAGAAGTAAGCTTCCCACGAGGTGACACGATGAGCGGGAGACGCGCGATGCGATTGCTGCCCCTGCTCGTCGTCTTCGCGCTCCTGGCAACGGGCCTCGGCTACGCGCTCGCGGCGTCCCCTTGCCCGGACGACTTTTCACGGTGCGATACAGCCCCCTCACGCATCGTGGAAACGCCCGCCTCGACGCAAGTCGGGGCGGGCGTCCGCCTTGGTTCGGTCGACCGAAACGTTCAGTCGTCGAACTCGCGGTGATCGTGGCGCTCAAAGCCGTGGCGGTTCTCGTCCCGGTCGTCGTGATGATGGCGACGAACCTCCACGTGGTCGTGGTCGCCGTGATGGTGGCGGCGCACCTCCTCATGATGGTGGGGAGGTGGTCCGTAGCCGTAATGTTGGGCCGACGCGGTCATGGGGACCGATGCGAGGGCAGCGGTCGTCAGGGTGATCAAGCGACGTTTCATGGACGAAAATTCCTTGCTGGTCGCACAAGGCTCTGCCGACGGCTTTGAACGGGGCGTGAAGCGACCATTCAGTATCCTCCGACCAGGGAAGCCTTCACCACAACGGGCGACCGCAGCTTGCGACACAGCCTCGGAATCGCAGATAAGGACGGTGATGACTTCGGCGCGGCGCCATATGAGCTTCGGAGCGATGACGGGGTGGTGGGCAACCGCCGCCCTCGCGCTCGTCCTGGCGCTGGCCATCGCGATGCCCGGCGCCGGTCTCATGGACGACCTTGTCTCTCACCAGGGCCGTCAAGGCCATGACAGGAGCGAACTCTCGCTCGTCCCGCATACGGTGTCTGGCCTGGATCATGCCTCCGACCCCGGGTCAGCCGACCACGTCCATTGCGGTTGCCACGTCGCCTTGAGCACGACCGTCGCCGGCGATGCCCCGCTCCCCGACGGAACGCGCCCCTCCTACGCCAGATTGTCCGAGAGGATGCCCTCGGTCTCTCCCGACCGCCTGCCAAGGCCGCCGCGCGCCTGAGGTGACGCCGCGAAGGCGGCGCGTCACGAACCCGGGTCCGACCGACCCGAGCCGTCTCCTCACGTCACCGACCGCGATTGTCCGGCATGTCCGTCATCGGCTTCCGGCACGCCCGAGCAGGCATCATGCGCATCATCCTGACCGCCCTCATCCTGGCCGTCGGCGTCCTCGTGGGCGCTGCGGTTCCCGCCGTCTCCGGCTTCGTCCAGGGGCTGTTGATATCGGCTGGCCTGCCGCCGACCGTCTTCAACCTCGCCAGCGGCCCCACCGCCGCGAATTCCGCCGAGGCTTCCCCCGGCGAGGCGGGCCACGCCGCGGGCGACGGACACGGTCACGGTCACGGCAAGCCGGCCAGTAAGCCCGGGGCCGAGCAGACCCAAGGCGAGCATGACCACTCCGAGGCCGAAGGCGAGGAAGGTCATGTCAAAATGACCGCCGAGCAGATCGAGAACCAGGACATCAAGGTGGCCAAAGCCGAGGGCGCCATGCTGTCTCGCCATATCCTGGTGCCCGGTACGATCACGCCCGACACCGACCGGATCGCGCGGGTCCCTGCCCGGGTCGTCGGCACCGTCGCCGAGATGCGCAAGCGCCTGGGCGACGCCGTCAAGAAGGACGAGGTCGTTGCCGTCCTGGATAGCCGCGAGGTCGCGGACTCCAAGAGCGAGTACCTCACCGCCTCGGTGAAGGCCGACCTGGAGAAGACCAATTTCGAACGGCAGCAGGCGCTCTGGGACAAGCGGATCTCGGCCGAGAGCGCCTTCTTGAATGCCAAGGCGGTCTATTCCGAGGCGACGCTGCGCCAGGATCTGGCGCGGCAGAAGCTGTCGGCGCTGGGGCTCGACGCGACGGCGGTGGCCAAGCTGGCCAAGCGCGACGAGACCACCCCGAACCTGTCGAGCCTGCGCCAGTACGAACTGCGCTCGCCGATGTCGGGGCGCATCGTCGAGCGAAAGGTCGACGTCGGCACCGCGGTGGGCAAGGAAGGCGACCCTTCCGACCTCTACACCGTCGCCGACCTCTCAACGGTGTGGATCGAACTTGCCGTTCCGACCTCGGAACTCGCCAAGGTCAAGGAAGGCGCGTCCGTCACGGTCGCGCCGGGCCAGGAGGGCGGCGTGCAGCACGAGAAGGGCAAGGTCGTCTTCGTCAGTCCTTTCCTCACCGCCGACACGCGTGCCGCCAAGGTCATCGTCGCCCTGCCGAACAAGGACATGGCCTGGCGTCCGGGCACCTACGTCACCGCCGAGGTCGAGATCTCGCGGGATGCCGTTCCGGTGAGCGTGCCCAAGGCGGCCCTCCAGACCGTCGAGGGCAAGCGCGTCGTCTTCGTCCGCACAGACGAGGGCTTCGAGAAGCGCGAGGTCGAACTCGGGCGCTCCGACGACGACGCCTACGAGGTCGCCTCGGGTCTCAAGCCCGGCGAGGCCATCGCCGTCGGCAACACCTTCCTCCTCAAGGCCGAGCTCGGAAAGAGCGAAGCCGACCACGCGCATTGAGGGGACGGGCCATGATTTCGAAGATCCTCGACTTCTCCGTCCACCAGCGCTGGCTCGTGCTGCTGCTGTCGCTGCTGGCGGCCGGATTCGGTGGCTATGCCGTGACCAAGCTGCCCATCGACGCCGTCCCGGACATCACCAACAACCAGGTCCAGATCAACACGACCGCGCCCTCGCTCTCGCCCGTCGACATCGAGAAGCAGGTCACCTACCCGGTCGAGACCGCGCTCGCGGGCATCAAGGGGCTGGAATACACCCGCTCGCTCTCGCGCAACGGCTTCTCGCAGGTCACCGCCGTCTTCGCGGAGAAGCTCGACATCTACTTCGCGCGCCAGCAGGTCGCCGAACGCCTCTCGCAGGTGAAGCAGGACCTGCCGCCCGGCGCCGAGCCCGCCATGGGCCCGATCTCGACCGGCCTGGGCGAGATCTACATGTGGTCGATCCACTACGCCAAGCCGGGCGAGCGCCAGGTCTCGGCCGCGGGTAAGCCCGGTTGGCAGCCGGACGGCAGCTACCTGACGCCGGAAGGTCAGAGCCTCAGGACGGAACTGGAGCAGACCGCCTACCTGCGCACGGTCCAGGACTGGATCATCCGCCCACAGATCAAGACGGTCCCGGGGGTCGCCGGCATCGACGGCATCGGCGGCTTCGAGAAGCAGTACCACGTCCAGCCGGACCCAACGAAGCTCGCCGCCCGCGACCTGTCCTTCGGTGACGTCGCCCGCGCCCTGGAGACGAACAACGCCAACCAGGGCGCCCGCTACCTGGAGGACAACGGCGAGGGCTACGTCGTTCGCGCCGCCGGGCGCCTGGAGAGCATGGACGAGATCGGCGACGTGGTCGTCGCCACCCGTGCCGGCGTCCCGGTGCGCATCCGGGACATCGCCGAGGTCCGCATCGGAAAGGACTTGCGCACCGGCTCCGGCAGCGAGAACGGCCAGGAGGTCGTGATCGGCACGGCCCTGATGTTGATCGGAGACAACAGCCGTAAGGTCGCCGCCGCGGTCGACGCACGCATGGAGCAGATCCGCAAGTCGCTGCCGCCGGGGGTCGAGGTGCAGACCGTCCTCGACCGTACCCGCCTCGTCGAAGCCACCATCAAGACCGTGGCCAAGAACCTGTCCGAGGGCGCCGCCCTCGTCATCGTCATCCTGTTCCTGCTGCTCGGCAACATCCGCGCGGCCATCATCACGGCGCTCGTCATCCCGGTCGCCATGCTGATGACCATGACCGGGATGGTCGAGGCGAAGATCTCGGCCAACCTGATGAGCCTCGGCGCGCTCGACTTCGGCCTGATCGTCGACGGGGCGGTCATCATCACCGAGAACGCCCTGCGGCACCTCGCCGAGAAGCAGCACGAACTCGGGCGGAGCCTCGACACCGAGGAGCGCCTGCAGACGGTGCGGGCCTCGGCCGAGGAGATGATCAAGCCCTCCCTCTACGGGCAGGCCATCATCATCCTGGTCTACGTCCCGCTCCTGACCTTCACCGGGGTGGAGGGCAAGATGTTCGAGCCGATGGCGCTGACAGTCATCATCGCGCTCGTGGCCGCCTTCGTCCTCTCGCTGACTTTCGTGCCCGCCCTGATTTCCATCGTCATCACCGGCAAGGTCACCGAGGAAGACAACTTCATCATCCGTGCGTTCAAGGCAGCCTACCGCCCGGTGCTGGCCGCTGCGGTCCGCGCGCCCGTCGCCTTCGTCGTCGGAGCGCTCCTGCTCCTCGTCGGTGCGGGAATCCTCTCCACACGCCTGGGCACCGAGTTCATCCCGCAGCTCGACGAGAAAAGCATCGCGCTCAACGCCACACGCATCCCCTCGACCTCGCTGACCCAGTCCCAAGCGATGCAGCTGAAGGTCGAGCAGGCCGTGTCAAAATTCCCGCAGGTTGCCTACGTCTTCTCGAAAACCGGCACGGCGGAGGTCGCATCGGACCCGATGCCGCCGAACTCGTCGGACACTTTCGTCATCCTGAAGCCTCAGGAGGAATGGCCCGACCCGAGCCTGTCCAAGGCGGACCTGCAGGAGCAGATCGAGAAGGCGGTCGGCGAACTCGCCGGCAACGTCTACGAGTTCTCCCAGCCGATCCAGCTGCGTTTCAACGAGCTCTTGGCCGGCACCCGCGGCGACCTCGCCGTGAAGGTGTTCGGCGAGGAGTTCGAGCCGATGCTCAAGGCGGCCAATCAGGTCGCCCAGGTGCTGCGCGGCATCACCGGGGCCGAGGACGTCAAGGTCGAGCAGACCGCCGGCCTGCCGTTCCTGGAAATCAAGATCAACAAGGCCGAGGCCGCCCGCTACGGGCTCAGCGTCGGCGCCATCCAGGAGGTCATCGGCGCGGCCATCGGCGGCAAGGATGCGGGCGTGGTGTTCGAGGGCGACCGGCGCTTCCCCATCGTCGTGCGCCTGAACGACAAGGTGCGCGAGGACCGCGAGGCATTGGAGAACATCCCGGTGCCGCTTCCTCCGGGGCTGAACGGACGGGCGAGTTCGGTCCTGCTCAAGCAGGTGGCGTCGTTCTCGGTGACCGAGGGGCCGAACCAGATCTCGCGCGAGAACGGCAAGCGTCGGGTCGTGGTGACGGCCAACGTGCGCGGCCGCGACATCGGCTCGCTGGTGGCGGAGGCGCAAGGAAAGGTCGCCGCACAGGTCCAGCTTCCGTCCGGTTACTACGTCACCTGGGGTGGCCAGTTCGAGAACCTCGCCTCCGCCAAGCAACGTCTCATGATCGTGGTGCCGGTCTGCTTCTTCCTCATCTTCCTGCTGCTCTACTCGGCGCTGGGCTCGCCCCGGGACGCCCTGCTGGTGTTCAGCGCGGTGCCCCTGGCCCTGACCGGCGGCATCGCGGCGCTGTGGCTGCGGGGCATGCCCATCTCGGTGCCGGCGGCGGTCGGGTTCATCGCGCTCTCGGGCGTGGCGGTGCTGAACGGCCTCGTGATGCTGACCTTCATCAAGCAACTCGTCGCCGAGGGACGGCCCAAGCGCGAGGCCATCCTCGAAGGCGCCATGATCCGGCTGCGGCCGGTGGCGATGACGGCGCTCGTCGCCTCGCTCGGCTTCGTGCCGATGGCCATCGCCACGGAAACCGGCGCCGAGATCCAGCGGCCGCTCGCGACCGTGGTCATCGGTGGCCTGATCAGCGCCACCTTGCTGACCTTGGTCGTCCTGCCGGCCCTGTACGCGCGCTTCGGCAGGGTCGAGACCACGGCAGCGGCTGAGCGCCCGGCGCCGTCGGTTCCTCGCCAACTCAAGGCGGCGGAGTAGCCCCGATGGGAAGGGTCCGGTCGGGCATGCTCGTGTGGTTCGGCTTGACCATGGCCGTTCAGGCCGAGCCGACCAAGATCGTCGGCATCGGTGCCGCCTCCTGTGCCCGGTTCGGCGCGGATGCCGCGGCGCAGCCAGCCATGGAGCGCGACTACTTCGCCTGGGCGCAGGGGTTCATGAGCGGCGCGCTGATCCGGGCGCCGGACGGGGTCGACGAGGGCTTGGACCTCGCGCCGCCCTCCATGCCCTTGGCCGCCCAGGCGGACTTCCTACGCACGTTCTGCGCGGCCAATCCGGCCACCGATTACTCGGACGCGGTTCGTGCCCTCTACCACCGACTGCGTGGACCCGCGTCCTAGGAACCGGGTCCGACGGGAGACCGAGCGATGAGGTGGCACCTGCGCGTCCTTCACGCGGCCGCATTCGCGGTCGTCCCGGCCCTCGCCGCCGATGCGGGCGAGGCGCCGTTCGGCCTTGCGTGGGGACCGCTCTCCGAAGTGCCCCGTCCGCTGAAGGTCGACCGCGAGGCGAACTTGACGGCCCTGTACTACCCGCAGGGTTGGCGGCCGGCCACGGGACCCGGGACGGCCGAGGTCATCCTGGTGATCTGCCGGACCGAGGGGCTGCAGCAGGTGGTCTGGGTCGGCGTGCCACTCTCCGGCGACGACCTCGCGAAAGCGCGTCGGGCCATCCACGACGAAGGCGTTCGCCGTTACGGCGAACCCGAGCCGGGACCGACGGCGGATGCGGAACTCTGGCCCGGTGGGCAGGCGCTGCTGGCCAGCCGCGAAACCGCGGACGGACGGCGCGAACTCGTCATGACGACGTTCGGCCCCGGATACCAGGCCTGTTCCGGGACGCACCACGTCGAGGCCGGGCATCCGGCTGGCGCACACGTGGCCGACCTGATCGGCGGAATCGCGCCCTGAAACCCGCGGTCGGACACATCATCGCAAACCTGGGATCGGCATATGGGACACGGACACGCACACGGCGGCGGCCATGGGCATTCGCACGGCGGCGGCATTCCCTCGGGCTCGGCTGCGGCCCGCAACAAGGGACGCCTCGCCTGGGCGCTCGGGCTGACCTTGACCTACATGTTCGCCGAGGTCGTCGGCGGCCTGCTCACCGGCAGCCTCGCGCTCCTGGCGGATGCCGCGCACATGGTCACGGACGCCGGCGGCCTCGCCCTGGCGTTGCTCGCCATTCACTACGCGGCCAAGGCGCCGACGGCGGGCAAGAGCTTCGGGTATATGCGCTTCGAGATCCTCGCGGCGCTCGCCAACGCCGTCGTGCTGCTCGGGGTCACCGCCTACATCCTCTACGAGGCCTATCGGCGCTTCGTGGAGCCGACCGAGATCCTCGGCTGGCCGATGATGCTGGTGGCGCTGGTTGGGCTGGGCGTGAACCTCGCCAGCATGAAGCTGCTGTCGGGCGGCTCGTCCGAGAGCCTCAACGTGAAGGGCGCCTACTTCGAAGTCTTTTCGGACATGCTGGGCTCGGTCGGCGTCATCCTCGCGGCCCTCGTGGTGATGGGCACGGGCTGGACCTGGGTCGATCCTCTCATCGGCGCCGGCATAGGCCTGTTCATCGTACCCCGGACCTGGCGACTGCTGAGCGAAGCCCTTCACATCCTGTTGGAGGGCACGCCTCCCGGCGTGGACCTCGCCGCCCTGAAGACCGAGATCGAGGCGATGCCGGGGGTGCGCCGCGCCTACGACCTGCATGCCTGGACGTTGACGTCGGGCTTCGACGCGATGAGCGGGCACGTGGTGGTCGACGACGTCGCCGGCGGGCCGGCGGTGATCCGTGCCGTGCGGGGCCTAATGAAGGAGCGGCACGGCATCGAGCACGTCACCGTCCAGGTCGAGGACGAGGCACTCTCCGCGGAGTTCCCGCACCTTCCCGTCTGAGGCGGCGCGGCCATGGTAGGCAAGAAGCTGGCCCGGGAAATCGAGAGATGGGAGTCCAAGCCGCGCGGCAGGCGTCGTGCCCGTCCGCACGTCAGAAGGCGGGCGGGACGCGACCTCGTCAAGGTGCTGGCGGTGTGCTTCCTGCTCCTGGGCTTCCTGGTGCTCCTGGGCCATTTGTCCTGACCCGGAGGTAGCCGGGCCGAGGCGGCCTGCGCGGAAGGAACCGCACGGGCCGCCCCACCGACGGCCCTACTGCTTCTCGAACCGCGCCTGGATGTTGTGCCCGTGCATCTTCGCGGACAGCACGACCTTCGCTCCCGCCGCCAGCGGGGCCTTAAGGTCGGCCATGAGCTTGTTCGGCGCCCCCGGCTTCAGGGTCAGCGTCTCCGTCTTGCCTCCGACCTGCACGAATGCCTTGGCCGAGAGGCCGGCGGTCTCGACCGGCTTGCCGTCCTCACCGGTCACGAAGAAGGTGATGCCGGTCTCGGTCGCGACGAACTCGACGGGATGTCCATCGGCGACCGTCGTCTGGCCGCCGTTCGGGCCGGCGGCGAGGCAGGGCGACGCGAGGGCGATGGCGACGGCAACGACGGCGAGGCGGAAGGGGGAGCGCATGACGATGTCCTTTCTCGGGGGTCGGGAAGGTCTCAGAACGCCTCGACGGGCGAACTTCTCGGTGCCTCGGGTGAAGCCTCGGGGCGGTGACGGGCCTCGTCCCGCAGCCGCTCCAGGGGCTTGCGGCCGAAGGTCAGGAACAGCACCGGGGTCAGCACGGTGTCGAGCAGCGTCGCACTGATCAGGCCGCCGAAGATCGTCACCGCCACGGGGTGCAGGATCTCCTTGCCCGGCGCGTCGGCGCCGATCATCAGCGGCACCAGGGCGACGCCCGCCGAGAGCGCCGTCATCAGGACCGGCGCCAGCCGCTCCAAGCTGCCGCGGATGACGAGGTCGCGCCCGAACGGCATGCCCTCGTGGATGGCAAGGTTCAGGTAGTGGCTGATCTTGAGGATGCCGTTGCGGGTGGCGATGCCGGTCAGCGTGATGAAGCCGATCATCGAGGCGACCGAGAGTGGTTGCCCGGCTATCCAAAGGGCGGCCACCGAGCCGATCAGGGCGAGCGGGATGCTGCCTAGGATGATCAGCGTGAAGACGACCGAGCGGTAACGGGAGTAGAGCAGCGCGAAGACCAGGGCGAGGGAGAGCAGCGACAGCAGGCCGATGGTCCGGCTCGCCTCTGCCTGGGCCTGGAAAGAGCCCTCCAGGCTCGTGGCGTACCCGTTGGGCAAGTTCGCCGCGGCGACCTTCTCCTGGATGGCCTGGACGATCTTTCCCATGTCGGAGCCGGGTTGGGTGTTGGCCTGCACGACGATGCGGCGCCGGGCGTTCTCGCGCAGGATCTGGTTCGGCCCGTCGGTCTCGCGGATGTCGGCGATCTGGCGGGCCGGCACCCAGCCGGACGGGGTCTCGATGAGGAGGTCGCCGAGGCGCTGGGTCGTGCGCATCGTGTCGGAGAGGCGCATCACCACGTCGAAGCGGCGGTAGCCGTCCACCACCCGCGAGACCACCTGCCCGTTCGACAGGCGGCTCAACTGCTCGACCAGGGCCGCGGGTTGGACGCCGTAGAGGGCCGCGCGGGCATAGTCGACGCGAATTTCCAACTGGGGGATGAGCACCTGCTTCTCGACCTGGAGGTCGGCGAGGCCGGGGATGTCCGAGAGCCGCGCCCTCGTGTCCTCGGCGAGCGCGCGCAGGGTGTCGAGATCCTCGCCGAAGATCTTGAGCGCGATCTCGGCGCGCACGCCCGAGAGCATGTGGTCGAGCCGGTGCGAGATCGGCTGGCCGACGTTGACGCTGACGGGCAGCACCGCGAGGCGCCCGCGGATGTCGGTGACGAGTTCGGGCTTGGGTCGCGACCCCGGCTTCAGGTCGATCTCAAGGTCGGAGGAGTGGACGCCTTCCGCGTGCTCGTCGAGCTCGGCCCGGCCGGTGCGGCGACCGATGGACTTCACGTCCTGCATCTCCAGGAGCAGCCGTTCCGCCACCAGTCCGATCCGGTTGCTCTCGGCCAGCGAGATGCCGGGGTTGAAGGTCATGTTGACCGTGAACGAGCCCTCGTTGAACGGCGGCAGGAAGGTGCGTGGCAGGAAGGTCGCCGCGAGCCCGGCCGCCGCCACCGCCAGACCGGCGACCGCCATGACCGGCCGGCCATGCCCGAGCAGGCCGCGCAGCAGGGCGGCGTTCCCGCGCTTAAGCCACTTGAGGAATTGGCTGTCATGCTCCTCCAGTCGCTTGAGGCCCGGCAGCAGGTAGTAGGCCAGCACCGGCGTCAGGGTGATGGAGACGAGGAGGCTCGCCAGGATCGAGACGATGTAGGCCTGACCCAGCGGGGCGAAGAGCCGGCCCTCGATGCCCGACAGGGCGAAGAGCGGCACGAACACCAGCACGATCACCATAGTGGCGTAGACGATGCCGGAGCGCACCTCGTTCGAGGCCTCTACCACGACTGTGAAGACGCTTTTGGGGTTACCCGCTTTACGGTTCTCGCCGAGTCTCCGAAAAATGTTTTCGACGTCGACCACCGCGTCGTCGACGAGTTCGCCGATGGCGATGGCGAGGCCGCCAAGGGTCATCGTATTGATCGACAGCCCGGCGAGGTGGAACACGACCGCGGTCGCCAGGATCGAGACCGGGATCGCCGTGAGCGAGATCGCGGTGGTGCGCACGTTCAAGAGGAAGGCGAACAGCACCACCGCGACGACGACGACGGCCTCCATCAGCACCGTCTCGACGTTGCGTATCGAGGTCTCGATGAAGTTCGCCTGCCGGAAGATGAGCTGGTCGGCGCGCACGCCCTTGAAGGCGCATGCCTCGCCGACGGGTTCGGCCACGGACGGACCCGTCCGATCCGAGCTGCCCTTGCCCGCGTCGGGGCCGCAGGCGTTCAGGCTGGCGGTGATCTCCGCGAGGGCCGTCTCGACCTCGCGGGTGAGCCGCACCGTGTCGACGGCCGGCTGCTTCTCGACCGAGACCACGACCGCGGGCGCGCCCATGTAACCGGCATCACCCCGCTTCACCCGGGCCGCGAAGGAGACCTCGGCCACCTGCCGCAGGTAGATCGGTCGGCCGTTGACGGTGGCGACGACCATGTTGCGCAGGTCGTCGAGGCTCATGCTCCGGCCGAGGTTCCGGATCAGGTACTCGCGGGCGTACTGGTCGGTGAAGCCGCCGCCGGTGTTGGTGCCGAACTGAGCCAGCGCCGTCTCCAGTTGGCCATGGGTGACGCCGAGCGCCCGCAGGGCCGTGGGCTGGGGCGCGACGCGGAACTGGCGCACCTCGCCGCCCATCGGGATCACCTGGGCGACGCCGGGGATCGAGAGCAGGCGTGGTCGGATGGTGAAGTCGGCGAGTTCCCGCAATTGCATCGGCGAGACCGTGCCGCCGTTGAGGGCGACCATCACGATCTGGCCCATGATCGAGGAGACCGGACCCATCATCGGGTTGACGTTTGGGGGTAGTTGCGGGCGCACCATCGCGAGGCGCTCGGCGACCTGCTGGCGGTTGCGGTAGATGTCGGTGCCCCAGTCGAACTCGACGTAGATCACCGAGAGGCCGACGCCGGACACGGAACGCACCCGGGTCACGCCCGGCAGGCCGTTCATCTGCGTCTCGACCGGGAACGTGACGAGCTGCTCGACCTCCTGGGGGGCGAGTCCCTCGGCCTCGGTCATGATCGTCACCGTCGGCCGATTGAGGTCCGGGAATACGTCGACCGGAAGCTTGGTCGCGGTGAAGGCACCGTAGATGACGAGCACCGCGGCAAGCGCCAGTACGAGGAGGCGGTTGCGCAGGGATTGCGTGACGAGGAGCGTGAACACGGGTTGGCCTCCTCAGCGGACCTGGTTGAGGAGTTCGGCGCCTTGGGTCACGATCCGCTTGCCCGCGGCGAGCCCGGAGACGACCAGCACCTGCCCCGCATCGAGCGGCTCGACCCGCACCTCGCGGGGCTCGAAGCGCTCCGGCGCGGTGTGCTCGTAGACGATGCTTTGGCCGTTGCCGCCACGCACCACGCTCATGCGCGGAAGCGCCAACCCCTTCTGCTGTGCGTCGGTTGCGGCCAGCACGGTGACGAACTGCCCGGTCCGCAGTTCCGACGGCGCGCCTTCGACGGCGAAGTGCATCGGCACGGCTTGGCTGCGGTCGGCGAGCCCTGCGCCCATGTAGGCGAGGCGCAGCATGCGACCGTCGGCAAGGCGGGCGGTGGCGTGCTGGCCGCCGGTGAGGGCGTCGAAGCTCAGCGCCTCGATCCAGAGGCGGGTCGGGTCGACGATCTGGAACACCTGCACGCCGGGGCTCGCCATCTGCCCGGCCACGGCGGTCGCCTCGGCGATCACGCCGTCGACCGGCGCCTTGAGTGCTTCGGGCTGCTGGCGGATTGTGTCGAGGGCGGCGCGGCGGTCGAGCAGACCCTTCAGCTCGGCCTGGGCGTCCTCCAGTTGCACCTGCGATACGGCGCCGCCCGGTGCGAGCTTGCGGTAACGTTCGACCCGTCGCTCCGTGACTGCGATCTGCTGGTCGAGTTCGCCCTGGCGTTGGCGCATGTCGGAGGCGTCGACCGCCTGCACCGGCGGCGTGACATAGGCCAGCACCTCGCCCTTGCGCACCCGCGTGCCGAGCCGCGGGAAGATCCCGGATTCCGGCGGCGAGAGCCGGCCGCCGACCGAGGACTGCACGACCCCGCTGGCACTCGGATCGGGCACGATGCGCCCCGGCAGCTCGACGGTGCGGCGCATGATGTCGGAGGATGTCACCACCGTGCGCACGGCCAGTACCCTCTGGGTGGGCTTGGGCACGAAGATCGACCCGTCCGGTTGACGTCGCGCCAAGTCCTGTCCCGCCGGCGCCGGGGCGGCCATGAGGGTGGTTTGCGATCCGGGGGCACTCCCGTGACCGTGCCCCTCGCCCGCGAAGGCGCGCGGCGCGAACGCGAGGGCGACGATGAGGGCGACGAGGGCAGTGGCCGGCAAGTAACGGCGCCCCTTCATCAGGAGCGTGACCGCGATGCCGAGAAGGAAGCCGGTGCCGCCGATGGCCAGCGGCAGCGGGTCGGCCTCCTTCAGGTGGCGCTGAAAGTCGTGGGCCGCGGCGAGGCCGGATGCCCACGCGGAGACACCCGCCTCAGACTTCGGCGGCGGTGCCTCCCGCACCGTCAACGTGACCGGAAACATGTCGGTTGAGCCTGCCGCGGTCACGGTGAAGAGCACCTCGTGCTCGCCGGGGTGCAGGCTCCAATGTGCATCGACCGCGTAGCTGCCGTCCGGCATGGGCGAGGCGGTGAGGGAGCCGTCCGGCGTCTCGGCTCGGACGACGGCGTCCGTCACAGGCTCGTTGGTGCCCACACGGTCGAGGAACACGGCCAAGCGGCCGCTTCGGACGATGGCGACCAATTCGAGCGCGTCGGTGCTCGACGTACTGCGCGGCGCTGTAGCCGCCGCCGGAGCCTGCGCCTCGTTGCCGTGGTCGTGCCCCTCATGGGCGACGGCGAGCGTCGGCGCACCGGCCCAGAGGCCAAACGCCAGGAGAGCCGTCCGCAGGGCGGAGGCGTAGAGAACACGCATGGGATGATCGAGCCTTCGCGTAAAGGAGGCTGGCGGCTGTCGTTCACGGACAGCCGCTCAGGGCGCGCGTTGGAGCGCGGACCTCAGGCGAAGGTTCGAGGGGGTTCAGGAAGCGTCTCAGGAACCACGCTGTCGAACGTGACTTTGCGGACGCCAGCCAACGTTCGCTCGGGCTTCCAGGCAACCACGACGGTCAAGCAGTCCCAGCGCGCGAACGACGCTGGGCAGCAAAGGCCGCAAGGACCAGCCACCGACTCTTCGGCGCTTCGGTCGGCATGGCCCACCATGTCGTCAACCTGACCTGGCCCTCCAGTCACTTGGTACCCGACCGAGACGGACGTGTCGTGTCCGACGTGAAGCTCCCCCGCGTGCGAGTGTCCCGCACCCGCCACCGAAAAGGCGGCAAGCGACACGATCTGGAAGACCGTGAGCAACGAACGCCAAAAGGACCGGGTGGCCGACATGATGCGGGGTGCATAGCACATCCACGCGGGCAGACCATGAGCTATTTGGCGCTCAACGAGTGGCGCCCCGACGAAAGTCCTTGGATGTATCCGCCCCAACCGTTCGGTCCGGTGAGCGAGGTTCAAATCCGGGCACCGGCGGGGCCGGCCGCCGGTAGGGGGTTAGGTCCCGGCCGCCATTCCGGCCGCCTTGGTGTCAGGGGTGAGGTTGTTCGCGTGCAGGGCGCGACTTCGCCCGCCGGGCTTCGTGCTCGGAGGCCATGGCCTCCGTCAGCGCGTACACTCTGGTCGCAGATTGGGAACAAACAAGGAACCTGGCGGTTGCGACTCCCGAAGCTGGGCTTAACCGGTCTGACTGGGCGTCGGACGCGATCCAGCCTCGCAAGATGGGCTCCATTCCAGGACCATCCCGGCTGCAGGAGGGGGGCGTGGCTAAGAACATCGTGGTCTTCTCGGATGGCACCGGCCAGGAAGGTGGCCTCCGCGAGGAACAGCGCCTCAGCAACGTCTACAAGCTCTACCGCGTCTGCCGGGTCGGGCCGGACAGCGGCATCGACCCGCGCGAGCAGGTCGCCTTCTACGACGCCGGCCTCGGCACGGACGGCTCGGCCCCGGGTTTCGTCGGTGCCTACCGCCGACTGCAGAAGCTGCTGTCCTCGGTGACCGGCCTGGGCATCACGAAGAACATCGCCGACTGCTACGAGTTCGCCATCAACCACTACGAGCCCGGCGACCGCATCTACCTGATCGGCTTCAGCCGAGGGGCCTACACGGCCCGTTGCGTGGCCAACGTTCTGTTCCTGTGCGGCGTCCCGACGAAAGTGCCGGGCGGAGACCTTCCACGCTTCCGCAAGGCGACGCGGGACATCGCGGATGAGGCGGTGATCAAGGTCTATGAGTACGGCGCGGGTTCACCCCGGGGCGGCGACTACGAGAAGGACCGGTTCGAGTTGGCGAGGCGATTCCGGCGCAAGTACAGGTCGGGTGACGACCTTTCCTCGAACGTGGCACCGCACTTCATCGGCGTGTTCGACACCGTCGCCTCGCTCGGCGCGACCGGACCCAAGTGGTGGGGCATCGCGGCCGGCCTGACGATCCTGGCCGTGCTGGTTGCAGCCGTGCCCGCCGTCCTGTCCGACCTAGCGTTCGGCACCGGCTACTGGCGCCCGTTCCTGGCCACCCTCTCGCTCACTGCGGCGTTCGTCCTCTGGCGTTGGCTGCCGACAGCGGTCAAGACCATCACCGACTCACCGGTGAACGGGAAGGCGCGCTGGCACATCGCGCAATGGCGCTCCGGGAACTACGACCAACTGCTGAGCGGCCATGTCGGCTATGCCCGGCATGCCCTCTCCATCGACGAGACCCGCGCCGACTTCCCGCGGGTCAGGTGGGGCAGCCGGGACGGGGTGCGGAAAAAGGTCCAGGGCGAGCCCGATCCGCTCATCCAGATGTGGTTCGCCGGCAACCACTCCGACATCGGCGGCAGCTACCCCGAAGCCGAGAGCCGGCTGTCCGACGTCGCCTTGCAGTGGATGGTGGAGCAGGCCACCAAGATCCCGGATCCGCTTCGGGTCGACGGGATGGTGTCCGGAGAGCCCGGTACCGGCCGGCTGCACCTGCATCCGGCGTCCGATGGCATGCAGCACTGCGAGGTCGCCGGCATGCACGACTCCATCGCCGGCATCCTTCCCCGCTGGCTGTCCCGTCGCATGGGATGGCTGGGATGGCCGGTGAAGGTCCGGGAGATCCCGGAGGATGCCCTGGTCCACCCGAGCGTCAGGGAAAGATTCGATCTGGCCGAGGTGACCCAATGTGATGGGAAAGGTCCCTATAGGCCGTTGGCGTTGGCGAACCACCGGGACTTCAGGACCGCTTATGCGCCGGGCTCGCCAAACCCAGGGGCAGCGAAATCCGGCATCGTCTAGCAGACCAATCTGCGATTGCAGTTGCTTGGCCATCCGCGAAGCTGCGGACCGACTACGAGGGATGGAATGAGGCTCGACAGTTTCAGGGTCACCAATTTTCGCAGCGTCGAGGATTCGGAAGAGGTCACGCTCGGCGACATGGTCTGTCTTGTCGGCAAGAACGAGGCTGGCAAGACCGCCCTCCTTCAAGCCTTGGCCGGCCTGAATCCCCACCCGGCGACACCAACGGTATTCGATAGGGAACGGGACTACCCCAGGCGGCACCTGAACGAGTACGACGCACGGCATCCGAAGGAGGAGGGCGAGGCAATCGTCATCACGTCCAAATGGTCCCTATCGCCCGAGGATGTGGCGACGCTGGCCGAAGCGTTGGGCCCCGACTGTCTCCGGTCGCGTCAGATCACCCTCTCGCGCCGCTACGACGACGAAACCTTCCGCATCGACGTTCCGCTGAACTACCCGGCCATCGCCGAGTACCTGATGGCCAGCCACGGCCTCGGCGAAACCGTCAGGGAACCGCTTGCGGAAGCCACAACCACGGACATGCTCCGAAAGGCGTTGGAGGCGTTGGCGGAGCCGACGCCGGACCAAGTCGCGCTCCTGGAAACGATCAGGTCGTTCCCCGGCCAGAACGCGGTGGGTTTCGTTGGGAGCTACATCCGCTCCGTGACGCCCCAGTTCATGTACTTTTCGTATTACGACCGCATGGCCGGGCAAATCCGGGTCGACGACATCGTACGCAACGGGGACGCACCGTACCACCATCCCGGACATCCGCATGGAAACACGCATTTGGACGTCGGCGAGAGGGTTTTCCTCGACTTCCTCGAATTCGCCGGGACCTCGGTGGAGGAGATCAAGGCGTCGACGACCTACGAGTCGCTGAACGCCAAGTGTGAATCCGCATCGAACGCCATCACCGACCAATTGCAGGAATACTGGACGTAGAACGCGTTCCTGGAGCTTGAGGTCAGGGTCACGAAGGCGGAAGCGGGCGACCCCGCCCCGTTCAACGCCGGCGCGATCGCCCGCGCCCGTGTCAGGAACACCCTTCACAGGGTGACGGTGCCGTTCTCGGAGCGTAGCGCCGGGTTCATCTGGTTCTTCTCGTTCCTGGTGAAGTTCGCGCAGGTAAGCAAGCGTGGGGGCAACCAGATACTCCTGCTGGACGAGCCGGGGCTGACCCTCCACGGCAAGGCCCAGGCCGATCTGCTGCGGTACTTCGCCGACCGACTCCTGCCGAAGCACCAAGTGGTCTTCTCCACGCATTCGCCCTTCATGGTGCCGCCCGACGACCTGACGCTCTCCCGGATCATCGAGGACCAGGTCGAGCAGAAGCGTCCAGGCTTCTGGACGACGAAGGGTACCAAGGTCAGGGGCGACGTGCTCGCCACGGACCCGGACACCCTCTTCCCCCTCCAGGCCGCCTTGGGCTACGACGTCACCCAGGCGCTGTTCATCGGCAAGCACACCCTGCTGGTCGAGGGACCGGGCGACATCCTGTTCCTCAAGGCCCTGTCGGCTCAGCTGAAGCGACGGCGACGGACCGCGCTCGACCCCCGCTGGACGATCTGTCCGGCCGGTGGGCTCGACAAGATCCAGTCGTTCGTCTCCCTGTTCAAGGGCGCGAACCTACACCTGGCGGTGATGTCCGACAGAGCCCAGGGCGACAAGCGCAAGCTTGAGCAGCTCAAGGCCGCCGGTGCCATACCAGAGAGCCGCATCATGAATTATCCCGACGTGCTCGGCATCGCCGAGGGCGACGTCGAGGACATATTCGAGCCCGAGACCTATGTCGGCATTGTCAACGGCGCCTTCGAGCTCAAGGGGCGTTCCGCACTGACCCTAGCCAAGCTTGACAAGGATGCACCGGGCCCCGGCCGGCTGGTGAAGCGCATGGAGACGGTGTTCAGGATCCTCCCGGCATCCACGCCGGAATTCGACCACTTCAGCCCGGCTGATTGGCTCATCCGCAATCCCAGTTTCCTGGACGGAAACGGCCCTGGCGTCGTGACGACCCTCGACAACGGTGAGAAGGTCATCGAGGCCATCAACGCTGCTTTGCCACGGTAACCGGTCAACCCGACGCTTTTCACCGCGACAGGCGACCCGAGCGCCTCGCCCGCACGAAGGGCCGGCAACAGTCGTCAGTGGACGCTCTATTGCACCGTATATCCCTGCCATAACTGTGCCCGGCACCTCGTCACCGCCGGGGTGAAGCGGGTCTATTACGTCGAGCCTTACGTGAAGAGCCTCGCGGTCGAGCTTCACTCCGACACCATCGTTACGGAACTTCCGCAACGGCCCAAGGACGGAAAGGCGCCGACCCAGGCCCAGATGGTCATCGTTCCATTCACCGGCGTCGGCGAGCGAATGCATGAGGATTTCTTCATCAAGAAAGGTGATCTGAAGGACGAGCACGGCACGTTCGTGCCTCCCGGCGGGGGCCTGCCCGAACATGCCGTCCGGCTGCGTGACTTGGCCTCCGTCGAGAGGCGTGCCGCCTCCTTGGTCCCGGAAGCCTGACGATGGCCGAACGCAAGATCCTCAGCTTCCCGACCCGGGCGCTGGCGCCGCATGCCGTCCCGTCCATGCCGGACCTGCAATACACCCTCTTCCCCGGCCAGGACGACTGAGAGGGCGCCGTCGCCTTCGTCGACATCGAGGGGCTGACGGAGGAGCCTCTGCTGCGCCTGATTGCGACCAACGCCGCGCGGGCACTCGTCGATCTGAGGCCGCGACCCGTCTTCCAGCGTCCCCGCTTCCGGCACAAGAACGTCGTCTTCTACCTGCACGACCGGGACATCCGGTACGTCGAGTTCGCGCTGATGGCGCGCTGGCCATCCCGGGACAAGGCCGTTGCCGCGATGCATTCCTCCGAGGCATACGCCAAGATCGAGCCGGTCCTCGAACACGGGCTGGCCATCTGCCTCTACGACCAGTCCGCCGAGGACCTCGGCTGGCTCGATGAGATGCGGCGCCTGCTCAGGCATTCGAAGGGATATCGGGCCGAGGTGAACCCGCGCTCCTTGACCGGCATGCCGGTCTGAGGGGGTCTTCGACTTCCAACCGCTCGGAGACATGGTTGCCTTGTCCGGGAATCGAGTAGTAGACGGGTATATCAGCCTGCCTTAGGGCAATTGCGAGCTTATGTTGTTTTAAACGACACAAGAGGTTATTATGTCGATATAAGCGACGGGGCTTCCGCCGCCCGGGGGCGTTAAGTGGCTACGACGCACGGTGATCTGATCCTCACGCGAGGCGACCCGCAACGCGACCGGTCCCTTCAGCGGCAGGCCGCCGCCGGCAAGCTCCGGCGGGTCGGCGACGGCATCTATGCGGTGTGCAACGGTCGTCCCGTCGAAGAGATTGTCTGCGGCGGATGGGCTCCCATCCTCGCTCGATACGCGCCTGGTGCCGTGCTCAGGGGCCGGACTGCCCTGCAGAGGAATCCCTGGCGTGAGCGCGGGCCGGACGGGCGCGTCGTCTTCCCGGGCTGGGTGTTCGCGACCGATCCGCACGGGAAGGCCCGCAGGCGGTTGTCACTGCCCGGCTTGGAAATCAGAACCTTCCCCGGTCCAGGGCCGTTGGAGGGGGACATGTCCTTCCTCGGGGTCTACCTTCCGAGCGACGCGCGCGCCCTGCTGGAGAACCTGCAGGCATCACGCGCACGGAGTGGGCCTAGCCGCACCGTCGGAAGGGAAGGCGTCGAACGAGAGGTCGAGCGGTTGCTGAAGACCGCCCATGAGGACGGTCTCCGGGAGATCCGGCAGCGGGCCGAGTGCATCGCAGGCTCGCTTGGGGCGGAACAGGAACTGCAGGTCCTCCTCGATATCATCGGGACCATCCTCGGAACGCGCAAAGCCGGTTTGGTCGCAAGGGACGTGGCCGCGCGGCGCCGGCCGGACGACCCCTACGACCCCGAGTGCATGGAGCGCCTCAAGGTCTTGGCGATGACCCTCGGGCGCGTCGCGCCCGACTTGGCCGACCCGCACGTCGGTCCCGGCGAGCGGGACTGCACGTCATTCGTCGAGGCGTACTTCACCAACTACATCGAGGGCACGCGCTTCCTCGTCGACAAGGCGCGGCGCATCGTGTTCGAGCACGAACCGGCCGATGGGCGGCCGCAGGACGGTCGCGACGTGACGCAAACCTTTGCCCAGGTCGCGAGCATCGTGCCGGGCGAGGCGCGCGCATCGTCCGTCGATGAGTTCATGGCCGAGATCCGCGAGCGGAACGCGCGGTTGCTCGACGCGCGCCCCGACAAGAAGCCGGGCGAGTTCAAGGAGGATGCCAACAGCGCCGGCAACACCGTCTTCGTGTTGCCTGACCTCGTCAAGGGGACTCTGCGCGAGGGTTTCGCCATGCTGCGCGACCTGCAGGCCCCGTTCGCCCGCGGCGTGTTCGCCCACACCCTCATCGTCCTCGTCCATCCCTTCAACGACGGCAACGGTCGGACCGCCCGCATCATGATGACGAAGGAATTGGTCGGCGGGGGGAAGTCGCGAATCGTGGTGCCGACCATCTACCGGTCGGACTACATCGGGGGGTTGCGGGCGCTTACCGCACCCGGCGCCGCTCAAGCCGCGCCCCTCGTGCGCGCGATGCTGCGGTGCCAGTCCGTCACGGCCCGCATCGCTTCGCCGGACCTCGACGAAACGTTGCGCCTTTGGGCCTCGACACACGCTTTTCTGGAAGACGAGAAGAACGCGAGGTTCACCGACCCGAACGTCAACGTGGACATCGTATGGCGGCGAGGCATCCCGGCCCCCGCCTCCTACTGGCAGGAACTCGACTTGACGGCCCAACTCCAGGACGATGTCACCGGCCTGATACCCCTTGAACATCAAGTCGTATAGAACGACGATGACGCACTTCCAACGACCAAAAACTACAAAGGCCGCGTGATGACGTTCATGATGGTAGGTCGTTGCGTCACTCGCCTGCAAGGCCAACTAGGGGCGAGGTGCCGGAACGGGCAGTATGTGGTTTTGGGTCCGGCCACCACCGGCGATTCGGCAACGCGCCATCCGCATTCATCCCGAGCCATTTGGTGTATCGCAAGCCCGACGGTGATCCGTGCTGTCCGCTCGGCGCCGTCATGACGGCTCGCCATATGCCCAGTGGCGGCAGGTCGGACGCAGACGTCGGCACGTGGCCGGAAATCTCCCGAAACCCGACACCGCCTCCGAGGCGCCGATCCAGGGCTGCTTTCCTCAAGTCCAAAGGAATGCTTACGCCTTTAGGGTAAGCGACTTCTCACGTCGCTGTTGTCTCGGCTGCAGGCTAGGACCGGTCCGTGGCGCGGCTCAGTTCCGGCTCCGGCTTGCGAGCGGTCACGGCCAGCACCGCGCCATGAATGCTCCGACCCGAACAAGGCGACCCATGCGCGTGCTGCTGATCGAGGACGACCGCATGATCGGCGAAGGGTTGTCGCACGGCCTTGCCGCCGAAGGCTACTCCGTCGATTGGGTACGCGACGGCCCCATGGCCGAAACGGCGCTGCGGGTCGGCGGCCACGCATTGGTCCTGCTGGACCTCGGCCTGCCGGGCGCCGACGGCCTGCAGGTTCTCAGGTCCGCGCGGACGGCGGGCAACGACATGTCGGTGCTCATCATCACGGCGCGGGACGGACTCGACAGCCGCGTCGCCGGCCTCGACCTCGGGGCCGACGACTACCTGGTCAAGCCGTTCGAGATGCGCGAGCTGCTCGCCCGGATGCGGGCGATCCTGCGGCGCCGGGCCGGGCGGGCGACCGCGCGGCTCGTGGCCGCCGAGACCGAACTCGACACGGAGAGCCATGTGCTATCCCACGCCGGAACCGTCGCGGTCCTGTCGGCGCGCGAATACGCCCTCATGCACGCGCTCATGGAGCGACCGGGGCGCATCCTCTCTCGGGCGCAGATCGAGGAACGCATCTACGGGTGGGGCGAGGAGGTCGAGAGCAACGCGGTGGACGCCCTGATCCTCACGGTCCGCCGCAAGGTCGGCAAGGGCGTGATCCTCAACGTCCGCGGCGCAGGCTGGATGGTGCCCAAGCCATGAGGGCCGCCTCCTTGCGCCGCACGACGCTCGGCTGGATGACCGCCCTGCTCGCCGGAATCGGCTTGGCCGCGATGGTCGCGGCCTATGCCCTCGCGCGGATCGAGGCGGCCGATTTCCTCGACGGGCAGTTGCGGCAGGTCGCCCTCAACGCCGGTCCCGGGCTCCCGGACGCGGACGCGCCGCCCGCCGCCGACCAGGACCCGGAGGACCAACTCGCCGTCACCATCTGGAAGGACGGGCAGGTCCTGCGCGACGACCGCGGCGTCGACGTCCGCCACCCCGGCCGCACGGGATACGCGAACGTCGTCATGGGCGGCGAGCTCTGGCGCACCTACACGACCGCCAACGGCACCACGACGGTCCGGGTCGCCCAGCGCGACGTCGTGAGGGCGGAGTTCGCACGCAATGCGGCGCTCGGCGCCGTGGCCCCGCTGCTGCTCCTCGTCCCGCTGTCGTGGATCGTCGTCGGCTGGGCGATGAACCGGGCGCTCGGGCGGCTCGACGGCTTGGTGCATGACCTCGCCGGGCGCGGCGCCGCCGCCCAAGGCCCCTTGCCGACGCGCGGCGTGCCGACGGAGGTGGCGCCCCTCGTCGAGGCCATGAACGGGCTCATCCTTCGCCTGCAGGCCGCTCTGGCCGCCCAGAAGCGGTTCGTGGCCGACGCGGCGCACGAACTGCGTACGCCGCTTGCCGCGATGCAGATCCAACTCGACTCCCTCGGCGGGCCTGCCGGTGGCGGGGGCGACGCGCGGCGTATGGCGCTGGCGGACGGCCTCCGGAGGGCGAACCGGCTGGTGGATCAACTGCTCCGTCTCGCCCGGCTCGACGACGGTGCCGAGGCCCGTCCTGCATCCGTCGACCTCGGCCAGCTCCTGCTCGACTGCGTCGCCGACCACGTCGTGCTCGCCGAGCGCAAGGACATCAACCTGGGCGTGCATATCGAGACACCCGCGACGCTTCACGCGTCGGAGGACGAGGTCCGCGTCCTGTTCGCCAACCTGGTCGACAACGCCCTGCGCTACACGCCGTCGGGAGGCCAGGTCGACGTCCGTCTGCTGAACCGGAACGGTGCGTGCGTCGTCACGGTTCGGGACACCGGCTGCGGGCTGCCGCCGGGAAGCGAGGGCCGCCTGTTCGACCGCTTCTTCCGGGCCGCGCCACCGGAAGTCGAAGGCACAGGGCTCGGGCTCGCCATCGCCCGCCGCATCGCGGAGCGCAACGACCTCGGCCTGACGGTCGAAAACCGACGTGACGGGCAGGGGACCCTCGCAACCGTCAGACTGCCGGCCTGAGGCCGAGCCTGCGGCTCCTCCGGACGAAGCTCATTCTGCCCTCATTCTGGCTCGCTATCACCGTGCCCGACCATGACGGACGGGAGACGGGGATGAGCGAGATCCAGCGCCAGGTCTTGAACAAGGTACCGGAGGTCACCGCGGCCTTCTGGGTCATCAAGATCCTGTCCACGACCGTCGGCGAGACCGGCGCGGACTACCTCGCGGTGAACGTCGGCCTGGGTGCCGCCGTCACCGCCACCCTCACGGCCGGCCTCCTCGCGGCCGTCCTCGCCCTGCAGGTGCGCGAGCGGCGCTACGTGCCCTGGACCTATTGGTCGACCGTCGTCCTCGTCAGCGTGGTCGGCACGCAGGTCACCGACATCCTGACCGACAAGCTCGGCGTGAGCCTCTTCGTCAGCACCGGCGTGTTCGCGGCCGCCCTCGCCGCCGTGTTCGCCCTCTGGTACGCGACCGAGCGGACGCTCTCGATCCACGCCATCGTGACCCGGCGCCGCGAGGCGTTCTACTGGCTCGCCATCCTCCTGACCTTCGCGCTCGGCACGGCCGCGGGCGACCTGGCTACCGAGGCGCTGGGGCTCGGCTTCAATCTCGGCGTCGTCATCTTCGGCACGATCCTGGCCGCCCTCGCCCTCGCCTGGCGCCTCGGCGCGAACCCGGTGACGACCTTCTGGCTCGCCTACATCGTCACGCGCCCCCTCGGCGCATCGCTGGGCGATCTGCTGTCGCAGGCACGGGAATACGGCGGCCTCGGCTTCGGCACGGCCTCCACCAGCCTCGCCTTCTTCTCCGTCATCGTCGCCCTGGTGACGTCCCTGAGCCTCGTCTCCGGACGCCCTGGCGAGCCGGCCGGACAGCGGCGGGCCTGACCGTCCGCCGCCTCCCGCATCCCCATCCTCCAGTCCTTCCAACGCCGCACGACACGGAGCGAACGACCATGCGAAACATCCTCCTCGCCGCCATCGCCGCGACGGTCATCGGTGCCACGGCCGCCCCCCTGGGCCTGCTGGCGATGCAGGACGCCGCCGTCGGAGCGACGCCCAAGGCGATGGCGGCCTCGAAGCTTGGCGACCTCTCCAAGTTCCGGACCATCGTCGTCGACGTGAAGGCGATGACCGACCGGGGCGACCTCGCCGCCGCCAAGACGCGCATCAAGGACCTGGAATTGTCCTGGGACGCGTCCGAGGCCGGCCTGAAGCCGCGAGCCGCCGCCGACTGGCACGTCGTGGACAAGGCCATCGACCGCGCCCTCGACGCGCTGCGGGCGTCGAACCCCGATCCGGCCGCCTGCCGTCGCGCGGTCGACGACCTGCTCGCCATCATCGACCAGACCCACACCGCGTGAGCCAGCCCTCGCTTTCCCACGGCAGCCCGATGCAACCGACCGAGCGACCCGGACACGTCGAACCCGCCAAGGTGCCTGAAGCCACCGCCGGGTTCTGGGCCATCAAGATCGTGGCCACGACCCTGGGCGAGGTCGGCGGGAACGCCGTCACGTTGACGCTCGGCCTCGGCTATCTCGCCGGCACGGCGATCTTCGGGGCCGCCCTGGCGGTGCTGCTGGCCGCACAGGTCCGGGCGGACCGCTTCCATCCGATCCTGTACTGGGCCGTGGTCACCGCGACGACGCTCGCAGGCACGACCCTCGCCGACTTCTGCGACAGGTCCCTCGGCATCGGCTACGCGGGCGGGTCCCTGGTGCTGCTCGGATCGGTCGTCGCGACCCTGATCCTGTGGAAGCGCACGCTCGGCACGGTCGCCGTGGAGACGGTGCGGTCCCCGCGGGCCGAAGGTTTCTACTGGGCCACGGTCATGTTCTCCCAGACGCTCGGCACCGCGTTGGGCGACTGGATGGCTGACAGCAGCGGGCTCGGGTACAACGGGAGCGCGCTCCTCATCCTCGTCGCGCTGGCCGTGGTCACGGCCCTCCATCTGCGAACGCGTGTTTCCAGGCCCATGCTGTTCTGGACGGCGTTCGTCCTGACGCGGCCGCTCGGCGCCACCCTCGCCAACTCGCTCGACAAGCCGGTCGCTTCCGGCGGCCTGGGCATCGACGACATCACGATCTCCGGCGTGCTCGCGCTCGTCATGGCCGGGGCTCGTCCTCCTCATCCCGCAGCGTGCCGGTCGCCGGGCGGCCTGCGCCGACGCGCCGTGAGGTTTTTCTCGAAGAAGGAGCAGGTCCGATGGACGACCGTTACGAACGCGCCCTGAGCAAGGTACCCGAGGTCACGCTGGGCTTCTGGATCATCAAGATCCTGGCCACGACGCTCGGGGAGACCGGCGGCGACACCGTCACCATGACCCTCAACTGGGGCTACCTCGCCGGCACCGCCCTGTTCGCCGTGCTGCTGGTCGCGCTCGTGGTCGCCCAGATCATATCGAAGCGGTTCCACCCGGTCCTGTACTGGTCCACGATCGTCGCCTCGACCACCTTCGGTACGACGATGGCGGACTTCGCCGACCGCTCGCTCGGCATCGGATACACCGGCGGGTCGACCCTGCTACTCGCCTGCCTCGCGGCCGTGCTCGGGCTTTGGTACGCGACCGAGGGCACCGTGTCGGTGGACACGGTTTCGACCCCGCGGGTCGAGGCGTTCTATTGGGGGGCGATCACCTTCTCGCAGACGTTGGGCACCGCGCTCGGCGACTGGCTCGCGGACACCGGCGGCCTCGGCTACGAGGGTGGCGCCCTCGTCTTCGCGGCGGCGCTCGCGGTCGTCATCGCCCTGTACTACCGGACCTCCGTTTCACGGGTCACGCTCTTCTGGGCGGCGTTCATCCTGACCCGCCCGCTCGGGGCCACGGTGGGCGATTTCCTCGACAAGCCGGTCGCCAACGGCGGGCTGAACCTGAGCCGGCCGCTCGCTTCCGCCGTGATCGCGGCCTTCATCGTGGCGCTCATCGTCCTGCTACCGCAGCGGGCCGGCCGTCATCCGGGCGCGGACGCGACGGCGTCATGAACCTGCGGTCGACACCGCATGGCGACGCGCCGGGGCCCCGCCCTTGTCCGGCGCCGCGGCGACTTCGTCCACGGGGCCGTGCGCGCGACCTGCCCCCGATCCGTGGAGTTCGCACGGATGCCGGCGGCCCGGGGACGGCGGCCGCGCGCATCCCGAGGCCGGGCCAGAAGCAGTCGCCGTGGGTCAGGGCCGCGGTCCATCGACGATCCTTGCATCCCCGGTCTGGCCGCCTCGCCCCACGGGCGACGCGCGTCAGACCTGGGGCGGCGTACCGAGGTCCGGCCGGGAGGCGAGGCGGATGAACGAATTGGGTGCCTGGGCAGCAGCCGTGACGCGCCTCGGGAAACGGGAGCTCGGCCTCGTGGCGACGCTGTTCTGCGTCGCCGCACTCCTCCTCGCGTTCGGCCTCCTCGCCGGCGAGGTGATGGAGGGTGATACCATGGCGTTCGACACCCGGGTCGCGCGCTTCTTCCGTCCACTCGGCGCCGCCGGCCCAATCGGGCCGGCCTGGGTGCATGAGATGGCGCGCGACGTGACCTCCCTTGGGAGCATGGTCGTCCTGTGCTTCCTGCTGGCTGCGACCGTGGGGTACCTGCTCCTGGTCCGCAGGCGTGGGACTGCCCTCCTGGTGGTGGGCTCGATGCTGGGCGGCACGGTCATCAGCTTCGGCCTGAAGCTGCTCTTCAACCGCCCTCGTCCCGACATTCCCGGCGGCATCCAAGTGTTCACAGCCAGCTTTCCCAGCAGCCACGCCATGCTCTCTGCGGTGACCTTCCTGACGCTGGGGGCGATCATGACGAGGGTCGCAGCGGGCGCACGGCTGAAGGCGTACTTCATGGGGCTCGCCGTCTTCCTCACCGTCGTCGTGGGGCTGAGCCGCGTCTACATCGGCGTCCACTACGCGACCGACGTGTTGGCGGGCTGGTGCGTCGGGTCGGCCTGGGCGGTGCTGTGCTGGATCGTGGCGCTGCGCCTCCAGCGGCGCGGCCAGGTCGAAGCGTCGGGGGCGGCCGGTGAGCCCGACCGTACGGCTCATGCGGATTCGAAGCTGTCCGTTCGGACCTTGCGTTAGCGTCGCCTTACGGCGCTCAAATGGCTCGGCCGTGCTGCCGGATCACCCGGTTCAGGGTGCGCCCGAGTTGGTCGGCGGCGTAGGGCTTGTGCAGCAGCTCGAAGCCGTCACCACCTCCCTGGGCCAGCGCATCGCTGTAGCCGGACGCCAGGACGACCGGCAGGCCGGGGAGCCGCCCGCGCAACAGCTTGGCCATGGCGAGGCCGCCCATGCCGGGCATGACCACGTCCGAGAACACGACGTGGAAGCCGGCGCCATCCGGGCCGAGCCGGTCGAGGGCCTCCTCGGCGTTCGCCGCCCAGTCCGTCGCGAAGCCCAAGTCCTGGAGGATCTGCGTGGCGAATCGCCCGACCTCGACGTTGTCCTCCACGACCAGCACGCGCCGCCCGGCTCCGGACGAGGTGGCCTCGTCTCCCGTTTCATGTCTGCCCGGCTCCGGGGCGGCCTCGATCTCGGGCAGGTACAGCGTGAACGTGGTCCCACGCCCCGGAGCGCTCTCCACGTTCACGTCGCCGCCCGATTGCTTGGCGAAGCCGAACACCTGGCTCAGGCCCAACCCCGTTCCCTTGCCGACTTCCTTCGTGGTGTAGAACGGCTCGAAGATGCGTCCGAGGAGCTCCGGGGCGATGCCCGTGCCCGTGTCCGACAGCGAGACCGCCGCGAACGGCGCCGGGCTGCCGCCGTGACCGCGGATCGAAGGCATCCCCTGCGAGCAGGACAGCCGCAGCGTCAGCGTGCCCTCGCCGTCCATAGCGTCGCGGGCATTCACCGCCATGTTGATGACGGCCGTCTCGAACTGGCTCACGTCGGCCAGGACGTGACAGGGACGCTCGGGCAACTCGGTCAGCACGCGGATGCGCGAACCGGTCACCGTGTCGAGCATGTCGGCCACGCTTTTCAGACGGGCGCCGGCCTCGAACACCTCGGGCTTGAGCGCCTGCCTTCGGGCGAAGGCCAGGAGTTGCCCGGTCAGCTTGGTGGCGCGCTCCACCGTGTCCGAGACCGCGTCCATGTAGCGCCTTCGCCTGTCGTCCGGCAGGTCGGGTCGCCGCAGGAAGTCGACAGAGGACCGGATGATGGTCAGGAGGTTGTTGAAGTCGTGGGCCACGCCCCCGGTCAGCTGGCCGACCGCCTCCAGCTTCTGCGACTGCCGGAGCGCCGCCTCCGCCTCGCCCAGGCGGGCGGTGCGCTCCTCGACCCGCTGCTCAAGCGTCGCGTTCAGGGCCGCGAGCTGCCCCGCCGCCTCGCGCAGGGCGGCGTCGGCGCGCACGCGCTCGATATGCGCCCAGCAGCGCTCCGTCACCTCGCGGAGAACCGCAAGGTCGTCGCCCGACCAAGCCCGCGCCACCCGGTCGTGGATGGCCATCATGGCCGTCAGGCGCCCGTCCTTGACCAGGGGCATGCAGGCTACCGCCGCGACACCAACGGCCTGGAAGGAGGCAGCGTCCGCAGCCGGCAGTTCAGACCGGACGTCGCCGACGACGAGCAACTCGCCCGAACGAAGGCAGGTCGCGGCCAGCGTGCCGAAATCGGTGAGGCGGTAGCGCCCGACGATGCTCGGCGAGCCCTCCGCCGACCAATCCCCGCGGATGGTCAGGCCTTCCCCGTCCGGGTCCATGTCGGCGTAGGCGCAGTTCGAGAGACGCAGATGGCCCGCCACCATGCGCGTCGTCACCGACAGGATGCCCTCGGCATCTGTGTTCCCGGCGGTCTCCGTGCCGAGTGCGTCGAGGAAGCGCAGCCTTGCCTCGTTGGCTTGCCGGACCTCCTCGGCTCGCCGCCGCGCCGTGATGTCGATGGCCGTGCCGAGCGCCCGGACGCACGCTCCTCTCGCGTCGAACAGGCCCTTGCCCTTGGCCGCGACCCAGCGGACGACGCCATCCTCCTTTCCGACCGTGCGGTACTCGACGTCGTAGGTCGCGCGCCGCGCCGGGTCGAGCGCCGAGGCGAAGGCCGCGCTCGTCACCTCCAGGTCGTCCGGATGCAGCCCGGCATAGAAGTCGGCCATGCTGCAGGGCACGCCCGGCGAGATGCCGAACATCGCCTTGGTACGATCCGACCAGGTCAGCACGTCGGTGGTCAGGTCGAGGTCCCAGGTCCCCACCTCGGCGGCCTCGGTCGCGAGCCGCAGGGATTCCTCGCTGAAGGCCAGCCGCTCCAGGTTGGCCCGCCGCTCGGCCGTCAACGCCGCGTTCTCGTCCTCCAGCACGACGAGGCGCTCACGCTCGACCGTCACGTCCAACTGGCTGGCGAAGAAGTATGCGAGATCGCCGCCCGCGTCGTTGACCGGCGCCAGCAGCAGCCGGTTCCAGAACGGTGTTCCGTCCTTCTTGTGGTTGCGGATGTCGATCTCGATGGACCGGGGCGCGACGATGGCCTCGCGGATCAGGCGGACTGTCTCCGGGTCGGTCTCAGGGCCCTGCAGGAAGCGGCAATTGCGCCCGAGGATCTCCTCCCGCGCATAACCGGTCAGGCGGCAGAAGGCATCGTTGACGAAGACGATGGGATTGTCCGGCCGGCGCGGATTGGTGATGACCATCGGCATGCGCGTTGCCCGCACGGCAGCGGGGAACGGGTCGGTCCCGCCATCAATTCCGGCGAGTTCGGCCTCGATCCTGGCTTGGTCGCGTCGGAGCCGCTCAGGCGTCGCGCGGTATGGGGGTGGCTTGACCGTGTCGTCCATCAGGCTTCGGTTCTAGCAGCCGTTGCCACAATTCGCAGCGGGGTCGGGCGCGGCGGTCGCCGGACCCGCCAAGTCGCCCGGTGAAATTTTCACAACCGAGCGACCCCGAAGGCGAGGCGCCCGACCGGACTACGCCAGGACGGAGGCCGGCAGCCTTACCGTCACGGTCGTCCCGCCCGCGCCGCTTGCCATCGCGAGCGTTCCGTTGAGCTGGCGGACGAACGCCTCGACGAACCGGGATCCAAGGCCGGAACCCGGGCCGCTGGTCGCGTCCAGCCCGATGCCGTCGTCGGCGACCGTGAGCACCGCCTCACCGTCCCGGCGCCTGAACCCGAGGAGGATGCGGCCCCCTCCGGACGGAAACGCGTACTTCACCGCGTTGGTGGCGAGTTCGTTGACGATCAACCCGACCGTGACCGCCTGGTCGGCGACGATGGACAGCGGCTCCGCCTCGACGTCGACGGCGATGCGGGCCTCGGCGCCGAGCAGGCTGGAACGCAGGCTTCCGGCGATGCCCTCCAGATATGGCCCCATCGCCACCGGGCCGAGCGTCGAGGAGCGGGAGATCACGTCGTAGAGCTCGGCCACGGCGCCGATGCGGCCCTGCATCGCGCGGTAGCCCTCGACGCAGGGTTCGGCCGCCCGGCGGATTTCGTACGAGACGAACGAGGTGATGATCTGCAGGCTGTTCTTGATGCGATGGGCGAGCTCGGCGGCGAGAAGGTCGCGGTGCCTCTCCAGCATTCGCGCCTCGGTCACGTCCTCGAAGACCAGGAGCAGCCGAGTGATATGGTTGCCGGGACGGTGGACCTTGCGGGCGTTGAGCTTGAAGATGCGCCGACCGAGTCCCGGGAACTCGTCCTCGACCTCGAAGCCGTCGATGGCCATGTCGTCGGGCACGATCCGCCCGAGCAGATCCTGGAGCCGCCCGACCCGCCACTGGCCTTGCGACAGGTCGTAGAGCGACGTGCCGACCACAGTCCCAACGTCGAGGCCGAACATGCGCAGGAAGGAGCGGCTGGCACTGACCACTGTCATGTCGGCTTCGAGGACCACCAGCGGGTCTCGAACCGTGTCGACGATGCCCTGGGCGAGAAGTCGCTGTCGCTCGGCCTCGGCCCGGGCCTCGTGCTCGCCCGTGACGTCGTCGATGGCGAGGAGCAGGTATGGAACGTGGCCGTCCTCCCTGAACACCTTGCGGGCGTTGAGGCGCATGCACTTCACGCCGATGCCGGGAAAGTCGTGCCCGACCTCGTAGCCCTCGACGGTCCCGTCGCGCGGCACGATCTCGCCGAGCAGCGTGCGCAGTTCGGGGATCCCCCACTGGCCGTTGCCGAGCTCGAACAGCGGCCGTCCGACCGTCGCCTCGGGCTCGACCTTGAAGGTGTTGTAGAAGGCGCGGTTCGCCGACTTGACCCTAAGGTCCATGTCGAGAACCAGCAGGCTGGTCCGGACGGTGTCGACGATGTCTTGCGAGCTTACCGTGTCCATGCGTCCACCGTCGGGTTCGAAGCTACCCGTCCGCACGGTCCACGAACCCTAGCCGACCGGTGGGACGCGAGTCCGCGTAGTGGATGCGGGCGGGTTCACACGGCCGTCTCATTTCCCAGCCGTCCGCCACCGGAGCCGGGGGGGGGGGGGGGGGGGGGGGGGGGGGGGGGGAGAAGTCGCAAGATTATCCCGGGCAACCTAACAGGGCGCCGCCGCTTGCGGCAATGGCACAGGCTCCAAGCCATTGTGCCGCAGTCCCGACGACCGCGCCCCGATGCTTTGCGGGTGGCGGACCAGCATCCCAGGCGCCGTTGCCGGGGGTCCCTCTGGACGACGGCCTCGGCGAGGTTCGGCGCACGCTGGCGGCCACCAGCACCGCGAGCTCGATCACGCGCACGGCGTCGAGGACCGACATCAACACGACCGCACGGTGGTGCGCGAGTGTCACCGCCACGGCGACGCCCGCAAGCGCGCCATCGTGGAGGAGCACGGCCACCGTGTAGCGGAACGTCGACCCGGGGCCGGGACGGCGGCATCGGCGGGCGGCCCAGTCCCACGCTCCTCGAAAGGTCGGCGAACCCAGCGTGACGGTTGCCTGAACGGCGGTTTCAGAACGCATTCAACGGCGGCGGCGCAACCTGCCGTTATACGAATCCCCGGAGGATACAGCGATGCGGCGACACCTTGCAGGCTTGATGGCCGCGGCCATCGTCATCGCGCCGGCCGCGGCCTCGGCCCAATATTACGAGCGCGGCTATGGCGAACGGCGGCCGCACGATCATGTCGAGGTCTACCGTCACGGCGACCATGACGACGTCGTAGTCCGGCACCATCACACGCGCCGCGACGAATACGAGCCGCGCCGGTTCGAGCGGCACCATCACCACCACGACTTCGACGACTGAGGTCGCAGGCCGGAATTGGGGGCGGCGCATGGGGAGTAACGTGCGCGGGAGGCTTCGCGGGCGCGTACCCGATGCCCGCGGCCAGGCGCGAAAACCCGCGAGTTCGGGTAGCATCCGCATGTCCGCACCGCCTGCTTGGACGGGCCGCCCGGAGAACTCCTATCTCCTGCCGGGCATTTCGTGCCTGTACCCGTGCGCATGCCAGTCGTTGTCCGCGTGCGCGGGCTTGCCGTCGGGCACCTTCTCCCCCGCCGGAGCGCGAGCCGTTGCGGTGGGTTGGTCCGCCGGACACGGCTCCGGTGTTCAGGACCGTTCGCTTGAAGTTCGGGACGTTGCCATGCACGTCCAAGATGAAGGCAGGATCCTCGGCGGCCTCCTGCATCCCGGGGGAGAGCAGCCGCGACCGTCCGCTTCAACTGTCCGCCATCCGGCGGCAACCGCATCGGTCAATTCGAACAACGAGGTAACCACGCCGTTAGTGGCTGGATCGCTGGGTCCGCGACGAGATGTGTCCGCGACCGGACACCCGGCCGAGGAAGGTGGACATCGGCCGGCAATTCGCCCTCCGGGCCGGTCGCCAGGGCGACGCGCACTTACGAGTGTAGCGCGCGCCAACTCGGTGGTTCTCCAGCACGCGTCGGGGGGCGGCCAGGCGCACTGTCGCCAGCACCTGGTCGCCGCCCGTATGCGGCATCCCGAAAGGGAGCTTCGAAGCTGCGGAGTTCGAGCCTGACCTGAGTGGCCTGCCGCGTTCCGAGACGGGGCCGCCATAGGTCGGGGACGGACGGCGCAAGCTCCGTCGGAACGCCGGGTGGGACAAAACGGGAGACATCCCGACCAGCCAAACGTGTTAAGCCGCTGCCATGCCCGCCAAGCGCTCGCGTCATACCTCCCTGGTCGTGCCCGTCGCCGGATGGTCGAAAAGCCAAGCCACCCAAAGTAAGCACACCTCGGCCAGCGAGTTCACCCGCGCTTCGATGCGCGTGAAAGCCCGGCACGAGGCTCACACGGTAGGTCAGGTCCCGTGGTCGACACGGTCTCCGCTAGCGCAAGGGCAAGCCTGATCCGATGACCCAGGCTCCGGGCTTCCTGGCAGGAGGGGGCAACATGGGCGCGCGGATGCGCGCCCACGATTGGGCGTCGACGTTCCTCGGGCCGGCGGACCGGTGGCCGCAAGCCTTCGTGACGCTGTTGCGAGTGATGCTCAGCTCGCGCCAGCCGATGTTCCTGTGCTGGGGTCCCGAGCGTACGCTCGTCTACAACGACGCCTACGCCCCCATGCTCGGCGCCCGGCATCCCGATGCCCTCGGTCGCCCGTTCTTCGATGTCTGGCCCGAGGTCCGCATCGAGGTCGGGGTCCTGATGGATCGGGTGTATGCCGGCGACCCGGTGCACATGGACGACCTCCAGCTCACCTTGCACAGGAACGGCTACCCCGAGGAAACGCACTTCTCGTTCTCCTACACGCCCGTCCCGGACGACAGAAACACGGTCGCGGGGCTGTTCTGTGCCTGTACCGAGATCACCAAGCAGGTCCTGGCCGAGCGCCGCCTGTCGGCCGAGCGCGAGCGCTTCGCCAGCCTCTTCGAGCAGACCCCGACGTTCATGACCGTGCTGCGCGGCAGGGAGCATCGGTTCGAACTGGCCAATCCCCGCTACCTGAAGCTCGTCGGCCACCGGGACGTCGTAGGCAGGACGGTCGCGGAAGCCCTGCCCGACGCGGTCGAGCAAGGGTTCCTGGAAATTCTCGACCAGGTCTACGACAGCGGCGTGCCGCAGACGTTCCATGGCATCCGCTACGCCGTGCAGGCGGTGCCGGGCGGCCCGCATGACGAGCGCTTCGTCGACGTCGTCTACCAACCGATCCGGGATGTCGACGGTACGGTCGGGGGTATCTTCATCGAGGGCGCGGACGTCACCGACCGTGCGCGGGCGGAGACGCGGCGCGAGGCGCTGGTGCGGATCACCGACCGGTTCAATGAGCTCACGAGGGCGGACGACATCGCTTTCGCGGCCTCGCAGGTCCTCGGCGAGACGTTGGCGGTCAGCCGTGTGGGATACGGCACCATCGACCCCGACGCCGAGACGCTCCACGTCGAGCGCGACTGGAACGCACCGGGCGTCGAGACCCTCGCCGGCGTCGTGCCGCTGCGGACCTACGGGTCGTTCATCGACAGCCTGAAGCGCGGCGAGTTCGTCAGCATCGCGGACGTCGAGCGCGACGATAGGACGGCGGGCGCGGCGGAGGCCTCGAAGGGGCGCGGCGCGCACGCCTTCGTCAACGTGCCGGTGCTCGAACAGGGTCGGCTCGTGGCCGCCCTCTTCGTCAACCATGCCGAGGTGCGGGACTGGGCGCCGGACGACCTGGCCTTCATCCGGGAAGTCGCGGGCAGGACCCGCATCGCGGTTGAGCGGAGCCGTGTCGAGACGGCCTTGCGCGACCTCAACGCCGACCTCGAACGGCAGGTCGCCGAACGGTCACGCGAGTTGAGCCGGACTTGGCAGGTCTCCACGGACCTCCTGGGCATCGCCGACGACGCCGGATTCTTCGTCCGGACCAACCCGGCCTGGAAGTCGCTGCTGGGCTGGAGCGATGCGGAGGCCGCACGCATCCCCTTCGTCGAGCTGGTCCACCCCGACGACGTCAGGGCCACCCACGCCGCGCTGGATCGGCTACGGGCCGGGGAGGCGGTCCTCCGCTTCGAGAACCGCTGCCGCACCACCGCCGGTGGGTACCGCTGGCTAGCCTGGGTCGCGGTCCCCGAGGGCGGGCAATTCTACTGCAGCGCGCGGGACGTGACGGAGGAGAGGGAGCATGCCGCGACCCTCGCCGAGCGTACCGCCGAGCGCGACCGGCTCTGGAACCTGTCCGAGGACATGCTGGCCCGCGCCAACTACCAGGGGACGATGTCGGCGGTGAGTCCTGCCTGGACCCAGGTGCTAGGCTGGTCCGAGGCCGAGCTCCTGTCGCGGCCCTACGCGACCTTCATGCATCCCGACGACACGGACCAGACGCTTGCGGCCCTCGTCCGGATGGGCGACACGAAGCGGCCAACCCGGTTCGAGAACCGCATCGCCGCGAGCGACGGGTCGTGGAAGTCCATCGAATGGACCGTGGCGCCCGAGCCGGACGGGCTGCACTTCATCGCCGTCGGTCGCGACCTGAGCGTGGCGAAGGCGCGCGAGGCGGAACTCGCGGCGGCTCAGGAAGCCCTGAGGCAATCGCAGAAGATGGAGGCGGTCGGACAGTTGACCGGCGGCTTGGCGCACGACTTCAACAACCTGCTCGCCGGCATCTCCGGCTCGCTGGAACTGATGCAGACCCGGATGCAACAGGGACGGCTCAGCGATGTCGACCGCTACATGGCGGCCGCGCAGGGCGCCTCGAAGCGCGCGGCCGCCCTGACCCACCGCCTGCTCGCCTTCTCGCGCCGCCAGACCCTGGCCCCCAAGCCCACCGACGTGAACCGCCTCGTCTCCGGCATGCAGGAATTGATCCAGCGTACGGTCGGCCCGGCCATTCCCGTGGAGGTCGTCGGCGCATCCGGGCTGTGGCCTGCGCTGGTGGACCCACCGCAGCTTGAGAACGCGCTGCTCAACCTGTGCATCAACGCGCGTGACGCGATGCCGGACGGCGGGCGCATCACGGTCGAGACCGCCAACAAATGGCTCGACGAGCGGGCCGCACGCCAGCATGACATGCCCGAGGGGCAGTACCTCTCCCTCTGCGTCACCGACACCGGTACCGGCATGCCGCCGGACGTCGTCGCGCGGGTGTTCGAGCCGTTCTTCACCACCAAGCCGCTGGGCGAGGGCACTGGACTCGGCCTCTCGATGATCTACGGCTTCGCCCAGCAGTCCGGCGGGCAGGTGCGTATCTACTCGGAAGTCGGCAGGGGCACGACCGTGTGCGTCTACCTTCCGCGCCACTACGGCGAGATCGCCGAGGACACGGGTGACGAAGTCGCGACGACGCTACCCCGCTCCGAGCAGGGCGAGACCGTCCTCGTCGTGGACGACGAGCCGACGGTCCGCATGCTGGTCAACGACATCCTGGAGGATCTCGGCTACACCGCCATCGAGGCCGCCGACAGCGCCGCGGGCCTCAAGGTGCTGCAGTCGGACGTCCGTATCGACCTTCTGGTGACGGACGTGGGGCTGCCAGGCGGCATGAACGGCCGGCAGATGGCCGATGCCGGCCGCGTCACCCGTCCCGACCTCAAGGTGCTGTTCATCACCGGATACGCCGAGAATTCCATTCTCGGGAACGGCCATCTCGCACCGGGCATGGCGGTCCTGACCAAGCCCTTCGCCGTCGACACGATGTCTGCCCGCATCCGCTCCATGATCGAGGCGTCGGATGCAGGGCCGCTCGGGCGACGCCTGGTTCCCTAGGGCCTGACCCGGGACGACCGTAAGTCAGGCTGCCATCCTGGGCTTGACCTTCCCACCGTGGAAAGCCTTATCCAGGCCACCTGCAGGTCGCTGCGCGCGGGAAACCGGGAGGCTTCATGCGCGCCCTGAAAACTGGCATCCTCGATTCGTGACGTTTTGGCTCGCCCTTCGGCGGCTGCTCCCGCTCATGGCGGTTGTCAGCCTCGCCCTGACGCCGGTGACCGCTTCCGCGGCCGCCGTGGGCATGCGCGCCTCCATGACGGCGCAGGCGCAAGGGTCCCGCGAGGCCATGCCCGGCATGGGCCATGAAGCGATGGGAGGGACCGACATGGCCGGCATGGCCATGGACGACATGCGCTGCTGCCCGCCCGAGAAGCCACTGAACCCGGACTGCGCCAAGGCGGGTTGCCCCCTAAAGGCGCTCTGTAACGCCGGCGTCGCCTCGCTCCTGCCGACCGCGGTCCCCATCCCGAGGCCGGGGGCGACGTGCGCCGCGCCGGCTTGGCCCGAAGCGGCCTCGTTCGCCAGCGTGCACGGCCCCCCGCCGCCAGAGCCTCCCAGAGCCTGACCCGATGCCGCCGGCGCCTGCGCCGGCACGGTGACGCGCGTCCGCGCGTGGCCATCCATCGCATTCAGGAGACGACAAACGTGACCCGGAAATCCTTCTCGCGCGCCCTCTGGGCTGCGCTGTTCGCTGCCGCCCTGACGGGGCCAGCCGTCGCCGACATCAAGGACTACGCGTTCGAGCTCGTGCAGCGTGAGGCGAAGGTCGGCGAGGCCGTCCTGTCCGTCCGCCTCGTCGACAGGCGCACCGGCAAGCCGGTGACCGACGCCGTGATCTTCGCCAAGCGCATCGACATGGCCCCCGACAGCATGGAGGAGATGGTCTCGAAGATCGAGCAGGTCCCCTCGACCGAGCCGGGCGTCTACCGCTTCAGGGCGAAGCTCTCGATGGCGGGAGGCTGGCGCCTGTCGCTCGGGGCCAAGGTCCAGGGCGAGACGGGCACAGTCGAGAACAAGCTCGTCTTCCAGGCCGTCAAATGAGCCGGGCGGGCTGGACGGCCGGTGCCCTCGCCGCGCTGGTGGCAGGGAGCGCCGGCTACGTCGCCGGGCACGGTGGCAATCCCGTGCCGGCGCTCGTCGAGCGCGCGCGGAGCCGGCTCGCCCACCGCCCCCCCGGCGAGCCGGCTCCGGTCACCCCGTCCCCCGCGAAGGCGACCGGGCCGGTCGTCTACTATCGGGACCCGGACGGGAAGCCGGCCTACTCGCTCGCGCCGATGCTGACCGCCGACGGGCGCGTCTTCCGGGCCGTGCGTGCCAGCGAGGACGTGCGATTCGATGACCCGGAGGACGGCGAGGCCATGCCCGCCGACAGGGCCGCGAACGGCATTTCGGGGCAGGGTGCGGCGACGTCCGACGCCCGGCAAGTGCTGTACTACCGCAACCCGATGGGCTTGGCCGACACCTCGCCTGTGCCGAAGAAGGATTCGATGGGGATGGACTACATCCCCGTCTACGCGGGCGAGGACGAGGGCGGCGTCGTGAAGGTGGCGCCGGGCAAGGTCCAGCGCACGGGCGTGCGGACCGAGCTCGCGGAGCGCCGCGTCCTGTCTCTGCCGGTGCGGGCGCCGGGCAGCGTCGAGGAGGACGAGCGCCGCATCTCCGTCATCGCCATGCGCACGGACGCCTTCATCGAGAAGGTCGAGCCGGTCACCACCGGCGACCACGTCCACAAGGGGCAGCCGCTGCTGCGCCTGTTCGCGCCCGAGATCAATGCGGTCGCGGCCCAGTACCTGACCTCCATCGGCTACGAGGGGGGCCGCCGGCGGCTGGAGAACCTTGCCATCCCGCCGGAGGTCATCGACGAGATCGAGCGCACCCATAAGGTACCACCCTCCATCACCTGGTCCTCGCCCCGGGACGGCGTCGTGGTCGAGCGCAACGTCTCGGACGGGATGAAGGCCAAGTCCGGTGACGTCCTGTTCCGCATCGTCGACCACACGCGCGTCTGGGTGCTGGCCGACGTGACCGAGCGCGACCTCGCCGGGGTGGCGGAGGGACAGAGGGCGACGGTGCGGGTGCGGGCCTTCCCGGACCGGACCTTCACCGGGACGGTGACCCGGATCTACCCCCACCTCAACATGGAGACCCGGACCGCCCGCCTGCGCGTCGAGCTGCCGAACCCCGACGGCGCCCTGCGCCCGTCGATGTACGCGGACGTCGAGATCGCGACAGGCGACGCCAAGCCAGTGGTGGCGGTGCCCGACGACGCGGTCATCGACACCGGCGAGCGCCAGGTCGTGCTGCTCGACCACGGCGAGGGGCGCTTCGAGCCGAAGCCGGTGACGGTCGGCCTCCGCGGCCGGGGCTACGTCGAGATCCGCGAGGGGGTCACGGCCGGTGACCGCGTGGTTACCGCGGCGAACTTCCTGATTGACGCCGAGAGCAACCTGAAGGCGGCGCTGCAGGGCATGACCGCGCCCAAGGATGACCAGCAGGCGGCGAGCGCGGGAGGCACGCCGTGATCGCCCGCCTGATCGGCTGGTCGGCCCGCAACCTCGTCCTGGTGCTGATCGGGACCGTGTTCGCGGTGGCGACCGGCGTCCTGGCGCTCAAGACCCTGCCGCTCGACGCCATCCCCGACCTCTCGGACGTGCAGGCCATCGTCTACACCGAATACCCCGGGCAAAGTCCGACGACCGTCGAGGACGTCGTCACCTTCCCCCTCACGACCGCCATGCTGACGGTTCCGAAGGCGAAGGTGGTGCGCGGCTTCTCGTTCTTCGGGGTGTCCTTCGTCTACGTCATCTTCGAGGACGGCACCGACCCGTACTGGGCGCGCTCGCGCGTGCTGGAGTTCCTCAACGGTGCGGCGAGCCGCCTGCCGGTCGGCGTGACGCCGACCCTCGGACCCGACGCGACCGGTGTGGGCTGGGTCTACCAGTACGTCGTCGTCGCGAAGGAACGGACGCTCGCCGAGCTTCGGTCGCTGCAGGATTGGGTCATCCGGTTCGGGGCCTCGCGCGCGGAGGGCGTGGCCGAGGTCGCGGGCGTCGGCGGGTTCGTGAAGCAGTACAACGTCGTCGTGGACCCGAACCGGCTGCGCGCGCAGGGCATCAGCCTCAACAAGCTCCGGGACGCCATCCGGTCGAGCAACGCCGACGTCGGCGGGCGCACGGTCGAGCTGTCCGAGTTCGAGTTCATGGTGCGCGGGCGCGGTTACCTGAAGAGCGTCGCCGATATCGAGAACATCGTGCTCAAGACCGTGGGCGGCACGCCGCTGCGGCTCCGGGACGTCGCCCGGGTCGAGCTCGGGCCGGACGAGCGCCGCGGCATCACCGAGATGAACGGCGAGGGCGAGGTCGCCGGCGGCATCGTCCTGCAGCGCTTCGGCGCCAACGCACTCAACGTCATCGAGGGCGTCAAGGCGAAGCTCGCAGAGGTCGCGAAAAGCCTGCCGGCCGGCACCGAGATCCTGCCGGTCTACGACCGCTCGCAGCTCATCGACGCGGCCATCGACACCCTGCGCCACACGCTGGTCGAGGAGAGCATCGTCGTCTCTCTCGTCTGCATCGTGTTCCTGCTGCACGTGCGCAGCGCGCTCGTGGCCATCCTGATGCTGCCGGTCGGCATCCTGATGGCCTTCGCCGGCATGAGGGCGCTCGGAATCGGCGCCAACATCATGAGCCTGGGCGGCATCGCCATCGCGGTCGGCACCATGGTCGACGCCGCCATCGTGATGATCGAGAACGCCCACAAGCACCTGGAGCGGGCGCCCCCGGGCAAGCCGCGGGTCGAGGTCCTCGTCGAGGCCGCTGCGGAGGTCGGGCCGTCCCTGTTCTTCTCGCTCCTCGTCATCACGATGAGCTTCCTGCCGATCTTCACCCTGGAGAGCCAGGAGGGACGGCTGTTCGGGCCGCTCGCCTTCACCAAGACCTTCGCCATGGCGGCGGCGGCGCTCCTCTCGGTCACGCTGGTGCCGGCCCTGATGGTGCTGTTCGTGCGCGGGCGCATCGTCCCGGAGCACCGCAACCCGCTGAACCGGCTCCTCATCTGGCTGTACCTGCCTCTCATCGCCGGCGTTCTGCGAGCCCGACTCCTCACCATCCTGCTCGCCGTCGGCGTACTGGCCGCGACCGCTTGGCCGGCCCGGCAACTCGGATCCGAGTTCATGCCGGAGCTCGACGAAGGCACGCTGCTCTACATGCCGACGACCCTGCCGGGCATCTCGGTGACCAAGGCCGGCGAGCTCCTCGCCACCCAGGACCGCATCATCAAGAGCTTCCCCGAGGTGGCCTCGGTCTACGGCAAGGCTGGGCGCGCCAACACGGCCACCGACCCCGCGCCGATGGAGATGTTCGAGACGGTCATCGCCTTGAAGCCGAAGGCGGAGTGGCGCCCGGGCGTGACGCTCGCGAGCCTCAAGGCGGAGATGGACGCGGCCCTGCAGTTCCCGGGTGTGTCGAATGCCTGGACGCAGCCGATCCGCGCGCGCATCGACATGCTCTCGACGGGCATCCGCACCCCGGTGGGCGTGAAGGTGCTGGGCACCAACCTCAGGGCGATGGAGGGGGTCGCCCGCCAGGTGGAGACGGTGGTGCGGGCCGTGCCGGGCACGTCGAGCGCCTATGCCGAGCGGGTCATCGGGGGCTACTTCCTCGACATCACGCCGGACCGCGAAGCGCTCGGGCGCTACGGCCTGATGGTCGGGGACGTGCAGGACGTCGTCGCGACGGCCCTGGGTGGGCAGTCCGTGACGAACACGGTCGAGGGCCGCGAGCGCTACACCGTCAATGTGCGCTACCCGCGCGCCTTCCGCTCGGACCCAAGGGCCATCGCGACAGAGGTCCAGGTGCCGCTGCCGACCGGCGGCACGGTGCCGCTCGGTGAGGTGGCGAAGGTCGAGCTCACCCGAGGGCCGACCTCGATCCGCACCGAGAACGGGCATCTCGCGGTCTACCTCTTCGTCGACATCGCCGGGCGAGACCTCGGCGGCTACGTCGCCGAGGCGCGCAAGGCGGTGGCAGACGCGGTGCGGCTTCCCCAGGGCACGACCCTGCAGTGGAGCGGACAGTACGAGTACCTGGAGCGTGCGGAGGCGCGCCTCGCGGTCGTGGTGCCGCTGACGCTGCTGATCGTGTTCCTGCTGCTCTACCTGAACTTCCGGCGCCTGACCGAGACACTCATCGTGATGCTGTCGCTGCCTTTTGCCCTGGTCGGCGGGGTGTGGCTGCTCTGGTGGATGGGCTTCAACCTGTCGGTCGCTGTGGCGGTCGGCTTCATCGCCCTGGCTGGCGTCGCTGCCGAGACCGGGGTGATCATGCTGGTCTACCTCGACCACGCCCTCGACGAGGTCCGCGCCCAGTGCGAGCGCGAGGGACGCCCGCTCGCGCGCCCGGACCTGCGCCGGGCCATCATGGTCGGCGCGGTCGAGCGGGTCCGGCCCAAGATGATGACGGTCGTCGCCATCATGGCGGGCCTGCTGCCCATCCTCTGGAGTACCGGTTCAGGCTCCGAGGTCATGCAGCGCATCGCGGTGCCGATGATCGGCGGGATGGTCTCCTCGACCGTGCTGACCCTGGTGGTCATCCCGGCGGTCTACGCCCTGGTGAAGGGGCGGGGCCTGCCCCCGGCCGGCGCGGTCCGCGAGGGGACGGATGGTGAGGCGATGCGGCTGCCGCAGGCGGCCGAGTGAGAGCGAACGGTAGATGACGATGAGGAGCGATGCGATGCCATCCAGACGTACCGTGCTCGTGGGTTTGGCGGTGGGGCTGATGCTTGGACGGGGCGCCTTGGCGGAGGGGCCGCCGATGGTCGCGGTGACCAAGGACCCGAGCTGCGGCTGCTGCGAGAGATGGGTCACCCACCTGCGCGAGGCCGGCTTCACCGTCACCGTGACCGAGGGCCCGGTGAACCCGCTCAAGATCCGCCTGGGGGTGCCTCGCGAGCTTGCCTCCTGCCACACCGCCCAGGTCGGCGGCTACGTGATCGAGGGGCACGTCCCGGCCGGGGCGATCAAGCGGCTCCTCGCGGAGCGACCCGAGGGAATGGGTCTGGCCGTGCCAGGCATGCCGGTCGGTTCGCCCGGCATGGAGGTCGAGGACATGCAGCCTGATACCTACGACGTCGTCCTGTTTGGGAAGGACGGTCGGTCGACGTTCGCGCGGTACCGCGGCGGGGAACTAACCTGAGGCCACGGCGGATTCAGCGCTCGGGCATCGCCGCCGCCGGCGCGGCCGCCTTCGCCCCCGACTTGGGCGCGGGCTTCGGACGCTGGTCCCACATCACGTAGCCGGCCGGCGGGTCGTACTCGTGCGGGCGCATGACGGAGGCCTGCCCCTCCGCGGTGACGAGCCCCGGGAACAGCGCCCTCTCGATATGCTCCCGGTTAAGCGCGATCTTGTGCGGGGTGTGCGACAGGATGTGCTGCGAGTGGGTCCGGCCCGGGGGGCTGACGCTGACGAGCTTCTTGCCGGGAAAGCGCTTGGCGAACAGCTTGGCTGTCGCCGCCTGGTCCGTATCGGCGGTCAGGAGATATGCAGTATCCATGACGTCCTGTACTGCGTCGTCATAGACGCTAAGCGCGAGATTGATGTCCGTCGCCTTCTCGGTCGGCTTCTGCCAAGTGGAGCCACAGTCCCGGCACTTGGCGTCTTCATGGCTGAAGTGGCCGAGGACGGTCTCAACGCCGACCAGTTTGAGGGCGCGGACCAGGCGCTCGTGGCGGATTTTCTTGCTGTGATCGCCCGGGTAATAGGCCGTGCAGAACACGACGCGAACGAGCTCCTCCGACTGGCGCGAGATGATCGACTCCCCCAGCTTCCAGAAGTTGCACCACTTCAGAAAGGGCTCTCCTAAATCATTGACGGAATGATACAAATTGAAGCCATCGATGTAGAGTGCAGCCCGGATCCTGGATTTTCCCGCTTGACTATCCAGCTCCATGCACTCATATCCGATCCGTCAACGCTGAACGGTGCGCCGTCAGCAACCCATGGGTTCCGGCCCGTGTGAAGCCCACAGGTTCCAACCTGTGGGCTTCTTGGTTTCCGAGGCTGTTCTATCCTGAGTTCGCCTCGCGTAGTACTGTCTTTTTGTCTCTCGCGAGTTGACCGCGCCGGCCCTTCGGGCTTTGGCCGCCGGCATGTTATCCCCGGGCCTCTTAAGGTCGCGGTGGCAAGCCTGCGATGCTCGTCGGGCGGAACGGGGCGGTTCGCGTGGAACGCCATTCCTGGGGCCAGAGGAACGCGGGCCGCCGCCGTCGCATCAGGCCGCACGTCCGGACCGCCGCGCGCCGAGCCTTCGTCGCGATCACGGTCGCTGTCCTCGCCGTCGCGTGCTGCGGGTTCGCGGCCAAGGGGCTGTTCGAGAGCCGAGTGCTGATGATGCCCTACGTCGCTCGCTGACCCCCGCGCCCAGATCGCTCACGCGGGTTCACCCAACGGCGATAGCGCCTCGATGATGCGGCAGTCGGAGACCGACCCGCAGCCGCACTGGCCGATGACCTCGCGGAGTTCCGAGGCGAGCCGGGTCAGGTCGGCCAGCTTGCGCTCCACGTGGGCGAGATGGGCGCGGGCGATGGTGTCGACCTCGCCGCAGGAGCGATCCCGGTCGTCCGCCAAGGCGAGCAGGTCCCGGATCTGCTCCACGGTGAAGCCGAGGGCGCGACCGCGGCGGATGAAGCTCAGCCGGCGCAGGTGTTCGGGCCCGTAGAGCCGGTAGTTGCCGCTCGACCGCGCCGGCGGGGGCAGCAACCCGACCTTCTCGTACCACCGGACCGTTTCGACACGGGTCTGCGTGGCCTCCGCGAGGCTGCCGATGGTCATGGAAGAAGCGCTCCGCACGGCCTTGACCCTGTAGTGACTACAGGGTGCATGTAGGGGGCCTTCCCAGTCCGGACCAGGAGCCCGGCGAACGGAGCGCACCATGAGCCAGGCCGCCGGCGCGGACCGCACATCCTTCCCCACGAACGGTCCGCAGGCCCTGCGCTACAGGGTCAAGGGCATGGACTGCCCGACCTGCGCCGGGAAGATCGAGACCGCCGTCTCCCGGCTGCCGGGCGTCGCGGACGTGCGCGTGAACTACGGCAGCCAAGTCCTCGACCTCGCGCTCGATGAGGCTGCGACGCCGAGGACCGAATTGGAGGGGCGTATCGAGCGCCTGGGCTACGGCGTCGCGCTGCTCCCCACGGCCGCGGACTTAGCCATGGCCCAAGCCTCGGGCGGCGCCCCGCCCGCCGGGACCGCGGAGGAGCCTGAGCCGCCGCTCTGGCGGAGCCGGAAGGCGCGGCTGGGCATCCTGATCGGCGCCCTGTTCGCCGCCGGCTTCCTGGTCGAGCGGATCGCGCCGGGCCTGGCGGGCGAGTACGCCTACTGGCCAGGGGCGCTCGTCGGGCTCGCCTATTACGGCCGCCGCGCGGCCGTGGCGGCGTTGGCCGGCACGCCCTTCTCCATCGAGATGCTGATGTCGGTCGCCACCGCGGGGGCGCTCGCCATCCACGCCGCCGAGGAGGCCGCCATCGTCGTGCTGCTCTTCACGGTCGGCGAGATGCTGGAGGTCGTGGCGGCGGGCCGGGCGCGTGCCGGCATCAAGGCGCTCGCCGCCCTGGTGCCGAAGACCGCCCGCCTCGTCGACGAGGCCAATGGCACCATCCGCGAGGTGGCCGCTGCGTCGCTGGCCATCGGGCAAGTCGTGGTCGTGAGGCCGGGCGACCGTGTGCCTGCCGACGGGGTGATCACCGACGGCGCGTCGAGCCTGGACGAGTCCCCCATCACTGGCGAATCGGTCCCGAAGCCCAAGGAGGTCGGCGACCCGGTCTACGCCGGCAGCGTCAACGCCGATGGCGCGCTCCAGGTCCGGGTCACAAAGACGGCGGCCGACAACACAGTCGCCCGCATCCTGCACCTCGTCGAGGAGGCGCAGGCGTCGAAGTCGCCCACGGCGCGCTTCATCGACCGGTTCAGCGCGGTCTACACGCCCATCGCGTTCGCGTTCGCGGCCGCCGTTGCGGTCGTGCCGCCGCTGCTCGGCGCCGATTGGGGCACCTGGATCTACCGGGGCCTGGCGCTCCTCCTCATCGCCTGCCCCTGCGCGCTGGTGCTCTCGACCCCCGCGGCCATCGCCTCCGGACTGGCCGCCGGTGCGCGACGCGGGCTGCTCGTCAAGGGCGGCGCCGCACTGGAGGTCATCGGGCGGGTGCACACGGTCGCGTTCGACAAGACCGGGACGCTGACCGCCGGACGGCCGCGGGTCTCGGACATCCTGGTCTTCGCCCCGGACGCGTCGGAGCGCTCGCTTCTCGGGTTGGCTGCCGCGGTCGAGAGCGGAAGCGGCCACCCCATCGCCCGGGCCATCCTCGACCGGGCGAGCGCGGACGGGGTGCCGCTGCGCCCGACGCGGGACGCCCGCGCCATCCCCGGCAAGGCGGTGTCGGCCACGGTGATGGGTCAGACGGTGCTCGTCGCCTCCCCACGCCACGCCGCCGAGAGCGCGCGGCTCGGCCCCGAGGCCGAGCGCGCGGTCGCGGACCTGGAAGCCGGCGGCAAGACGGTGGTCATCGTCGTCCGCGGCGCCGAGGCCTTGGGCGCCATCTCGGTCCGGGACGAGCCCCGCGCCGACGCGGCGGCCGGCATCTCGGCCCTGCGGAAGCTCGGCGTCCGCAGCGTGATGCTGACCGGCGACAACCGGCGCACGGGCGAGGCGGTCGCGTCCGAACTCGGGCTCGACGTGAAGGCCGAGCTCCTGCCCCAGGACAAGCTCGCCGAGATCGCGGCCCTGAAGGCGGCGGCTCCGGTGGCGATGGTCGGCGACGGCATTAACGACGCGCCGGCGCTCGCCGCCGCCAGCGTCGGCATCGCGATGGGCGGCGGCACCGACGCGGCCCTGGAAACGGCGGACGCGGCGGTGCTGAACGACCGGGTGGGCGACGTGGCGGCGCTGGTCTCCCTCTCTCGGGCGACCCTGGGCAATATCCGCCAGAACGTCGCGATCGCCCTCGGCCTGAAGGCCGTGTTCCTAATGACGACCGTCGCAGGCATCACCGGCCTCTGGCCGGCCATCCTGGCCGACACCGGCGCGACCGTCCTGGTGACGGCCAACGCGCTCCGTCTCCTGAGGGCCTGATGATCTCCCTGTCAGGGTGGGCCGGCCGGGCGGCGACCGTGGCCGGGGTGGCGGGGGCCGCCGCGGCCATAGACCTCGTCGCCAAGGCGGTGGCCGAGGCGTGGCTGGAGGAAGGCGCCGTCAGGGGCGCACTGCCCTTCGTCGACCTGAGCCTGTCATTCAACTACGGCATCAGCTTCAGCCTGTTCCCGGCGCACGACCCGTCCTCCCTGGCACTGCTCCTCGCCATCCAGGGCACGCTCACCTGCCTCGTGGCCGGCTGGGCCCTGGCCGCGGGCGGCGGGCTCGAACGCCTCGGGCTCGCCGCGATAGCGGGCGGGGCCGCCGGCAACTTCGTCGACCGGCTCATGGACGGCGTCGTCACGGACTACCTCGACCTGCACACCGGCGGCATCCGCTGGTTCACCTTCAATTTGGCGGACGTCTGGATCTCGACAGGCGTGGTGCTGCTGCTCCTCGACGGACTTCCCCTGCGGCGGAGGCATCGCAGCGCCGGGGATCCGATCCCGTAAGCGGCCCGCTTCCGCCGAACCGCAGCCACGGCAACCTGTCATCAACCCTTCGAGCCCAGGCTCGGAGGCCGACCTCGGCGAGGCCGACATGCTGAAGACGACAACGCTCGGTCTGGCCCTCCTCCTGGCGCTGTCCGCCTGCCAGGACGGCCAGTACGCGGCCTCGACGCGCCACCTCGCGCCGATCCCGCCGGCGACCCTGGCCCTGATGTCGGCCAAGGGTGTCTCGCCGGCGGATCCGATCCTGATGCGGGCCTACAAGAAGGAGTCCGAGATCGAGCTCTGGAAGCGCGGCACGGACGGCAAGTACGCCCTCCTGAAGACCTACGCGATGTGCCGCTGGTCGGGTCAGCTGGGGCCCAAGACCCGGGAGGGGGACCGGCAGGCGCCGGAGGGCTTCTACGCGGTGACGCCCGCGTCCATGAACCCGAATTCGAGCCTCTATCTCTCGTTCAATCTCGGGTACCCGAACGAGTACGACCGCTCCCTGGGACGCACCGGCGCGCACCTGATGGTGCACGGCTCGTGCTCGTCGCGGGGCTGCTTCGCGATGACGGACGAGGTGATCTCGGAACTCTATGCCGTGGTGCGGGAGGCCTTCGCGGGCGGCCAGCGCGCCGTCCAGTTCCAGTCCTACCCGTTCCGCATGACGCCGGAGAACTTGGCCCGGCATCGCCAGGACCCGAACATCGCGTTCTGGAGGAACCTCAAGGAGGGGTCCGACCGGTTCGAGGTCACGGGGGCCGAGCAGGGCGTCGGCGTCGCCGATGGCCGATACGTGTTCGATGCCGGCGACGAGGCCACCGCTGGCGCGGTCGCGCGGAGGCAGGCGGATGACGAGCGGCAGGTCGCCGCCCTCGTGGCGAGCGGGACGCCCGCCGTCCGGCTGGTGTACGAGGACGGCGGCCAGCACCGGTCGTTCCGAGAGACCATGGTCGCGGCCGGAGGCGGTCTCGGCGAGGTGAGCCGCCCCGAGGCTCTGGCCGCAGGGCCGCGTGAGGTCGCCGTGCCGGCCGCGGGCCCGGTTGCTCTCGCCGGCAAGCGGGAGCCGGTCCGGGGTGCGGCGGCACGCAAGCCGGCGGGGCCCGGCGGGACCGAGGCGGAGCGCCAACGCCTTCTCAAGATCTTCGCCGCGGCCGGGGCCGGTCAGGAGTGACGATCCTGCGTCCATCATTCCGCCGGGGCTGAACCGATGGCCATCGACGCCTCAAGCGTGGGCTTCCTGGCGGCCTTCGCGGCCGGCGCCGTGTCGTTCCTATCGCCCTGCGTGCTGCCCCTCGTTCCGGGCTACGTGTCGTACGTCGCGGGGCAGTCGGCCGCCGGCGAGCGCGACAGCCTGCGCACGCTCGGCCTGAGCCTTTGCTTCGTGCTCGGGTTCACGACCGTCTTCGTCGCGTTCGGCGCGGGGGCGAGCGCGCTCGGCTTCGCCCTGCTCGCCCATCGCGAGGCGCTGAACCTCGCCTCGGGCTTGCTGGTGATCCTGTTCGGCCTGTTCACGGCCGGTCTGCTGCGGCCCGCCTGGCTGCAGCGTGAGCTGCGCTGGCACGGCGATCCGCCGGGTCAGGGGCCCGTCGCCGCCTATCTCCTCGGAACGGCCTTCGCCTTCGGATGGACCCCATGCATCGGTCCCGTCCTCGGTGCCATCCTGGCAGTCACGGCCTCCTCGGCCGCGGGCAAGGGCGTCGCCCTGCTCACCGTCTACTCGCTCGGGCTTGGCGTGCCGTTCGTGGCGGCGGCCCTTTTCCTGTCAGGCTTCGTCGCGCGCCTTCGGACCCTACGCTGGTTCGGTCGTGCGCTTCAGCTCGTTGGCGGGGGCGTGATGGTGGCGATGGGGCTGCTGATGGTGACCGACCGCATGAGCGCCGTGGCTTCCCTCCTCGTGGAGGCCTTCCCCGTGCTTGGGCGGATCGGTTGAGGCATGGTCCTCCGCAGGCGTGCTGTTGAGCATGCGACTGCAGGCTGCCACGAGCGTGAGCCGACCCTTGTTGAAGAACAAGATTCGGCACTATCCTGGGTAAGCCGCGCGCATCGCCGCGAGGGCCTCAGGGGCGTGGGCCGAACAGGATCACCGTCATGCCGACGAGGCAGATCGCACCGCCCGTAACGTCCCATCGGTCCGGACGGTAGCCTTCCGCACCCCATAGCCAGAGGATGGCCGCCACGATGTAGATGCCTCCGTAGGCCGCATAAGCCCTGCCTGCCGCCTCGCTCTCGACTAAGGTAAGCAGGTAGGCGAAGAGCGCAAGCGATGCCATGCCGGGGAGCAACCAGAGGGGTGATCTGTCCAGGCGCAGCCAGGCCCAGAACGCGAAGCATCCAACGATTTCGGCGAGGGCCGCGCCCGCATAGGCGAGGAAGGTCGTCATTTCTGAGTGGTCTCGTTGCTCTTGAAGTCTGTCAAGCTTGCAATGCGAGGTCCGCGATCCTGATAGGACTGCCGCTGGTTCGCGTGGTGCTCACGGATACTGTTCGGCGACCTGCCGGAACAGAGCGGCGCCACCGTCGTCCTCGTCATGGCTGACCGGCGCCGTGGCGCGGGCGCCGCCGAAGCGCGCATAGAGGGCCGGAAGTACGACCAGGGTCAGCATGGTGGCGCTGATCAAGCCGCGGATGAACACGGTCGCGAGCGGCTTCTGGACCTCCGTGCCGGTCCCCGCCGCCAGCGTCACCGGGACGAACCCGAGCGAGGGCAACAAGCGCGGTCATGGCGTCCTTCAGGATGGCGATCAGCGCCGGCACGAAGGTCAGCGACAGGACGAAGGCGGCAACGAGCGCGATGATGACGGTCGGCGCCATCGGCTCGAACATCTTGCCCTCGACCCTGGCCACGCCCGGCACGGTCTTGATCTGCGGCCGGACGATCCATTCCTGGAAGGTCCGCAGGTAGGCGGCCTTCTCCAGCTCCGTCCTCAGCCCCAGTCCCTCAGGTGTCAGGTATCTGTCGTCCGATTGCCAGCCCGGTTCGCCTAAACACGACGCCTTCCACGCGTCGGGCGCCGTGTAGCGCACGGTCCACATGAATATCTCGTCGAGGCCGGTCATGATCGGCCCCATATGAGGCTGGAATTCGGACGGCCGCCCCTCGCGCGCCTCGCCTAGGCGCTCCACCAACTGGCGGCGGGCGAAGTAGACCTTGACCTCGTCGGCGAAGACCGCCGTGACCTGGGAGAAGTCGTTACGCGAACGCAAACGGATGTATTCCGAACCCTTGATGCCGGCGAGCGTGGTCTCGACCGGTCAGGTCACCTGCTTCTCGATATCGAAGGGCGAGAGCGTGGGCGCGACGGTGTTGAACAGCACCTGGTTGCTGTTGATATCGGGCACGAAGTCGAGCCAGCCCTGTCGAACGGGGAAGGCGAGGATACGGGAGATCAGGTCCGGTCGCCCTCAGTCGTCGCCCGCTTCGGATTTGCGGAGCTCGGCCTTGAGGATGAAGGAGTTGGCAACCGCGATGGTGGCGCCCGACTTCAGTCCGGAGACGACCTCGTAGGAATCGTCGTCCGAGCGTCCGAGCTCGACCTCCCGCTTCTCGAAGCCCTCCTCAGTGCGCACGAAAACGACGCGCTCGCCCCCGACCGTCTGCAGGGCGGCCTTCGGGACGTGCACCTCGACCGCGTCGTTCGCGATCTCCACCCCGGCAGTGACGAAGGCGCCGGGGCGCCATGCAAGGTCAGGGTTCGGCAGGGCGACGATGACCCGCGCCGAGCGGGTGTCCGGGTTCAAGAACGGGCTGACGAAGACGACCTTGCCGTCGGCATGGCGGCCGCCGGCCTCATGGGCATGGGTGACAGCTACGGGTGCGCCCTCCCGAACCATGGCGAGCTCGTGTGTCGGCACCGACAGCTCGATCCATACGGTCGAGAGGTCGGCGACGGTGTAGATGTCGGCGGGGTCGCCCTTGCCGCCGACCGTCGTCCCGACCTCGACCTTGCGCTCGACGACCCGGCCGGCGAGCGACGAGCGGAGCTCGTACCGGCGCAGGGTGGATTGGTTCAGGGTGGCACCTTCTCGTTTCTGTGCGGCTGCGACATCGGTCGCGCTCAGCCCGAGGGCGGACAGCTTCTGGCTGGCGAGGTCGACGCGCAAGGTGGCTTCCGTGTAGGTTGCCCTGGTCCGCAGGTAGACCTGCTCCGACGAGATGCGCTTGTCCCAGAGCGCCTGCTGCCGGTCGAAGTTGGTCTTCTCCAGCTCGGCGCGTACCGAGGCGATGAGGTACTCGCTCTTGGCGTCGGCGACGTCACGGCTTTCGAGGACGGCGACGATCTCGTCCTTGGCAACCCGGTCGCCGAGGCGCTTGCGCATCTCCGTGACGGTACCCACGACCCGGGCCGGGACGCGCGCGATCCGGTCGGTGTCGGGGGTGATGGCGCCGGGTACCAGGAGGTGCCGGGCGAGCGTGCCGCCCTCGACTTTCACGACCGAGATGTTGAGCGCCGCCACCTCCTCGGGTCCCATCCGGATTGCGCCCTTCTCGGGGTGCTCCTCGCCCGGCTCGTACCCGTGCTTCCCGATCTCGTGGCCGTTCGTGGCCTTGGGGGTTCCCGGCTTCTTGACGTCGTCATCTCCGTCGGGCGGCGTCCCAGCCTTCGAGGGTTCGTGGTTGGCGGTGATGGGTGGCACGGTGATGGTGAACAGGTCTTTCGGCAGCCCGGCGGCGGCCAGATTGTCCCTGACGAAGCGGGCGACGGCGGGGACGGCTGCGCCTATGGCGATGCCGGTGGCCAGGAGGACCGCGAACAGGAGGAGGCGCATGGGGGCCGCTCGACAAGGACGCCGGACGGCCTGCTTGGGCGGTCACGGTCGTTCCCGTTGGATCAGGTGATGGACGAACCGGCGCCGAGATGTGGGCCGGGCGAACGCGCTCTTGGGAGCGCGGCGTCACCTTACGCGCGGGGCGGTCTCGCCAGTCGGTCGGGAGTGACGGAGGTCGGAACCTCGGCCACCCAGGAAAAGCCCAGGCCGGCGAACTCCGTCGACGGCGTGACGTGGGAGGAGACTTGGAGAGGGGCCACCTGATGGCAGCCACAAAGGAGGCGGCAGGCCAAACCCGGATTGCCGGCCTCGGTGGGCATGGGCGTGACTAGCGTCCCCACACCGATTGCGTTTTGGTAGCGGCCGCCATGATCAGCAAGATCGTCGCCGGAGCCCGCAACGGTCGAAACGATGAACATGGCCAGGGCAAGCAAGAGCGCGCGGGCACCGAATGCGCACCACTCCTGCAACACGGCACAACGCCTATGCCAACCGCCGACACCCATCGAGGTTCTTATGCGCGATTTTGGTTTGTTCGCACAAGAACAACCATCACGCCCCGACCCTCCCAAATCGGGAAGCCCCACTACCCGCGGCACGTCATCAAAGAAAGCGCGTCCTGTTCCGTTACAAGATCGGATGCGGCGGCTGCACCAAGCCCATCACCTGCACCATCCAAGCCATCGAGCCGTGCGCTCAAGTCGGGATCAATTTGCGGGCCGATCTCGTGTCCGTGGCCGCGGATCCGGCTGAGCCGCTGCTCGCGGCAGCTTGAAATGCCGCAGCGGCAACCAAACCTTCATCCCCCCATTTTCGTTTCACATGCGGACATGGTCCCGCCACCGAAATCGGTGTAAGCCAGACCTCATAAGCCTCGACCGGCAAATCATGCGCCTGACGGCGGTGGTGATCCTCGCGATCATCGCCTACGTCGCGCCGTCTGCCGTCCAAGCCCACGACGGCCATGCCCACCACGGTCGTCATCAATCAACGACTCAGGCGAACGCAGCGCCTCCCGTCGCGACGAGGCCGATTACCCTCCCGTCCCGCATCGTCGGTGGCCCTGCCGAAACCCGGCTTGCGCTCGACGGACAATCCCCGGCAGCCGAGCCGCTGTCTTCGCTGCAGGCTGACGATGCCGGTGGGAGATGCTGCCCTGTCGGCTGCAGGGGCTCATGCTGCGGGACGATGGTATGCTGCCCGTCCGGCGTCGTCGCCGGCGCCGCGTCGCTTTCCAGGCCCCTGTCTGGGAACGTCGTGCTGATCCCGCACGACGTCGATGCCCGTTCAGGCGTCGACCCCGAGGCCCTGCCCGAGCCCCCACGAACCCTCGCGTGAAGTAGGGCGCGCCTGAGGCGCGCGACGCCCGGAATGCGCCCGCTATCGGCGCCGTCCGGACTTCCCGACGCGAGGATTCCTATTCATGTCGACCCGTTTTGCCGCCGCCTATGGCGTGGTGGCGCTGCTTGCTGCCGTCCTAACGGGGCCTGCGCTTGCCCACGAGGGCCACGACCACGGCGCCGTGCCGCCGCCCCTCTCGAAGACCATCGCGCCGCGCGGCGAGGCGCTTTCGGACGCCTTCGAACTCGTCGCCGTCCCGCGCGACGGCACCCTGACGCTGTTCCTCGACCGCTTCCGGACGAACGAGCCGGTGCCCGGCGCGACCATCGAGGTCGAGACGCCGGACGGTCCCAGGGTCGCGACCGCCACGACCGACGGCGGCTACGCGCTGCCGGTCCCGTGGCTGTCGAAGCCCGGCCGGCACGAGCTCCTCGCGACCGTCACGGCCGGGGACGCGGTCGATGTGCTGACCGTGGCGGTCACAGTGCCCGACCCGAAGGTCGCCGCGGCCGCGGCGCCTGCCAAGCCGGCCCCGGCTCAGGCTGCCCTGGCGCGCGTCTCCGAGGTCGCCCACGGCATCAGGGAACGGCTGATGGCCAAGGACCCGGCCCTGGTGGCCGCGGTCGCCGTCGCCTTCCTGCTCGGCGTGCTCGTGACGGCGCTCGCACGCGGGCGCCGTGGCGCGCCGGCGGTGGCGCTGGTCGCCATCGGCATCACCCTCGTCCTCGGCACCGCCGCCTTCGCGCACGGCGACGAGGACCACGGCTCAACCGTTGAGGGCGCCGCCCTGATCGAGCCGCGCCAGACGACGCCGGCCTCGTCGGACCTCGCGCAGCGCCTGCCCGACGGCTCCGTCTTCGTGCCGAAGCCGACGCAACGGCTGCTGGTCCTGCGCACCATCATGACCGAGCAGGGCAGCTTCCACCGCTCGGTCGAGTTGCCGGGCCGCATCATCCCGGACCCGAACGCCAGCGGCGTCGTCCAGTCCTCGGTCGGCGGACGGATCTCGCCACCGCCGTCCGGCGTCTTCCCTCGCCTCGGCACGAAGGTTCGCAAGGGCGACGTGCTCGCCACGGTGACGCCGCCGGTCCAGGCCGTCGACGTCTCCGACATGCGCCAGCGCCAGGGCGAACTCGACCAGCAGATCGCCATCGTCGAGCGCCGGGTCGAGCGCTACCGGAAGCTCGCCACGACCGGCGCCGTCGCCACGACCCAGCTCGACGACGCGGTCGCGGAGCTCAATGGCCTGCACGACCGCCGCGCGGCCCTCGACAAGATCCGCCAGCAGCCCGAGGCCCTGGTCTCGCCCGTCGACGGCGTGGTGGCGCAGGCGACCGCAGTGGCCGGGCAGATGGCGGCGCCCGGCGCCATGGTCTTCCAGATCGTCGATCCAAACCGCCTCTGGGTCGAGGCCCTCAGCTTCGACGCTCTGACCGCGGCGCAGAACGCTACGGCCCGTCTCGCCGACGGACGGACCCTGAAGCTCGCCTACCAGGGCACGGGGCTCGCCGACCGCAACCAGGCCATACCGGTCCAGTTCGCGGTCCAGGGCGACGCCTCCGGCCTGCGGGTCGGCCAGTTCGTCACGGTGCTGGCCGGGACCGACACCGAGCAGGCCGGCCTGGCGCTGCCGCGCTCTGCCGTGGTGCGCACCGGCAACGGGCAGGACGTCGTCTACGAGCACACCACCGCCGAGCGCTTCGAGGCGCGGCCCGTTCGGGTCGAGCCGCTCGACGGCGGCCGGGTGCTCGTGGCCGAGGGGATCGGGTCCGGTAAGCGGGTCGTGACCCAGGGCGCCGAACTCCTCGACCAGGTTCGCTGAGGAGGCCGCCCGATGTTCACCTTCCTCGTCAGCCAGTCGGTCCGCAACCGCCTGCTCGTCCTCGCGCTCGCCGCGGTGCTGGTACTGTACGGCGCCTTCACCGCGACCAAGCTGCCGGTCGACGTCTTTCCCGACCTCAACAGACCCACCGTCACGGTCATGACGGAGGCGGAAGGGTACGCCCCCCAGGAGGTCGAGCAACTCGTCACTTATCCCATCGAGACCCGGATGAACGGTCTCCCCGGCGTGACCCGCGTGCGCTCGGTCTCGGGCGTGGGCCTGTCCATCACCTACGTCGAGTTCGACTGGGGGACCGACATCTATCGGAACCGGCAGCAGGTCGCGGAGCGCCTGTCCCTCGTCCAGGACCAGCTGCCCCGCGGCGTCACCCCTGTGATGGGCCCTGTCTCCTCGATCATGGGCCAGATCCTGCTGGTGGCGGTCACCAGCGAGACCGCGACCCCCATGCAGGTGCGCGAGGTCGCCGACTTCACCATCCGGCCGCGCCTGCTGACCATTCCGGGCGTGGCGCAGGTCATCCCCATCGGCGGCGAGGTGCGCCAGTTCCGGGTCAGCCCCAACCCAGCGGCGATGCGCGCGCTCGGGGTGACCAATGCCCAGCTGGAGACGGCGCTGGCGCAGTTCGGCACCAACGCCGGCGGCGGCTTCACCGATCAGAACGCCCGCGAGTACCTGATCCGGAGCATCGGCCGGACCATGAGCCTCGACGACCTGCGCAACCTCGTGGTCGCGACGGTCGCCGACACGCCTGTATACCTGCGCCAGGTCGGGGAGGTGTCCTTTGCCGCGAAGGTGAAGCGGGGCGACGCCGGCTACATGGCCAAGCCAGCGGTCATCGTCTCGGTCGAGAAACAACCCGACGTCGACACCGTGCGGCTGACCCGCAGCATCGAGACCGCACTGAAGGAACTCAACCCGAACCTGCCCGGCGGCATCAAGGCCGACCAAGTGCTGTTCCGGCAGGCAGACTTCATCGAGACCTCGATCCGCAACGTCGAGCGCGTCCTCGTCGAGGCCGTGCTGGTCGTGGCGGTGGTGCTGTTCGCCTTCCTGCTGAACGTGCGCACCACGGCGATCTCGCTGCTCGCCATCCCGGTCTCGGTGCTGACGACCGCGGTGGTGTTCCACCTGTTCGGGCTGTCCATCAACACGATGACGCTCGGGGGCCTGGCCATCGCCATCGGCGAGCTCGTCGACGACGCGGTGGTCGATGTCGAGAACATCTACCGGCGGCTCGGCGAGAACCGAAAGGCCGGCAACCCGAAGAGCGTGTTCCAGGTGGTGGTGGAGGCCTCGAACGAGGTGCGCTCCGGCATCGTCTACGCGACGCTGATCATCATCCTGGTGTTCGTGCCGCTCTTCGCCCTCTCGGGCATCGAGGGCCGGCTCTTCGCACCCCTGGGGCAGGCCTACATCATCTCCATCCTGGCGAGCCTGCTCACCTCCATCACCCTGACGCCGGTGCTGGCGTCGCTGCTGCTCCCGGGGCTCAGGAACCTTGAGGAGCACGACAGCCGCTTCCTCAAGCTGCTCAAGCGGGGCAACGCCGCCCTGCTGCGGGTCGCCTTCCGGCACAAGGGCTGGCTCGTCGGAAGCGTCGCCGTGGCGGTCGCCGCCGCGGGCGTCGCCGCCTGGAACCTGCCCCGGGCCTTCCTGCCTCCGTTCAACGAGGGCTCGTTCACGGTCAGCATGACCTTCAACCCGGGCATCTCGCTCGCCGAGAGCAACCGGGTCGGGCTGATCGCCGAGAAGCTGCTCCTGGACATCCCGGGCGTGAAGGCGGTGGGCCGCCGGACCGGTCGGGCCGAACTCGACGAGCACGCCGAGGGCGTCCACTCCTCCGAGATCGACGTGGCGCTCGACGAAGGTACGAAGCGTCCGAAGGAGGCGCTGGTCGCCGACATCCGCGGGCGCCTCGCCGCCCTTCCGGTGGCGGTCAACGTCGGCCAGCCGATCTCGCACAGGCTCGACCACATGCTCTCGGGCGTGCGGGCCGAGATCGCGCTCAAGGTGTTCGGCGACGACCTCGACGCCCTGCGGCGGGTCGCGAACTCCCTGCGCGACCGCATGGCCTCGATCCCGGGTCTCGCGGACCTGCAAGTCGAGCGGCAGGTGCGCATCCCGCAGCTTGAGAGCCTGTTTGAGGTCCTCCGCCGGCCGTCCCCATCTGTCTCGTGTCACCAATACACGATCCGTCTGGCAGGACGGAGGAGAGAGCAGATGTGGACGGACCGGCATCGGA
>NZ_BPQO01000006.1 GCF_022179285.1 Methylobacterium hispanicum | reverse complement strand
ACCGGCGTAGAAGCCCGTCCAGGTGAAGACCGGCACCGGCGTGAAGACCGGCGGCGGAGCGGCGCGACGCGGAAGGTCGGCGGCCGAGGCGGCAGCGGTCAGGCCGGCGAGCACGGTCGAAGCGAGGAGAAGCTTTTTCATTGGGTCCTGGGTCCTGTGTGGCAAAGCCGGGCCGCTTGTAGGTCCTCGTGGCCGAGGGGTCTGTCGCTTTCCTGCAACAAGCTCGGCCAGATAAAACCGGAGCTCTCAACGAAAGGTGAAGTTTACGCTGGCCGCAGGCAGATCCCGGAGCGGATGTGCTCCCGCGCACATGGAGGTTATAGCAGGCGGGAAGCTGATTAGCCGGCGGCGGCGCGCCGGATCAATTGAGGCGAAACCGCGGCGCGCCTGCGCGGAGATCCGCGCAGGCGCATCCGAAGCCTGCATAATAACCGGAGGCCGGCTTTTTACTTCCGGCCACGGGATCGCTCAGGGATCGCCGGCGCGATCGCGCCCGCGCCGCCGGGATCGCGCCGCCGGGATCACACCGCCGGGATCACACCGCCGGGATCGCACCACCATGTGCCGCGGCAGTCCGAGGCGCGGGTCGCGCGGCGAATTCCCCACGGAAAACAGGGCGATCGCGCCAGCACAAGATTGACAAGAGGCAGCAACGTCCTAAGTGTCTGGCACACTTACGTGCACGGTGGGTTCCAGGCCAGGTTCCCGACGAGTCGGCCGACTGCGCTGCGCCATCCGGCCCATGCCGACCCGGCAGCCGTTGCAGCGACCGACCCCTCCGCGCCGGCTGGTCCGATCCCGCGCGCAACGGTTCACATATCTGATGCCCTTCTCCGACCTCGGATTGAGCGACAAGGTCCTGCAGGCCGTCTCGGCCGCCGGCTACACCGAACCGACCCCGATCCAGGCTCAGGCCATCCCGCACGTACTCGCCCGGCGCGACGTGCTCGGCATCGCCCAGACCGGCACCGGCAAGACCGCGGCCTTCACGCTGCCGATGCTGACCCTGCTGGAGACCGGCCGCGCCCGCGCCCGGATGCCCCGCACGCTGATCCTCGAGCCGACGCGCGAGCTCGCCGCGCAGGTCGAGGAGAATTTCGAGCGCTACGGCACCAACCACAAGCTCAACGTAGCGTTGATCATCGGCGGCGTCTCCTTCGCCGACCAGGACGCCAAGCTGACCCGCGGCACCGACGTGCTGATCGCCACCCCGGGCCGGCTCCTCGACCATTTCGAGCGCGGCAAGCTGCTGCTGACCGGCGTCGAACTCCTCGTCATCGACGAGGCCGACCGCATGCTCGACATGGGCTTCATCCCCGACATCGAGCGCATCGTGAAGATGGTGCCCTTCACGCGGCAGACGCTCTTCTTCTCGGCGACCATGCCGCCGGAGATCGAGCGCCTGGCCGATATGTTCCTGCACAACCCGCAGCGCGTCGAGGTGGCCCGCCCCGCCTCGACCGCAGAGACAATCGTGCAGCGCCTCGTCGCGACGGGCTCCGAGGGCCACGCCAAGCGCGACCGCCTGCGCCGGCTGATCCGCAATGCGGAGGAGTTGAAGAACGGCATCATCTTCTGCAACCGCAAGCGCGACGTGGCCCTGCTGCAGAAATCGCTCGTCAAACACGGCTTCGGCGCCGCCGCGCTCCACGGCGATATGGACCAGCGCGCCCGCATGGCGGCCCTCGACGCCTTCCGCGCGGGCGAGACCCCGCTCCTCGTCGCCTCGGACGTCGCCGCGCGCGGCCTCGACATCCCGGCGGTGAGCCACGTCTTCAACTTCGACGTGCCGCACCATCCGGAGGATTACGTGCACCGGATCGGCCGCACCGGCCGGGCCGGCCGGGCCGGTGCCGCGTTCACGCTCGTGGGCAGCGGCGACGACCGCTCCCTCCAGGCGATCGAGTCGCTGATCGGCAAGCCGATCCCCTGGCTCGACGGCGACCTCACCTCCGTCAGCGAGGACGAGTCGGGGAGCGAGGAGACGCGCACGCGCCATCGCGGCTCCCGTTCGGGGACGGAGCGGCGCAGCCGTGGCAAGGCCGCGGAAACGCGCGGCGAGGGACGCGGCAGCCGACGGGCCGTGCCCCAGCGCGAGCGCAGCGAAGCCCCCCCGCGCATGCCGGAACCGGCTGTCCGCACCGCGGTGCCGGAGCGGGTGCGCGACGAGCGCCGCCCGTCCCGCCGGCCGGAAGCCGACGGCGATACGCCGGTCGGCCTCGGTTCGCACGTTCCGGCCTTCCTCCTCCGGCCGGTACCCGTCAAGCGGGAGTCGTGACGCCTCCGGCCCGCACGACTACTCAGGGCGCGGGGCTCGACTGTCATATCGGCCCCGGTTCTACATTCGTGCAGCGGTTGCAGCCCGAATTGCAGCCTTCCTACTGTCGGGTTCTCGACATAAGTTAGTTCTCGGCCGGCGGGCTTTAACACTCCATCCATCCCTCGTCCCTACAGTGCATCTGGGCTGGCCTGTGCCGACGCGGCGCGAGCCCAAGCAGCGACAGGACCAGGATGAGCCAGGGGCGCCACGCGGATCGCGACTACAGCTTCGCCCTCGCCCAGAGGGTGCAGGAGTTGATGCGCGATTACGGGCCGTCGGCCACGCCGCGCGCCTACACGGTCTGGTACAGCTACGTCGCGGGCCACCATCCGCTGATGAACGACGCGCTCAAGCGGCTGATCGGGCAGAAGCAGGCCCTGACCGAGGCAGACACCGACGCGCTGTTCGAGCAGCACCTCGCGGGTGGTCGCCTCGCCGACATCGCGGGCGAGACCAGTGCGACCATGCTCAGCGAGATCGCGGGCGTGATGGAGATGCTCGATCTCTCGGTCGGCTCAGCCGCCGCCTACAACGCCTCGCTGTCGAGCCTCAGCCAGGACCTGACGCAGAATGCGGTCACCCGCGAGCGCGTCCGCGAGATCGTCGGCACCCTTGTCGGCAAGACGCGGGAGGTCGCCACCAGCAACCGGGTGCTCGAAGCCCGGATGCGCGAGAGCCGGGCCGAGATCGAGATGCTGCGCGAGAAGCTGGAGGCGACTCGGCTGGAGAGCCTGACCGATCCGCTTACTGGCCTATCGAACCGCAAGCATTTCGAGGAGGTGCTGCGAACCTCCGTCGAGTCCGCCGCCGTCACGGGGACTCCGATGAGCCTCGTCGTCCTCGACATCGACTTCTTCAAGCGCTTCAATGACCTGTACGGTCATCTCACGGGCGATCAGGTGCTGCGGCTCGTGGCGATCGTGATGCGCGAATCGGCCGGCCCGCAGGCCACGCTCGCCCGTTTCGGCGGCGAGGAATTCGGCATCGTCCTGCCAGGCCTGGAGCGCGCGGAGGCGCGGGTGATCGCGGAGGCCGTGCGACAGAGCGTGATGGGCCGCGACCTCGTCAAGCGCTCGACCGGCGAGTCCCTGGGCCGGGTGTCCGTCTCGGTCGGCGTCGCCGTCCACAAGGCCGGCGACTCGCCCGTCTCGCTGCTCGAGCGGGCCGACCTCTGCATGTTCGCGGCCAAGCGCGCGGGCCGCAACCGGACCATCGACGATTCCGTCGGGGCGGACGTCCTTCAGGACGTCGCCTGAGCGGGTGCCCTCAGGCCGGGGCGCCGAGGCGCTCCGGGCTCGCGGGCGTGATCGCGACCGACTCGCCGCAGCCGCAGGCCGAAGTCTGGTTCGGGTTGTTGAACACGAACTGCGAGGCGAGCTTCGTCGTCTGGAAATCCATCTCGGTGCCGAGCAGGAACAGCACCGCCTTCGGATCGATGAAGACGCTGACGCCCTTGTCCTCGACCACGTCCTCGCCGGGGTTGCGCGCCTCGGCATACTCCATCGTGTAGGACATGCCGGCGCAGCCGCCGTTCCGCACGCCGACGCGCAGGCCCGCGATCGGGCGCTCCGCGTCTGCCATGATGGCCTTGATCCGGGTCGCCGCCGCATCGGTCAGCGACATCACCTTGAAACCTGACATCGTCTCGCTCTCCTGCCTCCGGGTTCAAGGCCCGGGCGGGTGCGTGTTCTGGTACGCCCCAGAGATAAGCATCGCGCCCGCTCCGGTCCACCGCATCGCGGCCACGACTCCGGCCTTCCGTGCTAGGATCCACCCCGAGGAGGACGCGATGGCCGAACCCGCGATGCGGCGCATGACGCTGGAGGAGTTCTTTCAGTGGCAGCTCGGGCAGGACGGGCTCTACGAACTCGTGGACGGCGTGCCGGTACCCCACGTGAAGATGATGACCGGCGCCAGCGCCCAGCACGACCGGGCCACCGTCAACATCATCATCAGCTTGGGAAACCAGCTCCGCGGCAGCGGTTGCCGGCCGACCACGGACGACATCGCGCTGCGCACCGGGATCGCGACCCTGCGGCGTCCCGACGTCACGGTGGAGTGCGCCGACCTCGTCCGCGACACCTACGAGAGCCGGCCGCCGCGTCTCGTCGTCGAGGTGCTCTCGCCCTCGACCAGCAGCATCGACCGCTTCCGCAAGCTCGACGAGTACCGGCGCCACCCGACGCTCCGCTGCATCCTCCTCGTGGAGACGCGCTTCCCGGGCGCCGTCCTGTATCGCCGCCGGGAGGACGCCTGGGAAGCCGAGACCTACGAGGCGATGGCCGACATCATCGACCTGCCCGAGATCGGCGCGCGGCTCGCGCTCGCCGACATCTACGACGACATGCAGTTCGAGGCCGGTGGCACACCGGCCTGATCGCCGCGCCCTACCACATATCCAGCGCGACGCGGGCCTCGTCGGACATCCGGCTCTGGTCCCACGGCGGGTCGAACACCATCGTGACGGTGCAGGATTGCACGCCCGGCACCGCCGAGACCGCGTTCTCGACCCAGCCCGGCATCTCGCCGGCCACCGGGCAGCCCGGGGCGGTCAGCGTCATGTCGATCGCGACCGCGCGGTCGTCACCGATATCGACCCGGTAGATCAGGCCGAGCTCGTAGATATCGGCCGGGATCTCGGGGTCGTAGACGCTCTTCAGGGCCGTCACGATCTCGTCGGTCAGACGGTCGAGCTCGGCCGGCGGGATCGCCGAGGCGCCCTCGACCTTCGGGGCGTTGGCGCCGCCGGTGATGGTCGCATCGGTACTCATCCAAACCTCCTCGGGCCGCGCCGGCGGGCCGCGTCGTAAAAGAATCAGGCGAACAGCATCTCGGCCTTCGCGAGCGCCTCCGCAAGCACGTCGATCTCGTCCGTGGTGTTGTAGAGGCCGAACGAGGCCCGGCAGGTCGAGGTCACACCGAAGCGCTGGAGCAGCGGCATGGCGCAGTGGGTGCCGGCGCGGACCGCCACGCCCTGCCGGTCGATCACGGTAGCGATGTCGTGGGCGTGCGCCCCCTTCATCTCGAAGGCGATCACGCCGCCCTTGTCCTTCGCCGTACCGATCAGCCGGACCGCGTTCATCGCGCCGAGCCGTTCCTGGGCGTAGGCGGTGAGCCGCGCCTCGTGCGCCGCGATGGTCTCGCGCCCGATTGCCATCATGTATTCCAGCGCCGCCCCCAGCCCCACCGCCTCGACGATCGCCGGCGTGCCGGCCTCGAAGCGGTGCGGCGGGTCGTTGTAGGTGATCGCGTCCTGGCTGACGGTGCGGATCATCTCGCCGCCGCCCTGGTAGGGCGGCAGCCGGTCGAGCCACGCCTTCTTGCCGTAGAGCACGCCGATCCCGGTCGGGCCGTAGACCTTGTGGCCGGTGAAGACGAAGAAGTCGCAGTCGAGGGCCTGCACGTCGACCGGCTGGTGCACCGCGCTCTGCGCCCCGTCGAGCAGCACCGGCACGCCGTGGGCGTGGGCGATGCGCACGATCTCGGCGGCCGGCGTCACCGTGCCGAGCACGTTCGACATGTGGGTGATCGCCACCATCTTGGTGCGCGGCGTGAACAGTTTTTCGTACTCCTCGACGAGGAAGTTCCCGTCGTCATCGACCGGCGCCCACTTGATCACGGCGCCGCGGCGCTCGCGCAGGAAGTGCCAGGGCACGATGTTGGAGTGGTGCTCCATGATCGAGAGGATGATCTCGTCCCCCTCCCCGATCAGACCGGCCCAGCCCATGGAGGAGGCCACGAGGTTGTAGGCCTCGGTGGCGTTGCGGGTGAAGATGATCTCGTCGGTGGAGGCCGCGTTGAGGAACTGGCGCGTGGTCTCGCGCGCGCCCTCGAACCCTTCGGTCGCGGCGTTGGCCATGTAGTGCAGGCCGCGATGGACGTTGGCGTAGCCCGTCTCCATGCAGGAGACCATCGCGTCGATGACCTGCCGCGGTTTCTGGGCCGAGGCCGCGTTGTCGAGGTAGACCAGCGGCTTGCCGTAGACCTGCTGGGCGAGGATCGGGAAATCCCGACGGATCGCCGCGACGTCGTAGCCGGTGTTGAGGACGGGTGCGTTCATCGGGTCACGCTCGCGGATCTCCCTCTCCCCTTCGCGGGAGGGGGTGGCCCTCGCGTCGGCGAGGGTCGGGCGAGGGGAGCGACGGAGTTCGGCATCGATATCGAGCCTCTGCTTGAAGCGGTGTCCCCTCTCCCGCCTCACTCCGTTCGGCACCCTCCCCCACCCAGATCGGGTTTGCCCGATCTGGGCACCCATCTGTGGAACTCGGGCAAGCCCGAGTTCCAGTGGGGGGAGGGTTGGGCGCATCAAGCGCGGGCGGCGAGCCAAGCCTCGATCTCGCCGATCAGCGCCGCGCGGGCGCCCTCGTGCGTGACGGCCTCCACCGACTCGCCGACGAAGGCCTGCACGAGCAGGCTCTGGGCGGCGGCGCGCGGCAGACCGCGGGCCATCAGGTAGAAGAGCAGATCCTCGTCCGGCGCGCCGCAGGTGGCGCCGTGGCCGCAGGCGACGTCGTCGGCGAAGATCTCAAGCTCCGGCTTGTTCATCATCTGCCCCTCGTCGGTGAGGAGCAGACAGTCGGACTTCATCTTGCCGTCGGTCTTCTGCGCGATCTGCCGAACGATGATCTTGCCCTGGAAGACGCCGGTGGCGTCGCCGTCGATCACCGTCTTGAACTGCTCGCGGCCGACACCGCCGACAGCCGCGTGGTCGGCGAGGAGCGTCGAGTCGGCGAGCTGGCCGGAGCGCAGCATGGCGGCGCCGTTGACGACCACGTTGGTGTCGTCACCCGCGATGTGCACGTAGATCTGGTGGCGCGAGAGCACCGCGCCCGTCACCAAGTTCATGCTCTCGACGCTGGCTTGGCGCTCGAGCTTCAGCGACAGGGTCGAGAGCGCGATCGCTGCGTCGCCCTCGATGTTGAGCCGGGTGTGCCGGAAGGCGGCCCGCTCGCCGATGACGACGTCGAGCGCGTCGTTCGGCTGCGTGGTCACGCCGTTCGGGCCCTCGTGGCTCTCCAGCAGGGAGAACTCGGCGTCGGTGCCGAGTTGCACCAGCACGCGGGTCGCGGTCGAGAACGGCGTCTCGCCCGTGCCGACGAAGCGCAGGTGCACGGGCGTCTCGGGCTTGGCGCCCGCCGCCACCGTGATCAGGGCGCCGTCCGCCAGGAAGGCGGTGTTGAGCTGATAGATCGGGTTCTCGCGCGCCTGGGCGACGGGCGCGAGCAGCTTCAGCCCGGCATCACCCTTCGCCAGAGCCTCGCCCATCGGGACGACGGTGACGCCCTCCGGGATCCGGTCGAGGTCGGACAGCTCGGGCACGAGGTGGCCGTTGACGAAGGTCAGCCGCGCGGCTTCGATGCCGGCGAAGCCCCGGGCCCCGGCGACCGCTGCCTTGGCAACGTCGAGCGCGGGCGCCTCGGCCGGCGGGGCGGCTTCGGTGATGGCGGCGCGCAGGTCCGTGTACTTGAAGGCCTCGACCCGGCGGCTCGGCAGGCCGGTCGCCTCGAAGAAGCGGAAGGCCTCCTCGCGGCTGATGGCCGTCTCGGCGGCGAAGGCCTGGCGGGACGACTCGAACAGCTTCGAGAGGCCGGCCTCGGCGGGGGAGCGGAGGTTTGCGATCTCGGCCATGGCTTACGCGGCCTCGCTCGTGCGGTACTCGGCGTAGCCGGAGGCCTCGAGCTCCAGCGCCAGCTCCTTGCCGCCGGTCTTCACGATCTGGCCCTTCGACATGACGTGCACGGTGTCGGGCACGATGTGGTTCAGGAGCCGCTGGTAGTGGGTGATGACGAGGAAGGAGCGTCCTTCAGCCCGCAGCGCGTTGACGCCCTCGGAGACGATGCGCAAGGCGTCGATGTCGAGGCCCGAATCGGTCTCGTCGAGCACGCAGAACTTCGGCTGCAGGAGCGCCATCTGGAGGATCTCCATGCGCTTCTTCTCGCCGCCGGAGAAGCCGACGTTCAGCGCCCGCTTGAGCATCTCCTTGTTGATCTCGAGCCGGTCGGCCGCCGCGTTGACCGCGCGGATGAAGTCGGGGGTCGAGATCTCGCCCTCGCCGCGGGCGCGGCGCTGCGCGTTCATGCAGGCCTTCAGGAAGGTCATCGTGCCGACGCCCGGGATCTCCAGCGGGTACTGGAAGGCCAGGAACACGCCGGCGGCGGCGCGCTCGTCGGGCTCCATCTCGAGCAGGTTGTGGCCGTCGAGCAGGATCTCGCCGTCGAGGACCTCGTAATCCTCCTTGCCGGCGATGACGTAGGAGAGCGTCGACTTGCCCGAGCCGTTCGGGCCCATGATGGCGGCGACCTCGCCGTCCTTTACGGTGAGGTTGAGGCCATTCAGGATACGGTTGTCCTCGATCTGCACGACGAGGTTCTTGATCTCAAGCATTCTAGTCCAAGTCCTTCAAAACCATAGCCGATGCATCGCCTGCAGGAAGGCTCGGCGGGCTACCGGAAAGCCGGAGAGGTCGCCGATCACCGCATCGATGCCGCACCGGGGGCAGAGGGGGGTGCCCTCTTGGGCGATCCACTCCTCGATCTCGTCCGGCGCGAAGATCTCCAGGCAGTAGAAACAGCCGCACGCGGCGCTGCTCGTCACCTCGTCGGCGTGCCGCGAGCAGTGCCGGTGGGCCGCCCGCAGCACGTCGTCTTCGTAAGGATCGCCCAGGCGATCAGCCCACCGAGCCTTCCAGGCTGATCGAGATCAGCTTCTGGGCCTCGACGGCGAACTCCATGGGCAGCTGCTGCAGCACGTCGCGGACGAAGCCGTTGACGATGAGCGCGGTCGCCTCCTCCTCGGAGAGGCCGCGCTGCTGGCAGTAGAACTTCTGCTCCTCGGAGATCTTCGAGGTGGTGGCCTCGTGCTCGAAGACCGCCGACGCGTTCTTCGACTCGATGTAGGGCACGGTGTGTGCGCCGCACTGGTCGCCGATCAGCAGCGAGTCGCAGTTCGTGAAGTTGCGGGCGCCCTTGGCCTTCTTGTGGGCCGAGACGAGGCCGCGATACGTGTTCTGCGAGCGGCCCGCCGAGATGCCCTTCGAGATGATCCGGCTCGTCGTGTTCTTGCCGAGGTGGATCATCTTGGTGCCGGAATCGACCTGCTGCATACCGTTCGACACCGCGATCGAGTAGAACTCCCCGCGGGATTCGTCGCCGCGCAGGATGCAGGACGGGTATTTCCAGGTGATGGCCGAGCCGGTCTCGACCTGCGTCCACGAGATCTTGGAGCGGGCGCCGCGGCAATCGCCGCGCTTCGTCACGAAGTTGTAGATCCCGCCCTTGCCCTCGTTGTCGCCCGGGTACCAGTTCTGGACGGTCGAGTACTTGATCTCGGCGTCGTCCAGCGCGACGAGTTCGACCACCGCGGCGTGGAGCTGGTTGTCGTCGCGCTTCGGGGCGGTGCAGCCCTCAAGGTACGAGACGTAGCTGCCCTTGTCGGCGATGATCAGCGTACGCTCGAACTGGCCGGTGTCACGCTCGTTGATGCGGAAGTAGGTCGACAGCTCCATCGGGCAGCGCACGCCCGGCGGGATGTAGACGAACGAGCCGTCCGAGAACACGGCCGAGTTGAGCGTCGCGAAGAAGTTGTCCGTCACCGGCACGACCGAGCCGAGGTACTTCTGCACCAGGTCCGGGTACTCGCGGATGGCCTCGGAGATCGGCATGAAGATCACGCCGGCCTTCTCGAGCTCCTTCTTGAAGGTCGTGGCGACCGAGACCGAGTCGAACACGGCGTCGACCGCGACGCGGCGCTCCGGCGCGATGCCTTCCAGCACCTCGACCTCGCGCAGCGGGATGCCGAGCTTCTCGTAGGTCTTCAGGATCTCGGGATCGATCTCGTCGAGCGACTCGGGGCCCTTCCGCTTCGGCGCGGCGTAGTAGTAGATGTTGTCGTAATCGACCCGGTCGTAGGAGACGCGCGCCCACTCCGGCTCCTTCATGGTGAGCCAGCGCTTGTAGGCGTCGAGGCGCCACTGCAGCATCCACTCGGGCTCGTTCTTCTTGGCCGAGATGAAGCGGACGACGTCCTCGGAGAGGCCCTTCTCGGACTTCTCCATCTCGATCACGGTCTCGAACCCGTACTTGTACTGGTCCAGGTCGATCGAACGGACCCGGTCGATGGTTTCCTGCACAGCAGGCATCAGCGTCTCCTAAGCATCACCGGCTTCAAGGACCGGGGCTGTCTCTCGGATGGCTTGGGTTCTACGCGGCTCGGGCCGCTTCCCCTCGCCGCTTATATAGGGTGTGAATCACCCGTTCGAAGGCGTCGAGAAACCGCGATGCGTCCTCAATGCCCGAATTCCAGCCGAAACTGACGCGCAGCGCCCCCGTGGCGAGCGCAGGGCTCACGCCCATCGCGGCAAGCACGGGAGAGCGCGCCACCTTGCCGGACGCGCAGGCCGAACCCGACGACACCGCGACACCGGCGAGGTCGAGGGCGATCAGGGCGGTCGGCGCGTCGAGGCCCGGCACGGCGAAGCTCAAAGTGTTCGGCAGCCGCGGCGCGTCCGCGCCGAACACCGCCGCGTCGGGAGCACGCGCCAGAACGCCCGCTTCCAGCGCGTCCCGCAGGCCCGCCAGCCGGGCGCCCTCCTCCGCAAGGACGGCATGCGCGATCTCCGCCGCCACGCCCATACCGACCAGGGCCGGCAGGGCCTCGGTGCCGCAGCGCAGGCGCGCCTCCTGGCCGCCGCCGCGGACGAAGGCCGCCTCCAGGCTCACGCCCGCGCCGAGCACGAGCGCGCCGACGCCCTTCGGGGCGGCGAACTTGTGGCCGGACAGCGTCAGGGCGTCGAGGCCGAGGGCGGTGAAATCCAACGCGATCTTCCCGGCCGCCTGCACCGCGTCGCTGTGCACCAGCGCGGCCCCATGCCGCCGGGCCAGAGCGACGATCTCGGCGAGCGGCTGGACCACGCCGGTCTCGTTGTTGGCCGCGTGGACCGAGACCAGGACCGCCTCGTCGCGCAGGGCATCGAGACGGGAGGCCAGCGCGCCGAGGTCGATCACGCCCGCAGCGGTCACCGGCAGAACCTCGACCGCGCCCTCCGCGAACCGGTGGCCGACGGCGACGCAGGGGTGCTCGGTCGCACCGACAAGCAAGCGGGTCGGCGCGGGCGAGCCGGCGCGACGCAGCGCACCCGACAGCGCGGCGTTGGCCGCCTCGGTGCCGCCGCTGGTGAACACCACGCGGGAGGCCGGGGCGCCGACGAGCCGGCCAACCTGGGCGCGGGCGGCCTCGAGGGCGGCCCGGGCCGCCCTGCCCTCGGCATGCACCGAGGAGGGATTGCCCGGCAGTGCCAGCGCGCGCGCGACCGCAGCCGCAACCTCGGGCCGGACCGGCGAGGTGGCGTTGTGGTCGAGATAGGCGCGCTCCGGGCTCATCGGCTCTTCGTCATCCTCAGGTGTGACATTTCCTTGCTTTTCGCCCCCACCATCGTGCTAAGCCCCCGCGGAACCCGCACGATCAGGGCCGAGGAACGACGACGCGCGAAGGGTTTGGCCGAAGCAGCACCGGTGTGCCGATCGCGACCGAACCTTATTTTAGAACGATTCTAATCGCCTAGAACCGTTCTAAGAGCGCTTGTAAGTCGGGCGCGAGCCGAGTCAAGGCGGTCGCGGGACGAAGCGCGGCGTGACGCAGGCGTGCACCTGCATCCGCCACAGGAGTCAGAGACAAGTATGCCCGAGGTCATCTTCACCGGTCCGGCCGGCCGACTGGAAGGCCGTTATCAGGCGCCGAAGAAGCGCGGCGCCCCGATCGCGATCATCCTGCATCCGCACCCCCAATTCGGGGGTACGATGAACAATCAGATTGTGTACAATCTTTTCTACACCTTCGCCAACCGCGGATTCGCGGCCCTGCGCTTCAATTTCCGCGGGGTGGGCCGCAGCCAGGGCGCGTTCGACCACGGCTCGGGCGAACTCTCGGACGCGGCCGCCGCGCTTGACTGGGTGCAGTCGGTGAACCCGGAGGCGAAGTCCTGCTGGATCGCGGGCGTCTCGTTCGGCTCGTGGATCGGCATGCAGCTCCTGATGCGCCGCCCCGAGATCGAGGGCTTCATCTCGATCGCCGCGATGGCCAACCGCTACGACTTCACCTTTCTGGCGCCCTGCCCGTCCTCGGGCCTGTTCGTGCACGGCTCGGAGGACCGCGTGGCCCCGGCGCGCGAGGTGATGCCGGTGATCGAGAAGGTGAAGACCCAGAAGGGCGTCATCATCGAGCACCAGATGGTGGAGGGCGCCAACCACTTCTTCGACGGCAAGGTCGACGAGCTGACCCAGACCGTCGACACCTATCTCGACAAGCGGCTGGGCGGCCGGGACGAGGTGGCGTAGCGGATCGCACACCCTCCCCCTTCTGCGGGGGAGGGAACGTTACACCGCGGCCTTCTGCGCCTCCGGTGCGTGCACCACCGGCACGGCCGGCGCGCCCTCCCACTCGGTGCTGGCGGGGATCGACTCGCCCTTCATCACGATGGTGAGCGGGCGCAGCCGCGCGTAGTCGCCGACCTTCGTGTCGTAGAGCACTGTCGCGAAGGCGCCGACCGAGACGCCGCGGCCGATCTTCACCCGGCCGATCTTCATGATGCGGTCCTCGTAGAGGTGCGTCTGCAGCGCCGAGGTCCGATTGATCACGCTGTAATCGCCGATTTCCACACAGTCGAACTCGGTGACGTCGGTGGTGAGCATGCAGACGCCCTGTCCCACCTTCACGCCGAACAGGCGCAGCACCCAGGGCAGGAAGGGCGTACCCTGCAGGTGCTCCAGCAGCACCTTGCCGGCGAGCCCCCAGTAGGCCACCGCGATCGCCTCGGTGCGCATCGCCCACCACGACCACATCGGGCGCATGCCGGGCTTGTAGACGCCCATCAGCAGCCACTTCATCCCGATGACGGCCGAGGACTGGATCAGCGCGATGACCACGCTCACCGCCACGAAGGCGAAAGCCAGCCCCCACCAATCCCGCTCCAGGATCGCGGGATAGAAGTACCAGTCGATCGCGGTGATCGCGAGGGTGATGTAGAGCATCGGCGAGAACGAGGTCGCGAAGGCCTCGAAGATGCCGCGGCGCAGCTTCGGCCAGAGGCCCGGCTCGTAGGTCTGGGCGTTCGAGCCGAGATCGACCCGCTGGCGCGCCGGCAGGCGGATCGGCGGCGAGCCGAACCACGTCTCGCCCGGAGCCATCGCGGCGTTCTCCGGCGGCTTCGACTTGATGCCGATCAGCACGTCGTCCGGAATCACCGCACCCGGCGGCACCACGGCGTCGTTGCCCACGAAGACGCGCGCGCCCGTGCGGGTCTCGGCCAGATGCATCCAGCCGCGGCGGATCTCCTCCTCGCCGTACACCACCTCGTCGGCCACGAAGTTCTTCGCCCCGATCTCCGCGAGGTCGTAGCGCCCGGCGAGGTTCGTGGAGATCTCGGCCCCCTGCCCCATCCGGGCGCCCATCAGCCGGTACCACGCCCGCATGTAGACGGTGGCGAAGAGCGAGGAGAGCGTCTCCAGCGTCACCTCGACGGCGAGCGCCAGCGACCACTTGCGCAGGTAGAACCAGGAATGGACCGAGTGGGTGCCCGAGCGCGTGCGCGGCAGCGCGAGCCAGCGGATCCCGGTGATGAGCAGCACCGTGCCGGCCGTCATCAGCATGGCGGTCGGCCAAGTCAGCAGCGGCAGGTAGAAGTGGTAGTCGATGTCGGTGAGGTCGCTGAGCGAGTCCGAGATCTGGTCGAAGATGTAGAAGGCCGGGAAGATCGGCAGCAGGCCGACCGCCGGAATCGCGGCGAGCAGCAGGACGTAGAGGGCCAGGAAGAGGCCGCGGCGGCCGGGCGACGCCTCCGCCTGGGCGGGCAGGGCCGCGGGATCCGCCGTGCCGACCCGGCGCCCCGGCGAGCCGTCCCAGCGCTCGGCCCGGCCGACGCGTGAGCCGGTCGGGACCGTGGTGAGGTCGGCGATCTCGGCGTAGTCGCCGATCACGGTGTCGTGGCTGACCACGCAGGAGGTGCCGACGGCGGCCTCCGCGCCGATCGCCACGCGGCCGATCACCAGCTCGTTGCCGACGATCTCGGCGTTGGCGATCACGAGGCGTCCGCCGAGCGAGGCGCGGTCGCCGATGGTCAGGAGGTCCGGTGCCCCGATCTCGATGTCCGAAATCAGCACGTCGCGTCCGATCCTGGCCCCCATCAGGCGCAGGTAGATCGCGATGGCGGGTGAGCCCTGGAGCCACTTCACGTGGACCAGGGGCGCGAGGCGCTGGGCCAGCCACCAGCGGTAATAGTACACGCCCCAGAGCGGGTAGCGCCCGGGCCGGGTCCGCCCGAGCACCAACCACTTGGCCGCGACCGCGACGGTCGCGGTGACCGCGTTGATGCCGACATAGACGGCGAGCAGCACCGCCATCTCGCCGAAGAAGCCGAGCCCGCCGCCGGTGAGCAGCAGGTAGGTGACGAAGATGCCGAGCCACTGGGAGGTGGCGAGCGCGATCACGAAGGGCAGAGCGATGGCCTGGGCGAGGCCGCAGAGCGCCCGGCGCAGGAGCGGCGGGGGCGCGAAGGCGAGGTCGCGCACGGCAGCCTCGGCGCCGACGCCGCCGGTGCGGGCGATCAGCACGTCCGACATCGCCCGGAGCGTCCGCTCGCGGTAGACGTCCGGCAGGGTGATGCCCGCGAGCGCCGGAACCTCGCGCACCGCCGAGACGAAGCGGGCGGCGAGCAGCGAGTGGCCGCCGAGATCGGCGAAGAAGTCGCCGGCGAGGTCGATCGGCTGATTGCCGAAGACCTGCTGGGCGGCCGCCAGCAGCGCCGCCTCGGTCTCGTTCCTCGGCGGCTCCTGGTCGGCCTCGGCCGCGACCACCGTCAGCGGGGCGATGCGGAGCGCCTTGCGGTCGACCTTGCCGGAGGTGAGCCGCGGCAGGCTCTCGGCGACCTCGTAATGGGCCGGCACCATGTAGGGCGGCATCTGCTCGGAGAGCGCGCGGCGCAGGATCGAGCGGTCGATCTCCGCGCCGCGCTCCGGCACCAGGAAGGCGACGAGGCGATCGACCCCGTCGTCGGCGCGCAGCACCACCGCGGCTTGATTGATGCCGGCCTCGGCCCGGATGCGGGACTCGATCTCGCCGAGTTCGACCCGGAAGCCCCGGACCTTGACCTGATCGTCGATACGGCCGTGGAACAGGATGTTGCCGGCCGCGTCCAGCGAGACCGCGTCGCCCGAGCGGTAGAGCACCGGGTCGATGCCGTCCCCACCGAAGGGGTTCGGGACGAACTTCTCGGCCGTCAGCTCGGGCCGCTTCAGGTACCCCGCCGCGACGCCGGGGCCGCCGATCAGCAACTCGCCCTGCTCGCCGGGCCCGAGCAGGTTGAGCGCCTCGTCGGCCACGTAGACGGTGTAGTTGGCGATCGGCCCGCCGATGGTGACGGGTTCACCCCGGCGCATCTCGGCGGCGGTGGCCACCACCGTCGCCTCGGTCGGCCCGTAGGTGTTGAAGAGCTGGCGCCCTGGCGTCGCCCAGCGCGCGACCAGCGGCTCGGGCAGGGCCTCGCCGCCCAGCAGCACGAGCCGGAGCCGCGGCAGGTCGCCCGCGATCATGGCGAGCAGCGTCGGCACGGTGTCGAGCACCGTGACGCCCTCCGCCTCCAGGATGCCCGGCAGCGATTCGAGGTCGCCCATCATCGTCGGCGAGGCGATGAAGAGCGTCGCGCCCACGAGGTAGGGCACCCAGATCTCCTCCATCGAGAGATCGAAGGCCACCGAGGCGCCCTGGAACACCACGTCGTCCGCCCGCATCCCGTAGAGGGCGTTGGCCGAGCGCAGGAAATGGCAGATGTTGGCGTGGCTGATGACGATGCCCTTCGGCACGCCGGTCGAGCCGGAGGTGTAGATCAGGTAGGCGGGATGGCCCGGCGTCAGACCGGCCGCGCGCGGGTCGGGCACGGGGGCACCGGCAGGCGTCTGCGCGTCGAGGGCAGCGGTCGTGAGCACGGGAGCTGCGTCCGGTGCCTGCGCGGCCAGCGCCTCCGAGACGAGGAGCGCCGCGGCGGCCGCGTCGTCGAGGCAGATCCCGACGCGGTCGGCCGGCGCCTCCGCGTCGAAGGGCAACCAGGCCGCGCCCGACAGGGCGATGCCGACCTGCGCGACGAGCAGGTCGGGCCCACGGGCCATCCAGAGCCCGACCACGTCGCCGGGCCCGATCCCGCGATGGGCGAGGCCGGCGGCGATCCGCTCGGCACGCCCCAGGACCTCCGCGTAGGTGAGGTGCGGGTGGCGCCCGCCCGCGACCACGGTCGCGCCGTCGATCAGCGCCGGGTGCGCGCCACGCAGGCGGGCGGTCTTGCGAAAGATCTCGGGGAGAACCTCGTCGCGGATCAGGTCGGGCCGGACAGGCCCGCGCAGGACGGCGCGGCCGGCCGAGCGCGCGCGCCGATCCGCCTCGCCACCATCCGTCTCGGGCCGGATACCCTCGGCGAGACTGCTCATACGCTACTCCGCTTCCGGCCCTCGACCGGATACCTGTCGTCCGCGCCCCGGCGAGGCGCCGCGGTCGCGTCCGGAACAAAGACCGGGACGCGGCGCGCTCTAACCCCCGATCGCGCCGAGATCGGGGCGGGGCCGGAGATAGATCCACCGGCACGCCTGCACCATAGGGCCGGAAGAGTGAATCCGGGTGGAACGCCGGATCGGCCCGGCGCTCTCACGCCCAGCGCCAGCCCTTCGCATCGAGCACCAGAACCACGCCCTGTCGGATCCCGATGCGCGGGGCGGCGTAGGCGTCGAGATGGCCGAGCGCCACCAGCACCGCCCGCGCGACGCCGCCATGGGCCACCATCACGGTCGCGGGACCGAGTTCGGCCAGGACCGGGGCGACGCGCTCGGTCAGCATGGCGTAGCTCTCGCCCGAGAGCCCCGGCGGGCGGTAGCGCCAGCGGTCGCGGTCGCGCGCGTGGGCTCCGCCGGGGTCGCGCCGCCGGATCTCCGCCCAGGTCGAGCCTTCCCAGGCCCCGAAGTTGATCTCCCGGAGCCGGTCGTCGGCGCGGTAGGCGGTGGGGTCGCGGTCGAGGCGCGCCCTCAGGATCTCCATGGTGCGGCGGGTACGGGTGAGCGGGCTCGCCACGAAATCGGCCGTGGCGAGGTCGTCGCCCGCGACATCGGCCAGCCGGTCGGCGACCTCGCGGGCCTGGGCCTCGCCGGTCGGGTTGAGGTCGATGTCGCGCTGGCCCTGCAGGCGTCCTTCCGCGTTCCACGCGGTCTGGCCGTGCCGGATGAAGTAGATGGTCCGCATGGTAGCCCGGATCGAGGACGAGGCCGCGTCCCCGCAGGTTTCGGAACGCGGCGGCGCGCCGGTCGTTGCCAAGCTCACGATTCCTCCTCAGATGCCTGATCGGACGGCCTCTGTCCGGACGACGAGAGTTTCATGCCAAAGAAGCAGGGACAGCAGCGCCGCGCATCCCACAAGGCCCCGAAACCCGCGACAAAGCTGCGCGGCTCTTCCGCACCCGATCCACATCCGCCGACCTCCGCCGACTGGGTGGACGCGGCGGAGCGGATCGAGCGGCGCCAGGGGGCGGCCATCGCGCTGCCGCCGGTCCGCGCAGCGGCGGGCGTCGTCACGGTCGAGCCGGGCCGCCCCTTCAGCCTCGCCGCGATCGATCCGAACGCCGACGGCGGCCTCGACAAGCAGGAGGCCAAGGCCATGCTCGCCGCCGAACGCGCCCGGATCCAGGATCTGCAGGAGCGGCTCTACGCCGAGCGCCGCCGCAGCCTGCTCATCGTGCTGCAGGCGATCGACACCGGCGGCAAGGACGGCACCATCCGCGCCGTGCTCGAAGGCGTGAACCCGCAGGGATGCGCGGTCGCCTCGTTCAAGGTGCCGAGCGCGGAGGAACTCGATCACGACTTCCTCTGGCGCTACCACGCCCGCACGCCCGGCCGCGGCATGATCGGCGTGTTCAACCGCAGCCACTACGAGGACGTGCTGGTGGTGCGGGTGAAGGGCCTCGTGCCCGAGCCGGTCTGGCGGATGCGCTACGACCTGATCAACGATTTCGAGCGCCTGCTCACAGCCTCCGGCACGACGATCCTCAAGTTCTTCCTGCACATCTCGAAGGACGAGCAGCGGGAGCGGCTGGAGGCCCGCATCGCCGACCCGCAGAAGCACTGGAAGTTCGATCCGGCCGACCTCGTCGAGCGCAAGTCCTGGGACGCCTACCAGGCCGCCTTCGACGACGCGTTGAACCAGTGCTCGACGCCGCACGCGCCCTGGCAGGTGGTGCCGGCCAACCGGAAGTGGTTCCGCAACCTCGTGATCGCCCGCACCATCGCCGACACGCTGGAGGCGATGGACCCGCAATTCCCCGAGGCCCCGCGGGGCATCGCCGACCTGAAGGTGCCCGACTGAGGGTCTTCGGACGGCCGTTCGGGCACGGTGGCTCGACCTCAGTCCCTGTCGAGGCTGAGGTCGGGCGCGTCCGGGTTCTTCATGCCGACGACGTGGTAGCCCGCATCGACGTGCAGGATCTCGCCGGTCATGCCCCGGCTCATGTCGGAGACGAGATAGGCCGCGGTCTCGCCGACCTCGCCGATCGTCACGGTCCGGCGCAGCGGCGCGTTGTACTCGTTCCACTTCAGGATGTAGCGGAAATCGCCGATGCCCGAGGCGGCCAGCGTCTTGATCGGGCCGGCCGAGATCGCGTTGACGCGGATGTTCGAGGGGCCGAGATCGGCCGCGAGGTAGCGCACCGAGGCCTCGAGCGCGGCCTTGGCCACGCCCATGACGTTGTAGTGCGGCATCCACTTCTCGGCGCCGTAATAGGTCAGCGTGAGGAGCGAGCCGCCCTCCCGCATCTGCTTCTCGGCCCGCTGGGCGATCGCCGTGAAGGAGTAGCACGAGATCAGGAGCGACTTCGAGAAGTTGCCCTCGGAGGTCTCGATGTAGCGGCCCGTCAGCTCGTCCTTGTCCGAGAAGGCGATGCAGTGCACCACGAAGTCGATGCCCTCGGGAAAGACCTTCGCGGTCTCGGCGAAGACGGCGTCGATCGAGGCCGGGTCGGTGACGTCGCAATGGCCGACCACGTGGGCGTCCACCTCGCGGGCCAGCGGCTCGACGCGCTTCTTGAGGGCCTCGCCCTGGTAGGTGAAGGCGAGCTTGGCGCCGTGCTGGTGCAGGCTCTTGGCGATGCCCCAGGCGATCGAGCGGTTGTTGGCGACGCCCAGGACGACGCCGCGCTTGCCGGCGAGGAGACCGGTCCCGGTGCGTGCCCCGCGATCCTCACCCGCGCCGATATCCGCCATGACTCACCCGAGAAGAATGCCGCCGACGCCAGAGGTGCACCCGGTCCGGGGACCGGGCGGCCTTCTGCGCCGTGGGTCTCCTTAGCGGAGCCTCACCGTTGACGGAAGCCTGGGGCGGCGACGGCGGGGCCGGTCTCAGACCGCCTTGGCGGCGCGGCGGGTCTTCGCGAACTCGGTGAGGGCCGCCTCGTCGGCCGGCGGCAGGACGATCGCGCTGGTGGCGAGCAGGTCGCCGCGGCTGCCGTCCTTCCTCGGCAGGCCCTTGCCGCGCAGGCGGAAGGTGCGGCCCGAACTGGTCATCGCGGGGATCTTCATCTCGACGGCACCGGTCAGCGTCGGCACCCGGATGGTGCCTCCGAGGATCGCGTCCTCCAGCGGCACGTCGACGCTGACGCGCAGGTCGGCGCCCTCGGGCTTGAAGCGCGGGTGCGGCAGCACGCGGATGGTGAGGAGCGCGTCGCCCGGCTCGCCCCGCATGGCGGGCTGGCCGAGGCCGCGCAGGCGGATGGTCTGACCATCGACCACGCCCTTGGGGATCACCACGTCGACCTCGCGGCCGGTGGGCAGGACGAGGCGCAGCTTCTCCTCGCCGCCGACCTGCTCCAGCGTCACGCTGAGTTCGGCCGCGACATCCTCGCCGCGCGCGGCCTGGCGCTGCTGCCCGGCGCCCGGACCGGCGCCGCCTGCCCGGAAGGCCTCGCCGAAGATGTGCGAGAAGATGTCCTCGCCCATCCCGCCGCCACCGCCCATGCCGCCGCCACGGCCGCTCCGGCCGGAGAAGTCGAAGTCGTAGGCGCCCCCGCCCCCGCCCCCGCGCCCGCCGCCGAAGCCGCCGAACCCTTCGAAACCGGTCGCGCGCGGCTTGCCGTCGGCGTCGATCTCGCCGCGGTCGAACTGCTTGCGCTTGTCGGCGTCGCCGATGATCTCGTAGGCGCTGTTGGCCTCGGCGAAGCGGTCCTTCGCCTTCGCGTCGTCCTTGTTGCGGTCGGGATGGTGGGCCTTCGCCAGCTTGCGATAGGCCTTCTTGATGTCGGCCTCGCTCGCGTTCTTGGGAACGCCCAGCACGTCGTAGGGATTGCGCATGGCCTCTTGGGACTGGCTGTCGTGCACCGTTGCCGGACCGGCGGTTCGCGCCTGTCCGGCGATCTCGGCCCGGATGTGGGACCTGTGTTGCTTTTCCGCAACGGCCTGACCGGAGAAAGTCGGCTCCTTTGCGCGCGCCGTCAAGCGCCGCGGGGGATGGCCCGCGCGGCGCGCTGACGGACCGGCTCGTCAGGCCGATCTGGAAGCGCGCAGGTGACGCAGTTCCCAGCTGCCCCCGGAGGGCTTGCAGCCGGTTCCGCGCACGAAGCGGCTGCGTTCGGGCGCGATCACCGAGGCGAGGAAGTCGCGGCAGATCAGGTCGTTGGCGACATAGGGAAGCCCCGTCGGGTTGATCGATCCGCGCAGGCCCGATTCCGGGTTGTCCCACTTCACCGGGCGGCCGTTGCCCTGCGGATCGAGGGCGACACCCAGCGCGGCCCGGGCGCGGCGCCAATCCTCCTCGCCCAGGTCGGGGCCGAAGCTCGACGGGCGCTTCGAGATGCTGCCGGTGACGGCCGGCTCGGCACCCGCCTCCGCGGCCTCGGCGCGGGCGGGCTCCTCGGGCGCCTGACGGAACACCAGAAGCGGCTGGCTGCACCCGCACAGGAGCGCGAGGAGCCCGGCGCCGATCACGAGCCGGCACGCCCGGCCGACGGGGGTCCCCCGGGGGTCTTTACACGCGCCCTGCCGCATTACACCTGAACTCTCCGCCACCGCGTGAGGCCCAACGCTAGAGCGCCCCATCGGTGCCCCCGACCGGATGCCATGAGAGAGGACTAAGCCGTGGAGCCGTTAACGATCGGTGATTCCGCCCACGCGCCGGGCGCGGTGCCGGCCGACTTCACCCTGGCCGAGGATCCGTTCGCCCTGTTCGCGGCCTGGATGAAGGAGGCGGAGGCCGCCGAGCCCGAGGACCCGAACGCGATGGCGCTCGCCACCGCCGGCTCGGACGGGCTGCCGGACGTGCGGATCGTGCTGCTCAAGGGCTTCGACGCGCGCGGCTTCGTCTTCTACACCAACACGGAATCGACCAAGGGCGAGGAGCTTGCCCAGAATCCACAGGCGGCCCTGGTGCTGCACTGGAAGAGCCTGCGCCGGCAGGTGCGCGCCCGCGGTGCGGTCACGCCTGTCACGCCCGAGGAGGCGGACGCCTACTTCGCGAGCCGCCACCCGCAGAGCCGCCTCGGCGCGCATGCGAGCCGGCAGTCGCGCCCGCTCGCCGACCGGGCGACCCTGATGGCGGCCGTGGCCGAACTCGCCGCGCGCTACGAGAACGAGCCGGTGCCGCGGCCGGAGCACTGGACCGGCTTCCGGATCGAGCCGACCAGCCTGGAGTTCTGGCAGAACGGCGACTATCGCCTGCACGACCGGGTGCGCTTCACCCGGTCCGGCGACGGCTGGACGCGGTCGCGGCTCTACCCTTGAGGCCGGCCTCCGCCCCTCAGGGCGTCAGCGACCGGAGCGGCGGCTCGGCGCCCTCCGGCAAGGCGGTGCGGGCCATGTTCATCGTCATGGCCAGCAGCGCGTAGTAGCCGTTGATGCCCGCCAGATCGACCGCGCCCCGTTCGCCGAAGCGGGCGACGAGCGCCGCGTAGGTCGGGTCGCTGACGGCGCGATTGTGCTGAAGCTCGGTCGAGAAGGTCCAGACCAGTTCCTCGTCCGCGCTCATGCCCTCCGGGCGACGGCCCTCGGCGATCGCCTGGGCGGTCTCCGGCGAGACGCCGGCCTTCAGGGCGATCGGATGGTGGATGTGCCACTCGAGCTGCTGGCTCCACAGCCGCGCGACGATCAGGATCGCGAACTCGCTGAGCGCGAGCGGCAGCGCGCTGCCGTAGCGCAGGTACAGTCCCATCTCGCTCGCGCGCAGCATGAGATCGGGACTGCGCAGCAGGGGCCAGAACGGCCCGAAGACAGGGGTCCCGCGGGCGGTCTCGAAAGCTTCCGCCGCCCTCCGCTGTGCGGGCGTCAGCGCCGTCTCGGCGAGGGGTGGGAGGCGGTCGCGGCTGGGATCGGGCATCGGCGGGCTCCGGATCGGATGAGCCGCATCGCAGACACCGCGCGGAGCGAGCCGGTCAAGGCGCCGGCCGTGCTGCACCGCGGCGGCGAGCGGGTCGCCGCCCTGGATTTTCACGGCTGCAGCGCTTAGACCGGGCCCTCAAGCCCGTCGGCGGCGCGGCTCGCCCGCCGCGGAATGCTCAGCGAGGCAGGCCGTGGCCCCACCCCACAACGACCGTCGACGGATCATGCTCCTCACGGGGGCGAGCCGCGGCATCGGCCACGCCACGGTGAAGCGGTTCTCCGCCGCCGGCTGGCGGGTCATCACCTGCTCGCGCCACGCCTTCCCGGAGAACTGCCCCTGGGAGATGGGCCCCGAGGACCACCTCCAGGTCGATCTCGCCGACGCCGAGGACACGATGCGCGGCGTGCGCGAGGTGGCCGAGCGCCTGAAGGCCGAGGGCGGCGTCCTGCACGCGCTCGTCAACAACGCCGGCATCTCGCCCAAGGGCCCCGAGGGCGAGCGGCTCGGCGCGATCGCCACCGGCTGGGCCGACTGGCAGCGGGTGTTCCAGGTCAACTTCTTCGCGCCGATCCTGCTGGCGCGGGGCCTGTGCGACGAGCTCGCCCGCGCCCGCGGCTCGATCGTCAACGTCACCTCGATCGCGGGCTCGCGCGTCCACCCCTTCGCGGGTGCGGCCTACGGCACCTCGAAGGCGGCGCTCGCGGGGCTGACCCGCGAGATGGCGGCCGATTTCGGCCCCCTCGGCGTGCGGGTGAACGCGATCTCGCCCGGCGAGATCGACACCTCGATCCTCTCGCCGGGCACCGAGAAGCTCGTCGAGCAGATCCCGCAGCGCCGGCTCGGCACCCCGGACGAGGTCGCCAAGGCGATCTACTTCCTGTGCACCGAGGCCTCCTCCTACGTGAACGGCGCCGAGCTGCACATCAACGGCGGCCAGCATGTCTGACGGCCCGTTCGGGGCCGGTCCGGTGCTGGGGCTGCTCGTCGCGGCGATCGCGGCCCCGGCCGTGGCCCAGCCCGCCGTCACGGTGCTCGACCTGCCCTTCCGGGTCACCGCGATGCGCGGCCCCGCGAGCGAGGTCGCGGTCGCGGTCGCGACCTCGGGCCTGCTGCCGCTGGCCAAGCCCCGCGCGGCCGTCCCGGCCCTCGAGACCGGCGAGGAGGACAGCGCGCCCATCGTCGTGGTCTGGGGCGAGGGCGGCGGCGCCGCGCTCGGGCTCGCGGACGGCGCGGTCCGCACCACCCTGCTCGGCGCCGAGGCGATCGAGGGCCTGGCTGCCGCCGAGACGCCGCGCGGGGCTCTGCCGGGCTCGCGCCGAGCCGTCTCCGGCGGGCTCTCGGCCTACCTGACCGGTCCAACCCGCGCCGCCGGCGTCCCGGGTGCGGCCGGCCTCACCATCCGCGAGCGCCAGCCCCTGGGCGTGACCGCCGAGCCGAAGACGGTGCCGGTCAAGACCGTGACGGTCTCGGCCGGAGCGGATTCCGTCTTCGCGTCCGCGCGTCCGCGCGCCCTGCGTCTCGCCGGCCGGCCCGCCTTCCTCGCGGCCACCCTCGACGGGACCTCGGGGTCCGGCCTCGCGCTGATCGGCCATCGGGCAGGGAGCGCCGACTGGAGCGTCCTGGCGCGCGCGCCGGTCCAGCCGACGGCGCCGACGCGGATCGCCGCACTGGCGGATTTCACGCGCTCCGGCACGCCGCAGGCGGCGACCCTGCGGGGCGACGGCGTGCTCCAGCTCTGGACGCTCGGAGCGGACGCCGTGACGCTCGCGGCCGAGGCCGAGGGCTACGGCGCGGGCGCGCCCGACGCCGATCTCGCCGCGCCGGTCGAACCGGATGGAACCGGGAATGCCGACCTCGCGCTGCCGGTCGCCGGCGGGCAGGCCCTCGCATTGGTGTCGGTGAAGGGCGGCGTCTCCGAGCGGTTGCGGGCGGCGCTGCCGGCCGCGGCCGAGCACGGCGTCGCGGTGCTGGGGCGCGGGACGGGCGCGCGGATCCTCGTCGGCCTCGCCGACGGGCGCGTCGCCGTGGTGGCACCGGAGGGCGCGAAGCCGTGAGCGAGTCCGAGAGCCGCCTGTTTCCGGCACGCCCCTTCGTCGGCGCCTCGATCGCGGTGATCCGCGACGACCGGGTGCTGCTCGCCGCCCGCGCCAACGCGCCGATGCGCGGCGTCTGGACCCTGCCGGGCGGCCTCGTGGAAGCCGGCGAGACCCTGGCCGAGGCGGCGCTGCGCGAGCTGCGCGAGGAGGTTGGGCTGGAAGCGCGGGTCGTCGGCGTGCTCTCGCCGACCGAGATCATCGATCGCGACGCCGAGGGCCGCGCGCGCCATCACTACGTCGTGCACCCGCACGCGGCGCTCTGGCAGGGCGGCGAGCCGGTGGCGGGGCCCGAGGCGCTCGGGGTGCGCTGGGCACGGCTCGACGAGGTGGCGGAACTCGCCACGACGCCCGGTCTCGTCGGTACCCTGACCGAGGCCTTCGCCCGCGTGAGCGCTCTGGAGCCGGTGCTGTGAGGGGTTTCCGCGAAGGAGCGAGAGCCGGATTGCCCGCTCTCCTCTGTCTGCTCGCCGCCTGCGCGCCGCTCGCCTCCCTCCCCGCCCTCGCCCAGCAGCGGAATCCCACCCGCGCCGCCCCGAAGGCGCCCGAGAAGGAGCCCGCTCCGCCCCCTGAACAACCGGCCCCCTACGACCGCGACCTGATGCGCCTGTCCGAGATCATCGGCTCGCTCGCCTTCCTGCGCGGGCTCTGCGCGGCGCCCGATGCCGGAGAGTGGTCCGGCCGGATGCGCGCGCTGATCGACGCCGAGGGCATCACACCGGGGCGGCGCGACCGCCTTGCCGGGGCGTTCAACCGCGGCTACCGCAGCTATGCGGTGACCTATCGGATCTGCACGCCCTCCGCGCAGGAGGCGGCCGCCCGCTTCGTCGCCGAGGGCGAGCGTCTGTCGCAGGCGCTGGCCGGCCGGTTCGGCGGATGATGCAGGCGCGCAACAGCGGAACGCGACCTGGGAAATCGCGCCAAATCGACCGGTCGCGTTAACCGCTTCGCAATTCCTGGCTGGCCGGCCGCGGCGGAGCCGCCTATCATCCTCGGGAACGTTCGACCTCCGGTCGGGCGCGAAGGATGTTTGACGCCATGCTCGATTCGACTCACACCACCGCCCCCATCGAGGCCGATGTGGACGAGAAGCGCGTCGCGTTGAGCTACGTCTCCGAGGCGTTCGCGGAAGGGTGCCTGGACGGGCTCGACGCCGACTGCATGGCCCAGGCCGCCCTGTTCGCGGCCTTCCAGGAACTCGTCACGACCTACGGCGAGGAGGCCACCGCCCGCTACGCGGAAGGGTTTCCCGAGCGCATCCGCGGCGGTGCCTTCACCACCTCCCTGCAGCACTGAGGGCCCCGCCGCGCGGAGATCAGCGCGTCGCCGACGCGACCGGTGCGAGATCGGCGACCGCCTCCGCCAGGCGGTCGCCCGCCACCCACGGCACCATGTGGCCGAGACCCGGCAGGCGCAGGAGCCGCGCGCCGGGGATGCGAGCCGCGAGCGGCTCGGACTGGGCCTCGATCCGCACCAGCGGGTCGGCATCGCCCGAGACGACCAGCGCGGGCAGGCGCAAGCTCTCGTAGCGCGGGCTCTGCCGCTCGAGCGCGGCGGGCAGCCCCATCAGATCCTCGACATTCGCGAGCAGCGCGCCCGGCCGGAGCCCCAGCGGCACCCGCGCCCGGCCGAGGTAGTCCGCGGCCGGGGGCTGGGGCCGGAAGGCCTGGGACGCGGCGCCGCGCAGGTAGTAGAGGGCGAGCGGCGGCCCGAGCGTCCGGCTGAGCAGCCACGCGACGGGCGGCTGCGCGGCGAGCCGCCAGTACCAGGGCAGCGTCATCGTTCGGGAAAAGGGCAGCGCGACCGGCGCGACCAGGGCGAGGGCCGAGACCCGTTCCGGATGGTCGAGGGCGAGCGCCAGCGCCGCGGCGCCGCCCCAGGAATGGCCGAGGACGATCACGGGACCGGCATCGAGCGCGACCAGCGCCTCGGCGATCCGGCCCGCCTGCGCGGCGGGCGTCGCGGCGTCGAGCCGGTCGCTCCAGCCGTGTCCCGGCCGGTCGAAGGCGATCACCCGGAAGCCCCGCGCCGCGAGCAGACGGCCGACGCCCTCCATCGGGTCGGCGGCGTTGGCCGACGCGCCGTGGATCAGCACCACCGTTCCGCGCGCGGCCGTCTCCGGCCCGGCCTGCAGGGTGGCGAGGCGACCGCCCGCGACGGGCACGAAGGGGCCGGCCGGCGGGTATGCGGCACCGGCGCGCCATCCGATCAGGAGGCTCGCGACCGCGCCCGCCGCCAGGATGCAGAGCCCGAGGAGGAGCGGCGTACCGACCAGGACTGCGAGCACCGCCAGGACGGCCCTCACAGGTCGCGGCCGTCGACGTCGGGAGCGAGGCGGTCGATCGCCTCGTTGACCTTGGCCATGCGCGGGTAGAGCGCCGCGGCGCGCCGGAAGGCGTTGAGCGCCCGCGCCTTGTCGTCCATCGACAGGTAGATCCGGCCGAGCGCCGCCCAGGCCTCGAAGTGGCGCGGCTCGAGAACCAGGGCGCGCTGCAGATCCGCCACGGCCGCCTGCTTGTCGGAGAGCAGCCAGAACACCGTGGCGCGCCGGTTCCAGCCCTCAGACCAGGCGGGCTCGAGGGCGGTGACCCGGTCCATCAACTCGGCCGCGAGCGCGAAATCCTTCGCGCTCATCGCCTGCCGGGCACGGTCGGTGAGGAGATCCGCCGTAGCGCTGCCGGAGCGGTCGAGGCGGCGCTCGATCAGCTTGGCGACACCCTTGGCCTCCTCGTCGTCGTCGGCCTCGCGCAGGCGCGCGAAGAGATCGTCCAGGCTGATCGCCGGTGCGGGCTTCTTCCGCTCGGCCGGCTGCTCCGCCTCGGGGCGGCCGGACAAACCCGGTGGAGCGGCGAGCGCGGAGCCCGCGATCAGGGCGGCGAGCAGGCCGGGGAGGACGGAGCGCAGCATGGTGCGAGCTTGTGCGCGCCCGCGCCCCCCGTCAACGCGCCGGAGCGCCGCGCCAACGCGAAGAGGCAGGCGCCGCGGGCGGCACCTGCCTCTCGAATTCCGATCGCACGCCCACCGAAGCGGGCGGTCGGCCTCAGCCCTGGCGGGCCTTGAAGCGCTTCTGGGTCTTGTTGATGACGTAGACCCGGCCCTTGCGGCGCACGAGCTGGTTGTCGCGGTGACGGCCGCGGAGCGACTTGAGGGAGTTGCGGATCTTCATGTTCTGCTTCGGCGGGCGCGTGCCTGCCGTCCGTGCAAGGGTTTCGGGAGCGGGAAGCCCGAAGGGCCCCCTGCGATGGCGGCGCAACGCATCGCGGAAAGGCGGTCCCCTTAACAGGATTCGTCCCGGGCAGGCAAGCCTGAGCTTACGACGCCATCTAGGCGTTCAGGCGATCCGCTCGGCGATGCGGTCGGCCACCCGCAGGGCGTTGGCGATGATGGTCAGCGTCGGGTTCACGGCGCCGATCGAGGGGAAGAAGCTCGCGTCGGTGACGTAGAGGTTGTCGAGTTCGTGCGCCTTGCAGTCGAGGTCGAGCACGCTGGAACTGGGATCCGTGCCGAAGCGCAGGGTGCCGGCCTGGTGCGCCGTGCCGCCGAGCGGGATGTTCTTGCCGAGATAGAGCGAGCGCTCGAACAGGTAGGTATAGGCGCCGGCGGGCTCCAGGAGGTCCGAGAGCTTGGCCCGCAGGCGGTCGTGCGCCTCGCGGTTGGTCTCGCGGATGTCGAGGATCGTGCGCCCCTCGCGATCGATGCTGATCCTGTTGTCCGGGTGCGGCAGGTCCTCGCTCTGCAGCCAGAAGTCCATGGCGTGGCGCGCCGCCATCTCGAAGGGCGCGTCCGGCAGGAAGCCCGTCCATCGCGGAAACTCCTCGCCGCGGATCTGGTCCGGATGCGTCTTGGCGCACATCTGGATCAGGCCCATCGGGAACGCCCAGTCCTTCGACGCGAAATAGAAGTCGGAGAGCGCGAGGGTCTTCTGGAAGACGGTGTCGTTGACCTCCTTCGAGAGCGCCATCAGCACCGACATGTTGTGGCGCATGTAGTTGCGCCCGACCTGATCGGAGCCGTTGGCGAGGCCGTTCGGGTGCGCGGCGTTGGCCGAGCGCAGGAAGAGCAGCGCCGACGAGAGCGCGCCGCAGGCCACCACGACGATATCGGCGCGGTAGCGCTCCTCGCGGCCCTCCCGGGTCACCCGCACGCCGGTGACCGTCCTACCCGACGGGTCGGTCTCCAGCCGCGAGACGTAGGCGTTGACGAGCAGCGTGACGTTGTCGTGGGCGGCGAGCGTCGGGTCGACCGTCATCACCTGCGCGTCGGCCTTGCCGTTGAGGAGACAGGGGAAGCCGTCGAAGGCGTCGCAGCGAATGCAGATGCTCGTCGGCGTCGGACGCCCGTTGCGCTCGTCGAGCTTGATGCCGAGCGGCAGGTGGTAGGGCCTGAGGCCGTGCCGGGCCCAATCGTCCGAGAGCTTCTGGATGCGCGGCTCGTGGCTCACCGCCGGGTGGTCGTAGGGGCCGCTCGCCCAGGGTTCGGTCGGGTCCTCGCCGCGGTTGCCGTGGACGGCGAACAGGCGCTCCGCCTGCGCGTAGTAGGGCTCGAACTCCGCGTAGGAGACTGGCCAGGCCGGCGACACGCCATCGACGTGCTGCACCGTGCCGAAATCGCGCTCGCGCAGGCGCAGAAGGGCCGCGCCGTAGACCTTCGAGTTGCCGCCCACGTAGTAGTGCAGGCCCGGGTGGAAAGCCCGGCCGTCGCCGCCGTACCACGTCTCCGCCGCCTGATACTTGCCATCGACGAAGACCGCCTTGGCGCTCCAATTCTCCTGGCTGCGGGGCAGGTAGTCGCCCCGCTCCAAGAGCAGGATGCGCTTGCCGGTCCCGGCGAGCCGTGCCGTCAGCGAGCCGCCGCCCGGGCCGGAGCCGATGACGATGATGTCGTAATGGTCCTGCATCGGTCGGTCCGCCGCGCGGCAAGGATAGGACAGCCCGGCAACGTGGCCTCTCCCGAGCCGTTCCGGCGGGCACCGTCACGGGATCGTGCTCGCTGCGATGCGGCAGGCGCCGCGCTCCGTGCCACGTCGCCGGAAACCCCCACCCGTGGCGAACGTTGGCGGCACGGATCGGGGATGGCCCCGCCGTACCGGAGCCCGCACGCCCCGATGGACCTCGCGACCTGGCTCAACCTCGTGGCGGTGCCGCTCGCGGCGAAGATCTGCCTCGTCGGCATGTTCCCGCCGAGCGCGCTCGACAAGGTCGTGCACTGGGACGAGGCGATGGAGCAGGCCGCCTCCGGCCCCCTGCCCTTCCCGGCGCTCCTCCTGGTGCTCGGCATCCTGGTCGAGACGGTAGCGCCCGTGCTGATCGTGATCGGCTGGTACGACCGCGCCGCCGCCTTCGTGCTGATGGGCTTCTGCGCGGTCACCGCGGTGCTGTTCCACCGGTTCTGGGAATACCCGGCCTTCTGGTCGCGCAACGGCGCCGGCCGGGCCCATTTCTGGGACTTCCTCAAGAATTTCGGCCTCGTGGGCGGGCTGCTGCTCGTGGTGATCGGCGGCAGCTACACGCCGGCCTCCGAGATCGTCCGCCACCCGCTCTCGTCCGGCCCCTACGCGGCCGAAGCGCCCGCCAAACCCTGAAGGATCCGACGCGATGTCCGAGCCCACATCTCCCGCCATGCCGTACTGGCACGTCTACACCGACGCCGAGGGCGTGAGCCGCCAGGAGCGATTCGAACTCACGGACTTCCAGTTCCAGGGCGTCGGGCCCGGCGTGGCACCGCAATGGAACGACAAGATGGACCCGTCGGAGGCCGGCGTGACCTTCACGGTCCTGCCGGTCGGCTGGGTCGGCGATTGGCACGAGAATCCCAAGCCCCAGTGGATCGCGATCCTCACCGGCCGCTGGTTCGTGGAGACGATGGACGGCAAGCGGGTCGAGATGGGCCCCGGCGAGCTGATGTTCGGCGAGGACCAGAACACCCGCGAGCGCGACGGCCGCAAGGGCCACCTTTCGGGCACGGTGGGCGACGAGCCCTGCACCATGATCGTCACCGGGCTCGACGTTGAGCCCACGGTGAACAGGCCGGGGCGGTTCAAGTAGGGGCGCTCGGCATGGAGGGTTTCGAGGTCACGCAGGCGCGCTTCAAGAGCTTCGTCCTGCCCAACGCGCCGCTGGAGACCCTGGCCGAAGGCTTCCGCTGGTGCGAGGGCCCGGTCTGGTTCGGGGACCGGGACGAGTTGCTGTTCTCCGACCTTCCGAACGACCGGGTGATGCGCTGGAGCGAGGGCGGAGGCCTCAGCGTCTACCGCGCGCATGTCGGCTTCGAGAACGGCCATGCCCGCGACAGGCAGGGGCGGCTCCTCTCCTGCTCGCACCGGCTGCGCCGGATCAGTCGGACCGAGCTCGACGGCAGCGTCACGGTGCTGGTCGTTTCGTACCAGGGCAAGCGGCTGAACTCGCCCAACGACATCGTCTGCAAGTCCGACGGCACGATCTGGTTCTCGGACCCGCCCTACGGCATCCAGACCGACTACGAGGGCGGCAAGCAGGCACCGGAGCTGCCGGCCAACCTCTACCGCTTCGATCCGCGCGACGGCTCGCTCAGCGTGGCGGCGGGCGATTTCGAGGGTCCGAACGGGCTCTGCTTCTCGCCGGACGAGCGCAGGCTCTACGTGGCCGAGACGGGCCTGCAGTTCGCGGACGATCCGACGCGCCACATCCGGGTCTTCGACGTCGGCGAGGACGGGCGCCTCTCGAACCCGCAGGTCTTCCACACGGTCGCGCCCGGCATGGCGGACGGCTTTCGCTGCGACGAGGAAGGCAACCTCTGGTCGAGCGCGGGCGACGGCGTGCACGTCATCGACCCGGGCGGCGCGCTCCTCGGCAAGATCCGGACCCCAGCCGCGGTGTCGAACCTCTGCTTCGGCGGCCGCTACCGCAGCCGCCTGTTCCTCTGCGTCTCGCACAGTCTGATGGCGATCTACGTCAACCGGCGCGGTGCGGCGCTGGTGTGAGACGGCCTCCGGTCGATCGCGCCGGATCGAGCGGATCTCCCTTCCCTGGGGTGCGGGCAACGGGCTCGGCCGAACTTGTCGTCGGCTGAGCGAACGCGCGGGCGTGGTCGAGGGAGCTTCGACGGGCACGTCTCCTTCGGATCCGCCATCCTCACCGCCGCACCGGCGTCGCCCGCGCTTCACGAGGAGACGACACGAGGCCTGCGAGCCTCTTCCCGTGGGCGGGAAGCGGGGAGGCCTGCGCCGCGAACGGTGCGCTCGAACCCTTCTCGGACCCGCTGGTTCCCGACGTGCATCCCATTCAGCGGGATCCAGGGTTTCGCCACGCGCAGATCTCACGGCATGGTAGGTAATTTTTCGCATCGTGCCGATTGCTTCCGAGCACTGACATTCGCCGGCCGCCAGCACATCCCCCCAAGAAAAAACGAAGTAAACAATACTTCGCCGCATCACCCCTTAATGAAAGCTCAACGCATAGGGCGCGGTCGCCCAAAATGTGATGCGAATAGGGCAGCGCGAGCCTGCCTCATTTTGGCCGAGCCCGGGTTTGATTGGCCCCGCCGTCGCAAACAACAAAGGGAATGCGAATGGCCACGAAGCCTGTCTGCCGGACCACCGCCGCCATCCTCGGCACCGTCGCGGCGCTCGCCGCCAGCGTGCCGGCCTCCGCCCAGAGCGGAGCGGCCTCCTGGTACGGCAGCGGACATCGGACCGCGAACGGAGAACGCTTCAACCCCAACGGCATGACCGCCGCCCATCGCAGCCTGCCCTTCGGCACGCGGGTGCGGGTCGCCGACAAGCGCACCGGGCGCTCCGTCGTCGTGCGGATCAACGATCGCGGCCCCTTCGTGCGCGGGCGCATCATCGATCTGTCCCGCGGCTCGGCCCGGGCGCTCGGCATGGGCGGCACGACCTACGTCTCGCTCCAGGTCATGGACTGACACGGCGCCGAACGACCGGCGGACCGATCTCTCCGCACGGAAGACCGGGGTCTCGCCCGAGACCCGCGCGCCGGCCCCACCCATGCCGCGGTGGGGCCGGCGCGCGCATTCGCGGTCTCTCGCGCGGTCTCTCGCGCGGTCTCGCGCGCGGCCTCATGCACAGCCGGAGGCGCGGCGTTGCCGCCGGCGGCCCGCGCCCCCATCTCGCGCCTGACACAGCAGGAACCCCCGCGCGATGGCAAAACCCCTGATCGTCGATATCCCGCACGACCTCGGCCGCGAGGAGGCGCGCCGCCGGATCGAGACCGGCGTCGAGCAGGGCAAGGGCATGCTCGCCAAGAGCGGCGTCGCGCTCGACCGCCTCGCCTGGACGGGCGATCGCCTCGATTTCGGCCTCTCGGCCCTCGCCCAGAAGGTCGAGGGCGCGATCGATGTCGGGCCCGAGAGCGTGCGCGTCGAGGTGAAGCTGCCCTTCCTGCTCGCGATCTTCGCCGAGAAGATCCAGAAGTCGCTCGGCAAGGAGGGTACCCTGCTCCTGACCAAGAAGTAGGCGGCGGAACCGGCTGTCCCGCGCCCCGTTAGCGGCGACACGCCGAGGCCGTTCGGCGTGCCAGCGCAGGAGCGTAGCCATGGCCAATCCCGGCGGAGTCCCCGAGGTGCCGGACCAGCCCGGTCCCCCATCCGAGACGCCCTACGAGCCGCCGACCGTGCCGAGCCCCGGCCCGGCGGAGGTCCCGGCCAACAGCCCGCCCGAGACGCCCGGCGGCCAGCCGACCGAGATCCCGGTCGTCGACCCGACACCGTCCTCCCCGACCGGCCCGGCGAACCCGACGGCCTGAGGCGGCTTCGCGGCGTTTGTGAAGGCCGGCGCGCGCTGTCATAAGCCCGCGCATGGCCGCCCCACCGCTCCTCACCCTTCAGGACATCGCGCTGACCTTCGGCGGCACGCCGCTGATCGAGCGTGCCGAGCTCGCCATCGCGCCCGGCGAGCGGACCTGCCTCGTCGGCCGCAACGGCTCGGGCAAGTCCACGCTGATGCGCATCGCCGCCGGCCTCGTCGAGGCCGATGCCGGCAAGCGCTTCGTCCAGCCCGGCACCACGATCCGCTACCTCGCGCAGGAGCCGGATTTTTCCGGCTATCCCACCACGCTCGCCTTCGTGGAGGCGGGGCTGGCCCCGGGCGATGCCAGCCACCGCGCCCGCTACCTCCTGGAGAGCCTCGGTCTCACCGGCGAGGAGAACCCGACGAAGCTCTCCGGCGGCGAGGGCCGGCGCGCCGCGCTCGCCCAGGCGCTGGCGCCCGAGCCCGACGTGCTGCTCCTCGACGAGCCGACGAACCATCTCGACCTGCCGGCGATCGAGTGGCTGGAAGGGGAACTCCGCGGGAGCCGCGCGGCGCTGGTGCTGATCAGCCACGACCGGCGCTTCCTCTCGGCCCTGTCGCGGGCGACCGTCTGGCTCGACCGCGGCGTGACGCGGCGGATCGACCAGGGTTTCTCCAGCTTCGAGGCGTGGCGCGACGCCTTCTTCGAGGAGGAGGAGCGCGACCGGCACAAGCTCGACCGCAAGATCGCCGCCGAGGAGGACTGGCTGCGCTACGGCGTCACCGCCAGGCGCAAGCGCAACGTGCGGCGGCTCGGCAACCTGCACGCCCTGCGCCAGGCCCGGCGCGAGGCCAGGCGCCCGGTCGGCAGCGTCAGCATGCAGGCGAGCGAGGCGGACGGCTCCGGCACCCTGGTGATCGAGGCGAAGGACATCGCCAAGGCCTACGGCGCGCGGACGATCGTCGATCGGCTGTCGCTGCGCGTCACCCGCGGCGACCGGCTCGGAATCGTCGGGGCGAACGGCGCCGGCAAGACGACGCTGCTCAACCTGCTGATGGGCCAGCTCGCCCCCGATTCCGGCACGATCCGGCTCGGCACCAACCTGCAGCCGGTGATCCTCGACCAGGCGCGGGCGACGCTCGAGCCGACGCAGACCGTGAGCGACGTGCTCACCGGCGGGCGCGGCGATTCCGTCACGGTCAACGGCCAGAGCCGGCACGTGATCGGCTATCTCAAGGACTTCCTGTTCGCGCCCGAGCAGGCGCGCACGCCGGTCTCGGTGCTCTCGGGCGGCGAGCGCAACCGGCTCCTCATCGCCCGGGCGCTGGCGCAGCCCTCGAACCTGCTGGTGCTCGACGAGCCGACGAACGACCTCGACCTCGAGACCCTCGACCTGCTGCAGGAGATGCTGGACGACTATGCGGGCACGCTGCTGCTCGTGAGCCACGACCGCGACTTCCTCGACCGGGTCGTCGGCAGCGTGCTGGTCTCGGAGGGCGAGGGCCGCTGGATCGAGTACGCGGGCGGCTACTCGGACATGATCGGCCAGCGCGGCGCGGGCGTGCAGGCCCGCACGGCCGCGGGGCGCAAGGAAACGAGATCCGAGAAGGCCGAGCCGCGCGAGCGCGCCGCCGCGCCCGCGGGGCGGCCGAAGCTCGGCTTCAAGGACCAGCACGAACTGAAGACGCTGCCCGAGCGCATGAAGAAGCTGGAGGCGGCGATCGCGCAGCTGCGCGAGATCCTGGCCGATCCCGGCCTCTACGCCCGCGACCCCGGCCGCTTCGACAAGGCGAGCACGATGCTGTCCCAGGCCGAGACCGAACTCGCGGGGGCCGAGGACCGCTGGCTCGAACTGGAGATGCTGCGCGAGGCGGCCGGCGGCTGAGGCGGGGCTCGCGCAGGGCGACGCCCTCCCGCCCCTTCTGCAGGCGGGGGAATGGACGGCGGCCTTCAAGATGCCGGAAAGTCGGGCTGATCTGACGGCCTGCGGATCAGCCCTGCGAGAGCGCCCGTGCCGCTGCCCGATCGACAGACCCGTCTCCGCCGGTTCGGCTGGCTCGCCGGCCTGCCGCTGCTGGCCGTCGCCTGGGGCGGCGCGACCCTGCTCGCCGCGCCCCGGATCGGCGAGCGGATCGAGGCGGAGGCGCGCGAGGTGGTGCGCCTCACGGAGGATCGCGAGGGCGAACCCTGGTTGCGGGTCGCCGCGCGGGGCCGCGATCTCGCGGCCCGGGGCGAGGCGCCGGGCGAGGCCGAGCGCGCCGCCGCCCTGACGCGGCTCGCCGCCCTGCCGAGCCCGCGCCGGATCGTCTCCGACATCGGCCTCGTCGAGACGGCCGCGCCCTTCGTCTGGTCGGCGGAGCGCACCGGGACGGGCGTCGCACTCACCGGAAGCCGCCCGGCCGAGATCGGCCGCCGCGCCTTCGAGGCGGTGCTGGTCGCCGCCCTGCCGGCCGGCGCGGCCCTCGACGACGAGGCCCGCGCCGCCCGCGGCGCCCCGCCGGACTTCCCCGCGGCCGCCGCCTACGCCGCCGCGAAACTGTCGCGCCTCGCCCCCGGCGCCCGGGTCAGCCTCACCGACACCGTGATCTCGGCCTCCGGCGAGGCGGTGGACGTGGAGGCCTACGACGCGCTGCGCGCCGGCCTCGGCGAGCCGCCGCGCGGCTACAGCATCGGGCGCATCGACATCTTGCCGCCGAGCGTGGCCGATTTTCGCTTCGGGGTGGAGCGCGTGTCCGGCGGCGGTCTCGTGCTCACGGGCAACACGGTCTCGGAGAGCGCGCGGGCCGAGATCCGGCGGGCGGCCGCCGAGGCCGCGGGCGGCGCCTTCGTGGACGACCGCACCCGGACCGCGCGCGGCCTGGCCCCCGGGATCGAGCCGCGCGCGCTGGCCGGGGCGATGCTGGCGCTCGCCGACCTCCTGCAGAGCGGGCGCGTCGCCTTCGAGAACGGCCGGGTCACCGTCACGGGCGACGCCCTCGACGCGCAGGCGGTGGGCGAGGCCGAGGCGCTGATGCGCGCGCGCCTGCCCAAGGGAGTCGCGGCCGGCACGATGACGCTCGCGGTGCGGCCGCTCTCGCCCTACCGGGTGAGCCTGCGCCGCGAGGCCGACAGCGTCGTGGTCGCGGGCCACCTGCCGAGCCCGGAGGCGCGCGAGCGGCTGTTGGCGGCCCTGCGCGCGCGCTTCTTCCGCGAGCGCGTCCTCGACCGAACCCGCTTGGCGGACGGCGCGCCGCCGAACCTCGCCGCCGCCCTGGAGGCGGCCGTGCCGGCGCTGGCGAACCTCGCCGAGGGCGAGATCGCGGTGGCGGACGCCCAGCTCGCGCTCACCGGCGAGAGCCTCTATCGCGAGAGCGCCGCGCGCGTGGCCGAGAGTCTGCCCCGGGCGCTCCCCGCGGGCTGGACCAGCCGGGTCGCGGTGCTGCCGCGCGGGGCCGCGCCGCGGCGCGACGCCGAGTCCTGCCGCGCGGGCTTCGACGCCGCCTGGAACGAGCGCCTCCGCTTCGAGCCCGGCAGCACCGCCCTGACGGCGGCGATGTACCCGATCCTCGACGCCGCCGCCGCCCTCGCGAAGGCCTGCCCAACCCTGCGGCTCGCAGTGACCGGCCACGCCGACCCGCCGGGCACCAAGCGGCCGCAGGACGTGAAGCCGCCGGAGCCCGCACCGGAGCCCAAGCCGGCCGAGGCTCCGGAGAAAGGCACGAAGGGAAAGGCGGCCAAGGGCAAGCCGGCGGCGAAGTCCGCCGCGAAGCCGGAGCCGGCACCGGAGCCCTCCGGCGAGGATCTCGCCCGGCTGCGCGCCCAGGCGGTTCTGGACTATCTCCTCCAGGCGGGCGCGGGCGCCGATCAGGTGGCGCTCGGCGACGGGCCGGCGGGCGAGCGCCGCAGCGTGGCCCTGGCGCCGAGCCCCTGACCCATCCTTGCGCCGGACGCGCCCGCATGCCAGCCGCGGGCCGCTGGGAGGTGACGCCGCGTGATCGTTCTGTTGGCCGGCCTCTGGCCGGGACTAGCCGTGGCCCTCCTCCTCGGGCTCGGCATCGGCGCCCTCTCGGGCTGGCCGCGGGACCGCGCGGTCCCGCTCGGCCTCGCCGCCGCCGTGCTCGGCCTCGGGGGCGTCGCCGCCGCGGGGCTCGTCACGGGGGTGGCCGGCCTCTGGCTGGACGGCGGCGCGCTGATGCTCGCGGCCTACGCGGCGGGCTGCGCGCTCGGCAGCCTGGTGCGCCCCGACCGCACCGGCCCGGACGGCGCCTGAGGCGAAGCAGGGACGCGGTGGGGGACGCGACAGCGGACGCGGCGCGCCCGCAACATGTTGCGATGCACCGCAAGTCTGCTAGACCGCCCTCATCCGCCTGGACCCGGTGAAAGCCCGGGTGGCTCTTCCGGCCGCCGATCCGCCGGACCACGCAATCGAGACCGTCCGTACCCCCACGCGCCGCGTGCGGGCCGACGTCTCCTGCGGACATTCCATGACCCGTTCCCCAGCCCAACCGCGCGCCGGCCTCACGCGCCTGCGCGCCGACATCCTCTCCGGCATCGTCGTGGCCCTCGCCCTGATCCCCGAGGCGATCGGCTTCTCCGTCATCGCCGGGGTCGATCCGAAGGTCGGCCTCTACGCCTCCGTCGTCATCGCCTGCGTGATCGCGGTCGCGGGCGGGCGGCCCGCCATGATCTCGGCGGCGACCGCCGCGACGGCGGTCGTGATGGTCGATCTCGTGCGCGACCACGGCGTGCAGTACCTGTTCGCCGCCACCATCCTGATGGGTCTGCTGCAGATCCTCGCCGGCCTGCTCAGGCTCGGGCGGCTGATGCGCTTCGTCTCGCAATCCGTGATGACGGGCTTCGTCAACGCGCTCGCGATCCTGATCTTCCTGGCGCAGCTGCCGGAACTCACCGGCGTCACCCCGGCGACCTACGGGCTGATCGCGCTGGGGCTCGCCATCATCTACGGCGTCCCGCGCATCACCCGGGCGGTGCCGTCTCCGCTGATCGCGATCGCGGCGCTCACCGCGATCACCGCTCTGTTCCACCTCGACGTGCGCACGGTCGCGCATCTCGGCGCGCTGCCCTCGGCGCTGCCGAGCTTCGCGCTGCCGGACGTCCCCCTCACCTTCGAGACCCTGCGCATCATCCTGCCCTACGCGGCGACGCTGGCCGCGGTCGGCCTGCTGGAGAGCCTGCTGACGGCCCAGATCGTGGACGACATGACCGACACGCCGAGCGACAAGAACCGCGAATGCGCCGGCCAGGGCGTGGCCAACATGGCCTCGGCGCTCTTCGGCGGCATGGGCGGCTGCGCGATGATCGGCCAGTCGGTGATCAACGTCTCGTCGGGGGCGCGCGGCCGGCTCTCGACCTTCGTGGCGGGCAGCGCCCTGCTCGTCCTCCTGGTCGCGCTGCAGGACCTGCTGGCGATCGTGCCCGTGGCGGCGCTGACCGCCGTGATGATCATGGTCTCGCTGAACACCTTCCAGTGGCGCTCGCTCCTGTCGTTGCGCACCAACCCCCTGCCCTCCTCGGCCGTGATGCTGGCGACCGTGGCGGTCGTCGTCGCCACGAAGGACCTCGCCATCGGCGTCCTCGTGGGCGTGCTGCTCTCGGGCGTGTTCTTCGCCGGCAAGGTCTCGCGGCTCAGCCGCGTCACGTCCGATCTGTCGGCGGACGGCCGGGTGCGGACCTACCGCGTCACGGGCCAGATCTTCTTCGCCTCGGCCGGCGGCTTCGGCGATGCCATCGACGTGCTGGAGCCGCTCGAGGGCATCGTCATCGACGTGCACGCGGCCCATTTCTGGGACATCTCCGCCGTCGGCGCCCTCGACCGCGTGGTGACGAAGGCGCGCCGCCAGGGCCGGCAGGTCACGGTGATCGGCCTGAACGCGGCCAGCGCCACGCTGGTGGAGCGCTTCGGCACGCACGACAAGGAGGGCGTGCCGTCCCAGCCCGCACATTGAGCGGGGCCCCCTCTCGCCGCGCGGGGAGAGGGGATCCGAGAGAGGATCCAGGACGGCGGACGCGATCGACCGGCTCCGACCTCAGGCCACCACCACCTCGGTCGTGACCGAGTTCGCGATGAAGCACTCCGCGTGCGCCTCGTGGTGGAGGCGGGCCAGCGCCTCCGCATCGGGCTCGCCGCCCGCCCAAGCGATCTCCGGGCGCAGCGTCACCCGCGTCACCGCCCGGCGGCCCGGGGCGATCTCCGCCAACACGCCCTCGGCGCGGTCGCGGTAGGCGCCGACGACGAAGCCCGCCAGCCGGGCGCGGTGCAGGAAAGTCAGCATGTGGCAGCTCGACAGGGCCGCCACCAGCATCTCCTCCGGGTCGACCGCCGCGGGCACGGCCCATCTGCCGACGACGTGGGGCGAGGCGGAACCGGCGAGCGTCGCGCCGCCGTCGAAGCTCAGGCTGTGTCCGCGGCTGTAGCGTCCGTTCGGGAAATCCTCACCGGGCCGAAGGGCCCAGGCGATCTCGGCGATGTGCGTCGACATGATCCCATCCCTGAATTCATCCCGCCCCCGGGCGCCCTGCTCGCGCGGGACGTGTCGCCGGACACGCCGGGAGAGCCATCCGGCGCCTGCGGGACCGCCGACGCGGCCACCGCGGGAACCGGACCGCGCGCACGCCGCGTTCTGATCCTCGAGCAGGAGCCTTCAGGCTCCCCCCACCGAACACCGACAGGGTGCAACCCGATGCCCCATCCTGACAACCGACCCCACCGCGGGCTGCGTCCACGTGCCGGCGGGCCCGCGACCGCCCTGTTCGTCGCCATCCTGGGCGTCTGCGCGGCCGCGCCGTTGGGCGCCCGCTTCGTCGCGCCGGCCTCGGCCCAGTCGGCCGCGAGCCGGATCGATCAGCCCACCGCCGGCACCCTGCCGCCGGGCACCACGACCGTGAATGAGGCGCATCCGGAGGCGCCCCACAAGCCGAACGACGGCGTGTCGGCCCCGCGGGCCCTCAAGCCCTCGACCGCCGTGACCCCGGACGAGGGCGGCGGGCGCGTCAACCCGAAGGACCACCTGCCGGGCTCGATGCGAAGAGGCGGTTGATCGCGGCGGTTGATCGCGGCGGCCGATCCAAGCGGCGGCTTCCGACCGGTGTCGCCCGCGCGCGACGCCGGGCGGAGGCGCGCATCGAACACTCGCAAAGCCCTCGGAACCTCCCTATAAGCGCCGCTTCGCGCGAGGATTCGCGCCAAACGACGCCGCGAGGTGGCGGGAGTTACGATCATGGGCGAGCGTTCGACGTCAAAGACTTGGTCTCCGAAGAGCTGGCGCGGTCTGCCGATCCAGCAGGTCCCGGCTTATCCGGATGCCGCCGTGCTGAAGGCGGTCGAGGACCAGATCGCGAGCTTTCCGCCCCTGGTCTTCGCCGGTGAGGCCCGCAAGCTGAAGGCGTCGCTCGCGCGCGTCGCCGCGGGCGAGGCCTTCCTGCTCCAGGGCGGCGACTGCGCCGAGAGCTTCGACGAGCACTCCGCCGACAACATCCGCGACTTCTTCCGCGTCTTCCTGCAGATGGCGCTGGTGCTGACCTTCGCGGGCGGCTCGCCCGTGGTGAAGGTCGGGCGCATCGCGGGCCAGTTCGCCAAGCCGCGCTCCTCGCCGACCGAGACGCTCGACGGCGTCTCGCTGCCGAGCTACCGCGGCGACATCGTCAACGGCATCGGCTTCACGGACGAGGCCCGCGTGCCGGATCCCCGCCGCCAGATCGAGGCCTACCGGCAGTCGGCCGCGACCCTGAACCTGCTGCGCGCCTTCGCGACGGGCGGCTACGCCAACCTCGACAACGCGCACCGCTGGATGCTGGGCTTCGTGAAGGACTCGCCCCAGTCCTCGCGCTACCAGGACGTGGCCGGCCGGATGTCGGACGCGCTGCACTTCATGCAGGCGATCGGGATCAACCCCGAGACCCACCAGGAGGTGCGCACGACCGATTTCTACACCAGCCACGAGGCGCTGCTGCTCGGCTACGAGGAGGCGCTGACCCGCGTCGATTCGACCTCCGGCGATTGGTACGCCACCTCGGGCCACATGCTGTGGATCGGCGACCGCACGCGCCAGCCCGACCACGCGCACGTGGAATACGCCCGCGGCATCCGGAACCCGATCGGCCTGAAGTGCGGCCCGTCCATGACCGCCGAGGGGCTGATCGGCCTGATCGACCAGCTTAACCCGGAGAACGAGGCGGGGCGCCTCTCGCTGATCTGCCGCTTCGGCGCGGACAAGGTGGGCGAGCACCTGCCGAGGCTCGTCCGGGCGGTGGAGCGCGAGGGCCGCACGGTGACCTGGGTCTGCGACCCGATGCACGGCAACACGGTCGCGGCCGGCCGCTACAAGACGCGGCCGTTCGAGCGGGTGATGCAGGAGATCGAGGGCTTCTTCGGCGTGCACCGCGCGGAAGGCACGGTCGCGGGCGGCATCCACCTGGAGATGACCGGCAAGGACGTCACCGAGTGCACGGGCGGCGCCCGCGCGCTCACCGCCGACGACCTGCAGGACCGCTACCACACCTACTGCGACCCGCGCCTCAACGCGGAGCAGGCGCTGGAGGTGGCCTTCCTGACGGCCGAGCTGATCAAGCGGGAGCGCGCCGAGATCGAGCGCCCCCGCCTCGACGCGGCCGAGTGATGCGACCGGCCGGCGGCGGGTCCCGCCCGCCGCCGGCCCGGCTCAGCGCAGCCAGCCGGTGAAGAAGTAGATCAGGAGGATGATCGGCAGCGGTATGCCGATCAGCCAGAGCAGGCCACCTTTGAGCATCGCGGAACTCCTACAACTGCAAGCTGCATTCAACGGGGCGGCTCAGCGGAGGGTTCCCAGTCTCAGGCTATGGCGCGCTGGATGGCGCCGTTCCAGCGCCGGATGACGGCCGGCACGTCCTCGACCGGCACCGGGCGGCTGAACAGGTAGCCCTGGACCTCGTCGCAGCCCTCGGCGCGCAGCGTAGCGAGCTGCGCCTCCGTCTCGACGCCCTCGGCGGTGGTCGTCATGCCAAGGCTGTCGCCGAGCCCGATCACCGCGCGCACGATGAAGTCGGTCCCGTTCGGGCCGCCGAGGTCGCGCACGAAGGACTGGTCGATCTTGATCTTGTCGAAGGGGAAGGAGCGCAGGTAGCTCAGCGACGAGTACCCGGTGCCGAAATCGTCCATCGAGACCCGTACCCCTAAGCCCTTCAGGCTGTGCAGGATCGCGGTCGTCGCGCCGGGATTGGCCACCAGCACGGATTCGGTGATCTCCAGCTCCAGGCGGCGGCCCGGCAGGCCGGAATTGCGCAGCGCGTCGCGGACCGCCGTCACGAGGCTCGCCGAGGTGAACTGCACCGCCGAGACGTTGACCGCGACCTTGATCCCGTCCGGCCAGCGGCTCGCCTCGTCGCAGGCCCGGCGCAGCACCCACTCGCCGAGCGGCACGATCAGGCCGATCTCCTCCGCCACCGGGATGAACTCGGCCGGCGACACCCGGCCGCGGGTCGGGTGGTTCCAGCGCAGGAGCGCCTCGAAGCCGCAGATCCGGTCGGAGGCGAGGTCGTAGATCGGCTGGTAGTGCAGCTCGAAGGCCTCGGCGGCCAGCGCCGCGCGCAAATCCTGCTCGACGAGGCGGCGCGCCTGGATGCGCGCGTCCATCTCCGGCTCGAAGAACCGGAAGGCGCCCCGCGCCTCGAGCTTAGCCCGGTCGAGGGCCATGTCGGCGCTCTTGAGGAGCCGGTCGCAGCTCGAGCCGTCGCCGGGCGCCAGCGCGATGCCGAGCGTGAGCCCGAGCGTGACGCCGTGGCTCGTGAGGCGGTAGGGGGCGCTCACCACGTCGAGGATGCGGCGGGCGAGGATGGCGGCCTCCTCCGGACCCTCGACCCCGCGCTGCAGGATGGCGAACTCGTCGGCGCCGACGCGGGCGACGCCGTCGATCTCGCGCACGCAGGCCGAGAGGCGGTTGGCCACGGCCTGCAGCACCTCGTCGCCGACCGCGCGGCCGAGCGTGTCGTTGATCGGGCGGAAGCCGTCGATGTCGAGGGAGAACACCGCGAAGCCGCCGCCGTCGCGGCCGGCCTGCGCCATCGCGGCATCGACCTGCTCGCCGAACTTCACCCGGTTGGGCAGGCCGGTCAGCGCGTCGTGGTGGGCGAGGAAGGCGATGCGCGCCTCGGCGCGGCGCTGCTCGGTGACGTCCTCGTAGGTGGCGACGAACCCGCCCTCTCGCGTCTCGCGCGCCGCGATGGCGACGACGCGGCCGTTGCCGAGTTCCTGGAACAGGGTGCTGGCGAAGGCCTTGCGGCCCTGGCGCATCAGCTCGGCGACGCCGCGGCCCGGATGATTGCCGGCCTCGATGCTGCGGGTCACGACCTCTTCGGCGCTCATGCCGGGGACCACCGCCTCGGCGGGCAGGCCGTAGATCTCGCAGTAGCGCCGGTTCACCACCATCAGGCGGCGGCCGGCATCGTAGAGGCACAGGCCCTGGGACATGTTGTCGAGCGCCGCATCGAGGCGGTTGTTGGTCTCGGTGAGGCGGTCCTCCTGCTCGCGGACGAGGCTCACGTCGGTGCAGACCGCCACGAAGCCGCCGTTCTGCACGGCGCTGCGGCTGACCCGCAGGCGGCGCCCGTCGGGCAGGCGCGTCTCCCCGTCCCGGGCGAGCGCCCGGGCGTAGTCGGTCGTCGGGGCGGCGCCTGTCCCCGGCATCGCCGCGGTGCCGGCCTGCACGGCGCCGCCGAGGCCCTCGAAGAACTCCAGCGCCCGGGCGTTGGCGAGCACGATGCGCCCCTGCCCGTCCACGACGACGATGCCCTCGCGCGAGCTCTGGAGCGCGTCGGCGAGCAGCGTCTCGGCCGAGCGGCGCTGGCTGACCTCGCGCTCCATCATCGCCTGGATGTTGTCGCGCATCTGCGCCATGGCGGTGAGCAGGCGGCCGAGCTCGCCCCGGCCGCCGGCCGGAACCGCGACGTCGAGCCGGCCCGCCGCGATGCGCTGCGCCACGGCGGAGGCCGCGCCGAGCGGCCCGACGATGCGCCGGTGCAGCAGCCACGCGACGAAGCCCGCGAGCAACAGCGCGGCGCCGGTGGCGGCGGCGTTAAAGCGGATCTGCTCGTCGACGAGGGTCCGGGCGGCCTGCCGGAACGTGAAGCCGTCGCCGGCCGTGTAGTTCACCAAGAGGTCGATCTGCGCGTCGACGGCGGCCGCCTGCCGGTCGAGGGCGGCCCAGGCCTCGCTGCGGCCCGCGCGGGGCCCGGGCGCGACGGCGCGGCGCATCTCGTCCCAGGTCGCTACCGCCGTCTGCACCCCCTCGCCGGCCCGCACCGCCCGCTCCGACTGCGCGCGCTCGACCGCGATGGCGAGATCCTCCGCCAGCGCCGTGGCCAGGTCCGTGATCTCGCCGTCGAGGCTCGCGACGACGGCGGGCTCCGCGGCCACGCTGCGCCGGGCGAAGGCGGCGCGCATCTTGGCGAAGTCCGCCGCGGTGGCCCGCGCGTAGTTGATGGACATCAGCGACTCGTCGTAGGTCCGGTAGACGAGATCGCCGACGCGCTGAATGCCGCCGATGGCGTAGAGGCCGAGCGCTCCGGTCAGGAGGCTCATGGTCAGGAACGCGAACAGGATCCGGCCGCGGATCGTCGCCGCCGCGTTCCCGATCCGCCGCCATGCCCGCCCGCCGGATGGCGGATGCGGCGGCAATCCCTGCCGTTCCGTGTTCCGTTCCAAGGCAACCCTGCCAAGTTGTGGCCCGCTCGCCGAGCAGGTTCTCGCAGGATGCGTGCAAGATCTTAAGAGGCGATTAGCCTCGGCCGAACCGAGCAGGCGCACGGCATCTCGTTCATCCCGCACGGCGTCGCAGCACGACAACATTTCATCAATCGCACCTCCGCTATGCTGACACTCCCGACAGGTTTTGCCAGACGCCCCCATGCGCCCGCTCCCGCGACGCCTCGCCCTCCCCGCCCTGGCGCTCGCCGCGGGCATGACGACCGGCGCCCTGGTGACGGCCGCGCTCGCGCTCGCGGGGCCGGAGGGTTACGTCGTGTCCCAGAAGGGGCGCGCCTTCCAGCCCGGCAGCCTCGTGGTCGGGCGCGGCGACACGGTCACCATCGTCAACGACGACAGCGACCTGCTGCACCACGTCTACATCGAGTCGGAGGCCTTCACCTTCGACTCCGGTGATCAGGCACCGGGCAGCCGCACGCCGATCGTGTTCCGGAAATCCGGGACCTTCCTGGTGCTGTGCGGCATCCACCCGAAGATGAAGCTCCTGGTCCGGGTGAACTGACGACACCTCGCCTCCGCGACCCCGTCCCTGCGATGTAGCCCGGGGCCGGCTCGGCGCTGCCTCGGGCCGGGGCGCCGTCCGCTCGCGCGGCGCGCGCGGTCCCGCGCCTGCGGGATCGATCCGCGACCGCAGCGACCGCAGCGCCGCCCGTCCTGCGCCCTGGCCCCACACGATTCGTCCCGGCAGGGATCGCCGCCACCCGGCGCCGCGGGAGAAGCGCGAATCGAAACAACCGCTAGTTGAGCATTGAGATTTACTATGAACACCATTCAACATTCGACATCCAATAAACGACTTGCGGAATGACGACCGAATATTGAAACTGATCTCGTTCTTGCGAGAGGAGTTCTCACATGGCCGCTACCGCCGCGATCCTACCCGCCGCCCAGATCGGATCCGATGCCGGCGACGAGGTGGTCACCAGCGTCTTCGAGATCGCCAAGAAGTATCTGAAGACGGCCGACGCCGACTGGAACACCGAGACCCGGCTGGAGGAGGCGCAGATCGACTCCCTCGACTTCGTCGAGCTGGTCTTCGAGATCGAGGACAAGTTCGGCATCGAGCTGAACTTCAACGCGAACGAGCAGCCCGTCGGCGAGATGACGTTCGGCAACGTCGTCGCGCTGATCCGGAGCGCCCTCGCGCGCAAGGCCCGCACCGCGTGAGTGCCGTCGTCGTCTCCGGCCTGGGCGTCGCGGCCCCCTGCGGTCTCACCGTCGCGGATTTCTGGTCGAGCCTCGTCGCGGGCCGCCCGGTCTTCACCCCGGCGCGCGCGCTGCCGGAGTCGGGCGTCATCGCCGCCGAGATCCCGGTCGCCGCGGATTTCTCCGACCTGCCGATCCCGATGCCCGGCGCCTGCGACCGCAACGCCCTCCTGGCGGTCGCGGCCGCGCGCGCGGCCATGGCGGATGCCGGCCTGGCGCCGGGCTCCGTGGCCCCCGAGCGCGTCGCGGTGGTGATCGGCAACGGCGGCGGCGGCCTCACCAGCCTCGACACCCAGTACGAGCGCCTGTTCGTGGAGAACAAGCGGCCGCACCCGTTCTCGGTGGTGCGGGCGATGGGCAGCTCCGCGGCGAGCTGGGTCTCGATCGCGTTCGGGGCGCAGGGGCCGTGCTTCGTGGTGGCGAGCGCCTGCGCCTCGGGCACGCAGGCGATCGGCGTGGCGGCCCAGCTCGTGCGCGCCGGAATCGTCGATGTGGCGATCACGGGCGGCACCGAGGCGCCGCTCTCCCGCGGCACGCTGATGGCCTGGAACGCCATGAAGATCATGAGCCGCACGGGCTGCCGCCCGTTCTCGCGCGACCGCGACGGACTGGTCGTCGCGGAGGGCGCCGGCATCGTGATCCTGGAGCGCGAGGCGCATGCCCGCGCGCGCGGGTGCAGGCCGCAGGTCGCGGTGGCGAGCCTCGGCGCGGGCGCGGATGCGGGCGACATCGTCGCCCCCTCGGCGGACGGCATGGCCCGCGCGATGCGCGCGGCCCTGGCCGAGGCCGACCTCGCACCGGCCGACATCGCCTACGTCAACGCGCACGGGACGGGGACGCGGGCGAACGACCTGACGGAGGTCCAGGCCCTGCGCTCGGTCTTCGGCAGCGCCCCGCCCCCGGTCTCCTCGACGAAGGCGGTGACGGGCCACGCGCTGGGCGGGGCCGGCGGGCTGGAGGCCGTCGCGACCGTGCTGGCGATGACGCACGCCCTGGCGCCGCCGACCGCCGGCCTGACCGATCCCGATCCCGACCTCGACATCGACGCGATCCCGGTGGAGGCGCGCCCCATGCCGATCCCGGCGGCGATCTCGAACTCGTTCGCGTTCGGCGGCCTCAACGCGAGCCTCGTGCTGCGTCAGATCTGATGGGGCACCTGCCGGACGGAACGGTGGCCTGCCGGGGCGCTGGCGGTCGCCATAGCGGCCAAAGGACATCCGGAATGACGCGCGCGCAAACCCTCCCCCGGCCCGAGCCGGACAGCGCCGGGCAGGCCCCGCCGACCGGCACCGAGGCCTTCCTCGCCGACCTCCGCGGCCGGGTCGGCACCGAGGTCGGCGCCTCGGCCTGGACCCTGGTCGATCAGGCCCGGATCGACCGGTTCGCCGAGGCCACGGGGGACCGGCAGTTCGTGCACGTCGATCCGGCGCGGGCCGCGGCCGAGACGCCCTTCGGCGGGACGGTGGCGCACGGCTACCTCACCCTGTCGATGCTCGGCGGGGCGGTGGGCGAGGCCCTGCCGGCCCACCCGTGCGTGCGGGCGGTGCTCAACATGGCCGCCGACAAGGTTCGCTTCCTGAGCCCCGTCCGGGCGGGCACGCGCGTGCGCGCGGTCTTCACGCTCAACGGGGTCGGCGCGCTGCCGGGCGGCAAGGCGGCGCTGCGCCTCGGCGCGACGGTGGAGGCCGAGGGCGGCGCGCGCGCGCTCACCGCGGAGCTGACCCTGATGCTCCTGCTCGAGGAGCCCGCCGGGCCGACGCCGCACCCGTGAGCGCGGCGTCGCGCGGGAGCGCGCCGAAGCCGTTGCGGCCCGGATCCGACCCGATACAGTGACGCGCCGTGCCCGCCGGGCGTCGGCGCGGGGGCGTCCGCCTCCGGCCCTGCCCGCGGGCCCTGCCCGTGACCTGCCGCGAGCCACCCCATCCGGATGCCAGACCTGTCCTCCGCCGGCCTCGAACCCTTCCGCGCGCTGCTCGGCGAGGGCGGCCTCGTCACCGATGCCGACAGCCTGACCCGCTACACCCATGACCAGCGCGCCCTGATGCGGGGGCAGACCCCGGGCGTCCTGCGCCCGCGCTCGACCGGGGAGGTCCAGGAGATCGTCCGCCTCGCCGGCCGCCTCGGCTTCGGCCTCGTGCCCCAGGGCGGCAACACCGGCTATGTCGGCGGCGCCACGCCGGAGCCCGGCCGCGGGCAGCTTGTCGTGAGCCTGGAGCGGATGAACCGGGTCCGCGACGTCGATGCCACCGGCTTCACCCTCGCCTGCGATGCCGGCACCATTCTGGCCGACGCGCAGGCCGCCGCCGAGGCCCGGGGCTGCCTGCTGCCGCTGAGCCTGGGCGCCGAGGGCAGCTGCCGCCTCGGCGGCAATGTCGGCACCAATGCCGGGGGCTTGCAGGTGCTGCGCTACGGCATGACGCGCGACCTCGTGCTGGGCCTGGAGGTCGTGCTGCCGGACGGGTCGCTCCTCTCCGACATGCGGACCTTGCGCAAGAACAACATCGGCTACGACCTGAAGCAGCTCTTCATCGGGGCCGAGGGCACGCTCGGCATCGTCACCGGCGTGGTGCTCAAGCTCTGGCCCGCCCAGACCCGGCGCGCCACGGCCTGGATGCAGCTCGCGGCCGACGCGCCCATTCCCGAGATCGCGGCCCTGGTGCGCCGGGAGACCGCGGACCTCGCCTCGACCTTCGAGCTCATCTCAGCCTCGTCGCTGGCGCTCGTCGCCGAGATGCGCGGCGCCGAACTCGGGCTCGCGGCCGGTCCCGGCGGCGCGGTGCTGCTCGAACTCTCGGCCTCCTCGGAACGCATCCCCCTCGACGACATCCTCCTGGGGACCCTGGAGGCGCTGATGGAGGCCGGCCATGTCGAGGACGCGGTGCTCGCCCAGTCGGAGCGGCAGCGGCGCGAGATGTGGACGATCCGCGAGACGATCCCCGAGGCGGAGAAGCACGCGGGCGGGTCGGTGAAGCTCGACATCGCGGTCCCGACCTCCGCCGTATCCCGCTTCCTGGACCGGGCACGGGCGCTCGTGGAGGCCGAGGCGCCGGGGACGCGCCTGTCGTTCTACGGCCATGTCGGCGACGGCAACATCCACTTCAATCTCATGGTGCCGGCGGGAAGCGACCGGCTCGCCTACACCGCGGCGGTCGATGCGGGGATCGCCCACGCGGTCTACGCGGTGGCGATCGACCTCGGCGGCAGTTTCAGCGCGGAGTACGGCATCGGCCGCTTCAAGCGCGGCCTGCTCGCGCGCTACGGCGACCCGGCCCGCCTCGCCCTGATCGAGGCGGTGAAGCGGGCCGTCGATCCGCAGGGCCTGATGAACGCGGGCGCGATGACCGGGTCGTCCGGCGCCTGACCCGCCGCATCACCGCAGCGGGGGCGCCCCGCCCCGGATCCCGGTCCCCTACCCGTTCGCCGCCTGCATCGGCCGGTCGCGCTCCGGCTCGTCGCCGCGCTCGTAGGCCTGGCCGTCCCGCAGGTCGGCCGGCGGGCTCAGGACCACGCGCTCGCGGCCCTCGAGCCCCTGATCGACCTCGATGGTCTGGCCGAAATCGCGCTTGACCCGGACGCTGCGCCACGCGACCCGTCCGTCCTCTCCGGCGAGCGCCACCTGCGTGCCGCGCTGGTTGAACACCAGCGCCTCGGCCGGGATCGTCACGCCGGGCTCGGTCCGCGGGATCTGCAGGGTGACGTAGACGTAGAGGCCGGCCCTGAGCGCCCCGTCCGGGTTCGGTACGTCGACCTGCGTGGTCAGCGTCCGGGAGGCGGTCAGCAGCGCCACCGAGGAGCGCTCGACCACTCCCCGGAAGGTGCGGTCCGGGATCTGGGGCACCCGGATCGCGGCCTCGACGCCGGGCCTGACCCCGACCGCCGCGTTCTGGGGCACGTTCACGCTGATGCGCAGCACGTCGTCCCGGTCCATGCTGAGGAGCGGCGTGCCGCCCCCGTCCGCGCGCACGAGGTCGCCGACCTCGACGCTGCGCGTGGTCACCACCCCGTCGAAGGGTGCGACCACGTCCTTGAAGCCGGTGAGCGCCTTGAGGCGGTCGACGGTCGCCTCCTGGGCCTTGAGGTTCGCCTCCGCGACCTTCACGCCCGCCTCGGCGGCGGCGAGGGTGGCGGTCTGGCTCAGCACGCTCGCCTGGGTGTTGTCCGCCGTCTGGCGCGAGGCCCAGCCCTGCGTGGCCAGCGTCGAGGTGCGGCTGTTGGTGGCGTTGGCGAGGTTCACGTTGGCGCGGGCCTGATCGACCTGCGCGCGGGCCTGGAGGAGTTGCGCCCGCATCTGCCCGACCTGCGCCTCGGCCTGCGCGAGCTGCTGGTCGAGGTCGGGCGCGGCGATGCGCAGGAGCACGTCGCCCGCCTTGACCCGGGAGCCCAGATCGACCCGCCGCTCGGCGACGTAGCCGGTGGCGCGCGCCGCGATCGCCGCGCGGGCATAGGCCTGGGTCTCGCCCGGCAGGGTCAGGTCCATCGGCTTCTCGGTGCGCTGCGCGCCGGCGGTGCGCAGGCGCGGCACGAAGCTCTTCGCCTTGCGCTGGGTCTCGGCCGCGGCCTCGGCCTGGCGCCAGTGCCCGTAGCCGCCCCAGCCGACGAGCCCGAGGACGAGCGCGGCCGCCAGCAGGAACGGGCCCTTGCGGGGCGGACGTGGGATATCGCGCGCGTCGCCGTGAGCCTTCATGATCCTCGGGCTCTCAGCGGCCGATCGGGTGCACGGTATACCGGGACGGCCGAGCCGAACAGCGTGCCGCGCGGCCGCAGGCCTGCGGGAGGACGGGTCCGACGGGGTGAGGCGCGTTCATGGCGCGGCCTCTAGCGGACGGCGGTTTCCGCTTTGTGTCGATCGGGTCGGGGGAGGATATGGTGGACGGTGCAGGGATCGAACCTGCGACCTTTCCCGTGTGAAGGGAACGCACTACCGCTGTGCTAACCGTCCGTACCGGGCCCGGGGCGTGTGCCCGGGGCCTGCCGGGGCCGCCGTGCGGCCCGGATGGCGGCCTTCTAGGGCGCGGCGGGCGGTGCCGTCAAGGCGTCTCGTGCGCTTCCCGGACGCTTCCCGGACGCGTCCCGCGCGTTTCCCGGGCGCGCGACGGCGGCGGGCGAAATGTCCGAACGGTTGACAATCCGTCCGTCGCGAGGCGCAGTCCCTGGATGGAGCCTCAGGATCCGACGACGGCCCCGCCCGAGCCCCGACCGCCGGGACCGCGCGTCGCCATCACCTACTGCACCCGCTGCAACTGGCTGCTGCGGGCGGCCTGGATGGCGCAGGAGCTGCTCTCGACCTTCCGGGACGACCTCGGCGAGGTGGCGCTGGTCCCGGCGACCGGAGGCGCCTTCAGCATCGCGGTCGGCGGGGAGATCGTGTGGGAGCGCGTGCGCGACGGGGGCTTCCCGGACGTCAAGGCGCTGAAGCAGCGCGTGCGCGACCGCCTCGACCCGGGCCGCGATCTCGGTCATATCGACCGCTGACCAACCGGCGGGCCGGCAATGAGATTCAAGGGCGGAACCCGATCGATGCCGGCGCCGGAGAGCGGGCGTGACCCGCGGGGGCGTGCGTGAGCCCGGAGACCGACCCGCACCCGCAGACGCCCGCGGACCCGTCCGCGCAGACGATTCCGGCGCGCAGGGCCTGGCTCGGGCGGCTCGGCCGCAACGGCTTCTCGACCCAGTTCTACCTGGTGGCGCTGGTGGTGGCGCTGATCGGTCCCGGCCTCCTGTTCACCGCGATCCTGCTGATGCGCTACGCCGCCGCCGAGCGCGCCCGCTTCGAGCAGGACGCCCGCGAGAACGTGCGCGGCATCGCCCTCTCGGTCGATCGCGACACCGCCGGGCTGGTCTCCGTTCTGCAGACGCTCGCCACCTCCCCGCGGCTCAAGGCCGGCGACTTCGAGGCCTTCGACGCGCAGGCGCGCCTCGTGCGCGACGCGATCGAGCTCGACATCGTCCTGCGCCGGCCGGACGGGCAGCAGCTCGTCAACACGGGGGTCAAGCGCGGCGCGCCGCTGCCGGTGACCCCGATGCCCTTCGACGCCGAGGTCGCCAGCGGCAGCCAGCGCGCGATGGTCTCGGGCTATCTCGCCGGGCCAAGCCCCGACCAGGCGGGCTACGCCGTGGCGGTGCCGGTGCAGGTCGAGGGCGAGGTCGCCTACATCCTCGGCTTCCGGGCGCCGCTCGCCCGCCTCCAGGGGATCCTCGCCCGCGAGGTGGTCGAGGGCTGGACCACCGGCATCTCCGACCGCGACCAGCGCGTGCTCGCCCGCCTGCCCGATCCGGCCGCCGTGGTGGGGCGCCAGCGCCTCGCCACGCTCCGCCAGGTCCAGAGCGAGACACCCGGCGTCTGGGAGGGCAAGGACCGCCAGCACCGGCCGGTCATGGTGGTGGAGGCGCGCTCGCGGCTCACCGGCTGGACCGTCGGGGCCAGCATCCCCAAGACCCTGGTGGATGCGCGCACCCGCCGCTGGACCTGGGCCTTCGGCGGCTTCGGGCTCCTCGTGCTCGCCACCTCCTCGCTGCTCGCGGTGAACCTGTGGTCGCGGGTCTCGCGGCCGCTGCGCCAGCTCGCGGCCTCCGGCCCGGCCCTGTCGCGGGGACAGGCCATCCCCCGCATCGCCTCGCCGGTGCACGAGATCCGGCGGCTCGGCGATGTGCTGTCGGACGCCTCTCTCCGCCTGCGCACCCGCGAGGCGGAGCGCGACCGCGCCCTCGACGAGACCCGGCGCGGCCTCTCGGCCCTGCGCGAGAGCGAGGCGCGCTTCCGCCACATGGCCGATTCCGCCCCGGCCCTGATCTGGATGACGGACGAGACCGCCGAGGTCAGCTTCGTCAACATGCATTTCGACCACCTCTTCGGCATCCCGGCGGCGGACCTCGCGAATTCGGGCTGGCACCGCATCGTCCACCCGGACGACCTCGAGGCCTTCTCGGGCGCCTTCTCGGACGCCTTCGCGGCGCGCCAGACCTTCCGGACCGAGATGCGGGTGATCGACCGGCACGGGGCGACGCGCTGGCTGCGCTGCGAGGGCGTGCCGCGCCTCGACGATGCCGGCCGCTTCCTCGGCTATACCGGCTGCAACGTGGACATCACCGACGCCAAGCTCGCCGAGGAGCACCTGCTGCTCCTGATCCACGAGCTGAACCACCGGGTGAAGAACACGCTCGCCACGGTGCAGTCGATCGCCAGCCAGTCGCTGCGCGGCCTCGACGGCCCGGCGGCGGACGCGGCGCGCGCGGCCTTCGAGGCGCGCCTGCTGGCGCTCGCCCGCGTCCACGACGTGCTCACCCGCGAGAGCTGGGAGGGTGCGGAACTCGGCACCGTGGTGGCCGACGCGATCCGCCCGCTCGACGCGAGCGAGCCCGGCCGCTCGCGCTTCGACGTGGAAGGCCCCCCCTTGCGCCTGCCGCCGCGGGTCGCGCTCTCGATCGCTATGGCGTTGCACGAACTCGGCACCAACGCGGTGAAGTACGGCGCGCTCTCGAACGAGAGCGGCCGCGTCGCCATCGCGTGGTCGGTCGCGCGCGGGCCCGAGACCCGCCTGACGCTGCGCTGGTCGGAGAGCGGCGGCCCGCCCGTCGCCAAGCCGACCCGCACCGGGTTCGGCTCGCGCCTGATCGAGCGGGGCCTCGCGCGCGAACTCGCCGGCGAGGTCCAGCTCGCCTACGAGCCGGGGGGCGTCGTCTGCACGATCGCGGCGCCGGTGCCGCCGCCGAGCCTGCTGGAGCGCAAGGCCGGCGCGACCACGCCGCCCCGCATCGCGCCGCTTCCGATGCCGGGCTGAGGAGGCCGCGATGGTGGAGCCCGGTTTCCGGACAGTCGATGTGGCCGGCGCGCGCCTCCACCTCGCCGAGGCCGGCCCCCCGGACGGGCCGCCGGTGATCCTGCTGCACGGCTTTCCGGAGTTCTGGTACGGCTGGCGCCACCAGATCGGACCGCTGTCGGAGGCCGGCTTCCGCCTCGCGGTGCCGGACCAGCGCGGCTACAACCTGAGTTCCCGGCCCGGGGGCATCGCGGCCTACCATCTCGACCGGCTCGCCGGCGACGTCGTGGCGCTCGGCCAGGCGCTGGGCCATGCCCGCTTCCGCCTCGTCGGGCACGATTGGGGCGGCCTCGTCGCGTGGTGGGTGGCGAGCCTCCATCCCGACCGGGTCGAGCGGCTGGCGATCCTCAACGCGCCCCATCCGGGCATCGTCGCGTCCTATGCCCGGCGCCATCCCGGGCAGTGGCTGCGCAGCCTCTACGTCGCCCTGTTCCAGATCCCGCGCCTGCCCGAGCGGCGGCTCCTCGCCGACCGCGGCGCGGTGCTGCGGCGAGCGCTGGCCGACACCGCCCGGCCGGGCGCCTTCACGCCGGCAGACCTCGACCGCTACGCCGAGGCCTGGGCCCGGCCCGGCGCCATGACGGCGATGCTCGACTGGTACAGGGCGCTCCGCCTGCCCCGGCGCCCCGCCCCGCGGGTGCGCGCCCCGACCCTGATCCTGTGGGGCCGGCGCGACCACGCCCTGCAGGCGGGCCTTGCCGAGGCGAGCCTCGCGCTTTGCGAGCAGGGCCGCATCCGCTGGTTCCCGGAGGCGACCCACTGGCTCCAGCACGAGGAGCCGGAGGCGGTGAACGCGGCGCTGATCGCCTTCCTGCGAGAGGGCTGAGCGGGAGCGGTTCCGGGTTCATCCATCCCGGATGCGGGCCTCAATCCTGCGGCAGGTCCGGCGTGATGCCGAGCCGGTCGAGGCCCTCGGACAGCAGGTCGCTGGCGTTGGGCACGCCGAGCAGCTCGCGCGCGGCGCCCTCTCCCGCGGCCTCCCGCTCGCGGGCGAAGCGCACCGCGTCGGCCCACTCCTCGGGCTCCATGTCCCCGCGGCCGACGTAGAGCAGCGCCAGGAGGTCGGCCCGCTCGTCGTCGTTGAGGCTGGCGATCACGTCGCGGATCTCGCGCTCCGTCTGGTCGTCGGTGCCGCCGACGAGCACGTCCGTCGCGCCGTCGTCGATCGGGTTCGAGCCCGAATCCGGGTCGGTCGGCCCCTCCTTCACCTCGACGGCCCTGAGCCGAACGATCATCTCGCTGACCTTGTCGACGGCGATATCCATTGAGCACTCCGATCCGGGGGCTCGCGCGGCCCCACTGACCAGCGACAACTTGCGAGGGGCCGCCCGGTTCGCCGCCCCCGTCCCGGGCCTCTCGCCCGCCGCCCGCGTGACCGGCCCGCTCCCTGCGTGATCTGCCGATCTTTCGGGCGCCGTCCGCACCGTCCACAAGCGGGGCGGATCGGGATGGGATCGCGGGCCGTTACAGGGCCGCGCCCGTCGCCGACGGGGCGGAACGACGGCAGCAGGATGAGCGCAGAGAGAACCGGAACCCCGCCCCCCGAAGCCGGCGCGCCGAGGGGCCGCCGACGCGGGTCCCAGCGGATCCGGACGTGGCTCCTGGCGGGCGCCCTCATCCCGGCGGGCGCGGTGCCCGCCTCCGCACAGGCGGCCGAGGGCTCGGTGCCGGCCTGCTTCCGCACGGCCGGCGGGGCGCTGGAGATCTGCCGAGACGGATCCGAGGCGGAGGGCGTCTACTGGGCGCCGCCGCCCTGCGCCTTCGCGCGCGGCGTCCAGATCCTGCGGCTCGGCAGCGGCAGCACGGCCGGTCCGCTCCAGGTGATCTACCACGGGGAGACGCCGGCCGAGGAGCGCCGCGGAGGGGAGGCCTGCGAGGCGCGGCGCGCCACCGACCCGATGGATTCCGGCGCGGTGCAGTCCGGCCGGGGCCTCGAGCAGCTCGCCACCACGATGCCGCCGGCCGTGCCCCGCCTCTGGGAGCGGCAGGCCGAGCCGGAGAAGCCCCAGTCCCGCCGCGCCCGGCGCGGGCGGGACGCGCCGGCCGAACCGGGGCCCGAGACCGAGCACGGCGTCGCCGCCCGCAACCCGATCGTCGTCGCCGGCCGCGACTGGGCGGGCGAGGCCTACTATCACGTCTTCCTGATCTCGACGGTGGGCGGCGGGGACGCGGCGCGTCGGGTCCAGGTGCAGGCCCGCACCTACGACTTCGAGAGCTTCGAGATCCGCAGCCGCGGCCCGGACGGCGGCGTCGCCTGGGTGCCGTTCGGCGAGGGCGCCGGCAAGGGGACCGGCAAGGGCGCGGACCGGCGTCGCGAGGCCGGCGCGCCCCCGGCCGCCGTGCTCGACGAGGGCGGCCGGCCGGTCGTCGGCAACTGCGCTGCCCAGCGCCTCGACGCGCAGGGGCTCAGCGGCTCGATCAGCGTGATCGATCAGACCTACCACTACGTCTACACCGACGTGATGCCGGAGGATTGCGGCGAGCCCGCGCCGCGGCGGCGCACGGCCCTCTATCTGCGCACCAGCCGCGACCTCGGCGCCGCGCGCGTCTGGTCGGCGCCCCGCACCCTGATGGCGGCGCTGCCGCCCGGCACGATGGTGCGCGCCGCCAAGGCCCGGGGCATGGACCGTTGGGTGATCTCCTATTCCTGCCGTCGCCCGGCCAACGCGCCCGGCGGCCCGGTGCCGGACATCTGCGTGCAGTACAGCGCCGACCTCACGCTCGACGCGCTCGCCGCCCTGAAGCTGTTCTCGGAGCCGGTCTCGGCCCAGCGCTCGCCGGCCTATCTGGGCCTGCGCTCGGGAGGCGACGGCAGCGGGCGCTTCAGCCGGGTGGCGCATTACTGGATGACCGACCGCTACGGGAACCTCGACGTGCCGGACGCCCTGTCGGCCAAGTCCGGCTTCCTCACCTGGCTGGACCGGCTCGCCCCGCGCCGCGACGGCAGCGCCGACTCGACCCTCTACGGCCGCCCGGTCTACTGGGGCACCTGGACGGCGCGCCCGGTCAGTCCGCGGTGAGCGGGCGGAAGGGGCGCGGGTCGCATCGTCCGACCTACCGAGGACCGTGACGCTCCCGTAGCATAGCCGCCTCGAGCCGAAGTCAGAGCAGGTCGCCCGCGCGCAAAGCCAAGTCAGGGACGGCCCTATCTCGCGGCTAAGCTTTGCTGTATAAGCGGCCTCATCAGGGTCTTGTCCCGATGCGACGGCCACGGCCGTCGTCGCGACGCGGATCCGCTGTGCGGCGGGTTCGCACGCCCGGCTCCCGGATCGCGCGGGAAGAAGGCGCGCGGCGGGATGGATCGGTTCCGGCGGTCCCGCCGTGGTGCCGGTCCCGGTCAAGCGTTTCGACCGGCCCACCGGATCCTCCGGTTCCGGTCCGTGGTCCCCGGGGGCAGGCACCCACAGCGATGCGGCTCGACATCACGACCCTGCTGATCGTGACCTTCGTGCTGACGCTCATGGTCGGCGGCCTGTTCCTGTTCGCCTGGCGCCAGCAGCGCGGGACCCCGGCCCTGCTGATCTGGGGCCTCGCTCACATCCTCGGCGCGCTCGGCTCGGCCGGTCTCGCCCTGCGCGGCCTGATCCCGGACGCGATCTCCATCGTCGTCTCCAATGCCGCGGTGCTCTCCGCCTACGGCCTGATCTGGAGCGGCGTCGAGGCCTTCGAGGGCCGCCGCGTCCGGCCGCTGCTCACCTTCGGCGGCGTGATCGCCTGGCTCGTCCTCTGCTGCGTGCCGACCTTCTACGCCACGATCGAGGCGCGGGTGATCTTCGCCTCCGCGCTCGCCACCGCCTACTGCACCGCCGCCGCGCTCGCGATCCGGGCCGGGCGGGCGGAGCCCCTGCCGTCCCGGACGGCCACCGCGGTCGTGCTCGCCGCCTACGCGGCCTGCTACGCGGCGCGCATCCCCGCGACGCTGCTGGTCCCCCTGCGCGAGACGCGCAACCCGCTCCAGTCCGAATGGGTCACGGGCCTGTGCTTCGCCGCGATGCTGTTCACGCTCGCGATCGCCTTCGGCTTCATCGCCCTGGTGAAGGAGCGGGCCGAGCACCGGCAGCGCATCGCCGCCTCGACCGACGCGCTCACGGGGGTCGCCAACCGCCGCGCCTTCGTGGCCGAGGCGGAGGAACGGCTCGCCCGCGGCGAGCCGGTGGCCCTGCTCCTGTTCGACCTCGACCACTTCAAGGTCGTCAACGACACCCACGGCCACGCGGTCGGGGACGCGGTGCTCGTCGCCTTCTGCGCGCTCGCCCGCGCCCTCCTGCCCGAGGCCGCGATCGGGCGCCTCGGGGGCGAGGAGTTCGCCTGCCTGATCGGGGACGACGGACCCGCCGCGGTGCTGGCCAGGGCCGAGCGGGTGCGCCGCGCCTTCGCGACGCTCGCGCTTCCCGAGTTGCCCGGCCTGCGGCTGGCGGCCAGCGCCGGCGTCGCGCGCGCGGCGGGCGGGGATTTCGACGCGCTGATGCGCCGGGCCGACCAAGCCCTCTACGCCGCCAAGCGCTCGGGCCGCGACCGGGTGGTGGCGGCCGCTCCCCTCCCCCGCGCGGCGTGATAGATCCCGGGCTCTGACCCCGGAGACGACATGAGCGACGAGGCCCGCCTCACCCGCCTGGAGATGCGCCTGAGCGAGCACGAGGCCACGATCGAGGACCTGAACCGCGTCGTGACGGAGCAGTGGCGGCTGATCGACCGCCTCGCCCGGCAGGTCGCGGCCCTGCACGAGCAGGTTGAGACGGTGGCCGAGCGCGTGCCGCGCGGACCCGAGCCGCCCCCGCCGCACTACTGATGCCGCCGGGGTTCCGAAGGCCCGAGGGCCTTCGGCTCGCTCTCGGGTGAGAGCCCCCTGGGCTTCGTCCGGGCCTTGCCTTGGCGCGCCGCAGCGGATACCTGTACCGGCTGATTGTGGGCGGTCCCGCCGGACCGCGATGCGTGGAGAGGCGAGCCTTGGCCGGAGCCGGCTCAGCAGCGTACGGGATCGAGCGTGCCGCGGGTGCGGCCGCCTGCTCGCGCGCGCTTCTCGCCAGCCTTCTCCTTACCCGCCCCTGAGGGCCGTCCGGGCGCGCGCCTGGGCTCTCAGGGGATCGCACGACGCCTCCTCCTTCCAGGCTTCGGCCGCTCTCGACCGCATGTGCGGCGGGCGGCCCGCGACAGGGTAGATTCTCGATGACCACCACCTCAGGCGCCCGCGACCGCGTCCTCATCTTCGACACCACGCTCCGCGACGGCGAGCAGTGCCCCGGCGCCACCATGACGCTCGACGAGAAGCTGGCGGTGGCCGAGCTCCTCGACACGATGGGCGTGGACATCATCGAGGCCGGCTTCCCGATCGCCTCGAACGGCGATTTCGAGGCGGTGGCCGAGATCGCCCGGCGTTCCAAGCGCGCGGTGATCGCGGGGCTCGCCCGCGCCATCCCCGCCGACATCGCCCGGGCCGGCGAGGCCGTGCGCCATGCCCAGAGGGGCCGCATCCACACCTTCGTCTCGACCTCGCCGATCCACCTCGCCCACCAGATGCGCAAGAGCGAGGACGAGGTCGTCGAGATCATCCTGAAGACGGTGGCGCAGGCCCGCGACCTCGTGGACGACGTCGAGTGGTCGGCCATGGACGCGACCCGCACCGGGATCGACTACCTGTGCCGCTGCGTCGAGGCGGCGATCCGGGCCGGCGCCACCACCATCAACCTGCCCGACACCGTCGGCTACGCCACCCCGTCCGAGTACCGCGCCATGTTCGCGGCCGTGCGCGAGCGCGTGCCGAACGCCGACAAGGCGGTGTTCTCGGTCCATTGCCACAACGACCTCGGCCTCGCCGTCGCCAACACGCTGGCGGGCCTGGAGGGCGGCGCGCGGCAGGTCGAGTGCACGGTCAACGGCATCGGCGAGCGGGCCGGCAACGCGGCTTTGGAGGAGGTCGTGATGGCGATCCGCACCCGTGGCGACGTGATGCCGTTCGAGACCGGCATCGAATCGACGCTGCTCACCCGCGCCTCGAAGCTCGTGAGCCACGCGACCAACTTCCCCGTGCAGTTCAACAAGGCGATCGTCGGCCGCAACGCCTTCGCGCACGAGAGCGGCATCCACCAGGACGGCATGCTCAAGAACGCCGAGACCTACGAGATCATGACCCCGGCCTCGGTGGGCTTGGCCAAGACCTCGCTGGTGATGGGCAAGCATTCGGGCCGCGCCGCCTTCCGCTCGAAGCTCGGCGAACTCGGCCTGCACCTGACCGACAACCAGTTCCAGGACGTGTTCGAGCGCTTCAAGGCGCTCGCCGACCGCAAGAAGCACGTCTACGACGAGGACATCGAGGCGCTGGTGGACGAGAACCTCGCCACCGCCCACGACCGCATCCGCCTCGTCTCGCTCTCGGTGATCGCGGGCACGCACGGGCCCCAGCGCGCGACGCTGAAGATCATGGTCGATGAACGCACGGTGACGGAGGAAGCCGACGGAAACGGGCCCGTGGACGCAGTGTTCAACGCCATCCACGCCCTTGTACCGCACGAGGCGGTCCTGGAACTCTACCAAGTCCACGCGGTGACCGAGGGGACCGATGCGCAGGCCGAGGTCTCGGTGCGCCTCAAGGACGGCGAGCGCAGCGTGACGGCGCGCGGCGCCGATCCGGATACGCTGGTCGCGTCGGCCAAGGCCTACCTCTCGGCGCTGAACAAGCTCTCGGCCGCCGCCCGACGCCTGCACGCGCAGGCGATCTGAGGACGCCCGGCCACGATCCGATCGCGGCGCACAAATTTCCCGAAAAATCCTGCGACCCGGGGGTGGACAGCCCCCGGGTCGCTTGGTATCAGCCCTCCATCGACGGCGGACTTGGTGGCCGCCTCGCCATCGCTGAAAAGCGATCGGGCGCATAGCTCAGTTGGTAGAGCAGCTGACTCTTAATCAGCGGGTCCTAGGTTCGAACCCTAGTGCGCCCACCAAAATCCTCACTTCGTCATAGTTCGTGAGCGGCAGTCGCCGATCCGGCATTCGCCCCCCAATCGTGGGTTGGGAACGGGTGCCAACGATCATGGTGCAGCGTTCCTGCCCCATATGGCTCACCGGGCGCGCGGCGAGCTGGGCAGAACGCCGATAGGAACGTGCGTTTTACGTCCTGGTCTGTCTGCTTCAGCGCGGCAGCAAGCTGAGCTTCCCCATAGGCGCGGTGGCCTGCCACGCATAGTGCTTGGCACGCGATGCGGAACGGGTGCACATCGACCGGTCCGGCCGGCACGCAGCGTGATCGCGGTCGCCCGCGACACACCAGGGACGGAAGGAACCTTCCTCCGCCGCGCCGCGCGAGAGGTCGTTCTCGTTGCGCGGTGCGGATCTTTGGAATGTCGGGTCGGGTGCGTTCGATCTAACGTACGACCCGTGTCGATCCATCGATCTGCGGATCGGTTCGAGGCGGGACCGGGCGACGGAGGCGTCCGCGCGCGGCGCCGGACCGCCTCAGATGTGGGAGACCGCCCGCCACGCGGCGAAGGCCTTCTAGTCCGGCGCCGCCGCCCGACCATCATATCCGGATGATCGCCCGCCCCCTTGACGCTCACCCTTTGCCCGTGCCGGGCCGGCGATCGCACACGGCGCGTGCGGAGGCTCACCACGCTCTCCCACAACTTTCCGGAGGGGAAGCCGTGGCACCGACGCGGCCCTCCGGCGCCCGAGCGAGGATAAGCCCATGGCCTACGACGTCTTCTGGTTCCTGCCGACCTCCGGCGACACGCGCTATCTCGGCACCTCCGACACGGGCCGCGCGCCCACGAACGCCTACATCCGGCAGGTCGCCGAGACGGCGGACCGGCTCGGCTACGACGGCCTGCTGATCCCGACCGGCGCCTCCTGCACCGACCCCTGGGTCACGGCCGCGAGTCTCGTCACGGCGACGCAGCGCATCAAGCTGCTGGTGGCTCTGCGCACCTCGATTACCGGCCCCACGCTCGGTGCGCGGCAGGCCGCGGCTTTGGACGAGGCGCTCGGCGGGCGGCTCCTCCTCAACGTGGTGGTGGGTGGCGACGCCACCGAACTCGCCGCCGACGGCGCCTTCTACGACCACGCCGAGCGCTACGCCGCGGCCGAGGAGTACCTCACCGTCTGGAAGCGGCTGATGGCCGGCGAGACGGTCGATTTCGAGGGGCGCCACGTTCGCGTCGCGGGTGCGCGCAACTTCCACCCGGCAGTGCAGACGCCCTGGCCGCCGCTCTATTTCGGCGGCTCCTCGCCCGCCGCGCACGACCTCGCGGCCCGCCATGTCGACGCCTACCTGACCTGGGGGGAGCCACCCGAGGCGGTAGCGGAGAAGATCGCCGATGTCCGCGCGCGCGCCGCCCGGCAGGGCCGCAGCGTGCGCTTCGGCGTGCGCCTCCACGTGATCGTGCGCGAGACGGAGGGCGAGGCCTGGGCGGCGGCCGACCGCCTGATCAGCCGCCTCACCGACGACGACATCGCCCGCGCCCAGGCGAACTACGCCCGGATGGACTCGGTCGGGCAGGCTCGGATGGCCGCGCTCCACGGGGGCCGCCGGGACCGCCTCGTGGTGGCGCCGAACCTCTGGGCCGGCGTCGGCCTGGTGCGGGGCGGCGCCGGCACGGCGCTCGTCGGCTCGCCCGAGCAGGTCGTGCAACGGCTCGAGGACTACGCCGCGCTCGGCGTCGATACCTTCGTGCTCTCCGGCTACCCGCACTTGGAGGAGGCGATCCGCTTCGCCGAACTCGCCTTCCCACTGATCGCCGGCAAGGCGCCGGTGACGCTGCGCGCCTCCGCACAGACCGGCGGCGCCTTCGACATCCGCGCGACCGCGCGCTGAGTCGCACGGCGCCCCCATCCCGCGCCACGATGTCGGCGGCCGGCATTGACAGGATCGACGTCCCGCGACACCGCTCGCACGAAGCATCACCGGTGCAGATCGGCGGGTGCGTGCGGGGATCGGCAGACGATGCGGCTCGCGGCACTGCTCTTCGGCATCGGCCTGCTCCTGGCAACAGCCGTCTGGTTCTTCTACCTCGTGCCTCTGGGATGCGCGATGAACACGACCGGCTGCAAGGAGGGGATCTCGGTGTGGAGCGGCGTCGGCCTGATCCACTTCTGGACCCCGCTCGTCGCCGCGCTGTCGGCTCTGGCGTACGGTTCGGGAAGACCCTGATCACGCGCCGCACCGGATGGGTGGGTCCCTTCGGGCCTCCGAGCGCCCCCCTAGCGCATCCTCAACCCGAGCCGGCGCCAGCCAATAACCACGCCGGAGGCCGAGATCAGAAGGCCACCGAGCGACAGGGTGATCAGCAGCAGATCCCAGGCGGGCCTGTGCCGGAGGAGGAGCCCGAAATCGAAGCTGTGCGGCGCGTTGAACAGCCAACGGTAGAGCCGGTTCGAGCGGTCGGTCCGATTCTGGATCTCGCCGGTCGCCGGATCGATGTGGAACCACGTCGCGGAGGGGTCGGCGAAGCGGACGCGCAGCACCGGCAGCAGACGGTCGTGGTGATGGCCGTACCAGTAGAGATCCTCAGCCACTAAGTGCTCGATGGTGGGAGGCGCCGCATCCGGCAGAAGGCGGGCGGCGGCGGCGGCGAGCCGGCCCGGGTCGAGCGCTGCCCCGCAACAGGTGAGCGTCCGCCCGTCCGCGCAGGCGAGGATCACCCGCGCCTGCCCGTCGAGGCGCGAGAGCCGGGCCTCCCGCGCGTCCGGACAGGCGGCGGCGAGCGCGGCGCGGTCGAGGTCCGGCCACGGCTCCGCCGGTCCCGCGTAGCGCGCGAGCGAAGCGCGGTCCGGCTCTCGCGGCGAGAACCAGCGGTTGGGATTCATCGAGATCCAGCCGCTCACGACGAAGGTGACGAGCGTCGTGCCGGCGACGAGGCCGCCGAGGTGGTGCCACGCCATCCAGCCCTGGTAGGGCGTGATTTGGCCGCGCGCGTAGCGCCGCCGCAGGCGCACCCGCATCACCCCGACGACGAGGCCGGTGACCGCCCCGACGATCCCGATGCCGGAGAGCCAGAGCACCGTGTCGCGCCAGAGATCGAGCTGCGCCCGCAGCGGCGTGAAGTAGATCCAGTGCGGCACCGCGCCGAACCAGTTCCAGACGCGCTCGTGACGCGTCGTGTCCAGCGCGATCTCGCCGGTCAGGCCCGAGACGTAGAGCTGGGTGCCGGCCGCGTCGCCGAGCGCCACGCGGTGGAGGGGCCGCAGCGGATCGAAGCGCTGGTGCACGCTCCACTGGTCGCGCTCGACGAGCCCGAGATCGGCGATCGCGCCGGCCGCCGGGTGGTGGCGCGCTACGGCCAGCGCCCGCTCGGCCGGGATGCCGTCGATCGGGCGCCCGTCGACAGCCGAGAGCGTGCGGCGTGGGCCGTCCCAGGGCGTGAGGCGCCAGACCGGCTCGTCGGCGAGCATCGCGAGGTCGAGGCGGCGCACCGCGTCGCGCGGGAGGCCGGCCCGGGCCAGGGCCGCCTCCGGCTCGACCGCCACGCGGTCCCAGGCGATCGGCGGCAGGGCGGCGCGACGCTCGGCGTCCGTGAGGCGCGGGAAGCCCACATACATCATCACCACGCCGGAGACGAACCACGTGGCGAAGAGCAGGCCGGTGAGGATGCCGAGCCAGCGGTGCGTGAGGTAGAGCCAGCGCCGCAGGCGCTTTCCGAGGGCGCTCATCAGAAGACCACGTCGTAGATGAGCTCGACCGTGCGGGGCCGACCGAGCAGGAGAGAGGTCGCGTTGCCCCCGCGGGCGGCGGCGTACACTTCGTCGGTGAGGTTGTAGACCCGCAGCGACAGGCGCGAGCCGGGATCCGGACGGTAGTCGAGCACGGTGTTCAGGAGCGTGTAGTCCGGCCGCAGCAGCAGGTTGGCGAAGTCGCTCGCCATCGGCCCGACATGCTGCACGCCGAGCCGCGCCTCCCAGCGCGGCGCGAAGGCCCAGGCGAGCCAGAGGTTGGCGACCCGCTCGGGCACGTCGACCGGGAAGTTGCCGGCGTAGGAGACCACCCGGCCCGCGACCGTCTGGCTGAAATCGTCGTACTGGGCGTGGAGCAGCGCGAGGTTGGCGTCGAGGCGCCAGTTCTCCCACGGCGAGAGGGAGAGCGCCGCCTCGAACCCTTGCGAGGATTGGCTGCCGACCTGCACGCCGACGCCCGGCTGGCCCGGCACGGCACTGACGAGGTTGTCCTTGACGATGCGGTAGCCGGCCAGCGTCCATTCCGCCGTGCCCGCCCAGAACAGGCCCTTGGCCCCGATCTCGACCTGCCGGCCGGTGGACAGGCGGAAGTCCTTCTGGGCCGGCTGCAGCGAGACGAAGTTGCCGACCGGGTCCACGGCAGTGGCGACTTGCGCGTAGAGCGAGACGTCGGGTCGCGGCTGGTAGACGAGGCCGGCGCGCCAGCTCAGCGCCTCGAAATCGGAGCGGAAGCGCGTGCCGGCGCGCAGGTCCGCCCCGCGGATGATGGGCGCGTCGTAGCGGAGGCCCGTCACCAGCGAGAGCTCCTTGGTGAGCACGAGGCGGTTCTCGGCGAAGAGGGCGTACTGGTCGACCACGTTCTCGTAGCCCGGCGCGGTGCCCGCGAGGTTGATGAAGCGGCCGGGCACGAAGGCGAAGGGATCGACGAGGTCGGTGCCGCCGTAGGGCCGGTTGTTGATGTGCCGGTAGCGGATGCGATTGACCTCGGCACCCAGCACCGTCCGACTGGGTAGGCCGAAGACGTCGCCGCGCAGCGTCGCGTCGAGGCGGTTGCCGATCTGCTCCTGATCGTGGCGGATCTCGGCGAAGAGGGAGCGCTGGACGAGCCCCGTCGCCGGTAGGAAGGCGGAGCCTTCGGCGTTCCGGTAGAAACGGTCGCTCGTCATCCGATAGGCGACGTTGCGGACGGAAAGGTCGGCGCTCGGGCTCCACTCGGCCTTGAGCACAGTCCAGTTGTCGCGCCAGCGGATCTCGCTGTCGGCAACGTTGAAGTTGGTGTCCCGCAGGATGCGGGGCACGCGGCCGTTGACGAGGGGCGAGCCCCAGTAGCGCTCCGGGGCGGTGTCCCCGTAATCGTTCGAGAGCGTCACCGCGAGGTCGGCACTCGGCCGGTAGAGCAGGCTCCCCGAGACCGCGAGGTTCTCGAAGTCGCCGTTCGGGCGCAGCCAGCCCGCGCCCGCGTTGCGGCTGACGTCGAGGCGGTAGGCCAGCACGTCGCTGATCGGGCCGCCGGAGCCGGCCGCGACGCGGCGGGTGTAGTCCGAGCCGAAGCCGACCCGGGCCTCGCTCACGTCCGTGAAGGTCGGGCGCTTCGGCACGACGTCGATCACGCCACCGACCGCGCCCTCGCCGTAGAGCACAGAGGCCGGGCCGCGCAGCACCTCGATGCGCGCGACGTTCCAGGTGTCGAACGGGAAGGTCTGGGTGCTCGTGTAGAGGCGCACGCCGTCGTAGAGGCGCATCACCGAGTTGGTGCCGACGAAGCCGCGGGCCGAGAAGGCGGAGTTGCCGGTGCCCGGCGAGGCGGTGCTGGCGATGCCGACGCCGTTCTGGGTGACCGCCTCATTCACGGTAATCTGCCCGCGCTCGCGCACCACCGCGCCCGGGATGACGTCGACGCTGGCGGGCGTCTGGAGGGGCGTGAGGCCGAGCCGGCTCGCCGAGGGGGCGGGCGTCGCGAGGTTGAGGCCGCGGGGCGCGGGGGCACCGGTCGCGGTCACCTCCAGCATGTCGAGTTCGACGGCGTCGGGCGCCGCGGGGCCGGACATGGCGGCGTTCGGGGCAAGGCAGGTCGCGACCGCCAGGCAGGCGGCGATGGATCGAGGGGACATGACGGCTCCTGCGCCCGGGTCGCGCGACGGTCCTTGGGCGTCGGCGCGGGCGGCTCCTGTCGAGGAGAGGAGGCGCGCGGGCGCTTCTCGCGCGGCCGCGTCGCGGGGCTCGATGCAGGGGCCGGAATCGTCCTGAGTGAAGACGGCCGCCGGCCGACCGGTCGCTTACGGGCGACGGGTCAGGTGGCGGCGGGCGGTGCGCGGGGTGCGGCTGAGCGGTGGGTCCGGGCGGGCGGCGCGTGGGCTTGGACGGCGTGCCAGCGCCGTTCGCGGGCGAGCGCCGGCACGGCGGCGGGTATCGCCTCGATCTCGGGAGCGGCCAGCGCGCAGGCGGCGAGCCGGCAGGCCGTGGAGCAGCAGGATTGGTGGCCGGTCTGTTCGTCCCGCTCCTGGCCCGCGTCCGCGCGGTGATCTGAGCAGATGATCCCGCTGGCCTGCAAGCTCATCCGGGCGGCGGCGACGCCGCCGAGCAGGCCCTGCAGCACGAGCGCGTAGAGAGTGAGCACGCCGATGGCGGCCCGCCATGCCCCTGTCCGCTGCATGCGTCGTCCCATGGGGCTTCCTGGGGCGAGCGGGGCGCGGCTGTCAATGGTCAAGCTGGGGTGGCCCCCCCTCCCCCGCTTGCGGGGAGAGGGGGGCCGAACGGTGAGCAAGAGCCCTTCCCCGCCAGGGGACGGGCCCATCTCCCTCACGCCGCCATCGCCATCTCGACGCCGTCCTCCGCCGCCTCGGCGGCCATGAACTGAGCCCGGGCGAGCTCGGCGAAGCGGCCGCCCTCGGCCACCAGCGCGTCGAAGGTGCCAGCCTCGACGATCTTCCCCTCGTGGAAGACCAGGATGCGGTCGGCGTTGCGGATCGTGGCGAGGCGGTGGGCGATCACGAAGGTGGTGCGGCCCTCCATCACGGTCTCCAAGGCGCCCTGGAGCTTGCGCTCGGTGGCGGCGTCGAGCGCCGAGGTGGCCTCGTCGAGGATCAGGATCGGCGGATTCTTCAGGAGAGCCCGGGCGATCGAGAGGCGCTGGCGCTCGCCGCCGGAGAGCGAGCGGCCGCGCTCGCCGATGATCGTGTCGAGCCCGTCGGGTTGGCGTGCCATGAAGGCGGAGGCCTGGGCGCGCTCCAGGGCGTCGAGCATCTCAGCGTCGGTGGCCTCGGGGCAGCCGACCTGCAGGTTCTCGCGGATCGAGCGGGCGAACAGCATCGGCTCCTGGAAGACCACGCCGATGTTGTGGCGCAAGCTGGAGAGGCCGATGTCGCGGATGTCGATCCCGTCGATCCGGATGGCGCCCGCGGCCGGATCGAAACTGCGGTGCAGCAGGCCGAGGGTCGTCGACTTGCCCGAGCCCGTGGTGCCGACAAGCGCCACCGTCTCGCCGGCCCGGGCCGCGAACGAGACCCCGTCGAGCGCCTTGCGGCGGCCGTCGTAGGAGAACTCCACGCCCTCGAAGCTGACGTCGCCCTCGAAGCGGGCGATTTGCAGAGCGTGCGGCCGGTCGCGGACGGCCGGGACCGTGTCGAAGATCGCGAAGAACTCGGCGATCTTCGGGGCCTGCTGGAACACGCCGTTGACGAAGCCGACCACGTGGTCGAGGCGGGCCACGAGGGCGGTCGCCAAGCCCATGAAGGCCACGACCTCGCCGACCGTGGTGGTGCCGGCCTGGTACAGGAAGATGCCGGTCACGAAGATCGCCGTCATGGTGATGGTGGCCGAGGCGCGGGTGGCGACGTTGGCCAGCGCCCACCAGGACAGGACCGGGATCTGGGCGGCGAGCAGGTTCTGGATGATGTCGCGCATCGCATCCTTCTCCGCCTTGGCGCGGGTGAAGGACTGGATGACCGCGACGTTGCCGAGCGCGTCCGAGGCGTGGGCGGCGAGGCCCGAGTTATAGGCCTCGACGCGGCCCTGCAGCGTCTCGGTGCGGCGCATCACGAAGGTGGTGAGCGCGGTGAAGACCATCACCAGCACCACGAGGATGAGGCCGAGCTTCCAGTTCACGAAGAGGGTCATCGGCAGGAGCACGCCGAGCGAGATCAGCGCCGCGAGGTGGTCGCGGAAGAACCCGAGCCAGAAGCCGTTCATGCCGTTCGTGCCCTCCAGCATGGCCTTGAGCACGGTGCCGGAATGGTTCGAGGCGTGGAAGGCGAGCGGCAGGTCGAGCACGTGCTCGAAGTAGCGCGCCATCGTTCCGAGGCGGTTGCGGTGGGCGAGCCGGTCGGCGTGGAGCGCGATCGCGACGCCCGCCGCGATGGTGAAGAAGCCGAAGCCGACCCAGGCCAGGATCAGCGGCAGCATCGTGCCCATGGCGTCGCCGCCGCGCTTGAGATGCGTCAGCTGATCGATGATGCGGCCCATCAGCAGCGGCTCGGCGAAGGCCGCCACCGCCAGCATCACGTTCGCGCCGGCGAGCGCCCAGGCCAGCCTGCGGTCTGAGCCGAGGAGGCCCAGCACCCGCGCGTAGAGACGAACCAGCGACATGCCAACTCCGATGCTACCCCCGACGGCGCCGGGCGGGGCGCCGCCCCCTCGGTCCGCACCGCTCTCTGGCGGGCCGGCACCTCGGGACGGGACGGCTTATGCGGCGTCCCGGCTGAACGGCGCATGACGGCTGGGTTCAGGGCCCGGCTCTTTACGGTTCGTTCAGCATGATTTGCTAACCATCGGGAGGCGCGGGCCGCAAGCGCCGCGGCGCCGCGCTTGTCCGATATCCCGCGCCGGGTCGTCTCATCATGGATCTCGCAACCGGTATCGGGCTGCTCGGCGGCGTCGGCGTGGTGTTCACGCTGATCATGATCGACGGCGGCAACTTCGCCGCCTACTTCGACAAGCACGCGGTCATCGTCATCTTCGGCGGCTCCGTGATGGCGACGATCATCCGGTTCCCCTTCTCGGCCATCGCACACGGCCTGCCGATGGGCCTGCGCTACGCCTTCACCATGCGGGCGGTGAAGCCGCACGACCTGATCGAGGAGATCACCAAGATCGCCGAGACCGTGCGCAAGAGCGGGCCGATGGCGCTGGAGAACATGGAGATCTCCGATCCCTTCCTGGCCCAGGGCGCGCGCTACGTCGCCGACGGCTACGAGCGCGAGTTCATCCGCGACACGATGGAGCGGGACCGCGACAACTTCCTGATGCACCTCGAGGAGGGCTCGAAGATCTACCGCGCCTTCGGCGACTGCGCGCCGGCCTGGGGCATGATCGGCACGATCCTCGGCATGGTGACGATGTTCGCCAACATGTCCGATCCCTCGAAGCTCGGCCCAGCGATGGCGACTGCGCTGCTCGCCACCCTCTACGGGGCGCTGATCGCAAACCTCGTCGCGCTGCCGATCGCGGACAAGCTGCACCTGAAGGTCGAGGAGGAGGACGTCTCCCGCTCGCTGATCATCGACGGCATCCTGATGATCCGCGACCAGAAGAGCCCGACGCTGGTGCGCGAGATGCTGGTCGCCTACCTGCCGCACGCCCACCGCGAGCCGCTCGAGGAGGCTGCGGCGTGACGGCGGCCGGGCATCGGTAGCGGAGGGCCCGCACGGTGGCCAAGAAGAAGCGCGGCGGCGCGCATGGCGGCCACGGCTGGTTCGTGACCTTCGCCGACCTGATGGCGCTGCTGATGAGCTTCTTCGTGATGATCGCGGCGTACTCGACGCAGGACCAGAAGAAGATGCAGGCGGTGGCGGGCTCGATGCGCGACGCCTTCGGCATCAACAAGGAATCGCGCTTTGCCGGCATCATCGAGCACAAGGGCCTGCCCGCGGCCGACCACGTCCGCTACCTGCGCGACATCCCGCCCGACCGCGCGACCGACCGCACCACCCCGCCGAGGCCGGACTCGGACGCCGCCCTGGGCGTGAACAGCGCGAGCGAGCCTGACAGCTTCGGCCTCGCCGCCGCATCGCTGCGGCAGGCGCTACAGGATCTGCCCGACATCGCCGAGGTGTCGAAGAACGTCGTCGTCGCCAGGACCGAGCAGGGCCTCGATGTCTCGATCGTCGATCAGGACGGGCGCTCGATGTTCCCGGACGGGTCGAGCCGGCCGACCGACCAGACACGCCGCCTCTTGGAGAAGCTCGCGCCGCTGCTCAGGCAGATGCCCAACCGCATCGCCGTCACGGGCTTCACGGCGACCGACCGGCCGGGACGGCGCCCGCTGGCGCCGCCCTGGGAGATCTCGGCCGCGCGCGCGATCAGCACCCGCGAGATCCTGGCAGGCGCCGGCGTGCCCGACGACCGTTTCGCCTCGGTCGCCGGCAAGGCCGACACCGAGCCGTTGTTTCCCGACAACCCCTATCTGGCCGCCAACCGCCGGGTGACGGTGACGCTGCTGAAGGAGGCCCCGCCCGTGCCGGCGAAGGGCCTGCCTTAAGGGACGCGGGTCCCGGAGAGCGCGCTAAGGCGCCCGCGTGGGGTCCGCGAGTGCCCGTGCTGTCCCGGGATTGAGCCATGCCGGAGGCACCGCCTCCGCGAGGTTGCGCGGGTCGCTGCCGCCGCCCTGGCCGGTGGCGCGCCCGAGGGCCTCGCCCGCTCGCACCATCGCCCGGACGAGGCGCTCCGCAGTCTCTGGCGGCAGATCCGGTCGAGCGAGGATAAGGCTCCACGATCCCACCGTGTCGATCGGCTCCGCCTGCCCCGGGAAGGTCCCGGCCGGCACACGCATCCGGCGCAGGGAGGGGCGCTCCGCCAGGAGGCGCGCGACCGCCTCGGGCGCGGGTGCCAGGAAGCGCGCGCCGCCTGGATCGGCCGCGAGGGCCGTGAAGCCCGGCCAGCGCAGGCCCCCGCCCCACAGGGCCGCGACCGCGCCGGCGCGCACGAGGTCCGGCCCGTCGCCCGCCCGCGCGAGGACGACTGGCACGACGTCCCGCTCGGGATCGAGGCCGGAGGCGGCGAGCACGGCCCGGCCCATCGCGGTCAGCCCCGAATCCCGCGTGCCCAGCGCGACGGCGCGGCCACGCAGATCCGCCACCTGCCGTACGGGGCTCTCGGCCGGCAGCACGAAGAGGCCGGGCGTCGGGTAGATCGGCGCGACGACGGTGAGGCGCGGCGCGGTCTCGTCCGCCAGCGCCGGGTAGGCGTGCTCGCCCTGCACCAGCGCGAGGTCGAGGGCGCCACGGCGCAGGAGGCCGAGATTCTCCACCGAGCCGCCGGTCGGGCGCGTCTCGACGACGAGGCTGGGATCGGCCTCGCGCAGGGCCGCGACCAGCGCCTCCGCGTAAGCCGGGAAGCCGCCGCCGGGCGTCGCGGTGCCGAGGCTGACGCGAAGCTCCTCGGCGAGCGCCGGGGCGGTGAGCACGAGCAGCGCCACGAGAACCCGGACCGCGCGCCGCATCCGCCCCTCCCCTTGCGCGTCCACCGGCTACTTGGCCGTCAGCAGCGCCCAGTAGACCTTGTACTTCGAGCCCGGCGCGAAGGCCGTGGCGATGCCCATGCGGGTTGCGGCTGGATCGAGCATCACGGCGTTGTGGGGCGGGCTGTCGCGCCAGCCCGAGAAGGCCTCGGCCAAGGTGTGGTAGCCCGCCGAGAGGTTGGCGTTGGCCTGGTCGTAGCCGAGGCGCGCGACCGCGGTCTTCACCGTCTGCGCCTTGCTCGGCCGGTCGGCCAGTGCCATCGCGGCGGCCTCGGCCTCGGCGAGGCGCTGCAGGTCCGGGTCGATCACCAGCGGCTTCTCGCCCCGGTTGCGCCGGTAGGCGGAGATCATGTCGCGCGCCGCCGCGGCATCGAGCTGGGCCGCGGAGCTGGCGAGCGGAAGGTAGAGGGTCGGGACCGCGGCGACGGGCGATCCGGTATTGCCCGCGCAGCCGCCGAGAAGCGCCACCGCGCAGATGCCGCCGATGAGACCGATCCCCCGCACCCTTCCGCCTCCCAAACCCCTACTCGGCCGCCTCGCGCTTGGCGGCGTCGGCCGTGCCGTCCCGGCGCGGGCCGCCCTGCCCGAACCGGGTCGCGATCTCGGACATCGCGGTCTGCATCCCGTCGAGGCCCTGCACCGTGACGAAGCTCGAGGGCGGGCCCGCGATCGGGATGAAGCCAGCATCCGATAAGGCCCTGAAGACCGCAAAGTTCAAGTCGTTCGTCACCTTCAGGGAGAGCGAGACGTCGACGATCATCACGATCAGCTCGAAATCGAGGTTGGCGTCGCCGATCTTGCGGAACACCACCCGGGGCGCGGGATCCTTCAGCACCTCGGGCAGCCCGGAGGCGGTCTCGATCATCAGTTCGGCCGCCCGCACCGGATCGAGGGCGCGCGGGATGCTCACCGTGATCGAGGTGCGGCCGATCCGGTCGCCGCGCACCCGGTTCTTCACGATGCCGGAGATCAGGTTCGAGTTCGGCACGATCACGGCAGAGCGGTCGAAGGTCTGGATCTCGGTGGAGCGCACGGAGATGCGCTTCACGATGCCCTCGCTGTCGCCGATCAGCACCTGGTCGCCGACGCGGATCGGGCGCTCCCAGAGCAGCAGCAGGCCGGAGACGAAGTTGTTGACGATCGATTGCAGGCCGAAACCGATACCGACCGAGAGCGCGCCGGCCACGATCGTCAGCTTCTCGAGGCTCAGGCCCAGATACGAGAAGGCGATGGCCAACGCGAGCAGGAAGCCGCAATAGCCCGAGACCGTCGAGATCGAGTTGCGCAGGCCCGCGTCGAGATCGGTCGCCGGCAGGTAGGTGTTCTCCAGCCAGCGCTGGATGCCCCGCGTGATCGCGACACCCAGCACCATGATTGCGATGGCGAAGGTGATAGTGGAGAGCGAGATGGTGACGTCGCCGACCTTGAAGCCGAAGAAGGCCGAGCGCACCGAGGAGAAGATGTCGGTGGAATCGAGCCCCCAGGGCGCGAGCGCGAGCAGCGCCACGAGCAGGTAGAGCACCACTCGCGAGGCGCCCGTGGTCAGCACCGCGATCTGGTTGAGCGAGCGCTTGCGCAGACCCGTATTGGCCTGGAGCGCGGTCGCGAAGCGGGTGTCGTCGCAGAGCGTGCCGCCCACGAACGAATCCACGCTCTGCGCCAGCAGGTAGAGCAGGACGAGGAGGCTCGCGGTCCAGACGAGCTGGTCGATCAGGAAGCTCGCGAAGGCGACGTAGCCGCCGAGGTCCGCGCCCACGATCACGACCACCGCCGCCCAGCCGAACAGCCGCGCGGGACCGCCGATGCCGGTGGTGGTCTTGGTCGGCACGTAGGGGCCGAAGCAGGCCTCCTCCTCCTCCTCCCGGTCGGCGAAGCGGTGCAGGCCGATCGCTAGCATCATGGCCATCGCGAGTGCCCCGACGCCGCGGGTGGCGATCGAGATCGGTAGCGCCGCCGAGATGCCGGTGTTGAGCGCCTCGATCGCCTTGACCACGGTGATGACGGTGGCGATGCCGACCGCCAGCCGCTTCACCCGTGTGGCGGCGGCGTCGCTCACCGGGGCAGGCCGCCAGGCCGGCTTGTCGGGCGAGAGCAGACCGTCGCAGAGCGCCTCGACGAAGCCGATGAAGGCTAGCCCCCCGAGCACGGCGCCCGCGAAGGGCAGGAGCCGCGAGGGCAGCAGGTCGGTGGCGTCGAGAGCGTAGTAGACCGCGTAGCTGCCCGCGACCGCCGGCAGGGTGCCTACAAGGATCACCCGCCAGGCACCGAGCAGGGTCTCGCGTCGGGTCGGATCAGTTCGAGCGGCATCGCGCCGCCCGAGCTTGGGCGCGATGTTGCGCCGCCCGAGATAGAGCGCCGCCGAGACGCCGAAGGCGAGCCCGAGCAGCAGCAGGTTCCAGACCGTGCCGTTGCGCGTGAACAGCAGGCCGATGTCGGCGAGCGCGCTCTGCAGCGAGCGGGTGTCGCGCGGGATGTCGGCCGCGACCCGGCTCCACAAGGTCGGGCTCACCAGGGACAGGGAGCGCTCGAACAGCCCTTTGGTGAAGGAGGCGCGGCGCTTGTTCTGGACCCGGTCGATGATCTGGTCGCCCTGGACCAGCGTGGCGCGGGCGAGGCGCTGGAAATCGTCGATGCGCACCACCGCCGCCTCGCGCTCGGCGCGCTCCTCGGCGACGTCCGCGCTCTCGGGCGCGTCCTTGGGCTTGGGCCCGAGCTGGCTGAGCCGCTCCCGGGCGGAGGCGAGCGGCGCGTCGATCTGGGCGACGAGGGTGCGCATCTCATCGACGATCGGTGCGACGGTGTCGCGGATCGCCGCGAGGTCCGCCATCGAGACGTGGGTCTGGCCGAGCTCCTTCTCCTGCCGGTCGAGCACCTCCTTGGCCGCGTCGAGCTTGGCCCGAACCTGCTTGGCCTGCTCGGACAGCTCGGGCGCCGGCTTGGGCTTCGGGGCCGGCGCTTGTTGAGCCGCGGGCGCTTGCTGAGCCGCGGGCGCCTGCTGGGCCGCGGGCGCCTGCTGGAGCGCGGGAGATTGCTGGGCCGCGGGCTGCTGAGCGAGCGCCGCGGGCGCGGCGACGAGGCCGGCCAGCAGCGCCAGAAGGGCCAGGCGCGGTCCGCGGCGCGTCTCGGACAGGCCGTGCGGGGGCAGGCCTCGGCTCGCTGGGCGGCTCGGACGTCGGCTCATCAGCATCCTTCTGCGGCATCCTTCTGTGGCGCGTGCCGGCGCGGGAGCGGCGGGCGGGCGCAGATCTGTGGCATGCGGGGTCGCGGCGCCCTCTCGGCGCCGTCTCTCGGGGCACGCGGGCGCCCGGAGGGTTTGGGACCGCCGGGTACGCGGGCGGGCCGGGGCCAGTCATAGTGCGAAAGGCCGCCGCTGGCGACCCGGGGCCGGCGCGGATCCTGCCCGCCCACGAGCGGGCCGCCTCGCGCAGCGCGATCGGGGCGGCCCCGGCCCGTGATCGCGCCATCCTGTGGGTGCGTCGCCGGGTGATGCGAACGCGGCTTCACAAGGCTGTCACCCTGATATTAGACTAAGCCCCGATGGACAGGGCCTTTTCGTTACCACGCGAAGGGGCGCGGCCGGGCGGCGAGCCGCCGGCGCCCCGCCACGCGGCGGTCGTATCCGCCACCTCGGGTCCCCTCGGGCGCCCGTCGGCCCGTCCTATACCCCAACGTCCGCGGCCGCCCCACGCGTCGGCGCCCTGTGCCTGTCACGCGCCCGTCAGACAGCGCCGCGACACCGTCGATCCCGTCGTTCCCCGCCCGGAGGCTGCGCGCCGCATCTGGCCTGCGCGACCTGCCGCCGGGCCACCGTTCGAAGCGTGGTGCCGATGATGGACCTGCAGACCCTCGTGCTGAACGCGGATTACCGGCCGCTCTCCTACAATCCGCTCTCGCTCTGGTCCTGGAAGGACGCCTTCACCGCCCTGTTCCTCGACCGGGTGACCCTGGTGGCGAGCTACGACGTCGAGGCGCGCTCGCCGAGCCGCTCGCTCCGGGTGCCGAGCGTCGTCGCCCTCAAGAACTACGTGACGCTGGCGCGCAGTCCGGCCTTCACGCGCTACAACATCTACCTGCGCGACGGCTTCAGCTGCCAGTATTGCGGCCTGCGCCTCCCCTCCGGGGGCCTGACCTTCGACCATGTGGTGCCCCGCTCCCGCGGTGGCCTGTCGAGCTGGGAGAACGTGGTCGCGGCCTGCAGCCCCTGCAACCTGCGCAAGGCCAACCGCACCCCGGACGAGGCCGCGATGCCGCTCCTCAACGAGCCGCGCCGCCCCACCCGCTACGAGCTGCACCACCGCCAGCCCGAGTTCGACCACCGGCAGTACCACCACACCTGGCTCGATTACCTGTACTGGGACAGCGAGCTGGAGAGCTGACGCGCGCTCACCACGCAGGCCGGCGCGCCGGAGGCTCGTTGTACATCGGCAGGTTGTTGTTGCGCGGCAGGTATCCGCTGACGATGGCCGGTGGGCCGTAGCCGAACCCGGGCGGCGGTGGCGGCCGGCGGCAGGGCGCGGGCGCGCAAGGGCGCGGCGGGGGGCCATATCCCTGTGCCATGGCCGGGGCGACGGGAGCCAGCAGCGCGGCCGCGAAGGCGCCGAGCAACAGGCAGGCTGGATATCGACCTGTCATCGTACCGCTCCGCTCGCTCAGGCTTCTCGTCGGTCCGGGGCTCAGAACTTGACCGCGACGGCGCTGCGGACGGTGTTCACGTTCATCAGGTGATCGCCGAACTTGCCGAAGAGAATGTACTGATACTCGGCCCGCAGAAAGACGTTGGAGGTGATGGCATAGTCGATGCCGGCACCCAGCGCGGCGCCGGCCGCATATTTCTCGCCGTGATTGGCGGTGGTCTGCCAACCGCTGCCCCCCACCCGCGCCTGACGGGCGAGATCGGTGTACTCTCCGGTGAAGACGCTCACCTCGTTGCCGACGACGGCGCGACCAAGTGCCAGGCCGCCGGTGACGAACGGCAGAAGGGGCCCGAAGGCGTACCCGATGCGGGCACGAAGCGTGCCGTAATCGGTCAGCGCGACCCGCGATGTGGTGTTTGCCGTGACCGAGTAGTAGAGCCCCGTCGAGCCCTGCATGTAGCGTGAGACCGAATCCGCGGCATAGGCCTTCTGGTTGAGGCTCGTATAGTCGCCCTCTACACCGAAGACGACGTCTCCGTACTGGACGTTGAAGCCGCCGAACCCGCCGTAGGAGAGCCCGCTGCGACGCTTGTCAGTGAGCTGATTCCAAGTGGAGACCCCGAACTCCTTCTCGACCAGGGTCTGCCGGAGAATGTGGGCGATCTCCGTACGGCCAGCATTCTTGAAGCCGAAGTTCGTCGTGCTCCAGCCGACATGGCCGCCGGCATAGACGCCGCTCCAATCGATCAGCGCGGTCGTCACAACGGCCGGCTCGTCGTATTCGGAACCGCGCAGGTAATCGTATCCGAGGTCAGCCGCCCGTGCGTCGGCGGCGGTCAGGCCGAGAAGCGCCAGCATTGCCAGGGATCGGTTACGCATCGCAGTGATCCTCAGGGCGGCCGAACCGCCGGGATACGGAACAATGCGAGCATATCTAGGACGGTAACCTTAACCGTCCGTTGCGAATCCCCTTCACCCCGCGGCTGCGGCGTCCGGAAACCGGACGATCGAAGGTCGCCTACTCGTCTTCGCCGAAGCGGTTGGCGAGCAACGCCTCGATCGCGTCGAGGCAGGCCTGGGCATCGGTGCCGACGGCGGTGACGGCGACCGAGGTGCCCTGTGCGGCGCCGAGCGTCAGCAGGCCCATGATCGAGCGCCCGCCCACCGTCTCGCCGGCCCGGGTCACCGTCACGGCCGCGTCGAAGCGCTCTACCGTCTGCACGAACTTGGCCGAGGCCCGGGCGTGCAGGCCGCGCCGGTTGATGATCGGCAGGGTCCGCAGGAACCCGCCCTCCGGCACCGGCGGGTCGTCGTCCGTCTCGTAGAGGTCGTCCATCGGCACGGTGCGCCCTCGATTCCGCGCGGGCGACGGCTCGGGACCGTCGTGCTCAGTGCCTAGCTGGTTCGGGGGGAGGACGGAAGTCCGGATCGGCCGCGCCGGATCACGGGGACGTCACGTCCGGGTCACTTGTCCGAGTCACTTGCCGGCGAGCACCCGGGAGGCGACGTTGATGTACTTGCGGCCCGCCTCCTGGGCGTGGAGCACGGCGTCGCCGAGGGACTCCTCCTCGCGCACGCTGGCAAGCTTGATGAGCATCGGCAGGTTGATGCCGGCGACCACCTCGACCGCACCGCCGTTCATGCAGGAGAGCGCGAGGTTCGAGGGCGTGCCGCCGAACATGTCGGTGAGCACCACCACGCCGGTGCCCGTGTTCACGCGCCCGACCGCCGACATGATGTCCCGGCGGCGCATCTCCATGTCGTCGTCCGGGCCGATCGTGATGGTCTCGATCTGCTCCTGCGGGCCGACCACGTGCTCGAGCGCGGCCTTGAACTCGGTCGCGAGCAAACCGTGGGTGACGAGCACCATGCCAATCATCGACGCACGTTCCGACGTCCTGTGAACCGAGCCGCCATGTTGTGCATCGCACACCCCCGACACAAGGCAGTCGCGACGTTTTGCTCAAAACAGCGTCATCATCATGCCACGACCGTCACGGGCGCGCTATGCCCCCTGCTCTACGGCCGAACTCTCAGCCGGGCTGTGCGGCCGCGAAGCAACGCCCGTAGGCGTCCTCGCGCACGCGAAAAGCATCGCGGAGACCAGTCCGGGAACGAGCCCCGAATCACGCAGGGCCCGATCCGCGACGAGGCAGGGCAGGTCCAGGCCGAGGATCCGGGTCCGGCCGGCCTCCGGCTCCGACAGGCGTGGACCCGCGGCCACGAGATCGACGGCGAGGCGCAGAACGCAGGCCGGCAACGCGGCGTGGCCGAGACCGGCGGCTTCGCGGATGCCGAGGCCCCGCACCTCGATCAGGCCGGCGACACGCGGGTGCGGGCGGGCCACGAGGCGGTCGTGATGCCGCGCCAGCCGCACCCGGTCGTCGCCGACGAGGGCCGCGAAGCCGCCGGCGAGCCGGGCCCGGTCGAGCAGCGCCAGCGCGAGGCTCGACTTGCCGGAGCCCGACGCCCCCCGGATCAGCACGCCCGCCTCCCCCAGCACCACGCAGGTGGCGTGCGCTGTGAGGCGCGTCACCGGCTCAGGCGGCGAGTTGGCGGGGGGCCGCCGGCAGGCGCACGATGAAGCGAGCGCCGCGCACCGTCGGCTCGCCGTCCTCGTTGGCCGGGCCGGGCCTGTTCTCGGCCCGGATCGAGCCTCGGTGCGCCTGCACGATCTGCCGCGAGATCGAGAGGCCGAGGCCCGAGTTCTGGCCAAATCCCTGCTCCGGCCGGTCGGTGTAGAAGCGCTCGAAGATCCGCTCCAGGGCGTGCTCGGGAATGCCCGGCCCCTCGTCCTCGCAGATCATCTCGACCTCGCCGCGCACGCGCCGGAGCGCCACCCGCACCTTCGCGTCGGAGGGCGAGAACGAGCGGGCGTTGTCGATCAGGTTGTTGACCACCTGTCCCAGCCGGCTGTCGTGGCCGATGATGGCGAAGGGCGCCTCGTCGCTGCCGGGCGGCGCCTCGATGTCGAGCTGGATCAGGCAGTCCTTCGGGCGCCGCCGCTCGTTGGCGACCGAGATCACCGTGGTCAGGAGCTTGCGCATGTCCACGCGCCGCGCCTCGGCGCGCGCCAGTTCCGCGTCGAGGCGCGAGGCGTCGGCGATGTCGCTGATCAGCCGGTCGAGGCGGCGCACGTCGTGCTGGATGATCGCCATCAGGCGGCTGCGGGAATCGTCGGTCTTGGCGAGCGGCAGGGTCTCGACGGCGCTGCGCAGCGAAGTCAGCGGGTTCTTCAACTCGTGGCTGACATCCGCCGCGAAGCTCTCGATGGCGTCGATGCGCCGGTAGAGCGCCTGGGTCATGTCGCGCAGCGCGCCCGAGAGGTGGCCGATCTCGTCGGTGCGGTCGGTGAAGTCGGGGATCTCCTCGCGGGTCTTGATGCCCATCCGCACCTTCTCGGCGGCCTCGGCCAGCCGCCGCACCGGCCCGGCGATGGCCCCGGCGAGCAGGATCGAGAGCACCACCATCACCAGCGCGGCGACGATGAAGACCTGGAACAGGCCGAAGCGCTCGGAGGCGATGACCCGGTCGATTGCGTCCCCTTGCGTCGAGATCAGCAGGGCGCCGCGGACCTGCCCCCCCTTGTGGATCGGCACCGCGACCGAGACCGTGGTCTCGCCGACCGTGTTGCGGCGGACCAGGCTGCCGCGGGCGCCGGAGAGGGCGGTCTGGACCTCGCGCAGCGAATGGCCGTTGGCAGGGCCGACCTCCTCGGTGGCCTTCGAGCGCCCGCCGAACAGGGTGGCAAGGTGGGCGTGGACCCAGGACACCGCCCGCTCCAGCGCGTTCGGCGCGTGCTGGGGTGCCGGATCGCCCCGCCCCTCGCGGTTGAACAGCGAGCGGGTATCGAACAGCAGGCCGCCCTCGCGGTCGTAGACCCGGGCCCGGTTGCCGGTGGGCGTGACGAGGCGCGAGAGCAGCGGCGCCACCCGCTCGGGGTTCAGCGAGAAGGCGAGCGGGGCGGATTCCTCCTCCGCGCTCTCGCCGGCCTGATCCTGCAGCAGCTTGTCCGGATCGACCCGGATCGTGTCCGTATCGACGGAGGCCGAGGAGGCGATGGCGCTCGCGATGATCTCGCCCTGGATCGCGAGGCTCTGGACGCGGGCCTGGATCAGGCCCTGGCGGAACTGGTTCAGGTAGAGGAATCCGACCAGCAGCGCGATCAACCCAACGAGGTTGAGCACGACGATGCGGCGCGTCAGGCTGGAGGCGGCGCGCTGGCCGACCCCGTCCCAGACGGAACGCGGCCAGGTGAAGGGCGTGGGCAGCGGCCGGCCGAACAGGGTGCGGCGCGGGGGCGAATCGTCTGAGGTTACGGGCGGCACGGCTCGGAAGGTCTTGGACTGAGGATGGGTCGTCGCGGGAGCCCGCCTCTCAGCCTTCCTTGAAGCGGTATCCGACCCCGTACAGGGTCTCGATCATGTCGAAGTTCGTGTCCGTCACCTTGAACTTCTTGCGCAGCCGCTTGATGTGGCTGTCGATGGTGCGGTCGTCCACGTAGACCTGATCGTCGTAGGCCGCATCCATCAGGGCGTTGCGGCTCTTCACGACGCCGGGGCGGTGGGCCAGGGCCTGCAGGATCAGGAACTCGGTCACGGTTAGCGTCACCGGCTCGCCCTTCCAGGTGCAGGTGTGGCGCTCCGGGTCCATCATCAGGGCGCCGCGCTCCAGGGAACGGGCGGCGGCATCCGCCTCGCGGGGCGGCGCGCCGGGGCCGTCCTTCGGGGCGAAGCGGCGCAACACCGCCTTGACCCGCTCGACGAGGAGACGCTGCGAGAACGGCTTATGGATGAAGTCGTCGGCGCCCATCTTGAGGCCGAACAGCTCGTCGATCTCCTCGTCCTTCGAGGTTAGGAAGATCACCGGAAGGTCCGATTTCTGCCGCAGGCGCCTGAGAAGCTCCATCCCGTCCATGCGGGGCATCTTGATGTCGAAGATGGCGAGATCCGGCGGCGAGTGCCGCAGCCCGTCGAGCGCCGAGGCGCCGTCCGTGTAGGTCTGGATCCGGTATCCTTCGGTCTCCAGCGCGATCGACACGGATGTGAGGATGTTGCGGTCGTCGTCGACGAGGGCGATGGTCGGCATGCGCGTTCCCTGACTGAAACGGCGGCGGCGGGGCTCAGGGCCGGCGGCCCGAACCCGACCCCGGTCCGGGGCAGGCGGTGACGCGAGAGCGGTCGGGAGGAGCGGCAGCCCCCCGGCCCGCTTCGCGCGGAAGGGTCAGGTGCTTTAGTATGAAGCTTTGAAAAAAGCGAGCGCCGGGCGTAGCTTGGCCGTATCGGCGGCGGCCCGCGGGCCGATGTCGCCCTCGCCCCGGCGGCCGAAATGCCTATGATCGGAGCAGGATCGCCCGGAACGGGCGGGACGGGTGAACCGGCGACCGGAGGCACGATGGGCGGGACCGATCAGGGCGAGGCGGCCGGGGGCACGGACGGCGCGCGGCGCGGGCCGGCGCGGCCGCTGCCGGCCGCGGAAGCCGGCTTCGACGCCGTGGGGCTGGCGCGCGACCTCCTGCGCACGGTCCGCTCCGGCGCGCTCGCCACCCTGGAGCCCGACGGCACGCCCTTCTGCTCGCTGGTGACGATGGCGACCGACGCGGACGGCACGCCCCTGATGCTGCTCTCGCGCCTCTCCGCCCACACCCGCAACCTGCTCGCTGACCCGCGCTGCTCGCTGCTCTTCTCGGCCGGCGGCAAGGGCGACCCGCTGGCCCATCCGCGCCTCACGGTGGTGGGCCGGGCGGCGCCGACCCCGGAGCCCCGCGCCCGCGAGCGCTTCCTCGCCCGCCACCCGAAGGCGAAGCTCTACGCGGACTTCCCCGATTTCGGGTTCTTCGCGCTCGACCCGTCCGCCGGCCACCTGAACGGCGGCTTCGCCAAGGCCGCGACGCTGACGCGGGCGGAACTCCTCCTCGATCTCGCGGGCGCCGAGGGCGTGGTGGCTGGCGAGCGCGGCGCGGTCGAGCACATGAACGCCGACCATGCCGACGCGCTGGCGCTCTACGCGGCCGGGGCCGGCGGGGGCGAGGGACGCTGGCAGCTCACCGGGCTCGATCCGGAGGGGATGGACCTCGTGGCGGGCGAGCGCGCCGTGCGGGTGGCCTATCCGGAGCGGGTCTCCGACATGGGGGCCTTGCGCAAGGCGCTCGTGGCGATGGCCGCCCAGGCGCGGGCGGAGGCGGGCGCGCCCTGAACGTTCGGGCGCCGCTTTCGTGCCCTGGCGCGTTCGTCCTCTGGCAAGGGCGACGCGGCGCACCATATAGGCCGGATGAGCGACATCCAGACCGACACCTACCCCTTCAGCCTCGACGTCGAACCGGTCGGCGAGTCCGGCAGCCTGTTCCAGTGGAGCATCCGCAAGAACGGCAAGCTGCACCAGCGCTCGGACCGCAAGCACCCGACCGAGGCGAAGGCCCGCGCCCACGGCGAGGCCGAGATCGAGCGGCTGATCCGCGATCGCGGCCGCTGAGCGCGGGGTCTTTCCAGGCCTGACGCCCTCCGGGCGCCCTCGGGCGCGGGCGGCTCTCGCGGCCGTCCGCGCCCGCGCGCGTTTCCGGCCCCTGCGTCCGGCCGGCGCTTGGCGCGGATACGGCCCCCTGCTATCCCGCGCCTCACCGACACAGATTCCCGTTCCTGACACGGCGCGGAGCGGCCGCCCCCGGGGCCCGCCGCGCGCCGGAGACCCCCGCCGATGACCGCTGCGCCCATCGACAACATCCGCAACTTCTCGATCGTGGCGCATATCGACCACGGCAAGTCGACGCTGGCCGACCGGCTGATCCAGGCGACCGGCACCGTGGCGCTCCGCGACATGGGCGAGCAGATGCTCGACTCGATGGACATCGAGCGCGAGCGCGGCATCACCATCAAGGCCAACACCGTCCGGCTGGAGTACAAGGCCGAGGACGGGAAGGACTACGTCCTCAACCTGATGGACACGCCCGGCCACGTGGATTTCGCCTACGAGGTCTCGAGATCGCTCGCCGCCTGCGAGGGCTCGCTGCTGGTGGTGGACGCGAGCCAGGGCGTCGAGGCGCAGACGCTCGCCAACGTCTACCAGGCGCTCGACGCCAACCACGAGATCGTGCCCGTCCTCAACAAGGTCGACCTGCCGGCGGCCGAGCCCGACCGGGTGAAGGAGCAGATCGAGGAGGTGATCGGGCTCGACGCCTCCGACGCCGTGCCGATCTCGGCCAAGACCGGGCTGAACATCGAGGCGGTGCTGGAGGCGATCGTCAAGCGCCTGCCGCCGCCGAAGGGCGATCGCGCGGCGCCCTTGAAGGCGCTGCTGGTCGATTCCTGGTACGATGTCTATCTCGGCGTCGTGGTGCTGGTGCGCATCGTGGACGGCGTGCTGAAGAAGGGCATGACCATCCGCATGATGGGCGCGGACGCGGTCTACGGCGTCGATCGGATCGGCGTGTTCCGGCCGAAGATGGCCGATATCGGCGAGCTCGGCCCCGGCGAAGTCGGCTTCCTCACCGCCTCGATCAAGGAGGTGGCCGACACCCGCGTCGGCGACACCATCACCGAGGACAAGCGCCAGACCACCGAGATGATGGCGGGCTTCAAGGAGGTCCAGGCCGTCGTGTTCTGCGGCCTCTTCCCGGTGGACGCGGCCGAGTTCGAGAACCTGCGCTCGGCCATGGGCAAGCTCCGGCTCAACGACGCCTCGTTCTCCTACGAGATGGAGACCTCCGCCGCGCTCGGCTTCGGCTTCCGCTGCGGCTTCCTCGGGCTCCTGCACCTCGAGATCATCCAGGAGCGGCTGGAGCGCGAGTTCAACCTCGACCTGATCTCGACGGCGCCCTCCGTGGTCTACCGCCTCGCCATGCGCGACGGCGAGATCCGGGAGCTGCACAACCCCGCCGACATGCCCGACCCGATGAAGATCGAGACGGTCGAGGAGCCCTGGATCCGCGCCACGATCCTCACGCCCGACGAGTATCTCGGCGGCGTCTTGAAGCTCTGCCAGGACCGCCGCGGCGTCCAGATCGACCTCAACTACGTCGGCAAGCGCGCCATGGTCGTGTACGACCTGCCCTTGAATGAAGTGGTGTTCGACTTCTACGATCGCCTGAAGTCGATCTCGAAGGGCTACGCCTCGTTCGACTACCACGTCTCCGACTACCGCGAGGGCGACCTCGTGAAGATGTCGATCCTGGTGAACGCCGAGCCCGTCGACGCGCTCTCGATGCTGGTCCACCGAACCCGGGCGGAATCGCGCGGCCGGGCGATGTGCGAGAAGCTGAAGGACCTGATCCCCCGCCACCTGTTCCAGATCCCCGTCCAGGCGGCGATCGGCGGCAAGATCATCGCCCGCGAGACGATCCGGGCGCTCTCCAAGGACGTGACCGCCAAGTGCTACGGCGGCGACATCTCGCGCAAGCGCAAGCTCCTCGACAAGCAGAAGGAGGGCAAGAAGCGCATGCGCCAGTTCGGGCGGGTCGAGATCCCGCAGGAAGCCTTCATCGCCGCGCTGAAGATGGACGATTGAGCCCGATCGTCCACGCGGCGCGGACGTGCTAGACCCGGACTCATGCGCCGGGACGATGTCATTGCGCTGTTACGCGCCTCCGAGGCCGAGTTGCGCCGATCCGGCGTCCAGCACCTCTGGCTCTACGGCTCGGTGGCGCGGGACGAGGCGCGGGACGGCAGCGATGTCGACCTGTTCGTCGATCCCGATTACGAGCGCTTCGGCTTCGTGAAGTTGATCCGCGTCGAGGACCGGCTCTCGCGCGAGCTCGGATCGGCGGTCGATCTGACGACGCGGGACGGCCTGCATCCTCACCTGCGCCCCGCAATCGAGCGAGAGGCGATCCAGGTGCTCTGACGCATTTCTGGGTGACCGAAGTTGCCGCGGCATCCTACCCCGCGGGCCGCGTGAATGATCGCGGAGGACAGGTGGCCCTGCGCGTTGGAAGGCCCGTCGAAGAACCTAAACCGCACCGCGCGCCCTCTCCCGTGCGGGAGAGGGTTGGGGTGAGGGATGAGAACGCTACGAACAGAGCAGGACGTTGCCGCGGAACCGCAGCATTTCGTCCGGTACGCTCTGGGCCCCTCACCCGGCTTTCTGCGAAAGCAGACGTCTCCCGCACGGGAGAGGGGACCCGCGCTTCTCCGGGTCAAAGATACCGGACCTGATAGCGAGGTACGCTGCCCACGGGCGATCACCCTGTTCCGCTGGGAAGGATCGACGCGCCTTCTGAACCTCACACCACCCGGATCTGCGTCGCCACCCGCGGCGCCTCCTCCGCACCCGTCTCCGCCTCGATGATCCGCATGTCGAGGCGGCCCGCCTCGTCGCGGAACACGTCGTAGACGACCCGGTCCACCACGCGGTTGCCCTCGCCGAAGATCAGCACCCGCGGCTTGTGACTGATCACGTCGTCCACGCTGCCGTAGCTCGCAGAGGCGATGATCACCTCGTCGCCGACCTGGCAGGTGCGGGCCGCGGCCCCGTTCAGCACGCAGCAGCCGGAGCCGGCCGGGCCGTAGAGCACGTAGGTGCTGATGCGCGCGCCCGACATCTTGTTCCAGATCTCGACGAATTCGAGCGGGTCGAGCCCGGCCTCGCGGCAGAGGTCGGCGTCGAGGGTGATCGAGCCGTGATAGTTGAGGTCGGCGCCCGTCACCCGGATGCCGTGCAGCTTGGCCCGCACGAAACTCTGCATCTGATCCCCCCGGCCGCCCGTGGCCCGGACGTGTCCGCGGCCCTTGTACCGGCTCCCGCTCCAGCGGGCTACCGATGGGAGATTTCCTTTACCTCAGGTCATGCGCCGGGACATGCCCGTCTTGCAATATAACCTGAGGTGAATTTAGCTACCTGAGATATCTGAGGTAGCCCATGCCGATCACCCAAGCCGAACTCGAAGCCGTCGTCGCCGAACTCGCCCGTCGGCCCGGCCACGAGAAGGTGCGGGCGTTGCTGCACCGCCTGCTCACGGGCGCGCTCGGAGCCCGCAGCGAGCAGATCGCCTTCGAACAGGCGCTCCCCGAGGTGCGTGGCCGGGTCGATGCCCTCCTCGGCCGCACCCTCATCGAGATCAAGGCCGACCTGCGCCGCGAGTCGGCGGCGGCGGAGGCGCAGCTCGCCCGCTACCTGCCGGAGCGCGAGGCGGCGACCGGCCAGCGCTATGTCGGCCTCGCCACCGACGGGGCGCGCTTCGTGGCCTACGAGATGCGCGCCGGCGCCCTCGTGCCGCTCGGCGCCTGCGACGCGCGCGCCGCCGAGCCCCGCGACCTCACGGCGTGGCTGGAGGGCGTGATCGCGGTGCGCGACTGGCTGCCGGCGGACGCCCCCGGCATCACGAACGAGCTCGGGCGGCGCAGCGTCGCCTTCGCGCGCACCCACGCGCTGCTGCGGACCGCCTGGGCCGCGGTGGCGGGCGATCCCGAGGCGGCGCTCAAGCGCCAGCTCTGGGAGCGGCATCTCGGCTTCGTCTACGGCAAGGCGGTGGGCGGCGACGACCTCTGGCTGCAGCACACCTACCTGGTGATCCTCGCCAAGGCGATCGCGGCCGGGGCGATGCGCATCCACGGCCGCTCGCCCGAGGATCTCCTCGACGGGCGCGCCTTCCGGGATGCCGGGGTGCACGGCGCCGTGGAGGAGGATTTCTTCGGCTGGATCCTGGGCGCGCCGGAGGGGCCCGCGATCGTCGCGAGCCTCGCCGGCCACGCCGCCCGCTTCGATCTCGGCAGCGTGGACGTCGATCTGCTGAAGGTGCTCTACGAATCGCTGATCGACCCGGAGCAGCGCCACGACCTGGGCGAGTACTACACGCCCGACTGGCTCGCCCGGAAGGTGGTGCGCCGTGCCCTCGACGCTCCGGCCGCGCAGAGCTGCCTCGACCCCGCCTGCGGCTCAGGGAGCTTCCTGTTCCACGCGGTGCGGCTGAAGCGCGAGGCGCTGGCCGCGGCCGGGATGCCGGCCGGCGCCGTGGCGGCCGCCTGCTGCGCCACGGTCACCGGCTTCGACGTGCACCCGGTCGCGGTGATCTTCGCCCGCGTCACCTACCTGCTGGCGCTGGGCGAATCCCTGCTCGCGCGCGAGGACGCCATCTCGCTGCCGGTCTATCTCGGCGACGCGCTGCAGTGGAACGTCCGGCGCGACGCGGTCGAGCAGGACCTCGTCGTCGTCGCGCCGCCGCCGCCGGGATCGCGGCGGACCGGCGGCTCGGTGCTGCGCTTCCCGCTCGGGCTCTGCGCCGACCCCGCCCTGTTCGACGCGGTCGTCGCCGCGCTCCACGACGCGAGCGAGGCGGGCCGCGACGCCGACGCGTTCCTCGGCGGCCTCGCGGCCCTCGGGGTGCCGGCCGAGCACCGGGGGACGCTGCGGGCGACCTACCTCACCTACGACCGGCTCAGGCGCGCCGGCCGCGACCATGTCTGGGGCTTCGTCGCGCGCAACCTCAGCCGACCGGTCGCCCTCTCGGACGGGGCGCGGGTCGATGTGGTGCTGGGCAACCCGCCCTGGCTCGCCTACCGCTACATGTCCGAGGACATGCAGGAGCGCTTCCGCGAGACGGCGCGCCGCCTCGGCGTCTGGGTCGGGGCGGACGAGGCGCGCCTCGTCACGCAGACCGACCTCTCCGGGCTGTTCCTGGTGCGCTGCGCCGAACTCTACGCGCGGCCGGCCGGCCCGCGGCGCCGGGGCGGGCGCCTCGCCATGGTTCTGCCGATGGCCGCCCTCAGCCGCGGCCAGTACCGCGCCTTCCGCACCGGCGACTGGACGGGTGTGCGCGCCGCCTTCACGGAGGCCTGGATGCTCGACAACCAGGCCGTGGCGCCGCTCTTCCGGGTGCCGACCTGCGTGCTGTTCGCCGAGGTCGCCGAGCGGGCGCGACCGACGCCGGAGCGGGTCACCGCCTTCGCGGGCCACCTGCCCTTCAAGGACGCGCCCGAAGAGCTGGCGGACCGCCACGTCACCGCGGGCCCTGCCGCCGCGCCGCGCGCAGTCGATTTCGCGGCGGCCTCGCCCTACCGGGACCGGTTCCGCCAGGGCGCGACGCTGGTGCCGCGGATGCTCTGCCTCGTCGAGCGCCGCGACGGGGGACGCCTCGGCGCCAGCCAGGCGGCGCCGGCCGTGCGCAGCCGGCGCTCGAACCTCGAGGATCCGCGCTATCGCGCCCTCGACGCGCTGGAGGGTGCGGTCGAGCGCCGCTTCCTGCGGCCGGTCCACCTCGGCGAGTCGATCGCGCCGTTCCGGGTGCTGCAGCCGTTCGAGGGGATCGTCCCCATCGACGAGGCCGGCACGGTGCTCGACGCGCGCCAGGCGGGCAATCGCGGCTTCGGCCGGCTCGCCGACTGGATGGAGCGGGCGGACGGCATCTGGCAGCGCACCAGCGCCGGCCGGATGACGCTGAGCCAGCGCTGGAACTTCCACAACGGCCTCGCGAACCAGTTCCCGACCCGGTGCCTGCGCGTGGTATTCTCGAAATCCGGCCAGCGCCCGGCGGCCTGCATCGTCACCGACGAGACCGCCATCATCGATCACGTCCTCTACTGGGCGGATGTCGCGGTTGGCATCGAGGCCCACTACCTGCTGGCCGTCCTCAACAGCGATACGGTCCGTCGCCGGATCGTTCATCTCCAGGCCCGCGGGGAGCAGGGCGCGCGGCATTTCGACAAGCTGATGTTCACCCTGCCGATCCCGCTCTTCGATGGGCGGATCCAGCTCCACGCGGATCTTGCCGCCGCTGCGGCCGAGGCCGAGCGGGTGGCAGGCGCGGTGCCGATCGAGCCCGGCACACCGTTCCAGCGCGCGCGGCGGGCGATCCGCGCGGCGTTGGCGGCGGACGGCATCGCCGCCCGGATGGACGCGCTGGTGGCGGATCTGCTCGGGCCGGATCCGTTCGCGCCGGAGGCTGCGCCGGCGGAGCCCGAACTGGAGGAGGCCTGAGGCTTGTCCCGGGGCCGCTCACCAGTCGCGGTGACGACGCCGCTGCGGAGCCCGCTCGATCCGTTCGCGGACCGGCCGGTCGTAGACGCCGCGGCCGGTCCGCGCCCGGTAGGCGGCGCCCGCATAGTCGCCCGGCGTCGGCGGCGTACCGGGCTGTGAGAAGCTGGTCTCGGGCCGGTAGGCCGGCCCCCAGCCGATCGCGTCCTCGCCCGCCGGGTCGCGGCCGGGCAGGCCGGTGGCGAAGCCGACGCCCTGCGCACAGGCCGCGGCGGGGACGAGGACGGCGAGCGCGGCCGAGGCCGCGAGGCGGCGGCGGAACGGCGAGCGTGCGGAAGGTCGCATCGGTGCGAAATGTCCTGCTGCGGGCCGGCTGCCGACCCCGATGAAACGGCAACCGGCAGCATTACCGCGCAGTTTCGCCTCAGCGCCCGGCGGGCTGCGCCTGACCCGTGGCCTCGCTGTCCTGGCGCGCCTGCTTGTTGGCGCGGTGGCGGCCGACCGCGCAGCCGGCGGCGGCCCCGAGGAGACCGTGATGGCCGGCATAGTGGCCGGCGACGCCGCCGACCACGGCGCCCTTGATGCAGCCCTTGGCCTCGGCGGCCCCGGTCCAGGCGAGTGCCGTGAGCGCGAGGGCGCCGACGAGGATGCGCGTCATCATGGTGTTCTCCTACCTACCGTGGCACGAAGAACGGCCCGCCGTAATCCCGCGTTCCGGGCTCGCGCAGGTGTGAAGCACCCGCGCAGGGCCGCGCGCAGGCGTCCGCGCTGAGCCATGCCCGCGGCGCGGCGGCGGACGCTGGCGCCGGGGCCTCGCGGGCGCCATCTAGGCGGCGCATGGACACGCCCCTCTTCGACACCGCCCTCGCCCGCCGACGCCTCGCCCGGGCGCACGCGAACGGCCGCGCAGGCGGCTACGCCGACTTCCTGCTCGCCCGCGCGGCGGAGGATCTCGACGACCGGCTGGGCACGGTCCTGCGGAGCTTTTCCAGCGCGCTCGATCTCGGGACGCCGACCCCGGCCGCGGCGCGGATCCTCGCGCGGCGCATCGACGGCGGCCGGATCCTGCGCCTCGCACCGCTGCCGGAAGCGCCCGAACCCGGCATCGCGGGCGCCGTCGCCGATCCGGAGGCGCTGCCCGTGGCGGCGGCCAGCCTCGACCTCGCGGTGTCGTTGCTCGCCCTCCAGGGGGTGAACGACCTGCCCGGCACCCTGGTGCAGGTGCGGCGCGCCCTGAAGCCCGACGGGTTGTTCCTCGGCTGCCTGCTCGGCGGGGCGACGCTGACGGAGCTGCGCCAGAGCTTCGCCGCGGCCGAGAGCGAGATGGAGGGCGGCATCAGCCCCCGCGTCGCCCCGTTCGCGGCGGTGCGCGAGGTCGGCGGCCTGCTGCAGCGGGCGGGTTTCGCCCTGCCGGTGGTGGACAGCGAGACGGTGACCGTGCGCTACGCCGACCCGTTCGGGCTGATGCGCGACCTGCGGGCCATGGGGCTGACCAACGCGCTCGGCGAGCGCCGACGCACGCCCCTGCGGCGCGACACCCTGCTCCGGGCGGCCGAGATCTACGCGACGCGCTTCGCCGACCCGGACGGCCGGGTGCGGGCGACCTTCGAGCTGCTCTGGCTCTCCGGCTGGGCCCCGCACGAGAGCCAGCAGAAGCCTCTGCGGCCGGGAAGCGCCCAGGCGCGGCTCGCCGACGCGCTCGGCACGCAGGAGATCACACCCGAGACCATGCCCGACGAGAGGAGCACGCGATGAAGCAGCCCGGCCCGGACCACCCGATCGCCATCCTGCCGCATCCGGGCCGCATCCGGGTCGTGCTGAACGGCGCGGTCGTGGCCGAGACGCGCGCCGCCCTGAGCCTGCAGGAGGGCGGCTACCTGCCGGTGCTCTACATTCCGCGGGCGGACGCGCGGCTGGAGCACTTCACGCCCTCGGCCCGGCGCAGCCACTGCCCCTACAAGGGCGATGCGAGCTACTACGACCTGCGGGCCGGCGACGCGCAGCGCGGCGACGCGGTCTGGAGCTACGAGGACCCGTTCCCCGCCGTGGCGGCGATCCGCGGTCATCTGGCCTTCTACCCGGACCGGGTCGATGCGATCGAGCAGGACTGAGGGGGCCGCCCCGCGGGCTCAGGCGCCCTCGACCAGATCCCAGAAGCCGTACTTGCGCCCGTGCCGGCGCCTCAGCCCGGCCCGGTACTCCGCCGGGTCCGGCTCCGCGCCGCCGAGATCGGCGCGCTCGGCGAGCCGGTCGAGTTCCGAGAGGTAGGCGGCGGCGTGCGTGTAGGCCTGGCTGCGCCCGCGACCCAGGATGTCGTCGATGAGCGCCCGGTAGAGGATCGTCGCGGCCGGCGGATGAGCCTGCGCCAGGGCGTCGGCGGCCGGGGCCAGGATGGTGTAGCGCTCGCCCTCCCAGATCCCGGGCCGCCCGGTCACCAGCCGGGCCGCCCGGTCGAGGTCCGGCCAGCGCACCAGGAAGCCGAGCGCGCGGTGCGGGTCGGGAAAGGCTTCCACGACCGCGAAGGCGCGCCGCAGGGCCTCGTCGTCCTCGAAATCCGGCAGCTTGGCGAGGTAGGCCCGCAGCATCTCCGCGTCGAGGCGCGCCGCGAAGCCCCGCCAGCGCAGGTCCTGCGCCTCCGTGTCCCGCCCCAGGGCGTCGAGCGCCCGGATCTCCAGAACCGCCCGCTCGCGCTCCATCGCCATCTCGTCGAGGCCTGCGATCAGGTCGGCGCGGGTGAGCGGCTGGGGGGTCTCCCGGCGCAGCCAGTCGAGCGCCTCCGCGGGACGGTCGGCCCGGAGCAGGCGCGTCGCGATGTCGAGCCGGTCCGGCGAGCCCGGCATCGCCTCCAGCTCGAAGGCGATGAAGGCGTCGACGTCGCCGCGGCGCTCGGCGATGTCCTGGCGCAGGCGCAGCAGCACGAGCCGCCGGAGCCTCTGCAGCGTCTCCGTCTCGCGGCGGCCCGTCCTCTTGCCCGGCTCCGCCACCAGCCCCGCCACCTCTGCGTCCAGCGGCGCCAGCGCCTCCGGATCGAGCCGACCGACCAATCCGCGCAGGAGCACGGTGAGCGCGCCGGTCGGATCGGCGAGCACACGCGGGAGCAACCCGCTCGCGAAGCGCGCGGCCGTCCCGGAGGGCAGCGCGGCGCCGATCTCGACGGCCGCCTCCGCGGCCCGGTCGTAGACGCCCTGCACGGTGCCGGCCCCGTCATCGACCCGGGCGAACACGCTCTCGGCGCCGCCGAGGAAGCGCAGGAGCCGCTCCAGGGCGGCCTCGCCGTCGAGCGGGCGCAGCTCGTTCAGGATCACCGAGACGGTGGCGTCGAGGTCGAGCGCGAAGGCGCGGCCCTTCTGCCAGTCGATGTAGCCGCGCGCGCCCTCCAGGGCGGCGAGCCTGCGATCGACGATCCGCGCGACGGCGTCCGGCCCCTGCCGGGCGGCGAGCGCCGCGCTCACCAGCTTGCGGAAGGCCGGGTTGCGCCGGGTCTCGTCGAGGACGAGGCCGATCAGCCGGTCCCGATCGAGGGCGGCCAGGGTCTCGGCCGATGGCGTGGTGCGCCGCGCGCCCTTGGGAAGACGCGTCGGCGCGGGCGCGGACCTCGCCGAAGCCTCGGGCGCCGGGCCGTCCGATTCCGGGGCGGCCTCCGTCTCCGCCGCCCGAGCCTTTCGACGCGCCATCGTGCTCCGAAGCCTCCCCGGTCCGTCGTCAGCCCTCGACCTTCGTCACCGGGCGGTCGTTGCCGCGCGCGGTCTCGTCGTGCCAGCTGCCCGCCCCATCCTGGTAGCGGATGCCCTCGGTCGAGCCCGGCACCTGCTGCTCGGCCGCGGCGGCCTGTGCCGCCTGCAGCGCCGCGTCCCGGCTCGGAAAGGTCTCGGAGAACACGTCGCCGACCTTGTAGGCGAAGCCGCCGTCGTGCTCGACGATGTGGTAGGTCACCTCGGTCATGAATGCTCCTCGACGCGTGTCATCGTTGGAGCGCGAACACGGGAGATCCGGGGGCGGTTCCTCAGTGGCGGGTCGGCGGGCCGTCCGCGAAGCTTGCGGCGGCGGCCTCGCAGCCCGCGATGAGCGAGCCGCGGACATCGTCGGCGGCGTAGCCGACGCCGTCCGGGAAGGCGAGGCTGCGCAAAGCGTCGTCCGCGACGCGCCGGATATGGGCGACCCAAGCCCCGTCCACGCGCTCGAAGCGGACCTCGTACGCCTCGCCGTCCTGCTCGAACCGGTGCGGTTCCATGGGCGCTCACCCTACTGGCGTCACGATTGCGGTCTCAGGAGGCGCGCATGCGCATCCTGCTCTCCCTCACGATCCTGACCGCCTCCACCCTCGGCCTCGCCGCGCCGGCGGCGCGGGCGCAAGGGGTGCCGCGGAATCCCTTCGCCTCGAACTACCCCTCCGAGCCGCCCCCGCCGCACCTCGTGGAACGGCGCGAGCGCCGGGTGGTGCGGGCGCGCCGGCCGCGCGGCGGAGCCCCCGCCGAGCCCGAATTCCTGCCGCCCGGCCGCATCCCGTACTGAGCGCCTCAGGCGTCGCCGACGACGCCGGCCTCGTCCTGGGCCTGGAGCACGTCGGGCCGCGGCATCGAGATGATGTTGTAGCCCGAATCCACGAAGTGGATCTCGCCGGTCACGCCGCCCGAGAGGCTGGAGAGCAGGTAGAGGGCCGAGCCGCCGACGTCGTCCAGGCTCACGGTGCGCCGGAGCGGCGCGTGCGCCTTCTGGTGGTTGAACATCAGCCGGGCATCCGCGATGCCGGCGCCCGCGAGCGTGCGCATCGGGCCCGCCGAGAGCGCGTTGACGCGGATGCCGTCCGGGCCGAGATCGGAGGCGAGGTAGCGCACGGACGCCTCCAGCGCCGCCTTGGCGACCCCCATCACGTTGTAGTTCGGCATGACCCGGGTCGAGCCGCCGTAGGTGAGCGTGAGGAGCGAGCCGCCGTTCCGCATGCGCCGGGCCGCCCGCTGGGCGATCTCCGTGAAGGAGAAGCACGAGATCGTCATGGTGCGCACGAAGTTGTCGCGCGTGGTGACGTCGAGGTAGCGGCCCTTGAGCTGCGCCTTGTCGGAGAAGCCGATGGCGTGGACCACGAAGTCGAGCGCGCCGTCGAAGGCCGCGTCGAGGCGGTCGAAGGCGGCGTCCACCGAGGCCAGATCCTCCACGTCGCAGGGAATCACCACGTCGGAATCGAGCTTGGCGGCGAGCGGGCCGACGCGGCGACCAAGCGCCTCGCCCTGGTAGGTGAAGGCGAGGCGGGCGCCGTGCTGGTGGAGCATCCGGGCGATGCCCCAGGCGATCGAGTGATCGTTGGCAACGCCCATAATCAGGCCGCGCTTGCCCGCCATCAATCCCGTCATGCGATCCGCTCGTCCCTGGTGCCGCATCGGCCCCCGAAGGGGCGCCGTAGAAGGGCCGAGCCATAGCGCGCCGGTCCTCGCGCTGTCCAATGGGCTGGGGCGAGGCGGCCTCGACCATCACCGGCGCTTTCCCGGACGCCCGGAGCGTCAGCGGAGGGTGATCCGGGATCCAGCGCAAGGAGACGCGAAGCGTCCGAACACAATGGCGGTGCTGGAGATCGAGCCGCTTCGCGGCACTTCCCCTGCTGGATCCCGGATCACCTTCCACTCCGTTCCAGGCGTCCGGGAAAGGGGAGCTTCATCCGCCGGGGACCCGGCGTGGCCGCTCAGAAGTAGCCGCGGGTGTCCTCGCGCGCCGCCTCGATCAGGCGCTGGCGGACGAAGACCATGGCGGCGCCCGCGAAAACGAGCCCGCCCAATGTGGCAACGAGGAAGGGGACCACGCGCTGTCTCCCGCAGAGGTGCGAGGACAGCGTTTACGGAACAGAAACGTTCCGGGCCAGCATTATTCCGCCGATGGCCGAAGGGTCGCGGCCTCAGGCGTCGACGTGCTTCAGCACCAGCGTCGCGTTGGTGCCGCCGAAGCCGAAGGAGTTCGAGAGGACGTGGCCGAGCTTCGCGTCGTCCCGCCGCTGGCGCAGGATCGGCATGTCGGCGAAGGCCGGGTCGAGCTCGTCGATGTGGGCGCTCTCGCAGATGAAGCCGTTGTTCATCATCAGCAGTGAGTAGATCGCCTCCTGGACGCCCGTGGCGCCCAGCGAGTGGCCGGTGAGCGACTTCGTCGCCGCGATCGGCGGGCAGGCCTCGCCGCGGCCGAAGACCTCGCGGATCGCCTCGATCTCCTTGTCGTCGCCGACCGGCGTCGAGGTGGCGTGCGGGTTGATGTAGTCGATCCTGGCGCCCTTCAGGCCCGAGATCGCCTGCTGCATGCAGCGGACCGCGCCCTCGCCGGAGGGGGCAACCATATCGTGCCCGTCCGAGGTCGCGCCGTAGCCCGCGACCTCGCCGTAGATACGGGCGCCGCGGGCCTTCGCGTGCTCGTACTCCTCCAGCACCAGAACGCCGGCACCGCCCGCGATCACGAATCCGTCGCGGCCCGCATCGTAGGCGCGGGACGCCCGGGCCGGGGTGTCGTTGTACTTCGCGGACATCGCCCCCATGGCGTCGAACAGGACCGAGAGGGTCCAGTCGAGCTCCTCGCAGCCGCCCGCGAAGATCACGTCCTGGCGGCCGGCCTGAATGATCTCGGCGGCGTTGCCGATGCAGTGGTTCGACGTCGCGCAGGCGGAAGAGATCGAGTAGTTCACGCCGCGAATCTTGAACCACGTCGCGAGCGTCGCGGACGCCGTCGAGGACATGGCCTTGGGCACCGCGAAGGGCCCGACGCGCTTGGGCCCCTTCTCGGTCGCGATCGCGGCCGATTCGACGATGGTGCGGGTCGAAGGGCCGCCCGAGCCCATGATGATGCCGGTGCGGTCGTTCGAGACGTCGCCGGCCTCAAGACCTGCGTCCTGGATCGCCTGCTCCATGGCGACGTGGTTCCAGGCGGTGCCGCCGCCGTGGAAGCGCATGGCGCGCCGATCGACCACGCCCTCGGGATCGAGGCTCGGGGCGCCCGAAACCTGGCTGCGGAAGCCGTGGGCCGCCTGCGACGCGTCGCGCGCGATCCCCGAGCGCGCCTCGCGTAAGGAGGCGAGGACTTCCTGCGTGTTGTTGCCGATGGACGAGACGATGCCCATCCCGGTGATGACGACACGGCGCATGGAAAAAACTGTCTCCGCGGCGGGCCGTGGACCCGCGCTCTCCCGGTCAGCTAGGACGAAGCCCGCCCGTTCGCAACTGCCGGGGCAACGGCCGGGAGCGCGCGTCCGCTCCCGGCCGGCAGCCCCGCGAGCGAAAAATCAGCTCTGGAACAGCGCGACGCGCAGATCCTGCGCCTCGTAGATGCGCTTGCCGTCGGCCTCCAGCCAGCCGTCGGCGATGCCCAGCACCAGCTTGCCCTGGCGCACGCGCTTGAGATCGACCCCGTAGACGACTTGGCGGACGGTCGGCAGCACCTGATCGGTGAACTTCACCTCGCCGACACCGAGCGCCCGGCCGCGGCCCGGCGAGCCGAGCCAGCCCAGATGGAAGCCGACGAGCTGCCAGAGCGCGTCGAGGCCGAGGCAGCCCGGCATCACCGGGTCGCCCTTGAAGTGGCAGGGGAAGAACCAGAGGTCGGGACGGATGTCGAACTCGGCCCGGACCAGCCCCTTGCCGTAGGCGCCGCCCTCGCTGCCGATCTCGGTGATGCGGTCGAACATCAGCATCGGCGGCAGCGGAAGCTGGGCGTTGCCGGCCCCGAACAGCTCGCCGCGCCCGCAGGCCAGCAGGTCCTCGTAGGTGTAGCTCGACGCGCGGGCTCTCGCCTCGGATGCGGTCTGGGGCGCGTTGGTGTCGGAGGACATGGGGGCGTTTCGGTTCCCTGATCGATCGCGGTCGCTCGGCCGCGGCGCCCGGGGCGGGCGCCGCCGAAGACCCGGCGGGCGGGTCCGGCATTCGGCGCCTCGTTAACACGGGCCCGGGCGCCTTCAAAGTTTCGCCCGTCCGCGGTCGCGTCCCGGACTCGGGTTGCGGCTGCGGCTGCGGTTCCGTATAATCCTCGATCAAATCTACATGTATTCCAGAGAGCATCCCGTCCGCCGATGTCCGAGCTGCTGCCCCTGCAGGCCGTCCTGAACGGCCGGACCACCCCGCTCTCCGCGGAGGCGTCCGCCGCCGGCCGCCGCGGCTGCCCGCTCTCGGACCTGCGCGACCGCCTGCGCCGCGCCGGCCTGCGCCCGACCCGCCAGCGCCTCTCGCTCGGCTGGCTGCTCTTCGGCCGCGGCGACCGCCACCTCACGGCCGAGATGCTCTACGACGAGGCGATGCGCGCCAAGGTGCCGGTCTCGCTCGCCACCGTCTACAACACGCTGCACCAGTTCACGGAAGCCGGCCTGCTGCGCCAGCTCGCGCTGGACGGGTCGAAGGCCTATTTCGACACGAACCCGACCGAGCACCACCACTTCTACCTCGAGGACGAGGCCAAGGTGATGGACATGCCCGATTGCGGCATCACCGTCGATTCGCTGCCCGAGGCGCCCGAGGGCATGGAGATCGCGGGGGTCGAGGTCATCGTGCGCCTGCGCCGCCGCGCCGGGGCGCGCCGCCAGGGCTGAGCGCGAGGCGCACGGATTTTTCGGAGAGGCCCGGGCGATCCCCGGGCCTTTCTCGTTCCGGAAGCCTACTCGACCCGCTCGTTGGGATAGACGCCCCAGAGGCGGTTCTGCCGGATGTAGCCGTCCACGTCGCCGCGCTTGCCCGGCAGGGGCACGACGAGGCGGCACCACGTCCCGGTGCAGTTCTTGACGCTGCCGATCACCCCGGCCTCCAGCCGCGCCTCGTCGCGGGCGTCGTCGGCGGCGCTGGCCCGCAGCGGCACCGCGTTGCGGTCGCTCTTCGGCGCCGTGACCAGGGCAGTGCGGCGGCCCGACAGCAGCGAGTGCAGCACCCATCCCTCGGTGCCCTCCGAATCGCGGATCCGCCGCCAGGTCTCGAACTCGCCGACGATCTCCACCGGCAGACCCGCCCGCTGGAACACCCAGAGGGTGCGGTGGTCCTTGGAGGGCCCCTCGCGCAGGTTGACCCGGTCCGTCTTCAGGCTGGCGTAGCGGGGCAGCGGCAGCTTCGTGACTGGGCCGAGCGCGGTCTCGGGCGTCGGGGCCGCGGGCGCGGCGAGAGCCGGCGCGACCGGAGCCGGCCCGGCGAGCAGCAGGACCGCGCCCGCCAGGAGCGTTCGGGCAATGCGCATCGTGCGGTCTCCCATCCTGTCGCCGGCTCCTGCCGGCCTTTGCCTGTGCGTCGCCGGCGGCCGCCCGGATTGTGTTCCGCCCTCGCTCTGGTAAGGAGGCCGGAGGCCCGAAACCCGCCCGTCGACGGCCCCGCACGACGCCCGATCGTACTGGCGGAGTTCGGTTAACGGACGCTTGCGCCCACCGGAACCCGGCGGGCCCGCACCGCGTCGAGGGGGCGGACAAGAGGCCGGACCATGCGCCCTGGCGCGAGGGAGGACAGATGACGTCGAAGCGCAAGCCGCTCGTGGTGGTGACGCGGCGCCTGCCGGACGCCGTCGAGACGCGCATGCGCGAACTCTTCGACGTGCGCCTCAACGCCGACGACCAGCCCATGGGCCCCGAGCAGCTAGCCGCAGCCCTGCGCGAGGCCGACGTGCTAGTGCCGACCGTGACCGACGAGATCGATTCGGGCCTCCTCGCCCAGGCCGGGCCGAACCTCAGGCTCATCGCCAATTTCGGCAACGGCGTCGATCACATCGACGTGGGCGTGGCGCTGGAGCGCGGCATCACCGTCACCAACACGCCGGGCGTGCTTACCGAGGACACCGCCGACATGACGATGGCGCTGATCCTCGCGGTCGCCCGCCGCGTGACGGAGGGCGCGCGCATCATCCCGGACGACGAGTGGAACACCGGCTGGTCGCCGACCTGGATGCTCGGTCGCCGCATTACAGGCAAGCGTCTCGGTATCGTCGGGATGGGCCGGATCGGCCAGGCGCTCGCCCGCCGCGCCCGCGCCTTCGGCCTGCAGATCCACTACCACAACCGCCGCCGCGTCCCGGCCGCGATCGAGAGCGCGCTCGACGCGACCTATTGGGAATCCCTCGACCAGATGCTGGCGCGGGTCGATATCGTCTCGGTGAACTGCCCGCACACGCCGGCCACCTACCACCTGCTCTCGGCCCGCCGCCTCAAGCTCCTGAAGCGCGAGGCGATCGTGGTGAACACCGCCCGCGGCGAGGTGATCGACGAGAACGCGCTGGCCCGTCTCATCGAGGCAGGCGACGTCTCGGGGGCCGGCCTGGACGTGTTCGAGCAGGAGCCCGCGGTGAGCCCGCGCCTCGTCAAGCTCGCCCGGACCGGCAAGGTGGTGCTGCTGCCCCACATGGGCTCGGCCACCCACGAGAGCCGCATGGACATGGGCGAGAAGGTCATCATCAACATCAAGACCTTCATGGACGGCCACCGCCCGCCGGACCGCGTGCTGCCGAGCATGCTCTGAGGGCTTAGGGCGCGCGCCTCACGCCGCCCCGTTGCTCAGCCGCGCCGCCACCGCCTCGGCGGCGCGGGTCCCTTCCTCGTAGGCGCCACCCGCCGTGCCCCATTGCAGGCGCGAGAGCGCCTCGCCCGCGAACCAGATCCGGTCACCCACCGGCGCCTGCAGCGCCTGTCTGGCCCCCGCATGCCCCGGCGGCACCACCGCCCAGGAGCCGCGCGACCAGGGATCGTGCCGCCACGCGCTGACCGCCGGGATCGTGAGGTCGCGGAGGGCTCGCGCCCCGAAATGCTCGGCCATCACCGCGCGGACGTGGCGGCGCGCCCGGTCGGCATCGCCGTCGACGGCGTCGATCGCGGCGGCGTCGCGGATGTCGAGTTCGTAGAAGTGGAACGGCGTGCCGTCGATCCGGGCGAGGAGCCCCGAGGGCACCTGTCGCCCGCCCGCCATCGCGACGAGCCGGTCGGCGCCCCGGAACGGGCTCGAGGGCCAGTGCAGCACCGCGTGCTCGTAGATGCCGCGGCTGAACCCGTCGATCGCGGCGCGCACCGGCCCCGGCAGGGCCGGCGTGAAGCGCAGGCTCTCCCACAGCACCATGACGGGCACCGTGACGACGACCGCGCGGGCTCGTAGCGGCCCCTGCGGCGTCGTCACCGTCACGCCCGCCCCCGTCCAGTCGATGCCGGTGACCGGCCGCCCGAGGGCGATCGGCAGGCCCTGCGCCAGCCGGGCCAGATAGGCGCCGTAGCCGCCGGCGAGGAAGAAGTTGTCGCCGTACTCCAGGCTCGGGAAATCGTGCAGCGAGACCTCGGTGAGCGGCCGGCCCGAGACCAGCCCGTGCACCTGCGCCACCCGGGCGCCCCAGGGGCCGAGAGCGGGCGGCAGCGCGGTCGAGGCCGCGCGGTCGGGCCCTTCCCCGGCGGCGCCCCGCGTCATGGCCCGGTCGGCCCGGTCGAAGGCGCGGGCGGAGGCCTGCCTCTCGGCCGGCCGGCCGGGCCGGCCCGAGACCCAGGCATGCCCGTCCTGCGGCGCGCGCCGGAGCGGCTCGCCGCGGGCGTGGCCGAGCCGGACCAGCGGGTTGATCGGCCCGGCATGGAGCCAGTGCGCGCCGAGATCGACGGCATGACCGCGCAAGGTGGTGGTGAAGGCGCGTCCCCCGACACGGTCGCGCGCCTCCAGCACCGCGACCGCGATCCCGCGCGCCGCGAGCGCCCGGGCCGCCGCGATGCCGGCGGCACCCGCGCCGACCACGATCACCGCCGGATCGTCGGGCAGCGGTGCGAGGCGGGGCGCGAGGCTCGGACGGTGATGGGCGTGGGCCGGCGTGCCGGTGGGGCTCATGCGGTGTTGCCTGTCGGACTCGGACGAGGGCTCATCTGGTGCCCGGGGCCCGGGGGTGAAGCCTTGCGGCTGGCTCGTCGGCGCCCCACACCTGCCGGGCGCCGAGGCTGCGGCGCGGACGAGTCGAACCCGGCATGCTGATCCAGTCCGCCCTCGCGGCACTCCGCCAGACCCTGTCGCCGCCGCTGCGGGCGATCCTATGGAAGTCGCTCGGGCTGACGCTCGGCCTCCTCGTCCTGGTCTGGTTCGGGCTGACGCGGTTGATCCAGTGGTTCCAGGCGAGCCACCACATCTCGGAGCAGTACCCGCTCCTCGACACGCTGGCCTATTTCCTGGCCGGGTTCGGGCTCTTCGTGGCGCTCGCCTACGTGATGCCCGCGGTCTCGATCCTGGTGGCGGGCTTCTTCCTCGACGACGCGGCCGAGATCGTCGAGCGCACCGACTTCCCCGACGAGCCGCCGGGCCGGGCCCTGCCCTTTGGGATCGCGATGCTCTACGCGGCGCGCTTCGCGGGGCTGACGCTCATCGTCAACGTCGGCGCGCTGATCATCTTCTTCGTGCCGGTGGTGGGCATCGCGGCCTTCTTCGCGGCGAACGCCTACCTGCTCTCGCGCGAGTATTTCGAGATGGCCGCCGCCCGCTTCCGGCCGTTGCCGGAGGCGGCGGCGATGCGGCGGGACTACGCCACGACCACGCTCGCGGCGGGCTGCCTGCTCGCCGGGATGATGGTGGTGCCGGTCCTCAACCTCGTGACGCCGCTCTTCGGCATCGCCCTGATGGTGCACGTCCACAAGCGCCTCGCCCGGCGGCTTCCCGCCCCGGCGCCGACGCCGCGCCTGCGCTGATCCGCACACGCCTCCTCCCGTTTCCGGGGCACGGTCGCCGCGCTGGCCTCGCACTTCGACCGTGCGTCCCGCATATCCCCACAGACCGGCACGGCGAGGGATGCCGGGTGAGGCGTGAGGCGCGCGGATCGCGGGCCTAGCGCCTGGAGCCCCAGCGGGCGCCCTTGTTGCCGGGTGCGCCGCCGGGATCGGCGGCGAGCGCCGGGCCGGAGGCGCGCTCGGGCCGGTGCTGCGAGCCCGGATCGAGCGGCTTGTTGGTGAGGAGATCAGGCACCTCGGCGAGCGCCTCGGAGCCGCGGCCGGTCGAGAACTGCCCGGCTTTGCGGAAGGTCCAGAGGTAGCCCGGCACCACGGCCTCGGCGGCGGTCGGCTGGATGCCGAGCGCCTCGATGGTGCGCCCCTCGGCCTTTGCCGCCTCGGAGACCACGTTGTCGTGCTGGAGTTGCATGACTTGGTCGCGGGTGAGCTTCAGGTCGGCGGGCAGCAGGCCGAGAGTCAGGGTGTCGGCGATCTCGAGGAAGCCCGCCTGGAGCCGGGCGAGCGGCAGCGGCAGGTCGATCACCAGGCGCTTGCGGCGGATCACGTCCAGCATGTAGCGCACGAGATGCTCCAGCGTCGCGACCTCGGGGCCGCCGAGCTCGTACACCTTGCCCGCCGGGACCCGGCCGTCGACCGCCCGGGCGATCGCCTCGGCGACGTCGCCCACGAAGACCGGCTGGAACCGGCTGCCGGCGCCCGCGAGCGGCAGCACCGGCAGGGCGCGGGCGAGACCCGCGAAGCGGTTGAAGAAGCTGTCGCCGGGGCCGAACACCAGCGAGGGGCGAAACACGACCGCGTCGGGCACCGCCCGGAACACGGCCGCTTCGCCCTCGGCCTTCGTGCGGGCATAGGCCGTGTCGGCGCCCGCCTCGGCACCGATCGCCGAGACGTGGATCATCCGGGCGCCCTCGGCGGCGGCGGCGCGGGCGATCAGGCCCGGCCCCTCGGCCTGCAGGCGGTGGAAGCTCTGAGCCCCGCTCTCCTGCAGGATGCCCACGAGGTTGATCACCACGTCGGAGCCTGCGACCGCGCGGGCGACCGAGTCGGGGTAGCGCAGGTTCGCCTGGACGGCGACGATCTGGCCGACCTTGCCGAGGGGTTGCAGGAACAGGGCGAGGTCGGGCCGGCGCACCGCCACGCGGATGCGGTAGCCGCGCTTGGCCAGCGCCCGGACCACGTGCCGCCCGACGAAGCCCGAGCCGCCGAAGATCGTCACGAGCTGCGAGGCCGGCCGCACCGGACCGGAATGCGCCGCCGGGCTGTCGGACGATGGGGTGGACTGTGTGGTTGGGCCGGTCATCGCCTGCTGATCTCGCATCCTCGTGGCGGCGCCCGCGCGCGCCGTCGGGCTTGTCGGTGCCGCTACTTATCGCAATTCTGGGTCGAGGGGAGCCGGGTCCTGCGCGCAATCGTGACAGGGCCTGCCGCAAACGAGCCTGGACGGCCGTACCGCGGCACGGATGCGCGGCATCGGCTCAGCGCGTGCCGGGCCCGGGACCCGGGATCGCCGGACCGGGAAGCTGCGGGCCTGCCCGGCGCCCCTCCGCCGCGCGGCGTCCGTGGTGCGCTGCCGCCGACCAGGCTCGAGACGGCGCGGCGACCGAGCCCTCGCGGCGGCATCGAGCGAACCTCCGCGGATCCCGAGCTCCGTCCGCGCGCCGAAGCATACCCCTGATGAGATTCGGCCTAGCTCGCAAGAGAGGCTGCCTCCACGACGCACCATGGAAGAATAACTGCAGCAAAACTGCAAAACCCCTTCACTTCAGCCACCGCAGGAAAGGTCTCTGCAATGAATCATGCCCTATCTCTGCGGCGGGAGACGCGGATTCACGAGATGAAGAGCCCTGCGCGTCCTATGCGCGGGATGAGTGCGGTGAAGACGCACTACCAGCCGTATGTGTGTCCGCTGCACGCGGTGCTCGATCACATTCCGTCAGAGGCGCGGGTCTACGACATCGGCTGCGGATCCGGCTCGTTCCTGTACTTGATCCGGCGGCTCAGATCCGCGATCCGCGCCCAAGGGTACGACGTCTCGGCCGAGGCGATCGCGGCAGGACAGCAGTTCTCCAAGCTCGAGCCGTCCATCTCCGTATCGCTTCGCGGGGCCGACTATGTCCCGGATCTGAGCGATTTCGATGTCGTGACCATGATCGATGTCCTGCATCATGTTCCGAGGCAGGAACAGGCCGCCTTCCTCGGACGCATCGTCGCGAAAATGCGCGGTGGCTCACGCATCGTCATTCTCGATATCGACGCCGGGCGTCGCTGGCAAGCCTGGGCCAATCAATTCCATGATCTTCTGCTCGCCAGGGAATGGGCCAATCCGCGCGACCCGAAATCGACGATAGGATTTCTGCGAGATGCCGGAATCGAGCTCGACCCGCCGCGCTTCTATTCGACCCTATGGTATGGTCATTACTTGATATCAGGCCGATCGCTGAGCCGCCAAAACTGCAGCCGATGATGCCGGCGATCCCCGTCGCCGAACGCTTGGGAGACTCCGTTATGCATTCCGCCGCAATGACGCCCCAGCGTTTGAGACCGCATTACCGCATCGCAATCCTGCTGGCTGCCATAACGACGATCATCGTGCTCTACAGGAGCCTCCTGCAGGTCGAGTCCGCGGACGTCCACTGGTGGTTTCTGCCGTGGCTGAGGCATATTCACGATCACGGAATCGCTCAGACGCTCTCGATCAATCTTCCGGTACTCGTGCTCGAAGCCAACAACGCGGGAAACTATACGCCTCCCTATCTCTATCTCTTGTTCCTCGGAAGCCATGCTGGCCCGCTCGCTGACGACCTGACCGTCATCAAGATCGTCTCCATCTCAGGAGCCGTCTTCTGCGCAGCCTCGCTGTACTACCTGCTCTCGTGCTACGTCCGCCGAGACATCGCGATCTGCGGCGCGATCGCATATCTTCTGCTTCCGAGCGTCGTCCTGAATGCCGCCGCGTGGGGACAGATCGAGTCCTACTACACGGGCTTCATCCTCATCGCGATCGCCCGAGCCGAGCGCGAGGATCTGCTCACCTGCATGGCCGCATTCGGCATCGCCATTTCCATAAAATTGCAGGCGATCTTCCTTGGACCATTCCTACTTTACTTGGTCATCTCACGGAAGGCGCCGATCGGAATCCTGATCATACCTCCGATCATGTATGCACTCATGATGCTGCCTGCCTGGATAGCCGGGCGCCCGGCCCTCGACCTGGCGATGATCTATGTCGAGCAGTCCCACGCCTACCCGTGGCTCTCGATGAACGCACCAAATCCCTGGACGTTCGTGCAGTACCTGCGTCTCGTTCCCCAGCCTGCAGGCATGGTGCTGGGAATCCTTGCAGGCTTGGTCGTCGGCCTGCTGATCGCCGGCCTGGGCTTCGTGCGCAGGGACAGGGGAAGCGATCTCCTGCTGGTGGCGCTGGCCAGCGTGACGCTGATTCCGTTCGTACTCCCCAAGATGGGAGACCGATACTTCTTCATGGCCGATACCCTCTCCTACGCGCTGGCGATCGCCCATACGCGCCGCTGGTCGGTCGGCGCGGCCGTCGCGATACAGATCGGTTCGTTCGGAGCCTACCTCACCCATTTCTCCGGCGTTCGCATCGGGACGGGGCTGGGCGTACTCTCCATGACGATCGCCGTGGCCGTCATCTGCACGCAGGTCTTCCGGTTGCGGCAGAACCGGGGCAGGGCGCGCGATATTTCGGCCGCCCCGTCCGCGCGGTCGGGGAACGGCACGCGGTCGAGCGCCCGTGAGGCCTCCGGTCGGCCATCCCGGCCCGCGCCGAGGCGCGAGGCCTCCAGGACAGGCCCGCCCTAATGGCCCCGCGCCTTGCGGGTCTCGGCGGCCTTCCTGGCCGAGGCGGAGCGCGCCTCAGCGCTGCGCCGGGCCGAAGCCTCGCCGCCCGCCTGCCCGCCCTTGTGTGCCGCCGGGTGGCCGGTGTTCTTGCCACGCCCGGAGCCGCCGGGCTTCTTGCCGCCGCCGTCGTCCTTGTTGACGGTCGCCCAGGCGCGGGACTCGGCCTCGGCCTCCGGCACGCCGCGCCGTTCGTAGGATTCGGCTATGTGCTCGGCCTTGCGGATCTGCTTGTCGGTGTATTTCGACTTGTCGCCCTGGGACATGTTCGAACTCCCGTCTCCGCCCGCCCCTCAGCCGACGCCGGTCGGCCCGTCGAGGATCGCGCGCACCCGTCGGATCAGGTCGGTGCGCCGGTAGGGCTTGTTCAAGAGGTCGAACTCGGATCCGCCGATGTCGGTTCGCTCCAGGCTCGCCTCGGCGTAGCCCGTTGTCAGCAAGACCTTGAGCCGCGGCTGACGACGTCGCGCCTCGCGGGCCAGCGCGACGCCGTTCATGCCGCCCGGCATGATCAGGTCCGAGAACAGCAGGTCGATCCGCTCGCCGCCCTCGAGGATCTCCAGGGCCTGCCGGCCGTTGGCCGCCATCAGGGTGGTGTAGCCGAAGTCGCGCAGGATGGTGCGGGCGAGTTCCGCCACGTCCTCGCGGTCGTCCACGATCAGGATGGTCTCGGTGCCCTGCCGCTCGACCGCCCGGGCGGTGGCCGCGCGCGCGTCGCGCACCGCGCTGTCGGTGGCGGGGAAGAACAGCCGCACGGTGGTGCCCTGCCCCAGCGCCGACTCGATCTGGGCCGCGCCGCCGGACTGCTTGGCGAAGCCGTAGACCATCGAGAGGCCGAGGCCCGTGCCCTTGCCCTCCTCCTTCGTGGTGAAGAACGGGTCCATCACCCGGCCGAGCAGGTTCGGCGCGATGCCCGAGCCCGTGTCGGTGACCGACACGCCGACGTAGCGCCCCGCCCGGAGGGCGCCGAACGCGCCCTCGTCGCCCGCCTCGACCGTGCGGTTCTCGGTGGCGATGCGCACCGTGCCGCCCGCTTCCATCGCGTCGCGGGCGTTGATCAGGACGTTGAGCAGCGCGACCTCGGCCTGGGTCGGATCGACCCGGCAGTTCCAGAGGTCGGGCGCCAGCGCCAGCTCGATCCGCACCGCCTCGCCGAGCGAGCGGGCGGCCATCTCGTCCATGCCCGCGATGAGGGTGTTGAGGTTGACCGCGCGCCCGTCGAGGCGCTGCCTGCGGGCGAAGGCGAGGAGCTGCTGCGTCAGGGTGGTGGCGCGCTCGGCCGCCTGCCGGATGTTCTCGGTCGCGCGGGTGAGCCGCCCCGTGTCGGCACCCGGATCGGCGAGCCCCGAGGCCAGGATGTCCACGTAGCCGACGATGACCTGCAGCAGGTTGTTGAAATCGTGGGCGATGCCGCCGGTGAGCTGGCCCAGCGCCTCCATCTTCTGGGCCTGGCCCAGGGCATCCTCGGCGTCGCGGCGGCGCGAGACGTCGAGCTGCGAGCCGAAAAAATAGACCAGCTCGCCGGCCGCGTTGTAGACCGGGCTCACGAAGAGGGCGTTCCAGAAGGTCGAGCCGTTCTTGCGGTAGTTCAGGATCTCGGTGGCGAATTCGCGCCGCTCGGCGATCGCCTGGCGCACCTCGGCGATCGTCTCGCGGTCGGTCTCGGGGCCCTGCAGGAAGCGGCAGTTGCGGCCGACGAGCTCCTCCGGCGCGTAGCCCGTCATCGCCAGAAAGGCGCGGTTGGCGAAGATGATCGGGTTGTCGGGCTGGCGCGGGTCCGTGACGATCATCGGCATCCGCGTGGTCTCGACGGCGGCGAAGAAGATGTCGCCGTGCGGATCCTCAACGTCGCTCGGGCGTCCCTCGTCGACGCGGGCCCCTGGGCCGACCGGCGGCGTCTCTGGCGTGTCGGGCATCTCGGCGGCGCCTTGGTCGTGGAGGAAAGGCCGCGCTCGGGCGCCGCACCCGGCGGCACCGTAGGGAAACTCCGATCGGTCTGTCGAGCCGATCCTGCAGACGATCCGCGCCGGGCGTCGCGGACCCGGTCGCGAGGCCGGTCGCGAGGCCGGTCGCGGATCCGGGGGCCGGACGGGCCGGCTCGGTCAGGCGGGGACCGGGGGGCGGAACGTCCCGTCCGCCGGGACGCCCGGGCGCCCGATCCCGTCCGGACCCCGGGTCGGGCGCTCGGCGGCACCGTCCGGGGCCCGCGAGGCCGCCACCACGGCCGCCAGCGCCTCGTTGAGCGAGGTGACGAGGTCGTCCGCCGAGGTCGCCCGGCGCAGGCGCTCCAGGCCCGCCGGGTCGCGCTCGCGCCAGAAGCCGACGAGGACGCGCACGCCCGGCACCGCGGCCCGTGCCTGCCGCACGGTGAAGCGGATCTGCGAGAGGCTGACCGGTTCGAGGTAGGAGAAGCAGATCATCGCGATCTCCTCGACCCGCTCCGGGCGCCTGCCCTCGCGGATCTCGCTCATCGCCATCACCTGCGCGTCGAGGCCGTGGCGGCCGAGGGTCTGGCTCAGCATCAGGGTGGCGGCCTCGTCGAAGGGCCCGCGGCTCGACACGCAGAGCACGGGCGTGCGCCCGCGCCAGCGCGGGGCGAGATCCTCGGGCCCCAGCACCACGCCCGCCACCTGCCGGTCGGGCCCCGCCGCGGCGACCGCCGCGGCCGTCTCGCGGCTCGCCCCGCGCGCGGCGCCGCGGGCCACGCCCCGGCGCACGCGGGCGAGACCGAGGCGGTCCACCACCTGCCGGATCGCGGCCCCGACCTCGGCCTGCCGCTCCCGGTCGAGGGTGCCGCGGGACAAGTCCTCCTGGGCGAGCAGGAGGCCCGCCAGCACGACCTCGTCGTAGTAGGTGACGAGCGCCCGCTCCTTCAGGAACTGCCGACCCTGGTCGATCGCCTCCGCGGGGTCGCCCGCGAGCATGCGCTGGTAGAAGATCTCGGGGGGCGCGAGCGCGGGCTGGTCGCCCAGCAGCACGTCGAGATACCACAGCCGCTCGACGTGGCGTCCCAGCACCACGAGGCAGACGGTGAGCGGGGTGGCCAGGATGAGGCCGACGGGCCCCCACAGGAAGGTCCAGATCGTCGCGGCCAGGATCACGGCGATCGGCGAGAGGCCGGTCGAGTGGCCGTAGAGCAGCGGCTCGACCACGTGACCGGCGATCGGCTCGACCACCACGAACAGGATCGCGGTGGCGATCACCATGCTCCAGCCCGGATCGACGGCCGCCGCGAGGATCAGCGGCAGCACCGCCGAGATCACGGCGCCGATATAGGGCACGAAGCGCAGGATGGCGGCCAGCACGCCGAACAGCGTCGGGCTCGGCACGCCGATGAACCAGAGCCCCGCGCCGATCACCACCCCGAACGCGATGTTGAGGGCGAGCTGCGCCAGGAAGAAGCGCGACAGCCGGCTCGCCGCGTCGTCGATCGCGGCCGTGGTGCGGCGCAGATCCCCGGAGCCGGCGATGCGGATCGCCCGGTTCCGCAGGTCCTCTCGCTGGAGCAGGATGAAGATCGTGAAGAGCAGGATCAGGCCGGTCGTGGCGAGCGGATGCAGGACCGGGCCCGCGAAGGTCTGGAAGGTCTCCAGCACGCCGGCCTTGGCCGCCTTGATCTCGACGGTGAGCGGGTGGGTCGCCGAGCCCGGCTCGCCCTTCAGCTCGGCCTGGGGCGGGGGCTGGAGGGCGTTGCCGAGATCCTGGACGAGATCGACGATGCGCGAGAGCGTGCCGACGTCGGCCGTGGCGCCGCGCAGGGCCGCGATCTTGTCGCGCATGGTCAGGGAGTAGCGCGGCAGGTCGGCGGCGAGTTGCGCGCCCTCGCTGGCGATGAGGCTGCCGACCCCGAACAGCAGCCCGAAGGTCACCGCGACGACGGCGAGCACCGCGAGCGCCCGGGGTACGAGGAGGCGACGCAGCGCCCGGACCGCCGGCACGAGGACGAAGCTCAGCAGGATCGCGAGCGTGACCGGCATCAGGATCTCGCGCCCGAGATAGAGCGCGGCCATGACGGCGAGCACCAGCAGCACCGATGCGAGGGCGACGAAGATCGGCATTCCCTGCCGGATCTGCCGCGCGGTGACGGGATCGTCGCTCATCGGTCGATCAGGGCCTCCCGGCCCGGGTTACGCAAGGATACGCAAGGCCCCCTCCCCGCGACGGGTCGGGGGTGTCCGCGGCTCAACCCGCCGTCGCCGTCTCGCCGAGCGCGGCGCTGATCTGGCTGAGCAGCTTCGAGAAATCGATCGGCTTCGGATGGTAGTCGTCGCAGCCTGCCTGGATCGCCTTGTCGCGGTCGCCCGACATGGCGTGGGCGGTGAGCGCGATGATCGGGATCGCGCGGGTGTCGCCCCCGGCCTTCAGGGCGCGCGCGGCGGACCAGCCGTCGAGCACCGGCAGGTTCATGTCGAGCAGGATCACGTCGGGCTGGCCCGCCCGCGCCTGCTGCACGCCCGCTTCCCCGTCATGGGCCAGGATCACCTCGTAGCCGCGGCGCTTGAGCCGGCGGGAGAGAAAGTCCCAGATCTCCTCGTGGTCCTCGACCAGCAATATCTTCGGCATCGACGATAAACATCCTTCGGACGCGCCCGGGAGCGTCGCCGCGTTCACGCGCCCCTGACAACGCACGAGCGCCCGCAAGGGACCCGTGCCGAGCCGGATTTCTCCGGCCCGGCGCGAGGCGGCCTCAGGCCTCGTCCTCGTTGAGGTGGAAGTGCACGTTCTCGATGTTGGCCCTGTCGAAGGCCTGCATCACGTGCTGGTAGGAGCGCTCCATCTCGGTCGGCGCGTCGCCGGGCGTGTCCTCCGGCTTGAGGACGAACATCAGCATCGAGCGCCCGGTGACGGCGTAGCTGTCGCCGGACTTGAAGTGCTCCACCGCCTGGCTGTCGGGAAGGTTGGTGTCGAGGAGCCGCGTCCACTCCTCGCCGCCGACCGTCTCCGGCAGGGTGAACTGCACGAGGTCGTGGTAGGCGTTGTAGAGGATGAGAAGCGTCGCGTCCCCGCCGCGGCGGTGGACGCCGGTGGCCTGGGCGCGGCCGTCGAGCAGCACCGCGAGCGCCCGGGCGCCGCCGTCGCCCCAGTTCTCGCCCTCCATCTCGGCGCCGTCCGGCCGCAGCCAGGTGACGTCCTTGACGCCGAGTTCCTCGTCGAAGCGGCCCGAGAGGAAGCGGCCGCGGTTGAGGATCGGCAGGGCGTTGCGCAGGATGATCAGGCGCTGGGTGAACTCGGCGAGGTCCCGCTCCTCGGCCCCGATCGCGTCCCAGTCGAGCCAGGAGATCTCGTTGTCCTGGCAATAGGCGTTGTTGTTGCCGTTCTGGGTGCGGGCGAACTCGTCGCCGGCCAGCAGCATCGGCGTGCCGCGCGACAGGAAGAGCGTCGCCAGCATGTTGCGCATCTGGCGCAGGCGCACGGCGCGGATCTCCGGATCCTCGGTCGGGCCCTCGACGCCGTAATTGTACGAGAGGTTGTGCGAGTGGCCGTCGCGGTTGTCCTCGCCGTTGGCCATGTTGTGCTTGTCGTTGTAGGCCACCGTGTCGTGCAGGGTGAAGCCGTCATGCGCGGTCAGGAAGTTGACCGAGGCCCAGGGCTTGCGCCCGCGCTTGTCGAACTTGTCGGCCGAGCCGGTGATGCGGGAGGCGAGATCCGGCAGCAGGCCGGCATCGCCCTTCCAGTAGCCGCGCACGTCGTCACGGAACCGGTCGTTCCACTCGGCCCAGCCCGGCGGGAAGCCGCCGACCTGATAGCCGCCCGGACCGCAATCCCAGGGCTCGGCGATCAGCTTGACGGAGTTCAGCACCGGATCCTGCCGGCATGTGTCGAGGAAGCCGCCGCCCTCGTCGAAGCCGTAGGGCTCGCGGCCGAGGATGGTGGCGAGATCGAAGCGGAAGCCGTCGACCTGCATCTCCTGCGCCCAGTAGCGCAAGCTGTCCGTGACGAGCTGGAGCACGCGCGGGTGCGAGAGGTTGAAGGTGTTCCCCGTGCCGGTATCGTTGATGTAGTAGCGCCGCTGGTCCGGCAGCAGGCGGTAGTAGGAGGCGTTGTCGACCCCCTTGAACGACAGGGTCGGGCCCTTCTCGTTGCCCTCGGCGGTGTGGTTGTAGACCACGTCGAGGATCACCTCGAGGCCGGCGCCGTGCAGGCGCGAGACCATCTCCTTGAACTCCGAGAAGGCGAAGTCCGGCACCGCGGCGTAGCGCCGGGCGGGGGTGAAGAACGAGATGGTGTTGTAGCCCCAGTAGTTCGTCAGCCCCTTCTCCTGCAGGTAGTCGTCCTGCACGAAGGAGTGGACCGGCAGGAGCTCGACCGAGGTGACGCCGAGGCTCTTGATGTAGTCGAGCACGTCCGGGGTGCCGAGGCCCGCATAGGTGCCGCGCAGCTTCTCGGGCACGCGCGGATGGAGCTTGGTCAGGCCCTTCACGTGGGCCTCGTAGACGATCGTCTTCTCCCACGGCACGTGGGGCTTCTGGTGGCGACCCCAGGTGAAGGCCGGGTCGATCACGCGCGAGCGGCGGGTGTAGGGCGCGCTGTCGCGCTCGTCGAAGGTGGTGTCGTCCCCCGTCTCCATCTTGTAGCCGAACAGAGCCGGGTTCCAGGTGATGGAGCCGACGAGCCCCTTGGCGTAGGGGTCGATGAGCAGCTTGTTCGGGTTGAAGCGGTGGCCGTTCTCCGGCTCGTAGGGGCCGTGCACGCGGTAGCCGTAGATCGTGCCGGGGCGCGCGTCCGGCAGGTAGCCGTGCCAGATCTCGTCGGTGTACTCGGGCAGCTCGATCCGCTCGATCTCGTTCTCGCCCGCGTCGTCGAACAGGCAGAGCTCGACCTTCGTGGCGTAGGCCGAGAAGATCGCGAAGTTGACGCCCAGCCCATCCCAGGTGGCGCCCAGCGGATAGGGCAGCCCTTCCTGAATGCGGGCACGCACCGCGCGGGGCTGGGACGCGGGTCGGGAATTGTCAGGCATGATCACTCCGGTAACCGCGGCCGTCCCTCGACGCGCGGCAGCCGGTGGCCGCCGCGGGGCTCGCGATCTTGGTCTGAACGTACTGGTTCCGGCGAAGCTCCCGTGCGGTGCAGAAAATTCCTGGGTGGGCGGATGGGGGTGTGAAGAGCGGGTATCGGGGGCGTGGCGGCGGCGCGCGCAATCTCCCTCCCCCCTCTGCGGGCAGGGCGATTGCAGATGCCGGCTTGCGCCGCGCTGCAGGCCGAGGCGCGGGTCCCCTCTCCCATAGGGAGAGGTCTGCTTTCGCAGAAAGCCGGGTGAGGGGTATGAGGTTCCTAGGGAGGGCGCTGAGCTGAACGCGCGTCGATGGCGTGCTCAGTTCTGGGGCGTCATACCCCTCACCCCAACCCTCTCCCTATGGGAGAGGGAGCGCGTCGCGGCTCCCGTGCGAACCGGACGGCGCAGGCCATAGGCGATCGCCCCCTCTGCGCAGGAGGGAGGACGCGGGTACGTCCGCCCGCCTCAGAGCCGCTCCTCGACGAAGCGCTCGGCCTCCGGATCGCTGCCGCGTCCGGTGCGCTGCAGCATCGGCACCACCGCGTCCGCGTCCTGGGCGACGAGGTAGCTCAGCTCCAGCCCGTCGCGGATGAAGCCCTGCTCGCGCATGTGCGCGAACAGGGTCAGGAGCGGGCTCCAGAAATCGGCGATCGAGACCAGCACGATCGGCTTGCGGTGCTGGCCGAGCTGCGACCAGGTCAGCTGCTCGACCAGTTCCTCCAGGGTGCCGATGCCGCCGGGCAGCGCCACGAAGGCGTCCGAGCGCTCGAACATCAGGCGCTTGCGGGTGTGCATGTCGCCCACCACGATCGTCTCCTGGATGTCCTCGAGCATGTGCTCGCGGGCCTGGAGGAAATCCGGGATGATGCCGGTGACGTGGCCGCCGCCCTGCATCACCGCGCGGGCCACCGTGCCCATCAGCCCGACATCGCCGCCGCCGTAGACGAGGCCGATGCCGGCCCGGGCGAGCGCGGTCCCGAGGCGCTCCGCCGCATCGCGAAAAGCCGGGTTCCCGCCGAAGCCGGAGCCGCAATAGACACAGACCGTCTTCACCGGCGCCATCCGGCCTCCTCCGTCACTCGTCCGTGCAAGCCGCCGGATCGGGGCCGATCATCCCGAAGAGCGGGCCAAATCGCTGATGGCACCCGGGAATCCGCCGCGGGCGCGGCGGGGCGGCTTGGTGTCCCGCCCATGTAGAGTATTATGGGTCGGACAGTCGACGGTTTTCGCGGTGCAGCGGGGCCGTTCCAGGAGGCCGTCCCAGGGAGGCTCGAGGCCGAGATGTCCAGCGCGGTCGCACGCAGCCTCGCGCTCGCCGCAGGCGGGCTCGTCACCGGGCTGGTCCTGGTGCTGGCGCTCTTCGGTGCCGACCTGCGGCAGCAATGGTCCCCGTCGCCGCAGGCGGCCCTGCCGCTCGCCGGGCCCGGGGCGCCGGGCGGCGCGCCGGACACCGCCAGGCCGCAGGGCACCCCGGGAAGCGTCCCGGGAAGCGCCCCGGAGGAGGCCGGGCCCGGGCAGCCGGCGGCGGGCGAGCGCGCCGCCGCGGCCCCGCGCTTCGACGTGGTGCGCGTGGAACCCAACGGCGAATCCGTGGTGGCGGGCCGCGCCGCGCCGAACACCACCGTCGAGCTCCTGGTCGACGGCCGGCCCGTCGCCCGCACCAGTGCCGACGCGGAGGGGCAGTTCGCCCTGGTGCCGCCGGCCCTGCCGCGGGGCAGCAGCGAGGTCTCGCTGCGCGCCACCGGGCCGGACGGGCGCGCGGTCGCCTCCGGCCAGAGCGTGGCGGTGGCCGTCACCGGGACGGCCAAGCCCCTGGTCGCCCTGACGGCGCCCGACGCGCCGACCGTGGTGCTGTCCCAGCCCGAGGCCCCGCCCGCGGCCACGCCCGCCCGGCTGCGCATCGTCAGCGTCGATGCGCAGCCGGGCGGGCGGCTCGACGTGACGGCCGAGGCGCCGGCGGGCGCCGCGGTCCGTCTCTATCTCAACGACACCCTGGTGGCGCCGGCCGAGGCCGGACCGGACGGCCGGGTCGTGGTCACCATCGGCCGGGGCGTGCGGCCCGGCGCCTACCGGGTGCGGCTCGACGCGGTCGATCCGAAGTCCGGCGCCGTGCGGCAGCGCGCCGAGGCGCCCTTCGGCGTGCCGGAAGTGGCCGCCCGCCCGGGGACCCGGCTCGCGGCCGGCACGCCCGAGGCCGCGGTCCCGGCGCCCGCGCCCCCGGCGATCGCCCCCGCGGCTCCGCCCGCCACCGGCCCGGCGCTGCCCGCCCCGTCCGAGGCGGCGCGCACGGCACCGGCCGGGGTGTTCGTGCCGGAGATCAACACCGCCAAGATCTCTCGCGGCAACAGCCTCTGGCAGATCAGCCGGCGCGTCTACGGCCGGGGCAACCGCTACACCGTGATCTACGACGCCAACCAGGAGCAGATCCGCGACCCCAACCGGATCTATCCGGGCCAGATCTTCGTGCTGCCGGAGGACAAGGGCGGGGCGGGCGGGCGCGGGCGGGGCTGAGACGCCCCGCGCAACCACCCCCCGCCGCCCGCGACGGTGCGCAACCGGAGCGGGCGACCTATATGCGCCCTGGCGCCCCCTCGGGCCGAACCCCGCGGGCCCTCCGGCACCCGCCCCATCCCGACAGAACAGCACGCGCATGACCACCGAACCCGCGAGCCCGGCGGCCCCGGCCCCGGAGCGCCCCGGACTCGTCGCCACCTATCGCCGGCTCTGGCCCTATCTCTGGCCCCACGGCCGGGCCGACCTGCAGCGGCGCGTCTACCTCGCCTTCGGGCTGCTGCTGGTGGCCAAGCTCGCCACGATGGTGATGCCCTTCACCTTCAAGTGGGCGACCGACGCGCTGGTCGCGGCGGTCGGCGGCCACGCGGACGGGGTGCCCGCCGGCCTCATCGCCGCGCCGATGCTCCTGATCGGCGCCTACGGCCTCGCCCGCATCGTGATGGTGGGGCTGACGCAGGTGCGCGACGGGCTCTTCGCCAAGGTGGCGATGCACGCGGTGCGCCGGCTCGCGCTGCAGACCTTCGAGCACATGCACCGCCTCTCCTTGCGCTTCCACCTGGAGCGCAAGACCGGCGGCCTGACCCGGGTGCTGGAGCGCGGGCGGGGCGGCATCGAGGAGCTGTCGCGCCTGATGGTGCTGACGCTGGTGCCGACCATCGTCGAGTTCGCGCTGGTGCTGGGCGTGCTCGCCTACGAGTTCGACTGGCACTACTCGGCCGTCGTCCTCGTGATGGTCGTGGCGTATCTGAGCTTCACCTACAAGGCCACCGAGTGGCGCATCGGCATCCGCCGCCGCATGAACGCCTCCGACACCGACGCCAACACCAAGGCGGTCGATTCGCTTTTGAACTTCGAGACGGTGAAGTATTTCGGCGCCGAGAGCCGCGAGACCGCGCGCTACGACGAGTCGATGGCGCGCTACGAGAAGGCCTCGACGCAGACCTACGTCTCGCTCGCGGTGCTCAACGCGGGCCAAGCCGTGATCTTCACACTCGGTATGACCGCGGTGATGTGGCTCGCCGCGCGCGACATCATGGCCGGGCGCACCACGATCGGCGGCTTCGTGCTGGCCAACACGATGCTGGTGCAGCTCTCGATGCCCCTGAACTTCATGGGGATGATCTACCGCGAGATCAAACAGGCGCTGATCGACATCGACGACATGTTCCGCATCCTCCACCGCAACCCGGAGATCGCGGACCGGCCGGACGCGAGCCCGCTCGCGGTCGGGAACGCGGAGGTGCGCTTCGAGGACGTGCACTTCGCCTACAATCCGGACCGGCCGATCCTGCGCGGCGTCTCCTTCACGGTGGGGCCGGGCAAGACGGTGGCGATCGTCGGCCCCTCGGGGGCCGGGAAGTCGACGCTCTCGCGCCTGCTGTTCCGCTTCTACGAGCCGCAGAACGGCCGCATCGCGATCGACGGGCAGGACATCGCGTCGGTCCGGCAGGATTCGCTCCGCGCCGCCGTCGGCATGGTCCCGCAGGACACGGTGCTGTTCAACGACACGATCGGCTACAACATCCGCTACGGCCGCTGGGAGGCCTCCGACGCCGAGGTGCGCGAGGCCGCGCGCCTCGCCCAGATCGACCGCTTCATCGAGGGGCTGCCGGAGGGCTACGACACGCCGGTCGGCGAGCGCGGCCTCAAGCTCTCGGGCGGCGAGAAGCAGCGGGTCGCCATCGCCCGCACGATCCTCAAGGGCCCGCCGATCCTCGTCCTCGACGAGGCGACATCGGCGCTCGATTCCTTCACCGAGCGCGAGATCCAGCACGCGCTCGACCAGGTCTCCCGGGGCCGTACCACGCTGGTCATCGCCCACCGGCTCTCGACCGTGGTCAACGCCGACGAGATCCTCGTGCTCGACCGCGGCGTGATCGTGGAGCGGGGCACCCACGGGGCGCTGCTGGCCCGCGGCGGCACCTACGCCGCCCTGTGGAACCGCCAGCGCGAGGCCGACGCCGCCCGCGAGGCGCTGAAGCGGGCGGAGGACCGGGAGGAGGACCGGGAGGAGGCGGGTGCCCCATCGGCGCAGCGGGATGCCGTGGCGGCGGAGTAGACGGCGCCGGGCGCAGGATGGCGAATATTTGGGCATGATCTGAATTCGACGCGGGTGAGATCTGCGGAACCGACGCGTTCGGGCCGGGTTTAGCGATCCGATCGCGCGGGCCCCGCGCAGTCCTTCGTCTCGACCCGCCCCTCTTCAGATCTTTCCCATGCAGATCCGCACCGGCTTCACCCTCGCCTTCGACACGTCCGGCCCGACGCCGATGAACCTGCTGCTCAACATCCGGCCCGAGCGGCAGGCGGATCTGGTCACACCGGAGGTGATCCGCTTCGATCCGCCGGTGCCGGCGAGGCAGAGCATCGACGCCTTCGGCAACGTCTGCACCCGTATCGTCGCGCCGGGCGGGCGCATCACCATGAGCGCCGACTTCGTGGTGGCCGATCCGGGCACGCCCGACGACGTCGCACCGGCCGCGCGCCAGATCCCGGTCCACGACCTGCCGGACGACGTGATGATCTTCCTGCTGGGCTCGCGCTACTGCGACACCGACAAGCTCTCGCAGACCGCCTGGAACCTGTTCGGCTCCACGCCGGAGGGCTGGGCCCGCGTCCAGGCCATCGTGGACTACGCCCACAACCGGCTGCGCTTCGATTACCAGATGGCGGACGCGACGCGCTCGGCCCATGACGGGCACGGTCAGCAGGTCGGCGTCTGCCGCGACTTCGCGCATCTGGCCATCACGCTCTGCCGTTGCATGAACATCCCGGCCCGCTACGCCACCGGCTATCTCGGCGATATCGGCGTGCCGAAGGACCCCGCGCCGATGGACTTCTCGGCCTGGTTCGAGGTGTTCCTCGAAGGCCCCGAGGGGCCGCGCTGGTACACGTTCGACGCCCGCCACAACACGCCCCGCATCGGACGCATCGTGATGGCGCGCGGGCGCGACGCCACCGACTGCGCGCTGACCACGAGCTTCGGCCCGGCCTGGCTCGCCCGGTTCGAGGTCCACACCGACGAGGTGCCGGAGATGCCGCTCGCGCAGGCGGCGTGAGGGCGGCGCACCCGTAACGCCGCGAGACGGATCGGCGGCCGCGACCCGCCGGACGGTTGACGGAAGCCGATGGGACTGCCATCCGCGGCGGCCTGACCCCGGACGGGTCGGCCGCCGCGAGAAGGATGACCCGGAGCCCATGACCGATCTCTTCGAGACGATGCGTCGGGTGCTGGTGCCCATCCACAAGGAGGGCTACCCCTTCATCCTGATCGGCATCGTGCTGACGGTGCTGGCCGGCTACTTCTCCCAGTTCTTCGGCTGGATCTTCCTGATCCTGACGCTGTGGGTGTGCTACTTCTTCCGCGACCCGGAGCGCGTCACGCCGGTCGGCGACGGCCTCGTGGTCTCGCCCGCGGACGGGCGGGTGAACCTCATCGCCAAGGTCCTGCCGCCGCCGGAGCTCGACCTGCCCCAGGTGCCGATGACGCGGGTCTCGGTCTTCATGAACGTGTTCGACTGCCACGTGAACCGCACGCCGGTGACGGGCACGATCGGGCAGATCCACTACACGCCGGGCCTGTTCCTGAACGCCGAGCTCGACAAGGCGAGCGAGGACAACGAGCGCAACGGCCTCGTGATCGAGACCAAGTTCCGCGACATGCCGGTGCGGGTCGGCGTGGTGCAGATCGCGGGGCTGGTGGCGCGCCGCATCGTCGGCTTCGTGGGCGCGGGCGACCAGCTCCAGGTCGGCGAGCGCTTCGGCCTGATCCGCTTCGGCTCGCGCGTGGACGTCTACCTGCCGGAGGGCACACGGGTGCTCGTCGGGCTCGGCCAGAAGGCGGTGGCCGGCGAGACGGTGCTGGCCGACCTCGCGGGCGGACCCGAGCGCCAGTTCCGGCGCATCTGAGGACGAGGGGGGAGCCCGATGGACGACCTCTTCCCGCCCTTCGAGCCGGACGCCAACGAGCCGCGCCCGCGCCGGTTCAAGCCGGTGCCGTTCCGGATGATCGCGCCCAACATGATCACCCTGATGGCGCTCTGCCTCGGGCTGACCGCGATCCGGCTGGCCTTCGAGGGCAAGTTCGAGCCGGCGGTGATCGCCATCGTGGTCGCGGGGCTGCTCGACGGCATCGACGGGCGGGTGGCGCGCCTCCTCAAGGGCACCTCGCGCTTCGGGGCCGAACTCGATTCGCTGGCCGACTTCGTCAATTTCGGCTGCGCCCCGGCGCTGATCCTCTACGGCTTCGCCCTGCACAACCTGAAATCGATCGGCTGGATCGTGGCGCTGATCTTCGCGATCGCCATGGGGCTCCGGCTCGCCCGCTTCAACGCGATGCTGGACGACCCCAACCGGCCCGAGTGGAAGAAGGACTTCTTCGTCGGCATGCCGGCCCCGGCCGGGGCGCTCACCGCGATGCTGCCGCTCTATCTCAGCTTCCTCGGCCTCGGCTTCGAGTCGTGGGCGGCGCCCGCGATCCTCGTCTACGTGCTCTGCATCGCGCTCCTCGTGGTCTCCACGGTCCCGACCTTCTCGGGCAAGACCATGGGCAAGCGCGTGCCGCGGGCCTGGGTGCTGCCGATCTTCCTGGCGGGCGTGGCCATCTTCGGCGTGGTGATCAGCTTCCCGTTCGAGTCGCTGGTGGCGATCAGCATCGCGTATCTGGCAACCGTGCCGGTGGGTGCCGCGCAGTACCGCCGCCGCCAGAAGCTCGAGGACGCAGCGCGGACCGATTCGGAGCGGCCCGCCGCGACGGTCTGATCCGACCTCCGGGTGACTGGTTCGACCGCGCGCGGTGAACAGCGCCGTGCCCCCTCTCCCATCCGGAGAGGTCTGCTTTCGCAGAAAGCCGGGTGAGGGGTATGACGCCCCAGAACTGCGCACACCATCGACGCGCGTTCAGGGCGCCGCCTCGTATGGCAGCGTCATACCCCTCACCCTGTCCCTCTCCCTTTGGGGGAGGGGACCCGCGCTTCGTCCTGAGACGATGCGTTAGACCGAACCCATCAACCGGAAACGGTATGATCCGACCTCTGGTTGATCTGTTCGACCCTTTGAGGTGAACCGCGCCATGCCCCCTCTCCCATAGGGAGAGGGTTGGGGTGAGGGGTATGACGGATCAGGACAGCGCTCGGCATCGACGCGCGTTCAGGGTGAGCCTCATCCAGAAGCCTCATACCCCTCACCCAGCTTTCTGCGAAAGCAGACCTCTCCCTATGGGAGAGGGACCCGCGCTCAGTTCCGAGACGATGCGTTGGGCCTGAACCGTTTCGGATAAGGCGAGCTGCCGCGGAACCGCGGAGCCCTGTCCGAAGGCTCCGGATCCCCCACCCGGCCTTCCGCGAAGGCAGCCCTCCCCCGCCGAGAGCGTGGGCACCCGCGCCATGGCCAGTCAGGCCACCGACACCGGGACGCGCCCGACCCGCGGATCGGGCCACCGGACCGAGCGCACTTCGCGGTGGATGGCCGCCCCCGCCCCTGGCGTGCCGGCAGCCCACACGCCACCGTCCCGCGGGAGATTCATCCGCTGGGGAGGCCGGAATGCTCGAGGAGTTCAAGAAATTCGCGTTGCGCGGCAACGTCGTCGATCTGGCGGTCGGCGTGATCATCGGCGCCGCCTTCGGGGCGATCGTCACCTCGGCCGTGCAGGACGTGTTCATGCCGATGATCGGAGCGATCACCGGCGGGCTCGATTTCTCGAACTATTATCTCCCGCTCTCCTCGAAGGTGCAGACCGGGCTCGCCTACGCGGAGGCGAAGAAGCAGGGCGCGGTGCTCGGCTACGGGCAGTTCGTCACCGTGGCACTGAACTTCCTGATCGTCGCCTTCGTGCTGTTCCTCGTCATCCGCGCGATGAACAAACTCCAGCACGCGGAAGAGAAGAAGCCGGAGAAAGCCGCCGAGCTGCCGGCCGACGTCAAGCTCCTCGGCGAGATCCGCGATATCCTGGCGGCCAAACCGAAGGTCTGATTCCGCCCGCAGCGTCAGGACTTGAGCGCACCGCCCTTCTCCTGCGCGCTCGGGTCGATGCCGAAAGCGTCGAGGATGCGGTCGAGCGCGTGCTCGACCGCGACCGTGCCCTCCTCGTGGGTCTTCAGCCGGGTCTCGAGCTTGGCGATCTGGGGCGCGAATTCCTGGGGCACCGGCTCGTCGCCGAGGAATTCGGGCTTGCCGCCATCCACGGGCAGCGCGCCGCGCAGCTGCTGGCCGAGGTGGTCGCGCACCGGCTCGGGGAGCTTCGCCTTGTCGCCGCCGTCCATCGGATGATCTCCTGTCGTCGCGCCCGTCAACGATCCTGAAGGGTCCGCGTTGCACCGATCCCGCCCGCGACGGGCGCACGCAACGCGCATGCCGCTCCTACTCAATGAAAAAGGCCCCGGAGCGCGGGGCTCCGGGGCCTGCGGGCCGGCGCGGGACCGGCCCCGCGTCTTAGTCGATGACCTCGACGATGCGGTGGCTGCGATCGACCAGCACCGGGCGGTCGTTGACGACCGTGTAGCGGTAGCCCGGGCGCACGCGGTACTCGTCCGGCACGTCGTAGTAGGTCACGCCCGAGTTCGGCAGGGTGGTGCCGACGGCGACACGGCCGTCGTAGTCGTACGACCGAACGTTGCGCTCGCGCACGTAGGAGCGGAAGCGCGGGGCCATGTCGACGCCCAGGATGCCGCCGACCGTGCCGGTCGCCGCGCCCACCGCGCCGCCCACGATACCGCCGATCGGGCCGGCCGCATCGGCACCGGCCTCCGCGCCGCGCGCGGCGCCCGGGATGGTGCCCTGGGCCTGCGCGGCCAGCGGCAGCGAGAGGGCGAGGGCCGAGGCGGCGATGAGGGTCTTGATGCGCATGAAAGTCTCCGTCTTTGGGACGTTCGCCGCACTGCCGTGCTGCGAAGTTCGGGGCGGTAACGCGCCAAGTCCCGAAACGGATGCGTCAAAAAATCATCTCCGCGCGGGCGATGCTTCGTGCGCGGAGATCGGCGGAAGCCTGGGTACCGCTCAGCCCTCGCCCGGCATCGCCGACTTGATGAAGCGGTCGGAGCCGAGATCCTCCTCGTCGTATCCGAGCAGTTCGGCCAGCCGCCCGCGGGCACGGCTGACGCGACTCTTCACGGTGCCGACCTTGCAGCCCATGATCGCGGCGGCCTCCTCGTAGGAGACGCCCTCGGCACCGACGAGCACCAGCGCCTCGCGCTGGTCCGGCGGGAGCTTGGCCAGCGCGCTCTGCAGGTCCTCGACGTCGAGCCGGTCGCCCTGGTGGGGCGCGGTCGCGAGCCGGGCGGCGTAGGAGCCGTCCTGATCCTCCACCTCGCGCACGCGCTTGCGATGATCCGAGTAGAAGATGTTGCGCAGGATGGTGAACAACCACGCGTTGAGGTTCGTGCCCGGCTGGAAGCGGGCGCGGTGCTGCCAGCCCTTCAGCAGCGTGTCCTGCACGAGGTCGTCGGAGCGGGCGGGGTTCGAGGTCAGCGAGAGGGCGAAGGCGCGCAAGGACGGCACCGCCGCCAGCAGCCCGTTGCGGAATTCCGGCTCGATCGCCTCGCCGCGGGCGCGCAGCGCCGCCTCCAGCTGGTCGATCAGCTCGGCGAAGCGCGTCGGCATCTCCTCGGCGCCGAGCCGCTCGTAGGTGTCGCGCAGATGGTCGCCGAGATGGGCGCGGATCGCGTGGGGCAGGTTCGGGCGGCCGGAGGTTTCGGCGTCCGCCTCGCGGTAGAGGACGTTATCGGTCTCGTCGCGGGTCATGGCTCGTCGCTTGTGTTCGGCGGCAGGGCGCGCCGGGCGGTCCGGACCCGGCGCGTGGACCGTGTGGCGGCGGCGAGGCCGACCCGGTCCTCTCTTGACATGCGTTGTAGCGCATCGGCCTTGCGCATGCACCTTCACCGGTCCGATTGCGGCCGGGCGTGCCCCGCGTTCAACAGGCGGCGACCTCCGTCACCCGCGCCGCCGCCCCCCGGGCGCCGGGCCGGATCAGGCGGATCACCCCGTCGCGCAGCGACAGCACGTCGCCCCGCGCGAGGTCCGTCCAGCACTCGTCGCGGGTCAGCGCCTGGGTGGCGACCACGGTCACGACGTCGCGCTCGGTCGTCTCCTGGGCGAAGTCGACCCGCCAATCCTCGTCGATCAGGGTCGCGGTGCCGAAGGGGGCCTGCCGGGTGAGGTAGCACAGCCGCTTGCCGCAATGGGCGTAGAGGGTGCGGCTGTCGGTGAGCAGCATGTTGAACACGCCGAGCGCGTGCAATTCGGCGCAGAGGCCGGCCACCGCCCGGTCGAGCACGGCGGGCGCCGGCAGCCCGCGGAAGCGGGCCTGGAGCCGGCCCATCATCCAGCAGAAGGCGTGCTCGCTGTCGGTGGAGCCGACCGGCGTGAAGGCGCCGAGCGGCAGCCGCTTCACGCCCTTCAGCTGCCCGTTATGCGCGAAGGTCCAGGCCCGGCCCCAGAGCTCGCGGGTGAACGGATGGGTGTTCTCGAGGCTGACGCGCCCGCGGTTGGCCTTGCGCACGTGGGCCACGACGATGCGGCTCTTGATCGCCGTGTTGCGCAGGAACTTGGCGAGTTCCGAACGGGCCGAGGGCTCGGGCTCGTGGAAGCTCCTCTGCCCGCGCCCCTCGTAGAAGCTGATGCCCCAGCCGTCCGCGTGCGGGCCGGTCTCTCCACCGCGCCGCGCCAGCGCCGCGAAGGAGAAGCGGATGTCGGTGGGCACGTTCGCGCTCATGCCCAGCAATTCGCACATGGCCCCGGACTTCCACCCCTCGCGCCCCGCGTCGAACCCGCGGGCGAGCGGGATTTAGGGGCGTTGCGGACGCGGAACAACAGAGCATCCGCGATCCGTCCCCTCACGTCAGCGAGGCGGCGATGGCCTGCTGGATGCCGAGAACGTTCGCGCCCCGCCGGAGCGTGCGCTGGATCGGCTCGGACCGCCCCGAGACCCAGATCCTCAGCTCCGAATCGAGGTCGAAATTGCCGGCGGTCTCCACCGAGAAGGACGTGATCGCCCGGTAGGGCACGGTGAGGTACTCGACCTTGCGGCCGGTGAGCCCCTGGCGGTCCACCAGGATGAGGCGCCGGTCGGTGAAGACGAAGAGGTCGCGGATCACCCGGAAGGCGACGCGCACCGGCTCGCCCTCGACCAGGATGCCGGCCATCTGCTCGTCGACCTCGCCGGGCTTCAGGTCGCTGCCGTGGCCGAGCAGGCCGTCGAGGAACCCCATGTGCCGCCTCCCTGGCGACGGGAGCGTCGCCGCGGACGCGATGTGGGGCTTGCGGGCGGGCGCGGCAATCGACAGGTGTGGCGCGACAGATCAGGACGACGATTCCGAGACCGACCGACCATGAGCGCCCCGAAACTCCGCCTCGGCGTCAACATCGACCACGTCGCCACCGTGCGGAACGCCCGCGGCGAGGCTTATCCGGACCCGGTGCGGGCCGCGATCCTGGCGGTCGAGGCGGGCGCGGACGGCATCACCGCGCACCTCCGCGAGGACCGCCGTCACATCCGCGACGCCGACATGCGGGCGCTGAGGGCCCAGCTCACCGTGCCGCTCAACTTCGAGATGGCGGCAACCGACGAGATGGTGGGGCTCGCCGTGGAGCTTCGGCCCCACGCCGCCTGCCTCGTGCCCGAGAAGCGCGAGGAGCGCACCACCGAGGGGGGCCTCGACATCGTCGGCGGGCGCGAACACTTGGCGCCCCGCATCCGCCGACTGGCGGAAGCCGGCATCCGGGTCTCGCTCTTCGTCGAGCCGGAGCCGGCGGTGATGGAGGCGGCCTTCGCCCTCGGCGCGCCCGTGGTGGAACTCCATACCGGCAGCTACTGCGAGGCGGCTGTGGCGGGCGACGCGGCGCGGGTCGCGCACGAACTCGCACGCATCACGCGCGCGGCGGCGCACGGGGCGGGGCTCGGCCTGGAGATCCATGCCGGCCACGGCCTGACGCTCGCGAGCGTCGGCCCGGTGGCGGCACTTCCCCAGATCCGCGAGCTCAATATCGGCCACGCGCTGATCGCCGAGGCGATCTTCGTCGGCTTGCCCCGGGCCGTGCGGGACATGCGGGCCGCGATGGACAGGGCCCGCGAGGAAAGGGCCCGTGAGGACGGCGCGCGCGCATGATCATCGGCATCGGCTCCGACCTCTGCGACATCCGCCGCATCGAGCGCTCGCTGGAGCGCTTCGGCGAGCGCTTCACCCACCGGATCTTCACGGAGGGCGAGCGGGCCAAATGCGACCGGCGCGCTGCCCGCGCGCCCTCCTACGCGCGCCGCTTCGCCGCCAAGGAGGCCTGCGCCAAGGCGCTCGGCACCGGCCTCAGCCACGGCGTGTTCTGGCGCGACATGGAGGTGGTGAACCTGGCCACCGGCGCGCCGACGCTGCGCCTCACTGGGGGCGCCGAGGCGCGGCTCCGCGCCATGATGCCGGCCGGCCACGAGGCCCGGATCCACGTCACGCTCACGGACGACCCCCCGCTCGCGCAAGCCTTCGTGATCGTCGAGGCGGTGCCCTCCGGCACATCCTGAGCGTCTTCCGGGCACCTTGGCGCGGGGGCCCGCGTTGCGGGGCGGCGGCGCTTGGTCTAGACCGCCGCATTCTGCGGACACGATCGCGGCTTAATCCCGAGGGCATCAGGCTCCGGCAGGGCTGGCCCGAACCGGCCGCACGCGGCCGGGCGTCCCATCGGGAATGGCCCGCGACGGGATCGAGCTTATGGAACACGCGCGCGTGGATCACGACCGAGAGCACCAGGCCGGCGGCGGCGACACCGGCCTCTGGGCCAGCACCCGCGAGACCCTGAAGGTCGGCATCCAGGCGCTGCTGATCGCGCTCGTCGTGCGCACGCTTCTGTTCCAGCCGTTCAACATCCCCTCGTCGTCGCTGGTTCCGACGCTGCTGGTGGGCGACTATCTCTTCGTCTCGAAGTACTCCTACGGCTACTCGAAGTACTCCCTGCCGCTCAGCGAGTACATTCCCGGCAAGGCGAACGGCCGGATCTGGGGCGCCGAGCCCAAGCGCGGCGACATCGCTGTGTTCAAGCTGCCGAAGGACAACGCGACCGACTACATCAAGCGCGTCATCGGCCTGCCCGGCGACAAGATCCAGGTGATCGAGGGCGTGCTCAACATCAACGGCAAGCCTGTCAAGCGCGAGCGCATCGCCGACTACGAGACGCTGGACGCCTACGGGCAGGTCACCAAGGTGCCCCAGTACAACGAGACCCTGCCCGGCGGCGTCACCCACCGGGTGATCGAGATCAACGGCGACAACGGCTTCTGGGACAAGACCGAGGTCTACACGGTGCCGGCGGGCCACTACTTCATGATGGGCGACAACCGCGACAACTCGACCGATTCGCGCGACCTCGCCAACGTCGGCTACGTGCCGTTCGAGAACTTCGTCGGCCGCGCCGAGATGATCTTCTTCTCGATCGACGAGGGCACGCCCGCCTGGCAGATCTGGAACTGGCCGACCAAGACGCGCTGGAACCGTCTGTTCAGCACCATCAACTGACGGACCGCCCGTGACCGACGACGCCGCGCGTCCCTCCGCCGCCGCGCGGCGCGGGCGCCGCCCGAAGCCCCCGCTGGGCCTGCTGGAGGCCCGCATCGGCCACAGCTTCGCCGACCGCGCCCTGCTGGAGCGGGCGCTGACCCACGTCAGCAAGGCGGGCGGGCGCGGAGGCAGCTACCAGCGCCTCGAATTCCTCGGCGACCGGGTGCTCGGGCTGGCGGTGGCCGACCTCCTCTACGCCGCGCTGCCCGACGCCGACGAGGGCGAGCTGTCGCGCCGCCTCGCCGGCCTCGTGCGCCGGGAGACCTGCGCGGCGGTGTCGAACGCCTGGGAGGTCGGGCCGCACCTCGCCCTCGGCCAGGGCGAGGTCAGCGGCGGCGCGCGGCGCAACCAGACGATCCTCGCCGACGTCTGCGAGGCGATCCTGGGCGCCGTCTATCTCGACGCGGGCTACCCGAAGGCGCGCGAGATCGTGGAGGCGGCCTTCCGGCCGGCCGAGCTGACCGGTGCTCCGCGCGGGCGCGACGCGAAGTCCGCCCTGCAGGAATGGGCGATGGCCCGCTCCCTGCCGCTGCCGACCTACGCGGTGGTCGAGCGCTCGGGGCCGGACCACGCGCCCCGCTACCACATCGCCGTGCAGGTCGAGGGGCTGGAGCCGGGCATCGGCCTCGGTCCCTCCAAGCGGGTCGCCGAACAGGAGGCCGCCCGCGCGTTGATGGAACGGGAGGGCATCGCGGACGCCGCTCCGACGGAACCGAACGATGGCTGACGAGACACCCGACACCGAGATCCAGGACACCGGGATCCAGGCGGCGAGCCCCTTGCCGACCCCCTTGCCGGGCACGCCGGAGGGCGCGCGCGCGGGCTTCGTCGCGCTGATCGGCGTGCCGAACGCCGGCAAGTCGACGCTGCTCAACAGCCTCGTCGGCACCAAGGTCTCGATCGTCTCGCGCAAGGTGCAGACGACGCGGGCGCTGGTGCGCGGCATCGTGATCGAGGGCACGGCGCAGATCGTGCTGGTCGACACACCCGGCATCTTCGCGCCGAAGCGCCGGCTCGACCGCGCCATGGTGCACTCCGCCTGGAGCGGGGCGGCGGACGCCGACGCGGTCTGCCTGCTGGTCGATGCCCGCAAGGGGGTCGAGGAGGAGGTCGAGGCGGTGCTGGCCCGCCTCAAGGACGTGCGCCGGCCGCGCATCCTGATCCTCAACAAGATCGACCTGATCCCGCGCGAGCGCCTGCTCGAACTCGCCGCCAAGCTCAACGGGCTGATCCCGTTCGAGCAGACCTTCATGGTCTCGGCGCTGAACGGCGACGGGGTCGAGACCCTGAAGCGCGCGCTCGCCGCCCTGATGCCCGAGGGGCCCTGGCTCTATCCCGAGGATCAGGTCTCGGACGCGCCGCTGCGCATGCTCGCCGCCGAGATCACCCGCGAGAAGATCTACGACCGGCTGCACGAGGAGCTGCCCTACCGCTCCACCGTCGAGACGGACCAGTGGCAGATCCGGCCGGACGGCTCGGTGCGCATCGAGCAGACGATCTTCGTGGAGCGCGAGAGCCAGCGCTCGATCGTGCTCGGCAAGGGCGGCCAGACCATCAAGGCGATCGGCCAGGCCGCCCGCATCGAGATCGCGGAGGCCGCCGACGCCAAGGTCCACCTCTTCCTGCACGTGAAGGTGCGCGAGAACTGGGCCGACGATCCGGCCCGCTACCGCGAGATGGGGCTGGAATTCCCGCGGGGCTGAGGGATCGCCTTTTCTCCCCGCGAACCTGGACGCCCCGCCCCGCCACGATGCGTGGGAGAGGGCGTCCATAGGCTGATCGACGAGAAGCCGTATCTGCCAACACCGCCGGCTCCGACCCTGCCGATGAAGCGCATCCGCTTTCCCGGACGCCTGGAACGAAGTGGAAGGTGATCCGGGATCCAGCACGGAGAGTGCCGCGCAGCGGCTCGACCTCCAGCACCGGCGCAGGATCAGGACGCTTCGCGCCTTCCCGTGCTGGATCCCGGATCACCCTCCGCTGGCGCTCCGGGCGTCCGGGAAAACGGCGCGGGTGCATCGGAACCGGACTGCCCGTCGCTATCGAGATGAACCTGTCGACCTGGAACGCATGACCGCCCCTACCGCCATCCTGTACGGCCTGCCGCCCGCCGAACTCGCCGAGATCCCGGAGGGCGCCGCCCAGGTCTCGCCGCTGATCCCCGGATCCGCGCGGCTCGAGGACTTAGGCCCGGCGAGCCTCGAGGCGGCCGTGCTGCTCGCGCCGCCCGGTACGGTCGAGCGCCGCTACGCCCTCGCCCTGGCGCTGCGCGCCCTGAAGCCCGGCGGGCGCCTCACCGCGCTCGCCCCGAAGGACCGCGGCGGTGCACGGCTCGCCAAGGAACTCGCCGCTTTCGGCTGCGCCCCCGCCGAGGAGGCGCGCCGCCACCACCGCATCTGCACGGCGCCCCGCCCGGAGACGCCGCAGGGCCTGGACGCCGCCATCGACGAGGGCGGCCCGCGCCACGTGGACAACCTCGCGCTCTGCACGCAGCCCGGCATCTTCTCCTGGGACCGGCTCGACCCGGGCAGCGCGCTGCTGCTCGCCACCCTGCCGCCCCTGCGCGGGCGCGGGGCCGATCTCGGCTGCGGCCTGGGGCTGCTCGCCCGCGCGGTGCTGGCCTCGGACGCCGTGACGGGGCTGGCCTGCATCGACATCGACCGCCGCGCCGTCGAGATGGCCCGGCGCAACCTCGGCGATTCCCGCGCGAGCGTGCGCTGGGCCGACATCCGCCAGCCGGATCCGGACCTCGCCAAGCTCGACTTCGTGGTGATGAACCCGCCCTTCCACGACGGCGGCGCCGAGGACCGGGCGCTGGGCCAGAGCTTCATCGCCCGCGCGGCCGGCGCGCTGCGGCACGGGGGCGCCCTCTGGCTCACGGCCAACGCCCACCTGCCCTATGAGCGGGTGCTGGGCGAGGCCTTCGCGGAGGTGACGCTCAGGGCCTCGGCCAACGGCTACAAGGTCTACGAGGCGCGCCGATGAGCAAGGCCGTCCGGCTCGACAAGCTGCTCGCCAATCTCGGCTACGGCTCCCGCCGCGAGATCCAGGGCCTCGCCCGCGCGGGCGGCATCGTGCTCGACGGGGAGGAGGTCGCGGACGCGGGCGCGCGCATCGCCCTCGACCCGGACCTGCCCGAGCGGATGCGGATCGACGGCGAGCCCCTCGACCCGCTGCCGGGCCTCTGCCTGATGCTGCACAAGCCGCTCGGCGTCACCTGCTCGCACAAGGAGGCGGGCCCGCTGGTCTACGGCCTGCTCCCGGAGCGCTGGCGCCGCCGCGACCCGGCTCTCTCGACGGTCGGCCGCCTCGACAAGGAGACCTCGGGGCTGCTGCTCCTCACCGACGACGGCGCGCTGCTGCACCGGATCATCGCGCCGAAGGCGAGCGTGGCCAAGCGCTACCGCGTCACCCTCGACCGGCCGCTCCGGGGGGACGAGGGCGCGGTGCTGGCCTCCGGCACCCTGATGCTGGAGGGCGAGGACCGGCCGCTCCTGCCGGTCGCCTTCGCGGCCGAGGGCGGCACGCACTGCACCGTGACGCTCACCGAGGGGCGCTACCACCAGGTCCGCCGCATGTTCGCGGCCTTGGGCAACCACGTCGCGGCGCTCCACCGCGACCGGGTCGGCGGCCTCGACCTGCCGGCGGATCTGGCGCCGGGGGCGTACCGCGTCATGGACGCGGCCGCGGTCGGGATGGTGTTCGCGGCGGCTCCGTCCGCGGCGGCCTGAGCGGTGCGCCCGCGGGCCGGGACAGGCGCGACAGGTTGGCGAACAGCCCCACGAGCGCGTTCGGCGGCGGCGGCTCGCCGGGCTTCGTCCCGGGCAGCCCCTGCTCGATCACCGCACGGGCCAGGTAGTTGCCGAGATGGCGGTAGCTCTCGAAATCGCTCTCGGTGAAGAACTGGTTTCCGGTGCTCTCGTGCGGGAAGTCCGCGTTGCGGATGCGGTAGGCGAGGAGTTCGACCGGCGCCTGCTCGGGCAGCCAGGACTTGAGGTAGAGAAGCCTGCCCTCCGCGGCCGGCAAGGCGCCGGTTGCCGGATAGCGCACGGTCGCCAGCGCGCCCTGCGGCGCGAGCAGGCGCTGCGTGATCGCGATCTCCTTCACGAACGTGATCTCGACACCCAGGTCGATGCGCGCGCTCTGCTTCAGCCGGGCGAGATCCTCGTAGGCGTAGTCCTTGTCCTGCCCCGCATCGATCGCGACGATCAGGCCGCAGCGCCGCCGCAGCATCTCGTAGACGCCGAGATTCTCGAAATGCCCGCCGTCCGAGAGGTAGAGGTAGTCGCCGTCGATGTCGGAGCGGCCGGTGAGTTCCCGCAGGAGCGTCGGCACCTCGTTGCGCGGCCCGCTCGATCGCAGCAGGGCGCGCCGATCCGCCTCGACGGTGCGCCGCGTCGCCGGGTTCGGCAGCCACGCCCCGAGACGGACGTTGCAGAGCGTCATCACGAAGGCCGTCAGCGGCGACGAGTGGTAGCCCATGTTCGGGCTCGCCGCCGCGCCCGAGATCGTGATGGCCGTGCCGAGCGTGATGCCCTGCTCCTGATCGCGCGCGCCGGTATCGCGCTCGCCGGCCGCGTAGCCCCGCGTCGGCGCGTAGGCGCCCGCGCGCGGCGATTGTTCGGTGACGCGGGCCGGCGTGCCGACCGGGCTCGGCAGCGTGGCGGCGCCGCAGCGGAAGGGCGTGATCGTAAAGGCTTCCGCCTTGCGCTCCGCCCGCGCGGTATCGCGCCCGCTCGTCCGGTTCATTGCGACGTTGACGACCGGGAACAGGAACAGCGGCGACCGCCCCGTCACGGTGTCGGCCATCCGGATGTTGTCGCAGGGATCGAACTGCGTGAAGCGGTCCGGCCGGCGGTTCTCCCAGGGCCGCCCCGAGCCCAGGAACGCGCGGATCAACCGGTTCCGGTAGACCGCGTGCATCGAGAAGCGGTTGAGGTTGATCGCCCAGCCGAGGAGGAGGGCCAGCCCGGCCAGCCCCAGGACCGCCGCGAGGCTGATCGCCGCGAGGGTGGGAAAGCCCGGCACCGGGCCGGAGACCAGGCTCGCGGCCGCGCCGATGCCCAGCGCGAGGCCGCGCCCGATCAGCGCGAACACCGTGAGGGGGAAGACCAGCATCGCGCCCTTCACGAGAGAGGCGGCGGGCCAGGCCAGCTTGCCGGCGCCGCCCGGCCCGGCCGGGCTTCCGGAGACGCGGGCCACCTGCGACAGCACCGCCGTTCGGGCGCTGCTGCCCAGAAGCGCGACGATCGAGCCCGATGCGACGCCGCCGCCCACGAGGGAGGACCAGAGGGCGCCGCTCTGCGCGGTCAGATAGGAACCGCCCAGCACGATCACGGTGCAGCCGAGGCACAGGCCGACCACGAGCCGCAGCTTGCTCCCGTTGATGCGCGCGAGCCACTCGCGGTCGCTGTCGTTGCGCAGGCCGCTGTGGCGCATGCCGACGGAGAGCGTCGTCCGCAGCGTCTCCGCGACGGCGACCCAGAGCGGTCCGGCCAGGATCACCCAGAGGAGGTGCCGCTCCTGAGCGAGGGTGATGCCGAGATAGAGGAACGCGCTCGACAACCCGCTGCTCAACACCCAGGCGACGATGCCCTTCACGAACGGCGCCGCGTGCAGGTCGAGCAGTTCCCCGTCGCGGCGATACTTCCAGCAGATCCAGACGAAGGCCCCCGCATAGGCCGCGAGGCAGGTGATGAAGCTCAGGAGCGGCAGGTCCAGATCCGGCATCGGCGCCCCGGACGTCGCGGGACACGGCAGTCCCTGCGGCGGATCCGTCAGGAAGATCGCCCACCCCGCTTGGGCCCAGCACGGATCGTCGGCACGCGGCGCTACCGCGGCGGCGGCGAGCAGGCACCAGAGCAGCATCGGCAGCACGATGCGGACGAGCGTCTCGCTGCCGACGAGGCCGTAGGCCTCGCGCCGGTCCGTCCTGTCGTCCGGATGGGTGTGGCTCGGCAGGGCTACGATCGAGCCGAGGACGGCGATGAACAGGGCCAGGGCGCCCGCATAGCCGACATGGGCGGCCACGCCGTCGAACCTGCGGCCGCTCGCGCCGGCCACCGCGTAGGTCGCGGCGGCGTAGAGGATCGGAAGTCCGGCCAGGGCTCCGAACACCGGCAGGAACACGAACCAGTTGATCAGGGTGTTGCGCAACCAGAGCGTGATGCCCGCCCAGGTGTCGAGGGAGGCGAAGCCGCGGCTCGGCGTGAGGTAGCTGGTGTAGCGGCGCAGGCCCCGCACGGTGTCCGTCTCGGCCCGGTCGGCCGGGGCCGCGATCTCGTCCTGGAGCGCGTCCATGTCGAGGGGCCTGCCCTGGGCGGCGGCCGTCTCGCTGCGCTCCGCGATCAGGCGCGTCAGCCACGCCCCCGTATAGCCGCCCCCCGAGACGGTGGAGAGGTACTGGAACTGCGGCAGGAGACGATATCGGGCGAACGCCTGGACGACGCCGAGGCAGAAGGCGGCGCTTCGGATCCCGCCGCCGGACAGGCACAGGGCCGTCGGCTGCTGCCCGGGCGTGAGGTGCAAGTGACCGAACTCCTCCGCGATCGCCGTCGCGGCATCGACGATTGCGGCCTCCGCGCCCGGGCCCGGAGGGGCGGGTGCGGCAAGTGCGGTGGATGCTGCGTCCCTCGTCATTCGCCCGGCTCCTCAGCTGCGGATCAGGGCGTGGCGCAGGCCGGCGGCCAGCACCCGGCGGCAGAAGGGCTCGGTGAGCAGGCGGCTCTCGGATTGCGGCATCCGCGTGCCGTCGTGCTGCCCGATGCAGGCGACAAGCATCGCCGACAGCGTCGCCCTCCGGCCCGGATCGGCGGATCGCGCGGAGTCGGCGGGCTTCTCCGCCACCAGGGCGACGAGCAGGGTCCCGTACTGGCTCAGGATCATCGAGTAGGCGTCGTGCCCGATCACGCCGTTGGCGTAGGCTTGGCAGGCCGCGAACAGCCCGTCGCGCAGCGCCAGCACCGCCGGGGCGCGGCCGGCGAGCGGCGTCGCGGTCTCGGTCTGCGCGTAGGCCCCGCCGCCGCTCACGCTCGCCTTCTCGGGGATCGTGACGGTCGCGTTCGCGTTGGCGTTCTGCCCGAAGGCGATGGCGTAGTCCGGGCTCGGCTCGGTGCAGACGATCGGCAGGAGCGAGCCGTCGGGACCCGGCCGCAGGCGCTCGCTGACGAGGCGCAGGTTGCCGGTGGTGGCGAGCGTGTCCGCGCTGCCGAACCGGAACTGCGTGACCTTGGCGCTCGGCGAATCGCAGGCCGACAGCAGGCTGCCGAGGAGGCCGGTCAGGAGACAGGCGGACAGTACCGCGGAGCGTGCGCGCATCGAGACCCCCCAAGCCGATACGACGGCCGAATATCCGGCCCGCGCGCCCCGCCGATATCCAGACCTCAGGTTAGAATATCGGCGGATCAGCGCGCAGAAATATCGTTGAGGTTATGTTAGCCTGCGCGCTTCCGGCGATGCAATCCCGGTGTCGCAGGCGGTGACGACCCGGGCGGCCCCGGCCGGACCGCAATCTCAGGTTTCCGCGGCGGCGTCGGGCCTCGGCGGTCCGCGGCGTTCCCTTGCCTCGCCGCCCACCCTCTGCTATGGGCCCGCCCATTCCACACGCGGGGCTGGCCTCATGACTGAATGAGGCGTTTCCGGTGGCTGGTCGGATGGGCCGGTCGCTTCCTCCGCGGCGGTATCAACCGGAGAACGAGAGAATCATGGCCGTCGACTTCACCATGCGCCAGCTCCTTGAGGCGGGCGCCCATTTCGGTCACCAGTCGCACCGCTGGAACCCGAAGATGCAGCCCTACATCTTCGGCACCCGCAACAACATCCACATCATCGACCTGGCCCAGACGGTCCCGGCGATGCACCAGGCCCTCCAGGCCGTCAGCGACACCGTCGCCCGCGGCGGCCGCGTGCTGTTCGTCGGCACGAAGCGCCAGGCCGCCGACACGATCGCCGACGCCGCCAAGCGCTCGGCCCAGTACTACGTCAACTCCCGCTGGCTCGGCGGCATGCTGACCAACTGGAAGACCATCTCGGGCTCGATCTCGCGCCTGCGCAAGGTCTCCGAGACGCTCGAGACCGGCGGCCCCGGCCTCACCAAGAAGGAGCGCCTGATGCTGTCCCGTGAGAAGGACAAGCTCGAGAAGGCGCTCGGCGGTATCAAGGACATGGGCGGCGTGCCCGACCTGCTGTTCGTGATCGACACCAACAAGGAGCAGCTGGCGATCAAGGAGGCGAACCGCCTCGGCATCCCGGTGGCCGCCATCGTCGACACCAACTGCAACCCGGACGGCATCAGCTACATCGTCCCGGCCAACGACGACGCGGGCCGCGCCATCGCGCTCTACTGCGACCTCATCGCCCGCGCGGCGATCGACGGCATCTCGCGGGCTCAAGGCTCGTCGGGCGTCGATCTCGGCGCCTCCGAGGAGCCGATGGCCGAGGAGCTGCCGGCCAACGACGACGCGGCCCTCTCCGTGGAGTCGGGCGCCCTCGATCCGGCCGACGTGGCGATGCTCGCCGAGTCGACCGAGCACTTCGAGCTGCTCGCCGCCCCGCGCGGCGCTCCGGACGACCTGACCAAGCTCAACGGCGCCGGCCCGCAGATCGTGCAGAAGCTCAACGATGCCGGCATCTACCATTACTGGCAGATCGCCGCGATGAGCGCCGACGACGTCGCCAAGATCGATGGCGACCTCAAGCTCAACGGCCGCATCGCCCGCGACGGCTGGGTCGATCAGGCCCGCGGCTTCGTCGAGGCCGCCGCCGCCGCCTGATTCTTTTTGGGACCGGCGTCGGCCTCGCGGCCGGCGCAGCTTCCTTGAGAACCCCATCTTCGGGCCCGGCGCTCCACAGGGCGCCGGGCCCTCTCATCTCAGAGACTCCCGCGGGAGCGAGACGAAAGGACCGGCCATGGCCAACATCACCGCCGCGATGGTGAAGGAGCTCCGCGAGAAGACCGGCGCGGGCATGATGGACTGCAAGGGCGCGCTGAACGAGACGGGGGGCGATCTCGAGGCCGCCGTCGACTGGCTGCGCAAGAAGGGCCTCGCCAAGGCCGCCAAGAAGGCCGGCCGCGTCGCCGCCGAGGGTCTGGTCGCCGTCGAGTCCGCCGGCCGCCACGCCGCGGTGGTCGAGGTGAATTCCGAGACCGACTTCGTCGCCCGCAACGACGCCTTCCAGGCCTTCGCCCGCGAGGCCGCCAAGATCGCGCTCAACAGCGACGGCACGCTGGAGGGGCTGCAGGCCGCCCACTTCCCGGGCGCCTCCGAGACCGTGGCCGACAAGCTGCAGAGCCTGATCGCCACCATCGGCGAGAACATGACCCTGCGCCGCGTGACCAAGCTCGAAGTCTCCAAGGGCGTGATCGCGAGCTACGTGCACAACCAGATCTCGGACGGCCTCGGCAAGATCGGCGTGCTGGTGGCGCTCGAGTCCGAGGGCGACGTGGACGCGCTCTCCGCGCTCGGTCGCCAGATCGCCATGCACGTCGCCGCGACCAACCCGGTGGCGCTCGACGCCTCGGGCGTCGATGCCGCGACGGTGGAGCGCGAGTCGAACATCCTGCGCGAGAAGAACGCCGGCAAGCCGGACCACGTCATGGCCAAGATCGTCGAGAGCGGCCTGAAGAGCTACTACAAGGAGGTCACCCTCCTGGAGCAGCCCTTCGTGCACGACGGCTCGAAGACCATCTCGCAGGTGCTGAAGGAGGCCGCCGGCAAGGTCGGCGCTCCGGTGAACCTCACCGCCTTCGTGCGCTACGCGCTCGGCGAGGGCATCGAGAAGGAAGAGGGCCCGGACTTCGCCACCGAGGTGGCCCAGCAGGCCGGCCGCGCCTGATCGGCTGCGAGCCGTACGTTCAGGGGAAAGCCCCGGCCGAGAGGCCGGGGCTTTTCTCGTTCGGGGGCGCCCGCGCTGCTTTCTCCCTCTGTGGGGGAGGCTTCTCAGACGAACGATGGCCTGGGGACCGCTCCAGAAGATGCCGTGCAGGACTAGGCGTGCGCGGGTCCCCTCTCCCATAGGGAGAGGGACAGGGTGAGGGGTATGAGGCCTCAGAACGGGGAACAAACCTGAACGCGCGTCGACCGCGTGCTCAGGTCTGAAGCGTCATACCCCTCACCCCAACCCTCTCCCTATGGGAGAGGGGGTGCGGCGTGGGTCCAGCCCCACCCGAGGGAGGTTGGGCGTCCCACATCCTTTTCCCTACCCGCAGAGGGGGGAGGGAGAACCGCGCCCTCTACTGCTCCGGCGCGGTGGCGGAGAGCGGCGGCACGGAAGCGGCAGACCCGCCCCGCCGAAGCCTTGCGGCGATCCGAGAGGCCGGCCGCAGCATCACCAGGGCCACCCGCGCCGCACGGATCTGCCCCGGCAGATGCCGCGGCCCGACCGGCCGGAACGCGAGTCGCGGGCTCGCGCGCTCGGCCGCCGCGACCGCCTCGCCGACGCGCGGCATCGCGGCGATCCGGCGCGCCTCCTCGGCCGACACGCCGAGGAGGCGCGCCCAGGCGAGGTCGCGCCCCAGCCGGCCGGAGCGGTGCAGCCGGCGCAGGCGGTGGCGCAGCCAGCAGCGCAGTATCAGCCGGGGCACGCGCTCCATCCGGGCGTCGCAGAGCGCGTCGGGCTCCTCGCAGCGGGCGCGGATCGTGTCGGCGACGCCGCCGGGCGCCCGGCCGGAGAGCCGGGCCGAGATCGTCACCACCACGTCGCGCGGGTGGCGCACGCGAAAACCCTGCTGCAGCAGGGCGGCCACGAAGGCGCCGTCCTCGCCGAGCGGGATCTCCGGCATGCCGCCGACTTGGACGTAGGCGCCCGAGCGCACGGCGAGCGAGGCGCCGATCGTGGTGCGGTGGCAGGGCCAGGGATCGTGCGGATCCGGGTCGAGGCAGGTCTCGATCTCGGTGATCAGCGCGTCGTATTCATCTTCCAGCTTGCCGCGGGCCGGCAGCGAGGGCGGCAGCAGGGCGGCCTCCTCGGGGGCGAGTTCGACCCGGCCCGCCACCGCGTCGGCACCGGCTTCCAGCGCCGCGAGGTTGCGGGCGACCCAGTCCGGCGGCACGCGGCTGTCGGCGTCCGAGGTCAGGATCGTGCCGGTGCCGGGCCCCGCCTCGATCCAGGCGGCCGCCGCGTCCATCGCGGCGCGGCGCGCCCAGCCCGCATGGGCCCGCTCGTAGGTCGCGGTGATCAGCCGCACGGGCATCGGCAGGCTGGCGCGCAGTCCGGCGACGATCGCCTCCGTGCCGTCCGTGCAGTTGTTGAGGAACAGCACCAGCCCGAGCCGGCCCGGCGCGAGCCCGGCCTGGGCCCCGAGGGCCCGCAGGCAGGCCGCGATCCGCTCGGCCTCGTTGCGCACGGGGATCGCGACGACGACGTCCGGGCCGGAGGCCGGGACGCGTCCCTGCGGGTCGGCGATCGGAAGGGTGGTGGGCGACACGGGGCGGCTCCAATCCAGCGGGGCCGCAGACCGCCCATCGCTGGCGCGGTCCGCTCGGCCCGTCACGCCACCGGAATCGAGGCCCGGTTCGCCCCCGGATCCCGGCAACGCGGCAGTCTTAGCCGGGCTCGGCTGTACGTTTGCCGAACGGATCGGGCGGAGCACGGGCGCGGTGCCGTTCACGGTTCGCGCCCTCGACGCCGCCGGGCCGCTTCGCGTAGAAGCCCCTCGGTTCGAGAGCAGGCCGGCCGCGCTCCGGCGGAGGAGTCCCTATGCCGGAAACGCCCTATCGCCGCGTCCTGGTGAAGCTCTCCGGCGAGGCGCTCGCCGCCCCGGACGGCTACTGGCTGCACCCGCCGACGCTCGCCGGCCTCGCCGAAGACATCGCCCGGACGATCGCGACGGGCATCCAGGTCGCGCTCGTGGTCGGCGGCGGCAACATGATCCGCGGGGCGCGCATCTCCCAGGCGGGCTTCATCGACCGGGCGACCGGCGACTCGCTCGGCATGATGGCGACCGTGATGAACTCGCTGGCGCTGGAGACGGCGCTGAACGCGGCCGGCGTCCAGGCGCGGACCATGTCGGCGGTCTCGATGCCGACGATCTGCGAGACCTTCGCAAGGCAGCCCGCGCTCCACCATCTCGACAAGGGGCAGGTGGTGGTGCTGGCGGGTGGTACCGGCAACCCGTACTTCACCACCGACACGGCGGCCGTGCTGCGCGCCGCGGAACTCCGCTGCGAGGCCGTCCTCAAGGCGACCCAGGTGGACGGCGTCTACTCGGCCGACCCGAAGACGAACCCGGACGCCACCCGCTACGACCGCATCACCCACGACGAGGCGATCGCCCGCGACCTCAAGGTGATGGACACCGCCGCCTTCGCGCTCGCCCGCGAGAGCCGGCTCTCGATCGTGGTCGGCTCCGTCCACGCGCCGAGCTCGATCACCGCGATCCTCACCGGGGGTGCGCCCTGTACGCGCGTGGTGCCGTAAGGCGGGGCGAAATCCGCCCGATCCGTTTGCGGGCGCTCCGGTTTTCGTTCATTGAGGCGCCGAACGCCCGGGCCGCGCCGCCCGGACCCTTACCTTTCCGCGAACGCGTCGGGATTTGACGAGATGGCCACACCGGACTTCGACCTCAACGACATCAAGCGCCGCATGCAGGGCGCGGTGGCCTCGCTCTCGAAGGATCTGGGGTCGCTCCGCACCGGCCGCGCCACCCCGAGCCTGCTCGACCCGATCCAGGTCGATGCCTACGGCTCGGCGATGCCGATGGCGCAGGTCGCCACCGTGAGCGTGCCGGAACCCCGCCTCCTGTCGATCTCGGTCTGGGACCGCTCCATGGTCACCGCCGTCGAGAAGGCGATCCGCGAGTCCGATCTCGGCCTCAACCCGCAGACCGAGGGTCAGACCATCCGACTGCGCATCCCCGAGATGAACGAGCAGCGCCGCAAGGAGATGGTCAAGGTCGCCCACAAGTACACCGAGGAGGCGCGCGTCGCCGTGCGGCACGTGCGCCGCGACGGGCTCGACCACCTCAAGAAGCTCCTGAAGGACAGCGCCATCTCGGAGGACGACGAGAAGCGCCAGGCCACCGACGTGCAGAAGGCGACCGACCAGTACATCGCCGAGATCGACGGCGTGCTGGCCTCCAAGGAGAAGGAGATCATGCAGGTCTGACGCAGGCTCGCGTCGGGACCGCGCGCGATGGCGGGAGAGGCGGCACCGCCGCGAAAGGCCTTCGGCAGCCGTGAGCTCGGCCTGCGCGTCCTCTCGGGGATCGTGCTGGCCGCGCTCGTCGTCTCGGGCCTTGTGCTGGGCGGCTGGGCGTTTGCCGGAATCTGGCTCGCGGCCGCGATCGTCGGCGCGGGCGAGTGGATCGGCATGAGCCGCACCCTGCCGCGGCGCGCCCTTCTCGGCACCGTCGCCGTCACGCTCGCCGCGCTCACGATCTGCCTGGAGCGGGAGGTCGCGCTCCCCGTCGGCCTCGCCATTCTGGCGGGCGGTTCGGCCCTCTGCCTCGCCCTGCCTCGCGACAATCCCGGGCGCCTCAGAGCGCTCGGCGCTCTGCTGGGTGGCGCCGTCATCGCCCTGGTGCCGCCGGCCCTGCGCGACGCGCCTGAGATCGGCATCCTCGGCCCCGCCTGGATGTTCGCGGTGGTCTGGTCCACCGACATCGTCGCCTACTTCACCGGCCGTACCTTCGGGGGCCCGAAGCTGATGCCGGCGGTCTCGCCGAAGAAGACGTGGTCGGGCGCCCTCGGCGGACTCGCGGGCGCGGTGGTGGCCGGGACGGCCCTCGTCGCGCTCGCCCGCCAGCAGGGCTGGAGCCCGCTCGCCGACACCAATCTCGCCCTGGTGGCGCTCGTCAGCGCCGTCTCGTCGGTGCTGAGCCAGGCGGGCGATCTCCTCGAATCCGCCCTGAAGCGGCATTACGGGGTCAAGGATTCCGGCCGGTCGATTCCCGGCCACGGCGGCGTGATGGACCGCCTCGACGGATTTTTCGCGGTGGCGCTGCTCGCCGGCCTGTTCCTGGTCGCGCGGCGCCTCGCCGCCTGAAGGAGTTCTTTTCGTGGCTCTCACCGTCTCCGTGCTCGGCGCGACCGGCTCGATCGGCCGCTCGACCACCGACCTCCTTGCCCAGCACGCCGACCGCTTCCGGGTCGGCTCAGTGGTGGGTGGGCGCGACGCACAGGCGCTCGCCAAGCTCGCCCGCGAGATGAAGGCGGAGTTCGCCGCGCTGGCCGAGGAGTCCGCCGGCCCGGCGCTGGCCGAGGCGCTCAGTGGCTCCGGCATCCCGAATGGGGCGGGCGAGAGCGCGGTGCTTGAGGCGGTGGCGCGGGAGGCCGACATCGTAGTGGCGGCGGTCAGCGGGGCGGCCGGCCTCAAGCCGACCCACGCGGCGCTCCGGCTCGGCCGCACGGTGGCGCTTGCCAACAAGGAGAGCCTCGTCTGCGCGGGCGAGGCCTTCATGCGCGACGCCAAGCGCTACGGCGCCACCCTGCTGCCGGTCGATTCCGAGCACAACGCGCTGGCCCAGGCGCTCGGCCACGGCCCGGTCTCGGATGTGGCCAAGATGACCATCACGGCGTCGGGCGGCCCGTTCCGCACCTGGACCCGCGAGCGCATCGCGGCCGCCACCGCCGCGGAGGCCGCCGCCCATCCGACCTGGTCGATGGGCATGAAGATCAACATCGATTCGGCCTCCCTGATGAACAAGGGGCTGGAACTGATCGAGGCGCACCACCTCTTCGGCCTCGGCCACGACCGGCTCGACGCGATCGTCCACCCGCAATCGATCGTGCACGGGCTCGTCTACTGGCTCGACGGCGCGGTGACGGCGGGCCTCGCCATGCCGGACATGCGCGTGCCGATCGCCCATTGCCTGGGCTTGGGCGAGCGCCTGACCATCGCGCGCGGCCGCCCGCTCGACCTGGCGGCCGCGGGCAGCCTCACCTTCGAGCCGGTGGACGAGGCGCGTTTCCCCTGTCTGCGGATCGCCCGGGCGGCGCTCCGCGACGGCGGCGCGGCCCCGACCGTGATGAACGCCGCCAACGAGATCGCGGTGGCGGCCTTCATCCGCGGCGAGATCCCGTTCTACGGCATCGCCGATCTGGTCGAGCGCACTTGCGAGCACTTCGCCGGCATCCACCGCACGGCACCCGAGGATGTCGACGCGGCGCTCGCCATCGATGCCGAGGCGCGCGCCTGGTCGGCGCAGGCCCTGCCGCGGCTGCGCGCGGCGGGCTGAGCCCGATCGGGACCCGGAGAGGCTGGCCGAGAACGCATCCGTGTCCGCGCGGTTGGTCCTGGGCCGCCCCACGGGAGGGCGGCGCAGCGATCTACGAGACGATGGCGCGGTTCCTGAAGGACAACGGCCTCACGCTGGCCTTCTTCGGCCTGTTCCTCATCTGCATCGGCGGGCAGGCGATCAGCGGATACGCCCTCCAGGCCGAGGATCCGGCCGGCCAGTCCCGGAGTTCCGGCCTGATCGCCTATCTGGCCGATCCGAGCTTCCTGAAAGGTGTGTTCAGCAACTGGCAGGCGGCCCTGCTTCAGCTTCTGGTGCTGATCGTCTTCAGCGTGTTCCTGCGCCAGCGGGGCGCCTCGCACTCGCGGAAGCCCGATGACGAAGCGGGCGCGCAGCACCCGGGACCGGGCGCGCCCGACCAGGTGGGCCGCCCGCACTCCTGGACATACGCCAACGGGTTGTCGCTCGCCTTCCTAGCCCTGTTCCTGCTCGCCTTCGCGGCCTTCTTCTTAGCGAACGCGGCGAGCTACAATGCCGACAGGAGCCGGCGCGGAGAGGCCGCTCTCAACCTCGCGCAATCCCTCGTTTCCGCCGATCTGTGGTTCCAGACCTTCCAGACCTGGCAGGCGGAGTTCTTCGCGATGGGCATGTTCCTGCTCCTGAGCATCTATCTCAGGCAGGACGGCTCCGCGGAGTCGAAGCGGCTCACGGCCCGGGACGACGAGACGGGGGCGGTCAACGAGTAAGCCGCGGCCGGACGCGGCGCGGCGGTGCCCGCTATGCGGCCTGCGGCCCGTAGCCCGCGTAGAACACCCGCACCGCCTCCGTGACCCGGTGACGGATCTCCTCCTCGCTCGGCGCCGCGCCGGCGTTGAACAGGAGCCGCGTCAGCATCCCGGCCTGACAGAGCTGCAGGAAGTGCTTGGCGGCGAGTTCCGTGTCGGCGGGCCGCAGCCGCCCGGCCGCGACCTGCGCGTCGAGATAGGCCTTCAGCCGCTCGACCCCGCAGGCGGGCCCCGCCTCGTAGAAGGCCTGCCCGAAACGGGGAAACTTCTCGCAGGCGCCGATCACCATGCGGATGATCGAGACGTGCTCGGGCCGCGCCATCATGGCAAGGTAGCTGGCGCCCAGGCGCGTCAGAACGGCGGGCACGTCCGGGTCGGCCTCGTCCAGACGGAACAGGTTCTCGGCGAGCCCCTCCTTCTCCTCGACCGTCAGGGCCTCGAACAGGGCCTCCTTGCTGTCGAAGTAGACGTAGAGGGTGCCCTTCGAGACCCCGGCCGCCCGGGCGATCTCGCCCATGCTGGCCCCGTCGAAGCCGGACGCCATGAAGACCTGGCGCGCGCCCTCCAGGATCTGGCGGCGCTTCTCGCCCTCGGCCGGGATGGGCCCCGCCCCCCGCTCCAGTGTCGCTGCGCCCGTCATCTCGTCGCCGGATCCACCGCTCAGATTGACCGAACCGTTCGGTCAGTGCTACGTACCGCTTCCTGCCGACGGCCGTCAACTCGGGCCGCCGAATGACCGAACGGTTCGGTCAACGATCTCGAGGACCAGACCCCATGTCGCTTCGTGAGGATGCCGATCGCTCGGGCAGCTTCGTCGAGGCTGCGGAGGAGGTGCGTGATGCGGCCGCGCCGCACCGGCCGGCCCCGGCCCCGGCCCCGGAGCCTGCGGCAAGCGCCCCGGCCGCGAAGCCGCGGCGCCCCCTGCGCCGCGTCGTCCTGCTCCTGCTGCTCTGCGCCGCCCTCGGTGGAGGAGCCTATGCCGGTTGGCAGTGGTGGACGGTCGGGCGTTTCTTCGTGAGCACGGACGACGCCTACGTGCAGGCCGACATCTCGGTCCTGGCCGCCAAGGTCCCGGGCTACCTCGCCGCGGTGCCGGTGGTGAACGGGCAGGCCGTGAAGGCGGGCGCCGTGATCGCCCGGCTCGACGACGGCGACTATCGCCTCGCCCTGAAGGCGGCGGAGGACAAGCTCGCCACGCAGGAGAGCACCATCGCGCGCATCGGCCGGCAGGCGGAAGCCGCGCAGGCGCAGGTGCTGCAGAGCGCCGCCCAGATCGACGCGGCGAAGGCCGACGCCGTGCGGGCGGGCGCCGACTACGCCCGCGCCACGCAGATGCAGGCGGACTACGTCGCCAAATCCCGCCTCGACCAGGCCAAGGCCGACCGCGACCGCACCGAGGCCGCCGTAAAGTCCGCCGAGGCGGCTCTGGTGGCCGCGCGCGCCAACGTCGCGGTGCTCCAGGCCCAGACCCGGGAGGCCGAGAGCCTCGCGGCGGAACTCCGCACGGCCGTCGACCGGGCGCGGCGCGACCTCGACTTCGCTGTGATCCGCGCGCCCTTCGACGGCGTCGTCGGCAACAAGGCGGTCGAGGCCGGCGCCTACGTGGCGCCGGGCTCGCGTGTCGCCGCGCTCGTGCCCCTGCAGAGCGTGCGGATCGACGCGAACTTCAAGGAGACGCAGCTCGCCCGCGTCCGCCCGGGCCAGGAGGTCCACATCCACGTGGACGCCTACCCGGACCGCGATATCGTCGGCACGGTGGAATCGCTCTCGCCGGCCTCCGGCTCGGTCTTCAGCCTGCTGCCGCCCGACAACGCGACGGGCAACTTCACCAAGATCGTGCAGCGCCTCCCCGTGCGCGTGCAGGTGCCGGCGGACGTCGCCCGCGAGGGCGTGCTGCGCCCGGGCCTCTCGGTGGTGGTGCGGGTCGATACCCGCGACGGCGCCGACGCGCCGGTCCAGAAGCTTGCCGCCCGGCACTGAGTCCCGCGCCATGGCCGCCCAAGCCACTGCCCAAGCCACTGCCCAAGCCGCTGCCCAAGCCACTGCCCAAGCCGCCGCCGGCCCCGTCCCGGCCGACCCGCCGCTCGACCGCCGCCGCATGGTGGCGTTCGTCTGCATGGTGTTCGGGATGTTCATGGCGATCCTGGACATCCAGATCGTCTCGGCCTCGCTCAACGAGATCCAGGCCGGCCTCTCGGCGTCCGGCGACGAGATCCCCTGGGTGCAGACGAGCTACCTCATCGCCGAGGTGATCTCGATCCCGCTCTCGGGCACGCTCTCGCGGGTGCTCTCGACGCGCTGGATGTTCTCGATCTCGGCCGGCGGCTTCACGCTGATGAGCCTGATGTGCGCCACCTCCTCGTCGATCGGCGAGATGATCGTCTGGCGCGCCGCGCAGGGCTTCATCGGCGGCGGCATGATCCCGACCGTGTTCGCCTCCGCCTTCACGATCTTCCCGCCCTCGAAGCGCACGATCGTGTCGCCGATGATCGGCCTCGTGGCGACGCTGGCGCCGACCATCGGCCCGACGGTGGGCGGCTACCTCACCGACCTGTTCTCCTGGCACTGGCTGTTCCTGATCAACATCGTGCCGGGCATCTTCGTCACGGTCTCGACCTGGTTCCTGGTCGATTTCGACCGGCCGAACCTCGACCTCCTGAAATCGTTCGACTGGGCCGGCCTCGCCTTCATGGCGGGCTTCCTCGGCTGCCTCGAATACGTGCTGGAGGAAGGCCCGAACCACGACTGGCTGCAGGACGAGGCGGTCTTCGTCTGCGCGCTGGTCTGCGCCGTCTCGGGCGTCCTGTTCTTCTGGCGGGTCTTCACGGCGCGCCAGCCGATCGTGGACCTGCGCGCCTTCTCGGACCGCAACTTCGCGGGCGGCTGCGTCTTCAGCTTCGTGATGGGCATCGGCCTCTACGGGCTGACCTACCTGTACCCGGTCTATCTGGCGCGGGTGCGCGGCTACTCGGCGCTGCAGATCGGCGAGACGATGTTCGTCTCAGGGCTCTGCATGTTCGCCACCGCCCCGGTCGCCGGCAAGCTGTCGGCGAAGCTCGACCCGCGGGTGATGATGGCGCTGGGGTTCGGGGGCTTCGCGCTCGGCACCTGGATCGTCACCGGGCTGACCAAGGACTGGGACTTCTGGGAGTTGCTGCTGCCCCAGGTGCTGCGCGGCTGCTCCTTGATGCTGTGCATGATCCCGATCAACAACATCGCGCTCGGCACCCTGCCGCCGGAGCGGATGAAGAACGCCTCTGGCCTGTTCAACCTCACGCGCAACCTCGGCGGCGCGGTGGGGCTCGCGCTGATCAACACGGTGCTGAACGCCCGCTGGGACCTCCACCTCGCGCGCCTGCACGAGCGCTTCACCTGGGCCAACACCGCCGCGCTGGAGCGCCTCGACGCGATGCGGCGCCAGTTCGAGGCGTTCGGGGGCGATGCCAACGGCATGGCGCTGAAGGCCATGACCAACACGGTGCGGGTCCAGGGACTGGTGATGAGCTTCGAGGACGTGTTCCTCGTGCTGACCGTGCTGTTCCTCGCGATGGCCTGCGGCACGCCGCTGATCCGCCGCCCGAAGGGCGCCGCCCCGGCCGGGGCCGGGCACTGAGCCCGAGCCCCGAACCGCCTCCACGTCGGGCCCGTGCGCCCCTTGCGGGGGGCGAGAGGGAGAGCCGCGGCGCCCGGCGCGCGCCTCACTCGTCCATCAGCGGGTGCAGGTCGCGCACCATCCCCTTGAGGCGCTCGTCGAGCACGTGGGTGTAGATCTGCGTGGTCGAGATGTCGGCGTGGCCGAGCAGCTCCTGCACGATGCGCAGGTCCGCGCCGTTCTGCAGCAGGTGGCTGGCGAAGGCGTGGCGCAGGACGTGCGGGCTGATCCGGTCGGCACGGATCCCGGCAGCGGCGGCCGCCACCTTCAGGTCGCGGCCGAAGGCCTGCCGGGTGAGATGCCCGCTCTCGCTGTCGGCGGGAAACAGCCACGCCCCCTCGGCCGTCAGGCCGGCGAGATGCTCGCGCATCGCCGCGCGGGCGAGGTCGGTCAGCGGCACGAGACGCTCGCGCCCGCCCTTGCCCCGCACCACGAGGTAGCGCTCGCGGGTCGTGCCGGCCGAGCGCGGCAGGCTGATCAGCTCCGAGACGCGCAGGCCCGTGGCGTAGAGCAGTTCCAGCAGGCACAGCATCCGGCGCGCGCGCGCCGCCTCGCCGGCGTTCTCGGACGCCCCGACCCGCGCGCGCGCCACGGTCAGAAGGCGATCGACCTCGGCCACGCCGAGCACCTTCGGCAGGCTCTGCGGCCGGCGCGGGCCGGAGACGGGCGCGGACGGATCGGTCTCCGCGAGCCCTTCCGCGTACAGGAACTTGTGGAAGCCGCGGATGCAGGAGAGCTTGCGCGCCGCCGAGGAGGCCTTGAGGCCGAGCGTCTCCAGGGTGGCGAGGTAGGCCCGGAGCGTCGCGGCCTCGACCGTATCGAGGTCGATCCCGCCTTGCGCGAGCCAGGCCCGGTACGCGTCGAGGTCGCGCCGGTAGGCGGAGAGCGTGTTGGCGGCCGCCCCCCGCTCGGCCGCCAGCATGTCCAGATAGGCGCCGATCTCCGGATCGGGCGGGCTCACCGGTTGGCCGGCGGCTGCAGCTTGGCCGGAGGAATCGTCACGCTCATCTCGCGCGGGGTCGGCTTCACGAAGGTCGCCAGGGCGAACATCCCGGCGAAGACGAGGCCGGCGAGGATCGCCAGCGTCGCGAAGAAGCGGAACAGAGTCGGCACGTCGGGACAATCTCGGTCGAGCGGGAGCGGCGCCGGCAGGCCGGGAGGTTCGAGCAACCCGGGGCTCTCGCGTTGCACCACGCGCCCGCCCCGATGGCAAGGCCCCGCGGAGCACACCCGCGGTCACAGCTTCGGGGCGAAGCTCGGCCGTACCGGCGCCCCGGCCGTTCCCTGTCCCCGGCAAACGCGCTAAGACCCGGCATTCCATGCGAAGTCTGCTGCGATGAACGAGCCTGCGGAGCCGGGCGGAGAACCGATCGAGGCGCGTCTGCGCCGGGCCCTGGGGGCCCGGTCGATCGTGCTCGTCGGCCTGATGGGGGCGGGCAAGAGCACCGTCGGACGGCGGCTGGCCCAGCGCCTCGGCCTGATCTTCAAGGACGCGGACCACGAGATCGAGGCTGCGGCAGGCCTCACCATCCCGGACATCTTCGCGATCTACGGCGAGCCGAGCTTTCGCGACGGCGAGGAGCGGGTGATCGCGCGCCTCCTGCGCGCGGGCCCGCTCGTGCTCGCCACCGGCGGCGGCGCCTTCATGCGCGACACGACCCGGGCGCGGGTCGCCGAATCCGGCGTCTCGGTCTGGCTGAAGGCCGAGCTCGACGTGCTGATGCGCCGCGTGCGCAAGCGCGGCAATCGCCCGCTCCTCGAGACCGAGGATCCCGAGGCGACGATGCGCGCCCTGATGGAGGCACGCCACCCGGTCTACGCCGAGGCCGACGTGGAGGTGGTCTCCCGGGACGTCTCCCACGACCGGGTGGTGGACGACGTGCTCGAAGCCCTCGTCGCCCATCTCGACCCGTCCGCGCCGCCCGCGGTCGCCGCGCAGTAAGTCCAGACACCGACCCAAGGCCATGTCCGACAGCCCCCTCACCGTTCATGTGCCCCTCGACGCGGGCCGCGCCTACGACATCCTGATCGGGCGCGGCCTCGTCGCGGAGGCCGGCGCGCGCGCCGCCGCGCTCGGGGCGCGCGCCGCCGGCATCGTCACCGACGAGACCGTGGCGGCCCTCTACGGCGACCGGATCCGCGGGAGCCTGGAGGCGGCGGGCCTGCGGGCCGGGCTGATCGCGGTGGCGCCGGGGGAGGCCTCGAAGTCCTACGCAGGCTACGCGGCCGTCTGCGACGGGCTGCTCGCCCTCAAGATCGAGCGCGGCGACCTCGTGGTGGCGCTCGGCGGCGGCGTGGTGGGGGACCTGGCGGGGTTCAGTGCCGCCACGCTCCGGCGCGGCGTGCGCTTCCTGCAGGTGCCGACCACCCTGCTGGCCCAGGTCGATTCCTCGGTCGGCGGCAAGACCGGGATCAATTCCCCGCTCGGCAAGAACCTCGTCGGCGCCTTCCACCAGCCGCGCCTCGTGCTCGCCGACACCGCGACCCTCGACACGCTGTCGGAGCGCGAGATGCGGGCGGGCTACGCGGAGGTGGCCAAGTACGGCCTCATCGGCGACGCCGACTTCTTCGGCTGGTGCGAGGCGAACTGGCGGGGCATCTTCTCGGGCGGGCCCGAGCGCGACGAGGCGGTGGCGATCTGCTGCCGCGCCAAGGCCGGCGTGGTGGTGCGCGACGAGCGCGAGGACGGCGAGCGCGCCCTGCTCAACCTCGGCCACACCTTCGGCCATGCCCTCGAGCGCCTGACCGGCTACGAGTCCGCCCGGCTCGTGCACGGCGAGGGCGTGGCGATCGGTCTGGCGCTGGCCTTCCGCTTCTCGGCCCGGCTCGGGCTCTGCTCCGGCCAGGAGGCGGGGCGGGTCGCCAACCACCTCGCGCTCGCCGGCCTGCCGACCCGCCTCGCCCAGGTGCCGGGCGGCTGCGGCGACGCCGACGCGCTCCTCGACGCCATGGCGCAGGACAAGAAGGTGCGCGACGGCGCCCTCACCTTCATCCTCGCCCGCGGCATCGGGCAGAGCTTCATCGCGCCCGGCATCGACGGGGCAGCGGTGCGGGCCTTCCTTGAGGACGAGCTGCGGGCGGGCTGAGCCGCCGTTAACCGCACCGGAACCGGCCGGGCGCATGCTACGAGCGATCGGGACCGTCCGCGGGAGTGGGGATTGCGCGCGCCCTCGAGACCTCACGCCGCGCTCGCGGATCTGCGCGACCTCGCGGGCAGCGACGCGCGGCTCTACAGGCTCGCGCGGCTGGCGAGCCTCTGGCTCCTGCCGCTCATGTTCGGCATCGTCCTCGTCGGCTTCGAGATGGGTCCGGTACCGGGGTCCGGCTGCGCCGCCAACGCGGTCGGCGTCGACTTCACCCAGGTCTGGGCGGCCGGTCAGGCCGCGCTGCGGGGCGGGGCCGCCGAGCCCTACGACCTGCCGCGCCACCTCCAGAACCTGCGCGAGGCCTTCGGCCCCGATTGCCGCTTCGCCTGGCACTACCCGCCGGTCTTCATGCTGCCGGCCGCCGCGGTGGCGGCGCTGCCGCCTGCGGGAGCCTTCCTGGCCTGGACGTTCGCGGGCGTCGGCCTTCTGGCCCTCGCGCTCCGGCTCGCCGGGGGCCGGGCGGCGCTCCTCGTCGGGCTCGCCCATCCGCTGGTCTTCTGCAACCTCGTCTACGGGCAGAACGGCCTCTTCACCGCGGGCCTCCTGACGCTCGGCGCGCTCCTCGTCGACCGGCGCCCGCTGGTGGCGGGGCTCTGCTTCGGCCTCGTCGCCTACAAGCCGCAACTCGCCGCGCTCGCGCCCCTGCTGCTCCTCGTCACCGGGCGCTGGCGCTGCCTCGGCGCATGCCTCGGCACCGTCCTGGCCCTCTGTCTGGCCGCGCTCCTGGCCTTCGGCAGCGCCCCTTGGCTCGGCTTCCTCGGCACGATCGGTGAGACCGACCGCATCATCCTGCGCCAAGCCGCGGCGGGGCTCGACCTCAACGCCAGCGCCTACGGGGCGGTACGGCTCGCCGGCGGGCCGTTCGCCCTGGCCTGGACGGCCCAGATCGCAGCGAGCCTCGGCGCGCTGGCGCTGGCGTGGCGGGTCTGGGCGACCTGCCCCGATCCGCGCATGCGGGCCGCGACCCTGCTCGCTGCCGCGCCGATGCTCTCGCCCTACGTGCCGGTCTACGACCTCGCGCCGGTGGTACCCGCCACGGTGCTGCTTGTCGTCGCGGCGCGTCGGGCCGGCGGCCTGCACGCCTACGAGCGTTGGTTGCTGATCGCAGCCCCCCTCACCGCCGGGCTTCGGGTCGGCGCGGAGGCGACCGGCATCTGCTTCGGGCTGATCTTCGCGCTGGCGACGCTCGCCTGCATCGCGGCCCGGGCCCTGCCGCAGCCGGCGACGCGGGGCCTCGGGGCGCTGCCCTAGGAACCCGCACAGGGCCCTCGGGCCCTCGAGGATCCCGCGACCTCAGCCCTCCGGGCCGAACGTCGCCGTCTCGACGGCGTTGAGCGCCCGCACCCGGCCGCGCGGCAACCGCGTCGCACCCGGGAAGGTGATCCGTCGCTCGGTCCCGGGCGCGAGGTGGAACCACGTGTCGTCGGGCCGCGCGCCCTCGGCCTCCACCTGCACGCCCAGCGCGTGTCGCTCGGCGCGGATCCGGATGGCGGCACCGTCCACGACCACCGCGAGGCCGGTCTCCACGGGCTCGGGGCTGCGCCCGCCCGGGAAATGGAAGGCCTCGGCGATCACCGCGCCCGCCGGGTCGCCGAGGCTCGCGTGTCCCAGCGTATGGGCCGGCGGCCCGAACCGGTAGCTGTCGGTGGCGTCGAAGAAGCGGCCCAGCAGCTCGGCCGACGAGAGGGTCTGGGTCGAGCGGGGTGCGAGGCTGACGGCGCGCTCGGCCCCCGCCACCGCTCGGCCCGTCGCGTCCGTGAAGGCGAGGCGCAGGGTGAGCGCCCGCGCCACCGCGGTCTCGTTGTGCAGGTGCACGTGGAGCCCGTTCAGCCCCTCGTCCGAGAGCGTGACCTGAACCGGCCGGAAGGCCCGCTTCAGGGCGTACCAGCCCGATTTCGGCTCACCCCGCGCGTCCACGATGCCCCAGCCCGTGCCGGGGGCGAGGTCGCGCAGGAACCAGACGAGGCCGCCCGCGGTCGGTGAGCGCGCCCGGCGCCACTCGGCGAAGGTCGCCTCCATCACCTCGGCGACGGCGGCGCGGCCGAGCGCGCGGTAGCGCTCCGGGTCGGCGCGGCGAAGGGCTGCCGGATCGACGCCGTAGAGCAGGCCGGCATAGTGGTCGCGCACCTGCTCGAAATCCCAGTCCGCCCCCCGGTCGCGCGGGATGCCGGCGCTCCAGCGCGGCGATTCCGGGTCGCCGAGCCCCATCGCGGCCAGGCTCGCCTCCTCGGGCAGGTTGGCGAAGGCGAGGCACTCGGTGGCGAAGCCGACCTCGGCCCGGCGGGCGTCCTCAAGGGGGCGGCGATAGGCGCCGACCCCGTAATAGTGCGTCACGCCGGCCGCCGTGGAGAAAGGCAGGTCGCCGCCCGAGGGCGAGTTCGGCACCACGGCGAGATCCGGGCGGCGGGAGGCCGCGAGCGCGGGCAGTCGCTCGCCCGCGAAGGCGTCCGCCCAGACGGACCGAGGCGCGCCCAGCATCGCCGCCTGCTGCCAGACCTCGCTGCCGCCGGAGAGCGCGCAGAGCGCGGGCGAGAGCTGGGTGCGGTCGAGGAGGTCGGCGATCTCCGCTTCCAGCTCGGCCCGGAAGGCGGGGTCGTCGTGCGGGTAGTCGAAATTGGCGAGCATCAGGTCCTGGAAGACCAGGATGCCCAGCTCGTCGCAGAGGTCGTGGAAGGCTTGCGATCCGTAGAGCGTGATGCCGGGGACCCGCAGCATGTTCATCCCGGCCTCGCGGGCGAGGTCGAGGAGCGGGCGCGTGTCCTCCCGAGCACCCCCCAAGCCGACGAGGTCGGGTGGCGTCCAGTTGGCGCCGCGGCAGAAGACCGGGACGCCGTTCACCGCGAGGCTCAAGCCCTCCTCGAAGGGGCGGGTCGGCGTGAGCGTGCGGAAGCCCGTGCGGCCGAGATCGTGGGTGCGCCCGTCGAGACCGACCGCGACCGCGTGCAGGCGCGGTTCGCCATGGGTGTGGGGCCACCAGGGCGCGATGCCGGGGAGGTCCAGCGCGCCCTCGAACAGGTCCGGCCCCGTCCGCGCCAACACCACGGAGCGGCCGTCGCAGCGGAGAACCGCCCGCTCCACCGGGCCCGCGACCCGGAGCCGGGCGACGAGCCGCCCGGTCCCCCCGTCGAGGCGGGCGGTGAGATCGGCCGCGATCAGATCCGGCATGCCCTCCGGCAGCGGCGTCAGGGTGATCGGGCGGTAGGGGCCGACGAGGTCGATCTCCGGGCACCAGCCCGGCATGAAGCCGAGGAGGCTCGTGCGCGCGTGGCGCAGCGAGCCCGGCGTCGCGAGGCGGGGCCGCCAGCGCCCGCGCTTGGCCGGCCGGTCGAGGGCGGTCTTCAGCGAGCGGAAGCAGAGGACGAGATCGTTCGTGCCCACGAGATCCACCGCGACCGCGTGGGCGCGGAACATCGAGCGGCTGTCGAGGATCGGCGCCCCGTTGAGCCAGACCTCGCAGAGGGTCGCCAGCCCCTCGAAGGCGAGGCGCGCCCGGCCGGTGCCCGGAAAGCTCGTGCGGTACCAGACGTCGCGGTCGTGGATCGGCTCCGGCTCCGGCTCGGACCAGAGGCCCGCGTCGCGCAGCGCCGCCGCGGCGGTGCCGGGGACGCAGGCCGAGATCCAGCCGTCGAGCCCGGCGAGATCGCCCGGCCCCGCGCAGGCGCCGGGCGGGGTCGTCACGAGCTGCCAGGGGCCGCCGACGGGCAGCGGCGGGACGCCGTCGACGGCGCGGATGCGGGCCATGCTGGGTCTCGGAGGGGATCGATCACACCGTATCCGGGTGATCTGTTCGGGTCGGGCGAGCGCCCCCTCTCCCCGCGCACGGGGAGAGGGGATGCGCGTCGAGCGGACGTCGTTGCCCTCAGCCCAGCGCCCGGTCGAGTTCCGCGAACACCGCCTCGTACTGCGCCGCCGCCTTGTCGAGGCGCGCGGCGAGCCCCTGCGCGCTGCGGCGGTGGAAGGCGCGGGCGAGCTGGAACTGGAAGGTCTTGGCCTCCTGCGCCAGCCCCTCCGCCGCCGCGGCCGCCGCGGAGAGATCGGCCGCGCCATGCCCGTCGAGCCAGCGCAGATGGCTGCCGAGCAGCTCGAAATTCGCCCCGAGCTGACGCGTCGTATTGAAGGCGTAGGCGTGGAACACGCCCAGCGAGCGCCCGACCAGCGCGTCCGCCGCCGTCGCGAGCGCCGCCTGGAAGGCCAGCACCGGGCTCTTCGCGGGCGCCCGCGCGCGGTGGCGCCGCAGCAGGTCGAGGGCAGCGGTCGGAAGTTCCGCCTCCGGCAAGGGAGCCGCGCCCGCCTTCACGAACTCGGCGTAGGGCGGCAGCTCACTGGGCCCGAAGATGCCGTCGTAATCGGCGCCCGAGAGCGTGAAGCGGCCGGCATTGTGCAGGTAGTCGAGCGTCCTGGCCGCCGGATCGAGCGCCAGGATGCCGATCGTGGTCTTGGCGTGAGAGCGACCGTAGGTCGTGCCGGCGGTGTCCGGCAGGTAGAGCGCATCGACCTCGACCAGCACGGGGCAGCCCCGCGCGGCCTGGACCAGCGCGTGCCGCTCCAGCCCGTCGTAGACGGCGAGTTCGAGGATCTCCAGCCCGTAGAGCCGATCGATGTCGGCGGAAGGCGGCTTGAAGAAGGTGAACTGGTCGCCCTCGAAATCCTGCCGCAGGGTGAAGCCCAGCAGCGCCTCCGGCACGAGGCCGCGCCCGTGCAGCAGCTCGATCCAGAGATCGACGTAGCAGTTCGTCTCCGGCCAGTGCCGGTCGGCGGCGTGCAGCGGGTGCGCGATGTAGGCCGGAGCCGGGGCGGGCTCCGTCCGCGAGAGGTCGAGGGCGGCGCTCACCGGCTTCAGCCCCAGAGCACCCGGCGCACGCCCTCCGGCCAGGCGGCGAGGTCGAGGCCGTGGTGGCGCAGCAGCGCCAGGGTGATGCGCTCCAGCCCGAACCCGACGCAGGCCGTGTGGGCGACCTCGCCATCCGCCTGCACGAGGTCCCAGGTCGTGCCGAAATGGTCCTGGTGGTAGTTGAAGCTGAGGCAGGCGGTCGGCTTCTCGACGCTGTTGACCGGCACGTTCAGCTCGAACTTCAGGCCCTGCGCCCGCTGGTTGTTGGCGAGCATGCGGCCGGCGCGGCCGAAGAACGGGTCGTTGGCGGCGTCGATCGCGAGCGGCAGCGCGAGGTCGCGGATCATCTGGGTGCCGCGCTCCAGCCAGCTCTCGCGGAAGGCCAGCACCTGGTCGGGGCTTCCCATGCGCACGTACTCGCGCATCCGGAAGAGCTGCATCCGGGTCGGCTCCAGCGAGGGCTCGCGCCGGAAGCAGTAGGATTGCAGGTCGAACAGCCGGCCCTCCGCGGGGAGCGGGCCGCGCGCGGCGGCGACCGGATAGAGCGGGTAGCAGGCGGCCGGGGTGAGCACGATATCGGTGGCCCGCTGGCCCGCCGTCCAGTCCTCACCCGCCTCGACGCAGGCCAGGAGCTTGGCGTGCTCGCCCTCGTGCCCGCAGAAGCTGTGCACGGTGCCGGCGAGGTTCGGGAAGCCCTTGAGGTAGCCGGAGCGCTCGAAGGCCGGCCGGCTCATGCCGGGGGGAAAGCGCAGCACCTCGGCGTTGTCGGCCGCACCCAGCCGGCCGATCAGCCGGTCGAGGGCCTCGACCACGCTCTCGAAGGCGCCGCTGCGGCCGTAGAGGCCGTCGACGCCGGTGCGGACCAGGAGACCCTGATCGAAGAGCCGGTCGAGGAAGGTCGGCTCGGCGAGGCCGTCGTCGTCGAGGGGCTCGCAGAAGGTCGGGGCGGGGGATAGCGATTCCATCACGCGCTCATGAGCTGGCCGGAGCTCTTCTGCACGAGCAGGAGCTTGGCGGTGTTGGCGAGGATGCGGTCGTTGCCGATCATGAGCGGCGCCGAGAGGACGTCGCGCAAGGGGCGGCCGAGGCTGAAGGGTGTGCCGTTCTTGTACCCGGCGAGCCCGACGATCCCGAGCGCGCGCTGGACGATGTCGACCGCCATGTCGGAGGCGGTGGTCTTCAGGTTGTTGAGCATCACCGAGAAGGCGAGCGAGTCGAGGAGGTCGGCGTTGCCCTGCGCGTCCTCGAAGCGGCGGAGCGCCGAGACCAGCGTCGCCTTCATCGCCTGGAGGGCGTTGGAGAGTTCGGCGAGCCTGAGCGCGGTCGGCGGCACCTGGCCCTGGCGCTTGCGCGCCTCGGCCTGCACGAAGACGCGGGCGCGATCGACCGCGAAGCTCGCGATGCCGAACCACACGCTGCTCCAGAGCAGGTGCGAGGCGGCCAGCATCGACTGCGCGGCGATCTCCGCGAAGGGTTTCGGCAGGATCTGCTCGACGGGCACGCCGCGCGCCTCCAGCCGGAAGCCGTCGCTGCAGGTGCCCCGCATGCCCAGCGTGTCCCAGGTGCTCGTCCGCTCCAGGGTGATCTGGTCGCTGAGCAGCGCCACCAGCACCTGGTCGGAGGTGGCAGCCTCGGCGTTGCGCCGGGCGGTGGCGAGGATCAGGTCGGCCTGCGCCCCGTAGGAGATCACGGAGGCGTCCTTGGCCAGAGCGAACACCCCGTCCTCCGCCTCGACGGCGCAGAGGCTGTTGCGCAGGTCGCCGCCGATGCCGGCCTCCGTGGTGGAGGAGGCGACGAGGAGCTGCTCCGAGGCGATACGCTCCATCAGGCGGCAGTGCCACGCGCTGTCGAGCCCGTGGCTGACGAGGCTCGACACCTTGATGTGGTGCATGGCGAAGACCATGGCGGCCGCGCTGCAGGCTTGGCCGAGCGCGTAGCAGCCCTCCGCGATGTCCGTGAGGCCCGCGCCCTCGCCGCCGAACTGCCGCGGGATCTGGAGGCCCAGAAGGCGCTCGGCCTTCAGGGCGGCGACCGCTTCCGCGGGGAAGCGGCCTTCGCGGTCCACCGCGTCGGCGTGGAGCGCCGCCACCGAGGCGGCGCGTGCGAAGCGCTCGGCCAGCATGGTCAGGCGGCTTCCGCCTGGACCAGGCCGGAGACGGTCTCGCGGATGCTGCGGATCGTCGAGAACGACTTGCGGCTGAGGAGGTGGTCGGGGAACTCGACGTCGAAATGCTCCTCGAGCGCCAGCATGAGCTGCACTGAGCCGAAGGAGTCGAGACCCTTGTCGAACAGGTTGTCGTCCTCCGCGATCTCCGCGGCGATCGGAGCCAAAGCCTCGTTCCGCGCGAGAATATTACGGATGTCTTCCAGCGAAACCATCAAGAGCCCCTATGAATTTGCCTTTTGTACGGTAGATCTCGGACACGAAGAAAGTCAAACCCGTTCCGGATCCGTGGTAAATCAGAAACCAACCGGCCGGCGACGGCGGCGGGGCCGGGGATTTACACCCTGTTACGGCATCGCCCCTGCACGCCGGGATCGCGGGGTCGCTCGCCGGTCCCGTGGTCGAACGGGAACACACCACGATGGAACAGAGAGCGGACAGGGCAGCCGAGCCGGCGTCCCGTTTCGAAACGCTCGACGCGTTGCGGGGCGTCTGCGCGCTGGCGGTCGCCTTCTTCCACATGCCGTTCGCGCACCCGTTGCGGGAAGCGCCGCGCTTCGACAACGTGCAGTTCTGTGTCGACGTCTTCTTCGTCCTGTCGGGCTTCGTGCTGCTGCACGCCTACGGAGCGCGGCTGGGAAGCCCGACCCAGGGCCTGCGCTTCGCGCTGGCCCGCTTCGGCCGCCTGTGGCCGCTGCACGCCGCGACGCTCGGGCTTCTGATCTCGCTCGAGGCGGCGCGCCTCCTCTACCTCGCCGGCCATCCGGGCACGCCCGTGGTCACGCCGCCCTTCGGCCCAGCGCACCGGCCGGTCGAGGTGCTCACCCACCTGCTGTTCCTGCAGGACTTCATCACCTTCGGCGAGTTCAGCTGGAACGTTCCGGCCTGGAGCATCGCGGTCGAGTTCTACGCCTCGCTGGTGCTCGCCGGCACCGTGATGCTGGCGGGGCCGCGGGCGCGCTGGGTCTTCGCGGGTCTCGCCCTGCTCGCCGCCCTCGCCCTCCACGCGGTCAGCCCCCGGACCCTGTTCGCGATAGAGGATTGGGGCATCCTGCGCTGCCTGTTCGACCTCTTCGTCGGCTGTCTCGCCTACTGCCTGCGCGACGCCGCGCGCGCGCCGGACGGCGGCGCGGGCTGGGCCGAGGCCGGGGCGATCGGCCTCCTCGTCGCGATCCCGGCCCTGGTGCCGCCGGGGGACTGGGCCTACGGCGCGCCCGTGGCCTTCGGCGCCGCGATCGCCGTCCTGTCACACGGGCGCGGCCCCGTCTCGGCCGCGGCCCGGCGCGGGCTGCCGCAGGCGCTCGGCCGCTGGTCCTTCTCGGTCTACCTGCTCCATCTCCCGGTGATCCAGGTGTTCCTGGCCGGCTTGCACTACGCGGTGCCGCGCGTCGGGAGCCTGCCGCCCGGCAGCGAGACCGGGAGCGTGGATCTCGGCGGGCCGGCCCTGAACCTCGCGACGGCCCTCGCCCTCGTCGCCGCCGCCGTCGTCCTGGCGGGGCTGAGCCACCGGCTCGTCGAGCGGCCGACGCTCGCGTGGTTCGGGGCGCTCGACCGGTGGCTGTTCGGGCCGCGGCCGACGCCGGGCCCGAGTGCCGCCGTGTGTCAGATTGAGAAGACGCCGTGGCGGCCGGCCGGTGGGGATTGGTCACCACTCGGACAGTATTTCTGGCCCCGAGCAGTGTTGCGTCGGCCGGAGTGACGTCGTGGAGCAGGTGCGGGCTTTGCCGCCGGCCGGATCGGTCTCGGGTCCCCGCCTCGCCGGGGGCACGGCGGTCGGCCCGTCCAGCGGCACGCTCGCGGACCTGTGGGGCTCGGCACGGCGGCGCTGGTCTTGGATCGCGGCGGGCGCGCTGCTGGCAGCCTGCCTCGGCGCGCTCTTCGCCCTGCGCCAGTCACCGAGCTACCGGGCGAGCGTCGAGATCCTGATCGACCCGCAGGCGCTGCAGATCGTGGGGCGCGGCCTCTCCAGGCCGGACACGCCGCCGCAGCTCGACTTCGCCAATCTCGAGAGCCAGTCGCTGATCCTGCTCTCCGCCAAGGTGCTGGAGCGCGTGGTCGCGCAGTTGAACCTCGGCGAGGATCCGGTCCTGACCCGCGGGGCCAAGCCCGGCGCCGACCGGGCCGGCCTGGCGCTCGAGGCCCTGCGCAAGCGCCTCATCGTGCGCCGGGTCGAGACCTCGCTGATCTTCCAGCTCACCGCGACCTACCCGGAGCCGCGCCGGGCCGCCGAGATCGCCAACACGATCGCGGCCGTCTATTTCGAGGTCTCGGCCGGCGACCGGCTCGCCGCGGTCCGGCGCGCCAACGAGACCCTGCTGACCCAGCTCAACGACCTGCGCGGCCAGCTCGACCGGGCCGACCTCGCGGTCGAGCGCTACCGGGCCGACAAGGGGCTGATCGGCTCGGGCGAGTCGGGCCTCCTCGTCTCGCAGCAGCTGCGCGACCTCTACGGGCAGATCACCACCGCGGAGGCCGAACTCGCCCGGCTCTCGGGCCGGCGCGAGAAGGCCAAGGCCTGGGCCGCGGCCGACGGCCCGCCCGCGACGCCGGAGGCGGGCGCCTCCGCGGTGATGATCTCGCTGCGCGCGCAGCACGCCCAGAGCACGCAGGAGATCGCCCAGCTCTCGCGCAGCCTCGGCCAGAACCACCCGCAGATGATCGCCCTCGCCGCCCAGCGCGCCGCGACCGTCCGGCTGATCGCCGCGGAGGCCGACCGCATCCGCCGCACCATCGACGAGGACGTGCGCCGCGCCGAGGAGGGCCTGAAGCACCTGCGCAAGCGGGCCGAGGCACTCGTCACCTCGCAGACCAGCAGCAACGAGGAGGGCATCCGCCTGCGCCAGCTCGAGAGCGAGGCCGAGGCGATCCGGCGGACCTACAACCTCGTGCTCGGCCGCACCAAGGACCTCGAGCAGCAGGAGATGATCAACCCGAGCAACTCGCAGATCGTCTCCAGGGCCGTGCCGCCGCTGAAGCCCTCGGACACGCCGATGCCGATCGTCGCGGCCGCCGGCGCCCTGCTCGGCGCGGTGCTCGGGCTCGCCGCCGGCTTCCTGTTCGACCTCTGGCGCGGGACCTTCGCCTCGGCCGCCGCCCTCACCGCCTCCGGGCTGCCGGTCTGGGCGCGGCTGCCGGTGCCGCGCCGCGCCGGGCAGGACGGCCCCGACGCCGACCAGGCCCTCGTGGCGGTGGCCCGCGAGCTGCGCGACCGCCTCGCCGCCCGGCCGGGGGCGACGATCACCGTGGCCTCGGAAGGGCTGGGCGCGGAGCGCCTGCGCACCGCCCACGTCCTGACCGAACTGCTGATCCGCCTGGGCGCGCCGACGCGCCTCGTCCCCGGGACGCTGCGCCCGCAGCGGAGCGCGACCGAGCCCGCCCCCCGCCTGTCGCCGGCCCGCCAGCTCCCCCTGCACCAGCCCGCCGCGCGGCCGGAGCTGATCGTGACGGAGCGCGACGTCACCGACGGCGAGAGCTGGCTCGCGATCCCCGAGACCTCGGACGCGATCGTCCTCGTGATCGCCCCGGGCCGGACCACGCGCGGCCGCCTGGCGCGACTGATCGAGATCCTGGACGGGACCGGCGGCTTCCGCCGCGCGGGCCTCATCGGGATCGTCGCGGTCCAGCCGGGGCGCGCGCCGCTCGCGCGCCGCGCGGTGCCCCGGGGCGCCGCCGTGGCGGTGAGGCCGGCGTGAGCGCCGTGGACGGGCGCGCGCCCTACCAGTCCGGCGCAGCCCTGTGCGCGCTGATGGGCGCGCTCCTCTTCAATGCCGGGCTCTGCTTCCTGAACACGATGGGCCTGCCGGTCACGGGCGGCACCGTCGCCGGCGCCGAGGCCTGCATCGTGATGCTGGCGCTGGCCTTCGCGCTCGACGCGCGCGCGGGCCCCTGGCTGGTGATCGCGGTGCTCGCCGCCTACGCGATCCTGCTCCTGGTGCTGCGGGGCTCGACCGATCCGAAGATGATCCGCGACCTGCTCATCCCGGTCGCCTTCTACAATCTCGGCCTGCGCGCGCCCGACATCCGCGACGCGGACCGCGCGGCGCTCGCCGCCGGCCTCATCGTGGTGGCGATGGGCCTGTTCGAGTACGCGGCGCTGCCGCTCTACGAGCAGTTCTTCAACATCGTGCGCTACTACATCGCCCGCGGCAGCATGTCGGCCGCCGAGATCAACGGCCTCACCGGCTCGCTCTTCGTGAGCGGCGTGCGGCCGGATGCGCGCACGATCCTGCCCTTCCTCGGGCCGCACCGGGTCTCCTCGGTGTTCCTCGAACCGGTCTCGGCGGGCAATTTCGGCGCGATCCTGTTCGCCTGGGGCCTCTACCGGCCGGGGATGCGGGGCCGGGGCTGGCTCTTCGCCTGCGCGGCCCTCACCATCATCCTGGCGGACGCGCGCTTCGGCGCCGTCGTCTGCGTGGCGATCGCCGCCGCGCTCCTGGCCGCACACCGGCTGCCGCGCCTGCTCTGGTTCGCCCTGCCCTGCGCCATCCTGCTGGCGCTCGCGGTCTGCGGCTTCGAGAGCACGGCCTCGGACCGGAGCAACAACTTCGTCGGGCGCCTGCTGGTCGCGGCCGAGATCGTCACCGCGCTGCCGCTCGAAGGCGTGCTGGGGATCAGCGCCGAGAAGGTCTTCGTCTCGGACGCGGGCTACGCCTACGTGCTGCTCCAGATCGGGCTCGTGGGCGGGCTGGCGGCTTGGCTGCTCTTCGTGCTGATGCCCGCCGGCAACGCGGATGCGTGGCGGCTGCGCTGCGCGGTGGCGGCCTACATCTGCCTGCTGCTCGTCATCAGCGACTCGCCCTTCTCGATCAAGACCGCCGCCCTGCTCTGGTTCCTGCTCGGCGCCGCCGACGGCGCGCGCGCGGATCCGGCCGCCGGCGCGGACGCGACGGCGGACACGGGTTCCGGCGCGGGCCGGGCCGCCGACCTCCGATCGGCCGAGCCGGCCGGCATCCTGGGAATGGCCCGATGAGCGACAGAGCGAACAATTCCGGTGCGCTGCGCCGGATCGCGGCGCTCGCCGTATCTACGCCTACCCGATCCAGCAGGTCGTGCTCGGGCCGACGCCCGGCGCGCATCCGCTGGTCCAGGCCCTCGCGAGCGCCCTCCTGGTGATCGGGCCGGCAGCCCTGTCCTGGCAGCTGATCGAGAAGCCGGCCCTGAACCTCAAGGCGCGGCGCCTGCTCGCGCCGGACACCGCACGCCTGCCGGGCTAAGCCCAGTCGAAGGGCCGAGTTCGGCGGACGGACTCGGGACCCGAGGCCGGAGGTCGTTCCGGTCGGCACCGGGGCCTTGCGGACTCGACCCTGACCCCGCGCCGCCTGCGGCAGCCCCTGGGCGTGGGGCTCCCGGCGACGCCGGCCCAACGAACGGAAAAACGCCGCATCGCGGGGCACGGACCCCGGCGATGCAGCGCAGCGATGCGCGACGGCGAGGCGGAGCCGGCCACCCGGCCCCGTACGGGACTTCGCGGCCAGCCTCAGGCGCGGGCGCGTCCGAGGCCGATGCCGTCCATCGCGGCCTGCTCGCGGGCGGCCTCGGCGGCGCGCTCGGCGGAGCGCTCGCGGTCGTCCAGGATCTCGACCTTCTTCAGGTCCTCGAAGGCCTCGCCGAGCTCGGCCTTGGCCTCGGCGAGCTGGTCCTCCAGCGCGGCGGCCGACTGGCGCATGTTGTCCCGGCGGCCGGCGGCGGCGCGGGCATAGGTCGGGTAGGCGAAGTGGGCGGTGTCGGAGATGCCGGCACGGGCCTCCTCCTGGGCGATCTCCCGGTCGAGCTCCTGGGCCATGCGCAGGAAGTCGGCCATCATCATCTCGATCTGCGTCACACGGCGGCGCTTCTCATCGACCTGGAAGCGGCGCAGGCGGATCAGCGTGTCACGCGATTTCATGGGGGGACGCTCACTCCACGCTTCGACGGAGGCCCCAACCGGTCATCCCGGAACGCGCCTCTCACCCCGCCCCCACGATCTGGGCGAGACGTGCGTAACCTTCACCGATGGACGTTGCTTCTTCCTTACCCTGTCCCAGAAAAGCCTCGATATCCGGCATCAGCGCCACCGCCTCGTCGACCTCGGCCGAGGAGCCGGCGCGGTAGGCGCCGAGGCGGATCAGCTCCTCCATGTCGCTGTAGGTGGCCAGCACCCGCCGCGCCCGGCGCACCACGGGGAGGAAGGCTGGGTCGCAGGAGCGCGGCATGGTGCGCGAGACCGAGCGCAGCACGTTGATCGCCGGGTAGCGCCCGCGCTCGGCAATGGCGCGCTCCATCACGATGTGCCCGTCGAGGATGCCGCGCACCGCGTCCGCCACCGGCTCGTTGTGGTCGTCGCCCTCGACCAGCACCGTGAACAGCGCCGAGATGGTCCCCTCCCCCACCCCGGGCCCGGCCCGCTCGAGCAGGCGCGGCAACTCGCTGAACACGGTCGGCGTGTAGCCCTTGGCGGTCGGCGGCTCGCCGGCGGCGAGCCCGATGTCGCGCTGGGCCATGGCGAAGCGGGTGATCGAGTCGATCATGCAGAGCACCCGCGCGCCCTGGTCGCGGAAGTGCTCGGCCACCGAGAGGGTGACGTAGGCGGCGTTGCGGCGCATCAGGGCCGGCTCGTCGGAGGTCGCCACCACCACGACCGAGCGGGCAAGGCCCGCCGCACCCAGGTCGTCCTGCAGGAACTCCTGCACCTCGCGGCCGCGCTCGCCGACGAGGCCGATCACCGCCACGTCCGCGGCGGTGTAGCGGGCGAGCATCGAGAGCAGCACCGACTTGCCCACGCCCGAGCCGGCGAAGATGCCCATGCGCTGGCCGGCGCACATGGTGAGGAACGTGTTGATGCAGCGCACGCCGAGATCGAGCGGCGTGCCGACCCGGCGCCGCGCGTGGGCCGGGGGCGGGTCGGCCCGCAAGGGGTAGATCTCGGGCCCCTGCGGCAGCGGCCCGAGCCCATCGACCGGGCGCCCGAGCGCGTCGATCACCCGGCCGAGCCAGCCCTGGGACGGCCGCACCGCGCCCGCCGCCTCGTCGCGCACGAAAGCCGGGCAGCCCCGGCGCACGCCCTCCAGCGAGCCGAACGGCATGGCGAGCGCCCGCTCGCCCTGGAAGCCGATCACCTCGCAGGGGATGAGGCCCGCCACCCCCTCGACGTCGAGCCGCCCACCCAGCCGCATCGCCGAGACCGGCCCCGCCACCTCGACGAGAAGCCCCCGGATCGCCACGACGCGCCCGTAGGTCTCGACCGTCTCGACCCGCTCCAGCGCGGCCCGCAGGGTCGCGAGCGAGGGCGGCGTGGGCTTGGCCGGAGGATTCTGCGACACCCGCTCGCCCCTCAACGCTTCGTTTACCTCCCTCCTTAACACTGCGCTCATCGGGCTTGTAGCGACCCGTACCCGCGATGCCGGGCAGGAGCCTCCACGGGCTCCCGCCCGACAAGGCGCGCCGGCGTGACCGGCGCGCAACAGGGCTCACGGATCCGTTGCGGGCGAGGCACTTGGGCAGGGGATCGAGCGTTCGGTACGCGCGGCGTTGGGGGTCCTGTGAGAACAGACCGTCAACGACTCAGGTTCGGGCCTGGGCGAGATGCGAACGGACCGCTTGCAACCCGGAATCAGGTTTTGTTAACGATTAACGCATAGCGTCGTACGTCAATGTCGTGGCAACGCTCTTCCACAGGACCGTGGGAGAGCGCGGCGGGGACGTGTCCGTACGATGATGCGGCCGGCGGGGCTGGGGACCGACGATGCGGGTACTTCTGATCGAGGACGACAGCGCCACGGCGCAGAGCATCGAGCTGATGCTCAAGTCCGAGAACTTCAACACCTACACCACCGATCTCGGTGAGGAGGGCGTCGATCTCGGCAAGCTCTACGATTACGACATCATCCTGCTCGACCTGAACCTGCCCGACATGTCGGGCTACGAGGTTCTGCGGTCGCTTCGCGTCGCCAAGGTGAAGACGCCGATCCTGATCCTGTCGGGCATGGCCGGCATCGAGGACAAGGTGAAGGGCCTCGGCTTCGGCGCCGACGACTACCTCACCAAGCCCTTCCACAAGGACGAGCTGGTCGCCCGCATCCACGCGATCGTGCGCCGCTCGAAGGGCCACGCCCAGTCGGTGATCACCACGGGCGACCTCGTGGTGAACCTCGACCAGAAGACCGTCGAGGTCGGCGGCGCCCGCGTGCACCTCACCGGCAAGGAGTACCAGATGCTGGAACTCCTCTCGCTGCGGAAGGGCACCACGCTGACCAAGGAGATGTTCCTCAACCATCTCTACGGCGGCATGGACGAGCCCGAGCTGAAGATCATCGACGTGTTCATCTGCAAGCTGCGCAAGAAGCTCGCCAACGCCAGCCAGGGCCGCAACTACATCGAGACCGTCTGGGGCCGCGGCTACGTGCTGCGCGAGCCGAACGAGGTCGAGGAGCGCATCGCGGTCTGACGCCCCCCATCGCCGATCCCCGCACCCCGCCGGTGCGGAACAGGGCCTGCCGCCGCGGTTTCCCCGCGCCGGCGGGCCCTTTCGTTTTCCGGCCCCCTCCCCTGCCGGCCACGGGGCCGGCCCTCGGGTTCTCGCCTGCTCACCGGGAGGCCGGCGGCAATCCTCGGGTCGGACCCGAACCGCGCCGTGCCCCCTCTCCCGCACGGGAGAGGGAGCCCGCGCCCTGTACCGGCCTCCTCTGCGTTCGGCGGAAGCCCCCGAAGGCAAGACGGACGGGCCCGGTCGCCTGGACCGGACCCGCCCTCAAGATGTTCGCCCGCGCCGATCCCGCGCTCAGGCCGCGGTGACCTCGACACGGATGTTGCCGCGGGTGGCGTGCGAGTAGGGGCAGACCACGTCGGCGCGCCGGACGATGTCCTCGGCCTGGGCCCGCTCGATGCCCGGCAGGGTCGCCCGGAGGGCGACGGTGAGGCCGAAGCCGGTGCCGTCCTCGCGCTTGCCGATGCCGACATCGGCCTCGACCTTCGCGTCCTCCGGGATCTTCACCTTGTCCTGCGCGGCCACGAACTTGATCGCGCCGAGGAAGCAGGCGGCGTAGCCGGCCGCGAAGAGCTGCTCGGGATTGGTGCCGGCACCGCCGTTGCCGCCGAGCTCCTTCGGGGTGGCGAGGCCGACGCTCAGCCGCTCGTCGTTCGAGGCGGCGGATCCCTCGCGGCCGCCGGTCGCGTGGGCATGGGCGGTGTAGAGTGCCTGCATGGTGTTCTCCTCTGGAACTCGTTCCGGTGGTCGCGAAACCCGTCTGTGGAACCTCAGGGTTCCTGCCGGTCGCCAAACCCGGTTGCGCACAACCCTTATACCCAGCCCTGCCGCGACGCTCAATTGCGCGCAATCGATAGGTGCGTTGCGGCAAATTCATTGTGCGCGAACGATCTTCTGTCTACGATGCGGGTTTCATACTTGCGATGCGCGGTGCGGCTCGGGCGAGCCGGACGGGAGTTGAGTTTCATGCCAAGCCGACCAGACGCCCAGGCCCGCGCGCCGCGCAAGACCGACGGCGACGTCCCGCCCGCCCGCGCGATCGACCCGGCCGACCCGCAGCTCCTCGACAACCAGCTCTGCTTCGCCGTCTACGCGGCGGCCCACGCCTTCGGGCGCGCCTACCGCACCCTGCTGGGCCAGCACGACCTGACCTACCCGCAATACCTGGTCCTGCTGGTGCTGTGGGAGGAGGAGGGGTTGACCGTGAAGGAGATCGGCAACCGCCTGTTCCTCGATTCGGGCACCCTGACGCCCCTCCTCAAGCGGCTGGAGGCGTCGGGCCGGGTGCGCCGCGCCCGCGACCGGGTGGACGAGCGGCAGGTCAGCATCTTCCTGACGCCCGAGGGGCGCGCGCTGCGCGAGGAACTCGCCTGCGTCCCGAACCGGGCCGGCGGCATGACGGGCCTCGACATGGAGGGGCGCCGGGCACTCCTCGACAACCTCGTCACCCTGCGCAACGGGCTGCACGGGGGCGTGCCCTGCTGAGGCGCGGATACGAAATGGCCGCCCCCGCCGATGCGGGAGCGGCCCGGACGGACCGGAATGCCGGTCCGCTGTTCGCTCAGCTCTTGGACTTGAGGTAGGCGATCACGTCGTCGAGCTTCTTCTCGTCCTTCAGGCCCGGGTAGACCATCTTGTTGCCCGGCACCTTGGCCTTCGGGTCCTTCAGCCACTCCTTGAGGTTGGCCTCGTCCCAGGTCAGGCCCGAATTCTTCAGCGCGGCCGAGTAGTTGTAGCCCTCGTAGGTGCCCGCCTTGCGGCCGACGACGCCCTTCAGGTCCGGCCCGACGCCGTTCTTCTCGAAGTTGTGGCAGGCCTTGCAGGGCGCGAACGCCTTCTCGCCGGCCGCGGCATCGCCCTCGGCCTGTGCGGCGACGGGCAGGAGCAGCGCGAGCGCGGCGCCGAGGATCATGTGACGCATTCGTTTTTCCTCCTTTGGGCGGGTCAACGCCGCCTGCGGTTATGGCAGAGCTTGAGCCCTTAGAACAGGTCAAGACTAGACTGCTTGGCATCTAGGGCGCGTGCGGGCGGGACAAGGCTCCGGCCGCCCGGCCCGCCTGCCGGACCGTACGATGCCGCACGCGGCGCACCCGATGGGCGGCGCCCGTGGATGGCGGCGCGCGGATCCGCTAACATCGCCGCCAAACCGCCGGCCGGTCCCCTGCGGCGCCATCGGGCGCCGGGCGGGTGCGGGACCGGGACGAGACGCCAGAGGACGCCAACGCCATGTCGATCCGCTTTCCGGACCCGGATCCCGAGATCCTCGCCCGCCGCGAGGCCATCCTCGCGGGCCTGCGCCCCCTGGTCGGGCCGGAGGCCCTCGTCACCAGCGAGGACGAGCGCCGCGCCTTCGAGACGGACGGGCTCACTGCCTACCGCAAGATGCCGCTGGCCGTGGTGCTGCCCTCCACCACCGAGGAGGTCTCGGCCGTGATGGCCTACTGCCACGCCAACGGCGTGCGGGTGGTGCCGCGCGGCGCCGGCACCTCGCTCGCGGGCGGCGCGATCGCGCAGGAGGACGCGATCATTCTCGGGGTCGCCAAGATGACCCGCGTGCTCGACCTCGATTTCGCCAACCGCACGGCGCGGGTGCAGAGCGGCATCACGAACCTCGCCATCTCGGGCGCCGTCAGCCACGAGGGCTTCTTCTACGCGCCCGACCCGTCGAGCCAGCTCGCCTGCACCATCGCGGGCAACATCGCGATGAATTCCGGCGGCGCCCACTGCCTCAAATACGGGGTCACCACCAACAACCTGATGGGCGTGACGCTGGTGATGAACGACGGCACCGTGGTGGAGGTCGGCGGCGACCACCTCGACAGCCCCGGCTACGACCTGCTCGGCCTCGTCTGCGGTTCGGAGGGGCAGCTCGGCATCGTCACCGAGGCCACGGTGCGGATCCTGCGGGCGGCGGAAGGCGCGCGGCCCGCCCTCGTCGGCTTCTCGCGGGTGGAGGATGCGGGCGACTGCGTGGCGGCGATCATCGCGGCCGGCATCATCCCGGTCGCGATCGAGTACATGGACCGCGAGGCGATCCTGATCACCGAGGATTTCGCCCAGGCCGGCTATCCGCGCGACGCCGAGGCGATGCTGATCATCGAGGTCGAGGGCTCGGACGCCGAGTGCGAGGCGATGCTCGCCCGCATCGCGGCGATCGCGCAGGATTTCCGCCCGACCAGCCTCCGGGTCTCGAAGTCGGAAGCCGAATCGGCCGCGATCTGGAAGGGGCGCAAGTCCGCCTTCGGGGCGACCGGGCGGATCTCCGACTACATCTGCATGGACGGCACCATCCCCACCGGCCAGCTCGGGCCCGTGCTGGAGCGCATCGGCGCGATCTGCGCCGAGAAGGGGCTTCGCGTCGCCAACGTCTTCCACGCGGGCGACGGCAACCTGCACCCGCTGATCCTGTTCGACATCAACAAGCCGGGCGAGCTGCAGAAGGCGGAGGCCGCCGGCGACGAGATCCTGAAGCTCTGCGTCGAGGCCGGCGGCTGCCTGACCGGCGAGCACGGCGTCGGCATCGAGAAGCGCGAGCTGATGCGCTTCCAGTACAACCAGGCGGATCTCGAGCAGCAGATGCGGGTGCGCAACGTCTTCGACCCACGCTGGCTGATGAACCCCGCCAAGGTGTTCCCGCTGGACGGCCGGGTCGCGGCCTGAGCGGCGATGCGCAACTGAATCGCGCGTCCGGGGGCACGCCCGCGTTGACTGCGGCGCGCGTTGCCCACATCGGTTCCCGCATGCGTGGGATCGGCATGCGTCGGATCGGATTGTGCGGGGTCGGTCGCGGCGGGACCGTTGCGGGCGGCGTGGGAGCCGGGCCGTCCCCGTGAGCGTGTCGGCCGTCCACTGTACCGAACCGGGCGTGGAACCCGCGGCCGGCGTTCCGCCGGCCCTCCGCTTCCTCGCCGAGGGCGGCCTGACGGGGCGGGAGATCCTGGCGCGCGACTGGTCCGGCACGGCGCTCGGGCCTCCGGCATCCTGGCCGGTCTCGCTGCGCACCACGCTCGCGACCATGCTGGCCTGCCCGAGCGCGATGTTCCTGGCCTGGGGGCCGGACCTCCTCAGCTTCTACAACGACGCCTACCGGCCGATCCTCGGCGACCGGCTCGGCCGGGCGCTCGGCACGCCCTTCCCCGAGCTGTGGGCGGATGTCTGGGCCGACGTCGGCCCGCTCTGCGCCAGCGCGCTCGCCGGCCGGCCGATCGCGGCGACCGACCTGCCCCTGACCATGCACCGACACGGCGCAGCGGAGGAGACGTGGTGGAGCTTCACCTACTCGCCGGTCCGCGACGATTCGGGCGCGATCGCCGGGATGATCTGCACCACCGCCGAGACCACGGCGCACGTGCTGGCCGAGCGGCAGCGTCGCGCGAGCGACGAGCGGCTCGAACTCGCGCTCTCGGCGGGCGACGGCATCGGGACCTGGGACTGGGACGTCCCGAACGACCGCGTCACCGCCGACGCGCGCTTCGCCCGGCTCTACGGCGTCGATCCCGAGACGGCCGCCCGGGGCGCACCGATCGCCGAGTTCTTCGCCGGCATCCACCCTGAGGACATCGCGCAGCTGCAGGCGGCGATCGCCGCGGCGATGCGGACGGGCGGGGACTTCACGGCTGAGTACCGGCTCCTGCGAACGGATGCCCCGCAGGACGAGGCGGTCCGCTGGGTCATGGCGCAGGGCCACTGCATCCTCGATGACGACGGGCATCCCGCGCGCTTTCCCGGCGCGACCTTCGACATCACCGCGCGCCGCCTCGCCGCGGAGGCGCTGGCCGCGAGCGAGGCGCGCCTGCGCACCGCCGCGGCGGAGCTGCGCGTCGTCGCCGACATCCTGCCGATCCTCGTCGCCTTCGTGGGGCCGGACTACCGCTACGGGTTCGCCAACGCCGCCTACCGGAGCTGGTACGGGGTCGATCCCGCCTGGATGATCGGGCGCACGGTCGAGGAGGTCGTCGGCGCGGCGGCGTTCGCCGGGTCCCGCTCGTGGATCGACCGGGCGCTGGCGGGGGCGGAGGTGGAGTTCGAGACCAGCCTGCCGCACGCCGACGGCCGCGAGCGGATCGGCGCGGTGCGCCTCCGGCCCCGGACGGCACCGGACGGAGCGGTGGAGGGCGTCCACGTCTTCGTGCAGGACGTGACCGAGCGCCGGAGCGTCGAGGCCGCGCTGACGCGCGAGGTCGAGGCGCGCACGCGCGAGCGCGACCGGCTCTGGGAGACCACGTCGGACCTGATGGGCACGGTCGGGCTCGACGGCTACCTGAAATCCGTCAACCCGGCCTGGACGCGGATGCTGGGCTGGAGCGCCGAGGCGCTGCTCGCCCGCCCCCTCCTCGACCGCGTCGATCCGGCCGACCACGCGGGGGCGGTCGCGACCCTGGCGCGGCTCGCGGCCGGAGAGACCGTGACCTCCTTCATCGACCGGGTGATCTGCGCGGACGGCGAGCGGCGGACCGTGATGTGGACCGCGGTGCCCGAGGGCGCGCTGTACTACGTCGTCGGACGCGACATCACCGAGCAGCGCCAAGCGGAGGAGGCTCTGCTGCAGGCCCAGAAGATGGAGGCGGTCGGCCAGCTCACCGGCGGCATCGCCCACGACTTCAACAACCTGCTCACCGGCATCGTCGGCTCGCTCGATCTGATGCAGACCCGCATCCGCCAGGGACGCGGCGACCAGATCGACAAGTACATCGCGGCGGCGCTCGCCTCCGGCCAGCGCGCGGCTGCCCTCACCCACCGCCTCCTCGCCTTCGCGCGGCGCCAGCCCCTGGAGCCGCGCCCCGTCGCGGTCGATGCCCTGATCGCCGGGATGGAGGAGCTCCTGCGGCGCACGTTGAGCGAGCGCGTCGCCCTGAAGATCGCGACCGCGGACGCGCTCTGGCCCACGCTCTGCGACGCGCACCAGCTCGAGAACGGGATCCTCAACCTCGCGATCAACGCCCGCGACGCGATGCCGGCCGGCGGGCGGCTGACCATCGCGGCCGACAACGCCGCGCTCGGCCGGACCGACGCGCGCCGTCCCGCCGGGCTCGCCGCGGGCGACTACGTCCGCATCCAGGTCACCGATACCGGCACCGGGATGACGCCCGAGGTGATCGCCAAGGCCTTCGACCCGTTCTTCACCACGAAGCCGATCGGCCAGGGCACGGGCCTCGGCCTGTCCATGGTCTACGGCTTCGCGCGGCAATCGGAGGGGCATGTCGCCATCGCCTCGGAGTCCGGGCGCGGCACGACGATCAGCCTCTACCTGCCGCGCCACCGGGGAAGCGCGCCCCCCGGGCGGTCGTCCGAGCACGAGGCGGCCGTCCCGGTCGGGCGCGGCGAGACGGTGCTGGTGGTGGAGGACGAGGCGGTGGTGCGCGACCTCATCGTCGAGGTGCTGCACGATCTCGGCTATCTCGCGCTGGAGGCGGCCGACGGCCTGGCGGGCCTCGCCCTGGTGGAGGGCGCGGGCCGGATCGACCTGCTCGTCACCGATGTGGGCCTGCCCGGTCTCGACGGGCGGCGGCTGGCCCGGCGCGCCCGGGCGCTACGCCCGGGGCTCAAGGTGCTGTTCATCACGGGCTACACCGAGAACGCGACCTTCGGCGACGCGGACGAGGCCGGCGCGCAGATGGTGACCAAGCCGTTCGCGATCGATGCGCTCGCGGGCCGCATCCGGGCGATCATCGAGGGCTGAGCGCGACCGCCGCAGGCGCGCCCCTACTCCGCCGCCGACAGTCCGTGCCCCAGCAGGCGGGCCGTGCGCGCCCGCGCCTCCGTCCGGCTCTCTAACGGGCCGGTGCCGAGCTGGCGCCGCGCGTCGGCGAGCGCCGCCTGGACCGCGTCCACCGCCAGGATGAGGGCGCTAAGGGTGCGGGCGTCGATCGTGCGCTCGCGCGCGTACTGCACCACGTCGGCCACCAGCTCGTCGGTCTCGCGGGCGAGCGTGTCGAGCACCTCGGCCCGGCCCGCGCCGCGGGCCTCCCGCAGGATGTCGAGGAGCCGGTCGAGCACGACATCGACCCGCTCGCGGCGCTTGCGCGCCAGCCGCTGGCCGAGCCACGCGATCCCTGAGCCGATCGTGCCGCCGAAGAAGGCGAAGAGGTAGATGTAGTCCTCGTAGCGCTCCAGGAAGGTCTGCTGCTCGCGCTCGAAATAGTCCACCGCGCCCGGGTGGTTCGGCAGGCGCGCCGAGGTCGCCGCCACCGTGGTGTCGAAGTCGGGCGCTTTCATCAGCTTGGCGACCGGCGCGACCGCGGCGAGCTTCGAGCGCCACTCGAACAGGTGCTGCGTCACCGAGGCGACGGCCACGCGGTTGACGGTGCTGCGCGCCATCAGCCGGTAGGAGGCGCCCACCGTCTTCACCTCCTCGGCCGGGCGCTTCGGCCGCCCGCCGAAGGTACCGGCGGGGATCGTCACCGCCTGGAGCTCGGGATACCGCTGCAGGATCGCGTCGGTGTCGGGCACGGAGACCAGCGCGACCTTGCGCTCGGGCGCGCCGAACTCGACCGCCCGCACCGTGGCCAGCGCCGGCTTCGAGGAGGGGCTCGCGATCACGGCGACCGCGTCCACCCGCTTCTCGGCCACCGCCGCCGTGACCTCGGCGGGCTTCAGCGGAACCAGGGCGACGTGGCCGGGGCCGAGTTCCGCCTCCGCCGTGTCGCCGCCGGCCTGCGCGAGATCGTAGAAGGCCAGCATGTTGGCGAGGAAGGGCAGATCCGCGTCGTGTCGCACCACGAAGCCGATGCGCTTACGCGCGAGATCGGGGAAATCGTCGATCCCGGCGGCCTCGGGCGCCGCGATCAACAGGGCCTCGTCGTGCAGCACGGCGAGCGTCAGCCCGTTCTCGGGCATGAACACGTCGGGGCGCACGATGGCGAGATCGGCACGGCCGGCCTGCAGCGCCGCGCCGCTGTCGCGCACGTCCCCGTGGCGGACGAGCTTCAGCCGTACGTCCTCCCGCGCCCGGTTGAGGGCCTGCGCGTAGGCCTCCACCAGCCCGGTCTCCGGCCCGTCCTGCGGCGCGACCGCCACGGTGAGCACGGTCGGGCGCGACAGGTAGAAGACGAGCGCCGCCGTCGTGGCGAGTCCGAGGGCGAGCAGGACAAGGACCCACTCGCGTCTCAAGACCGTTGCCGACGCGGCGCGGAGGAGACGATGCTCGATCCGGGCGCCGATCTTGTCGCCTTGCAAGCGTTGCATCGTGGCATCATGCAACGAGATCCTGTTCAGATCGTGAAGAACCCGTGATCCGCAAAATCGTTGCCACCTCACCTTCCCGTGATGGTCCGGACGCGCCGCCCCGTCGTCCGCCGCGCCCCGTCACGGCCGCGTGGCTGGAGCGGGCCGCCCTGCACTATCTCGAGCGCTACAGCGCCTCGGCCGAGATGCTGCGCCGGACGCTGGCGCGCCGTGTCGAGAAACGTGCCCGTGCGCGCGAAGAGGATCCGGCTTCCTTCGCCGAACTGATCGAGGCCACGGTCGCCCGCGCGCTCTCGGCGGGGCTCGTGGACGATGCCCGCTTCGCCCGCGCCCGCCTCGCGACGCTGCGGCGGCGCGGCACATCGACCCGCGGCGTCTCGGCGAAGCTCGCCGCCAAGGGCGTGCCCCGCGCCGTCGTGGAGGCCGCGATGGAGGCCGAGCGGGAGGAAGCGGACGACGACCGCCAAGCCGTCGAGGCGGAGGCCGCCCTGGCCTACGCGAAGCGGCGGCGCCTCGGCCCCTTCCGCCGGCCGGACCAGCGGGCCGCCCACCGCGACCGCGACCTCGCGGCCTTGGCCCGAGCCGGCTTCGGCTACGGGCTGGCGCGCGACACCGTCGATGCCGAGCCGGACGGGACGGATCGCGAGGACTGAAAGCCTCGCGGCCCCTGGATATCCGGCGCCCCCGCGCCACCTCCGCGACGGAACGGCCCCGGCGCATCCTGCACCGGGCCCGAACGGAGGCGAACGATGATCAACCGCAAGGCGAGCGCCCACTGGCAGGGCAGCGGCAAGGAGGGCAAGGGCCAGCTCACCACCCAGTCGGGCGTGCTCTCCGACCAGCCCTACGGCTTCAACACCCGCTTCGAGGACAAGCCCGGCACCAATCCCGAGGAGCTGATCGCGGCCGCGCATGCCGGCTGCTTCACCATGGCGCTGGCCTTCCAGCTCCAGGGCGCGGGCTTCACGGCAACCGAGCTCAGGACCGAGTCGGTGGTGAGCCTGGAGAAGGAGGGCGACGGCTTCAAGGTCTCGAAGTCGGCGCTCACGCTCACCGCCACGATCCCGGGCATCGAGCAGGCCAAGTTCGACGAGCTGGCCCACGCCGCCGAGGTGAACTGCCCGATCTCGAAGGTGCTCAACGCCGAGATCACCCTGAAGGCGACGCTCAGCCAGGGCTGATCCCGGCCGGTGCGGCATCGCGCGCGGGGTTTCTCCCGCGCGCGACCTTGTTTCCGCCACGCGAGCGTTCATTGTTTGTTCGATGGACGAGACTCTCGCGAAGAAGCTGCGCATCCTGGCGGACGCGGCGAAGTACGACGCCTCCTGCGCCTCCTCGGGGGCGCCGAAGCGGAGCGCCAGGAAGGGCGAGCTCGGCTCCACCACGGGCGCGGGCATCTGCCACGCCTACACGCCGGACGGGCGCTGCGTCTCGCTCCTCAAGATCCTGCTCACCAACTGGTGCCTGTTCGACTGCGCCTACTGCGTCAACCGGCGCTCCTCGAACGTGCGCCGGGCGAAGTTCACCGTCGAGGAGGTCGTGCGCCTCACGGTGGAGTTCTACAAGCGCAACTACATCGAGGGCCTGTTCCTGTCCTCGGGCATCATCAAGTCGCCCGACCACACGATGGAGCAGATGAACCGGGTGGCCAAGAGCCTGCGCCGCGACCACGGCTTCCGCGGCTACATCCACCTGAAGACGATCCCCGAGGCCAGCCCCTGGCTGATCGAGGAGGCGGGGCTCTTCGCCGACCGGCTCTCGATCAACGTGGAACTCCCGACCGAGCAGAGCCTGGAGCGCCTCGCCCCCGAGAAGGACGGCGCCTCGATCCAGGGCGCGATGGCGCAGATCGGCGAGCGCATCGTCGAGGCGAAGGCCGAGCGCCGCCGCTTCGCGCCCGCGGGCCAGTCGACCCAGGTGATCGTGGGCGCGGACGCGACCACCGACGAGGCGCTGATCCGCAAGAGCGCGCATCTCTACGGCAGCGTCGGCCTCAAGCGCGTCTACTACTCGGCCTTCAGCCCGATCCCGGACGGGGCCGCGATCCTGCCGCTGAAATCGCCCCCGCTCCAGCGCGAGCACCGGCTCTACCAAGCCGACTGGCTGATCCGGTACTACGAATTCACCCCCGACGACGTGGCGGACGCGGCGGACGAGGGCATGTTCGCCCTCGACGTCGATCCGAAGCTCGCCTGGGCGCTGAAGAACCGGGCGCGCTTCCCCGTGGACGTGAACCGGGCCGAGCGCGAGATGCTGCTGCGGGTGCCGGGCCTCGGCGCGCGGGCGGTCGACCGGATCATCCAGGCGCGGCGCCACACCACGCTGCGCCTCGACGACGTGGCCCGCCTGACCTCGGCGCTGAAGCGGGCGCGGCCCTTCCTGATCGCGGCGGACTACACGCCGGGCGGCCAGACCGACCGGCTGGATCTCCGGGCACGGCTCGCCGAGCCTGCGCGGCAGCTGAGTCTGTTCTGAGATGACGGGGCCGACGCGCGCCGTCGCCCTCGCGCCCGGTGCCGACCTCGCCGGCTTCCGCGCCGCCGTCCGCGCCCTCGTGGCCGAGGGCGTGCCGCCCGAGCGCGTCGCCTGGAGCGTGGGCGCGACATCCGACCTGTTCGGCAGCGCGCCGCCCGCGGAGACCGGTCCCTTGCGCCTGCCGCGCGCGGTCGCCGACCTCGTGCCGATGGTGGTGCCCCACCGCGATCCCGAGCGCTACGCCCTTCTCTTCCAGTTGATCTGGCGCGTGCGCGCGGGCGAGCGTCACCTCATGGCGGTGCCGAGCGATCCCCTGGTCCACCGGCTCAACCTGATGCGCAAGGCGATCGGGCGCGACCTGCACAAGATGCACGCCTTCCTGCGCTTCCGCCGGAGCGAAGAGGCCGGGGTCGAGCGCTTCACCGCGTGGTTCGAGCCCGACCACCACATCCTCGAGGCTGCCGCGCCCTTCTTCGTCGCGCGCTTCCGCTCGCTGACCTGGTCCATCCTGACGCCGGACGCCTCCGCCCACTGGGACGGCGCCGCGCTCCGCCTCGGCCCGCCCGGCCGGCGCGAGGACCTGCCGCCCGGCGACGGCTTCGAGGCCGGCTGGCGCGACTACTACGAGAGCACCTTCAACCCGGCCCGCACCAACCTGAAGGCGATGCGGGCCGAGATGCCGAAGAAGTACTGGCGGAACATGCCCGAGACCCTGGCGATTCCAGCCCTGGTGCGCGGGGCCGAGGCCGGCACGCGCGCGATGATCGAGAGGAGCCCGAGCGTGCCCGCCAGACGCGACCCCGCCCGCGCCGTCGCCGCGATGGCCGACCAGGACCCGGCCTCGCTGGACGAGCTCAACGCGATCATCCGGCGCAGCGAGCCGCTGGTACCGGGCGCGACGCAGGCGGTGCTCGGCGAGGGACCGGTCGGGGCGACGATCGCCTTCGTGGGCGAGCAGCCCGGGGACCAGGAGGATCGGAAGGGCCGGCCCTTCGTGGGTCCTGCCGGGCAGCTCCTCTCGCGGGCGATGCAGGAGGCCGGGATCGACCGGGGGGCGAGCTACCTCACGAACGCCGTCAAGCACTTCAAGTTCGAGGAGCGCGGCAAGCGCCGCATCCACCAGAAGCCGACCGCGGGCGAGGTCAGCCATTATCGCTGGTGGCTCGACCGGGAATTGGAATTCGTCGCGCCCCGCCTCGTCGTGGCGCTGGGCGCCACCGCCGTGCTGGCGCTGACCGGCAAGGCGGTGCCGATCACCCGCGCCCGCGGGCCGTTCCAGTTCGAGCGCCACCACAACCGCTTCGCGGGCTTCATCACCGTCCACCCCTCCTACCTGCTGCGCCTGCCGGACGAGGCGAAGGCGGAAGCGTACGGGGCCTTCGTCGGCGACCTGCGACGGGTGGCGGAGCTGGGGCGGGAATTGGCCGGCTGAGGCGCGTTGCTGGCGTCCACCGGGGGCTGCTAGAGTTCGCACATGGATTGCGCCACCGCCTTGCAGATCCTGCGCGCGCACGAATCGGATCTCCGCAGCCGCGGCGTCCGGCATGCCGGGCTGTTCGGCTCGACGGCACGCGGTGAGGCGGGGCCGGACAGCGACGTCGATCTGCTGATCGAGATCGACGAGGACAGGGTTCGGGACGTCTACGCCTACGTTGCCGTCGTGCAGTTCATCGAGGGCCTGTATCCGCGGCGGGTCGATGTCGCCAACCGTGCAGCCCTGAAGGCCGAGGTGCGTCCGCACGCGCTACGGGACGTCATCGATGCGTTCTGAACGGGGCCGGCGCGCCCTGGTCGACATCCGCGAGAACGCCGCGACGGCGCTCACCTTCGTGGGCGATATGTCCGTCGCGGCCTTCGAGGCCGACCGGCGCACGCTCTACGCTGTCGTCCGCTGCCTGGAGATCGTCTCGGAAGCCAGCCGCCGGCTCGATCCGGCCGTCGTCGACCGCCATCCGCATATCCCCTGGCGGCAGGTGGCCGATGCCGGGAATGTCGACCGGCACGCCTACGACAACGTCTCGCCGCGCATGATCTGGCAAACGGTGCACGACCGCATGCAGGAGATCATCGCGGTCTGCGACGCGGAACTCGGTCCCTGCCCTGAGCCCTCCTGAGCGCGCGGCACCTACCCTTCCGCCACCTCCGCCTTGTGCGGGCGCAGTTCCGGCGTGCTCTGCTCGATCTCGGTCTCGGTCGGCGCCTCGGCCCGGCTCTCGGCGCGGGCGGCGTCCACGAAGAGGCGGGCCTCACCGTCCTTCAGGCCGAGGCTGCGCAGCGCGTAGAACGTCATCCCGAAGGCGAGTTCCCGCTCGCCCATCAGCACGAGGCCGACCTTCTCCTCCTCCAGGCGGCGGCGCTCGGCGTCGCTGTGGGTGCGGATCAGGGTATCGATGCGCGGGTTCGCCTCGCGGGCGAGTTCCACGAGGCGGCGGGCCTGATGCGAATCGGGCGTCGCGCTCACGAGGAGCCGGGCCTGGCCGATGCCCGCCGCCTCCAGGATGCCCGGGGCCAGCGCGTCGCCGTAGACCGCCTCGATGCCGGCCTCGCGCAGCTCCAGCACCCGGCGCCGGTCGCGGTCGATCACCACGAAGGGCAGGTCCCAGGTCTCCAGCGCCTTGCCGATGCTGCTGCCGACCCGGCCGTAGCCGACGACGACGGCGTGGCGGCGCGGCGCCTTGGTCTCGCCCGTCACCGACACCGTGTCGGCCCCGCCCCGCTCGAAGCGGCGGGCGAGGTCCGGCCGGTCGGCGAGCCACGCCTCGACGCGCGCGGCGAGCGCGAAGGCCAGCGGGTTCAGGGTGATGGAGAGCAGCGCGCCGCCGAGGATCAGGTCGCGGCCCTCCGTCGGCAGCAGCTTCAGCGAGAGCCCGAGCGTGACGAGGATGAAGGAGAACTCGCCGATCTGCGCGAGGCTCGCCGCGATGGTGAGGGCGGTGCCGACCGGGTGCTTGAAGACGAGGACGATTGCCACGGCCGCGAGCGACTTGCCCAGCATGATCACGCCGAGCACCGCCAGCACGGAGAGCGGCTCGCGGATCAGGATGAAGGGGTCGAACAGCATGCCGACCGAGACGAAGAACAGCACCGCGAAGGCGTCCTGCAGGGGCAGGGAATCGGCCGCGGCCTGATGGCTGAGATCGGATTCGGCGAGCACCATGCCGGCGAAGAAGGCGCCGAGCGCGAAGGAGACGCCGAACAGCTCCGCCGAGCCGAAGGCGAGGCCGAGCGCGAGCGCCAGCACGCAGAGCGTGAACAGTTCGCGCGAGCCGGTGCGCGCCGCCTGATCGAGCAGCCAGGGCACGAAGCGGCGACCGACGACGAGCATCAGCGCCACGAACAGCGCGACCTTGGCGAGCGTCAGGCCCAGCGTCAGCCAGATGCTGTCGGCAAGGCCCGATCCGACGAGGCCGCCGACGAAGTCCGCCAGCGCGTGCGCGGCCCCGTGGCTCTGCTCCTCGGCCTTGCCGCCGAGCGAGGGAGCGAGCGCGGGCAGCAGCACCAGCGCCAGCACCATCGCCAGGTCCTCGACGATGAGCCAGCCCACCGCGATCCGGCCCTTGTCGCTGTCGAGGAGGCCGCGCTCCTCCAGGGCCCGCAGCAGCACGACCGTGGAGGCCACCGAGAGCGCGAGGCCGAAGACGAGCCCGGCCCCGATGCCCCAGCCCCAGAGCAGGGCCAACCCACCGCCCATCGCGGTCGCCACCGCGATCTGCACGATCGCGCCCGGCAGCGCGATGGCGCGCACCGCCATCAGGTCGCCGATCGAGAAGTGCAGGCCGACGCCGAACATCAGCAGGATCACGCCGATCTCGGCGAGCTGGCCCGCGAGCTCGCTGTTACCGACGAAGCCCGGCGTGTAGGGGCCGACCAGCACGCCCGCCAGCAGGTAGCCGACCAGCGGCGGCAGCCGCAGGCGCTGGGCCAGCATCCCGCACAGGAAGGCGAGGACGAGCCCGAGGGCGATGATGGCGATGAGCTCGGTCGCGTGCGGCACCGGGTTCAGGTCTCCTCTCGAGGCACGGGGCGTGGGCCGGCGGCATCCGGCCCTCTTCCTTAAACGTCGCGGCGGCGGCTGGAACGGTTGCGGGAAAAGAAAATCCGCATCGTCCCCGAACGCCTTAGCTTGTCGCGCGCCGCAACGGCGTGCCGGACGGCACGCCGGCCCGGGAATGAAACCGGAACGCACAACGCTCGGTTGTCCGCGTGGTCGCCCCGACCAGGATGCCAGTGGAATGCCAGGAGAAGCGCCGATGCCGGCCGAAGCCGAACCCGCCGCCCGGACCGACGGAGGCGGCGCGCTCTGGACGATCGCCCTCTCGGCGGCGCTGATCGGCCTCGTCGCCCTGCCGCGGCGGCGCGGCTCGGGGAGGGACACCTCCGCGGCGCCGGCGCGCGCCGGATCCTCCGAGCCCGCCCGCGAGACCTCGGGCTCGCACGCGGGCCGGGAGGCGGAGCAGGTCTCGAAGCGGGAGGCGCACCGCGGGCGGCAGGCGCGCACCCCCTCGGAGATCCCGGCGGCCGGCTGGAAGGACATCGGCCTGCGGGTCTTCCACGACGTCTCGGAGAACCGCTTGGTCTCGGTGGCGGCGGGCGTGACCTTCTACGTCCTGCTGGCGATCTTCCCGGCGGTGGCGGCGCTGGTCTCGCTCTACGGGCTGTTCGCCGACCCCGCCGAGATCAGCCGGCACCTGGAGAGCCTGCAGGGGGTGCTGCCCTCCGGGGCGGTCGAGATCGTGGGTGATCAGGTCCGGCGGCTCACCGAGGCCGGCGACAGCAAGCTCGGGCTCACCGTGCTCACCGGCATCCTGCTCTCGCTCTGGAGCGCCAACGGGGGCATGAAGAGCGTCTTCGACGCGCTCAACATCGTCTACGAGGAGCGGGAGAAGCGGAACTTCTTCAAGCTCAACCTCGTCTCGCTCTGCTTCACGGCGGGTGCGCTGCTGTTCATCGTGCTGGCGCTCGGCGGCATCGTGGTGCTGCCGATCGTGTTCAACACCGTCGGGCTGAGCAGCGACGCGTGGTACGTCGCGCTGCTGCGCTGGCCGGCCCTGTTCGTCGTGGTGCTGCTGGGGCTCGCGGTGCTCTACCGCTTCGGTCCGAGCCGCGACGCGCCGCGCTGGCGCTGGGTGACCTGGGGCAGCGCGCTCGCGAGCTTCCTCTGGCTCGCCGGCTCGCTGCTGTTCTCCTGGTACGTCGCGAATTTCGGCTCGTACAACAAGACCTACGGGTCGCTCGGCGCCGCCATCGGCTTCATGACCTGGATCTGGATCTCGACCATCATCGTGCTGATCGGCGCGGAGGTGAACGCCGAGATGGAGCACCAGACCGCCCACGACACCACCCGAGGCCGGCCCGAGCCGCTCGGGCGGCGCGAGGCCCGCATGGCCGACACCGTGGGCGAGGCCGCGGGCGCCCGATGAGGCGCCCATCGCGGCGCCCCGCGCCGCGGGCCGGAGGTTCGCGGGACCAGCGACACCGGCCTCGAAGTGGCCCGGACCATTTCCGAAGGGTATCGATATCCAGGCGCGATGTCGTCCAGCTTAGAATCGATAAAAACCAGGGATCTCTATTTCAGACATCGCAGCGAATGCGGTCTTGACCGCACTGCGTGCCGGTCAATAGGTCGGACTGCCGCCGAACGGTCCCGTCGCAGGGCGCCGTGCCGCGCGAACACCCGCCGGGACACCGCACTTGCCGCTGCAACCGTCGCTCCGCACGATCCTGTTCCGCATCCACTGGGCGCTCGGCTTGACCGCCGGGCTGGTCCTGGCACTCGTGGGCGTCACCGGCGCGCTGATGAGCTACGAGGAGGCCGTTCTCGATGGCCTCAACGCGCGCGCCCTCGCGGTCGAGTCCGGCGAACGGGTCCGGCTCGGTCCGGGGGCGCTCGTCGCCCGGATCGAGGCGCAGCATCCGGGACTGCGGGTCGCGGGTCTCGGCATCCCGGGGGATCCGGACCGGGCGGTGCGGGTGCGCTTCGCCGGCACCGGACCGGGCGAGCACCCGCCCGCGCGCTACGTCGACCCTTACGACGGCGCCGACCGGGGCACCGTCGCGGGCGAGGCGACCTTCGAGACGATCCGGGATCTGCACCGCTGGCTGCTCATGCCCGGCGGCGGGCGCGGCTGGGGCCGCACCGTCACGGGCCTCTGCGCCGTCGCGCTCCTCGTCTTCCTGGGGACCGGCCTCTACCTGCGCTGGCCGAGGCTGCACACCTGGCGGGTCTGGCTGAGGCCGGCGCTCGCCCGCCCCGGACGCGCGCGCTGGTGGTCGCTCCACGCGGTCGTCGGCACGTGGCTGATCCCGGTCTACGCCGTCCTCGCGCTCAGCGGCCTGTGGTGGTCCTTCGACGCCTACCGGGCCGGCGCGACCTACCTGCTGACCGGGAGCTGGCCGGAGGCGCGCCCGCAGCGCCCAGCCGTCCAGCCGGCCGGCGCCCGCGGCGAGCGCCGCCCGCCCGCGCTCGATGCGGCGTGGCAAACCTTCACGGCGGCGGCCGGCCCCAACCCGGCCCTGGCGACCGTCACCCTGCCGGGCGCGCGGGACGGCACGATCCGGATCCGCTACCGCGCCGGGGCCGACGATCCCCCAAGCGCGCGCTCGGAGATGACCTTCGATCCGGGAACCGGTGCGCTCGTCTCGGCCGCGCGCGCCGAGGAGGCCGCGCTCGGCCGGCGCATGGCCGACAACATGCTGGAGGTGCATCGCGGGCGCTTCTTCGGCCCGGTCGTCGCGCTGGTCTTCTGCCTGGCCGCGCTCGCCATGCCGCTCTTCGTGGGCACGGGAATCGCGCTCTACCTCCTGCGCCGCCGCGCCGCGCGCCGGCGGCGGGACGCCCTGCCCATGGGCCGCCCCGCACGGGCCTGAGGACACGAAGCCCCGCGACCCAATCGCCGTTTCCCAGAGGCCGGAAACGGCACTAGACAGGCCTTCAGGCGATGCGACGCGAAGGCCCGATGAGCGCGAAGACCGAGACCCAGCCGAGCGAGGACGCCCAGCAAGCCGGCAAGCCCGTCGGGCCCGGCGATCAGGTGATCCTGGTGGACGGCTCGTCCTTCATCTTCCGGGCCTACTTCCAGTCGATCAACCAGGACCAGAAGTACAATTCCCGCCCCTCCGACGGGCTGCCGACCGGCGCCGTGCGCCTGTTCTGCACGAAGATCGCGCAGTTCCTTCAGGACGGCGCGGCCGGCACGATGCCGAGCCATCTCGGCATCGTCTTCGACAAGTCGGAGGGCTCGTTCCGCAAGGAGATGTTCCCGGACTACAAGGGCCATCGCCCCGACGCGCCGGACGACCTGAAGCGGCAGATGCCGCTGATGCGCGATGCGGTGCGCGCCTTCGGCCTGCACGCGATCGAGCTGGAACGCTACGAGGCCGACGACCTCATCGCCACCTACGCGCGGCAGGCGGAGGCGCGGGGCGCGGGCGTGATCATCGTCTCCTCCGACAAGGACCTGATGCAGCTCGTCGGCCCGCTGGTGCGCTTCTACGACTTCGAGTCGGGCGCCAAGGGCAAGCCCGGCTACCGGCCGGAGCGCAACCTCGACGTCGAGGCGATCGTGGCCAAGTGGGAGGGCCTGCAGCCGAGCCAGATCGGCGACGCGCTGGCGCTGATCGGCGACACCTCCGACAACGTGCCGGGGGTGCCGGGCATCGGCCTGAAGACCGCCGCCGCGCTGATCAAGGAGTTCGGCAGCCTGGAGGCGCTCCTGGAGCGGGCGGGCGAGATCAAGCAGCCCAAGCGCCGCGAGACGCTGCTCGCCAACATCGACCAGGCCAAGCTCTCGCGAAAGCTCGTGGCGCTGATGGAGGACGTGCCCGTACCCGTGGCGCTCGACGACCTGGCGCTGCCCAAGCCCGACCCGGAGCGGCTCGTCGGCTTCCTCAAGGCGATGGAGTTCAACACGCTGACGCGGCGCATCGCCCAGATGCTCCACGTCGATCCGGAAGCCGTGAAGCCCGACCCGCGCCTGCTGCCAGGTGCGCGGGCCCACGGCTACGCCAACCCGAACGGCGGCAGCGACGCGGTGCCGTTCTTCGGCGACGCCGTGCCGCCCGATCCCGAGACCGCGGCGGCGGGGGCCGAGCGCGCCCCGGGCGCCGCACCGCCCGAGGGCGGCGAGACGGATCCCTTCGCCGAGTTCGACCTGCCGGACGCCGCGCCCCGGACCCGCGCGCCGCCCGAGCCCACGCCCGGCGGCCTCGTGGCCGCCCGCGCGGCGGAATCTGTCAAACCCTTCGACACGCAATCCTACGAGACGATCCGTACGCTGGAACAGCTCGACGCCTGGATCGCGGAGGCCCGGGAAGCGGGCGTCGTCGCGGTCGACACCGAGACCGACGACCTCGACGCGCACAAGGCCGGCCTCGTCGGCGTCTCGCTCGCGACCGCGCCGGGGCGGGCCGCCTACATCCCGCTCGAACATCTCGAACCGGTCGAGGGCGCGGGCGACGGCGACCTCTTCGGCAAGGCGAAGACCGCCACCGGCGAGTTCCGGCGCGTGGCCGACCAGATCGACGTCGCCGCAGCCCTCAAGCGCCTGAAGGGCCTCCTTGAGGATCCGGGCGTGCTGAAGGTCGGCCAGAACCTGAAATACGACTGGCTGGTGCTCGCCCGCCACGGGATCGAGGTGGCGCCCTTCGACGACACGATGCTGATCTCCTACGTGCTCGACGCCGGCAAGGGCGGGCACGGCATGGACGAGCTCGCCCGGCGCCATCTCGGGCACCAGCCGATCACCTTCTCGGACGTGGCCGGCACCGGCCGCAACAAGGTGACCTTCGACAAGGTCGCGATCGACCGCGCCACCGCCTACGCGGCCGAGGACGCGGACGTGACGCTGCGGCTCTGGCGGATGATGAAGCCGCGCCTCGTCGCCGAGCACCGGGTCGCCGTCTACGAGACCCTGGAGCGCCCGCTGATCGCGGTGATCGCCCGGATGGAGCGGGCGGGCATCCGGGTCGACCGCGACATGCTGAGCCGGCTGTCAGGCGACTTCTCGCAGATCCTGGCCCGCCTTGAGGAGGAGATCCAGGAGGACGCGCAGGAGACGTTCTCGGTCTCGTCCCCGAAGCAGATCGGCGACATCCTGTTCGGCAAGATGGGTCTGCCCGGCGCCAAGAAGACCCCGTCCGGCCAGTGGGCGACGCCCGCGACGCTCTTGGAGGAACTCGCCCAGGCGGGCCATGAACTCCCGAAGAAGATCCTGGAGTGGCGCCAGCTCTCGAAGCTGAAATCGACCTATACGGACGCGCTCCAGGCCCATGCCGACCGGGATACGAGCCGGGTCCACACCTCGTTCTCGCTCGCGGCCACCACCACCGGCCGGCTCTCCTCGTCCGAGCCGAACCTGCAGAACATCCCGATCCGCACCGAGGAGGGCCGGCGCATCCGGCGCGCCTTCGTGGCCGCCCCCGGCAACCGGCTGATCTCGGCCGATTACAGCCAGGTGGAGCTGCGCATCCTCGCCCACATCGCCGACGTGCCGCAGCTCCGCCAGGCCTTCGAGGAGGGCATCGACATCCACGCGGCCACCGCCTCGGCGATGTTCGGCGTGCCGCTCTCCGAGATGACGCCGGACCTGCGGCGGCGCGCCAAGACCATCAATTTCGGCATCATCTACGGCATCTCGGCCTTCGGGCTGGCCGACCGGCTCGGCATCGGCCAGGCCGAGGCCTCGGCCTTCATCAAGCAGTATTTCGAGCGTTTCCCCGGCATCCGCGACTACATCGACACGACCAAGCGCCTCTGCCGCGACAAGGGCTACGTCACCACTCTGTTCGGCCGGGTCTGCCACTACCCGCAGATCCGCTCGAACAACCCGCAGGAGCGCGCGAGCGTCGAGCGGCAGGCGATCAACGCGCCGATCCAGGGCACGGCCGCCGACATCATCCGGCGGGCCATGGCCAGGATGGAGGGGGCGCTCGCCGCCGAGAGGATCGAGGCGCGCATGCTGCTGCAGGTGCACGACGAATTGGTCTTCGAGGCCCCCGAGGCCGAGGTGAAGCGGGCGCTCCCCGTGATCGCCGCGGTGATGGAGCAGGCGCCCGCCCCGGCCCTGACGTTGCGGGTGCCGCTGGTGGTCGAGGCGCGCGACGCGGGGAACTGGCAGGAGGCGCACTGAGCCGGCCCGGCGAATCGCGCAGAACCCCGCGGGGCCGCGGCGGTTGACCGAACATCCCCGGAGCCCGTGAGCCGGCCCTGAGCAAGCGCGACATCATCGTCATCGGCGGCTCCTCCGGCGCGACCGCCCCGCTCAAGGCGATCCTGGGCGCGCTCCCCGGAACGCTCGCGGCCGCGATCCTCGTGGTGCTGCACGTCCCGGCCCGCAGCCTCGGCCTCATGGCCACGGTCAGCGCGGCGGCCGCCGACCTGCCGGTCCGCCCCGCCGAGGACGGGATGCCGATCGCGCCGGGCCACGTCTATCTCGGCGTGCCCGACCGCCACCTCATCGTGGCGGACGGGCGGATCCGGCTCGGGCGGGGCCCGCGCGAGAACATGGCCCGCCCCTCGATCGACCCGCTGTTCCGCTCGGCCGCCGCGACGTACGGCCCCCGGGTGATCGGCGTGATCCTGAGCGGGCTCCTCAACGACGGCGCGGCCGGGCTCGACGCCGTGCGGCGCTGCGGAGGCGTCGCGATCGTGCAGGATCCGGCGGACGCGATCGTCGACGAGATGCCGCGGAGCGCGCTTGCCGCGGTCGCGGACGGCCTCAGGGTGCCGAGCGCCCGGATCGGGGACCTGCTCGCCGACCTCGTGGGCGAGCAGGCGGGCCCGCGCCCGCCCGTGCCCGCCGGGATCCGCCTGGAGGTCGAGATCGCGGCGGGCGAGCGGATCGACAGCGCCGTGCTGCGCCGCGTGGCCGACCCGGTCGCCCTCTCCTGCCCCCATTGCGGCGGCGTCCTCTCGGAGGTGCGGGACGCCCGGCCCCTGCGCTTCCGCTGCCAGGTCGGGCACGCCTACACGGCGGAGGCGGCGGCCAAGGCCCAGGAGGGAGCGGTCGACGAGGCGATGCGGGTGGCCCTGCGCATCGTCGGCGAGCGGGCGGAACTCGTCGCCCGGATGGCCGCCGAGGCGCGCGGGACCGGCCGTCCCGCCGTCGCCGAGATGTACGCGGCGCGCGCGGCCGAGTATCGGGATCACGCCGAGACGCTGCGCCGCGCGGTGCTGGGAGCGGGGACGGCCCGATCCTTCGACCAGGACAGGGCTTCCGAGACCTGAACCGCGGGCCGGGCGCTTCGATGGGCGCGGGCGGCCCGCGCCGCAGGATGGGAAACGGACGTGGCGAAGACACCGGCGTCGCAGGCTGCCCCTGAGGGCGCGAGCGTCATCGTGGCCCTGACGGGCGCGGCCGCGGACACCGCCGCACTCGAGTACCTGCTGACGCGCCTGCCGCTCGCCGGCGCCGCCGTCGTGGTGATCCTGCAGAACCGCGAGGCGCTCGATCCGGCGCGCCTCGCCCGCCTCCTCCGCGAGAGCGGACGCGACCTCGCCGAGATCGTGGACGGGGAGCCGGTCCTGGCCGGACGGATCTACCTGCCGGCGGCGGGCGTCCTCGTCGCCGTCGAGGCGGGCCGCTTCCGGGCCGCCGTGCCGGAGCGGGCCGCCGGCCACGGGGGCACGATCGACAGCTTCCTGGTCTCCCTCGCCCGCGCCGCGGACGGCCGCAGCATCGTGGCGGCCCTCGGCGACACGGGCGAGGACGGAACCCTCGGCTTCAAGGCCGTGAAGGAGGCCGGCGGGCTCACGCTCGCGGAGGAGACAGCCGCGATCCGCGCGGGCGACGTCGGCGCCGGCACCATGCCGGCCGCGCTCGCCGACGCCGTCCTGCCCATCGAGGCGCTCGCGGCGCGACTGGCCGCCTACATCCGGCAATCGGACCGGCAGGAGCCCGGGTCCGAGACCGATATGGCGGCGCTCGCCGGCATCGCGGGGATGCTGCGCGACCGGACCGGGCACGACTTCCACGGCTACAAGCCCGGCACCTTCCTGCGCCGGGTACGGCGCCGGATGCAGGTGGTGCAGCGGGAGGAGATCGGAGACTACGTCGCCTACCTGCGCGCCCAGCCCGAGGAGGTGCAGCAGCTCTTCGACGACCTCCTGATCGGGGTGACCCAGTTCTTCCGCGACGCGCGCGAGTTCGAGGTGCTGGAGCGCGCGGTGATCCCGCAGCTCTTCGCGGGCAAGGGGCGCGACGACCAGATCCGGATCTGGGTGGTCGGCTGCTCCACGGGCGAGGAAGCCTACTCGCTCGGCATCCTGCTGCGCGAGCACATGGCGCTCCTCGCGGAGGCGCCGCAGGTCCAGATCTTCGCGACCGACCTCGACGGGCGGGCGCTCGCCGCGGCGCGCGCGGCGCGCTACGCCGACACCGTGGTGCGCGAGGTCGGCCCGGAACGGCTCGCGCGCTGGTTCGTGCGGGAGGGCAACACCTATTGCGTGGTCAAGGAACTGCGGGAGATGTGCATCTTCTCGCAGCACAGCATCATCAAGGACCCGCCCTTCTCGCGCCTCGACCTGATCTCCTGCCGCAACCTGCTGATCTACCTCGGCACCGACCTGCAGGCCCGGCTCATCCCGGTGTTCCACTTCGCGCTGCGGCCGGGCGGCTCGCTCTTCCTCGGCACCTCCGAGAACGTGTCGCGGCACGCCGACCTGTTCGCTCCCGTCGAGAACCGCGTCCGCATCTTCCGGCGCCTGCAGACCCACGCGCGCATCCTGCCCGACTTCCCCCTCACCACGGTCCGCCGGCCGGACCCCGACGGGGTGCGGGCCTCCGACCGGGCGCAGCGCCTCGAGGCGAGCCTGGCGCGCCAGGCCGAGCGCCTCGCCGAGCGCCACGCGCCCGCCTACGTGATCGTGGACGAGGCCTGCACGGTGCTGCACTTCTCCGGCCACACCGGCCGCTACATCGATCCGGCGGGCGGCGCCGCCACCCTGAACCTGCTCCAGCTCGCCCACCCGGACCTGCGGCTCGACCTGCGCACGGCGCTGGAACGGGCGATGGCGGACCGGTGCGCCGCGCACGCCGAGGGCGTGCGCATGGGCATCGACGGCCACCGCCGCGCGGTCGATCTCGTGGTGGAGCCGCTCCAGGACGAACCGGGCCGGCCGACGCGCTGGTTCGTGCTGTTCAAGGACGGCGCGGCGCCGCCGGACACGGGGCCGGGATCCGATGCCCTCCTCCCGGGACGGAGCGCCTACACACAGGGCCTCGAGGCGGAGCTGCGCACCACGAAGGACCGCCTCCAGGCGACGATCGAGGAGCTGGAGAGCACCAACGAGGAGTTGAAGGCCTCCAACGAGGAGTACCAGTCCCTCAACGAGGAGCTGCAATCGGCCAACGAGGAGCTGGAGACTTCGAAGGAGGAGCTACAATCGGTCAACGAGGAGCTGACCACCGTCAACGGCGAGCTCGGCTACCGGGTGCAGGAGCTGGGACGCATCAACAGCGACCTCAAGAACTTCCTGGAGAGCACGCAGATCGCGACGATCTTCCTCGACAACGAACTCCGGGTGACGAACCACACGCCCGCGGTCACCGAGATATTCCACCTCGTCGAGTCCGACGTCGGCCGACCGATCGCCCACATCAAGTCGCGCATCGCCTACGAGGAGATGCTGGACGACGCCCGGCGCGTCCTGCGCACGCTGGGGCCGGTGGAGCGCGAGATCACCGGCTCGACCACGGGCGCGCGCTACATGGTCCGGGTGCTGCCCTACCGCAGCGTGGACAACTTCATCGCGGGCGTGGTCGTCACCTTCGTGGACATCACCGCCCGCAAGCTGGCCGAGGAGCGCCAGCAGGCGAGCGAGCGGCGCCTGCGCGCCCTGGTGGAGGGCATGCCCCAGCTCGTCTGGCGCGCCGTGGACGGCGGGCGCTGGCAGTGGACCAACTCGCAATGGTGCGCCTACACGGGCCTGACCGAGGCCGAGAGCCGCGACCACGGCTGGCTCCGGGCCCTGCACCCGGACGACCGCGCCCCCGTGCTCGCGCACTGGCGCGAGGCCGAAGGAACCGGGCTTCTCGCGATGGAGAGCCGGATCTGGCAGGGCGAGAGCGGCCTCTACCGCTGGTTCAAGATGTGCGCGACCGCGGTGCGGGACGAGCGCGGCGCGATCGTGGAATGGCTCGGCACCTCGACCGACATCGACGACCTCCGCCAGCTCCAGGAGCAGCAGGAGGTGATGGTCAACGAGTTGCAGCACCGCACCCGCAACCTGATCACCGTGGTGCGCTCCATCGCGCACCAGACCATGGCGTCGAGCGAGACGCTCGACGCGTTCCGGGCCCGCTTCAACGACCGGCTCGGCGCGCTCTCGCGGGTCCAGAGCCTGCTCTCGCGGGCGGAGGAGGAGCCGATCACGCTGCGTGCCCTGATCCGCACCGAACTCGACGCGCTCGCGGCGACGGGGATGCGGGACCGCGTCAGCGTGGAGGGACCGGACGTGTCCCTGCGCAAGGCCAGCGTGCAGACCCTGGCGCTCGCCCTGCACGAACTGGCCACCAACGCCCGCAAGTACGGCGCGCTGGCCGTGGAGGACGGCCAGCTCAGCGTGCGCTGGCGGACCTACGCGGACGAGGCGGGCAGGCGGCGCCTCGCGCTGGAATGGACGGAGCAGGGCATCGCCCCGAGCGCCGTCGCGGGCGGCGAGGTTCACAGCGGCTACGGACGCGAGCTGATCGAGAAGGCGCTGCCCTACGCGCTCGACGCGCGCACGCGCTACGAACTGCGCGCCGGCGCGCTGCGCTGCACCGTCGACCTGCCCCTGGAACGCCGCCGGGGCGACGCACCCGGAGAGCCGTGATCCGACGCGACCGGCGCGCGCGAGCGCTCAGCGCGGGCAGTCGCCGAAGCGGCCGCACAGCTCCTCCGGCACGAAGCGGACATGCGGGATCGGGCCGGACACCGCCTCCGCATCGACGGCCTTCGACGCCGCCTCCGAGGTCGGCGGATCGGTCAGGATCGTCAGCCAGAACGCGGCCGTGGCGAGCGCGAAGGCGGCGAGGAAGAGCGTGAGCCTCGACATCGGCGACACTCCCGAGGGACGAGAGGACGACGATGCACGATCCGCTTCGGGCGCACATGCCCCGAACGGATGAGAGCCGATGATCTCGCGCGTACAGTGCCAGATGAGATCCGGACCATGACTGACTTCTGGCATACCACATTCGCCAAGACTGGCATCGATCTTCACGACAGCGCGAGATCATGCTTCCGCTTGACTTAGAACTTGACGCCCCTGCCGGTCACTGCTCATCTCACGAGCCTCTGGAAGAGCCCGACGCTCCGGGACGCGGGAGCGCCGTCGGATCGGAGGCGCGCATGGAATCGACGCCGAGTTCCGCCATCGCAGAGATCGATCGCTACATCGAGGAAGGCAGCCGGCTCATCGCCCGGGCGGAAGCCTGCCGGCAGAGCCTGGCCGCGCGCGGTGCCCGGCAGGGCCACCTGCTGATGGCCGCCAGGACCATCACGGCGATGGGCCGCGTGCAGGCCACCTTGTTGCGGCAACGCAGGATGCTCCAGGAGGGCGCTGCCCTGCCGACGGCCGAGCGCGCGGCCGTCGTCGTGGTCGCGCCCCCCGGCCGGCCCTGGTGGGCGCTGATCGGGCGCCGGAAGGCCGAGGCCCGCCCCACCTGAGGGGCGCCTTCCGCCGCTCAGGCGGCGGAGGCGGTGAGGCCCCGGCTCTCCGCGTGCTCCAAGAAGGCGTGCGCCTCCTCCTTGCGCTCGAAGATGTGGGGCGCGAGCCCGCGCCGGCTCAGGGCCTCCTGCATCTTCAGGCGCAGGAACGCGCTCGTCGCGTAGCGGGTCGTCGTCAGGTAGTGGTAGGCGCAGAGATACTCGATCATCTCCGCGTAGGCGTCGTAGAGGTTCTCGCTGATGCGGAACCCGTCGTGGTTGACCACCGAGTTCACCCGCTGCCCGGCCTTCAGGCAGGCGGTCTCCAAGACCTGCCGGAGGGCGTCGATGTCGCCCTTCGAGCGCACCTGCCAGCCTTCCAGGTTCACGAAGAGCAGGTTGCGGTCCTTGTCGTAGCTCACCCGCTCGGCGAGGTTGAGGTTGAGGAGGTCGGCCAAGAGCTCCATCGGCTCGTCCCGGAAGATGCGCCGGTCCATCGGGATCGGATTCTCGATCACCGGCATGAAATCCATGTGGGCGAGGATGTCGCGGCCGATGTCGATGCCGGGCGCCACCTCGATCAGTTCGAGGCCGCGCTTCGTCAGGTTGAAGACGCAGCGCTCCGTCACGTAAAGTACCGGCTGGCCGCGCTCCTGCGCGAAGGGACCGCTGAAGGTGTTCTGCTCGACGGTCGCCACGAACTTGCGCTGGCGTCCCTCCTGCAGGATGCGCAGGCGCCCGTCCTCGACCTTCACCGCGAGGCCGCCCGCCGTGAAGGTGCCGGCGAAGACCACCTTGCGGGCGTTCTGCGAGATGTTGATGAAGCCGCCGCAGCCGTTGAGGCGCCCGCCGAAGCGGCTGGTGTTGACGTTGCCCGCCCCGTCGCACTCGGCCATGCCGAGGCAGGTCATGTCGAGGCCGCCGCCGTCGTAGAAATCGAACATCTGGTTCTGGTCGATGATGCAGTCGGCGTTGGTCGCCGCGCCGAAGCTCGATCCCGAAGCCAGCACGCCGCCGACCGCGCCGGCCTCGGTGGTGAGCGTGATGTAGGGGGTGACCTGCTCCTCCGCGGCGACCGAGGAGATGCCCTCGGGCGCGCCCACCCCGAGATTGACCACGCCGTTCGGCGGCAACTCGAAGCTCGCGCGCCGCGCGATGATCTTGCGCTCGGAGAGCGACATCTTCCTGATGCCGGTGACCGGCACGCGGATCTCGCCCGCGAGCGCGGCGTCGTGCATCACGCCGTAGTTCATCCGGTGCTGCTCGGGCTCGGCCACCACCACGCAGTCGACGAGCATGCCGGGCACGCGCACGTCCTTCGGCTTGATCGAGCCCTGCTCGACGATGCGCTCGACCTGGGCGACGACGATGCCGCCGTTGTTGCGGGCCGCCATCGCCTGGGCGAGGTTGTCGAGCGTCAGGGCCTCCTTGGACATGCAGAGGTTGCCCGAGGGGTCGGCCGAGGTGCCGCGGATGAAGGCCACGTCGATCTTGGTGGCGGTGTAGAACAGCCACTCCTCGCCATCGACCTCCACGAGCTTGACGATCTCGTCCCGGGTCACGCTGTTGACGCGCCCGCCGCCGTGACGCGGATCGACGTAGGTCTTCAGCCCCACCTTCGTGAACAGGCCCGGCTGGCCGGCCGCGCAGGCGCGGTAGAGCTGCGAGATCACCCCTTGCGGCAGGTTGTAGCCGAGGATCTTGTTCTCCTGCGCGGCCTGGGCGACCTTCGGCATCCGGCCGAAATTGGCCGCGATCACCCGGCGCAGCAGCCCGTCATGGTGCAGACGGCCGGTGCCGAGCCCTTTGCTGTCGCCCGCACCCGCCGTCATGATCAGGGTGAGGTCGCGCGGAGCGCCGCTCTCGACGAAGCGCTTCTCCAGCGCGGCGTGGAGCGCCTCCGGGATGCAACTCTGGACGAAGCCCGTCGTGGTCACGACGTCGCCGTCGCGGATCAGGGCGATGGCCTCGTCGGCGGAGATGACCTTGTTCTTCTTCATGGGCGTCGTTGTCCGTCCCTGCCGCCCCCTTCGGAGGTCGTTGACGGCCGCTCCTCCCCAGGTCGCCCTTGGCGGGTCTCCCTCGGCGCTGCCGGCGGGCTCGGGCTGCCGGCGCGCGCGTGCGGGGGCGCGGCGCGGCCGGCGCCTGTTGCTTCGAAGCCGCGGGCCCCGCGAAAACGCGGATCCCGGCGCGGATTCGGTCGAGCCAGTCTTGGGCAGAGTACGAGCGGCGACCGAACCCCTGCAACCGAAGATTATTTGGGAAGCCTTTGAATTTCCCTGAGCGATGACTGCACCGCAACATATTCCTGCATCTGGTATTCCAGTCGATCGTACCGGAGCTTGCCCCGACGGACCTATCCAGCGGCCGGCACCGCGCGTAACGCTGCCGGCCGGTCTGGGGCGCCCGGGCCGCGAACGCCCGTGAGAGCATGACGCCCGCATCCCGCTCGACCACCCGCCTGATCCTCGTCCTGGCGGTGGCGGGCTTCGCCAGCACCTTCGCGGGCCGCTCGGTGGAGCCGCTCGTCGGCGTGCTGGCCCGGGACCTCGCGAGCGACCCGCACCGGGCCGCCCTGCTCTCGACCGCCTTCGCGCTGCCCTACGCCCTGATCCAGCCCGTGCTGGGACCGATCGGCGACGCGCTCGGCAAGGAGCGGGTGATGACGGCCTGCCTCGCGGTGCTCGCCGGGGCGCTGGGCGCCTGCGCTCTGGTCTCCGACATCGACCTGCTGTTCGGCCTGCGCATGCTGGCGGGGGCCGCCGCGGGCGGGGTGGTGCCGCTGGCGCTGGCGCTGCTCGGCGACCGCGTGCCGATGGAGCGGCGCCAGGTCGCGATCGGGCGCTTCCTCGTGGCGATCGTGCTGGGGCAGCTCTCGGGCTCGACCTTCGCGGGCCTGCTGGAGGCCGAGATCGGCTGGCGCGGCGTCTTCGCCACGACGGCCCTGGGGGCGGCCTTGGCCGTCTGCGCGACCGGGCTCGGCTTCGAGCGGGGCCTGGGCGCCGCCGCGCGCCGGCCGGATTTCGGCACGGCGCTGGTCCGCTACCGCACGATCATCGCCAACCCGCGGGCGCGGGTGCTGTTCTGCGCCGTCTTCGTCGAGGCCATCGCGGTGTTCGGCATCTTCCCGCACCTCGCGCCGCTGATCGAGGCGCGGGGCGAGGGCGGCCCGCGCGAGGCCGGGCTCGTGCTCGCGGGCTTCGCGGTGGGCAGCCTGATCTACTCGGCCCTGGTCGGCGTCCTCGTGCGCCTCCTCGGCCTGCGCATGCTGGCAGCGGGCGGCGCGGTCTGTGCCGGCGCCCTTCTGGCCATCGGTCTCGCCGGCACCTGGCAGGCCGACTGCGCGGCGATGGTGGCGATGGGGCTCGGCTTCTACATGCTGCACAACACCTACCAGGTGCAGGTGACCGAGGTGGCCCCGCAGGCCCGCGCCTCCGCGGTGGCGCTGCACGCCTTCTCGTTCTTCTGCGGGCAGGCGCTCGGCGTCGCGCTGATCGGGGGCGCGCTCCAGGCGGTCGGCCAGCTCTGGGCCCTCGCCGCCTGCGCGGTGGCCATCCTGGTGCTCGGCCTCGTGACCGCGCACCGCCTCGCCAAGCCCGCTCCGCGCGTGGCCTGAGGCGGTCCGGGACGCGGCCCTCAGTGCAGGTGGAACTCGCCGTTGACGGCGCGCAGCTCCGCCGGCCGGATCAGCCGACTGTGGGCCACCCGGACCGCGTGCAGCCGCCCCTCGATCGAGTCCTGCCAGAAGGCGAGGAAGCGCCGCAGCTCCGGAAAATCCGGGCAGAGGTCGTGGTTCTGCCAGACGAAGCTCTGCAACAGGTGCGGATGGTCGGGCATCCGGTAGAGGATCTCGGCAGTCGTCAGGCTGTAGCCCTCGAGCTGGCGACGGAAGGCGGACGACACGCTCATGGATCCTCGCTCCCCAAATCCGGCCGACCGAGCTTGACCCGCAGCCGCGACTCGATCAAGAGAGCGCCGGAAGGATTACTGTATTATTTACAATATCTTAGCACTCGTTAGCCGGCACTGCTGCCAGACCTTGCGGCGCGGCGGACACGCCATCCACACCGCTTATGCGGCGTGACCCCGACACAGCTTCCGCCCCGCCCGGAATCGCGGCACTCTGGGCCACGGTCAACCGGAGGTTCGGGGCTTGGCAGAAGGCTTGGCACGCGGAGCGCTCGGCCGGTCGCTGCTGCTCGCGGGCGCGCTCTCGGTTCCCCTCGTGACGCCGGCGCGCGCCGAGATCGCGATCTCGGCCGCGAAGATCACGGGCGGGGAACTCTGGGTCCTGGGCTCGACCGGGGAGACCGACGCCGAGATCAGCCTGGACGGGCAATTCACCGGCCGCACGGACGGGCGCGGGAACTTCGAGTTCCGGGTGATCTACCATCCGGCGAGCTGCATCGTGACCCTGCGGGTGCGCCAGCAGGAGCAGCGCGCCGTGGTCGGCGAATGCGGCCAGCAGGGCCCGCCCGGCCCGGCGCCCGCCGCCAGCACCGTCGCGGGGCCGCCGGGCCCGGCCGGTCCGCAGGGCGTGCCCGGCCCCCAGGGGCCCGCCGGACCCGTGGGGCCGGCAGGGGAGCGCGGCGCGGCAGGGGAGCGCGGCGCGATAGGCGAGCGCGGGCCCGCGGGCGAGCGTGGGCCGGCCGGCGAGGCGGGTCGTGCGGGCGCGTCCGGCGCTGTCGGCCCGCCCGGCCCGGCCGGGGCGCGGGGCGAGCCGGGCACGATGGGCGCAGAGGGCCCGGCCGGACCGCCGGGGCCCGCCGGACCTCCGGGCGCCGCCGGACTTCCGGGACCGCCCGGCCCCCGCGGGGAGCGCGGCGAACCGGGCCCGCAGGGCGAGCCGGGCCATCCGGGCGCGCCGGGTCCGGCCGGCAAGCCGGGCCCGCGCGGGCCCGCCGGTCCGCCCGGGCCGCGCGGACCGGCCGCGGCGGCGCAGCCCCGCCCCGCCCCGGCCCGTACGCCGCGCCCCGCGGAGCCCGCACCGATCCCGATCCAGCCGCCGCCAGGGTCCTCGACGGGCGTGCCCTACTGACGGCCTAGAGGCTCTCGGCCTCCTGCGTCTCGCCGGCCAGCCGGACCAGGACCTGCCGCAGCCAGCGATGGGCCGGGTCGTCGTCGTAGGAGGCGTGCCAGACCATCGAGACCGCCACCTCCGCGAGCGGGACCGGGACCGGGCTGACGGTCAGCCCGAGCGCGCTGGCGAAGAAGTGGGCGAGCCGCGCGTGCATCGTCGTGATCACCGGCGCGCCCCGCACCAGGAAGGGCACGGCGAGGAAGCGCGGGGTCGTCACCGCGAGCGTGCGGCCGAGGCCGCGCTCGGCGAGGACGTCGTCCACCACGCCGTGGGCGGTGCCGCGCAGGCTGGTCAGCACGTGCGGGAAGCGCAGGTAGTCGTCGAGCGAGATCGGCGGCTCCAGGCCGACCTGGGCCCGGTCGAAGAGGCAGACGTAGCTGTCGCGGTAGAGCAGCCGCGTCTTGTGGTGGAGCTGCCCCTCCGGCGCCAGCGCGATGGCGAGGTCGATCCGGTCGGTGTCGAGATCCTCGAGCATCGTGGCCCGGTCGAAGGCGCGCAGCAGCAGCTGCACGCCCGGCGCCTCCGCCCGCAGATAGGCCAGCAGGCGCGGCCCCAGCAGAACCTCCGTGCTGTCCGGCAGGCTGATCGTGAACCGGCGCTCGACGGTGGCGGGATCGAACGCCTCCTCGCGGCGTACCAGCGCCTGGACCTGCCGCAGGGCGGTGCGCAGGGGCTCAGCCAGCGCCAGCGCCCGCGGGGTCGGGCGCATGCCCTCGGGCGAGCGGGTGAGCAATTCGTCGTCGAAGAGGCGGCGCAGGCGCGCCAGCGTCGAGCTCATCGCCGACTGGCCGAGGCCGATCCGCGCCGCCGCCCGCGTGACGCTGCGCTCGGCCAGCAGCGCGTCGAGGGCGACGAGGAGATTGAGATCGACCCGAGCTAGATCGACGTGATCGATAGTCATTAGCAATGCGATCGGTTTGATCCATGATGCAGCGCAAAATAGATCCGCTCCATCACCGGGGCGGCGAGCCCCGGCCCCTCAGAAGGACCGGAACCATGACCGTTCGCAAGATGATCCTCCAGACCATCCTCGCGGCCGCCACGCTTGTCGGTGCCGGCCTCGGTGCAGCCCGTTCGGCCGACATCGGTCCGGGCGCGGCCGGCAGCATCGATCTCGGCACGCTCTTGGGGGTCGCCTACTACACCCCGGAGGCGCGGGGCTACCGGGTGGTCGTCACCCTGGCGCCCCGCGCGGCCGCCCCGGGCGTGCGCTTCGAGACGGTGCTCGCGGCCGGCCAGAGCGTCACCCTCTCGACGCCGCGCGCGCCGGGCGACGCGCCCGAGGCGATCGAGATCGCGCGGATCGGCGACCGCGTGCAGGTGAGCGCGCGGCGGCGCGACGCCGTCCGGCAGGCCGCCGCCCTCGATTGAGGCGCAAGCCGGCGCACCATACGCCAACACGCTCGACCTCGCCGAGGACACGATGGCGGCGATCCAGGGCGCGCGGGTCACCGCGCGCTCAAGAATCCGGATCTGTTCAGCCGCACCCTGCGCAGGCTCGGAGCGCGGCTGGAGGCGGCGATGGGGCCGCCCGCCTGAGCCGGCCTCAGCCGCGCGCGAGCGCCGCCTCGATCCTCCGCGCCACGGCGAGCGCCCGGCCGTCGTCGCCGAAGCGGGCGATCACCTGCGCGCCGACCGGCAGGCCGTCGCCCGGCACCGCCACGTTCACGCAGGGAACGCCCATCAGCGTCCAGAGCCGGTTGTAGCGCGGGTCCCCGGTCGAGCCGAGGCCGGCGGGCGCGGGTCCGGCCGCCGAGAAGGTCAGGAGCGCGTCGAAATCCCCGAACAGGTCCTTCAGCACCCGGCGCGAGCGGTGCGCGCAGCGGCGCGCGGCGTCGTACTCGGCGGCTGGGATCGCGGCGGCCGCGTCGAGCTGGCGTCCGACCTTCTCGGGCAGCTCCGCCCGGTGCGCGGCGATCTCCCAGGCGAGCGCCTGCCGGGCCTCGTAGTCCTGGATCACGCCGTGGAGCGCCCAGGCCTCGGGCAGGGGCGCGGGCAGCGCGACCTCGCTGACCCGGGCCCCCGCGCGCTCGGCAGCCCGGCGGGCGGCCTCCAGCGCCCTCTGGGCCTCCGGCTCCGCCGCCCCCGCGAAATCCTGCAGCACGAGACCGATGCGGGGGGCGTCGGGCGAGGCGGCGCCGTCGATCTCCGGCCGGCCGGCGAGGTGGGCCAGCGCGTAGGCGACGTCGCGCACCTCCGCGCCGAACAGGCCCAGCGTGTCGAGCGCCCACGAGAAGGTCTTCACCCCCACCGTCGGCAGGAGACGGAACGAGGGCTTGATCGCCGCGCAGCCGCAGAAGGAGGCCGGCCGGATCACCGAGCCGCCGGTCTGGGTGCCGAGCGCCAGCGGCAGCATCCCGGCCCCGACCGCGGCGGCCGAGCCCGCCGAGGAGCCGCCCGGCGTGTGCCCGGGATCGTGGGGGTTGCGCGTGCCCGTCGGGTCGATGCCGGCGAAGGGCGAGGTCGTGGTCTTGGCGAGCACGCAGGCGCCGAGCGCCCGCAGGCGGCTCACCACGGCGGCGTCGCCCCGCGGGCGCCAGCCCGCGTAGATGGGCGAGCCCATCTGGGTCGGCAGGTCGGCGGTGTCGATGATGTCCTTCACGCCGACCGCGATGCCCGCGAACGGCCCTTCGACCGGGATGACGGGGTCCTGCGCGACGGAGACCAGCGCGCCGACCGCGGGCTCGCGCGCCGCGACGGCCTCGCGGGACAGCCGCACGGCCCCCTCGGGGGTGAGCGTGCCGGCCGCGATGCGGGAACGGATATCGACGAGCGAGAGCATGGCATACCAGTCCGATCCGGAGCCGCCGCTGTCAACGCCCGCCGCGCGCATGCGCCCTCCCGCATCGTTGACGAAGGCTTTACGGACTCGTGCGCATCGTCCGGGTCATGTGGCGTAGCGTTCTCGCGTTCTCCGCCCTTGCGCTCGCGGGCGCGGGGCTCACCGGCTGTGCGCTCAACAAGTTCGAGCGCCGCGATCCCTGGCGCGATCAGGCGGAGCAGGCCTGCCTGTCCCGCAAGCTCGTCACGACGACCGAGTTCATCACGCCGGCCAAAGAGATCGACGGGCCCGGCTCCTGCGGCATGCAGCAGCCCTTCCGGGTGACGCGGCTCGGCAACGGCACGGTGGCGCTCAAGCAGCGCATGACGCTCGCCTGCCCGGCCCTCTCCGAGGCCGAGGCGTGGCTCGCCGACACGATCCAGCCGGCGGCCGAGCTCTATTTCGGCCAGCCGGTCGCCGAGATCAACGCGGGCGCCTACGCCTGCCGCGGGCGCAACAACCAGCCGGGCGCCAAGCTCTCGGAACATTCCTTCGGCAACGCCGTCGACATCATGTCCTTCAAGCTCGCGGACGGCTACGTCATCACCGTGAAGGGCGGCTGGCGCGGCACCGAGGCCGAGCAGGGCTTCCTGCGCGAGGTCTTCCTGGGAGCCTGCCAGCGGTTCACCACGGTGCTGGCGCCCGGCTCGAACGTCTTCCACTACGACCACATCCACGTGGACCTCGCCCGGCACGACCCGCGCGGGCTCCGGCGCATCTGCCAGCCGCTGATCAAGTTCACGCCGCAGCTCGGGGCCGAGGGCCGGCGGCTCACCCGCCCGCTGCCGCCCCCGCGCCAGCCCGCCCCGCCCCAGGCGCCCGTCGATGTCGAGGAGGACGATCCCTACGGCCTCACGCCGATGTCGCAGGGCCGCGGCCCGAACCCGGTCGCCCGCGCCCCGGCCCAGCATCAGGCGCCCTCGGCCTACGCCTCGGCGCCGCCGCAGCGCCCGCTCGCGCAGCGACCGCTCGCACCGCGCACCGCCTCCGCCCTGCCGGACGAGGCCCTCGGTGACGACGCGCCGCTCTCGCTCAGCCCGCCTGGCCTGTCGCCCGGACCGCTCTACTAGGCCCCCTGCCTGCAACCGGCGGGTGTCACCCACCGGACGCAGGCTGTGCGAAACGAGGGGTGGGACGGGCGGGATCGCGCGGGGAAAGCTTGACTTGGGCGCCCCCGCGGCCATCGTCGCCGGATGCAGGACACCCAGCGGACGAGGCGGCCCGTGTCGCTCAGGAACTCGCTCATGACAGCCTTCACGCCCGCGCGGCCCGCGCGGATGCGCGCCGCCCTCGGGGCCGGCCTCGTGCTGCTCGCGGCCGCCCAGCCGGCGCTCGCCCGCTCGGCCCGCGAGGAGATCGAGCCCGCCGAGGAGCGCACCTTCCCGTTCAACGCCGACATCCCGGGCTGCCAGGATCCGAGCGTGCTGGAGAAGGTCTCGAGCCGCTTCGCCGAGAAGGAGGCCAAGTTCTGGAACTCCTCCCTCACGATCGTGGCGATCGACCGGATCGAGCGCACCGCGTGGCGCCCCTGGGGCCTCGACTTCTATCCCCGCCGCTTCTGCTCGGCGACGGCCACGACCTCGGACGGCATGCGCCGCAAGATCGATTACTCGGTGCGCGAGAGCCTGGGCCTGCTGGGCGACCAGTGGGGCGTGGAGTTCTGCGTCCACGGGCTCGACCGCGACCTCAGCTACGCCTACGCCACCGCCTGCCGGATGGCGCGGCCCTGAGGGGGCGGTCACGGCGCTTCGACCTCCGGGGGGACGGGTCATGCGGGACGGCCAGGCGGGCGGCAGAGGGCTGCGGGTGAGGCGCGGGATTGCGGCGGCGCTCGCCGCGGCGCTGCTGTCCGCGACGGGCGCGGGCGCGCAGGATCAGGGCGGCTTCCGGGGCGGCGACCGTCCCGGCGCCTTCGACTTCTACGTCCTCGCCCTGTCCTGGTCGCCGACCTACTGCGAGACCGCCGCCCGGCCGGACCAGCGCCAGTGCGCGCCCGGGCGCGACCTCGGCTTCGTCGTGCACGGGCTCTGGCCGCAATACGAGCGCGGCTACCCGCAGAACTGCTCGGCGGTGGAGCGCGCGCCCACCCGTCAGGCCATGGAGATCGCCGGCGAGGTCTATCCGAGCGAGGGGCTGGCCCGCTACGAGTGGCGCAAGCACGGCACCTGCTCGGGCCTCGACCCGGCCGCCTACTTCCGCGCGACCCGCGAGGCCCGCGCCGCCGTGACGATCCCGGAGGCCTTCCAGGGCGCGGGTCCGGACCGGCGCCTCGCCCCGATCGAGATCGCCCGCCTGTTCGTGGCGGCCAACCGCGGCCTGCGGCCCGACATGATGCAGGTGGCCTGCGCGCGCGACGCGCTGCAGGAGGTGCGCATCTGCCTCACGAAGGACCTGCGCGGCTTCACCCCCTGCCCCGACCTCGCCCGCCAGAACTGCCGCGCCCGCGAGGTCACGGTCGGGGCGGCGCGCTAGCTCTGCGCCCGCGCCGCGGGTAAGGCGCCCGGATGAACTATCGGCACGCCTTCCACGCGGGAAACTTCTGCGACGTCCTCAAGCATCTCGTCCTCGTGCGGGTGCTGGCCCATCTCTGCCTGAAACCGGCCGCCTTCCGGGCGATCGACGCCTTCGCGGGGCTCGGACTCTACGACCTCGACGCGGACGAGGCCGCCCGCACGGGCGAGTGGCGCGACGGTTGGGGCCGGCTCGACGCGCCCTTCGCCGACCCGGTCGAGGCGCTGCTCGCGCCCTACCGCGAGGCCGTCGCGGCCGTGCGGGCGCGCCACGGGGCGGCGGCCTATCCGGGCTCGCCCGCCCTGATCCGCGAGGCGCTGCGCGCGGGCGACAAGGGCGTCTTCGTCGAGCTCCACCCGGTCGATCACGAGACCCTGCGGGCGCGCTACGCCCGCGACGCCCGCACCAAGGTGCTGCACCTCGACGGCTGGACCGCCCTCAACGCGATGATCCCGCCGCCGGAGCGGCGCGGCCTCGTGCTCATCGACCCGCCCTTCGAGGTGCCGGGCGAGGTCGAGCGGCTCGGCGCGCATCTGGCGAAGGCGGTCGCCAAGTGGCCGACCGGGGTCTTCCTGGCGTGGTATCCGATCAAGGACGCGGCGGCGGTGGAGCGGATGGTGGCGGCCCTCGACCGCGACCTGCGGCGGCCGGCTCTGCGCCTCGACCTCGTGGTCGATCCGCCCGATCCCACCCGCCTCACCGGCACCGGGCTGATCGTGGTCAACCCGCCCTGGCGGCTGGCCGAGGAGGCCGCCCTGTTCCTGCCCGCGCTCGCCGAGCGCCTCGCCCGGGGCGACTACGGCGCGTTCCGCTGCGACCCGCTCGGGCCGCCGGCCTGAGGCCGCCGGAACCCGCACCGCGCACCGCGCATCGCCCCGGAAGACTGTTAAATCGCGATTGTCCGGGCTTCTTTAAAGCATTGGTCAGTGTTTCTGGAGGATGTTCCGCCCGGAATGGAACCGGTCACGGGGAGCCGCCATCGATGACCGCCTCGCGCCGGCTCGCAGGGCCGCTCCGCTCGCCCAGGTCGTGGACCGTCCTCGGCATGCTGGCGCCGGTCGGTATGCTCATCGTTTCCGGCCTCATGCTGCTCGACTTGCGGCGGGACGCCTGGGAGAAGGCCGAGCAGACCTCGCGCAACCTTCTCCAGGTGATCGAGCGCGACGTCGCGCGCAACGTCGAGATCATCGACCTCTCGCTGCAGGCCATCGTCGACAACCTGAAGGCGCCGGGCGTGGCGGAGGCCAGCCCCGAGCTGCGCCAGCTCGTCCTGTTCGACCGGGTGACCTCCGCCCAGGACGTCGGGATAACCCTCGTCCTCGACGAGGCGGGCGACAGCATCCTCGACGCGGCCTCCACGACGCCGCGCCGGGTGAACAACGCCGACCGCGACTACTTCAAGGCGCACAAGGCGCGCGCCGACCTCGGCCTCCACATCAGCCACCCGGTCGTCTCGCGCCTGACGGGCGCGCCCGTCATCGTGCTCAGCCGCCGGATCAGCAAGCCGGACGGCTCCTTCGGCGGCGTGGCCCTGGCCAGCCTGTCGCTCTCCTATTTCGACCGCCTGTTCGACCGGATCGACCTGGGACGGCAGGGCACGATCAACCTGTACCACCGCGACGGCACGCGCCTCCTGCGCTACCCGACCCCCGATCCGGTCTCCGCCCCGCCGCCGAACTTCCTCGCCGCCCCGAACTTCCAGCGCTTCCTGCACCGGGACAGGGGCACCTTCGTCGGCACCACCTTGAGCGACGGCGTCGAGCGGCACTACACCTTCGTCCAGTTCCCGGATCTGCCGCTCGTCCTCAACGTCGCCGTCGCGACCCGGGAGATCGATGCCGAGTGGCGCCGGAAGGCCCTGGTCCTCGGCGGCATCCTGCTGGCCCTCGGCGGCCTGACGGCGGGCCTGTCCCTGCTGTTCGGGCGGGAACTGCGCCGCCGCACCGCCATCGAGGCCGAACTCGCCCGGCTCTCCCGCACCGACGTCCTCACGGGCCTCACCAACCGCCGCGGCTTCGACGCGGCGCTCGGCGCGGCCTGCGAGCGGGCGCGCCGCACGGGCCAGCCGCTCTGCCTCCTGATCGTCGATGCCGACCACTTCAAGCGCTACAACGACCGCTACGGCCACGCTGTCGGCGACGCGGTGCTGAAGGGCCTTGCGCAGGGCCTGTCGGCGAGCGTCCACCGGCCGGACGATCTCGTGGCGCGCGTCGGCGGCGAGGAGTTCGCCCTGCTCCTGCCCGACACCGAGATGGCGGGCGCGGCCCGCATCGCCGAGCGGATCCACGCCCGGGTGGCCGAGCTGGCCATCGCGGAGGCCGGGATCGCGGCGGGTACGGTCGGCGTCAGCATCGGCCTGGCCTGCGCCGCGGCGGAGACGGCCGCCGACGACCTCTTCCGCCTCGCGGACGGCGCCCTCTACGCCGCGAAGGAGGCCGGGCGGAACCGGACCTGCCGCGCGACGGTGCCGGAGCCCGAGGCCGCTTCCCCGGCCGCGCGCGGGCGGGCGGCCCTGCGGGTGGTCGGCGCGTAGCGGGCAGCACGCCCCGGTGCGCGGCCTCGGGCGCGGGCACCGTCGCGCGGGGCGATCTTGCGCCGGAACCGGCCCGACATACCTCGTGGGGGAAGGCCGGGCCCCGAGCGGGCAAGCGCCGGTCTTGAAGGCAAGGCGATGCTCTCCTCCGATACCGATATCCTGACCGCCGCCGCCTCGTGGCGGCGCGACGGCCGCGGCGTGGCGCTCGCGACCGTGATCGAGACCTGGGGCTCGGCCCCGCGCCCCGTGGGAAGCCACCTCGTCATCGATGAGGACGGCAACTTCCTGGGCTCCGTCTCGGGCGGTTGCGTCGAGGGCGCGGTGATCACCGACGCGCTCGACGTGATCACGGACGGGCGCCCGCGCGTGCTCGAATTCGGCGTGGCCGACGAGACCGCCTGGCAGGTCGGCCTCTCCTGCGGCGGCCGCATCCGCGTCCTCGTCGAGCGGGTGGACTGATGCGCGCCGAGACGCTGGACGCCCTCAATGCCGAGCGCGCGGCGCGCAGGGCCGCGATCCTCGTGACCGACATCGCGGACGGGGCGCAGCGCCTCGTCACGGCCGGGGCGATCGATGGGGATCGGCTGGCGCCGGAGCTGCGCCGGGCCCTCGCCGCCGGCCGCAGCGGCCTCGTCGAGCGGGACGGCCGGCAGCTCTTCCTCACCGTGCAGGTCCCGCCGGTGCGCCTCGTCGTGGTGGGCGCGGTCCATATCAGCCAGGCGCTCGCCCCGATGGCCGCCGCCCTCGGCCTCGCCGTCACCGTGATCGATCCGCGCACCGCCTTCGCCAGTCCGGAGCGCTTCCCCGGCGTGGAACTCGTACCGGCATGGCCCGACGCCGCGCTCGGCGGCGCCGTACCGGCCCTCGACCGCTACTGCGCCCTGGCCGCGCTCACCCACGACCCGAAGATCGATGACCCGGCGCTGGCGGCGGCGCTCCGGGCCGGCTGCTTCTACGTGGGCGCGCTGGGCTCCCGGAAGACCCACGCGGCCCGGCTCGCGCGCCTCGGTGAGGCCGGCCTCGGCGAGGCCGAGACCGCCCGCATCCGCGCCCCGATCGGGCTCGATATCGGCGCCGTGAGCCCGCCGGAGATCGCGGTCGCGGTGCTGGCGCAGGTCGTCCAGGCCCTGCGCCGCCCGGAGACCGCCCCATGAGGTTCGGGCGCGTCCCCGTCTCGGAGGCAGCGGGGCTCGTCACCGCCCACACCGTGCGGGCGGGGGGCGCGACCCTGCGCAAGGGGCACGTCGTCACGCCCGAGATGGCCCGGCAGATGGCGGCGGCGGGCCTCGACGACCTCGTGGCCGTGCGCCTTGACCCCGGCGACGTCGGCGAGGACGCCGCGGCCCGGCGGCTCGCCGAGCGCTTGGCCGATCGGCCGGGCGACGGGTCGCTGCGCGTCGCCGAGCCCTTCACCGGCCGCTGCAACCTCTTCGCCGAGCGGGCCGGCGTGCTCCTCGTCGAGCGCGCCGCGATCGACGCCGTCAACGCCGTGGACGAGGCGGTGACCGCCGCGACGCTGCAGCCCTTCCGGCCCGTCGTCGCGGGCGAGATGGTGGCGACCGTCAAGGTCATCCCGTACGCGGTCGCGGGCGACGTCCTGGAGCGCGCCTGCGCCGCCGTGCCGGCGCGGGCGCTGCGGGTCGCCCCCTACCGGCTCGGTCGGGTCGGCGTCGTCTCGACGCGCCTGCCCGGGCTGAAGGAAGGTACGATCGACCGCACGCTGCGCGTGCTGGCGGAGCGCCTCGCGCCGACCGGGGCCCGGATCGTCGCAGACGAGCGGGTTCCGCACGATCCCGCATCGCTCGCCGACGCGCTCGGCGGCCTCTCCCGCGCGGGCGCCGAACTCGCGGTGGTCTTCGGCGCCTCCGCGATCGCCGACCGGCAGGACGTGATCCCGGCCGGGATCGAGCGCGCGGGCGGCCGGGTCGAGCATCTCGGCATGCCGGTCGATCCCGGCAACCTCCTCCTGGTCGGGAGCCTCGGCGCCATGCCGGTGATCGGCGCGCCGGGCTGCGCCCGCTCGCCGAAGGAGAACGGGTTCGACTGGGTGCTGCACCGCCTGCTCGCGGGCCTCGCCGTCACCCGGGCCGACATCGTCGCGCTCGGCGTCGGGGGACTGCTCATGGAGATCGTCTCCCGGCCCCAGCCGCGGGACGGGGGCGAGCCGGACGAGGCGGATGCCTGAGCCCGGCCCCGCATTCCCCCCCGGAATCGGCATCGTGCTGCTGGCGGCCGGGCGCGGCACCCGCTTCGGCCCCGAGCCGAAGCTCCTGGCCGCGCTCGGCGGCCGCCCCCTCGTGCGGCACGCGGCCGAGGCCGCCTGCGAGGCCGCCTGCGCCTGGGGCCTCGGCCCGGTGGTCGCGGTGCTCGGCGCGCACGCGCCCGCCGTGCGGGCGGCGCTGAGCGGGCTCGACATCCGCTTCGTCGAGAACCCGGCCTACGCGGACGGGCTCTCCACCTCGCTCCGGGCCGGGCTCGCGGCCCTGCCGGAGGCGTGCCCGGGTGCCGTGGTGATGCTCGGCGACATGCCCCGCGTGGCGCCCGCCCTCCTGCGCCGCCTCGCCGAGGCCTTCGACGGGCGCGCCGCCGCGATCGTGCCGGTCTGGCAGGGACGGCGCGGCAATCCGGTCCTGCTGAACCACCGCCGCCTGGCGCCGGAACTCGACGGGCTCGCGGGCGACCGCGGAGCCGGCCCCCTCCTGGCGGGGCGGCCGGACGTCGTGGAGATCGCGGGCGAGGCCGGCAGCGGCCTCGACATCGACACGCCGGAGGCGCTGGCGGCCCTGTGACCCGGGGCGGCCGGCGCCGCGGCTCAGACGCGCCGCCGGGCGGGCCGCGGCGCGTGCGGCCGCACCGCCCCCACCCGAAGCCAGGCGCTCGCCCGGACGTTGAAGTCGCGCATGTCCTCCAGCGTGCCGGCGAGGTCGTGGCGCAGGTCCTCGCCGCTGCGGCGCAGGTGCTCCGCCTCGCGCACCAGGCGGCGGCTCTCCCGGAAGGCCGCCCTCGCCCGTCGCCACAGCTCGTCCGTCATCATCCGGCCTCGCACCACGGTGCCGATCAAGCCCATGGCGGCGGCAAGTATACAACCAGAGATAGAACGCGCGGAACAGAGCTTCCGGATTAGGACCGATGCGTATCGACGCGTATCGACGCGGCTTCCAAGCCCGCTCCGGCCTCAGGATCCGCGGGGCGGAGTCGTCCGCCCGGATCACTGAGCACCGGGATCCGTCTCAGGATCGGCCTGGCCCGGCTCGGAGCCCCGCGCGCGGCGCGCCTCCGCTCGGCATCGGTCGGAGCAGTAGCGCACCGCGTCCCACACGCGCTCCCATTTCTTGCGCCACGCGAAGGGCCGTCCGCACTGCGCGCAGACCTTTTCCGGCAGGTCGCCCTTGCGGCGCATCCGCGGCATCGCGGCCTCAGCGCCCGATCCGCGCTGCCTCGGCGAGGCCGACGGGCGACCAGCGCGTGAGCTGGACGAAGCCGTCGCGGGCCGCGATCACGAGGTGTCGGCGGTATCGGTGCACCACGGTGCCGGGCGCGTAGTCGTGCGCCGCGTGCCAGCCGCCGGCCTCAGACACGAAGATGCGGGCGTCCTCGACCCGCGCGATCGTCTCGATCGCCCCGAAGGCCCTGACGCGCCTGAGCACCGCATCGACTCCGGCCCGGAAATCGAGCGTCCGGTCGGCATCGCTCGCCCGCGGCCAGTACGAGCCGTCGCCCTGGGGCTCGGGCCGGCGCCAGCGCTGCGGCAACTCCCGGGCGAGCGGGCCGGCGGCGAGGCGCCGGGCCGCCATCTGGCACTTGGCCAGCAGGCTCTCGTGGCTCTCCTGCGGCCCCAGGCCGAACAGCTCCTGGGCCAGGATGTCGCCGGTGTCGAAGCCCTCCTCGGCGAGCACGTGCGCGGTGACGCCCCAGGTCTCGTAGCCCTGCTCCACCGCCCGGAACAGCGGGTAGGGACCGCGGCCCGTCGGCAGGGGCGAGGGATGGAGGTTGAGGCCGTAGGCCGCGAAGGGGCGCCAGCCCGTGATCAGCCAGGGATAGCCCGCCACCACCAGCGCCCAGTCCCGCCCGTGCGCCGCCCGCAGCGCCTCGAGGTCCTGCACCCGCAGGCGCGAGAGCTGGATCGGCACGCGGGCCTCGCGCGCGCGCGCCAGCACGACCTCGTTGTGATCGTAGATCCCGTCGCAGGGGCGGCTGAACAGCTTGATTGGGGTCCAGCCGGCACCCACCAGGGCCTCGAACACGCCGCCGAGGAAATCGATGCCCGCGAAGGCGAACTTCATGGTCTCAACGTCCTGGTCTCCCCGGAGGGCCTGCGACGCCGTGAACGGGTCCGGCTCGACCGCGCGGCCTCCCAGCCGTCGCGGCCCGCCATACCTTGAGCCGGTTCGGCGCGGAGGCAAGGGGCGATCGATGAGCGGGGCGCGGGGACGGGTTCTGATCTACGGCGGAACCGGCGGGATCGGTGATGCCACGGCGAGGGCGCTGCGCGGGCGCGGCTACGCCCTCCACCTCGCCGCCCGCGACGCCGGCCGGCTCGAGGCCGCGGCCGCGGAACTCGGCGAGACCACGACGAGCGCGGGCGATGTCGCCGACCCGGACTTCTTCGCGCGGGCGACGGAGGCGGCGGGCGCGGGCCTGGCCGGCCTCGTCTACGCGGTCGGCACGATCAACCTGCGCCCGCTCGCGCGGCTGACGCGGGCCGACGCGGAGGCCGACTTCCGGCTCAACGCGCTGGGCGCCTTCTCGGCGGTGCAGGCGGCGGCCGACGCCCTCCGGGCCGGCGCGGGCGAGGCGGGGGCCGGCGTCGTGCTGTTCTCGACGGTCGCGGCGCGGCAGGGCTTCACCGCCCATGCCAGCGTGGCGATGGCCAAGGGCGCGGTGGAGGGCCTCGCCCTCTCGCTCGCGGCCGAACTCGCTCCGCAGGTCCGCGTCAACGTCGTGGCGCCGTCCCTGACCCGCACGCCGCTGGCCGCCGCCATCACGGCCAACGCGACCCTGGCGCAGGGCATCGCCGGCATGCACGCCCTGCAGCGGCTCGGCGAGCCGGACGATGTCGGGCGCCTCGCCGCCTTCCTGGTCTCCGACGAGGCCGCCTGGATCACCGGACAGGTCATCGGGGCCGACGGCGGCCGCTCGACGCTGCGCACCAAGGGCTGAGACCGCCCACCGACGGCCGCTCCACGGTGCGCCTTTCCCAAGCGCTTTTCCCGGCACCCCTACAGCGGCGTCCAGACGGCGAGCGCCAGGTAGGGGCCAGGCCGGCGTGCCGTCTCGAACTGCACGCCCGCGGAGGCCCGGAGGCTGAAGCCGCCGAGCGCGAAATCCGTGGCGTGCAGGCCGAGGTTCCACTTCCGGTACGCGGTCCGGTCCGCGTAGAGGCTCGCCTCCGGCCCCAGATAGGCGCCCCAGAGGCGGTAGCCCCAGGCGAGGCGTCCCCAGGCATCCTCGCGCGACGATCCGAGGATCGCGGTGGCCTGCAGCAGGGTCTCGGGCGTCGGCCGTGCCCAGACCTCGCCGTGCAGGCGCAGGCCCCAGCGCGCCGGTAGCGGCAGGCTGCCGGCGGATCCGCTCAGCATCTCGACCGAACCCTCCGGCCCGGCGAAGAGCGCGACCACGCCCCACTCGTGGAACCACTGGTACCCGGCGACCACGGCACCGAGCGCGGTCGTGCGCGAGAGGCTCGCCATCACCGGCAGGCGTGCGCAGGCGCACATGCCGCGCTCGCGCCTGTGACCCGCGCCGACGCTCGCCAGCAGGACGAACCCATCCTCCGCAGCGCCGCCCGGCGCGACCTTCGCCCCGGCACTCAGAAAGGTCGCGGCGCCCGCGTCCAGGGTGCCGAACAGAACCGTGTCCCATTCGCCGGCCGTCGCGGCCGGCACGGGCCCCATCAGCGCGCCCAGCTCAGCGACCCAGGCCCCGAGGCTGCGGATCCACCGAGGGAACGTGGCCGGCCGAACGCTCACCGCGCGCACTCCTCAGACCGTCGCGCGGCGCGCGAACCTGAGATGTGCCAACAATCCTACATGCGGGGATTGAGAACCACCAGACGTTAACGCTCGAACGAAGGGTTCTCACGCAAAATCCGGCGCATGAAGACTTCAAACCTCAAGTAAACATTGCGACCATATCAAACTTGAGGTTAACTTCGGGACACGCGTGAAGCGCGCCTGCATGGCCTTCGCCGCCGCGGCTGCCTCCCACCCCGCCCGGGGGCCCCGCGCTTGGCGGCGCAGGCGAAGTCCGGTAGAGCCGCGCCGGGACAGCAAACAACGGCCGAGCCTTGTATTCCGGTGCACGAACGTCCGAAGTCCTCACCGTCCTGGCCAGCCAGGACGGTGACAGGCTGACCGTCGGCGACATCGTCGCGGTCCTGCGCGACCGGGCCTTCGCGCTGCTGGTGGTGCTGCTCGGACTGCCGAACTGCCTGCCGATGCCGCCGCCGATCCCGTTGGTCTGCGGCCTGCTGCTGCTGCTCGTCGCCGTCCAGATCGCGGCCGGGATGTCGGCGCCCTGGCTGCCGCGCCGCCTGCTCGGCCGCTCCATCGCGCGCCAGGACGTCGAGCGCGCGGTGCGGCGCGCAGTGCCGATCCTGCAGCGCCTGGAGCGCTGGTCGCGCCCGCGCATGAGCGTGTTCGAGAGCGCCCTCGGCATGCGCGGCATGGGTCTCGCGCTCCTGACGCTCGCGATGGCGCTGATCGTGGCTGCGCCGATCATCGGCCAGATCCCGCTCGGCCTCGCCGTCTGCCTCGTCGGGCTCGGGCTGGTGGAGCGGGACGGCGTCGTGGTGATCGCGGGCCTCGTGGTGGGCACGGCCGGCGTCGCGCTGAACGCCGGCTTCGTCTACGCGATCGTGGCGGGCCTGATGAGCCTGTTCAGCCCGTAGAGCTGCCGCGGATCGCGGCGGCGGAAGCGGCTCCCGTGCGATCCAGGGGCCGCTCCCTCGTGGCAAACCACCCTTTGGCTCGCGCTAGCGGCGCAGGATCTTCGTCACGAGGCGCCCGATCGGCGTGCTCGAATCGGCATTGCGCGTATCGCGTGCGACGGCTCGATCCTCGTTGCCGAGGAGTTTGGTGACGATGCGTCCGATCAGGCTCATGGGACTCGATCCTCTGGCGTTCACGCGCACCGGCGACCTTCCGGCGGCGGCGGCACGGCTCTCCTAATCCAACGGTCGAGCCTGTCGGGCCGTTCCCCGGCGCCCCCCGGACGGACCTCGGGCCCGGCCCTGCCCGTCCGCGGACGAGCAGGCGCCGCGCGCCGGCCCGTTCCACACCGCGCGCGGCAGCAAACGCCTTGCCAGGAGCGGGCCTGGACGCTACAGCACCGCCACCTCGTCCGGCCTGCCCCAACACGACGCCTCCCCGCGTCGCCTCGGAGCCCTGGCGAGGTCTGGAGGGGTGGCCGAGTGGTTGAAGGCGCACGCCTGGAAAGTGTGTATACCGGCAACGGTATCGCGGGTTCGAATCCCGCTCCCTCCGCCACGTCCTACATCTGAAAATCTATATATCTCAACGCGCTGAGGGCGTTTCTTGACCGATCGTGCCCTCATGGGGCACGGTAGCGTCCTACGTAACGTCCTACACGGGCCCGGATGTCCGAGTTCCTGACGCGCCGCGCCGGCTTCTGGCACTACCAGCGCCGCGTTCCCCTCGCCTTCGCCGAGCACGACACCCGGGGCATCGTCCGGCAGTCCACCCGCATCCGCATCGCCGACGATCCGCGCGGCACCCGCGCCGGCCGGGCGGCCGATCGCATCAACGCCGAGCTGGAGGCCTTCTGGCGCGCCAGCCTCGTCGGCGAGAGCACGGACGCCAAGGCCCGCTACGACCGCGCCCGGAAAGACGCACGGCGGCTCGGCTTCGAGTACATCACCGCGGCCGAGGTCGCGCAGCGCCCGATCGCCGAGATCCTGGCGCGCTTCGAGGCGCTGGCCGCGGGCAAACCCGACGACCGCCCGGCCGAGGACGCGGTGCTCGGCCGCGTCGAGCCCCCTGCCCTCGACATCGACGGCCTCTTCGACGAGTTCGAGGCGCTGATGAAGCCCTCGCTCAAGGGCATGTCCGAGGACCAGGTCCGGAAGTGGCGCAACCCGAAGAAGCGGGCCATCGCCAACCTCGTGACCGTGATCGGCAACAAGCCGCTGTCCAAGCTCACCCGCTCGGACGCGCTCGACTTCCAGCGCTGGTGGATCGATCGCGTGATGGTCGAGGGCGTCGAGATCGAGACGGCCAACAAGGACATCGGCCACCTCAACAAAATGCTCGGCAAGGTCGAGCACACCCACCGGCTCGGCCTCGGGCCCGTCTTCGCGCAGATGCGGATCGAGGGCGGCCGCACCGGCCAGCGCGTGGCTTTCGCCCCGGCCTTCGTTCAGGACCACTTGCTCAAGGCCGGCGCGCTCGACGGGCTCAACCCGGACGCCCGCCGCCTGCTCTACCTGATCGCCGAGACCGGCCTGCGGCTGTCCGAGGCCTGCAACCTGACGGCCGAGACGATCCGCCTGGACGATCCCGTACCGCACGTCATGGTCCGCCCGATCGGCCGCCGCATGAAGACGGACCAGTCCGAACGGGACATGCCGCTCGTCGGCGTGGCGCTCGCTGCGATGCAGGCTCAGCCCGACGGCTTCCCGCGCTACCGGGACAAGGCCGCCAGCGTCTCCGCCACGATCAACAAATTCCTGGACGAGAACGGCTTGCTACCGACCGAGGGGACCACACTCTACTCGCTGCGGCATACCTTCGAGGACCGGCTGACGGCGGTCGAGGCGCCAGACAAGGTCGCGGCGGCCATGATGGGCCACAAGTACCACCGCCCGCGCTACGGCGTCGGGCCGAGCCTCGCCCAAAAGCGGGAGTGGCTGGAGCGGATCGCGTTCCGCGCGCCGACGGAGGTGTAAGCAGGTTCCGCGCAGTGCGGTAAAAGTCTGGCTCCGGGAGGAGCGAATCAGATGTCCAAGTGGTGGATCGGCGGCGCGCCGTACACATGCGAGAACGCGCGCTTTATGACCAACCTGAATAAGGGCCACCCGCATGGGCCAGGGCAAGCGCGTGGAAGCGTCTTCCCGGTGCCGCTGGTGCATTCGGGATACAGCCTCTGGCTGGAACACATCACAGACAAGAAAGAGGGTACGGAGGCCTTTTGGCTCATGTGGTACGACCAGCGAGGCGCGCCGACGATACCGGCGAGCGGCGCGATGTGGCCGGACCAACTTAGAGAGATGATCGCGCAGCTTTCGGCGTTCGTGGATCCGAAGTGATAGCCAAACGCTTCACGAGGGCCGAGGCGTCGCCCACCTAGGGTTTCAACGTGATGCCTGTGTGGCATCTGGCCCATTGCAGTGGTCGAGTTCCGCGGTATTTATCGGGCATGACGACGGGCTCCGGCAGAATCGTCATCGCTGCGTTCACCGAAGAGGAAGCGCAGCGAGTGACGGGCATCAGCCTGACGCAGCTCAGGTATTGGAGACGCACGTCCTTTTTCGTCCCGAGCTTGAAAGTCGAGCTCGGCGAGGGGGATGAAAGCCGTCTCTACTCGTTCAGAGACCTTGTGTGCCTCCAAGTTCTTGATAGGCTTCGCAACGGCAGCGGCGTATCCCTGCAGCATCTGCGCGACGTTAAGCAGCGGCTCGCCGACATGGGTGACGACGTTTGGGCTAAAACGACGTTGTATGTACTCAAGAAGCGTGTCGTTTTTCACAACCCAGAGACAGGTGAACGCGAAGAAGTCCTGACAGGACAAGGGGTGCTGAGCATCCCCCTGGAGATCGTACGCGCAGACATGGCACGCTCGGTCAAAACGATGCGTGCCCGTAAGGACGAGAGTGTTGGCCAGATCCAGACAGTCAAAGGTCTTGCAAGAAGCAAACCTGTGATTGCAGGCACTGGCATTCAGGTTGCGAGCATCAAGGCTTTTGCCGAAGCCGGGTATTCGGTCGATCAAATACTTAAGGAATATCCTTCGCTAACGGAGCGAGACGTTGAAGCGGCAATCGCTCACGCTGCCGCAGCCTGAAGCTGACGTCTCTGATCCCTTTCGCGTTCTCTTAGATGAGAGCGTTCCCGTTTCAGTTGCAGCGTTGCTCAGGCGCCTGAATTACGAAGCCATCCTACACGGCGATGTACTATTTCAAGGTGCAGACGACGCCCTCGTTGCAAAGACTGCGCTTCTCAATCATGCCATATTGATAGCCATTGACAAAGATATGAAGCGGATTGCGGGCCGCTACGGCATGGCTGACCAAAAATTTCAGAAGCTTCATCTCATTAAATTGGGCTGCCCCGAACCAATGGCAGCATCACGCATAGAACAAGCGCTGGATCTCATACTGCTCGAATGGAGCTACTGCTGCGAGAAGCCATCGCGGCGGCTCTATATCGAGATCGGCCCACATTGGATAAGGACTTTTCGATAGAAACCAGTTTACGGCAAATTTATGTAGATTTGTTGGATTTTCTAGATAGAAATTCCAACTGCTCTCAAGTGAATTTTATATTGCTGGAGATAAATGTGGGCGATGAAACAACAATAAAACCTCGAAAGGCAGAATGTGCAAAGTGCGGGGGATTAAGGTGGTGTGAGGTTCGCGGCCATTACCAGGTTTCTGATAGCGACGAGCACATGCAGTGGTGGGACGACTGGCGCATACTTCAATGTCGCGGGTGTGATTACATATTTGTCCAAAGAATTATGTGCGACACCGAGAACTACCATCATACTTCCGATGGCGCTGGCGGCTGGGGCATGGAGCTTGATGAGACGGTAAAGTATTGGCCAGCACTTGCGAAGAGGAAAAGGCCGGAGTGGATGTCGGAATTTGGCATAGACGCCCCAAATGTTGGCAAATTAGATCAAGCTCTAATCGAACTCTACGGAGCTCTGGACAACGACTTGAATATTTTGGCAGGGATCAGAATTAGAACAGCCTTTGACGTCGCCTCCGAACTGTTGGGCATCAATACCGAGCAGTCTTTCCAGAAAAAACTAGATGAGATAGTTGAGAAAGGACATATTGGCATCGCAGACAAATCTCGCCTTGCCACACTGGTCGATGCAGGAAGTGCTTCAGCGCATCGCGGTTGGAAGCCAGCGGCGTCCGATCTTGTTTTGATGACTGAGATACTGGAGCATTTTGTGCATGACACGTTCGTTGCCCCATCTAGAAAGGCGCGCCTTGATGCAAAAGCCACCGAAATGAAATCCAAAGTTCCACCCAGGAAGCCCGTAAAAACTGAGAAAAAAGATTAACTAAGCTCGAATTGGCATTGCCTCCTCTACTGTGCAATATGTCGCGCCTTGCTATTGGAATATTCGCTAACATATTGAGAGTAGCCCACGGCGGTGTAGGCGCTTAGCAGCCGCCGCGCGCGGCAGACCGGATCTTCCTCGGATCGGGCGCGGGCGAGCTCCGATTCCAGACGGTCCATGATCGGGACGAGATCAAGCCCGTCGCCATCTCGCGCGACAAGGTATGCGCAGAGCCGCAGGGCGCGCTCGATGCGGGCGGGGGTGACAGGCTCAGGTACGCCACGGCGCTTCAAGGCCTCGGTCCCGGGTTCGGGCACCAAGCCGGGTTCTCACCGTCCGAGCCGAACAGGTCCGGGAGTGCGCCCTCGATCAGCGGTGTGAGCTCGTTCAGGCGCTGGTTGGTCGCGTCCATGGCGGCGCAGCGGATCGCGATGTGCTCCTCTGTCTCGCCCGGGAACGGCCGGTCCTCGGGCTGACCGTTGACCACGCACGCGTCGCCGTGGATGAACTCTTGGAACACCATGTCGACGGCCGTCACGCCGATGCGGTTGCGGGTCTCGGCCGGCAGGCCGTGCCATGCCGCCTCGATGTCGGATAGGCCGGGCATCGTCCCGAAAGCCTCGAAACCGGCCTGCGGAATCACTCGGCCAAGTGCCTGTTCCGCCGATGCAATCTGCGGGCTGAGGCCCGCAAACAGCCGTTCGGAATCAGGGTGCTTCAGCACGACCAAGATCCGGTCGAGGTAGAGCGAGGCCGTGTCGGTGCCCTCCCCATCCTCGGCGTAAAAGGCCACCAGCGCGATCAGCCCGGCCGGCGTGGTGGGCAACACCTTCGCCAGCGCCTTGCTGGCTTCGGCGTCGGCGTCGCAGGCCTCGTTGCAACGCGCTACCGCTGCCTCGTCGTCCTCATCCAGGCCCTTGCAGGCGGCGATGTGAGCGGCGCTGGCGGCCCGCGCCGAGGCGATGGCGGCGTGGATAGGATCGGGGGTAGTCATCGCAGCCCCCGATCCAGCTTGGCGAGTTCGATCGCGATCAGGACGCCGCGGGTGACCTCGGCTTGGCTGATGCCGGGGAAGCGGTCGGCGAGGAAAGTCCGGATCGAGCCCGGCGCGATCTTGCCGTCCTGCCCCACCGGAAAGCGGATGCCTTCCTCCATCAGGCAGCGGGCGAGTTGGGTAGCGCGGTCGCTCATGACGCGCCTCCCGTCGACCGTGCCGTGGCCTGAAGCCGCTCGAACAGACGAGCGGCAAGGAAAAACAGCAGGGCGGCCGGCTCCTTGCGGCGGTACTCCCGCCGGCACTGGCGGTAGACCGGGTCCGGGTCGAACTCGCCCCGTTTGAAGCCGTAGGACAGCATGTCCGCGGCGAGGCCTTCGACCTCCGGATCAGCCAGCAGCTCGTCCAGCTTCGTGGCCGACCACTCGTAGTCAGTCGTATCCTCGTCGATGAGGTAGCAAGGGTGACGGCGGGCGCTCATGCCGGCACCTGCCCGTCCGTGAAGATCTCCGGCCGCATTTCCTGAGCGCGAGCCCACACCTCCGTGCAGACCTCGTGGCCCAGCACCTCGTAGGCCGCCGTCACGAAGGCCTTGCGCTTGCCGTCCGCGGGCGAGGTGGTGCCGGATGGCAATGGCGCCGCCTGTCGCTCGGCCCGGCGCAGCTCGCCAATCCGCTGCTGGATTCGGGGCCGACTGCGGCGCTTCCTTTTCAGGGCCAACTCTGCGCGGCGGCGCCAGTCCGGATCGTTCGGGCCGATGCCGCTGGTGAGCTGACGCTCGATGGCGTCGATGCCCTGGTCGACGTCGTCGAGGATCGCCTGCCCCTCGGCCGCGGTGACGACATCGTCGAGATGGATCTCTCGGCCGTCGCTAAGGACGATCGTGTTGATGCCACGCACGGGGCGGTCGCCGGCAGCGGCGCTCATGCCTGCTCTCCCGTCCAGGCTGGGGCGTTGGTCAGGGCTGCCTTGATGTCCACGAGGCCAAGCGCCTCGGCGTCTTCGGCCTCCGACTGTGGGCTTTCGCCCCGAATGGCACTGGCGAGCGCCCGGTAGGCCCAGTGGAAGACCGTGTCCTCACCTTCCTGAGCGGTGCCGTCTGTATGGCCGCGTCTGGCGATGCAGAGGTCGGTGAAGGTGACAAGCGCGGCCCGCCCGCCGGAGGTGACTGGCACGGTCGCGAGCGCTGCCTCCTCCGCTCTGGTCTGCTCGTTGATCAGTGGGGCCTCGGCCTCGAAGCCACCGGCCGCATCAAGACCAACCCTTTCGTACTCGGCATGCCAGGCACTGTAAGCCGCGTCGGCTGCGTGCATGGCCGCGATGGCAGCGTAGACAGGGTCCGGGCTCGCGGGAGGGCACGGCGCCGTGTGTAACGGGCTGCGGCCGATCAGATCGAAGATTTTCGCTCCGTCCTCGTCCAGGCCGACGCCCTCACGCTCTACCCACTCGTTCGCGTAGCGGGCCAGAGCAGCGCAGCCGGCAGCTGTCGTCGGCACGGTCTTGAGCAGCGCCTCGCGCCAGTGCTCCCACTGTGCGTCGCTGGCGTCATGCGTCGGCTCCCAAGACGGATCGTCGTCGGGCTTGCTGCCGGAGATGGAGAGAAGGCGGATGTGCTCAGCGGCGAGGGCACGGTCCTTCTCGATGGCAGCGAAGATCGGATCGACCACCGAAAGGTCCGGTGAGGCCGAAGCGGGCGCCGTCAGCATCGCGATCACCGCGGCATCGCAGCGCGCATCCATCTTGGATGCAGCATAGCCCTGGTAAGCGGGCATGCGGGTGCTATCAGAGCGAACACTCTGTTCCATAGCTCGATCCTTGGGTTCGGGGTGTATGGCCTCCGCTGGTGGTCCAGACCGGCGGGGGCCGCTTCATCTCGGGGCGGGATGCCCCGGGAAGATCGGAAAGAGGTTCAGTGCTGGCGGGCACGGCCTCCGGCGTTCGAGCCGAAGTCGAGCATTAGGCTGCCCTGTGCGATCCCCATCGCCACGGACAGGCGGGTCAGCCCAGCCGGAGTGACGTAGACCTGAACCTCGGTGCGGCCGTCGCCGGCCGGCACAGGGCACTCGTCCAGAAGTCCGGCGTTGAGCTTTTCCTGCATGCCGACGAGCCGACCGGTTCCACGCCGCCGGAAAAGCCAACGGTGCTCCAGCATCCACGCGATCAGATCCTTGGGCCGCATGCCCAGGGTCTTGGCGGCGTCGCTGAGGAGGATCAGGCCGGTCGTGTCGGCGATCCGGTCGAGCGCCTCGGCCTTCGGGGCGGCGGTCGCCAGCGCACCCTCAGCTTCGCGGGCGCGGCCCTCCAACGCGATCTCGCGCTCAGCATGGGCCAGCAGCAGGGCGCGGAGCGCGTGCGGATCACTGAGATCCAGCGCCGGTTGGGACGCGGCCTCAAGCGCACGCCGCTCGCACTCGATGTAGTAGCGTCGGATCCGCCGCCCCTCGGCGTTGTTCTCGACCATGGCGATCTCCTTCGCCATGCCGAGGGTGAGGTGATACGTGTCGACCAGCTGTGGCCGCGCTTTTGCGCTCCCCGAAACTGGGGAGCTCAAATTCCCGGTGACGACGTAGTCGACACCCTCGACGAAGCCGTACTGTGCGATCCGGCCCTTGATCCAGGTGGTGAAGTCGCGGCCGACCTTGAGCAGGCCGTGCAACTCGCGGGCGTCCGATGTCTGGACGAGCGTACCCGCTACGTGACGCTTTTTGATCGCGGGTAGACTTGCAACTTGGGCGGTGAGATGGCTCGACATAGCTCATGCCCGCCCTCGGAACCGATGATCTGATGGCCAGGGGATGACGCGGTATCGCAACGGACCGAGGATGACGAGGTGGTGTGCGAGCACGAGTAAGCCTCACCGTTGAAGCGGTGAGCCAATCAAGCACGGCTTGATTTTTTTATCAAGTGTCGTTTTCCAAGCCTGTCTTGCTTAGATGCAACGGCACACGTTGGACGCCACCCGGAGGAGCGCGGTAGCGACGGTGCTCAATGAGGGTGCCGAGGATTCGGCCAGCTTTTGGCGTCTTGATGGTAGTGACAGGATAGTCTTCATTTAGAGGAACAAGTTCTTGATACTTGCTCCCTCCTTCGTCGGTTCTAATTCTTAATTTTCGCAACATTACAGATTTGTTATGGACGATATATGCCAGGACATAGTCACCTGGTATCGGCGATATGCCGGTATCAAAGATAGCAATATCACCCCTCGAGAACATGGGAGACATACTATCAGTACATATCTCGGTCGCCAAATTGTAGCCTGCAGAGGCAAATCTCAATTCTAATGCTTCGTAACCGCCGGTTTTGCCAGTCTCTGCGCTCAATAGATCAATATAGTCAAACGGATCAACATCTAGCTTTGGAAACTTTAGAGCCCACCCTGCAATTTCTTCTCTACTGCATAGTACTGCATAGGTCGAATTCCTATTTTCGAATACGTGTTTTTGTACGGAGATGTCAGGATTTTCTGTGTTGGCTCCATACCCAAGCCAATTCCAGTCGACGGAAAGCTTTTCTGCGAGCGCAACAATATTCTTGTGATCCGCACCGGCCTGTCCGGTTTCCCACTGCGATACGGCCTGTGGACTTACGTGAATCCATTTCGCGAGTTCTCCTTGCGTCAGGCCTCTCTCCTTTCGCTTCTGGCGCAGCCGGGTGGGGAACGTATCGTCGCTCATGCGCTCCTTCATAAAGAGGTGCTTGAGAAAACCAACCAAGCAGCACTTGACTTATAGGAACAAGCGCTGCTTGATAAGCCATGGCACAACGCGATCCTGCGCTTCGCCGCGCGATAGAGACACAATCGGGGGTGACAGGCTTAGCCTTGGCGTTGCGCCTTACGGTCCAAGCTGTGTCTCAGTGGAAGCGGTGCCCATCTGGGCGCGTCCTCGATGTTGAGAGGCTAACGCGCGTCCCACGATATGAACTCCGCCCCGATCTCTATCCGCCACCGAAGCTTAGAAAGCGAGCCATTCGCGCAACTGAAGAAGCTCGCCTTTAATGCCCATCTTGCCACCTCAGGCCGCACGAACCGAACCGACTGGTCAGTTACGCTTAGTTGGTTGGACCTTCGGGTTTAGGCCCCCCAGCATCAAGCAAAGCCATACCGGCGATCGCATTGGCGAGCGCGGTGTAGGCGTTCGCGTTGCCGCGCAAATGGGCCACGGCGACTTGTCGTTGGAAGACACTACCGTCCGGTCTGTAGTCTTGGACGTATGCTGCGAGTGTTACTCTACCAATCCCAGGGACCAAGCCGAACACCGGAGCCTCATCAAAAGAGATGATTGGCGCAGTGGCGGACCCCTCCATTTGGATACCTTCGAGCTTGCCTTCTTTTGTGGCTGTCATCTTAAAATGCCCTCTCTCATTTGATACAGGGCGGTTATAGGGCGCCGATTTCGTTTGTCTTCGATCATTTCCCGGAGTTGGGCGTAATGTCGTCTCAGATTTTGACCTCACCCCTCCAGCCGCATCAGCGCCACGGCAAGCGCCCCAAGCAGGACTGCCGCCTCGCTGCCCCCAGCGACACGCCCCCGGTCATCCAACCGGTTCGCCAGTCTCTCGAGAACTGCGCACCGATCACCGAGCGGAATCGCTCCGACCAGATCGACCATCAGCACGGCCAGGGCCTCGGCCAGCCGCTGGGTCGGCAGCTCGGCCGGGGCGCAGGCCGGCACCGTCACCGCGAAGGCTGACACCATGCTGCTCTCCGAATGGATGCGCCGTGAGGGCCTGAGCGACGCCGATGTCGCCGCCGCCGTGGGTCTGTCCGAGTTCACGGTGCGCAAGCTCCGGTTCCGGGATCGGGGCACGTCACTGCGGGTTGCCGCACGGATCGAGGCCCTGTCCCGCGGTCAGGTCCGGGCGCACGATCTCCAGCCGCGCCAGGACAAGCACCACGCCGCCCCGGAGCCGGAGGCCCTGTCGTGAGACGATCACGCCTTCGGATCGATGCGCCACGCCCTCGTCTGCTCGGCCAGCACCGCGAACAGCCGGTGCAGGTCGCTCATCGCCTGCGGCACGATATCCAGCGTGGTCACCTCGCCGGCCACCACGGTGATGAAGGCCTCCGCGTGGCCCTCCGGGCCCGAGCAGGAGAACACCGTCTCGTAGATCGGGCAGCCCAGATCGCTGTCGAACTCCCGGTCCAGGGAGTCGAGCTGGATGTGCACCAGCTCCGTCTCGTCCGGTCCACCGGCCGGTTTGATGTCCCGTTTCATTCACGCTCGCCCTCGCTCTCTTCCTCACCGAGCTCCGGCCACCCGCTGCGCGCCCATCTGCCAGGATCACGCGCGCCTCGGGTTCGGGGCTCTCTCCGTCGTCGTCGGGGCCGTGCTCCTCAGCGGATCCACCACCACGATCAGCATCGTGGCGGAGGAGCGTTGGGAGATGTCCCAAAAGTCTTGGGAGGCGCGGGTGCCCGCCTTCATCCTTGAGGCGTCCGAAGGTCTGCGCGCGCTGGGTCGGGCTCCGGACCGCCACGATCCGGTCAAGGCGCAGATCGCGCGGGCGGCTCGGTATGCTGGTCTGCCGTACTGGCGCGCCTTCGACCTTTGGTACCGCAAGGCGCGCCGGGTCGAGGCCGCCGAGATCGAAGCCATACGGGCCGCGCGTGCAGTCAGGGCCCAGGAGAGAGCGGATGAGCTTGCAGGACTGGCCTCGGACTTCGAGGCGCTTGCGGAACGCGTGTCCCGTCTGGCTCCGCGATCCGGTGGGGCGGATGCTGATGCGCTTCGGGCGCTCGCTGGCCGCACTCGGCGTCTGGCTGAGGGAGAGTGATCCGTGAGCGTTTGGGATCGCGACGACCTCTGCGAAATCGAGCCCGGCGACGACCGGCTCGACGTTCCTCCGGTCCAGATGATCGACCGGCTGATCCGCTGGCATGAGAAGCGCGCCGCCAACGACGGCCGGCTGGCGCTGAGCTGCGAGGCTGAGGGCCTGACGATCGCGGCCGAGACCAACCGCCAGCGCGCGCTAGCCCACCGCCAGACCGCGACCTGCCTGCGGCTGCTGCGCCAGCGCTGTGGCGAGCCGGAGACGGCGCCGCAGAGCGCCTTCCGCGGTCACCTGAAGCCCAAGGCCCGGTCCCGCGCCGAGGTCCGCGCACCGCCCTGATCCGTAGCAGCCCGCGCCGCCCGACCGTCGCCCCTCACCCGAACTCTTTCACCGGCCGCGCCAGCGGTTTCCGGAACGGGAGCGTCATGTCCGAGACAAAGCCACGTCTCTGCGCCGACCGCAGCCTCTACGACGCCGCCGACGACGCCCTTCGCACCCTCCGCCAGGATCTGGTCCAGCGGGCACAGGCCTCCGGCGATTACCGGATGGTGGTCGATTTCGGTGACCGCCTGCTCCGCTACGGAAGCTCGACCATCGCCAAGGCCGCGAGCTTCCCCGAGGCCGCCGAGCGCACCTATCGGACCGCCGACGACCTCGTCACCGCTTCCATTCGGGGAGGCGCCCAATGAGCGTCGCCGCGGGAAAATGGGCCAAGCGCCAGCGTGTGCGTGCCACCTGTCGAGCTGTCCTAATCGCCCTGGCCGATCGTGCCGACAAGCGCGGGCAGTGCTGGCCGTCTCAGACCACGATCGCCGACGATACCGGCTACGCTGTCCGCACGATCCGTCTGGCGCTCGCCGAACTCTCCCACGCCGGCGTCATCGCCCGGCAGCCGCGCGGCAATCGCTTCGGGGGCCGAGCGGCCGACCTGATCACGCTGAACATGGGCCACGACTTCGACCTGCTGGCCGCGCCGGAGTTGGCTTCGGCTGAGCCCGAGTTTCCGGCAGATGATGCCGCTAAGGGCTCGGCAGGTTACCGGCAGATAAAGGACGGGTTAGCGGCAGATGAAGGACACCTTACCGGCAGATCCTGCCGGGGAAAGAACCTAACAGGAAACCAAAGGAACCTATTACCTAGCCGCGAGGAAGGGGTTCAGGAAAAGGTACTACGCGAGGCCCCCCCCACTGCAGGGCTCACCCCTGACCCGTTCGGCGACGACGCCTTCGGCCCCCCTCTGCCCTGCGGCCAGGACAGCGACGCCTGGGAAGAACTCGACGTTGCCGAGATTGAGGCGGGAGGCGCTCGATGAGCCGGGACCTTCGTCCGCATCAGGTCCGGATCATCGACCGGCTGCGGGAATCGCTGATCGCCGGACGGCGCCGTCCAATGCTCCAGGCCCCCACTGGCTTCGGCAAGACCGTGGTGGCCGGCGCGATCGTCCGGGGCGCACGGGCCAAGGGCAAGCGGGTCCTGTTCGTGGTCCCGGCCATCAGCCTGATCGACCAGACCGTGCGCTCGTTCTTCGCCGAGGGCATCCACGACGTCGGCGTGATCCAGGGCAGCCACCCGATGACGGACGCCAACCGTCCGGTTCAGGTCGCCTCGATCCAGACGCTCCAGCGCCGCGCCATCCCGCCGTTCGACATCGTGGTGATCGACGAGGCCCACCGCTGGTTCGAGATGCTGGGCACGTGGATGGCCGCGCCCGATTGGGCCGCGGTGCCCTTCGTCGGCCTCTCCGCCACGCCCTGGACCAAGGGTCTGGGCCGGCACTACGACGACCTGATTCAGGTCACCACCACGGCCGAGCTGATCGCGGCCGGCTACCTTGCCCCGTTCCGGGTCTACGCCCCCTCGCACCCCGACCTCGACGGCGTCCGCACCGTGGCCGGCGACTACCATGAGGGCGACCTCGGCGAGGCAATGAACCGCCCCGAGCTCGTCGCCGACGTGGTCCGGACCTGGCAGCAGCGCGGGGAGAACCGTCCGACCTTCGTGTTCGCGGTCGACCGGGCCCACGCCCGGCACCTGCAGGGCGAGTTCGAGCGGGCGGGCGTCGCCTGCGGCTACATCGACGCCTTCACCAAGTCGGACGACCGGGAGGCGCTGTTCCGCCGCTTCACGGCCGGCGAGCTGCGGGTGATCGCGAGCGTCGGCTGCCTCACCACCGGCGTCGACCTCGACGTGCGCTGCATCGTGCTGGCCCGGCCGACCAAATCCGAGATGCTGTTCGTCCAGATCATCGGGCGGGGCCTGCGTACGGCACCGGGCAAGGACGACTGCCTGATCCTCGACCACTCCGACACGCACCTGCGGCTCGGTTTCGTCACCGACATCCACCACGACGCCCTCGACGACGGCCGGGAGCGGCAGAAGCAGGACCGCAAGCGCCACCTCGAGGCCCTGCCGAAGGAGTGCCCGTCCTGCGCCTTCCTGAAGCCCGCCAAGAGCCCGAAGTGTCCCGCCTGCGGGTTCAAGCCCGAGAAGCAGTCCGAAATCGTGTGCGAGGACGGCGATCTCGTCGAAATGCGCCCGGTCCGCGCCAAGGCCCGCACCGACGAGAAGGCCGAGATCTACGGCCAGCTCAAGCTCTACGGCCGACGCCGCGGCTACTCCCCGGGCTGGGCATCGCACCAGTTTCGCGAGCTGACCGGCGTCTGGCCGAACCACTACCGCACGGCGCCGGAACGCGAGCCAAATCAGTTCATCCTCGGCTGGCTGAAGCACCGGCAGATCGCGTCCGCCAAGCGTAGAGGGGGCAGCCATGCACGCGCCTCTGCGTGATCGTGCCCGCGGCCGCTGGGCAAGTCTGCTATCCCAGATCGGGGTGGATGCCCGCTTCCTCACCGGCAGCAAAAACGGTCCCTGCCCGATGTGCGCGGGCAAGACCCGCTTCCGCTTCGACGACAAGGAGGGGCGTGGTACCTGGATCTGCAACAACTGCGGTGCCGGGGACGGACCGGCACTCGCAATGCGGGTGCTCGGCATCGAGTTCAAGGAGCTGGCCGAGCGGCTGGATCCGCTGATCGCCGACGCGCCAATTGCGCGTGCGCGGCCTGAGCGCTCCCCCGACGACAAGCGCGAAGCCCTGAACCGGCTCTGGCGTCGCGCTGGCGTGGTTCAGCCGAAAGATCCTGTGGCGCTCTACCTCCGCGCCCGGGTCGGCCTTGTCACCGTGCCGACCTGTCTCCGCTGCGTCGACAGCCTGATCTACCAAGACGACCAGCCGAGTCATCATCCGGCGATGATCGCCCTGGTGGCAGGCCCGGACGGCGCAGCCGCCACGCTCCACCGGACCTATCTCACCCGGGACGGGCGGAAGGCCGCCGTCGAAGTCCCGCGCCGTTTGATGCCGGGCACGGTCCCGGACGGCGCCGCTATCAGGCTGTTTCCGCCAGCCGAGATCATGGGCATCGCGGAAGGGATCGAGACCGCGCTCGCGGCCGCCGCCCTGTTCGGGCTGCCGGTCTGGGCCGCGGCCAACTCCACAATGCTCGCGAAGTGGCAGCCGCCCGAGCAGGCTCGCAAGATCGTCGTGTTCGGCGACACGGACCGGAAGTTCGGTGGACAGGCTTCCGCCTACGCGCTCGCCCACCGCCTCGCCGTCCATGACCGCAGTGTTCGGGTCGAATTGCCCCGCGAGGCTGGCACCGACTGGAACGACGTCTGGCTCCGGCAGCGGGCCGACAACGACGCCTTGGCCCTCGCGGTCACGGCCTGATGGATCAGCACCAGAGGATTCGAGCATGACTCGCCTGAACAAGCGTCAGCGCCTGAAGGTGCGCCGTCAGCGTCGGGCCGAGAGGCTGGCTGCTAAGGCGGCCGGGATCCCGCTGGCTGGATCGCCCACGCCCGGCCAGAAGACCTCGGCAGCCGAGCCCATCCGCGGCCGCGCCTCCGAGGTGATCGACACCTCCCTCCTCTGGCACATGGCCCGCACCGCCCCAAGGATGGGCGATCGCGCCCGTCGGGCCCTACGGGAGATCGAGGTGGCGACCTTCTTGCCCCGCGCCTCCGAGGTCGTCGTACGCCGCGGCCGCCGCGTCATCCGGCACACGCCGCTCATCATCCGCACGGTGTTCATCGGCGTGCGGGACGAGGCGCATCTGGCTGAGGTCCGGTCCCAGCCCGGCATCGCCGAGATCGTGTCGCATCCGGAAGCCGAAGCCGGGCTGGCAGGCAACGTCCAGCAGATCGTGCGGCGCCCGGCACGCCTGGATCCCGGGGATCTACAGCGCTTCATCGATGCCCTCGCAGCCGGCGAGATCGTTCAGCCCGTCGGCGTCAGGGTCGGATCCAGCGTCGTGGTGATGACGGGGCCATTCGCGAGCTTCCCAGCGACCGTCGAGGCAATCCTGCCTGGGGATCGGCTACGAGTGGCGGTTAGCATCTTCGGCCGCCCCTCGGCCGTGGAGCTCGGCATGGCGGATGTGCAAGCTGTATGAATGCTCCAGTGCGAGAAGGCCCACACAGATGGCGGGCCTTCTGCTTCGTCCGATGCTAGCCTCTGAAACTCAGGCCGTGACAAAGAAGCTCGCGTTGACCTGATCGGCGCGGATGCCGGCGAGGTCGATCGTGCCACCGCCCGAGAGCGTCAGCACGGCATTGCCGTTCCCGGCGCTGCTCAGCGTGTAGGTCTGACCACCTAATGCGAGCCGGTCGCCCTCCGTCTGGTTGAAGTCGAGAATCAGGTCCCGACCGCTGCCAGCCCCGAACACGAAGCGGTCCGCGCCCAGATCACCCGACAGCACGTCGTCCCCGAGCCCGCCGACGAGCACGTCGTCGCCCTGACCACCGTACAGGGTATCGGCTCCCAGATCGCCGAACAGCACGTCGGACCCGAGGTTGCCGTAGACCACGTCCGCATCCAGGCCGCCGTACACGGTGTCCCGGCCCTGCCCGCCGAACAGCGTGTCCGTTCCCTCGTTGCCGTAGAGCAGATCCTCGCCTTGGTTGCCGTGGATGATGTCGGCCCCCTGGTCGCCCAGCAGAACATCGTTGCCCTGGTCGCCGAACATCCGGTCGTCGCCCTGGCCACCAAAGGCCCGGTCGTCGCCCTGACCACCGAACAGGGTGTCGGCACCCTGGTTGCCGTAGATCAGGTCGGCATCGAGGTTGCCGTAGATCAGATCGCCGCCCTGACCGCCCAGCAGCGTGTCAGTGCCAGCTCCGCCGGCGAGCAGGTCGTTGCCCGCGCCGCCGATGAAGGTCTGGGCCGCGCTGTCGCCGTAGATGCGCAGCGGGTCCGGCGCGACGGTGAGCGCACCCACCGCGCTGAGGCCACCGGTGCTGCTTGTCGTCGCCGTACCGGCCGGCGCCCGCACCGTGATGGCACCGACGACGGCTGCAAAGTCGATGTCGCGCAGCTCGACCACGCTGCCGCCTGGGAGCTGGCTGGCATCGAGCACGATCGCCTGCTGCTGGCCGCTGTCTTGCGCCAGTGGCTGACCCTGGATCACCAGAGGCTGGGCCGGTGCCGTAGTGGCACCGGGGGCTACGCTCGGCACGATCGTGCGCACCGTCAGGTTGGTGCTGGCTGCCAGTGCACCGAGGAAGCCTGAGCCGCTGCCGGTCAGGGCGCCCTGGTCGGTCGACCCAGCCGTGGTGCGGCTCTTGATCGCCGCGATCAGGCCGTCGAGCCCGGAGGTCGCAGGACTGATGGCTTGCAGACCGTAGCCGGTCGGGATTTGCGCCATGAGTTGCGTGGTGCCCCCCGCGCCGGTGACGAGCGGGATGTCGGCGGCGGACGAGGCAGTGTCGCTGTTCGTGCGCTCCCCCGTCACCACCGGGACCGTGGTGACTGGCACGCTGCTGCCGTCCGGCAGGGTCTGCGTGGTCATGGTGACCGCCACGCCGTCTACCAGCGTCGGTCCGGGGTCGCTCGGTGGGGCAGGCGGGGCCTGGATGGTAAGGACGAAGGTGGGCGATGCAGCACTGACGTTGCCGGCGGCGTCAGTGGACTTAACGGTGAGGCTGTGGTTGCCCAGGGCCAGCGTACTCGACGTGATGCTGTAGGCCCCCTGGCCGTTGGCCGTAGCGGTACCGAGCACGGTGGTGCCGTCTGTGTCGTAAAGCCTGACGACTGCGCCGGCCTCGGTCGTACCCGTGAGGGTGGGTGTGGTGACAACGGTGATGCCATCGCCCGTTGCGCCGCTATCGGAGGCGAGCGCAAGAGCCGGTGCCGCACTGGGGGTGCTCGGTGCGGCGGTGTCGATGGTCAGCATGAGAGCCGGGGATGCGGCGCTGATGTTGCCGGCGGCATCGGTGGCCGTGACGGTGAGGGTGTGGTTGCCTTGAGCCAGGGTGCTCGATGTAATGCTGTAGGCCCCCTGACCGTTAGCCGTTGCGGTACCCAGCACGGTGGTGCCGTCCGTGTCGTAGAGCTTGACGGTTACGCCCGCTTCGGCCGTACCGCTAAGAATGGGCGTAGTAGTATTGGTGATGCCGTCGCCCGCCGTACCGCTGTCGGAAGCGAGCGCGAGGCCCGGTGCCGCGCCAGGCGTGGCCGGTGCGGCCGTATCAATGCTCAGCGTGAAGGCTAGTGACGCGGCGCTTGTGTTACCGGCAGCATCGGTAGCCTTGACGGTGAGACTGTGACTGCCCTGTGCCAAACTGCTCGATGTGATGCTGTAGGCCCCCTGGCCGTTAGCCGTTGCGGTACCCAGCACGGTGGTGCCGTCCGTGTCATAGAGGGTGACAGTGGCACCGGCTTCGGCCGTACCGGTGAGGGTCGGTGTCGTAACGTTGGTGATACCGTCACCCGCCGGGCCGCTGTCAGAAAGGGCGGTCAGAGTCGGTGCCGCGCCAGGCGCAGCTGGGACGGTATGGTCCAGGGTATAGGTCTGGCCAGCGGTGTATCCACCAGCAATGGCGGTGTTCGCAGCGTTCTGAATGCCAGTGCCGCTGCCGTTGAGATCGAGGCGCAGAGTTCCATCGCCAGCCAAGGCATTGACTGTGACGGTGTAGGTTGTCCCGCTTCCGGTTACGGAAGCGACTGTGCCGCTCGCCGTACCTGTTGAGCCAGTGAGATTGAAGTCACTGATATCGACACCGGTTACAGCTTCGCTGAAAGTGACGGTATAATCGACGTCCGTGGCTGCGGCGGCGACAGCGGCGGCGCCAACGCGGGATATTGAGCTCACGCTCGGGCTGCTCGGCCCGGAACCGGAAGATATCGAGGTAAAGTCAGCTGAGTCAAAATAGAAAGGGCCGCCATAATTATTTATGGCAAGGACGCGAAGTGTTGTTATATTATTGAAATTTAGCGACGTTGTGAGAGAGCTATAGCTGATATTCACGTCGGTCGGATTGAATGATACCGTTATGTTGTATCCTGAGATGACAGATCCAGCAGAGTCAAGGCCCTGGAAGAGCAGAGAATCGTTCTGAGTGCCGGAATTAATTCCGCTAATATCGCCTATACTAAAGGTTCCTCCCCCAGAGGCTGTTATGTCCACGCTGTAGTAAGTTGTATTGCTCCGATAGCTTGAGAAGTAGGTTCCAGAAATCTGACCTGTTGTATCATTCGTAGCAACGCTACCGCCATTCTGCACCGCGATGGCGGCATCTCCGGCAGGGCTGCTTGTGCTTACGGCGACATTTACGGCAACCATGATTTAGCTCTGCTTCCCCGTTTGGGGGGAGGAGAGGTTCAATCTGTAAACAATTAATTAATTTTTCGATAAGGTGATTAAGATGTGTTGCTGCCAAGCAACATGCAGCGCTGTGCAGTGTAGGGCTATTTGAGCGTGACGGTTATTAAAAGTCGGCATTTGGTTCGCATCTCGGAGTTTCCCCAGCCAGGGATGGCTTGGCAGCAACGTCGGGTCTCTGTAATTTCTGATGGGTCAGCCCGCCAGATCATGCAGCGTGACGACCAGCGCCTCCGCAGCACGACCTCCCGCAGTCGGGGGGCCGGACAACGCTGGGCTCAATGGTTGCGGCTAAGGGCGTCGGGGCTAAGGGCTTGCTCGGTCGCCTCACGACCTAGCCACACCGCATCCGTCCGACTCCCCTCGACGATTGGCAGTCCGAGTTCGGTGCCGCCTGCCCGCGAATAGGCGCCGCTCCCAAAATGGGCGATCACATAGGCGAGCGTGGCGGGAATGTCGCACGGCCCGTTCGAGAGGCGGCCATCTCTGCTCGCCGTGGCATTATCCCTGGCCGGATTTCAACCTAAGCGCTAAGCGAGGCACGCAGAAGTTTAGGTAGACGTACCATGGCTGGCGACAACGCGAACCCGACCCTCTTGGGGCTCTCCTTTTCCAAGGTGATCAACGTCTCGACTGGGAGCAGCTCTGGCAGCATCACCGCCAGCGTTCGTGACGAAGGGTCTGGCGTCGAGCGCGTGTCCCTGCAACTTGGCCGGCCCCTAGCCCAGTGGGCAGGTTTCAATCTTCAGTGGATCGGCGTGAATGCCGAAACGCAAAGCCCTCTCAATGAAGGAGTGATCACGGGCGGGTTCAGCGTCTACTCGTTCGCGGCGCCTGGGCGCTACGACATCGTGGGCGCCACGGTCTACGACAACGTCGGTAATCAGGCCTACTACTCCGCCTCACAAGTCGCGAGCATGGCGGGGCAGGCTTACATCCTCGTCACCGATAGCCTGACCAACCCGAGCATCGACGATCTGATTCAGGGAACGCCCGCGGACGAGTTGCTGACAGGGCTCGATGGCGCCGATACCCTGTTCGGATTCGACGGGAGCGATCAGCTTTTTGGCAACAAGGGCGATGACGTCCTGTTCGGCAACCAAGGCTCTGACAGCCTGTACGGTGGTCAAGGCATCGACTTCGCCTATGGCGGCCAGGGCGATGACGAGGTCTACGGAAATTTCGGAGACGATTTCCTATTCGGCAACGCCGGCAACGACACGCTTTACGGTGGACAGGGCAGCGACTTCATCTACGGCGGCCAGGGTGACGACGTGATCTACGGAGATCGCGGCAACGACATCCTACGGGGCGATCGCGGCGCGGATCTCTTCGTCTTCGGCATCGATGCCGGTCAGGATCTGATAGGCGATTTCAACGCGGCCGATGGCGACCGGATCGATCTGGGTGGCAGGCCGTATCAGGTCCTGACATCGATGTGGGGCGAGACGCAGATTGGCTATGCGGGCGGCACCATCACGCTCGCCAACATCGTTCCGTCGCAGGTGAGTGCGAGCTGGTTCATCTAAAGCCAGAAGCACTACACCGTTTCTGGTCAGGGGGGCTGGCCTACAACGCACGCCGCCCTCCGAGAGCAACAAAATACCGCGACTAGCATTGCACGGCAAAGGTGATTCAGGTAAATCTACGAATGTAGCCGCCTGCTCTCTCGTGATGGGATTGACGTGGGCCGTTTCGGGGGCGGACAGCACCGCCTCTCCACTTTGGAGGCTGGTCCCCGAGAGCGTCCCGCGAGACGGGACGATTGCACAAGATCTTCGAGGAGGGCGCCATGTCCGCCCTGACCTTCATCGGCGACGGCCTCCTCGGCCGCTTCGCCAACCAACTCGCGGTGCTCGGGGCCGAAGCATATGCCGAAGCTCCATGACCTTGTTCGAGCCCCGCGCGTTGCGTGTGTGGAAGCAGCGAGGGTCGCCAGAGACGGATCGACCCATGCGGACACACAGGATGGGCTATGGCTGAGGTGATTCACGCCGGCTTTGGAGCAAGGCCCAATCCAAGCGATCCTCCGCTCCAAGTCTTCGGCCAAGCCGCAGGCCTGGAGGTTGCCCTGCGTCGGATCGAGGCCCCCTACGGTGATGAGCTTCAGGTCACCGTCGACGCCGAGGCACTATCCGTCCCGCGTGTGGTGGCCGTCGTTCTGGCGAATGCGGCTGGGGAGGACGAGGCGGATCGCATCGGCAAGGCCGTGCTGAAAGCCCTTCAGTACGCAGAGAGCCTGACGACCAGCACACCGGGAATGTGAGGCGGCCCGGGACTGCCCCGCGCCGATAGCCGCGCGTGTACCGAGAGGCAAAGAGGCAGCGGTCGAGGTTTCCCATGTCAGCCCTGACTTTCACCGGCGATGGCCTCATCCAGCGCTTCGCCAATCAGCTCGGGGTGCTCGGCGCCAACGCGCCGATCGCCCTGTCCCGCGCTCTCAACCACACGGGCGTGAAGGCGAAGACCCAGGTCATCCGCAACCTGACGAAGCAGACCGGCCTCAAGCGTTCGGTGATCGTGAAGGCCGTGAAGGTGAACCGGGCGACGGCAGCGGCCGAGCAGTTCGGGTACGGCGGGCGCCTCACCTACACGCTGAGCACCAAGGGCGGAGACATCAGCCTCAAGTTCTTCGACCCGAAGGAGGTGAAGGGCGGGGTCTCGGCCAAGCCCCGGGGGCGCCGCCAGATGTTCGCCGGTACCTTCACTCATGGCGGTCGCTTCCCGAACCGCGTCGGCCCCGTGATGGGCGGCCACGTCTTCAAGAACATCGACCCGAACCACGCGTGGCGGGGCAAGGCCGAGCTGCAGAACTCCGGCGTCTACATCCCGGACGAGATGCTGCAGGGCGCCACCGAGGCAGCGTTCATGCAGGTCATGGGGGCCGAGCTTGAGGCCCGTGTCGCCCACGAGATCGGACACCTGATGGGGATGCCGGGGCTCTGACGATGAACGGACCGCACGACGGGCGCACAGTCCTGCTGACCGAGATCTCGCGGCAGACCTACGAAGAGCAGGGCCTGCAGGCGCTCGGCAGCGATTGTGGGCTCTTCCTCGCAGTCGAGGACGTAGCTGCCACCACCCTCGACGTGCTCGCCAAGGTCCCCGCACACGGCGCCGATCGGCTGTGCGCCCTGATCGGCATCCAGACCGCAGGCGAGAGCTGCTGAGGCCAACGCCTCACCAAGCAATTCCCCGCAGCCACGGGGATGAGCGCGATGGAGTTCACCGAGCTTCATCGACCCCGGAGGAGCGCAAGCTCCCCCTGTGTTCGCGCCGGGCGTGGCTGTCCGGGCGTCGATGAGGACGATCCATGCAGCAGCTTGCAATCGACGACGAGATCCAGGGCGTGATCGTCACGCCTAAGGTGCTTGAGTTCGTGAGAGGCATTCAGAGCTCAAAGCTGGAGCTGACGAGCTACGAAGAAAACGGAAGCGACGCAGCAGACGAGCTGATAATGCGGCTTCGTGATGCGGAATGGGAAGAAACCTACTTTCGGGTCGGGCTTACTGAGTTGCTTGATAGCTTTCTCAAGAGCAACGACGACCGTGATCAAGACATAACCCCGTACGATGCCGAGTACGAGGCGAAGCGCCCAGGCAGCCACGCTGCGGACCTCGGGCACTGGAAGGCCTACTTGCTGGGCCGGAGGCTCAGGGAGGCCATCTCCGCTTGGAGAGAGAACGAGGCGAAGCTTACCTACGACGAGGCTGTCGCGCTCCTATCGTCATCTGACGGGATGCCAAGGCTGTGATCGCCAACGCGACAGACCGCAAGCACAGCTTGGCTGCCGCCTGCGCCGCTTACGGCATCTCGGTCTTGGCCGTGCGGAACTGGATCGCGCGAGGTCATCTCCCTGAGCTGAGCGGCGCAGGTACGGGCAACCATCTTCGGCTCACCGACAGAGAGGTGGCCATGCTCGTCGTGATCGCCGATCTCGTCCCAGACTACAGCCTTTCCGCAGCCTGCAGTCACGCCCGTAGGCTGGTCGCAGTCGAGCCTGATGACCTCGGGCTGAACATGATCCAGGTCGGGCAGGCAGGCTCCCTCGGTGTCAACGTCGCCCACCTGATGGATGAGCGGCGATCGAAGGCGATGGCCCGCGCGGCCTGAGGGGCACGGGTCCTCCGACGGCACCCCGCCCCCTTGCGGGCAGAGATGCTCCCGATTTTTGGCTCTCAGCAGCCCTGATTTTTGAGGTTCGCATTGGGTGTGAGCCGGCGCGAGTGCGCCAAGATCATCGGCGTCACCGAGGCCGCCATCCGGAAGGCGATCAAGACGGGCCGCGTCTCCGTGGAGGCCGACGGCACGCTGGATCCTGAGGCAGTTCGGGCGGCCTGGGTTCGATCGACAGACCCGGCGCGTACCGGGGTGCGCACCGGTTCGCAGGGTACGCAGACCCCATCCGAAGAGCCGGCGCCCACGGTCCTGGCCCAGGCGACGGTCGAGGCGCAACTGGCGACCACCCGGGTCCGCGCGATCCTGCGGGCCGAGGGCGTGGTGATCGCCGACGGCGAGGAGCTGACCTTCAACCACGCCAGGACGGCCGAGAAGATCGTCCAGACCTGGCAGCGGGATCAGGCCCACGCGAAGGAGGCCGAGCGCTTGATCGATGCCGAGGCCGCGGGCCGGCGCTGGGCCGACGAGACCGCGAAGCTGCGGGCCCGGCTCCTCGCGATCCCGGGCGACATCGCCCTGGAGCTGAGCCACCTCTCGAAGCACGACCTATCGGTGATCGACCGGGTCGTGCGGGATGTCATGACGGCCGGTGCCGGTGACGACGCTCCTTGACCGCACCGTCGCGGAGGCGTTGGCGAAGCTCCGGCCGCCGCCGCGCCTGCCTCTGTCGCAGTGGATCGAGCGCTACATGCGGCTGCCCGAGGGGCTGGCCGCCAAGCCCGGCCCGGTCCGCCTCTGGCCGTTCCAGCGCGAGATCGCGGATGCGATCACGGATCCGACCATCGAGCGGGTCACCGTCAAGAAGTGCGTGCGCGTCGGCTACACGACGCTGCTGACCGGGGCGACGGCGAGTTACGTTGCTAACGAGCCGGCGCCGATCCTGACCCTCCTCCCCACGGAGGACGACTGCCGGAACTACATCGTCTCGGACCTGGAGCCGATCTTCGACGCCACGCCGAGCGTCACCGGCATCCTCGCCACCGCGGCCGACGAGACCGGCCGCAACACCATCCGCCACCGCCGCTTCCCCGGCGGCTCTCTCAAGATCGTCGCCGCCCGCTCGCCGCGAAACCTCCGCGCCCATACCGTCCGGATCCTCCTCATCGACGAGGAGGACGGCATGGAGGTCACCAACGAGGGCGACGCGCTCGACCTCGCCATCAAGCGCACCCTCTCGTTCCCGAACCGCAAAATCATCCGCGGTTCGACGCCGACCGACGCCGACACCTCGACGATCTGCCGGGAGTACGAGGCCAGCGACCGGCGCATCTACGAGATCCGCTGCGTCGAGTGCGAGCAGTTCGCCGAGCCGAAGTGGGAGCACATCGAGTGGGAGAAGGAGCGCGACGCGCAGGGCGTCGTGACGGCCCACCGGACGAAGACCGCTTCCTGGGCCTGCCCGCATTGCGGCGTGCTGATCCCGGAGCGGTTCAAAGCCGAGATGGTCGCGAACGGGCGCTGGCGCGCCACGCGGCCGGAGGTCGAGGGCCACGCTGGCTTCGCGCTCTCGGCGCTGATCTCGCCCCACGTCAACGCGTCCTGGTCCGCTCTCGCGGCCGAGTACGTCGAAATCCACAACGACCCGGACCGCCTCCGGACCTTCCGCAACACGCTGCTCGGCGAGGGCTGGTCCGAGAGCGTCGACATGACGACCGCCGACGTGCTGGCCGCCAGGGCCGAGCCGATCGGCCTGAACGTGAAGATGCCGGACGGCGAGATGTTGGCGCTGCCCGAGGCCGTGCTGCTCCTCACCTGCGGTGTGGACGTGCAGCCCGATCGCCTGGAGGCGGTGATCTACGGCTGGGACCGTGAGGGCCGGGCCTACGCGCTCGGCCACTTCGTGATCTGGGGCAACACGCTGGAGGGCCACGTCTGGCGCGAGCTCGACGAGCTGCTGCTGCAGCGCTGGAAGCACCCGCTCGGCGGCGGCCTCGGCATTGAGGCGACCTGTGTGGACTCCGGCGACGGCGGCACGGTCGAGGCGGTCTACGCCTTCTGCTGGCCGCGGCTCCACCGGAACGTGCTGGCCATCAAAGGCGTCTGGGGTCGGCGCCCGGTGATCGAGGCGTCGAAGGGCAAGGTCTCGGGCGGCGCGATCGGCGGGCAGGGCCGGCTCTGGATCGTCGGCATCGACGAGGTGAAGCAGATCCTCTTCACGAAGCTCGCCCGCTACCCGGATCAGGTCCGGTTCTCGTCGAGCCTGTCGCTGTCTTGGTTCGATCAGCTGTGCGCCGAGCGGCGTGTCGTGCGGCGCGTCGGCGGCCGACCCACCCGCCGCTTCGAGCGGATCAAGAACGCTGCGGCCGAGGCACTCGACGCCACCGTCTACGCCTTCGCGGCGCGCTACGTGCTGCCGCCCGTCGACTTCGATGCCCGTGTCCGGCGCCTCGGTGAGACCGGCCCACGCCGGCCGCCACCGCCCCCACCCGCCCGCGCGGTCCGCCGCTCCTCCTACATGGGACGCTGAGCATGGCCGAACCCGTACAGACCCCGGAGGAGATCCGGGGTGAGATCGTCGCGCGGATTGCGAAGATCGACCGCCACCTCGCCACCGGCCTCACCGAGTCGCGCGAGGAGGACGAGCAGGCGAAGTGGGATCTCGGCCAGATGCGCCGCGAGCGCGCCGAGTTGCAGGCCAAGGTCGACGTGATGGACGGCGCGGTCCCGCGCGCCAACCGGGTGCGTTCGATCCGCGTCGTCGCGTCGAAGGGGTACTGAGCGCGTGGGCTTCCTGTCCCGCCTGTTCGGCGCTCCCGCCCAGGAGACCACCTCGGCCACCTTCGCCCCCGGGCTCGGCTACGAGGCGTCGCGCGCCTCGCGGCGCCTCGCGGGCTGGACGGCTGAGCGGGCGACGATCAACGCGTTGCAGGCGCGCGGCGGCGAGGTCCTGCGCGCCCGCGCCCGTCAGCTCGTCCGGGACAACCCCTACGCCTCGGCCGCGACCGAGGCCTTCGTCGCCGCAGCGGTTGGCGACGGGATCACGCCCTCGCCGGTACTGGCCGACAAGGACCTCAAGACCGCGCTGAAGGATGCGTGGCTGCGCTGGACCGACGAGTGCGACGCGGACGGCCTGACCGATCTCTATGGCCTGCAGGCCCTCGTCGCGCGCTCGCTCTTCGTCTCGGGCGAGGTCTTCATCCGCTTCCGCACGCGGCGGCCCGAGGACGGCCTGAGCGTGCCGCTCCAGTTACAGGTCATTGAGAGCGAGCAGCTGCCGCTCTCCTACGGGGTGATCCAGTCCCAGGTCGGCAACGAGGTACGGCACGGCATCGAGTTCGACCGCATCGGCCGCCGCGTCGCCTATCACTTCCTGAAGCGCCGCCCCGGTGAGGCCGAGATCGGTGGCGGCATCGGCGCCATCGAGCGCACCGTCGTGCCGGCGTCCGAGGTGCTCCACATCTACCGCCCCCTGGAGGCGGGCCAGATCCGTGGTCAGTCGCAGCTCACCCCCGCGATGGTGCGGCTGTACCTCCTCGACAGCTACGACGACGCCGAGCTCGACCGGAAGCGCACCGCGGCGATGTTCGCCGGCTTCATCACCAAGGCGGCTATCGGCGAGGCGCCCCCGGTCGCGATCCGCGAGGATGTGCTGGACCTGCTCGACACGGGCCCCCTGACAGCCCCAGACATCGAGACGGCGCTGGCCGATCTCGAACCCGGTACCCTGCAAGTCCTCAATCCGGGCGAGGACTTCAAGAACTCGAGCCCGGCCGACGTCGGCGGCTCCTACGAAGCCTTCATGTACCGCAACCTGCTCGCGATCGCGGCGGCCTGCGGCGTCCCCTACATCGCCCTGACCGAGGATCCCTCGAAGGGAAACTTCTCGTCTCAGCGCGGGATCGAACTGCAGCACAAGCGCCGGGTCTCGCAGTTCCAGCACCAGTGCCTCGTCTTCCAGATGTGCCGCCCGATCTGGGCGCGCTGGATCGAGACCGCCGCGCTGGCCGGTTCGATCCCCGGCCTCGGACCCACGCGCTTCACCCGCGAGCGGGCCGCCCTGTCGACCGTGAAGTGGCAGCCCCCGAAGTGGGATTGGGTCGATCCGCTGAAGGACCGCAAGGCCGACGAACTCGACATCGCCATGGGTGTCACCTCGCGCGACGACGTCATTGAGGCGCGTGGCGAGGATCCCGAGGAGGTCGATGCCCGCCGCAAGGAGGGCCAGGACCGCGCCGACGAACTCGGGATCCGCCCGCCGCCCGGCGCCCCCGCCGAGCCGCCGGAGCCGTCACCGCCCGGAGACGATGAATGACCGCAGCTCTGCGCGCCCTAACGGCCGAGCCCTGGGCCATCCGACCGGACTACCTGCAGTTCATGGCCTCGCTCGCCGCCCTCGATCGCGACGGGCGCGCGTCCCGGCGCTCGGCGGAGGGCGAAGACTGGTTCCGCCTCGATCTGCAGGCCGCGGCCGGGCCGACCGCGCAGCGCCTCGACGGCGCCCGCTACGCCATGCTCACCCGCGAGGGCGTTGCCATCGTGCCCGTGGTCGGCCCGATCTTCCCGCGTGCCAACCTGATGACGGAGATGTCCGGCACCGGCACCTCGGCCGCCATGCTCGGACGAGACCTGCAGCTCGCCCGTGACAGCGCCGACGTCGGCGCGGTGCTGCTGATGGTGGATTCGCCCGGCGGCTCGCCCACCGGCATCAACGCGCTGGCCGATCAGATCTACGCCATGCGTGGCAAAAAGCGGGTACTGGCCCACGTCACCGGCAGCTGCGCCTCGGCCGCGTACTGGCTCGCGTCGGCCGCGGGCGAGCTTGTCGTGGAGAAGACCGGCATCGTCGGCTCGATTGGCGTGGTAGCGGCGATCTCGAAGCAGGTCGAGCCGGACGCCTCCGGCAGCCTCGCCATCGAGATCGTCTCGTCCAGTGCGCCGAACAAGCGGCCCGATCCGCAGTCCGAGGAGGGCGCGGCCGAGATCCGTTCGCTGCTGGACAGCATCGAGAGCCAGTTCATCGCCGACGTGGCTCGCGGCCGGAAGACCACGCCAGCCCGGGTGCGCACCGACTTCGGCGCCGGCGGCGTGAAGGTTGGCGCCGACGCGGTGGCCGCCGGCATGGCTGACCGCGTCCAGACCTACGAACGCAGCTTCCGAGACCTCGCCCAGACCGCCGCCAACGAGCGCGTCGCGCGGGCCGTGAGGCCGTAGCCGCAAGCAGATCCCGGCTTCGGCCGGTACCGGGCGTCACCCGCGCCCCTCCCTGCCAGAAAAACGGAGACAGGAATGCCTGGCGATCTCGCTGGCCTTCGTCGCGATCGCGCGAGGGCTTCCGCACGCATGAACGAACTGGCGACCGCCGCGCGCGGCCGCTCCATGACCGACGACGAGCAGCGCGACTTCGACGCTTCTTCGCGGGAGGTGACCGACCTCGACGCGCGGATCACCGCCGCCGAGGCGGAGGCCGATCGCGGCCAGGGCACGACCGTGTCCCGCGCCGACGCCTCCGAGATCGCCAAGCTCTGTGTCGAGGGCGGCGTGCCGAGCATGGCGGCCTCGCTCCTCGCCGAGGGCGTGACCGTGGCTCAGGCCAAAGAGCGCATTGGCGCGGCCGAGCAGATCAACGACCTCGTCGCGCTGGCGCGCCGCCGGGACTCGTCGATCTCGGCCGAGCTCGGCGCCGAGCTGATCGCCGGGGGCAAGACCGTCGAGCAAGCCCGCGCCGCGCTCTTCGAGAAGCTCGTCGCGAACGACGAGAAGACCTCGATCTCGTCCCACAAGCCCGCCGCTGGCGACGCGGGCCGGGGGGCGACCCAGCCCGTCGATCTCGTCGCCGACATGAAGCGCCGCCACGGCGTCAAGGCCTGAGGAGGATCGTTCGATGGCTCTGAAGTCTCTCTCCTATAAGACCGATGCCGACGTCGTGAAGAACGAGGGTCGGGGTCGCATCAGCCGCGACGAAGGCATTCTCGCCAGCGGCTCCGGCATCCTTCGGCCCGGCCGGGTGCTGGGCCGCATCGCCGCGTCCAGCAAGCTCGTCCCGCTCGCGCCGGCCGCGAGCGACGGATCGCAGACCGCCGCCGCGGTCCTCCTCGAGAACGTCGATGCGACCAGCGCCGACCAGCGCGTCGTCATCCTCGCCCGCCACGCCGAAGTGGTGCTCCAGGCCCTGGAGTGGCCTGCCGGCATCAACGCAACCCAGCAGGCGGCCGCCCTGGCCGCTCTCGAAGCCAAGGGCGTCGTCGCCCGCATGGGGGTCTGACCGATGGCCACGCCGCTCGATCTTCTCAACGCGCCCGAGTTCGCCGACGACCGGCTGACCGAGAGCATCAACATCCCGCAGTACGCGACCGGTCGTCCGGCGCAGCTCGGGATCTTCACCGATACGCCGATCAACACGACCTACGCCCGCATCGCGATCGAGGAGGGCGAAATCACGATCATCCCGGCCCGCGAGCGCGGCGGACCCGGCAACAAGAACATGGGCATCGATCGCCAGGAAGCCCTGGTCCGGATCCCGCACTTCCCGCTCGACGACGCCATCACGCCGTCCGACCTGCAGAACCTGCTCGTCTACGGCAACGGCTACGTCCTGCAGACGCTGGCCAACGTCTACAACGGGAAGCTGGAGGCGATCCGGGCGAAGCACGACGCCACGCACCACCACCTCGACTGGGGCGCCCTGAACGGCCTGGTGGTCGATGCGTCCGGCCGAGTGCTCTGCGACCTGTTCGAGACCTTCGACATTACGCAGAGCGTCGTCGACTTCGACCTCGACAACACCGCGACCGACGTGGCCGCTAAGAACCGCGCGCTGAAGTCGATCATCCGGAAGGCCCTGCGCGGCCAGCCGGCGAGCGGCGTGCGCGTGCTGGCCGGTAGCGAGTTCTTCGACCGCTACGTCGGCCATACCAGCGTGCGGGAGGCGCTGAAGGCCTACGCCGGCCCGACGCCGAACCCGGCCCGCGACGATGTCGCCGACAGCTTCGTCTTCGCCGGCCTGACCATCGAGCGCATCGACGAAGATTTCCGCTACCGGCAGGCGGACGGCACCTTCGTCACCCGCGAAGCCGTCGGCGAGAACGACGCCATCGCGATCCCGCTCGGTACCCCGCTGTTCAAGCGCTACGTGGCGCCGCCGGACAGCATCCAGGAGGCGAACATCGCCCCCTCCACCAAGGTGTTCGTCTCCACCGACCTGCTGCCGCACGGCAAGGGTCAGGAGATCCACACCGAGTCCAACGTGCTCCCGATCTGTCTGCGCCCGGACGTGATCGTGAAGCTCACCCGCACCTGAGGGAGGCCGGCATGTACGTGCGCATCAAGAAGGCCTTCGAGTACCGCAACGAGCGGGGCGAGAAGATCACCGCGCCGCGCGGCTGGATCGGCGAGCTGCCGGAGGAGCACGGCAAGGCCGCGCTCGCCTCCGGCCATGCCGTTCCGGGAGATCCGCGAGCGCTGCCCGGGGAGCCGCCGGTCGGCGACGAGCCGGATCTCGACGCGATGACTCGCGCCGAGCTCGACAAGCTCGCAGCCGAGCGCGGCATCGACGTGTCGAAGGCCAAGAACAAGGACGAGGTGATCGCGGCTCTGCGGAGCTCGGCCGCCTGATGACACTCGCCTCGGGACTGGCTGAAGCGCGGCAAGCCGCCCTCGACAGCTTCCGGGGCGAGCGCGTCCGCATTCTGCCGCAGGCCTCCGCAGGCTGGCGCGGCAAGGGCGGCGCAGACCCGATCCGGGAGGTCCGGGAGATCGTCGGGCGCTACCGGGCCAAGCCGGTCACGGGCGAACTGGAGGGCAACCGCGAGGGCTCGAAGTTCCAGAGCATGACGCGGATCGCCACCACCGCCCACACCATGCGGATCTCGCCGGGCGAGCTCGTGAAGCTCGGCTACGCGCTGCAGGCGAATGATCGCGTGGTGCTGCTCGACCGCACCGACACGCCGACCTTCACCATCGTGCGAGCCGGCCTTCGCGACAGCGGCGAGGCCTCGCTGGAGCTAACGAGCGGGGCGCCCAAGTGAGCATCGTCGCCTACGCTATCCGTACCTGTCTCGGCGCCGCCCTTGTCGACCGCACCCTCGCCGAGGGGCGGGTCTACGACTCCGCGGTCCAGCCGATCGCCGAGATGATCAAGCCCGGCGTGAAGCCGTTCCTCGTCGTCTCCACCGACGACGAGAAGATCAGCTTCCCGAGCAAGCGCTGGGAGCTGCTCGACGCGGACCGCACCATCAACGTGGTGGTTGAGGTCGCCGTCGGCGGCCTGACGCAGGTCGAGGTGCCGGCCGAGCAGGGCGGCGGCACGGCCCTGCGCCTCGATATCCCGCACACCGACGAGGGCCTGGAGACCTCGCTCAACATGATCGGCCGCCAGATCTGGCGTGAGATCGCAGTAGGCGGCCCCTGGTCGGACCTGCTGAAGGAGTTCGCGTGCTGGCCCAAGGAGGGCGCGGTCACCCGCGGCGCCAACACCGAGCAGGGCGTGCGCTACGCCGCCCGGCAGTACGTGTTCGAGTGCGGCACGATCCCGGAGCCCGAGTTCGGCACCGAGCCGGAGGGCCCGTTCGCGACCCTGCTCGAGATGATGGCGGCCGACGAGCGCTTGGCCGACGACGTCCGGCTGGTCCGAAGCATGATCATCGGCGACTTGCTCCCGGATTGGCACCGAGCGCAGATCGAGCTCGGCCTGACCAACCGCTCCTACCGCGCCCTCGGGCTCGGCCCGCTGTTCCGCGAGGTCGGTGAGCCGCTCGCGCAGCGCTTCACCTACAACATGGCCGGCCGGTCGCCGCTCATCATCCAGGCCGCGCCGTGAGCGACTTCGACGAGCTGCTCCGCTGGGTGCAGGCCCTGAGCCACGAGCTTCAGGAGGTGAAGCACGTCCAGGCCAACACGGTCCGGGTCGGCACGATCCAGAAGGCGGACGCGCAGAAGGGCTACCAGATCAACTTCGGGAACGACGCCGAGGGCAAGCCGATCCCGAGCCCGTGGTTTCCGCACCCGGAGCAGGGCGGCACGCACAAGACCTGGCAGCCGATGCCCGAGGGCCAGATCGTCTACGCGATCTGCCCGGGCGGCGATCCGCGCCAGGGCTTCATCGTGCCGAAGGGTGGGTTCTCCGACCAGAACAAGCAGCCGTCCGAGAAGCTTGACGAGCACGTCGAGACCTACGGCGACAAGTTCCGCAAGGTCACGAACAAGGACGGCGTGACCTATTCCTGGGGCGACAAGACTTCGTACAAGTTCGGCAAGGACGGCATCATCCACACGGTGGACGGTGTCAGCCACACGATCACGAAGGACGGCATCGTCCAGAAGACTGAGGGCGCGGCGGTCGAGCTGACCAAGGACGGCACCACCTTTAAGGACGGCGCGGTCAAGCACGACGACCGCAGCATCGGCAAGGGCCACGTCCACAGCGGCGTGCAGAGCGGCGCCGCCAAGACCGGCCAGCCGGATCCCTGAGCAGGAGCAGCACCATGACGAAGACCCGCTATCGGGTTGGTGAGACCGCCAACCTCGACGCCTTCCCGCATGGCACGAAGGTCGGCGACGTGATCGAGCTGACCGAGGCCGAGGCGCTCTACGAGCGCGACATGGGCCGGATTACGCCGGTCGAGGAAAAGGCGTCCGCGCTCGCCCCGGCCGCGCAGAAGCCGGACCGCGCCCGGTAGCACCGTGACCTCATACGGCCTGAACCGCTTCACCGGACAGCCCCTCACCGGCTGGGAGCACACGCTGCAGTCGGTGGACGTGATCTTCGAGACCGAGATCGGCGATATGATCACGTTGCGCACCTTCGGGGGCGGCTTGCGCCGCCTTCTCGGCCGCCGGATCACGCCCAACCTGCTCGCGCTCGCGTCCGCCGTCTTTGCGCTGTCGATCGTGATCTGGGAACCGCGCCTGCGCGTCGTCCGCGTCAGGGTCGCGCCGTCCGACGAGGAGGTCCGCGTCGGCACGGTGAGCTTCGTCATGCAGGTCGCCTACCGCCCGAACGGGCATCTCGGCGACCTGACCGAGGAAGCCGCACTCCGCTTCATCGGCATCGGGGTCAACGGCGACGGCAGCCTGTTCTTCGACGAGCTTCCGATCTGAGCGGGGAGACGCGGCTATGGCTCTGACCCCGACGCCCGTTACGGCGCGCTTCGCTGCGCCGGCGCTGCTCAAGCTCGGACCTCCTCCCGCCTTGGCGGCGCAGGCCTTCGACACGCTCCTCGACACCTCCAAGGCGAGGCTGCTCGCTGAGATGGCGGCGGCGGGCATCGCCTACGACGTCGCGAATGTGGACTCCGATCCCGCGGTGCGCGTCACCCGCGTGGCCGTGCACCGCACGGTTCTACGCCGCCAGATGATCGACGAGGCCGTGGCGCAGACCTTCCTCGGGTCGGCCACGGGACCGATGCTCGATCAGCGCGCGGCCGATTACATGACCGTGCGCCGTTCGATCGCCTCCGAGGATCCGACGCTGGTCCTGGAGCCGAACGTTCGGCCCGACGACGTCCCGCCGCTCTGGACGTGGCAGCCTTACATGGAGGCCGCCGGCATCCTCGCCGCCTGGTACGAGGACGACGAGTCGCTGCGCTCCTCCGCCCTGCTCGCCTGGGAGGCCCTCTCGGTGGCCGGGCCGAAGGGGGCTTACGCCTACCATGCGGGTCAGGCGCATCCGAACGTCCTCGTCCGCGGCGTCGGCGTCTATGGTCCCGAGGACGGCTTTGTGCCCGCCGGCGAGGTCTACGTCGTCGTACAGTCGAACCTTCCCGGCGGCGTGCCCTCGGCGGGCGTCCTCGACGCGGTCGCGCGGCGCCTCGATGCCTTCTTCGTCATCGACGAGACCGGCGCGGTCCGCGTCCGCACCGCGCGCGACGCACAATCGGTGCGCCCGCTCGGCGCCAAGGTCTCGGTGATGGCGAACCAGCCGCTGACCTACGGCGTGGCCGCGACCCTCTACATACCGGCTGGCGCCGATGCCGATGCTCTGCTTGCACAGGCGCGGGCCAACCTCGCCGCCTACGAGGTGTCGCAGCAATATTCGGGCGTCGCGCGCACGCTCTCAGGGTTAGAGACAGCGCTGTCCTGCGCGAACGCCGATGGGCTCCCGACAATACCCAACGTGGTCGTGTCGCAGCCACCAACCGATCTTGCGGTCGCCTACAACCAGATCGCCATCCTGGGCGACGTCTCCCTCACGGTCGAGATCGTGTGATGTGGTGGCGCGCCGTCTTCGAGCCGATCTGGACGGTCTCGCTCCTCCCGCCGGGCGCGACGGATTGGGAGCGCGCCATCGACGCGGTCGATGCCGACCTCGTCGCTCGCGATCCCGTGGGCTTGATCCCGACCGCGCGGCTCGCTGCGACCTGCCCCGAGCCGTGGCTGCCTCACCTCGCCGCCGAGCGCTCGGTCGACGCCTACTCCTCCGGGTGGTCGATTGCGCAGCGGCGCGAGGCAGTCGCGGGATCCTTCGCCTATCACCGGGTCAAGGGCACACGCCCAGCCCTCGACCTGGCGCTGCGCCCCTTCCAGTTCGGGATCACCATCGTCGAGTGGTTCGAGGCGCCCTCGTACCGCCAACCCTACACCTTCGACCTTGCCGTAGACCTCGGCACGGATCTGCCCTGGTACGCCGCAGATTTCTCCCGGCTCGTGGCGACCGCGAACGCGGCCAAGAACGCGCACACCAAGCTGGATCGGGTGCGGCCCGCCCGGCGGTCGAGCGGGAGCGCCTTCATCGGCGCCGTGCCGTCCACCCGGCGCCGGCTCGCGATCTACCAGGCGCTCAAGATCCTCACGCTCACGCCGCCGCCCAGCCTGACCTTCGTCGGCGGCGGCCTGTTCCTGCGCCGTACCCTGCGCATCACCTCTCCGACCTGACGGGACGCCGATGGCCTTCTCCGTGATCCCGACCCTCCAGGGTCAGGCTGCCATAGCGGCCGCCATCGCGGGCACGGCCCCGCTCACGCTCTCCTCGCTCGTCGTGGGCGATGGCAACGGCGCGGCGATCACGCCGCTGGAGACGCAGACCGCCCTTTACGGCCCGCGCGCCACTCTCGGGATCCAGAGCGCGGTGCGCTCCGGCAACCAAGTCACCGTCACCGGCATCGTGGACCAGAACACGGGCGGGTTCACGATCCGCGAGTTCGGCCTAATCGACGCGAACGGCCTCCTTCTCTTCGTCGGCTCAACCCCTGAAACCCAGAAGCTCACGATCGCGGAGGGCGCCTTCGACGAGCTGACGATCCAGGCCGTGATCGTGGTCTCGGAGACGGCCAACATCTTCATCAACGCCTCGCCCGGCTCCTTCGCGACGCAGGACTTCGTCTTCCAGGCGATCCCGCCCTTCGCCACCGATCAAGAGACGATCGACGGTCAGCTCCTGACCAAGATGACCCACCCTCACGGGGTGGCCGCTGCGATCCAGGCCGTGGTCTCGCCCGGCCGCCTCCTCCACATCGGTAGCTTCTGAGGACAGCATGTCGAACTTCGTCGCCAACAAGTTCGCGGCCGACCTCGCCGCGACGACTCTGACCGAGCTGACCGCCTCGGCGAACAGCGCCAACGGCCAGGCGGTCACGGCCGGCACGCATCAGCTCAACCTCTGCAACCGCACCGGCTCCGCGATCTCGGTCCGCGTCGCGATCACCAAGGCCGGCGTCAACGCGCCTGCGCTCGCCGACTACGTCGAGTGGGACGCGCCGCTCGAGCCGAACGGCGTGCTCGCGCGCTGGCCGATCCCGATGGGCGACGGCTGGAAGGTCTTCGTCCAGGCGTCCGCCGTCGGCGTCTCCGCCAACCTCCTCGCACTCCAGGGCTGAGGCGCACGCCGATGAACCGCATCCTCTCCCGCCTGCAGTCGAGCACCGCCGCCTCGTCAGGCTCCGGCTTTCCCGGCCTCAACAACGGCCCGGGCCTGCCCACTGCACTGCGGCCCTACACGGGGCCCTACGGGGCCGGCCAGATCGCCTTCATCAGCGCCACGGGTACGTGGACCGTGCCCAGCGGCTGCAACAGGATCCGCGTGCGGGCCTGGGGCGTCGGCGGAGGCAACAACAACAACAACGCCGGTATCGACGGCGGCGACGTCCAGTTCGGCACCTACTTCACGGCCGGCGGCGGCAAGGCCGGAACGACGAGCGGCCCGGGCGCGGGTGGCGTGGCAACCGGCGGCGACATCAACCGCAACGGTGCGGCCGCCGCCGGTTACAATGGAGGCTCGCCCGGCAATCTGTTCCTGCCCGGCTCCTTCGGCGGCCCGATTGGGGGCAGCGGCTGGCTCGACAGCATCGACTTCCTGGGCTGCGGCCCACGCGGGAGCAGCAACGGCGGAGCGGGAGCGGCCGGCTCGGCGCTGCTCGACGCCGGTGGAGCGGGCGGCTTGCCCGGCGGCGGCGCTGGCGGGGTCCTGCCGAACACCGGCCAGGGCAGCGCCACGGTTTACGGCAGCGGGGGCGGCGCCTTCTGCCTGAAGGAGATCTCCGGCCTCTCGCCCGGCACCCAGATCGTATGCACCGTTCCCGTAGCGCCCAATAAGGGCGGGCCGGGCCTCATCGTCATCGAGTGGTAGCCCTATGGCCGACGCGGTCTCGACTGCGCTCTCGCAGCTTACCCTCGCGCTCGCGAATGCGGACGCCGCCAGCCGCACGGCGGCCGAGCAGGCCTCGCGCGCGCAGGCCCTCATCGACCTTGTCTCCCGCGCCCTGACCTCGCTGCGGGTGCCGCACCGCTGGGTCGGAACCCGTCTCGATCTGCTCGGCCCGACCGGCTACGTGCCCGGGCCCGACCTCGTCGGTCCGATCGGCGCACAGGGAAATGCCGGCTGGACGCCGCAGTTCGGGGTCGCCACCGATGGAGGGCGGCGCGTCCTCCAGGTCTCCGGCTGGACAGGGGGGCAGGGCACGCCTCCGGCCTCTGGCCTCTATGTCGGCGTTGGCGGCCTCGTCCCGAACATCGCGAACGCAGTCGACATCCGCGGGCCGGCTCCAGACACCACCGGGTTCATCGCGCAGGACGGCTCGCGCGCCTTCACGGGTCAGCAGAGCTTCGTCGCGCCAGCGGCCGGGCGCGCCTCGATCGTGCTGCCGACGGGCACGGATCCGTCCGCCGCGACCGAAGGCGCGATCTGGAACAACGGCGGCACGCTGAAGGGCTATCTCGGCGGCGTCACCCGGATCTTCGCCTTCCTCGGCATCGCCCAGAGCTGGGGGGCGCTCCAGACCTTCCTCTCGGGCACGGTGCTGACCCCGGTCGGCGCCGATCCCAGCTCGCCTGTCGAGGGGCAGCGCTGGCATCGGAGCGGGCTCGGCGCCTTTCTGTACCTGAACAGCGCCACCCGGCGGCTTCTCGACAGCACGCAGTTCTCGACGACCGCGCAGGCGCAAGACGGCACCGACACCACGACCGTCATGAACCCTGCTCGGGTCAAGGAATCGGTCACCCAGTTCTCGACGAGTGACGCGCCCGCCAACGACCTGATGTGGTTCGGCGACGGCTCGGACGGCGACCTGACGGCGTCCTCGGGCACGACGACCCTGACACGGGACACCTTCTACAACAACGTCACGCTCTCGGGCTCGGCGATCATCGACACGGCGGGCCACCGCCTGTTCGTGAAGGGCACGCTCAACATCTCGGGGCTGACCTCGGGCTACATCGGGCGGCTCGCAGCGGCCGCAACGACGCAGACGGGCGCCTCGGCGCTTGCCTCTGGTTCACTCGGCGGCGGCGTGGCGGGCGCAACCGGTGCGCCGGGCAGCCCCGCAACCAACACTGGCAGTCAAGGCTCCGCTGCCACAGCAGGAACCGTCGTTGCGGGCGGCACGGGTACGGGCACGGGCGGTGCGGGGGGGAGTTCGGGCTTCGCAGGCGGGTCGGCGCGCGCCGGCACGCTCGCCACCTCGCTCTTCCGGCCACGACGTGCCGCGACTGATCCTCTCTCGGCGGCCGGCCCCGTCACGGGCGGCGGCGCGGGTGGGGCCGGCGGCGGCAGTGGCGGAGGTGACGGCGGGACAAATGGCGGCGGCGCTGGCGGCGGCGGCGGTGCGAGCGGCGGTATCGTGTTCGTCTTCGCTCGCACCATCAACCGCGGTGCCTCGACTGCGGCTGCAGCCATCCGTGCCCGCGGCGGCAACGGGGCGAACGGAACGTCGGTGCCGAACGCGGCCGGCGGCGGCGGCGGCGGCGCTGGCGGCGCGGGCGGTTGGCTGCAGGTCGTCTACCGCTTCCTGACCGGCGCCACGGCGACGAACTGCCTGGACGTGAGCGGAGGCAGCGGCGGAAGCGGCGGCACCAGCACGGTCGGGGGGGCGGTCGGCAAGGGTGGCGGGGCCGGCTACGGCGGCCTGATCACGACCTACAACCTCGGCGCAGGCACCACATCCTCCGTGTTCGGCGCCCAGACGAGCACGGCTCCGACGACGGCCACGGGCGAGACCGCGGCCACGACAGCGCTGAGCCTCTGACATGCCGAGCACGATCGACCCGCTCTCCGACGCGATTTTCACGCCCGAGGGCGAGGCGCCGCCCGGACCGAGCGTGGATGCGCTCTGCGCGATGGTGGATGCCGAGGTCGAGCGCCGCACCCAAGCGGGCTTCGCGTGCCACGGCCACCACTTCCAGTCCCGCCCGAAGGACCAGGACAACATCCGCGACGCCTATGCCCGGGCGTCGCGGGCGGCAGCGGCCGGCGCCCAGATCGGCGACATCTTCTGGTACGGCGACGGCAAGCCGTTCGGCTGGATCGCCGAGGACAACACGCTCGTCGCCATGGACGCCCAGGCGGTGATCGAGATGGGCGACACGATGGGCACGCGGAAAAAGGATCTCATTTTCGCGGGCACTGAGCTGAAGGCTCGTATCCGAGCGGGTGCGGTCATCGCGAACGTTGCGGATGACGCGTTGTGGCCGGCTTGAGCCTGCTCGAACGTTTGGACGCCCAAGCCTCGGGCTGGCTCGGAATCGTTATGACGGCCGAAGCTTGTCGGCAAAACGTCCCGTGAATGCAAATTGCCCCACGTGCGTGATGTCTTCGGTCACGTTTGCCCAGATCTCACCACCGCACTCGACGATCCAGCGATGGCAAAAAGAGTAGTCCTCACCGTAGAATGCTCCGTGTTTGCTCTCGATTGGGCGGAAAGCCTGGAGGAGACCGTTCGCCCATCCCGGCCCTCCCTGGAACCCTGGGGCCCAAAGCCCGGGGATCTCTTTCATTCGCTCCAAAACTTCGCGCTTGATGAGCAGGACTCCGGCTCCTGTTGAATGTACGCGGGTAAAACCCTCGTCTGACACCTGAAGAATGGGTCCGTTCGACCCCTCCGACGTGATGACAGTTGGTGCGACGAAGTCATTCGCCATAGAAAACAGGCGTTCCGCGCTCTGCGCGGACACAGCCATCTCTTTCACCCGCTCCGCCTTGAGCTGCTTGGCCGGATATATTGCGCTGACAACAGGTTTGTCGAAATCAAGCATCTTCTCCAGCAGGCTCGACCCAAATCCCATGTCGGCATCAACAAAAAACAGATGCGTGATATCCTGGTTGGCCAAAGCGTAGCTCGCGAGAATATTGCGAGCAAGATCAAGGACGGACATGCTGATTAGGCGTTGGGAAATCTTCGTCGGGACACGGAAGCTTGGAGCCGCCCTCACGATAGAGGTCACGGTCTCGTGGAAGTGTATCGTCACCATGCCTCCATAGGCTGGCGTTGCGATCAAGACGTGACGTGGGAGGACCATGCGGATGTCTCTGACCTAATGTGTTCCCTTGAAGCGGCTACCCTTCTGGCGAGCGGCTTCCCGGCGTGCAACTAGCGGCCGCCGTCGTTCTACCCTGTCCTAACTCAATCGTCGCCGTTGCGCTCCTGACGACCATCGGGACGGAGCAACAACCAAACCCGCTCCTGACACCGGCCTCCGGGCCGCCCTTCACCCCTGCCGGGCTCGCCGGTGGGGCCTCTCAGCGTGGAGACACCACCCATGGCCACCGCTCCCGTCTTCGGCACAATCGACCAGCGCTTTTCCGACGAGCCCCTGGCGACCGGACCGATCGACTTCTCGAAGATCGCCTTCGTCTCGACCTCCACGGGCGCGGACGACATCCTGTTCCCGGCCGGCGTCAGCACCGACCTCGCCTCCTACAAGGCGGTGCGGTTCACCTCCTCGGACACCACCTTCACGTCGAAGCTCGGCAGCGGCTACCTCGCCGACGCGGTGCGGGCCGTGAACGCGCAGCTCGCGCCCGGCTCGCAAGCGGCCGACATCACCGTAATCCGCTGTGCCGAAGGCACGGGAGCGGATGCCGCCGCGAAGCTCGCCGCCACCATGGCGAACGTGATCAAGGGCCTGGAGGCGTTGAAGTACGCGCCCCAGAAGATCAACGCCACACCCCGCCTCGTCGGCGTGCCGGGCTACACCGCGCAGCGCACCGGCACCGACGCCAACCCGGTGATCGCCGCCCTGCCGGAGGTGCTCTCCGCGCTCCTCGCCGTTGCCGTGGTCGACGTGGACGACTCCTCGCGCGACGCTGCGATCGATGCTCGGGAGAAGATCGGCTCGGACCGCATCTTGCCGGTGGGCGTGGCCGCGCGCGTCTTCGACACCGACGGCACCACCGTCATCACCCGCCCCATGGCACCGCGCATCCTCGGCCTGATGACCCGCGTGGACTTCCAGAGCGGCGGCAAGCCGTTCGAGCCCTTCGCCAACCGGCAGATCTACGGGCTCGTGAACACGTCCCGCGATATCCCGTTCGACCTGCGGGACGGATCGGTCGAAGGCCAGCAGCTCCTCGCCGCGGAGGTCTCGATCGTCACGCAGGGCGAGGTCGATATCGACGGCGCCATCGCGGACGGCGGCTTCGTCTTCATCGGCACCGACAACTGCGCCAGCGACGGCGACCTCTGGCAGCAGATCCATCAGGTGCGCGGCGCCGACTACATCGACGTCGAGCACATGCGGATCACCCGCCTGTTCCTCGGCCGCAAGATCAGCGCCTCGAATGCCGAGGCTTGGATCAACTCGCTCAAGTTCAACCTGCGCGACCACAAGGCCGCCGACGACATCCTCGGCTACAAGGTCGAGTTCAAGCCCGACCAGAACAGCCCGGAGCAGGTCCGGGCCGGCCGCCTGACCACCGATCTCGGCATCGAGGAGGCCCCGGTGTTCCGCGTCGCGAAGCGCAACGTGCGCCGCTACCGCCAGGCCGTGAACGACCTCGTCGCCGACATCGCCGCGCGCATCAACGCGGCCGCCATCCTCTGAGCGGGCCGCCGGCCCTCCTCCCCCAGCATCAGCCTGAAGGACGACCGCGATGCCCGCGCAGTACCCCTACATCATGGAAGCGATCGACGTGCGGCGGGCGACGCAGCCCGACTCCTCGCGCCGCAAGATCATCAAGACCATGGCGCTGCCCGCGCTCACCCGCGTCACGGCCGAGATGATGTCGGGCGGCTCGATTGCGAAGCTCAACCTCAGCTACCCGCAGATCGAGGCGCTGGAGCCGAAGTTTGCCACCCACGGCCCAGACCTCGACGTGCTGAAGAACTTCGGCCTCGTCTCTGGCGCCGCCATGGAGAAGTGGGTCTTCGCGGGCTCGATGCGGGTCCGGAAGGGCGGCGTGGTGCCGGCCCGCGCCACGATCGAGGGCGTGGTCAACACCTGGGAGCCGGACGAGAACACGCCCGGCGAGCTCATGGGCTGCAACCACACCTTCGCGGAGGTGACGCACTACGAGCTGATCATCGACGGCGAGGAGCTGTTCTACTTCGACGACGACGAGAACATCGCCCGGTCGGGCGGCGTGGATTGGTTCGCCGCCACCCGCCGGGCGCTGGGGATCTGATCAGCCGCGGGGCGGTCGCTCTCCTACCGGCCCTTGTCGGCCGCCCAAAGGATCGCTCGGTGCATTCGAGTGATCCTCGCACAGATCCCGACCCCGAACGCGAAGACGTTGAAGGCCAGCAAAGCCGCCACATAGGTAAGGGACTTCGTCCAGAGAGAGCCAATGTAGGCGGCTTCCGCGATGGAAACCGAGCCGGATGTGCTGGTCTTATAGGCGGCAGCTCCGCTTATCTCCCCGGAAATGATGAAGAACGCCCCAGCGTTTACGAGCGCGATGATCGCTAAGCCACCCCAATCGTGGGGCTTCGGGGCGAACTCATTCGACACAGCTTTTCTCCAGATTGCATCCAGGATCTAGCATGCCGAGCTACACCCTCGCCAAGCCCGTCGTGCTGAAAGACGGACGGCAGTTCGCTGTGCTGACAATGGAGAGCGCGACGCTTGCCGGCGTCGCCATGCACGAGACCGTGCTGGCGAACACCGGATCCTCGACCGCGGCGCTCGTCGCGATGCTGGCGGTCGAGTGCGGCTGGCCGCAGGAAGCCGTCGGCCGGATCGCCGCCGCCGAGATGGAGGCGGTCATCGAAGCGCTCGACCCTTTCGCCTTCGCTCGCCAGCCTGGCGAGAGTGGCGAACCCTCGCAGCAGACCTCGCCCACCTCCTGAGTACCCCGCTCCCGGCGCTCCGCCCGGAGCCTTGGTCCGAGATCCTCGCGTGGCACGCCGAGGCCGTCCGGATCGCGCAGTGGCACGCTGAAGGCTGAGAACCCCGCATGGCATCTCGCACCGCGCAGCTCATCGCGCAGCTCGTCGATCGCGTCTCCGGCCCGGCCAAGGGCATGGCCGGCGCGCTCGACGGCGTCGCCGCGGCCGGGAAGCGCCTCGGCAAGGGCATGGCGACGCCCGCGCTCGACAAGCTGACGAAGGACCTGAAGGACGCGCAGGCGCAGGCCGAGAAGCTGGCGCAGCTGCAGAACCGGATGAAGACGCTCGGCACCTCGCGCACTGCCTTCAACGGCGCGCGCCAGGATCTGGAGCGGATCAGCCGCGAGCTGGAGGTGGCGCGTAAGCTCTCGGCGGCCGGCGACAAGGAGGCGGCCCGCTCCGTGCGGACGCTGGAGCGAGAGCAGGCCCGCGCCCGCGCGTCGGTGCGCTCGGCCGCCAGCGCGTTCGAGGCGGAGGCCGAGGCGGCCAAGCGTCTGCGCCGCGAGCTGGCAGCGCTCGGTGTCCCGATGACGTCGCTCGCCTCGGCGCAATCGTCCGTCGCGGCGAAGGCGCAGGCCGCAGCGACGGCGCTCGATCGGCAGACACGGGCAGAGAAGCGCGCGCGCGCGGCTGACGCGCTCGCCTCGCAGGCGCGAGAGGCCGGGGCGCCTGGCCGGCGCGGGGTCACGGGCGGCCTGGGGCTGGCCAGCGGGCGGTTCCTTGGCGCCGGCGCGGCGGCCTACACCGCGGCGGCCACCTACAAGCAGGCGGCCGCCTTCGACCGCCGGATCACCATGATCGGGCAGACGGCCGACGCCGCGCGGCCGCAGATCGACCAGCTCGGCGCCAGCGTCCATGACCTGGCACAAGAGACGGCCACGCCAGTTGATCGCCTCGTCGGCGGTCTGGAGGCGCTCGTCGCGCAGGGGCGCAGCCTGAAGGAGGCGATGGACTTCCTCCCCTCCGTGGCGCGCACCGCTGCTGCGACGGGCTCCGAGGTCGACGACATCGCGAAGTCGGCCGACTCGGTCGGGTCCAACTTCAATATCGCCGGCAAGGAGATGCAGGCCGCTTTCGACATCATGGCGGCGGGCGGCAAGGCCGGGCAGTTCGAATTGAAGGATATGGCCCGCTACCTGCCGAGCCTGTCGCCGGCCGCGAAGGCGGTCGGCTTCGCCGGGCAGCAGGGGCTCTCCGACATCGTCGCCATGCTGCAGGTGATCCGGAAGGGCACCGGCTCATCCGAGGAGGCGGCGACCTCGTTGACCAACATCTTCCAGAAGATGGAGAGCGAAGAGACGGTCAAGCGCTTCAAGAAGATGGGTGTCGATCTTGAGGCGGCCATGAAGAAGGGGCGCAAGGAGGGGCGGAACCTGATCGAGGTGTTCGAGGAGGCCGCGAACTTGGCGCTGAAGGGCGACCTCTCGAAACTGCCGAACCTCATCGCCGACCAAGAGTTCGGTCGCGGTGTGCGGGCCCTGATGACCTATCGGGGCGAGTGGCAAAAGCTCTCGGCCACGATCCGCGAGACCTCAGCCGGCACCGTCTCAAAAGATCTGCAGCAGGTCACGAAGGACTCGCAGTCGGCCCTCGACCGGCTCAGCAACTCGGCCCAGCGCGCCGGCCAGGCCGGCGCCCGGTTCATGGACTCGGCCTTCGGTACCAGCGACCGGATCCAGGGCGTCGCGAAGGCGCTTGAGGGCACCGCGCAGGCGATCGAGCGCATCAACGAGGCCTACAACAAAGGGGGCCTGCTCGGCGTCGGCAAATTCCTGAAGGATCTGCCCGGCGAGGCCGCGCGTGAGAAGCTGGCCGAGACCTTGCCGGAGCGGAAAAAGGAGCAGGCCGGCCAGATCAAGGCGATCGAGGACGACATCACCGCGACCGAGCGGACGATGCGGCAGACCGGGCGCTTGCAGGAGCAGATCGACGGCGTGCTCCGATCGAAGCGGGCGGCGCTCGCGGCGGCCAAGCGTGCGCAGGGCGATCTCGACATGGAGACGGCAGGCTTCCGGAAGGGTCCGCCGAGCATGTTGCAGGAACCGACAACACCGATCCAGGGGCAGACTGGCCCGATCGGCCAGGGCGGCGGCTCGCGGAACGGCACAGCCTTCAACGAGGCCTTCCCGATCGATCTCTCCGGGCGGAAGCCCATGCCGGCCGTGACGCCGCTGCCGCCGCGCAGGCCAGCCAGCGTGCCGACCCTCTACGGCAACGTGGATGATGCATTCGGGCCCGGGCAGACGATCGCGCCCAAGGTCGACACCTCTCAGGTCGAGGGCGCCCAGACCAAGCTCGACGAGCTCGGGACCAAGATGGACGAGGTCGGGCAGAAGACCATCGCGCCGCCGGTCAACAGCGCCCCCGTGGACGGCATCATCGAGAAGCTCGGGCGCGTGCTCGGGCTGATCTCGCAGGTGAACAGCGGCGCCGACGGCGCGGCAGCGAAGGTCAGCGCCCTCTCGACGGCAGCCGCGAACGCGGGCGGCGCGATGGGGCGCACCGGCAAGGTCGCCTCCGCGCGTTCCGGCGCGTTCGCCGATACAGGGATGGGGTAGCGCATGCTCTGGCAGGTCGGCCCGCTCACCATCTCGCGGCGCCCGTACAACATCGAGGAGTGGTCCCGGGAGGCGTCGGCCTCCTGGGCGAAGAAGGAGCTACTCGGGCGCCGCCCGGACCGCGAGTTCACGGGCGAGGGCGAGGAGACGCTGACGCTGAAGGGCACGCTGCATCCCTTCAATCGGAACGCCATCGCCGGCCTGTCGAGCCTGGATCTCGCGCACAGCCTGTGCCGTTCCGGGCAGGCCGTCTTCGTCACCCGGGCGGACGGGCGCGTGTTCGGCTTCTACGGGATCATCAGCGTCAGCGAGACCCACAGCGCAATCGGCCCGCACACCGGCGGGATCGGGCAGCAGATCGAGCACGAGCTGAAGCTGGAGCCGGTCGGACAGCCCGATCTCGGGTCCTCGACCGACCTTCTGTCCCAGTTCATCAGCCTGTTCGGGTGACGCGATGCCGACGACGATCCGCGTAGCGGGCGAGAAGGTCACGCTGGACCTGCTCCTCTGGCGCCATGGCAAGCGACGCGGCGCCACCTCGGCGCGACTTGCCGAGACGCTTGCGCTGAACCCGGGCCTCGCTGCGTTCGGTCCCTACATCCCGGTCGGCACGCCCGTCCTGATCCCGGACCTGCCGCCGGAAAGAGAGCGGCGCCTGTCGGTGACTGCCGTCTCCCTTTTCGACTGAGGCTGCGATGCCGCTCACCGTGGATTGGGCCATCACGCTCGACGGCCAGAACTACACCTCGCGCTTCAACCCCTACGTCATGGAGATCGAGGTCCAGGATCAGGACGGGACCGAGAGCGACACGGCCCGGCTCACGCTCGCCGACGACGGGCGGCTGATCATGCTCAAGAAGGGCCTGATGCTGAGCGTGTCGATCCTCGGCGTGAAGGTGTTCGAGGGGAAGACCGAGAGCCCGCGCTACACCCTGGCGAAGGGCGACGGCGGCCGGCTCATCATCTCGGCCAAAGGCTTCGATGCGGAGAAGGGCGCCAAGGAGGGCAAGCACTTCGCCAAGGAGGACGCGACCCTGAAGGAGTACCTGGAGGAGTTCGCCAAAAAGGCGGGGCTCTCCGGGATCAAGGTCGACGAGCAGCTCGGCAAGATGAAGAGCCCGTGGCGCGGTCCAGAGGGGCGGTCGTTCATCCACGAGGGCAACCGCCTCGCCCGGGAGTACGGGGCCGCCTTCAAGATCCAGGGCGACAAGGCCGTCTTCGTGAAGCGCGGCAAGGGCGTCACCGCCAGCGGCCAGCCCCTGCCGACGATCCAGGCCACCAACCCGGGCAACCTGCTCAACGTGGACATCGAGCCGTTCGAGGCCCGCTCCGTCTACCGCGACGTGCGCGTCCAGGGCTTCGACCGAAAGACGGCCAAGTTCTTCGAGGAGAAGGTGGACATCGACACCTCGGGCGCGACGGGCGGCGCCTCGGCGGTGCTCCGGGGCAAGCGCAGCGACAAGGACGACGCGAAGGCGCGCGGCGAGGGCCGGAAGACCGAGGCCGAGCGGGACAAGGGCGGCGGCACGGTCGAGATCGACATCGAGCCGCAGGCCCGGGCCGAAGGCACCTGCATCGTATCCGGCACACGCGCCGGCATCGACGGCACCTACCGGATCGCCAGCGTCACCCACACGCTGCGCCCAGGCGAGGGCGGCGGCGCCACGACGAAGCTCGAGCTGAAGCAGCCGGACGACAAGGCCGGCAAGGACTCCCGCAAGGCGGGCCAGACCTCGGAGGGCTGACCATGACGGCTTCCCCCGCCCCGATCACACCGCCGCAGCGCGACATCGTCATCTGGCGCGGCGACAATGAGCCGGCCGTGAAGTGGTGCTTCGGCGACGCGAGCACGCCGGACCTCCTTGCCGGGTCCGAGTTCGAGCTGACCGTGCGCTGGGCGGGCGCGGGCGCGGACATGGTGCTGCGCTCCGAGGACCCGGTGACCACGCTGACCGTGGATGTGTCCGCCCGCACCGTTGCCTGGGCCTACACCGCGGGCGAGAGCCTGGAGCTGCCGCGCGGGGTCCACAGCTACGAGCTGCGCCGCGTGATCGGCGACCGCCGCCGGACCTGGGTCTGGGGCACGCTCAGCGTCATGTCGGGGCTGCGCCGTGACTGAGCCGCGCATCGTCTACGTGCCGGTCCCCGCCTCGCCGCCGGTGGTGATGGTCCCGGCGCCGCGCCTGCCCGCCGCCATCTTGGTTGAGACCGGCCCGGTGGGCCCGCGCGGCCCGGCGGGCGGGGCGGGCCCGGTCGGCTCCTACGGACTCGGCCAGATCACCTACACCGAGCGCATGCTGGAGGCCTCCGACACGTTCGAGCCGGGCGTGCGCGGGCCGGTGCTGTTCGAGCCGACCAGCGTTCAGGACTACCTCAACCCGCCCTTCGACGGGCACGCCTTCTGGGTCGATAACCGCGTGGCGGCCCGGGCGCTGGGCGATCTCTACGACTTCCAGATCAACCTCATCGTGACCGCGCAGGTGGCGGGCGGCGAGGTGCGGCTCGAGGCCGATGTCGGCTCGGCGCTCGGGCCGGTGGCCGCCGACACGCAGAGCCTGTTCGCCGCCGCCCTGGAGCCGGAGCGCGTCACCTTCCGGCTCCGGGTCCAGGCGCTGGCCGGCTTCCTCGCCAACGGCTGCGCCTTCTACCTGACGAGCTCCGTGCCGATCACGACGATCAGCGAGACGGTGCTGGTCGCGCCCGCCTCGATCTGGGGCCGACCGTGAGGACGGCGGTCTGGTACGACGCCGGCTGCGACGTGATCTGGATCAGCAGCCACGAGGAGCCGTTCGCCCCGCGCACGCTGCGGGCGCTTCTCGACGACGCTGGCCGGATCCACATCCGCCGCGTCGGCCAGGACAAGACGCTGGCGGGCGGCACCTACGCCGACTTCGCCGACGGCGCGGGCTTCGGCTTCCTCTCGCCGGCCGAGGCGCTGATCTACCTCGACGAGGTCTTCGGGCGGCGCCCGGAGCAGGCCGTCACGGTGCCCGCGCCGATCGCGCTGTCCGGCCACCGGGTGATCAGCGTGACCGCGGTCGGCATCGGCTACGCCTCGAGCGACGACCCGGCGAGCGTCGCGGCCGTGCTCGGCATCACCGAGTCGGCGTGCGAGGCCGGCATCGTCCCGGCCTACCGCACCGCGGGCGCGCTCGACGAGCCGTCGTGGTCCTTCGAGATCGGGCCGGTCTTCCTCGGCCTGGCCGGCGCCCTCACGCAGACCGCGCCCGAAGCCGGTGCGGTCCTGCAGGTCGGCGTCGCGGCGTCCCCGACCCGCCTCTTGGTCGGGATCCAGGAACCGTACTTCCTGGCCTCCTAGGGAGCATCACCATGCCTGCAAAGAGCTTCGCCCGCCGGGTCGCGGGCGTCTGGCGCGAGGTGCTGGGCGTCGTCACGTCGTCCGGCGCCGCCAACGCGGGCGACATCCCCGCGCTCGACGACAGCGGCCACCTCGACGCCTCGGTTATGCCGGTGGGCTACGGCGCCGACGGGAAAGTGCTCACCGCGAGCGAGGCCCTGTCCGCCACGAACCTCGTCAGCGTCTGGAACAATGCCGGCGCCGAGAGCGTCCGGAAGGCCGACGCCTCGGCCGAGGGCAAGCCTGCCAACGGCTACGTGCTGGACGCGGCCACCTCCGGCGGCACGGTGACGGTCTACTTCGGCCGCAAGATCACCGGCCTCACCGGCATCGTGCCGGGCCAGCGCTACTACCTCGCGACCGCCCCGGGCGGCTTCACGGCAACGCCCGTGACCGGCGCGGGCAAGATCGACCAGTTCATCGGCACGGGCATCTCGACCACCGAGATCGCGTTCGAGCCCGACGATTACGTGGTGAAGGCGGCCTGACATGGCCGCGCGCCGTCCGCTCTGCCGGATCGGCGGCCGCAACGTCGAGCTGCCGGCCGGCGACACGGTCTCCGGTCCGAACGCCCTTTTCACGGGCGTGGCGACGCTGCCCGCCCTGACGCTCCTCCTCGCCGCCTCGACCACGACCTTCACCGTTGTGCCGGCGGTCACGGGCGACGCCCTCCTCGCGGGCGAGCCGATCACCGTCACCCCGGCCGCCGACATCCCCGCCGGCCTCAACATCGCCTGGGCCCGGGTCGTCGCGACCAACCAAGTACGCATCGGCCTGACGGCCAACGTCGCCCTGGCCCTCTCCACCATGGCGTTCAGCGTCGTCGCCACGCGCTGAGCGGCGCCTGCCTCACACCACCACAAGGAATCAATCATGGACGTCGCTGAGATCCAGCGCGCTCTGATCGCGCGCGGCTATGACCTGGGCGCGTCTGGTGCCGATGGCGATGCTGGCCCGAGGACCATCGCGGCCGTGATGGCGTTCCAGCGCTCGGCCGGGCTCGTGGCTGACGGCATCGCCGGACCTCTCACGGTGAAAGCCCTTCAGGGCGCTGACGTGAGCGAGCGCCGGTCCGAGCCAGAGCAGCCCGCGTGGCTGACCCTGGCGAGCCAGGACCTCGGCATCGTCGAGGGCATCGGCAAGGCGAACAACCCGAAGGTGGTCGCCTACTTCAAGGACGCCGGCTTCGCGGGCGTGAAGGACGACGCGACCGCGTGGTGTGCCGCCTTCGCCAACGCGATGCTGGAGCGGGCCGGCCGGCGCGGCTCGCGCAGCCTCGCCGCCCGCTCGTTCGAGGGCTGGGGCGTCGGCCTGAAGGACCCGGCGCTGGGCTGCATCGCCACCAAGAAGCGGGGCAACTCGTCCTGGCAGGGCCACGTCGGGTTCGTCGTCGGCGCCAACAAGGACCAGATCTTCCTTCTCGGCGGCAACCAGGGCGACAAGGTCTCGGTCGCAGCGTTCAAGCGGTCCGAGTTCACCGCGTTCCGCTGGCCGTCCGATGTGCCGCTGCCGGTCGCCTCGAAGCTGCCGACGTCGATCGCGGGGGCGCGCTCCGGCGTGAGCGAGGCGTGACCGACGACCGCCGCCCCATCTTCCCGCCGGCCCCGCGCCGGACGAGCGAGCCGCCGCCCCTGCCGCCGGTCCGCTATCCGCCGAACCCGTCCCCATGGGCGCGGCTCGGCCTCTGGCTCTTCGACCGCCTCACCCGGCGGTGACCTGAGATCCCGACGCCGGCCGGGCTGAGCCGCGCAACCCTCCACCACAACCGAAAGACCCGACATGACCCGCAAGGTTCTCCTCGCGGCGCTGGCGCTCGCCTGTGCCGTCTTCTGTATCGGCTTCCCGGTGGCTGCCTTCGCCGCCGAGGTCGCCACCGTCGGCGACACCGCCGTGATCGTGCCGTGGGGGCAGTGGGTGGTCGCCATCGCCCAGACTGTCACCGAGATCCTCGTGCCGATCCTGGTGGCAGGGATCGGCACCATCCTCGCCAAGCTGTTCCCGCCCGCGCGGATGCTGCTCACCGACGCGTTGGTCGAATCGACCCTCCGGAAGTGGCTCGCTTTCGGCCTGAACGAGGTGGCCGGCGCTGCCCGGGACAAGACCCTCAGCTTCAACGTCGGCTCCGCGGTGGTGGCGGCCGCGCTGTCCAGGGCGACCGATCGGGCCAGCGTGAACGCGATCAGCGCGTGGGTGCTGAAGCAGGCCGGAGGCGAGGCCGAGGTGGCGAAGAAGCTGACGCGGATGCTCAGCCTCGAGCCGGACGCGATCGGCAGCGAGGTGGCCGGCGCCGCGGCCGCGCAGGTTGGTGCACGGACGTGACCCTCCCGTGGTGGGCCACAGCCGTCCTGACGCTGATCGCCAAGATCTTCAACCAGTGGCTCGCCAACAAGCGGGCCGAGGTCGCCATGCGCGATCTCGGCGCCGCGACCGCGCGGGTCGACGGCCTCCGCAAGGCCGAGCGTCAGGAACAGAAAGCACGAGCCGCGGGTGCCGCCGCGGCCGAGGCGCAGGACGATCCACGCGATCTGAGAGACTGACCATGGACGGATGCACCATCTCCGGCCTCGCCTTCATCGTTATTCAGGCGACGATCCACTGCCCGCAGCCGGCGGTGCCTGACGCCGCTCGCTTCTGCCAGACCGTCGAGGCCCCGATCCGCTACAGCCGGACCGACACAGCCGAGACGCGCGCGCAGCTGCGCAGCCTGAACGCGAAGTGGCGGGCCGTATGCGCGCCCGAGACTGCGGGGCGCTGATCAGCCGGCCCAGCAAGACCTCAACAACATGAGCGGGAACGCGATGCCGACGCTGCCGGAGGAATCCACCGACACGCCCGTCCTGTCCGGGCAGGGCGACATCAAGAGCGACGTGCGGCTGCTCGCCTATCAGGTCGCACAGCTCGACAAGAAGCTGGATCGGTTCTTCGAGGAGGTGAAGAACAACTATGCGAGCAAGGCCGACCTGAAGAACGTCAAGGACGACGTCGACAAGCTCAACAACAACATCGGCTGGCTGGTGAAGATCATCATCGGCGCCGTCGTGGTGGCGCTGCTCGGCCTCGTCATCGTGAAGGGAGGCGTGTCCCCGCGATGATCAAGCACGTACCCGTTCCCGAACCCCTCAAGCCCAAGCCCGAGGACGTCGACCTGTACGCACGCGCACTCGCCCTGTCGCACGCCCCGCGCCAGACCCCTCTCTACGAGCGTCTGCTGAACTGGGTCTACTGGGGCATGATCCTGGCGGCCCTGATCTGGGTGGCCAGCATGGTCCTCGATCGCGAGCCTCCGGTGAGGCAGATCTCGCGGGAGATCGTGAACCCCGACAAGCAGGTCCGGCCGGGCGAGCGCCTGCTGATCCAGGGCTCGCGCGTGCGGGTCCGCCAGTGCGAGCTCACCCGGCGCTGGTGGATCATCGACGGCATGGGGCGGCGCCTCGACTTCGAGCCGGAGCGCTTCGACGCCTACGGCGAGGTCGGTTCGGAGACCGAGATCATCGGGCCCTTCGTGCCGCTCGACGCGATGCCCGGCCGCGGGCGGATCCTCGGCGTGCTGGCCTACGACTGCAACCCGCTGCAGCGCGCGCTTGGCTGGTCGATCGTGGTGATGCTGCCGGCGCTGGAGTTCGAGATCCTGCCGCGGGAGCGGGCGCCATGAACTGCCCGGCGCCCGATCAGGACCTCACCGCCGTCATCGCTGTGATCTGCCTGCTGGCCGGGCTGATCATCGGCGGGGCGGTCGCCGCGCGCGGGCCGCCGGGATGACGCGCGAGGCCCGCACAAGCTTCGAGCGCCATCAGCGCCAAGCCTAGAGTACGACTTCAGCCCGCCCGGTTCGCCGCGGTGGGCTTTCTCGTGCCGGAGTCTCGCCGGGCCGAACCCACCCAGGGTCATCGCGTTGGTGCCGTACGACCCAACACCTGACGAGTTTCGGATGCCGCTCTACACAGTCGACACCGATGACGCTGGCGATTTCGTGCCGGGGGACGCAGAGGCCGGCTTCGACTGTCCGAGGAAAGCTAGGACGGAAGCGCACCGGGTCCTTGGCTCCATGACGCACTGCGCACTGCCGGACGGTGAGCATCGCGTGCTGCGGGCCATCGTTCGTGATGAAACCGGGCAAGAGATCTACGTGGCGACTGTGACGTTCGCGGGGGAGTGGAAAATTCCGCTTGCCACGTGATCGCCACTCCCGGCGCAATTTATTTTATGTTGTGATTTGCGTTGCTGAGGCGCATTACTTATCGTCCTCTATTCGTGAGCGTCGATGATGATCAAGAAGATTGTGCGCTTCACGATATCGGCCGCATCGACTTTGGGGCCGCGCGAAGCATTTCGACTCAACGCCGGTAGCGCCGTGGTGCTGGGGGACAGGTGGGCTACTGAAGGCTGCTGGGATATACGCATCACTGACCCAGGCGGCTTAGAACAAGATCTGCCAAACTTCCGGCAGAACTTGCCCATGCTCCGACGTATCGCTCGACGGCTAAAACTCTCGTAGGTCTCGCGCTCAGCCCGCCCGGCTCAGCGCCGCGGTGGGCATTTATTGAATATTCTGTCGTTCTCACGCCCCGTGCGGCACTTCGTTTGTGGCGGAGTATCAAGTCTGTTACGCTTCGCCATCGTCGGCCACGGTATCGGGCGCCGGCGGCTGAGAGAGACGCGCGCTCCCGCCTTGCTACAGCCGGGAGCAACGCATGCCTCGCTATCATTTCAACGTCTATGACGGTGTGACCCTGCTCGACAAAAAGGGGGTCGAGCTGCCGGACACCAAGTTCGCGCGGCGAGAGGCTGTTCGTTATGCGGGCGTGCTTCTTGAGGAAGGGGCGAGGCTAGAGAGCCTTGGTCCGGAATGGCGAATGGAAGTGACGGACACGACAGGACTCATTCTATTCAGGCTGGATTTCTTTGTGACGCCCTCTCCGGTCATGAAACCGTTGGATATACCGTGAGAGCCGCCTTAATATTCAGGAAGTTTGCTTTATCCAACCGCCTCAACACGGCATCCAAGACAGCTTCATCCTCGCCGGCGCCCGGCGCCTAGGCTGACCGACCTCGGCGCGCTTCTGGGTAACCCAAGGCGCACCCTCCCGGATCTTTGGCACTGCCGCGAGTTGCCGGATCACGGCGCCCAGCCCTGCTGAAACTTTCCGCGCTGGGCGTCCGTACCGGGGGGCATGACAGATCAGCCCTCCATCAACACCCTTGCCAGCACCCTGCGCCGCGCTCGTGAGCGCCTCGCTCTGGATCAGGACAGCCTGGCTCAGCTGGCCAATGTTCCCCTAGCTACGATCGAACAAACCGAACTCGGCGAGTTGACCAAGCTCGATGCCGTGTCGGCCGAGAGGCTAGCCGGGACGCTCGGAATCAAGACCGAGGAATTGCTGAGGTAGGTCGGTGCGTCGTAGTCCGAGCGCCTGATCGGGGTCAGCTCCGCAGCCATCCTGGCGGGTTCGGCCGCATATAGGGCTTGCCGGTGCGCTCACTCCATGCCCGCGCTCGCTCCACGGCATCAAGGAGCGCGCCGATCGCCTCCTCGCGGGTCTGCGCCTCGCCGTACACCTTGCCGATCTCCGCGGCCGTCGTGAGGAGCCCGCTCGCGGTCCAGAACCAGACCTCTCGCTCCAACCCGCCCGGCCTGTGCCGATAGACGCGCCCGAGCGTGAGGCCGTCCCGCTCCGCGACGAAATCGTGGGGCGCGTCATCGAAGGTCCGGCGCCAGGTGATCACGCCTTCTCCGGCCGCGCCATCAGGATCGCGGTGCGCGCCATGGTCCTCCGCCAACCGGGCTTGGCCTCCGGATCGGCGAGAGCCTTCGCGGAGAAGCTATGCGCCTCGACGGCCGCAGCGAGGTCGAGCAGGTAGCCGCCGCCGATCGGGTACTGCCCGGTCTTCGGCTTCGCCAGCACCGCGTCGACCGCGGCGTTGATCTCGTTGCCGGTGACGATGGCAGCCTTGCGCAGGGCGCCCGTGATCTTCTGGTCAGCCATGGCGTGAGGATAGCGCCGTCTCTCGGTAATGGCCCGTGCTTCCTGGCTCCAATCCGCAACTCGGCCAGCCCAACCGCAAGTGAATTACATTAATATTCGCTGTGAGAAGGGCCACTTGTCATGCGATGAGGAAATGTCGAGTGCGGCGACGTATTGTGTTTGACAGAGTCGCGTGGGCGTGATGAGGGAATTTCGGGGGGACGACGAAGGCGGATTGAGACTTGCTGTACCCCTAAGCGGATACGCTAGGCCCTGAGCCAGGGAGCAATCGTGGTAAAAAGCAAAATCTCACTCACGCCAGCCGAATTAGCAGCGCTCAAATCTGTACTAAGGCATGGTGAAGAGCCGCTATAATTCATCACAACGGCGATTAACCTCGAAATTGCACGCCGGGAAAGCCGACCTCGACGCGGCCTCAGAGCCACGAAGATTTTGGTGACGCCTCAGCATGAGGTGCCAGAGGAGCTGGACGAGATCGAGATCATTGCCAGTGTCGGAGCTGGCGAATGAGCCCGTTCACCCCTTGAACGCCCAGATCGGCACGCCCCGCAGGCGCGGGTGCGGGTTGCCGACCTGCGTCCGGTAGTAGGTCAGCAGCCCGAAGCTGATCCGGTCGGCGTCGATGAACTCGACGGGCCCCGGCATCGGCACCAGAGCGCCGCAATAGTCCCCGCGGATCGTGCCGTGCTGCGCATGGACCGAGAACAGGTCGAGGTCGGTCCAGCCGAGTTCCACCGCCTGCGCGCCGAACCGCTCCAGGAAGTCGAGCATAGCAGCGTGCGTCTTCTGCCACTGCTCACCGTAGAGGCCGGGGCACGGGCTCTTCCCCGGGCTCAGGCGCTCGATGCCGGAGCGCCAGGTGTAAAGGTCGGAGGTCGGGACGGGGGCGAGGTGCGCGGACATCGGCGCGGGATACGGACCGCCCTGCCCTGCCGCTATGCCCGCCGGGCCACAGCCCCGACGCCTGGCCCATCGAGACAGGTGCTTCTTTGCACGTTGAGCGTCCGACTAAACGTCCTACTCAACGTCCTACACAAACCCAAACCCGCTTGAAGAAATCTATAATAAGCAACTACTTAGCGAGCCATAACCTTTCACGCGACGGACGCTACCTCCGCCAGCCACTCGAGCTGAGTTATTGCCTGCACTGGGTTTTTAGCTTCAGCGCGGCCTGACAGCCCTCCCCTTAGCCCACATTCGCAGCCGGCTTGTACCGGCCCTTGATGGACTTCATCGGATGAATGTCCGGGCCGCGAACCATGAGGGTACCAGCGCCTCCCCCGGGATACGTCCCCTGAACGAGCTTCAGAGTGTGGGACAAAACCGGCGTGAGCGGGTTGGAAGGCCCTGGATGCTCTCGTCCCCGACGACCTGTCTCGTCGTGGACGCCAGGGCCACGCCGCTCGGCCTGAGGCTCACGGGGGCCAACTGCCACGACAGCCGCATGCTGGCTGCCACGCTCGATGCGGTGCCGGGTGTCCGTACCGGTCGGCCCGGTCGCCAACGGCGCGAGCCCGACAAGCTGCACGCCGACAAGGGCTACGATCATCGCCGCTGCCTGGACGGCAGCCGCTGCCGACGGGACAGCGCCTCGTACAGGCGCACCGCGTTTACCCCGTCGATCTGGCGCTCGTCCTGCTGCAGCGAGCCGCGCTCGCGGTGCCGCAACTGAGACTACGCGCGCGGCATCTTGGCGGTGTACCAGGCGCCGGCCGGGGGCGTCAGGCGGTCGAGGACCGCCTCCCAGCGGACCCGGCGCGCGAGGGTGGCGCTCATGGGGTGGCGCTCATGGGCGTGCCCGCATCGCGGCCTCAGCCCCCCAGGCGCGGGCTCATCGGCATCATGGTCCCGTTGAGGTGGGCCATGATCCAGAGCGAGCCGACCAGCACCAGGGCGACGATGAGCAGGCCGAAGGCCAGGGCCATGACGTTGTTGGTCTGGTCCGGCCCGCTGCCGAGATGCAGGAAG
>NZ_BPQO01000005.1 GCF_022179285.1 Methylobacterium hispanicum | reverse complement strand
GCCGGCCGCCTTGATGTCGCGACCGGCCGTCTTGCCTGCGTCGCCTGCCTCATGGCCGCCAACGCCCTCAACAATCCAGCCTGAGGTTTCGTCCTCAAACAGGCTCTAAGGACTTGTACGAGCAGTGGTGGAACAGCTTCATGAGATCCCACTGCAGCCGGTCGGCGTTGCCGTAACGGCGCGAGATGCTCACGATGTCGGTGAGGGCGAGGTAATCCACGTCCGAACCGAAGAGGGCGTAGGATTCCTCCCCGCCGTCCACGAACGTCGCCTGGAACACGATGCTGTCGCCGTTCCGGTCGACCACAGTGCCTTCGTCCTGCCGCCAAGCGAACGGGCTGTGGACGAAGAACTCCGCCGCCGCCGCGCTCGACTTCTCGTAGCCGGGCACGAGCTTGCCGGCGTCGACGAAGAGGTGCTTTCGGCTCTCGTAGTCGATGCCCTCAGCCGCCATCCAGTCCTTCAGGCGCTCGGCGCGGGAGAAGACGCGGATGCCCTTGCCCTCACGCAGGCGGTGGCGAGCCTCCTGCCGCACGAAGCGTGCGTCTCCCGTGAGGTTCGTCTCGGTGAGCGCGCAGGCAGGGACCCAGAGCTCGTCGATCTTGATGCGGTCATCGCCCTGGTAGGCGGTGGAGTGGCGCAGCCAGAAGAACTCGCCCATGCGCTGGCAGTGGTCGTCGTCCAAGTGCGTGAAGCAGACGACGTCGAATGAGTCGCGGTTCCCCTTGCGCAGGACCTTACGCAGTTCCTCGGCCAGGTCGCAGCGCTGATCCTGCGGGTCGTTCGGGTTACGCTGGTTGCCGTAGTCGATCAACAGCATCTGCTTGTTCGCGAGCTCGATGAGCGCGCCGTCCGCGTTCCCGAGAGGATAGAAGGTGACGTAGGCGGGCATGATGTCTCTCCTTGTTCCGAGGGTCAGAGCCGGGTGTCCGCCGCCGGCTGCCAGCGATGATCTTCGGGAAACAGGTCGGGCGAGTGGTTGGTCAGGACGGTGTCGGCCACCTCGAAACCGTGGCGCGCAACCCGTTCGAAGACTGCCGGGGACATCGCCCGAAGATCCGTGGGATGGCCGAGCGCCGCGCGGACGTCCGCATCTCGAAGGTAGCCATCGTAATCCCTCTCGGGCCGCACGCGCCCGATGCGGATGTCCACGTCGCGCACGGAGACGCCCATTTTGAACAGGGCTCCCCGCAGGGTCCCTCCCTCGACGTCGCGCATGAACATGCGGGAACGCAGAGCGCGGATCTGGTCGGAGGCGATGTCGAACAGTCTCGGACCGGCCAAGCGTCCCTTCAGGATGGCGAAGGGTGATGCGGCCCCGAACGGCGGGACTGGCCCCGAGGCGTCGCTGCAGATCACGAACGCGTCCGGATCGGGCGCCTGCCCCGGCTTGTAGACCGCCTCAAGGCCGAGGTTTTCGTAGGCGCCGCCGTCCCAAAGGCCGATCCGTGTCGTCGGCGGCTGCGTTCGCTTAAGCGGCTTCCGCGTCGCGGGATCGGTTTGGAACCAGCCCTCGGCGGGTAGGTCGAGCCAGAGGGCGCCCAGGACATAGGGCACCGCGGCGGAAGCGGCCGCGGCGTCGGCCAGCCTGACGTCCGGGGCATAATGGCGTCCGAAGACCCAGTCGCCCATCTCGCGAGAGGAGAACCGCCAGTTCTTGCCGCTGTGCAGGGAGGTCGTGTTGATCGACCAGCACGGCGTGGCTGGCAGGTCCATGACGCGACCTTTCACTCCCCATCGCTCGACAAGGAGGTCCGCCACCACGCTCGACCGCGCGGTCAGCAGCCTACGGTTGAAGCGCATCAACCCGGTCCAGCCAATCGCGGGGGCGGAGAACAGATCGACCGTCGTGAGCAGGCGTCGCAGGGCCGGGAAGACGCTGTCGCGATAAGTGGCCGAGCTCGGCCAGCTCAAGCCATTCGCCGACATGGCCGCAGCGACGAGGAGACTGCCGCCCGAGACCGTGGAGACGTGTGTGACCCGCTCCAGCAGGTCGTCGGCAGCCAGCCGGCGAAGCACGCCTGCGTGGAACGCGGCGGCACGGACGCCGCCCCCGGACAACGCAAGTCGGATGGGCAAGCCCTGGTCGGGCGATGCCGTATCCGAAGACGTTGCGCCCAGGGCGTCTTCGGTAGGGGTCGAAGGGGCTTTCGCGTCCATGGCGAGCTCCGGCGACGCTACCTCGTTAGCGTGTTAAAAAGTATGTCTAGACCGAACATGGGTGCGGCCGTATCGCGATGCAAGGCCCAGGTGTTACGCTACGGCGAACTTTTACGATTCTTTTTCGAGCGGCCAGGGAGACGGCGGCGGTGGCGACCTTCGGTGAGAAGATCAAGGAGCTCCGGAAGAAGGCCGGGCTGACCCTGGATCAGCTCGGCGAGATGACCGGCTCCAGCAAGTCGTACGTGTGGGAGTTGGAGAACAAGAACCCGCCGCGCCCCTCAGCCGACAAGATCGACAGGATCGCCAAGGCGCTCGGGGTGACCTCTGATTACCTTATGGACGAGCGGGCCGACCTCGCCACAGCAGAGGACGAGGCCTTCTTCCGGAAGTACAAGGGCCTGGACCCGAGCGTGAAGGAGCAGATCCGGCGCATCACCGAGACGTTCAAGAAGTAGCGCAGTGCCAACCCGACGTTGCGCCGATCCAGGAGCCCTGAGACGCTGTGCTTGAAATCGAATCGGGTCAGCAATGGCAGCGCCGGCGCACAGGTCCCCCGCAAGGTGGGCGAACCAACTCACGCAGATGCTGGACCTTGTCAAAGGCATCGACGCGGCTGACCGCTATCCCGTCGACGTCGAGGCGCTCATCATCGACTACTCTCGCAACGTCTGGCCGGGCGACCCCGTGCTGGAGATCGTGAGCGAGGAGCTTGAAGGGTTCGAGGGCGCCCTGGTCCCCGTGCGGGAGAAGGGTGGCTGGCTGATCATCAGCAACTCGGCGGCCAGGGATGGTCGTCGCCGCTTCACCGTCGCGCATGAGGTCGGCCACTATCTGCTTCACCGCCATCTTCTCCCGCCCGACGGCATTCGGTGCAAGGCGGACAGTGTCGGTCGGGCAGCCGGCCAGGACATTGAGAAGGAGGCCGACGAGTTCGCGGCCACGCTGCTGATGCCGTCCCACGACCTCCGGCGGCAGATCGACCCCAAGGCGAAGCCTACCTTAGACGAGCTTGGCGCGCTCGCCGACCGGTACGGCGTATCCCTGACCGCGGCCGTCCTACGGTGGTTAAGGCACACGGAGCGGCGGTCGGTGATGGTCGTCTCGACCGAAGGGTTCGCGCTATGGGGTCGATCAAGCGAGGCCGCCTTCAAGACGGGCCGATACTTCAAGACCTCGGGCGAACCGCTCGAAATCCCGGCTACGTCGGGCGCCGCACAGCCGCACCTCGTCGACGAGTGCCGTGCTGGCATCGCTCATCCCGCCGGGGTGTGGTTCGACGAGGAGGTCGAAGAATTCACCGTCCATGCCGCGGCGTTCGATCAGGCAATCACGCTTCTGCATCTCGGAGAGGCGCGACCGCGATGGTCGATGCCTGTCGAGGAGGTCGAACCCGACGTCGTGGACCGATTCGCGTCGCTGAAGCGCATCCGCTGACCTGTCGGCCCTTTCGACCTTGCGGATGAGCGATTTCAAGATGTTCGTCACCCTCGCTCACGAACTCGGACACATCTTTTGCGGCCATATGGGAGGCTGCGAGGCCGGCAGCTCCAAGGTCGAGAGCGGATGGCCTTCGCGGAAAGGTCTGGGCAACGACGAGAGGGAGGTAGAGGGGGAGGCGGTGGCGTACCTTGTCTCGGCACGGGCGGGCCTGAAGCCGGCCTCGGCCGAGTATCTGAGGGCCTATGCTTTGTCGGCGGATCTGACCCGGATTGACATGAACGTCGTCGTGCGTGCCGCCGCCCGGATCGAGCGTCTGGCTGGTATGTCCCATGGCATGGTGCGGTTCGCAGATTGACGGGCTTGAACCGGACCGACACCTTGAACCGACGAATGGGGCAGGCAAGCTTCTATGAGCGGCGCCAAGACACTGACGGTTGGCGAAATTCGACTGATCAAGCGGATGCTCGCGCTGAATCCACCGTTGAACAATCAGCAGATCCTCGCACACTTCACTAGGCCCGGCCGAGACATCAATCACCGTGTCATCGCCCAGATCAAGGGCGGCAGTCACTCTAACCTAGCCCCAGCAACTCTTGCCGAGGCTCACGCCTACATGGCAGCGGCGGGAACGATCATTCGCCCATCACCAGATAAATTCGTGCAGGGAGGCGTACAGGGCACCGCGTTCGAGCTAATCCTCGACTGGTGGCCGGTCGGACAAGGGCTCTTCGCGACAGGCATCATCCGCAGATTCGGCCGCGGCAGCTCAATCGGATGGGTATTCGACTGCGGCACGACGTCGACAAAGTCACTGCTCGACGACGCGATCATGTTCTACGGCGACCGACGCGACCATTGCGGCCCTGATCGGCTGAATCTGGTTACGATTTCCCATTTCGACAGAGATCACATCAGCGGCTTCGTTGCGCTGCTGAGGGGTCAAGTCGTCGAGCTAGTGCTGTTGCCTTACGTACCTCTCTGGCAAAGGCTCATGATCGCCATCGAGAACAGGATAGGCGCAACGGACGAGATTTTCGGCTTCTTCGTAGATCCCGCAGGGTTCCTCTCCGGACTTGAAGGTAGCGAGATACAACGCGTGGTGTTCGTTCCATCGGTGGACGGCGAAGGACCGAAGCCGCAGCCACCTGACGCGCCTATCGATGGCCCCGTCGACGTCGGCGACGGGAACCTCAAACCCGAGCTTGGGCAGCCGCCCGATGAAGTCTCGGACGACCTAGGCCTGACCGCCGGGTCGGACCCTCGCGTAAGCTTTCTCGCGGAGGCGGGGAGGATCGTCGTTCCGACCTTCTGGGAGTTCGTGCCCTACAACGACGCTCGAATGCTACCGCGCGTCACATCAGCGTTCCTGAGCAAGGTCGCGCCAATCCTTGACCGATTTCGCACTGACCACGCCAATCGGGTGACGGCGCTCGACGACCTAAAAGCTGCCTACGATCAAAATTTCGGGTCATTTTCGAGGCCGCGCAACCTCATATCGCTTTCGTTGTACTCGGGTCCCCTGGGCGTTCGTCAAAGCTGTCTACGGTTTGGACGTCTCATCCTGTTGGCCTTAGGGACGAGGCAAACCGATTTTCCCAACTGCACACTGGGGATATGTTTCTCGACAGTCCCCAGAGATGTGACGGCTTTTTGCAGTTCTTCGGCGACGTGAGGATCTGCCGAACGGCTATTTTCCAGGTCATGCACCATGGATCGCGTAAGAACTGGCAGCCCGACTTCGCTGAGAAGATTTCGCCCGCGGCAAGCCTGTTCAGTTCCGATCCGGGGCACAAGAGGTTCAGGCACCCGCACGCTCCCGTGCTTCGGGATTTCTGGCCGTACCATCCGGTCCAAATCGATAGGCAATCGGCCTTCCACCTGGTCGCCGACCTGATGGTTCAGTCAGGTAGGTAACGTCTGTCGGCCCTCGGGATAGACGAGTAGCGCGCCTTCGAAAGTAGCGCGTCGGCCGAAGCTGTCGGGAATGCCGCTACGGGAACGGCACCCTTCCTCAACCATCTCCGGCAGTTTCGATGCGCAACCCGTTGCCCACGCCTTGGCAAACCACCTCCCCATCCTGGCGTTCTCGATCAGGACGGAAGGGATGGCCATGACCGAGAAGAAGGGCCACGGAAGCGAGACCGCCAAAAAATCGAACGCCAAGGCCGCCAAGGAGGGCAAGTCGAACCCGCGTTCGTCGTCGGCCGCCCAGGCCGAGCTCGGCAAGGAGGGCGGCAAGAGCAAGTGACGTGGCCGCTCATGTGGGCCGACAGGTGTATCCCGTCACGCCGGATGGACGCTACTTCGTCGTTCGCGGCCGGCTCTGGCGGATGACGAACCCTTTGCTGCCGGAGGCGCGCCGGCAGGGGCTCGTCCGTGAGCTCATGGCGGCCAGGCGGGCGGTCAGGAATGCCAGGAATGCTCGCGATGAAGATGCCTCGTCGGTGGCACGCGCAAGCGTGGACAAGGCCAAGACCGCCCTCGGCGAGCGGGGGCCGCCATAGTGGAACGGCGGGTCTCCCGACCTCAACCGACACATGGTCGCCAACACCCCTTATGCGGGGGGTTCGCCTCAAGGACGGAGGATAGCTGATCATCGCGAAATGTGGCACGACATGCTGATGTTGTGGCCGCCGCTGTCAGGCGTGCTACCGTCTCTGAGACGGATATCCGAACCGGCGAACGAAGGATCTTCATCGGATGAATAAGAAATTTACGTCGGAATGGCTAGGTCTGAATATTAGATCTCAACTCTTTCCAAACGCGCAATAGCATCCGCGCGAGCTTTTAGCGAGACGCTGCCGTAACATTCGCCGACGCTCTTGGCAGACCAGCCGCAGATCGCGTCGATCACGTTGCCCGCCACGCCCGCGTCGGTGGCTATCGTGCGAAAGCGGTGCCGCCAGCTGTGATTCGGGCTTACCCCTGGATCGTCGATGTGCTCGCGCGCAGCTTCGCTCAGGCGGTTCTCCACCCCCCTGCAGCGGTCCCGCGATGCCGACCTCCGCGGTCCGGCACGAGAAATAAGCGTTCGTCGCGTAAGCCCACGACGGATGCCGGGAAGCCCATCTCGACGAGTTGTGGGTGCAGAGGTACCTCACGACCTTGCTTCGTCTTCACCTTACCCGCTTCCGGGTTGATCCAGAGCACCCATACGCCGCCGAATCGGCCCTCGTCCTCGACCCAGCGCGGGGCTCGGCGGCGGCCCCACGGAAGCTCCCCTAAGGGCACCCATGAGCGCCAGTGCTCGATGATCACGTCACGACGTTAGGTCTGTTCACGATCATGGCCCTGACGGAATTTTCTCAAGCTCACGCTTCATCGCCCTGACGTCGTACTCGCCGTATTGATCACCGACGGAGCGATGCGCGTGACCGGTGATAGCATCGGTCACATCGCCAGCGAGGCCGTGGTTGCGCGCGAGCGTCTTAAACCGGTGCCGCCAGGAATGATTCGGTGCAAGCCGTGTGTCGGTTAGCCCTAGGCTGCGCACCCATCGCCCAAGGATTTTCGTACCGTTGCCGCCGCGCTTGCCGAACTTGTCCGGTGGCAGGTCGGGAAACAGCGGACCTCCCCCGCGCCCACGTACATAGTTGAGGAGGCCTGCGGCGATGAGCGCGGAGTGCAAGGGCACGGTGCGCTCCGAACCGACGTTCTTGAGCGAGCCGGCCTCGGCATCGAAGCGCATCACCGCGACGCCGTCGACCTCGCTGAAATCCTCCACGCGTAATTGGCAGACCTCCGACAGCCGAGCGCCCGAGTATGCGCACACCAGCGGCACCCACCGCTTGACCGGGTCGCGCTCGCCCGCCGCTGCCGCGAGGATCTGAGCCGCCTCGGCGTCCTTGAAGCCGCGCTTGCCCTGGCCCGGCTTCTGCTTGACGCTGATGGTGATGCGCTCGGCTGGGTTCTCGGGAAGCCGTCTGTTATCGACACCCCAGCGCAGCACCGCCCGCACCGGCGCCAAACGGCTCTCACGGATAGTTTTGGCGGATAGTCCCGATGCCACGAGGCTGTCCTTCCAGGCGACGAGCTTGTCGGCTGTGACCCGCGTGGCATCGTCGTCGCCGAGGAACGCGGCGAGTTGCTGCATGACCCGCGTCCAGTCGTAGACCGTCTTCTCCACCGGCTTGCGCTCGGCAGCCCACCCCTTCACCAAGTCGTCGAATAGGACCTTTGCCGTCGGCGCCGGGCGCGGCGCGGGCGCTCGACCCGCGAACGGTGCACGCTCAGGCAGCGTCTCCGCCACGTCGCCGAGCGTGTGCCGTTCGAGGGCCAGACTCGCGCGCTGGATGGCCGCAGAGACCGCCTGAGCCAGCGTGCGACGCCCGTCGGCGTCGAGCTGCAAGCCCTTTTTTGCGATCAGGAAGTCGGCCTGCTTGAGGCACCACGCCTCCATGTCGTCCTCGCCCCTGTCGGCGTAGGCGCCGTGCAGAACCTGGTGGACGACGTCGGGATGGCCCCACAGCCCGACACGGCGGGGCTGCCACAGGCGCGCGAAAAGGTCGGTGCGCCAGAGATTCTGACTCGGGTTGTCGCGGTGCAGGGCGATCCAACGGTCATGGGCCGGGGCGGCTAGTTCGTGCGCCTCGCGCTCGCTCAGCTCCTGCGGGCCAGATGCGAGCGTCGCCCAGCGTGCCTCGATCTCGCGGATCGCATCAGCGAATCGGGCGCGGGCGACCTCGGGATCCTTCGTGCGAAGGCTGAGCTTCTCGATGGCTCGGCCGACAAGCGGCTGCAGCTGAGCAGGGACGGCCTTGCGGACGTAGTAGATGCCGCTGTCGGGATGCTTCCAGGGACGTGCCATCGGTAAGGGCATATGTACCACCCGAATGTACCAGTCGGGCCGTACGAACACGTTGCGTATCAGCAACTTACCGTGACGATTGAGCTTTTAGCAAGACTGGCGGAGAGGGGGGGATTCGAACCCCCGATGGGCTTGCACCCATGCCGCATTTCGAGTGCGGTGCATTCAACCGCTCTGCCACCTCTCCAACGACGCCGTCGGCGCTTCAGCACCCTGGCGTCGCATCGATGAACCGGCCCGCGGGATCGCCCGCGCGCTGGCGGGCTACGGCCGGTGTCTCGATGTCGGGGCTATAGCGAAGCGTCGGCGGTGTGGCAAGCCGGTCCGGCGCCGCTTCGGGTTCGGAAAGCGGCCATCCCCGGCAAGTCCCAGATGCCAGTTGATCCGGGCCAGCCGCAGGACCGCTCGGATCAGGCTCCCCGCTCCGCGGCGAGCGCGGCGGTGATCGTCCGGGCGAAGGCCACGGGATCGCGTGGAATGTCCCCATCCTGGATTCGCGCCAGATCGAGGAGGGTGCCCGCGGCCGCAGGCACGGCCTCGGCCTCGCCCTCGGCGAGCGCGCGGATCAGGGGATGGCGCGGGTTGATCTCCAGAACCGCCTGGCCGCCGCCGCGGCCGGCGCGGCGCAGGAGGCGCTGCATCTGCAGGTCCGGGCCGCTGCCGGCCGAGAGCACGACCGCGCTGTCGACCAGACGGTCGGTGGTGCGCACGTCCGCGACGTCGCTCCCCAGAGCCGCCTTGATCGCCGCCACGAGCACGTCGATCCCGGCGGGCGCCGCCTCGGCCTCACCCGCGGCGGGGAACTTCGAGAGGTCGAGGCCGCCCTGCGTGACGGATTGCAGCGGCTTGTCGGCGAAGCGCGCGAGCGCCTCGGGCCAGAAGGCGTCGACATGGTCGGACAGGAGAAGCACCTCCAGCCCGCGAGCCCGGAAGCCCTCGAGCTGGGGCGAGGATCCGAGTGCCTCGGCGTCGTCGGCGACGAGGTAGTAGATCGCCTCCTGGCCGTCCTTCATGCGGGCGACGTAGTCGGGCAGGCTCGTCCAGCCTTCGACGGCCGAGGAGCGGAAGCGCAGCAGCGGCGCGATCTCCTCGCGGCGCTCGTGGTCCTCGTAGATGCCTTCCTTCAGGACGGGGCCGAAATTCTCCCAGAAGCTCTGGTACTCCGCTCCATCCTTCGCGCGGGTCGCGAGTTCTGAGAGGACGCGGCCGGTGACGGCGCGCCGGATGCGGGCCAGCGCCGGCGTCGATTGCAGCATCTCGCGCGAGACGTTGAGGGGCAGGTCCTCGGTGTCGACCACGCCCTGGACGAAGCGCAGCCAGGGCGGCAGCAACTCCGCCTCGTCGGTGATGAACATGCGGCGCACGTGCAGCCGCACCTTGCTCTGCCGCTCGTTCTCCAGCGCCTGGAAGGGCTTCATGCCGGGCACGAAGAGCAGCGCCGAGAACTCGAGCTGTCCCTCCGCCCGCCAGTGCAGGGTCGCCCAGGGCTTGTCGAAGTTCATGCCGACGGAGCGGTAGAACGCCTCGTACTGCTCGGGCGTGACCTCGCTCCGCGGCTTGCGCCACAGGGCGGTGCCCTGGTTGGCCGCCTCGTCGCGCCCGTCCTGGACGATCGCGATCGGCACGGTGATGAAATCGGCCCATTTCCGCACGAGGTGATCGAGCCGGTAGGGCTCTAGGTACTCGTCCGCGTCGGCCTTGAGGTGGAGCACGATGTCGGTGCCGGGCTCAGGTCTCTCGGCGCGCTCCAGCGTGTAGCTGCCCTGGCCCTCGGACGCCCAGGTCCAGGCCTCCTCCGCGCCCGCGCGGCGCGACGTGACGGTGACGCGGTCGGCCACCATGAAGGCGGAGTAGAAGCCGACGCCGAACTGGCCGATCAGGCTCGGCCGGTCCTCGGCCCGGGCGCTCTCCAGCGTCTGCGAGAAGGCCCGCGTGCCCGAGCGCGCGATGGTGCCGAGGTTCTGCGCCAGGTCCTCGCGGGTCATGCCGATGCCGGCATCCGAGACGGTGAGCGTGCGCGCCGTCTTGTCGGGGGCGATGCGCACCTTCGCGTCGGGCGGCAGGGCGCTGGCGGCCGAGGTCAGGGCCTCGAAGCGGCGCCGGTCCATCGCGTCGGCGGCGTTGGCCACCAGCTCGCGCAGGAAGATCTCGCGGTCGGAGTAGAGGGCGTGCACCACGAGGTCGAGCAGGCGCCCGACCTCGGCACCGAATTCGTGTCGCTCCACCGTCTCGCTCACCGCAGCGCCTCCATCGCGACCGAGCCGGACCGGCCCGAAAAAACGCGGAGGCGATATGCGGTCGCGCGCGGGCGAATGCAACGGGCCCGGCGGGCGGGCGGCACGGATCGGCGAAGGATCGCTCAGGCGGCCACGAGGAGCGCCGCGCCGGCGACGCCCGAGAGGACCAGCCGCAGCCGCCCGAGCCAGCGCGGAACGATACCGCGCCGGGGCATGTCCTGATCGACCAGGCCCCAGGCCAGGACGAGGACGCCGAGGATGCGCAGGTCCCAGGGGGCGGGGGCGGCGAGCGCCGCCCAGGCGACCAGCGAGGGCACGATCGCCAGCAGGTAGTCGCCGCTGCCGGCGTTGCGCGCGGCGGCCGCGCCCCAGCGGATCCCGCCGAGGAAGGAGGCGATGACCGCGCCGTAGGCCGAGAGGATCGTGCGCGGGCTCAGGCCCAGCGTGCCGAGCCCGCCGTCGTTGCCCGCGACCGACAGGGCGGCGAAGCCGAGGAAGGGGATCAGCCCGGCCACGCCGAGGATGACAGCCCCCATCGGGACCGGATTCAGGCGCGCCATTCACCCTCCGCTCGGCCGCCGTCCGCGGACCGGCGGGGCCGCGGCAAGATCGCGGCCGACATGGCCGCGACGGGACCGTGCGGCGCGAGCCGCACGGCCAAGCGTTATACGGATGCCGCCGGGAGGGGTTCCCGCATGCGGCGACCCGCCCCGTCAGACACCGCGGGCGCGCGAGGCCGGGGTGAAGGCGGGCGCGCTGGGCGCGGGCGCGCCGAGCAGCGTCATCGCCCCGCCCCCCTCCGGCGCCTGCGGCGGCTCGTTCACCACCGGATCGAGCTTGCGCGGCTTGAAGGTGGCCGCCAGCGTCTTGGCGCTGGCGAGATCGGCCGGGCCGAGCTTGTTGGCGACGTCGTCGCGCTTGCGCCCCGCGTCCTCGTCGCCCTGCGCGGCGGCGGCCGAGAACCAGACGTAGGACTGCACCAGATCCTGGCCGAGCCCGAGGCCGCGGGCGTAGAGCACGCCAAGGTTGTACTGGCTGTCGCGCAGGCCGTACTCGGCGCCCTGCCTGAACCACGAGGCCGCCGAGGCGTAGTCCGGCTTGCCGTTGGCGCCCGGGCTCTCGGCGTAGATCACCGCAAGGTTGTGCATGGAGCGGGCATGGCCCTGCTCGGCCGCGCGGCCGTACCAGAGCTTGGCCTGGGCGAGGTCGCGCACCACGCCCGAGCCCTTCTCGTAGTGGCCGCCGAGCTTGTACTGGGCCGGGGCGTAGCCGGCGGAGGCCAGCTTCTCGAACAGCTTGGCGGCGAGCGCGAGGTCGCGAGTCAGGCCGCGGCCGTCCGCGGCGCGCGCGGCGAGTTCCCACGCGGCCGCGCCGTCGCCGTCGAGGACCGCCTGGCGCAGCTTGGCGAGGCCGGCGGGCAGGCCCGAGAGGTCGCCCGAGAGGCTGACGGCCGCCGAGATCCGGGGCGGTCCGGAGCGGGCGCGGCCGGGGGCGGGCGGGGCGGCCGGGTCGGACGGGATCGCCTGCGTGGTCAGCGGGTCCGCGAGCGCGGTCTTCGGCGCCTCGGCGGCCCGCTCGGCGCTCGACGCCGCGGACTTCGGGACCTCGGACTTCGACGCCTCGGGCTTCGGGGCCTCGGGCTTCGGGGCCTCGGGTTTGGCAGCCTCCGCCGTCGCCTCGCTCCGGGCGGGCTCGGGGGCGGCGGCCGCGCGCGGGGCCGGGATCGAGGGATCGGGCTCGGCCATGTGGGTGCCGATCGCCTGCAGGGCCCCGAGCGCCAGCACGATCGCCGCCAGGCCGAGCAGGATCGGACGGCGGCGGCGATCGATCTCGGCGCGCAGCCGCGCCAAGCGTCCGCCGGCCGGCGCCGCTCCCGGGATCCCGGGCTTCTCGAGCCGGGCGCCGAGGCGCAGGTCGCGCCGCTCGCTCGCCGCCTCGCTCGCGAGTTCCGCCTGGGCCGCCTGCGCGGCGCGCCGGGCCGCGGCGATGAAGCTCGTCTTGATGTCTCCGGCGCCGTCGTCGCCAGCGGCCGGCTCCTCACGCAGGCCGCGGGCCGGCCGTGGTCCGGCCTCCGGCAGGGTGCGGCCCTGGACCTCGCGCTGCGGCCGGCCCGCGCCGGGTTCGAGCAACTCGTCGCTGGGATGCGCGGCGGGCGCCGCCCGCTTCATCTCCGGGCGGCGGCGGCGCTCGGCCTCGCCCCGGGCGAGGTCGGCGGCCGTGGAGGCCATCAGCTGCTCGTCCAGGCTCGGCGGACGCGGGCCCGCCGCGAGGGCGCTGCCCGGCTCGGCGGCCGGGTCGAGGCGGCTCATCAGGCGGTCGAGGGCCGACTGGACGCCGTCGAGCATCGCGCCGAGGCGCTGGTCGGAGGCGCTCTGCCGGGCCTGCAGGTCGGCGAGGCCCGCCCGCAGCAGGCCGATCTCGCCACGGTCCTGCGGACCCGCGCGGTCGGCCAGGCCGGCGGAGACCGCCTCGCGGGCCGCGCGCTCGAGTGCGTCCGCGTCGGGCGCCTGCTCGCGCAGGGCGGCAACCTGGGCCAGCAGGTCGCCCATGCTGCGCTCAAGGCTCGTCAGCGCCGGATCGGCGCCGCGGGACTCGAGGCGCTTGGCGAGGGTGAGAACCTGCTTCTCCAGCGCGTCGAGCCCGTCCGAGCCGGCGCGGTCGCCCGCCCGGTCGCCGACACGGTCCACCTTCTCGGCGAGGTTGCTGAGCATGGCCTGGATCGAGGCGAACGCGTCGCCCGTCAGCGCGCCTCCGCGCAGGCCGTCGCCCCGGCCCTCTCCCGCCCGTTCGCCGAGTTGTTCGCCGAGCCTGTCGCTCAGCCCTTCGAGACGGCCGATCAGGTCGTCGACGGGCCGGGTGCTCGCCTGCTCCACCTTGTCGGCCAGCGCGTCGATGCGGCCGAGGATCCTGCGCGACTCGGCGGGATCCTGGCCGCCCGCCCGCTCGTGGAGCGCGTCGAGCTTCGTGGCCATCGCCCGCATCTGATCGATGAAGGCGGCCGGAGCCGGGGCGCCGAGGCCGCTGCGGATCTCCTCGAGGAGCGGGCGCAGGGTCGCGCTGTCGTCGGCCTTCGCGGCTTCCCTGGCGGCTTCCTGGAGCTGCGCGATCTGGGCGCTGATCGCCTGCATCCCCTGGGCGAGGCTCTGGATCCGCTCCGGCCCGGCCAGGGTGCCGAGCAGGCGGCGGATCTCGTCGAGTTCCTGGAACAGGGTGTCGAGCGCGCGCCCGTCCGAGCCCGGGCCCGCGGCGGCGACGCTGTCGAGGCGCGCTGCGAGGCGCGTCACCTCGTCGGCCACGCGGCCGTGCACGTTGTCGGCGACTTCGCCGGCCAGACGCTCGACATGCTCGCGGATCGACTCGATCGGGGCCGTGATGGCGACGAGATCCGCCGAGGGCTGGGCCCGCTCGACGTTGGTCGCGAGCGAGATCATCGCCTGCTCCAGCGCACCGACGTCGCGGCTGGTGGCGAGGCCGCCGATCGATTCGCGCAGGCGCAGGGTCTCGCGCTGCAACTGGGACACCGCCTCGGCGGTGTCGATCATCAGGTCCTCGTGCAGGCCGGCATCGAGTCGCCGCGCGAGGTCCCGGCGCATGCCCGCGACGACGTTGGGCTCATCCGCGGCGCGGCGGGGCTGCACGGGGTGCTCGCCCAGCGCGCGCTGGCGCTGCCGGATCTCCTCGACCGCCTCGCGCATCTCCGCCGGGCCGCGGCCGCGGCGCGGATAGGGACGCGCGGCGGCGACCTTGTCGCCGAGTTCGGACATCCGCCGCTCGATGTCGCCGAGGCGCTCGGTGACCTTCTCGACGGGCGCCGCGCCGGCATCGAGCGCGCGCGTCAGGCGGTGCTCGATCTCCTCCAGGCGCCGGCTCGCCGCGGTCTCGGCCGCGCGCCGCTCGTCGGCGAGGTTGCGGTCCAGCCCGTCGAGGCGGGCCATCAGGGCCGCGAGCGCGCCCTCGTCGGCGTCCCCCGCCGCGAAGGGCCGGCGCGTGTCGGCGGCCCCCTGGGGACGGCCGGGCCGGAAGCGCCCGGCTTCCTCGGCCGCCCGCTCCGCCTTGCGGGGCTGGTCGCCGGGGCGGCGGCGGCGCGGGCCGCCCTGGGGCACGTTCCGGGCGATCCATTCCTCGAGGGGAATGCCCGCCCTGCGCGCGACGTCGCGAGCCGCTTCGAGCACGTCGGGATCGAAGCTGTGGAAATCCGGCTTCGCGGTGCGTGTCATCCTGGCCTGCCTCGAACGGCGTGCGGCAGCTGGTCCTCCCGATCCGTGCGTCGTGCGCGGATCGGGCGGGGCATGCGGGTCTTCGAGCACGGACCATTAACTTTCTTGGTAAACACCCGGTTAAGACCGCTGCGGCTCGTACGCCGCCGGACGAAATGCTGCACGCGCCCGATCCATCTCAGATGCTCTCCCGTCTCCCCGATCTCATCCGGCCGCGAAGACTGCTCACCGCCCTGGAGGCGGGCGGGCGTCGATTGTATCGGGCTTGGCGCCGCCGCGGCCTCGAGGCGGAGCGGATCGGCGCGGTCGAGGGCGCCTGGCCGGGCGACGACCTGACGGGCTGGGTCCGGGCCGACGTCTGGGCCGACCGCGCGACGCCCGTGATCGGCGTCTACCGCGTCGGGCTGCGGGTCGGGCTCACGGTGGCGATCGCGCCCGTCGGCCCGGACGGCGCGCGCCTGAGCTTCGCCGTCCATGTGGACGGCGGCCACGTCGCGCGCGATCTGGCCTCCGGCGACCTCACCGTCCACCTGATGCGGGACGGACGACCGCTCGCCCGCATCCCGCTGGCGCCCGATCTCGCCGAGGCGCTTCGCGCGCGCGCGGCGCTCGACTTTCTCGACCACGTCGCCGCGCTCCCCGAGCCCGCCCACGCGGCCACGCTGGAGCGATTGCGCGCCCTGCTGGGGGAGGGCGCCGCGAACCATCCCGGCCTGTCGGCGGCGGGCACGCTGGGCCGGGCGCGGGCGCTCTTCGACCGGACGGCCGGCGAGCCGGTGAGCGACCCCTCGCGTGCCCTGGCGCCGTTGCTCGTGCCGGTCGGCACCCGCTCGGGGGACGGGGCCGCGCTGCTCGGGCGGGACGGCCAGATCTTTCTCGTCGGCGGCCGCAATCGGCTGTTGGAGGAGTACGCCCGCACCGACGACGACCCCCGCCCGCGTGCGCTCGCGGCAGCGTGGGTCGCGCTGATGGCGCGAAGGCGCGCGCGCCTCGAGGCGGCGGGCGCCCGCTACGCCCAGGTGATCCTTCCGGAGACGCTGACCCTTCTGCCGCACCTGTTCCCGCATCCCGTGCGGACGCCCGGGGCGATCCTGCGCGGCATCGAGGCCGGGCTTCGGCATGAGCCCGGAGCCGCCGCCTGCTACGTCTCGGCCCGGCACGCCCTCGGAAACGTGCGGGATCCCGCCGAGACGGTGCTGAAGACCGACTCGCACCTCTCGCCCTACGGCACCTGGACGGCGTTCCGGGCGATCCTCGAACATCTCGGCCTGCCGGCCGGCCCCGAGCCGGACTTCGGCACGCGGCGGGCGGCATCCGGCGATCTGGCGCTCCGATTCTTCGGCGTGCCGATCCTCGACCTGCGCCGGGAGACGGATCCGGGCGCGCCCGGTTTCGCCTTCGGCCGCGCGGAGCTGACATTCCACAGGCCGGCGCCGGGCGGGCATGTCGGCTTCAGCCAGTCGTGGCGGAATCCGGACGCGCCGATCGACGCCAGCCTCCTGGTGCTCGGAAACTCCTATTGCGGACCCGCCGAAGTCCACCAGGGCCGGATGTCGTGGTGGTTCGCGCGCTGGTTCCGGAGCTACCACTTCGTGTGGCACGCCCACGTTCCGGCGGGGCTCGTGGAGAGGCTCGGGCCCGACATCGTGGTCTGCCAGACCGTCGAGCGGTTCCTGATCGAGGTCCCGGAAACGTGAACCGTGCGACAGGTTCGGACCGGTTGTCAGCCGCCACCCCTTGCGGCCCGGCGGCCAGATAGTTTAGATATGAACTATCGAGCGGCAGGGGTTCGGTTCGACCCTGTAAGCCGCCATCGCAAGTCGCCATCGGAGGAGAGCACATGCCGAGCTATCGCGCCCCCGTCGAGGACACCCTGTTCCTCCTCAACGACGTGCTCGGCTTCCACAACCACGCGAATCTCGCGGGCTTCGCCGAGGCCTCGCCGGACGTGGTCGAGGCGGTGCTGGGAGAGGGCGCCAAGCTCGCCGAAACGGTGTTCGCCCCGGTCAACCGCGCGGGCGACCTCGAGGGCTGCACCCGGCATCCGGACGGCTCGGTCACGACCCCGAAGGGCTTCCGTCAAGCCTACGACGCCTACGCGCAGGGCGGCTGGATGGGGCTTTCCGTACCCGAGGAGTTCGGCGGCCAGGGCCTGCCCCACACCCTCAACACCGCGATGCAGGAATTCGTCTCCGGCGCCAACCTCGCGCTCGGCATGTATCCGGGCCTGACGCAGGGCGCCGTCGCCGCGCTCCTCGTGCACGGCTCCGAGGAGCAGAAGCGGACCTACATCCCCAACATGGTCGCGGGTGGCTGGACCGGCACCATGAACCTCACCGAGCCGCATTGCGGCACGGATCTCGGGCTGCTCAAGACCAAGGCGGTGCCGAACGCGGACGGCTCCTACAGCCTCACCGGCACCAAGATCTTCATCTCGGCGGGCGAGCACGACCTCTCCGAGAATATCGTCCACCTCGTCATCGCCCGGATCGAGGGCGCGCCCGCCGGCACGAAGGGCATCTCGCTCTTCGTGGTGCCGAAGTTCCTAGTGAATCCGGACGGCTCCGTGGGCGAGCGCAACGGCGTCTCCTGCGGCTCGCTCGAGCACAAGATGGGCATCCACGGGAACTCGACCTGCGTGATGAACTACGACGGGGCCAAGGGCTGGCTCGTCGGCGAGGCCAACCGCGGCCTCAACGCGATGTTCGTGATGATGAACGAGGCCCGCCTCGCGGTCGGCGTCCAGGGCCTCGGCCAGTCCGAGGTCGCCTACCAGAATGCGGTGGCCTACGCGAAGGACCGGCTCCAGGGCCGCGCGCTGACCGGCGCCAAGGCGCCCGACAAGGCCGCCGACCCGATCATCGTCCATCCGGACGTGCGCCGGACCCTGATGGGCATCCGCGCCTTCAACGAGGGCGCCCGCGCGCTGGTTCTCTGGACCGCGCTGCAATCCGACATCGTCCACCGCTCGGAGGATGCGAAGCAGCGCCAGGCCGCGGACGACCAGCTCGGCCTGATGACCCCGGTGGTGAAGGGCGTGCTGACCGATCGCGGCTTCGCCAACGCGGTCGAGGCGCAGCAGATGTTCGGCGGGCACGGCTACGTCGAGGAATGGGGCATGTCGCAGTTCGTGCGCGACGCCCGCATCGCCATGATCTACGAGGGCGCCAACGGCATCCAGGCCATGGACCTGATCGGCCGCAAGCTCCCCCGCGACGGCGGCCGGGCGATGATGACCTTCCTCGGCGAGGTCCAGACCTTCATCAAGGACCACAACGAGACCGAGGCGCTGAAGCCCTTCTGCACCCCGCTCCAGGCCGCGCTCAACGACCTGCAGGGCGCCACCATGTGGTTCATGCAGAACGCGATGGCCAAGCCCGACAACGCGGGCGCGGGGGCGACCGACTACATGCACCTCCTCGGCCTCGTGGCGATCGGCTACATGTGGGCGCGCATCGCCAAGGCGGCCTCCGCCAAGTCCGGCGATGCCCGCATGGAGGCCAAGCTCGTCACCGGCCGCTTCTACATGGAGCGGATGCTGCCCGAGACGTCCCTGCGGTTCGCGCGGATCAAGGCCGGCTCGGACACGACGATGGCGCTCTCCGCCGAGGCCTTCTGACGGGATCCCGGCCGATGGGCAGCTGGGGCATGGGATCGTTCGACAGCGACGGTGCTCTCGACCGGCGGATCGTTCTGCGCAACGATGGCGTCCGCCTGATCGGCCAGGCCCGCGCGGCGCTCGCCCGCGTGACGGATGACGGCTCGGAACTCGCGGAGCTGTGGGCCGACACGGCGAACGGGGATGCCTGGCGCGCCCACGTCGCCGAACTCGACCGCCGCCTCGGCGACATCGAGATCTGAAGAGATCGGGCGGGCGCTGCCCGCACCTGTGCCAAGAGGCGCCGAGACCTGCTCGTGAGCGGGGCGGTGCAAGGAGAATCAGATGCCCGAGGCCTACATCTTCGACCACGTCCGCACGCCCCGCGGCCGCGGCAAGCCCGACGGCGCGCTGCACGAGGTGACGGCTTTGCGCCTCGCCGAGACGGCGCTCCGCGCGCTCAAGGAGCGCAACGCCCTCGACACGAAGCGGGTGGACGACGTGGTGCTCGGCTGCGTCGATCCCGTCGGCGAGGCCGGCGGCGACATCGCCCGCGCCGCCGCCCTCGTTGCCGATTACGGCACCCACGTGCCGGGCGTGCAGATCAACCGCTTCTGCGCCTCGGGCCTCGACGCGGTGAATTTCGCCGCCGCCCAGGTGATGGCCGGCCAGCACGACATGACGGTCGGCGGCGGGGTGGAATCGATGAGCCGCGTCGGCCTCGGCGCCTCCGGCGGGGCCTGGCCGGTGGATCCGGCCATCGCGGTGAAATCCTACTTCATGCCCCAGGGCGTCTCGGCCGACCTCATCGCCACGAAGTACGGCTTCTCCCGCACCGATTGCGACGCCTACGCGGTCGAATCCCAGAAGCGCGCCGCCAGGTCGTGGGAGGAGGGGCTGTTCCGCAATGCCGTCGTCCCGGTCAAGGACGTCAACGGCATCACGCTGCTCGACCGCGACGAGCACATGCGGCCCTCCACCGACATGCAGTCGCTGGCCTCCTTGAAGGCCTCCTTCGTGCAGATGGGCCAGATGGGCGGCTTCGACGCGGTGGCGACCGACGCGCACCCGGATGTCGAGGCGGTGGACCACGTCCACCACGCGGGCAACTCGTCGGGCATCGTGGACGGCGCCGCGGCCGTGCTGATCGGCTCGCGCGAGGCGGGCGACGCGGCGGGCCTGCGCCCCCGCGCCCGCATCCGGGCCTTCGCCAACATCGGCTCCGACCCCGCCCTGATGCTGACCGGGCCCGTGGACGTGACCCACAAGGTGCTCGCCCGGGCCGGGATGAGCGTCGCGGACATCGACCTGTTCGAGATCAACGAGGCCTTCGCCTCGGTGGTGCTGCGCTTCCAGCAGGCCTTCGACCTCGACCCGGCGAAGGTCAACGTCAACGGCGGCGCCATCGCGCTCGGCCACCCGCTCGGCGCCACCGGCGCGATGATCCTGGGCACGGTGCTGGACGAGTTGGAGCGCACCGGCAAGGAGCGGGCTCTGGTCACGCTCTGCATCGGCGCCGGCATGGGCACCGCCACCATCATCGAGCGCGTCTGACGGTCGCGGGAGCGGCCGGGCCGGCCGCTCCCCTCGCGTGCCAAACGCTGCTAGAGGCCGACGCGACCGCCGAGCAAGGCGGAACCGAAGCCTCATGGGAGAAACGCTTCAGATGACGCGCCTCATCGCCACCCTCTGCCTGACGACCGCCCTCGCGCTGCCGCTCGCCGCGCGCGCCGACGAGGCTGCCGACAAGATCGCGGAGGCCAAGACCCTCGTCTCGAAGACCCTGATCAAGAACCTGCAGACCGGCTTCGGCGCGGCCCTGGAGAAGACCGTGGCGGCGATGCCCGACCAGAAGGCCGACGCCGTGCGCAAGGAACTCAACGCCGAGTTCGACCGCCAGCGCGAGGTGATGGTCGAGGGTCTCTCCAAGGAATATGCCGGCAAGTTCAGTCTCACCGAGCTGAAGCACCTCAACGAGATCTACGACGACAAGACCTACCAGAAGTTCCAGGCCCTCAACGCCGACCCGTCCTCCAGCGTGACGGCGATCTCGCAGGGCTCGGTGACGAAGCTGCTCAACATGCTGGCGGTCGCCGCCGCCGGCGGCGAGGGCCCGCAGCCCGGCAGCCCGCCCGCCGCGGCGCCGAGCCCGGCCCCGGCGCCCGCCAAGTAGGCCGTGGAAGGCCGGCGGGTGCGGATCTCACGCCACCATCGCGGCAGCCGGATCGACCCGGAAGCCCGCAACCGCCGGCAGGCCTTCGAGGAGGGGCTTGGCGAAATGATAGCCCTGGAACAGGCCGACGCCGAGCCCGCGCAGGGTCTCGCACTCCGCCGCGGTCTCGACGCCCTCGGCGAGCACCGTGACGCCGAGCGCCCGCGCGATCGCGATCAGGCCGGCGACGATGGCCTGACGTCCGGCATCCGCGTCGATGCCGCGCAGCAGGTCCATGTCGATCTTGATGAGGTCCGGCCGGAAGTTCGCGAGCAGGGAGAGGCCCGCGAAGCCGGCCCCGAAATCGTCGAGCGCCGTCAAGAAGCCCTGGCGCCGGTAGGCGGAAACGATATTCCGGACGTGCGCGGTGTCGCGAAAGCGCTCGTTCTCGGTGAACTCGAACATGATGCGCTCGTGCCCGAAGCCGACGCGGCGGGCCGCCTCCAGCGAGGCGCGGATGCAGGCGTTGGGTTCGTAGACCGCGTTCGGCATGAAGTTGATGGACAGCCGCTCCGCCCCGCCGCGCGGGAACAAACGGCCGGCCAGCTCGATCGCCTTCACCCGAGCCGCTTGGTCGAAGCGGTAGCGGGTCTCGTCCGTCACCCGGTCGAGGATCGTGCCGGCGCCCTGGCCCTCGGGCCCGCGCACCAGCGCCTCGTAGCCCCAGACCGTGCCGGCCCGGAGGTCGAGGATCGGCTGGAACGCCATGGTGAAGGCGAAGTCGAGCTCCGCGCCGTCCCGGCAGGCACGGCAGGCTTGGGCAGTCTTCATGGCACAGTTTTTCTCTCGTGCCCCCGGCCGCGACCATGGCCCGGCAACCTCACCGAAACCTTAAGACCCGCCCCTGCCAGACGCGAGGACGTGAGATGGATCTGAAGAACTTCCGCTTCGAGACCGATGCCGACGGCGTCGCGCTGGCGACCTGGGACATGCCGGGCCGCTCGATGAACGTCATCACCGAGGGGGTGATGGATGATCTGGCCCAGATCGTCCAGATTGTATCTGAAGATGCTGCGATCAAAGGTTGCGTCATCACCTCGGGCAAGGACAACTTCTCCGGCGGCGCCGACCTGACCATGCTGCAGGGTCTCGGCCGCGCCTACGAGGAGCTGCGGGCGACGGCGGGCGAGGAGGCGGCGATGGTCCGCTTCTTCGAGGAATCGCGCCGCCTCTCGCTGCTGTTCCGGCGGCTCGAGACCTGCGGCAAGCCCTTCGCGGCCGCGATCAGCGGCATCTGCCTCGGCGGCGCCTTCGAGCTGGCGCTGGCCTGCCATCACCGCGTCGCCTCGGACGATCCCAAGACCCGCGTCGGCCTGCCGGAGATCAAGGTCGGCCTGTTCCCGGGCGGCGGCGGCACCCAGCGCGTCGCGCGCCTGATGCAGACGGGCGACGCCCTGCAGATGCTGTTCAAGGGCGAGCAGATCCGGCCGCAGATGGCCAAGGGCATGGGTCTCGTCCACGCCGTCGCGCCGAAGGACGAGATCGTCGCCCAGGCCAAGGCGTGGATTCTCGGCGGCGGCTCGGCCGTAGCGCCCTGGGACGTGCCGAAGTTCAAGGCGCCGTCCGGCAAGGTCTACTCGCCGGCCGGCATGATGATCTGGCCGCCCGCCAACGCGATCTACCGTCGCGAGACGCACGACAACTATCCGGCCGCCAAGGCGATCCTGGCCTCGGTCTACGAGGGCCTGCAGCTGCCGATGGACCTCGCCCTCAAGGTCGAGAGCCGGTACTTCGCGATGATCCTGCGCACCAGCGAGGCGCAGGCGATGATCCGCACCCTGTTCATCTCGATGGGCGAGCTCAACAAGGGCGCGCGCCGGCCCAAGGACGTGCCGCCCACCGCCCTGAAGCGGGTCGGCGTGGTCGGCGCCGGCTTCATGGGCGCGGGCGTCGCCTACGTCTCGGCCAATGCCGGGCTCGACGTGGTGCTGATCGACCAGTCGATCGAGGCGGCCGAGAAGGGCAAGGCCTACGCCCACAAGCTCGTCACCGACCAGATCAACCGGGGCCGCGCCAAGACGGCCGACCGCGAGGCGCTGCTCGCGCGCATCACGACCTCGGCCGACTACGCCGACCTCAGGGATTGCGAACTGGTCATCGAGGCGGTGTTCGAGGATCCGAAGGTCAAGGCCGAGGTGATCCGTCAGGTCGAGGCCGCGATCGGCCCGGATGCCATCTTCGCCTCGAACACCTCGACGCTGCCGATCAGCGGCCTCGCCGAGGCGAGCGCCCGGCCCGAGCAGTTCGTGGGCATCCACTTCTTCTCGCCCGTCGAGAAGATGATGCTGGTCGAGATCATCCGCGGCCGCGCCACCGGCGACCGGGCGGTGGCGACCGCGCTCGACTACGTCCGCGCCGTGAAGAAGACGCCGATCGTGGTCAACGATTCCCGCGGCTTCTTCGCCAACCGCTGCGTCACGGCCTACCTGCTCGAGGGCCACAAGATGCTCTTGGAGGGCGTCCCGCCCGCGATGATCGAGAGCGCGGGCCGACAGGCCGGCATGCCGGTGGGCCCGCTCTCGCTCAACGACGAGGTCGCGCTGGATCTCGGACTCAAGATCGCCCGGGCCACCGAGGCGCAGCTCGGGCCCGACGCGGTCGATCCCGGCCAGAAGCAGCTCCTGGTCGAGCTGGTGGAGAACCAGGGCCGGCTCGGGCGCAAGAACCGCAAGGGCTTCTACGACTATCCGGAGGGCGCCCCGAAGCGCCTCTGGCCGGGCCTGAAGGATCTTCAGCCGACGCATCTCGATCCGGACGCGGTCGATTTCGCCGAGCTGAAGCACCGCCTGCTCGTGGTCCAGGCGCTGGAGGCCGCCCGCACGGTGGGCGAGGGCGTGGTGGTCGATCCGCGCGAGGCCGATGTCGGCTCGATCCTCGGTTTCGGCTTCGCGCCGTTCACCGGGGGGGCGCTCTCCTACATCGACTTCATGGGCGCGCAGACCTTCGTGGCGCTCGCCCAGTCGCTCGAGGCCAAGCACGGCGCCCGCTTCAGCGTGCCGGAGAACGTCCTGGCGATGGCCCGGGATGGTGGCACCTTCTACGGCACGGCGGGGAAGCAGGCGGCCTGACGGGGCGCCCTTGCCGGTGGGCGTTCGTCGGCTCATCTTGGGGGCATGACGAACGAGCCAGACATCCTGACCAAGTCCGGAGCCCTGTCCTTTCTCGGCAGGGCTCGCTTGCGGGCTGAGCGGCAGGCGCGGGACGGCACGCGGGTCCCGGCAGGCGCGGCCGGCACCGTGGTCGAGATCCTCGGTGGCGGACAGGCCTGCATCGTGGAGTTCGTCGATCCCGTGCAGGCTGTCCTGACAGTGCGGGCCGAAGATCTAACCGCTCTGCGGTAGGCATCTATGGCGTCCGACAGGGTGCTGAGCCGGGTCGATGTCCCGCTGCTCAAGATCACCCGCTATCTCCTCTGTTTTGATAATGGTCCAGAAGCCGCTGCGAAGGCGGCGTTCTTTGTTCGCTTCGGCTTCGATCCGGACCAGCCGGAAGGCTTGGCCTCCGCCCTTCGAGAGCACGCAATCGAGAATCTGATTCGCGAAACTTGGGCCGACGAGTGGGGCATCCACTTCGAGGTGGATGGGCCACTCCACACGCCCGACGGCCGCGCACCGACGATCAGAACCAGTTGGATGCTAAACCATGGCAGCACCGGCCCGATCCGCTTGATCACGGCCTTCCCGGTTTAGACCGCGTGAACTACGGCACCGCCGCCAGCAGCCCCAGCACCCGCGCCAGATCCGCCGCGTTGTCCGAGAGCAGGTCCGTCACGTCGCCGACCGCGAGCGCCTTCACGTGGCGGCAGCGCATCCCGTGGCGACCGGCCATGCAGGTGCAGCGCAGGCTCAAGGCGCCCGCCCGCTCGTCCAGCGTGACCTCGTAGCGGTTGCCGGTGCTGCCCCGGACGGCGAAGCGCGGGCGTGCGGGCTCCGCCGGCCGGAACGTCCGCAGCGCCCGCTCGGCGATCGGCCCGCGCGGCGGGCGCGGCGGTGGGGGAGGGCCGCCGTCGATCCGGGTGAGCGGCAGGGCGATGGCGCGGCTCAGGCCCGCGATGTCCACCGTCTCCGTCTCGCGCATCGCCGCGAGCGCGATCTCGGCGCAGGCATAGGCGTCGTCGCCCGCGTCGTGGTGGCTGAACCGGATCCCGAGGCGGCCCGCGACCTTGGCGAGCCCGCAGCCGGCGGGATCCGGGAAGACGCGCCGGGCCACCTGCACGGTGCACAGATAGGCCAGCGGCGGCGCCGCCTGCCCGCAGGCGTGGAGCGATGCGCGCAGCACGCCGATGTCGAAGCTGGCGTTGTGCGCCAGGATCGTGCCGGCCGCGAGGTCGGGCATGAACTCCGCCATCACCGCGGCGAAGCCGGGTCGATCCCGCACGTCCGCCGGCAGGATGCCGTGGACCCGGATGTTGCCGGGCGCGAAGCGCAGCTCCGGCGGCCGGATCAGCCGCGATTCCCGCCGGACCACGCGCCTGTGCTCGATCCAGGCGAGGCCGACCGCGCAGGCGCTGTCGCGCCGCTCGTTGGCCGTCTCGAAATCGATCGCGATCGTGGTCATCGGTGGATCATAGCCGGAGCCGGCCTGTCCCGCAGGATCCGGGCCGAAATGGGGTCAGGCGGACGGTTCTGTCAGGTTGCAGACGCGCCATGCGCCGCACGCCCCGTGTGGCCCGGCCGGAACATGGTATGCGCGCGACCGATCTTCGCCTCCCGGAAGCCGAACCCGCCCGTGCACGCCCTCACGATCATCGTCCCGATCTTCGGGATCATCCTGATCGGCTGGGCGGCGGCCGTGGCGGGCCTGCTCTCCGACCGCGTCAGCGACGGCCTGTCCGAGTACGTCTTCGCCGTGGCCGTGCCGGCGCTGATCATCGTCACCCTGACGCGGCCGGGCCTCGATGGCGAGATCGCGTGGTCCTACTGGATCTCGTATTTCGGCGGCGCCGGCCTGTCCTGGCTCGCGGGCTCCCTGATCGCGATGCGGCGCACGGGGATCGGCCGGCAGGGCGCGATCCTGCACGGCTTCGCGGCGAGCCAGTCCAACACGATCTTCGTCGGCGTGCCGATGATCCTGCAGGCCTACGGCGACGAGGGCGCCTTCCCGCTCTTCCTGCTGCTCGCCGTCCACCTGCCGATCATGATGGGGTTTGCCACCTTCCTGCTCGAGGCCGAGGGCGACAAGCCGCTGCTGGTGCGCCTGCGCGGCCTCGCCCTGGTGCTCCTGAAGAATCCGATCTTCGTCGCGCTCCTCGTCGGCATGGCGCTGAAGGTCCTGCACCTGACGCCCGGCGGACCCGTGAAGGCGATCCTCGACGCGTTCGCGGCCACCGCCTCGACCTGCGCGCTGGTGGCGCTGGGCGCCGGCCTGCGCCGCTACCGGGTGATGTTCGACCTGCCGGGCGCGATCGCCGTGGCGGTGCTGAAATGCGTGCTGCACCCGCTCGCCGTCTGGCTTCTGGCCTTCCACGTCTTCGCGATGCCGCCGGCCTATGCGGGCGTGGCGACGCTGTTCGCCGCGATGCCGGTCGGCATCAACGCCTACCTGCTGGCTGTGCGCTACAAGACCGAGACCGGCCTGATCGCGGCCTCGGTGCTGGTCTCCACGCTGATCGCGCCCGTGACCACCATCGCCTGGCTCACCCTGCTCGGCCACGCCTGAGGCTGCGTCCGGGCGGGGCGCCTTGGGAATAGCGGGCAGAGCGGAGGGCGGGGGCTCGCCAAGGCCGGCGCGCCGTGCGACGCTCTCTCCCCCTCGCGCAGGTTTGCGTTGGCCCCCGAGCGTCACGATCTGCTAGAGCGCACGCGGCCGGCACGGCCGTCCGGCCGTCGCGGCGCCCGGTCGAGGTCTTGAGGATCGACGAGATGGACTTCCTGAACGCGATGGGCGGCACCGCCACCGGCTTCTTCGGCGCGGTGATCCCGTTCCTGATCGTGCTGACCATCGTGGTCTTCGTCCACGAGATGGGCCATTTCCTGGTGGGCCGCTGGTGCGGCGTCGGCGTCCACGCCTTCTCAATCGGCTTCGGGCCGGAACTCGTCGGCTTCAACGACCGGCGCGGCACCCGCTGGAAGCTCTGCGCCATCCCGCTCGGCGGCTACGTGAAGTTCCACGGCGACGTGAACGGGGCCAGCGTGCCCGACCCCGAGGCGCTCGCCCGGATGAGCCCCCAGGAGCGGGCGACGAGCTTCCCGACCCAGCCGGTAGCCAAGCGCGCCGCGATCGTGGCGGCGGGCCCCATCGCCAACTTCCTGCTCGCCATCCTGCTCTTCGCGGGCGCGATCTGGCTCGGCGGCCGCTACGAATTGCCGGCCCGCGTCGCCGCCGTCGAGCCGAACAGCGCGGCGGCCGAGGCCGGCTTCGAGGCCGGCGACCTGATCAAGGCCATCGACGGCCAGCCGGTGCGCGACTTCAACGCGATGTACCGCACGGTGACGGGCAGCGCCGGCAACACCCTGCTCTTCACGATCGAGCGCGACGGCGCCGAGCGCACCATCACGGCGACGCCGCGCGTGCACGAGGACCGCACGCCCTTCGGCCGCCACCGGGTCGGGCGGCTCGGCATCCGCTCGCCGAACGGCTCCGAGGCGCGCCTCGTCGAGTACGGCCCGCTGGCCTCCCTGAACCTCGGCGTGCACGAGACCTACTTCGTGGTCGAGCGCACCTTCTCGTATCTCGGCAAGCTCGCCACCGGCCGGGAATCGGCCGACCAGCTCTCCGGGCCGATCGGCATCGCGCGGGTCTCGGGCGAGGTGGCCAAGACCGGCGGCGTCGGCGGCCTCGTCGGGCTGGTGGCGCTCCTCTCGGTCTCGATCGGCCTGCTGAATCTTTTCCCCGTGCCGCTGCTCGATGGCGGGCACCTCCTGTTCTACGCCTTCGAGGTGGTGCGCGGGCGTCCCCTGAGCGAGCGGGCACAGGAGATCGGATTCCGCATCGGCCTCGCCCTCGTTCTGATGCTGATGCTGTTCGCGGCCTGGAACGACATCCTGAACCTCGGCGCCTCCTGGGGCCGCAACACCTGAGGGCGCACGGGCGGGACGCCGCCCTCCCGGCACCGCACCATCGCCGTCTTTGCGCCGCGATCGGGTCCGGGTTTCGAGGGGTATCGTACCCCCCGAAGAGCCGCCGCAAGAGCCTTTGCGAATCGTTGACGTGATCGTGTGCCGGCCCGGAAAGACCTTCCGCGGCCGGCATTTACGTGCGGTTTACCCTGTTCGGCGATCCTTCCCGGAACCCGTCCGGCGTTAAGTGGCGCGAAGGCCACGACCCGGCAAATTCCCCAGGCGAGAGGCCCCGGCGGCGTTTGCTTGGCAGGGGAATCCCGTTAAGAGCTACGCTTGGACCAGGTGACGGGATGGCCGGACAACGGCTGCTCGTCGGCAGGCGAGAGCACGCTCTCGAAAGAACAACGCGGACGGGCGATTACATGATGTCGATGACGGGGAAGCGCCGGCGCGAGTCGGTGAAGCGGACCATCGTCCTAGTCGCCGCGACGGCCGGCGTGCTCGCGGGCACCGCCGCCCAGGCGCAGCAGATCGTCGTCCAGGGCAACCGTCGGGTCGATGCCGACACCATCCGCTCCTACGTCACCGGCACCGCCTCCGGCTCCGCCGAGGAGGCCCGGCGCAACCTGCTCGCCAGCGGCATGTTCCAGGACGTGAAGGTCGCCCAGGGCGGCGGCCGCACGGTCGTGACGGTGCGCGAGAACAACATCATCAATCGCGTGGTGTTCGAGGGGAACAAGAAGGTCGAGAAGGCCACCCTCGAGGGTCAGATCGAGGCGAAGTCCCGCGGCGCCTTCAGCCCGGCGGTCGTCAACGCCGACCTGCAGCGCATCAAGGAAGTCTACCGCCGCGCCGGCCGCGGCACCGCCAAGGTCACCTACCGCACCGTCGATCTGCCCAACGGCACCGTCGACGTGATCTATCAGATCGACGAGGGCGACAAGACCGGCATCGTCTCGATCAACTTCGTCGGCAACAGCGCCTATTCCGAGCGGACGCTCAAGGGTCTGATGACCTCGTCCGAGATGAACCTGCTCAGCTTCGTCAAGACCTCGGACGTCTACGATCCCGACCGCATCGCCAACGACCTCGATCTCGTCCGCCGCTACTACCTCCGCAACGGCTACGCCGACTTCCAGGTCGTGAACGCCGACGCCCGCTACGTCGAGGGCGAGGAGAAGAGCGGCTGGGTCATCACCGTCACGGTCGCCGAGGGCGAGCAGTACCGCGTCGGCGCGGTGGCGATCGACTCGCGCCTGCCCGGCATCGACACCGGCCGCCTGCAGGACGAGGTGCGCGCCCAGGTCGGCGACGTCTACAACGCCGAGGACGTCGAGAAGACGCTCTCGGGCGTGACCAACGACGTCAACCGCCAGGGCTTCCCCTTCGCGCAGGTCCGTCCGACCGGCCAGCGCGACCGCGCCACCCATCAGGTCTCGCTCGGCTTCGTGGTCGAGGACGGCCCGCGCGTCTACGTCGAGCGCATCAACGTCCGCGGCAACACCCGCACGCGCGACTACGTCATCCGTCGCGAGCTCGATTTCGGCGAGGGCGACGCCTACAACCGCGTGCTCACCGACCGGGCCGAGCGCCGGCTCAACGGCCTGGGCTTCTTCAAGAAGGTCCGCTTCTCGAACGAGCCGGGCTCCTCGCCCGACCGGGTCATCGTGAACATCGACGTCGAGGATCAGCCCACCGGCTCGTTCTCCGTCGCGGGCGGCTACTCCACCCAGGACGGCATCATCGGCGAGGTCTCGGTCTCCGAGTCGAACTTCCTCGGCCGCGGCCAGTACGTGCGCGTCGCCGGCACCGGCGGCCAGTACGCCCGCGGCGTCGACTTCTCGTTCACCGAGCCGTACTTCCTCGGCTACCGGCTCGCCGCCGGTTTCGACGCCTTCTACAAGTACAGCGACCTGACCCGGTACTCGCGCTACGAGACCACGGTCTACGGCGGCCAGCTCCGCCTCGGCCTGCCGATCACCGAGGAGTTCGGCGTCACGCTGCGCTACTCGCTCTACAACACCGAGCTGAAGGTGCCGAACACGCTCCGCCGGCCCTACAACGACTGCTCTGTGCCGATCCCGGGCCTGACCGAGCTGCAGCCCGCCGGCACCATCATCAACGGGCAGAACGTCGGCGGCCTCGCGAAGTACCCGGACTGCGCCTACAACGGCGAGGCCTCGATCGCGCTCAAGGGCTCGCAGGGCAACACGCTGACCTCGCTGGCCGGCGTCACGCTCGCCTACTCGACGCTCGACGTCATCGGCGCGCCGCGCAACGGCTTCTACGCAGAGCTGAAGCCCGACGTCGCGGGTCTCGGCGGCGACTCGAAGTTCTTCCGCGTGACCGGCGATGCTCGCTACTACAAGGAGCTCTGGGAGGACGTCGTCGGCTTCGTCCGCATCCAGGGCGGTCACATCTCGGCGCTCGACGGCAACCCGCTGCGCCTGACCGACCAGTTCTTCCTCGGCCCGTCGCTGGTGCGCGGCTTCGCTCCGAACGGCATCGGCCCGCGCGACATCGGCACGACGGACGCCCGCTCCAACGCGGTCGGCGGCTCGACCTATGTGGGCGGTACGGTCGAGGTGCAGTTCCCGATCTGGGGTATCCCGAAGGATCTCGGCCTGAAGGGCGCCGTCTTCGCCGACGCCGGCACGCTGTTCGGCTACAACGGCCGCCGCGTGTTCAACGTGAACGGCGACGCGCTGATCAACGGCTTCGCGCCGGGCTCGGGCTGCAACTTCAACACCCTGTCGATCGGCGTCGAGCCCGAGTGCCTGAACGTCCGCGACAAGGCGGTGCTGCGTTCCTCGATCGGCGCCTCGATCCTCTGGAACTCGCCGCTCGGCCCGATCCGCTTCGACTACGCCTACGCGCTCTCGAAGGACGAGGGCCAGAAGGTCTACGCTGCGGACGGCACGTTCCTCGGCAAGGTCGGCAAGGATCAGATCCAGGCCTTCCGCTTCTCGGGCGGCTCGCGCTTCTGAGCCCCACGAACGGACGCGAGAAAGGGCCGCCCCGGTCAGCCGGGGCGGCCCTTTCGTCATATTGGTGCCCCTTTCCACCCGCCTGAGGACCCGATACGCCGCCGGACCCGGCGGCGCCGCGGACGGGACCTCGCGCGCGCCGGCCCGCACCACGGTTCAGAGCATGTCCGACCCCCAGTTCTTCGTCTCCCAGACCCGTCTCAGCCTCGCGGCCGTCGCCGACGCGGCGGGCGTCGTGCTCCCCGCGGGCGCCGACCCGGACCGCCTCGTGACGGGCGCCGCGCCCCTCGACCGCGCCGGCCCGCACGATCTCGCCTACATGGACAACGCCCGCTACGGCGACGCGCTGGCGGCGACCCGGGCCGCGATCTGCCTCGTCTCGCCGCGCTTCGCCGCCCGCGTGCCCGCCGCCACCGTCGCGCTGGTGCTGCGCGATCCCTACCGCGCCTACGCGGCCCTCCTCGGGCGCCTCCACCCGGACGCGCTGCGCCCCGGCTCGCAGTTCGGCGCCCGCGGCGTGGCGCCCGGCGCCCACGTCCACCCGGACGCGCGGCTGGAGGAGGGGGTGACGGTCGATCCGGGCGCGGTGATCGGGCCGGGCGCCGAGATCGGCGCGGGCTCGGTGATCGGTCCCGGCGCGCTGGTCGGACCCGGCTGCCGGGTCGGGCGCGACTGCTCGATCGGGGCGTCCGCGAGCCTCACCCACACCCTGATGGGCAACCGGGTGATCGTGCATCCGGGCGCGCGCATCGGCCAGGACGGCTTCGGCTTCGCCATGGGCGCCAGCCACCTCAAGGTGCCGCAGGTCGGCCGCGTCATCGTGCAGGACGACGTCGAGATCGGCGCCAACACCACGATCGACCGCGGCGCCAGCCGCGACACCGTGGTGGGGGAGGGGACCAAGATCGACAACCTCGTGCAGATCGCCCACAACGTCGTGATCGGCCGGCACTGCGTGATCGTCTCGGGCGTCGGGATCTCGGGCTCGACCACGCTGGAGGACTACGTCGTCCTCGGCGGTCAGGTCGGCGTCGTCGGCCATCTCACCATCGGGCGCGGCTCGCAGATCGCCGGCTCCTCGAACGTCAACCGCGACGTTCCTCCCGGCAGCCGCTGGGGCGGCACGCCGGCCAAGCCCGTGCGCGCGTGGTTCCGCGAGCTGACGACGCTGGCCAAGCTCGCCGAGCGCTCGGGCCGGGACGACGCAGAGGGGTGATGCGGAAGCCGGCACGTTGCTTCCGGCAAGTCTCCGCCCTTTTCCCGGACGCCCGGAGCGTCAGCGGCGGGTGATCCGGGACCCAGAGGGAGAAGTGCCGCGAAGCGGCTCGATCCCCAATACCGCTGCTGGATTCGGACGCTGCGCGCCGTCGTGCGCTGGATCCCGGATCACCGTCCACTTCGTTCCAGGCGTCCGGGAAAAGGGCGGCCTTTCACATGTCGGGGAGACCGTCCCGGCGATGGGCACGACCCACCGGCACCGGACGCAACCCGAGCGACTTGCCATCCCGCGGTGTTTCGGACGAAACACCGCCACGAACGACGCATGAACCCGGCCGCGCCCGGGCAGGACACGGGGCTTCAGAGGCGATGACGGAGACGGTGCAGGAACTCGGCGCGGCGGACATCCAGAAGGTTCTGGAACTGCTGCCCCATCGCTACCCGTTCCTGATGATCGACAGGATCATCGAGATCGACCGCGACGAGAGCTGCATCGGCATCAAGAACGTCACGGTGAACGAGCCGCAATTCACCGGCCATTTCCCGAACATGCCGGTCTTTCCGGGCGTGCTGCTGATCGAGGGCATGGCCCAGACCGCGGGCGCGATCTGCTGCCGGCACATCATGTCGGAGACGGTCCAGACCAAGCAGGTCTTCTTCATGACCATCGACAAGTGCAAGTTCCGCAAGCCGGTGGTGCCGGGCGACCAAGTGCGCTTCCACATGAAGAAGCTCAACCAGCGCAAGACGATGTGGTGGTTCCGCGGCGAGGCCCGGGTGGACGGCGCGCTGGTCGCCGAGGCCGAGATCGGCGCCATGCTGGTGACGGCGTGAGCGCCGCCCTGATCCATCCGAGCGCGGTCGTCGAGGACGGCGCGGAGATCGGCGCGGGCGCGCGCATCGGCCCCTTCTGCCATGTCGGGCCGAAGGTGGTGCTGGGCGAAGGCGCCGAACTCGTCAGCCACGTCGTGCTCGCCGGCAACACCCGCATCGGCGCGCGCACGCGGATCTACCCCTTCGCCTCGATCGGCCACCCGCCCCAGGACCTGAAGTACCGCGGCGAGGAGACCACCCTGACGATCGGCGCCGAGTGCACGATCCGCGAGGGCGTCACCATGAACCCCGGCACCGCGGGCGGCGGCTCGGAGACGGTGGTGGGCGACCGCTGCACCTTCCTGGCGAACTCCCATGTCGGGCACGATTGCCGGGTCGGCTCCGGCGTCGTCTTCTCCAACAACGTGATGCTGGCCGGGCATTGCTCGGTCGGCGATTTCGCGATCCTCGGCGGCGGCGCGGCGGTGATCCAGTTCGCGCGGGTCGGCGCCCACGCCTTCGTGGGCGGCCTCTCCGGCCTGGAGAACGACTGCATCCCCTACGGCATGGTGCTCGGCAACCGCGCCTACCTGTCGGGGCTCAACATCATCGGCCTGCAGCGCCGGGGCTTCGCCCGCGAGGACATTCACACCCTGCGCCGGGCCTACCGCCTGCTCTTCGCGCCCGAGGGTACCCTGATGGAGCGCGTCGAGGACGTGGCGGCCGAGTTCGAGTCCCACGCGGCCGTCAGCGAGATCCTCGCCTTCATCCGCGTCGGCGGCAAGCGCTCGATCTGCACGCCGCGCGAGGCGCCGACGCCTGCGAGCGCGGCCTGAGCCTCATGCCCGACAGCGGCACCCTGGTCCTCGTCGCCGGGGCGGGGCGCCTGCCCGATCTGGTCGCCGGCTCGCTCGAGCGGGCCGGCCATGCCCACAAGGTCCTGGCCGTGCGCGGCTTCACCGAGCGACGCCTGCGCGCACGGGCCGACGCCACGGTGGATCTGCTCGACGTCGGCGCGACGCTCGCGATTCTGAAGGATTGGGGTCCGGCCGTGGTGATCCCGGCCGGCGGCGTCTCGCGTCCGAGCCCGGCCGCCCTCCTCAACGCGGGCGCGGCCTTGCGCAACCGCGCGGCGCTCCGCGCCATCGCGGGCGGGGGCGACGACCGGCTGCTGCGGGCCGTGCTCGCCCTCCTGGAGGAGAACGGCCACCGGGTGCTCGGCGTTCACGAGGCCGCGCCCGATCTCCTGAGCCCGGCGGGCCGCCTCGGCCGCCACGCGCCGGACGCCGAGGCCGAGGCCTCGATCCGGGCCGGCCGGGCGCTGCTCGGCGCCCTCTCGCCCTACGACGTGGGGCAGGCGGCGGTCGCCGCCGCCGAGCGCATTCTCGCGGTTGAGGGCCCCGAGGGCACCGACCGGATGCTCGCCCGCGCCCGCGCCCTCGGGCGACGACCCTTCGGCCGCGGCCGCCCCGCGCCCGGGACCGTGCTGGTGAAGCTCGCCAAGACCGGCCAGGACCTGCGCATCGACCTGCCGGCGGTCGGGCCCCGCACGGTGCGCAACGCCGCCGCCGCGGGCTGCGCTGGAATCGCCGTCGAGGCCGGCCGCACGCTACTGATCGACCGGGCCGCGACCGTCGCGGAGGCCGACCGCAGGGGCCTCTTCCTCGTCGGCCTGGAGGGCGTCCCGTGAAGATCTGGCTCGTGGCGGGCGAGGATTCGGGCGACCAGCTCGGCGCCAAGCTGATCCCGGCGCTGCGCGCCCGGGTGCCGGGGCCGCTCGTCCTCGGCGGCGTCGGCGGCGAGGCGATGGCGGCGGAGGGCTTCCCCTCGCTCTTCCCCCTCGATGACGTCGCGGTGATGGGCTACCTGCCGGTGCTCGCCCGCGCCCGCACGCTGCTGCGCCGCATCCGGGAGACCGTGGACGACGTGGTGGCCGCCCGTCCCGACGTGCTCGTCATCATCGACAGTCCGGGCTTCACCCACGCGGTCGCCTCGCGGGTGCGCAAGCGCCTGCCGGACCTGCCGGTCGTGGACTACGTCTCGCCGAGCGTCTGGGCCTGGCGGCCCTGGCGGGCAAAGGGCATGCGCGCCTTCATCGACCACGTCCTGGCGCTGCTGCCCTTCGAGCCCGAGGCGCACCGCCGCCTCGGCGGCCCCGCCTGCACCTATGTGGGCCACCCGCTGATCGAGCGCCTCGCTGCCTTCCGCCCCGACCCGGCGGAGGCGCTGGCCCGCGTGGCCGCGCCCTTCACGCTGGCGGTGCTGCCGGGTTCGCGCCGCTCCGAGATCGACCGGCTGATGCCGGTCTTCGGCGAGACCCTGGCGCGCCTCAAGGACGGGCCGGCCTTCGAGGCGGTGCTGCCGGCCGTCACCCGCCACCGCGCCCGGATCGAGGCGCTCGCCGCCGCTTGGGACCTGCCGGTGCGGATCGTCTCCGGCGAGGAGGCCAAGCACGCCCTGTTCCGGCGCGCCCGCGCGGCGCTCGCGGCATCCGGAACCGTCACGCTGGAACTCGCGCTCGCAGGCGTGCCGATGGTGGTGGCCTACCGGGTCTCGCGCGTCGAGGAGTTCATCGGCCGGCGCCTGATCCAGGTGCCGACCATCGTGCTGCCGAACCTGATCCTCGGCACGAACGCGATGCCGGAATTCATCCAGGCCGACTGCACGGCCGCGAACCTCGCGGGCGCGCTCGGGCCCCTGCTGGCGGGTGGCCCGGCCCGGGACGCGCAGGGCGCGGCGCTCGCCCGCCTCGACGACCTGATGCGCCTGCCCGACGGGGCCGCCCCGAGCGAGCGCGCCGCCGAGATCGTGCTCGCGGCGGCGCGCGGCGCCGATCGCTGACGGGGCGTGGCACCGCGCCCCGGAGCCTTCGCGCCGCTCGCGACTTGTGTCGCCGTGTGCGGGCGCGGCCCGCGACGAGCGAGCGGGGACGAGCATGGCCGAGGCGACCGAGATCCGTCACCCGCTCGAGGCGATTCCCCTCGGCGGCATGGTCGAGGCGGCCTCGGGCGAGGCCAAGGTGCTCCTCGTGCGCGACGCCTCGGGCGTTCGTGCCTTCCAGGCCAAGTGCCCGCATCTCGGCGCGCCGCTCGCCAAGGGCGAGATCTGCGGCGGCCGGCTCTACTGCCCCTGGCACAAGGCTGCCTTCGCCCTCTCCGACGGCGGTCTGGAGGAGCCGCCCGCGCTCGAGGCGCTGACGCGCTACCCCGTCCGCATCGAGGGCGACGCGGTGGTGGCGACGCTGGAGCCGCTCGCCCATCCCATTCCGGCCCCGCGGGACCCCGAGACGCGCGTCCTCGTGGTCGGCACGGGTGCCGCCGCGGTCGCCTGCGCGACGAGCCTGCGCCGCCTCGGTTTCGCGGGCGCGATCACGATGGTCGGCCGCGAGGCGCACCCGCCCTACGACCGCACCAAGCTCTCGAAGCAGTTCCTGGCCAAGCCCACGCCCGCCGAGAAGACGCTGCTCGAACCCGACTTCTACGCCGCCCACCGGATTGAGCCGGTGCACGGGACGGTGGCGCGGATCGAGCCGGAGGCGCGCCGCGTCACCCTGGAGGACGGGCGCGCGCTCACGGGCGATGCGCTGGTGATCGCCACCGGCAGCCGTGCGGTGGTGCCGGACTTCCCCGGCGCCGATCTCGACGGCGTCCACACCCTGCGCAGCCTGGACGATGCCGTGCATCTCAGCGCCGCGGCCGAGGACGCGAAGCGCGTCGTGGTGATCGGAGCGGGCTTCATCGGCCTGGAAGCCGCGGCCTTCCTGACGAAGCGGGGCCTCGACGTGACCGTGCTGGCCCGCGAGGCGGTGCCCTTCGCCAAGCGGTTCGGCGAGGCGGTGGGCGCCGCGCTGAAGCGCTACCACGCGGGCAACGGCGTGCACTTCGCGCAAGGGAAGGTCGCGCGCATTGCCGGAGCCGCCCGCGTCGAGGCTGTCGAGACCGAGGCGGGCGAGCGCCTGCCCGCCGATATCGTGCTGATCGGCGCGGGCGCGGCGCCCGAGACGGGTGCGGTCGCGGGCGCCTCGGTGCGCGAGGATGGGGGCGTCGCGGTCGATTCGGCCCTGCGCCTGGCCGAGAACGTCTGGCTCGCGGGCGACATCGCGGCCTTCCCCGAGCGGGCGAGCGGCGAGACCGCGCGGATCGAGCACTGGCGCCTCGCCCAGCAGCACGGCACGCACATCGCCCGCCAGATCCTGAACGAGACGGGGCCTTTTGCCGGCGCGCCGTTCTTCTGGTCGAACCAGGGCGACAAGCGGCTCGACTACGGCGGCTATGCCCCCGGCTTCGACCGCATCGTCCTGCGCGGCAGCCCGGACGAACTCGACTTCATCGCCTACTACGTCCGTGGCGAGCGCGTGACGGCGGCCTGCAGCATCGGCCGCAACTCCGAGTTCACGGCCTTCCTGCACCTCCTGGGCGAGGGCCGGGCCCCGAGCCCCGCCGAGATCGATGCGGGGGTCGATCCGCGCACGCGGATCTGAGGCGCGGATCACGGCCGCGTCACCACGTCCGCTCGACCGGAACCCTCGTGCCGGCCGACAACTTCCCGGAGCAGACCCGAAGAGGCTGCGTCCGCGGGAGGTGTCATGAACCAGATCATCGTCGTCGCCCTGATCTGCGCGAAATCGGTATCGGCGCCCGACTGCACCCGCGAGACCGCCATCGACGTGGTGACGGGCCCGGCCCACACGCTTCAGGAATGCCTCGTCCAGGGGCCGGTGATCGCCGCCAATTCGGGCATCGAGATCGCGAAGGACAGCTACGTGAAGACCCGTTGCGAGCAGCGCCGCTGATGAGCGAGACGGTATCCCCCGATCGGGCGGTGATGATCCGCCTGCGCGCCCGCCTCGCCGTGGTGGAGCGCGCCGCGTGGTTCGGGCTCGTCCACGCCATGCGGACGCGCCCCGAGGAGACCGAGGCCTTCATCGGCTCCGAGCGGGCACGTTGCGCCGAGGGGTTCGGGGCCAAGGGCTGGGCCGGCGACCTCAGCGAGGCCGAGCGCGCCCTGCTGGCCCAGGAGGTCGATGCGGGGCTCGCGCAACTCCTCGAGGACGCCCGGGCCGAGATCTAGCGGTTCCGGTTCCGCCAGCGCTCCTTGAGCCGCTTCCAGGTCGCCTCGATCCAGCGGGCCGACTTCTCCAGCGGCACCTTGAGCCCCGGCACGTCCTGCGCCAGCAGGGCGAGGCCCAGCGGCAGCATCCACAGGCCGAGCACCGGCAGGATCGCGAAGATGCCGCCGAGGATGAACAGGATCGCGGCGCCCACCCGCAGCCAGAGCCGCGAGGGCTCGCGCAGCCAGTCGAAGGCCCGGCGAAGCCCATCGGGCATCTTCTCCGAGAGGCGATCGACGCGGGCGTCCCAATCCTCGGGGCGGACGATCTCGGGGTGCAGGGGGCGGGTCTCCATGGCCTCCCAACGCGCTTGCCCGGCGAACGGCTCCGGTCCCGTGGCTGGCCTCGAGCGGCCCGAGGCTGTTAAGAGGCGCGCCGACGGGCGGCACGCGACGCCGACCCGAGGGGAGGCCACATGTCTCGTCTGTTTCCGCTAGCAGGAGCCGCGCTGATCGCCATGACCGCTGCCGCCAACGCCGACGCCTACACCACGCTGCCCTCGGGCCTGAAGTACAAGGACGAGGTGGTCGGCTCCGGCCCCGAGCCGAAGACCGGCCAGCAGGTCACGGTGCACTACACCGGCTGGCTCGACCAGAACGGCAAGCAGGGCAAGAAATTCGATTCCTCGCGCGATCGCGGCCAGCCCTTCAGCTTCCAGATCGGCGCCGGCCAGGTCATCCGCGGCTGGGACGAGGGCGTCGCCACCATGAAGGCGGGCGGCCGCCGCATCCTCGTGATCCCGCCGGAGCTGGGCTACGGCGCCCGCGGCGCGGGCGGCGTGATCCCGCCGGGCGCCACGCTGATCTTCGACGTCGAGCTGATCGGCTCGAAGTAAGCCGACCAGGCCGGGACGGGTCAGAGCACAGTGCTGTTCGCGCAGCTTCCCGACGACCTGTTCCGGCCGCTCGCCTCGCCGAGCCGCGCCTTCAACGCGGCCCTGCTGCTGCACCTGCACCGCCGCGTCATCGGCTCGGAGCCGATGCGCAAGGCCGACCTGCTGGCCGAGATCGGCGACTTCGCCGCCGGCCGCGAGACGCCGGAACTCGCCGACGACGCGAGCTTCCCGCCCGACGCGATCGAGCGCCGCTCGGCGCTCTACCGCCGCTTCCTCGAATCCGGCTGGCTGATCGAGCGGCGCGAGCGCTACGTGCCGGTGGTCGAGTTCGACCCCGAGGCGCGCCTTCTCCTCGAGGAGCTGTCCCGGATCGAGCGCGGCGAGACCCGCTCCTACGGCGGCGCCGTGCTGGAGGTGCTGGGCAGCCTGGAGAGCGCTCTGGCCAATCCCGGCGAGCGCTCGGAGGCGCTGGCCAACGCCGCCCGGGAGGCCGGGGCCTTCCTGGCCCACCTGCGCAGCCTCGCCGGCTCGATGCGCAAGATCGAGGATCGGATCCTGCGCGAGGAGGACCGGCGCGCCGCCTTCCGCCTCTATTTCGAGGATTTCGTCGAGCGGCACCTGATCAGCGACTACCGGACGCTGCACACCCGCTTCAACCCGTTCCGCTTCCGCTCGGCCATCGTGCGCGAGGCGGGCCGGGCGCTGCGGGACGCGCTGCTGATTCGGGCGCTCGCCGAGGGTCTGGTGCGCGAGGGTCGCGCCGCCGACCTCGACGCGGGCGAGCGCGCGGTCCGTGCCGACCTCGCCGAGATCCTCTCGGTCTTCGAGGGCATCGACCGCCACCTCGACGCGGTGGACGAGGTCGTCGCCCGCATGGAGCGGCGGATCGCGGCCGCCGTGCGCTACATGGACCGGCCGGACGCGGGCGGCGTCGAGCGCACCGCGGCGGCGCTCCGCGCGGTCGGCGCGGCGGCTGCGGCGCCGGACCTGCCCGCGGCGGTCTCGCTGCTGCGTCCGCCGCTCGGCGAGGCGCATCTCTCGACGCCCCGCCGGACCCGGCCGCCGATCGACAACGATCCGCTCCCTGAGATCTTCATCGACCCGCGCATCGAGGCCTTCGTCACCGCCAAGGCGGAGTTCCGCCGCCGCACCACCGTGACGCCGCGCTCCATGGCGGAGTTCGTGGAGGCGCGGCTCGCGGCGGACGGCAGCTTGCGCGGGTCCGAGATCCCGGTCACGGACATCGACGCCTTCGTGGTGTTCCAGCGCCTGCGCGAGATCGACGTGCTGTTCGAGGGCGAGTTGGGCGCCCGCTACGGGGTCACGCACCTGACGGAACGGGTCTCGAACGGCTGGCTCGACTGCCCGGATTTCGTGCTGCGGCGTGTGGGGGAGGGTCCTGCCGTCGACACAGCCGCGCACGTTTCCAAGTAGCCGCAGGACCGCCGACGGATCCCCTCTCCCCGCAGGCGGGGAGAGGGGAGGTGCCGCTTCCGTAGACGACCTCGTCCGCCTCAATACCCCAGCGCGCTGCCGTCCTTGCGCGGGTCCGACCCCGCGACCAGCGTGCCTGTGGCGTGGTCGATCCAGATGATCTGGCCGCCCCCGATCGGCAGCGGCGCCGTGACCGCCTTGTGGCCCCGGTCGCGCATGCCGGCCAGGATGTCGTCCGAAAACCCGGTCTCCATCTCGACCACGCCCTCGTAGGCGAAGCTGCGCGGCGCATCGAGGGCCTCCTGCACGTCGAGGCCGAGGTCGATGATGTTGGTGAGGAGCTGGACATGCCCCATCGCCTGGTAGTGCCCGCCCATCACGCCGAAGGGCGCCACCGCGCGGCCGTCGCGCATCAGCATGCCGGGGATGATCGTGTGCATCGGGCGCTTCTTCGGCGCGATCGTGTTCGGGTGGCCCGGCTCGACCCGGAAGCTGTAGCCGCGGTTGTGCAGGAGCACGCCGCTCTCCGGCGCCAGGATGCCGCTGCCGAAGCCCTGGAAGATCGAGTTGATCAGCGAGAGCGCGTTGCCGTCCCGATCGACCACGCTGAGATAGACCGTGTCCCGGTGCGCGACCTCGTTGACGATCTCCGGGTAGACCTCCGGCACGCTGGCCCGGGCCATGTCGATGGCGCCCCGCGCCGAGGCCCGCCACGCGTCGGAGAGGAGGTGCTCCACCGGCACGCGGTGCAGGCTGGGATCCGCGAAGAGCGCGTCGCGATGGTGGTAGCCCTGCTTGCACACCTCCGCGAGCAGGTGCGCCCGGTCGAGATCGGAGAGCGCCGCCACGTCGAAGGGCGTGAGCACGTTCAGCATCATCAGGACGGCGAGCCCCTGGCCGGAGGGCGGGCACTCGTAGACGTCGTAGCCGCGGTAGCGCGTGGTGATCGGCGTGACCACCTCGGGCGCGGCCTCGGCGAAGTCCTGCTCGGTGTGCAGCCCGCCGAGCTCCCGCAGGCGCGCGACCATGTCCCGGGCGACCGGGCCCTCGTAGAAGCCGCGCGGGCCTTCTTCGGCGATGCGCCGCAGGGTGGCGGCGAGCTGCGGCAGGCGCACGGTCGCGCCGATGGCCGGTGCCTTGCCGTCGACGAGATAGGTCGCGGCGGCGCCCGGATCGTGCGACACCCGCTCGACGCTGCGCGCCCAGTCCCAGCCGACCCGCGGCTGCACCGGGAAACCCTCTTCGGCGTAGCGGATCGCCGGCTGGAGCAGCTCGCCGAGCGTGCGCGTGCCGTGCTCCTCCAGGAGCTTCGCCCAGGCCGCGACCGCACCCGGGACCGTGACCGCGTGCGGCGAGGTCGGGGTGATGGTGACGCCGTTCTCGAGGTACCACGCGTCTGAGGCCGCCGCCGGGCTGCGGCCCGAGCCGTTCAACGCGTAGGGCACGGCCGCCCCGCGCGGCGCGTAGAGCGCGAAGCAGTCGCCGCCGATGCCCGTCATCAGCGGATCGACCACGCACTGCACGGCCACAGCGGCGATTCCCGCATCGACCGCGTTGCCGCCCGCGCGCAGCACCTCGATCGCCGCGAGCGTCGAGAGCGGGTGCGAGGTCGCCACCGCCCCGTTGCCGGCGTAGACGGGCGAGCGCCCGGGCCTGCTGAAATCTCTCACGACGCTGAAACTCCCGGTTGATGCGGTGGACGGACCCGTCCCGTCCGCGCGCCCGAACCGAACGCGGGCGCGGCTACCGCAGGATGCACAAGGCATGCGGCATGCCAAGATGGCCCGTGCGACGGATCGCGGGCCGCGTCGCGCCCGTGTCAAGCCGCCGGCCCGCTCGGCTGCGGCCTTCCGCCCCGCGCCGCGAGCGGTTGTCGCGGGGGCGCAGCGAACGATGTGGCTGCATCACGATCGTTGCGGCTCACCCAGGCTGTCGTCTCCGGATGCAGATTCACCTCGATGCCATCGGCGGGATGGCCGGCGACATGTTCGCCGCCGCCCTGCTGGACGCCTTCCCGGAGCACGAGGCCGGGGTCCTCGCGAGCGTGCGGGCGGCGGCGCGGGGCGCGGACTGCGCGCTCATCGCCCACAACGACGGCGTGCTGCAGGGGCGCCGCTTCGTCGTCGCGGAGCGGGACGAGCCAGGCCATCACCACGACCATCACCATGCCCATCACCACGCGCACGAGCCTGCGCACGGGCAGCACGGCGCGCACGCCCACCGGCACTGGTCGGAGATCCGCGCCGGGCTCTGCGACGCCGGTCTCGACCCCGCGGTGCGCGACCACGCGCTCGCGATCTTCGGGCATCTCGCCGAGGCGGAGGCGCGGGTGCACGGCATCCCGGTCGCGGACGTCGCCTTCCACGAGGTGGGCGCGCTCGACTCGATCGCCGATATCGTGGCCGCCGCCCACCTCGCGGCCGCGACCGGCGCCACGCGCTGGAGCGTGTCGGCGCTGCCGCTCGGCTCCGGGCGGGTCCGCACGCAGCACGGATTCCTGCCGGTGCCAGCACCCGCCACCGCCCTGCTGATCGAAGGCTTCGCCACCATCGACGACGGCGTGCCGGGCGAGCGGGTGACGCCGACGGGCGCCGCCATCCTGCGCCATCTCTGCGGGCAGGGCGGCCCGTCGCGCGAGCCCCGCAGGCTCGCCCGCAGCGGTATCGGCTTCGGCACCCGCACCCTGCCGGCCCTGAGCAACTGCGTGCGGGCCCTGGTCTTCGCGGAGGCCGGGAGCGGCGCGCGCGCGGTCGGCCGCCACCGCGACCTCGCGGTGATCGAGTTCGAGGTGGACGACCAGTCGGCGGAGGATCTCGCCATGGGCCTCGACCGGCTGCGGGCGCTCCCGGACGTGCTCGACGCGGTGCAGATGCCGGTCTTCGGCAAGAAGGGGCGGATGATGACCCATGTGCGGGTGCTGGCCCGCGCCGAGGCGCTGGAAGCCGTCGCGGAAGCCTGCTTCCGCGAGACCACCACGATCGGCCTGCGCCACCGGATCGACTCGGGGATCGCGCTCGACCGAACGAGCCGCACGGTGGCGGTGGGCGGCCACGACCTCCGGGTGAAGACGGTGGCGCGGCCGGGCGGGGCCACCGCCAAGGCGGAGGCCGACGACGCCCTGGCCCACGAGGGCCACGCCGCCCGCGAGAGCCTGCGCCGCGCGGCCGAGCAACTGGCGCTCGCGGAGCACGCTGACGAGGATCGGACATGAGCGCGTCGCTGGAAAGCCTTCTCGCCGGGATGGGGCCGCTCGCGGTGGCGGTGAGCGGCGGCGTCGACAGCCTGACGCTCGCGACGCTCAGCCAGCGCAGCCTCGGCCGGACCGGGATGCTCGCGGTCCACGCGGCCTCGCCGGCCGTGCCCGCCGAGGCGACCGCCCGCGTGCGGGCCGAGGCCGCCCGCCAGGGCTGGCGGCTGCGCGTGATCGAGGCCGGCGAGTTCGCCGACCCGCAGTACCGGGCGAACCCGGTCAACCGCTGCTTCTTCTGCAAGACGAACCTGTACGGCGCGATCCGCGGGGTCACCGACCGGCAGATCGTGTCGGGCGCCAATCTCGACGACCTCGGCGAGTACCGGCCCGGCCTCGACGCGGCGCGCGAGCACGGGGTGCGCCATCCCTTCGTGGCCGCGGGCCTCGGCAAGGCGGCGGTGCGGGCGCTGGCGCGGGAGCTGGGCCTCGGCGAGGTCGCCGAACTCCCGGCCTCGCCCTGCCTGTCGAGCCGGGTCGAGACCGGCATCCGCATCGAGCCAGAGACGCTCGCCTTCATCCACGCGGTCGAGCGCATCGTCGGGGGGGCGCTCGCAGCCGGTGGGGCGGAGGCGCGGGTGCGCTGCCGCGTCCGGGCGGAGGGCGTCGTGGTGGAACTCGATCCGCGCTGCCTCGCGCTCCTCGACACGGGCCTGCGCGCGGATCTCGGCAGCGCGATCCGCGAGCGGGCGCCCGCGCCCGCGCTCGCCGGCCCGGTGCGGTTCGAGCCCTACCGCAACGGCAGCGCCTTCCTGGGCTCGAAGGGGGCCAAGGCCGCCGCGGGGGGCGCCCGGTGAGCGTCGCCGAGGAGTTCGTGCTCGATTTCGCCCGGCCGGAGCGGATCGGGCTGGAGGAGACCGTCTACGCCGCCGGCAAGTCGGCCGACCAGATCGACGCCATCCTGGCGGCGGCGGCCGAGCGCGGCGCCCGCCTGTTCCTCACCCGGCTCGACGCCGACAAGCGGGCCGCGCTCGGCCACGCGCTCGATTACTGCCCGGTCTCGCGCACCGCCGTGTTCGGGGCACCGAACCGGATCGCGGGCGCGGCCGCGGTCGCCATCGTGGCGGCCGGCACCTCGGACGTGCCGGTGGCGCGCGAGGCCGAGCGGACGCTGGCCTATGCGGGCGTGGCCGCGACGCTCATCGCCGATGTCGGCGTCGCCGGCCTCTGGCGCCTGCAGCGGCGCCTCGACGAGATCCGGGCGCACCCGGTCGTCATCGTGGCGGCGGGCATGGATGCGGCGCTGCCCAGCGTCGTCGGCGGCCTCGTGCCGGGCGCGCTGATCGCGGTGCCGACCTCGGTCGGCTACGGCGTCGCCGAGGGCGGGCGCGCGGCGCTCGATGCCGTGCTGGCGAGCTGTGCCCCGGGCATCACCGTCTGCAACATCGACAACGGCTACGGCGCCGCCTGCGCGGCGTTGCGCGTGCTCCACGCCGCCCGCGCCCTGAGGGAGTTGTCCCCATGAAGCCGAGCCTGAACGCGACCTGTCCCGCCCCACAGAGGGGCCCCCAGCCGGGAGAATCCGCATGGAACGCCGAAGCTTCCTCCAGGGCGCCGTCCTCGGCGCCGGCCTCGCGGGCGCCGGCAGCGCGGGGGCGGCCGTGAACGCCCCCGGCCTGCCCCAGACGCGCCCGCAGGATCCCGCCGACCTGCCGTTCGTCTCCGATCCCGGCGAGATGCGGGGCGAGATGCTCTACCGCCCGTTCGGGCGCCACGCGGAGAAGATCTCGGCGATCGGGATGGGCGGCTTCCATCTCGGCAAGAACGCCGTCTCGGACGACGAGGCCACGCGCCTGATCCATGCCGGGATCGAGCGCGGCATCACCTTCATGGACAATTGCTGGGACTACAACGAGGGGCGCTCGGAGCTGCGCATGGGCGAGGCCCTGTCGCAGGGCGGCTACCGCGAGAAGGTCTTCCTGATGTCCAAGATGGACGGGCGGACCAAGGACGAGGCGATGCGCCAGATCGACACCTCGCTCAAGCGCCTGCGCACCGACCGGATCGACCTCGTCCAGCACCACGAGATCCTGCGCTACGACGATCCCGACCGCGTCTTCGCCGAGGGCGGGGCGATGGAGGCCTTCGTGGAGGCGAAGCAGCAGGGCAAGCTGCGCTACATCGGCTTCACCGGCCACAAGGACCCGCGCATCCACCTGCAGATGCTGGAGGTGGCGGCCGAGCGCGGCTTCCAGTTCGATTCCGTGCAGATGCCGCTCAACGTGATGGACGCGCATTTCCGCTCGTTCGGGCATCTCATCCTGCCCTACCTCGTCCGGAACGGCATCGCGCCGCTGGCGATGAAGACCTTCGGCGACGGGGTCATCCTGAAGAGCGACGCGCCGATCAAGCCGCTGGAATATCTCCACTTCTCGCTGAACCTGCCGGTCTCGGTGGTGATCACCGGGATCCAGAACCAGCGCGACCTCGACCAAGCCTTCGAGGCGGTGAAGACCTTCCGGCCGATGGACAAGGCCCGGGTCGCCGAACTCCTCGGCCGCAGCCGGCCCTACGCGCTGGAGGGCAAGTACGAGCTCTTCAAGACGAGCGCGACCTTCGACGGAACGGCCAAGAACGCCGCCTGGCTCGGCGAGGACGTGCCGAGCGTGCAGAAGCTTGCGCCCACGATGGAATAGGGTTTGGATTAGGTCTTCCATGAGCACCGCAACATCGACCCCGAGGCCCCCGATGATCCGTCGCGTCCTGCCGCTGCTGCCGGCTCTCCTGCTGCTCGCCCCCGGCGCTGCGCTCGCCCATCCGGGCCACGGCGAGGCGGTGGGTTTCGCGCACGGCTTCGCGCATCCGATCGGGGGGCTCGACCACGTGCTCGCCATGGTCGCGGTGGGCCTGCTGGCGGCGCTCCGCGGCGGGCCGGCCCGCTGGGGCCTGCCGGTCGCCTTCATGGCTATGATGGCGGCGGGCGCGGGGCTCGGCGTGTTCGGGATCGGACTGCCCTTCGCGGAGGCCGGCATCGCGCTCTCCCTCGTCGCCTTCGGCCTCGCCATCGTGTTCGCCGCCCGGCTGCCGCTGCCGGCGCTGATCGGCCTCGTCGGGGTGTTCGCGGTGTTCCACGGCTACGCCCACGGCGCCGAGATGCCCGAGACCGCCTCGGGCCTCGCCTACGGGATGGGCTTCCTCTCCGCGACCGCGCTCCTGCACGCGGCAGGCCTCGGGCTCGGCTTCCTCGTCAGCGCCGAGCGCCGACGCGCCGCCCCGGCCATGGGCGCTGCCGTGGCGCTGTCGGGGCTCACGCTGCTCGCCGGGGCGTTCTGAGCCGCCGCCGCTCTCCCTCCCCCGTCCGCGGGGGAGGGGGGCGCCCCCCGGTTGAGCCCGCGCACCGCCCGCGCTAGGCCAACCCCATGTCCGCCACCACCCAGCCCAGTCCTCCCGTCCGCCCCGAGCCGATCCCGCTCACCGTGCTCACCGGCTTCCTCGGGGCCGGCAAGACGACGCTGCTCAACCGCCTGCTCGGGGACCCGGCGCTCGCCGACACGGTGGTGATCGTCAACGAGTTCGGCGAGATCGGGCTCGACCATCTGCTGATCGAGCGGGTGGACGAGGACATGGTGCTGCTGGGCGCCGGCTGCCTCTGCTGCACGGTCCGGGGCGACCTGATCGCCACCCTCGAGGACCTGCTGCGCAAGCGCGACAACGGCCGCATCGCGCCGTTCCGCCGCGTCGTGATCGAGACCACCGGCCTCGCCGACCCGGCGCCGATCCTGCACGCGCTGATCTACCATCCCTACCTCGTGCTGCGGTACCGGCTGCAGGCGGTCGTCACGGTGGTCGATGCGGTGAACGGGGCCGCCACCCTGGACGCGCATCCGGAAGCCCTGCGCCAGGCCGCGGTGGCCGACCGTATCGTGCTGACGAAGGCGGATCTGGCCGGAAACACCGCCCCCCTGCGGGCGCGGCTCGCCGCCCTCAACCCCGCCGCCCCGATCGCGCCGCCCGATGCCCCGGCCGAGACCCTGCTCGGCGGCCTGTTCGGGCTCGACGGCAAGGCGGCGGACGTGCGCGCCTGGCTCGGTGCGGTCGAGACGCACGAACACACACACGCCCACGATCCGAACCGGCACGACGCCGCCATCCGCGCCTTCTCCCTGACGAGCGACGTGCCCGTGCCGCGCGCGGCCTTCGAGATGTTCCTCGACCTGCTGCGCTCCTCCCATGGCCCGAACCTGCTGCGGCTCAAGGGGCTGGTGGCCCTCGCCGACGCGCCGGACCGCCCGGTCGTCGTGCACGGGGTGCAGCACGTGGTGCACGCCCCCGTCACGCTGCCCGCCTGGCCGGACGCGGACCGGACCTCGCGCCTCGTCCTCATCGTGCGTGACCTCGACCCGAGCTTCGTGACGCGGCTCTGGGACGCGTTCCTCGGCCGCCCGCGGCCGGACGCGCCGGATGCCGCCGCGCTCACCGCCAACCCGCTCGCCATCCCGGGCGGCTGACGGCACCGTTCGTGAAGGGTTTCCGCGATCTGAGCGGCCGCCGGCCGCGCCCGTCCCAGACTGGGACGGCTGTGTCGGGAATCGATCGGGGGCGCCTGTGCAGCGGTTCGTTCTGATCCAAGGCGGCCACGTGGCTGGGCCGGCCGTCGGCGCGGGTTGGCGCGTCGATCTCAAGGCGGCGGCGGGCGTCGATGCGGAGGCGATCGCCGGGTGGCGGGGGCTCCTCGCCCGCAACGCCGTGCTCGATCCGCGCACCGATCCCGACTACCTCCTCACCGCCGCCCGGCACCTCGCGGGCGGCGAGACGATCGCCTTCGCGCTCGCCTGGGAGCAGCGGCCGGAGCCGATCCTGCGGGGCGTGGTGCCGCTGGCGATCGCCGAGCCGCTGTTTCGCGCCTCCCGGGCGCGCCCGTGGTGGCCTCCGGGACTCACCGCGCGCTCCCTGGTCGATCCCGGCCGCGGCGCGGCGATCCACGCCGCGGTCGCGGCCCATCTGCGGGCGCGCCCGCGGCCCGTCGCCTACGATCCGCAGCCCCGGGAGGGCGCCCTCTCTGTGCGGCGCCGGACCGTCCCGCCCGAGAGCGTTCTGGGCGTCCGGCCCGAGGGCTACGTCCCGCCGAACGCGACGGTCGAGACGATCCGGGAGCCGGAGCGCGTCCGCGACGCGGTCGAGGCCCTCCTGGCGCTCGACGCGCGGACCGCGCGGCGGCCGATCATCGCCGAGCCGCAGGAAGCCGCCATGGTGCGGGTGGTGACCCGCCTGTTCGCCCGGCGCCAGCAGCTCGCCATCGCGCTGGCGAGCCGGGCGGGCGGGCTGGTGGCCGGCACGATCCATCTGGGCCAGGGCCACGGCGCGATCGCGTGGCGGCATGCGGGCCCGGATCCGGTGCCGGCCTGAGGCGATCCTATCCCTCCGCCGCGACGGGGAGGCGCGTCCGCCGGGTGCGGAACGTGATCGCCGCGTGGCCGAAATAGTTGCCCACGGCGCCCGCCGCGATGCCGGCGGCGTGGGCGACCGCCTCCGCCGGCTCGCAGGGTGCGCCGAGGCGGACGAGCAGCGCCCGCCCGGCGAGCGCCACCGCCGTCACCAGGATCGTCGTGACGGCGTTGACGAGCAGGAAATCCGACGCCTGCCGCAGGCCGCCCCGGCCGAAATCCCGGAAGACCCAGACCCGGTAGACGAAGAAGCCGAAGGCCATGCCGATGCAGGCGGCCCCGACCACGGCCAACCCGTAGGGCAGGAACCAGGACAGGGGAAAGCGCGCCAGCCAGTTGACGAGGGCCGCCAAGCCCCCCGCCAGCAGGAACCGCACCGGCTGCGGCAGGTCGCCGAGGCGGCGGACCGGCCCGGATCCCGCGCGCGGCCGCCTCACGACAGCACCCCCGACCAGGCGAGCACGAAGGCGCCGACCAGCGCCGCGCCGAGCATCAGGCTCGGCCCGTCGTTGAGCGCGAAGGCGACCGGGTCGTCGTCGAGCCGGCCGCGACCCGCCACGAGCCAGATCCGCGCCAGCCACAGGAACAGGATCAGCGGAAAGGCCCAGAGCCAGCCCGCGCTGGCGTAGAGATCAAGCCGGAAGGCGTCGAACATCACGTAGAGCACGAGCGTGACGATGCTGGCGACCCCGGTGCCGGCCCCGAGCACCAGCAGGATCGGCGTATCGCGCGTCTCGTAGCCCCGGCTCGTGGTGGTGCCGGCGCCGCGCTCCTTCCAGCGCTCGACCTCGACGTAGCGCTTGGCGAAGCAGAGCGAGCCGAACAGGAACATCGAGAAGACGAGGAGCCAGGGCGAGGGCGCCACCGCCGCCGCCAAGGTGCCGAGGACGAGACGGGTCGTGAAGAGGCTCGCGAGCACCACCACGTCGAGGATCGGGACGCGCTTCAGGGCCAGCGAGTAGGCCACCGTCAGCGCCGTGTAGGCGGCGAGCGCCGCGACGGTCGAGGGGCCGACGAGCGCGCCGAGCGCGAAGCCCGCGGCGAGCCCGGTCGGCACCGCGCCCGCGGCAGCCGCCATCGGCAGGCGCCCGCTGGCGATGGGGCGGTGGCACTTCGACCAGTGGCGCCGGTCGTCGGCGACGTCCCAGAGGTCGTTCAGGATGTAGGTCGAGGAGGCGACGATGCAGAGCGCCGCGAAGGCGAGCGCCACGTCGAGCATCCGGCTCGCGTCGAGCACGACGCCGCCGAGGATCGCGGGGGCGACGACGAGCAGGTTCTTGGCCCATTGGTGCGGGCGCGCGCAGGCGACGAGGGCGGGCAGCATCGCGGGCGTCGGGAAGACCAGCGACGGCTTGCCGTGGCCGGCCCCGAGGCTTCCGGCAGCGTGCGCCGTGAAGCGCGGGCGCCCGACCGCGATGATCTCGTCGGCCCGCGACCAGACCGGGATGTCGGCCCGGCTGTCGCCCGCGTAGGCGAAGCCCTGCGGGAACAGGCGGGCCAGCGCCTCGGCCTTGCGGCGGCCCTTCAGGTTGATCACGCCGTCGCTCGCCAGCACGTCCTCGAAGGGGCCGTGGAGGGCGGCGACCGCGCGGGCAATGCCCGCATCCGCCGCGGTCGCGACGTAGACCTTGCGGCCCCGGGCCCGCTCGGCGGTGATGTAGGCGTGCAGCGCGGCGTCGAAGGGCAGGAGCTTCGGATCGACCAGCGCCCGGCAGGCCAGCTCCTGCTTCAGCCGCGCCCGGCCCTGGAACAGCCAGAACAGGATGTGCAGGAGCGCCAGCGGCTCCCGCCGCAGGTAGGCCAGCGCGCACTCGACCAGGATGTTGGTGCGCAGGAGCGTGCCGTCGAGGTCGATCACGAGGGGGCGCAAGGGTGCCCCGGCCGCCCCCGACCCGGCCCCGGCCGTCGCCGCGCCGTTCACGGCCATTCCCCCGGACAGTGCCTCGGCCATCTCCGTCTCTGCTCCTTGAGAATGCAGATCGACCTTGCCAGAGACGGCCGATGGGCCGGCGCGACCTTCCGGATTACTTGAGGACGCCGATGGGATGAGCGATCCCGGTCTCAGGCGAGCGCGCCGGCCGGCGCCGGAAGGGCAGGCGGAAGGCCTCCTGAACCGGCACGCCGGCCCGCAGCCAGCGGTCGAGGGGGCATTCGAGCAGGCGGTAGACCGCCATGCCGACCGCGACGCCGAGGGCGATGGCGACGAGGCGCACCGGCCATTGCGCCGACGGGGGCAGGCCGAGCCGGCCCGCGACCTTGCCGAGGGCCGACAGGGTGAACCAGTGCGAGAGGTAGATGCTGTAGGTCGCCAGGCCCATCGGGAACAGCACCCGGTCGGCGAGCGGGAGCCGCAGGATCGTCTCCCGGAAGGCGATGACGAGGACGACGAGGCCCGATGCGCCGGTGAGCCGCAGGATGCGCTCGGCGTTCGCCGCGTCCGCCACGAGGCTCAGCGCCGCGGTGACGGCGAGGCAGCCGACGAGGAGCCAGGGCACGCCGCGCCGCCCCGCCGCCTCGTGGCAGCGGTAGAGCCAGCCCGCGGCGAAGCCCGTCATCAGCACGCTGAAGGGATGGAGATACCAGGCGGGATCGCTCGGGGCGATGCCGAGGACCGCTCCGCACCAGCCCAGCCCGAACAGGGCCACGCCGAACCGCATCGGCGCCGACCCGGCGAGCCGCGTCGCCAGGATCAGCAGCGCCACGAGGGCGTAGAAGATCACCTCGTGCTCGAGCGACCAGCCGACGCCGACGATCGGGTAGCGCGACTGCGGCAGCATCAGGAAGGAACTGACGATCGTGCGGGCCGAGACGTCCCAGGCGTTCCAGGCCCAGGCCGGGTTGGCTAGGCGCGCCGCGACAGCGAGGCCGGTGAACAGCGCGTAGAGCGGCAGCAGCCGCAGAAAGCGGGCGCGCATGAAGGCCAGCGCGCTCGGATAGGCCGACGCCCGCAGGCAGATCAGGTAGCCGGAGACGACGAAGAAGACCTCGACCCCGATCCCGCTCACCGGCAGGTACCACGACCGGGACAGCAGAGCCCCCGAGAAGTGCTTCACCGCGAGGTCGGAGTGGCAGACCACCACTTCGAGCGCCGCCAGCGCCTTCAGCCATTCGAGGTCGGGACGCCGGCCCGGATGTGTCACAGGTCTCTCCACGAGCGGTTGGACCGGCGCCGGGGCGGTGCCGGATCGGGGTGAGGATCGGGGCGGCGTTTCAGGCGTCCGGACCGGCGGCGATCGGTCCGCGCAGGCGCAGGTCCGGCTCCGGCCTGCCGGCCGCCGGCGCCCGTTCCGGGCCGGCCTTCGTCCGGCCGCCGCGGGCCGCGCGCGGGGCGGGCTCGGCGGCGCTCTCGCGCGTCCTGCGGCCGGCCTTCCGGACGGGCGCCGCGCGCACCGGCTCGCGCGCGATCGGCGCCGCGGGATCGTCCGGGGAGAGGCGCAGGCTGAAGAGCGTCCAGTCGACGGGCTGCGGCGCGGCCGCGGTCTCGGGGGCCGCCGCGGGCGCGCTCCGCGCGAGCCCGGCGAGGCCCGCCAGGGCCTCGTCCCGCTCGCGCTCGGCCCGCGCCAGGGCGGCCTCGCCGGACGCGCGGCTCTCGCGCGCCCGCGCCTCCGCCCCGTCGAGCCGCTCCGCGATCTGCGCGGACCTCGCGCGCTCGGCCGCGGCCTCGCTCCGCGCCTCGGCGGATTGCCGCTGCGCCGCGGCCAGTTCGGCCCGCGCCTGGGCGAGGTCCCGGGCGAGCGCGCTCTCCTCGGCCTCGACGGCCGTCCGCGCGGCCTCCGCCCGCGCCCTGTCGGCCTCGGATCGCTCCGCCGCCGCGCGCAGCGCCTCGACCTCGCGCAGATGCGCCGCCCCGGCCTCCCGCCGCGCCGCCTCGATCTCCTGCCGCGCCGCCTCGGCCTGCTGCCGCGCCTCCTGCCGCACGCGAGCGAGATCGAAGCTCAGCGCCTCCTCGCGGGCCTCGGCCAGCTCTGTCGCGGCCGGGCCGGCGGCGGGCCCCGTCGCGGCCGCCGGGACGACGGGGCCGGAGAGGCGGGCCGGCAGCGACGCGGCGAGCCCGGCCGCCAGGGCGACGGCGAGCGCCGCGCCGAGCCCGTAGGCCAGGATCCGGGACGCGCCGGGACGGGGCGCCGGCTTGATCAGGTGGGCCTGCTCGCGCCGGAACTCCGCGACCCAGTCGCGCGGCTCGGCCGGGATCGCGGCGGCGGTCGTCCTCTGGCCGAGGTGAAGGGAAGGTGCGCGCGCGCGGTCGTCGAGCATGTCGAACTCCGCCTGGACTGTATCCGGCCCGGCGAATCCTACAGCGCGACCGCGTTTCGGAAGGTCCGCTGCGGGACTACCCCGAATGGCGGGGTTTCGTCCCCATCTAACCCGTCGCCCGGGCCGTCGGGACGGAATCCTACCCCGTTGGGGCGGGAGCGTCGGTGAAAACTGCATAAACGGCACGCATCCAGAGAAACGCGCAGGCATCAAGGGGACATTTGTGAGCAGGTGAAGCGCTCATCAGTCTCAGCTTCGCGAAGTGGTAACGCCTTAGTTAGTCACCAAAGGAGCAGTGCCTTATCTTTTGTTGTTTCAGGTGTAGTCCGCCCTCATACATAGTCGTTATCGGAACGTATTTGAGCATACGGTCCTTCGCATGGGGCAGGCCCGCATCGAGAGGGTTGCGATATGAATTGTCTGGTCTCGAGTGAACGGCTGGAGGACGCGATCCCACTTTCGGGTGCGGCCGTGGCCATCGTCGGGGATACGGCCCTGTTCCGTGAGGGATTGCGGCACATCTTCGCCGGATCCCCGTTCGACGTGGTGGCCGTCGCCGACCGCCTCGACGGCATCGAGCCGGCCGCGCTCGCCGCCGAGGCCCTCGTCATCCTGCTCTCGATCGACCCGGAGCGGGAGGAGGACCGGGAGCGGATCGCGCAGGCCCGCACGCTCTATCCGGAGGCCGCGGTCGTCTGCCTGTGCGCGGGCTGCGGCGAGGCCCAGGTGCTCCCGATGCTCGAGGCCGGCGTCGCCGCGATCCTGCTGCGCACGGTGGCCGCCGAAACCCTGGTCCAGACCCTCGAACTGGCCCTGCTCGGCCAGCGGGTGGTGCCCCATCTCGCCATCCCGGCGCTGCGCGAGGCGGCCCCGGAGGCGGCCGAGGAGGGCGCCCCGGGGGAGCGGCCGGAGCCGGCGCGGCCAGAGCGTCAGGAGGGCGGCGAGGCCTTCCGCCCGAGCGCCCGCGAGATCAAGATCATCGCCTGCCTCGTGAAGGGCGAGTCGAACCGCGTGATTGCGGACCGCCTCTCGATCGCCGAGGGCCGCGTGAAGGGCCACGTCAAGGCGATCCTGCGGAAGATCCAGGTGAAGAACCGGACCCAGGCGGCGATCTGGGGCATGAAGCACCTCGCCGGCACCGAGATGCCGCAGGGCACCGAGCTGCCGTACGGGGGCGAGGTCCGGGGCTGCGCGGTCGCGGAGCTGGTCTCCGAGGAGATCGACGCGGAGGACCTGCCGGCCGCCGCCGCGGCGGCTTGGGGCGCCGAGCCCATCCACGTCCGGTGAGGACCCGGACCCTGGCGCGCGCCGCCGGCTTCGTCGCGGCGCTCGCCCCGGTCGGCCTGCCGGGCCCGGCGGTGCCGGCCGGGAGGCGCGCGGATCCCGCCGGCGCCGTGGCCTGCCCGGACGGGGCGGTCAGGATCTCGGCCGGCGAGTCGATCCAGCGCGCGGCCCTGCGCGCCGGCCCCGGGGGCACGGTCTGCCTGGGCGCCGGCCTGTACCGGATGCAGGAGGTGGCGCCGCTCGCCGGTCAGAGCTTCCTCGGCGCACCGGGCGCGGTGCTGAACGGCGCCCGGGTGCTGCGCGGCTTCGAGCGCGCCGGCCCCTACTGGCAGGTCCTCGGCCCGCGGCCGCGCGGCGGAGGGCCCGGACAGTGCCGCTCTGGCACCCTCTGCCTGCAGCCCCTCGCCCTGTTCCTCGACGGGGAGCCCCTGCGCCGGGTCGCGTCGCGGGCCGAGCTCGGCCCCGGTCGCTACCTCGTCGAGACCGCGGAGGCGCGCGTCACCCTCGGGGACGACCCGAACGGGCGCCTCGTCGAGGTGGCGAGCACCCGCTTCGCCTTCCGCGGGCGGGCGCCGGACGTGCGCATCCGGGGTCTCCTCGTCGAGAAGTACGATTCGCCCGTCCAGGAAGGCGCCATCGAGGCCGGCGGCCCGGGCTGGCGCGTCGAGGCGACGGAGCTGCGCCACAATTCCGGCGCGGGCGTGGGCATCGCCTCGGGCGGCGTGGTGCGCGACTGCACGATCCACCACAACGGCCAGCTCGGCGCGACGGCGGGCGGCACCGGGATCCTGTTCGAGAACAACCGGATCTACGCCAACAACACCGCCGACTTCGATCCCGCCTGGGAGGCGGGCGGCCTGAAGATCACCGCGAGCCGGTCGGTCGTCCTCAGGGGCAACCGCGTCGAGCGCAACGGCGGTCCCGGCCTCTGGTGCGACATCGATTGCCGCGACGTGCGCATCGAGGGCAACCACGCCGCGGAAAATCTCGGGCCCGGCATCTTCTACGAGATCTCCTACGCCGCCGTGATCGCCCGCAACACGCTGCGCCTCAACGGCGACCCGCGCGCGACCTGGTTCTGGGACGGGGACATCCAGGTCGCGGCCTCCGAGGATGTCGAAGTCAGCGACAACGACATCACGGTACGGCCCGGCGGCCACGCCGTGGTGCTGGTCGATCAGGCCCGGGAACGGGCGCAGGGCGGCCTGTACCGGACCGCGCGCAACCGGGTCCACGACAACCGATTCACGTTCCAGGGCGCCGGCAGCGCCGGCGGCGTCTCGGATGCCGAGCCGGAATCGCCGAACTTCCGCGTGATCCAGACCGGCGGCAACAGCTTCGACCGGAACCGCTACGCCTTCCCGGCCGCCACGCCGCCCCGCTTCATCTGGGGCCACGACATCATCGACTTCGCGCAGTTCCGGGCCGCGGGCCAGGAGCGGGCCGGGATCCTGAAGGCGGAGCCTTAGAGCCTCTCGCGACACGCCCGCCGCGCCGCCATGCGCAGGGGGAGGCCCCCCGTTGATCGGGCGTTTCGTGCGGTGCTCACAGGGCCGGTCGCGCGCCCCGACCGAGGTCGGACGACCCGGACCGGCGACATCCCCCCGTCTGGACGGCATTTACAGTGGATGCGCGCCCGCGCCGCCCGCTTCCGCGAACCCGGAAACTTGCCACTCCGTCCCGGAGGGTGAGACAAACCATGGCAGCGGGGGGAAAACGCCATGCTCAGCGGCTCGGCCATCGTGCGCGTGTCCGTGCTGCTCGTCGTCGCGGGCCTGCTGGCGGCGCTGATGCAGTACCTGTGGCTGCGGGGTACGGGCGAGGCGCCCGCGGAGGTGCCGACGGTCGCCGCGCCGGTGCGGGAGAGGGCCCCCGAGCCCGCGCCGGAGACTGGGGCGGCGCCCGAGGCGGCTCGCCCGCCCGCCCTCCGGGAGCCGGACCGGGCGCAGGCCCAGGCTCCGGCCCAGGCTCCGGCGCAGGTTCCGGCGCAGGCCCGGGCTCCCGAGCCCGCGCCGCTCCCGCCGCCTGCGCCGGATCCGACCGTCCCGGCGCAGGAGAGCGCGGATCCGAGGGCGGTGGCGCTCGTCGATCTCAACACCGCGACCCTGGCCCAGCTGAACGCCCTGAAGGGCGGCGGCACGATCGGGCGCGCCATCATCCAGCGGCGGCCCTACGGCGCCGTCGATCAGCTCCTGAGCAAGCGCGTGCTGAGCCGGGCGACCTACGAGCGCATCAAGGACCAGGTCACCGTGCAGTAGCGCGGGACCGCGGGACAGGTCGGTCGCGCCGTCTGGCGCGCGCCGCCGCCCCCGCCTATGCTCCCCCTCCTTCGGCCGTCGGGGCCACACAATCGGGGCTATTGCGGATGCTGACGCACACCGGGAGCACGATCCTGAGATCCGATCTCGGCGTCGAGGAGACGACGGAGAGCGACAACATCGTCCGCTGGGACGGGGAGCGCCTCTACGTCGAGCAAGACGTCTACCACAACGGGCAGCTCGTCCACCGCAAGTACCGCCGCACCGTCACCGAGCCGGTGGCGCGGGCGCTGCTGGCGGTGATCACCCGCTCGCAGCAATGAGGCCGGGCGGCGCGGCCGCCCTCCCGGCGGCGGCGCTCCTGGCGGGCGTCCTCGCCGCCGGGCCGGCCGGCGCGCAGGCGGTCCAGGTGCGCTTCGTCGCGCCCGAGCGCTTCACGGACGCCGAGAACCGCTACGGCTCGGGCCAGACCCTGCGGGCGACGCTTGCCGAGATCGCCCGGATCTTCGAGGAGACCGGAGCTCGGCGCCTCGCCCCGGGGGACGACCTCGCGGTGAGCGTGCTCGACATCGACCTCGCGGGGATCGAGCGGCCGAGCTTCGGCGCGCCGCAGGGCGTGCGGGTCGTGACGGACGTCAGCCCGCCGCGCATCCGTCTGGCCTACGTGCTGCGGCGGGGCGGGCGAGCGGTGGCCCGGGCCGAGGAGACGCTCACCGACAGCGACTTCCTCCTCGGCGCGCGGCTCGCGACGGGCAGCCTCGCCTACGAGCGGATCCTCGTGCGGGACTGGTTCGCCCGGCGCTTCCCCGAGCGGGGCTGACGCGGGGCGCGGGCCCGGCGCATTGCCCGGCCCCGGCGCGACCCCTATCTGCCCCGCATGGTGACCGGAGGATCCCGCATGCGGCTGCGCCCTGCTCTCGCACTCGTTCTCGTCGGGGCGACCGCCCCGATCGCGCTCGTTCCGGCGGACGCCGCCCGGGCCGCGCCGGCCCCCGCCCCGGCGGCCGAGGCGCCCGCCAAGCCGGCCGCGGCACCGGTCGTGCTGGCCAACCACCGGGCGGTCTACGACCTCTCGCTCGCCTCGAGCGGCGGCACGCGCGCGGTCGACAGCGCCCGCGGGCGCATCGCCCTCGACTTCAAGGGCGACGCCTGCCAGGGCTACACCATGCAGACCCGGCAGGTGACCGTGCTCGAATCCTCCGAGACCGGCAGCCGCACCTCGGACCTGCGCAACACGACCTTCGAGCGCGGCGACGGCCACGAGTTCCGCTTCCGGACCGCGAGCGCCACCAACGGCACGCCGAGCCCGACCGTCGACGGCAACGCGACGACGGAGGGCAGCGCCTTCAAGGTGCGGCTGAAGGAGCCCAAGCGCGACCAGTTCGGCGAGGGCGGCCCGGTCCTGTTCCCGAGCCTGCACATGCGTCGCCTGATCGAGGCGGCGCGGGCCGGCGAGACGACGCTCTCCGCCAAGGTGTTCGACGGCTCGGACGACGGCCGCAAGGTCTACGACACGCTCGCCGTCATCGGCCGCCCGGGCACCGGCCCGACCCAGGCCTCGGGCTCCGAGCGCGACAAGCCGCTGCGCGAGGGCGCGCTGGCCTCGGTGCAGCGCTGGCCGGTGACGCTGAGCTATTTCACGCAGGGGCGCGGCGAGCGCACGCCGATCTACACGCTGAGTTTCGACCTCTACGACAACGGCGTCAGCGGCGCGCTCAAGCTCGACTACGGCGATTTCGCGATCCTGGGGGATCTCACGCGCCTCGACCTCGACAAGGGCGCGGACAAGCCCTGCCGGCCCTGAAGGCCGGGGCGGCCCCGCGGATCGGGGCGCTCCCCGGTCCTCAGGGCGCCTCGAACTCGGGCGGCCTGCGGCGCGCCCAGGCGGCGGCGATCCGTTCCGGGGGGCAGTCGAGGGCACGGGCACAGGCGAGCAGCACCGGCTCGTCCGCCATGACGTGGTCCAGAACCGCGTCGAGGATCGCCGGATCCTCCGTCGCCCGCCGCAGCGCGTCGGGCGTCAGGCCGGTGGCGTTGAGGAAGGGGAGCAGGCGGTCCGGGTCCTGGACCATCCACAGCAGAACGTCCAAGGGCAGCGAATCGGTCGCCTCAGTCCCTTGAAGGGATTTGCGTTTCATCAACATGTAAACCCTAGAATGGATTCCGACAGGGTGACGGCCCGTTAACGACAAGCGTCGCGCGCACCGGGATGAACGCCTCATGAAGAAAACGGTGCTGATCGTCGAGGACAACGAGCTCAATATGAAGCTCTTCAACGACCTGCTCGAGGCGCAGGGCTACGCGACGCTGAAGACTGCGCACGGCATCGAGGCGATCGAGCTGGCGCGCGCGCATCACCCCGACCTCATCCTCATGGACATCCAGTTGCCGGAGGTCTCCGGCCTGGAGGTGACCAAGTGGCTGAAGGAGGACGACGACCTCAAGCACATTCCGGTGATCGCGATCACGGCCTTCGCCATGAAGGGCGACGAGGAGCGGATCCGCGAGGGCGGGTGTGAGGCTTATTTGTCCAAGCCGATCTCGGTCGCGAAGTTTTTGGCAACGGTTCGGACTTATCTTGAGGCCAAATCCTGAGGCCTGACGCGGTCCTTCCGCGCGGGCGACCACTCCGATCGCCCGCGAGGAACGATGTCGGCGCGCGTCCTGATCGTCGATGATCTGTTTCCGAACGTGAAGCTTCTCGAAACGAAGCTCGCGCTCGAGTATTTCAACACCGTCTCGGCCATGAACGGGCGCGACGCCATCGCGCTCTGCGAGCAGGGTCTCTGCGACGTCGTGCTGCTCGACGTGATGATGCCCGGGATGGACGGGTTCGAGGTCTGCCGGCACCTGAAGGGCAACCCCGTCACCGCCCACCTGCCGGTGATCATGGTCACCGCCCTCGACCAGCCCGCCGACCGGCTCCGTGGCCTGGAGGCCGGGGCGGACGACTTCCTGACGAAGCCCGTGGACGACGTCGCCCTGTTCGCCCGGGTGCGCAGCCTCGTGCGCCTGAAGGCGGTGACGGACGAGCTTCTGAGCCGCGCGCTCGCCTCCCGCGAGGCCGGCCTCGGCGACCCGCTGGCGCGCGCCGCCGCCGAGACGGGCCTCGACGCCGAGATCCTGCTGGTTGAGGACCGGGCGGGCGCGGCCGACCGGATGGCGGCGGCGCTCGGCCAGCACCACCGGGTGAGCGTCGAGGCCGACCCGCAGCGCGCCCTGATGCGGGCGGCGGAGGGAACCTTCGACTGCATCCTCGTCAGCCTCGACCTGCAGGGCTCGGACGGCCTGCGCCTGTGCAGCCAGCTCCGCTCGCTCGACCGCACCCGCAACGTCCCGCTCGTGATGCTGGGCGAGGCGCACGAGCGCGAGCGCATCGTGCGCGGGCTCGATTTCGGCGTGCACGACTACCTGCTGCGGCCGATCGACCGGAACGAGCTGACGGCGCGGGTGCGCACCCAGGTCCGGCGCAAGCGCTTCTCCGAGGTGTTGCGGGGCGCCGTGCAGGACTCGATGCAGCTCGCCGTGACCGACGCCCTCACGGGGCTGCACAACCGGCGCTACCTCGACAGCCATCTCGGCGCGCTCTTCGCGGAGGCCAACCTGCGCCAGCGCCCGGTCGCCGCGCTGATCCTCGACATCGACCGGTTCAAGACGATCAACGACACCTACGGGCACGAGGCCGGCGACGAGGTGCTGCGCACCTTCGCCGAGCGCGTCCGGCTGCACACCCGCGGCATCGACATCGTCGCCCGCTACGGCGGCGAGGAGGTGGTGATCATCCTGCCCGATGTCGGCCTCGCCGAGGCGCAGGTGATCGCCGAGCGCATCCGCGCCCGGATCGAGGCGCTGCCCTTCCCGGTCCAGCGCGCCACCCGCAGCGTGCCCGTCACCGTGTCGATCGGCGTCGCGGCCCGGCAGGGCGACGACGCGGGGGCCGGGGACATGATGAAGCGGGCCGACCTCGCGCTCTACCGCGCCAAGACGTTCGGCCGGAACCGCGTCGAGGCCGACGCCGCCTGAAGGGCTACTCCGTGGGAGCCTGGGCGGGATCCAGCTGTCCCGGCACGTCGTCGCGCGCTGCCGCGGCGGCGTCGCGGCGGCGGGGAGCCTGGCCGGCGCAGCCCTCGCAGATGCTGCGCGTCGCGCGGCGGACCCGCGCGTCCATCTTCCGCTGCATCGCCTCCATCTTGGCCTCGGCGGCGCGGGCCGATTCGGCCGCCTCGGGGCTCAGATAGAGGTCGCGCCGCCGCGGGCGCGCCTCCAGGCGCTCGATCTGCTCCAGGCTCGGCGGCGCGGCCGGCGTGGGCGGCTGCGCGGCGGCGGGCAGGCCGAACGAGACCAGGGCGGCGAGGGCGAGGAGCGGGCGCAGGATCATGCCCCCAGACAGGCGCCGCAATCAGGGCCTGAGGAAGGCGGCGCCGGGCTTCGCGCCGGCCGCCGGCCTCCCGCGGGCATGCACATCCCGCCCCGCGCGCGGTTGACACGCCCTCCCGCATCGCCAACACCTCGCCCCGCCCGGCGGCGCGGCCCGCGCCCCGGGCTCTCGCACGACGCGCAGGACATTTGTGAACCGATGGCGGTGACGCGCTCCTATCTCGATTTCGAGAAGCCCGTGGCGGAACTCGAGGCCAAGCTCGAGGAGCTGAAGGCGGTCGGCGCCCGCGACGGCGCCGTCTCGATCAGCGAGGAGGTCGGCCGGCTCGAGGCCAAGGCTGCCCAGGCGCTCGCCGAGATCTACGCCGCCCTCACGCCCTGGCAGAAGACGCAGGTGGCCCGCCACCCGCAGCGCCCGCATTTCGTCGATTACTGCGCCGGGCTGATCGAGGAATTCACGCCCCTGGCCGGCGACCGCAGCTTCGGCGAGGACGCGGCGGTGGTGGGCGGCTTCGGGCGCTTCCGCGGCCGGCCGGTCTGCGTGATCGGCCAGGAGAAGGGCGCGACCACCGAGGCGCGCCTGCGCCACAATTTCGGGATGGCCCGGCCCGAGGGCTACCGCAAGGCGGTGCGCCTGATGGAGCTCGCCGACCGCTTCGGCCTGCCGGTGCTGGCGTTCGTGGACACCGCGGGCGCCTTCCCGGGCATCGACGCGGAGGAGCGCGGGCAGGCCGAGGCCATCGCGCGCTCGACCGAGGCCTGCCTGGCGCTGGGCGTGCCGAACGTCGCGCTCGTGATCGGCGAGGGCGGCTCGGGCGGCGCCATCGCGCTCGCCACCGCCAACCGCGTGCTGATGCTGGAGCACGCGATCTACGGCGTGATCTCGCCCGAGGGGGCGGCCTCGATCCTCTGGCGCGACCAGGGCCGGGCGCACGATGCCGCCACCGCCATGAAGATCACCGCGCAGGACCTGCTCCGGCTCGGCGTCATCGACGGCATCGTGCCGGAGGCGACCGGCGGCGCCCACCGCGACCGCGACGGCGCCGTGGCGGCGGCGGGCGCGGCGCTCGACGAGGCGCTGCGGAGCTTCGAGGGCCTCGGGCGCGACGAGATCCGCGACCGCCGGGCGCAGAAGTTCCTCGAGATCGGCCGGCGGCTGTGAGACGGGACGGGGAGGGCCCCCCAGGCCTTCTCGGCACAGGCCTTTTCGGGACAGGCCTTCTCGGGACCCTGCGCCGCCGTCTCGGCCTGCGCGGCCCCGACCGGCGCGAGCCGGGCGCGTTCAATCACGTCTCGCTCGGCAGCAACTGCCAGATGGCGCACGCCCTGAAGCGGCTCGGACTGCGCGGGTGGTCCGGCCCGTTCGACTGGGTCTTCACCCTGCCGCCGATGGTGCGCGACTGCCTCGCGGACGATTTCCGGGCGTTCACCGACCGGGCGCAGCTCGAGACGATCCCGCTCTCCGAGCGCGAGGGACCCGACATCACCCGCGGCCGGCACCGGCTCTACCGGGAGCGCTACGGCCTCGACTGCATCTTCAACCACCACGACCCGGCCGCGGACGACGCGGATTTCGCCTTCCTGCAGGCGGGCGTCCGGCGGCTGCGCGCCGCCCGCGCCCTGGCGGGCGGGCGCAACCGATACTGGCTGATGAGCCACCTCCACGTCGCGCCGGCCGAGGCCGCGGCGCTCTGCGACGCGCTGGCGGGAGACGCCGCCCGCAGCCACCTCACGGTGATCCAGCTCCTGCCGGGCACCGCGACCGTGCGGGTGGCCGGGCGGGCCGAGCCGCGTCCCGACCTCCTGCACATCACCCTCGAGACGCCCTCCGCGCCGGTCGGCCTGCGCCTCGCCGACCCGGCGGACGACGCGCGCCTGCTCGACCTGATTCGCGCCGAGGCGGCGTGCAATCCCGCACATCTCGACTGATTTATCCGCGTGGAGTGTGGCTCCGGCGTCATTGCGGTAACGGAGGGTCAAGTTTAACCGATCTACGGGTTTGGGGAGTGACGCCCGACGCAGGTCGAACGGACCCGCGGGCGGAGTATCGAGACGAGGTTCCCCATGGCTGTGCGCCCGCTCGCGGCTGCTGGTCTCATCGCCGTCACGCTCGGCCTCGGCGCCTGCCAGGACGGCCTGATCGGCGGCGCCTCCACCCGCCACCTGACCCCGGTCCCCGCCCAGACCCTGTCGCTGATGCAGACCAAGGGGATGAGCCAGTCCGACCCGATCCTGATCCGCGCCTACAAGAAGGAGTCGGAGCTGGAAGTGTGGAAGCGCGACGGCACCGGCCAGTACGCGCTCCTCAAGACGTTCCCGATCTGCCGCTGGTCGGGCCAGCTCGGCCCCAAGACCAAGCAGGGCGACCGGCAGGCGCCCGAGGGCTTCTACACGATCACCCCGGGCCAGATGAACCCGAACTCCTCCTACTACCTCTCCTTCGACACCGGCTACCCGAACGCCTTCGACCGCGCGAACGGGCGCACCGGCAACTACATCATGGTGCACGGCACCTGCTCGTCGGCCGGCTGCTTCGCGATGACCGACGCCTCGATGGGCGAGATCTACGCCATCGCCCGCGAGGCCTTCGCGGGCGGCCAGCGCGCCTTCCAGTTCCAGTCCTACCCGTTCCGGATGACGGCCCAGAACATGGCCAAGTTCCGCAACGACCCGAACGCGCCGTTCTGGAACAACCTGAAGGAGGGCGCAGACTATTTCGAGGCCCTGCGCCAGGAGCCCAAGGTCGGCCTGTGCGGAGCCAAGTACGTGTTCGGCGGTGCCGACGCGGCCGCCGGCTCCTGCAGCCCGCGGGTCGATCCGCTGGTCGCCGAGAAGCGCGCGCGGGACGATCACCAGATCGCCGAGCTCGTCGCCAAGGGCACGCCCGCGACCCGCGTCGTCTACCAGGACGGCGGCCAGAACCCGGTCTTCCGGCCGCAGAACGTCACCGCCTTCGCGAGCCTCGGCGCGAAGGAGGAGGAGATGCCCTACAGCGCCAAGGAGTTCGGCCGGCACAATCTCGGCGAGGTGAGCCGTCCGGAGACGCTCGCCGGCGCGCCGGAGGAGATCGCGATCGAGCCGAAGGCCGGCCCTGCCGGTCCGAAGGGCCGCACGCAGCTCGCGGCCGCGCCGATCCCCACCAAGGCCGCCGCCGCGGCCCTCGCCGCCGGCGCCAAGCCGGCCCCGGCGCCTCTCATGCTCGCCAAGCAGGCCGAGCCGGCCGCCGCCGAGGCGGGCAAGCCCGCCCGCGTCACGGTGGCGGACGCGGAGGGCGACGTCTCGGCCTTCCAGCAGGTGTTCGGCGGCCTGTCCCGCAAGGACGCGCCCGCGCCGGAGCCGGCGACCCCCGCCGCGGACGCCGCGACGGCCGAGCCCGCCAAGCAGGTCCACGCCGCCCGCGCGCGCATCCAGGCGCATCTGGCAAAACCCCCGACCGCGACCGGCGCGATCGCGGAGAAGAAGGCGCCGCCCGCCAAGGTGGCCGAGGCGAAGAAGCCGGCCCCGAAGGCCGAGCCGGCGCGCTGAGGCCGCGCGCTTCTCCCTCCCCCGCAGAGCAGGGCGATCGCATATGCCGAGCGAGCCTAGCCCCGGTCAGGCGCGGGTCCCCTCTCCCATAGGGAGAGGTCTGCTTTCGCAGAAAGCCGGGTGAGGGGTATGAGGCTTCAGAGTGAGGCTCTGAACTGAACGCGCGTCGACCGCGTGCTCAGGTCTGCGGCGTCATACCCCTCACCCCAACCCTCTCCCTCTGGGAGAGGGCGCGCGGCGCGGTTCCAGTGGCGATCTCGGAGACGACCCACGCCATATGCGATCGCCCTGCCCGCAGAGTGGGGAGCGAGAGCGCGCGGCCGCTCCGCTCAGAGCAGCGGGCGCTCGCGGTTCATCAGCCAGAGGGCGTGGACGGTGCCCGGCAGCCAGCCCAGGATCCACAGAAGGATGTTGAGCAGGAACTGCAGGCCGAAGCCGGTGGTCAGCAGCACCGCGACGGGCGGCAGGAAGATCGCGAGGAGGATGCGGACGAGGCTGGACATCGGTCTCTCCAGTGGAAGGGGCTCGCGCGCCCAACGAAGCTGAGCCTTCTCCGTTCCGGCGCCGCGGCTTCCGCAGGCCACGGTCGCGACGCGGACATGCGCACCGTCACATCGCCGCCGCGTTGTCGGGGGACGGGGAGCCCGGGAGGGGGCTCTCCCGCAGCTCCGCTCCGAGGCATCCGTGACCGCACCGATCCGGCCGAACCCGCCCGAGGGGGCGCGTGCCAGCGCCCCCGTCGCCGTCCCCGCGGCGTGGGCCGGCCCGGGCTTCGCCGAGTTCGTGGCCATCGTCGCCCTGATGATGGCCGTGACCGCGATCTCGATCGACAACCTGCTCCCGGCCTTTCCGGCGATCCAGGCGCGGTTCGGGGTCGCCGACGCCAACCATCTCCAGCTCCTCGTCTACGTCTACATGATCGGCTTCGGGCTGGCGCAGATCGTCTACGGGCCGGTCTCGGACGCGCTCGGCCGCCGGCCGGTCCTCCTCGGGGGGCTGGCGATCTACGCGGCCGGCACGGCGCTGGCGATGGTGGCGCCCTCCTTCGGCTGGCTGCTCGCCGCCCGCATCATCCAGGGCGTCGGCGCGGCGAGCGGGCGCGTGCTCTCGACCGCGATCGTGCGCGACCGCTTCGCCGGCCGCGAGATGGCGAGCGTCATGTCGCTGATCATGATGGTGTTCCTGATCGTGCCGATGATCGCGCCCGCCGTCGGCGGCGCGATGCTGGCGCTGGGCTCCTGGGTCTGGGTCTTCGTCTCGATGCTGGTGCTGGCCGCGATCTGCACCCTCTGGTTCACCTGGCGCATGCCCGAGACCCTGCACCCGGAATACCGCCGCCCGCTCTCGCTCCGCGCCACGATCCAGGCCGTGCGGACGACCCTGCGCTGCCGGGTCGCGGTCGGCTACGCCACGGCGCTCGGCCTGCTCACCGGCTGCATCATGGGCTATGTCGGCTCGTCCCAGCAGATCTTCGATACCGGCCTCTACCATCTCGGCGCGCTCTTCCCGCTGGCCTTCGGCGCGGTCGCGGGCGCCATGGGGGCGGCGACGCTCGTCAACGCGCGGGTGGTGCGGTGGCTCGGCATGCGCCCGCTCTCGCATGCGGGCCTCGCGGCCTTCGTGATGGTGGGGCTCGCCCAGGTCGGCGTCGGCCTCGCCTGGCACGGGCACCCGCCGCTCGCCCTGTTCCTCGGGGTGCTGGCGCTGAACCAGTTCCTGATCAGCTTCGCCATGCCGAACTTCAACGCGCTGGCGCTGGAGCCGCTGGGCGCCATCGCCGGCACCGCCTCGTCCTTCCTGGGCTTCTACACCACGATCCTCGGGGCGCTGTGCGGCTACCTGATCGGGCAGGCCTTCGACGGAACCGTGCTGCCGATCGGCATCGGCTACGCGACGCTCGGCGGCCTCGCGCTCCTCGTCGTGGCCTGGACCGAGCACGGACGGCTGTTCCGCGGCGGCGTCTCCGGTTGATGGCGCCGCGTCCTTAACCCGGCCTACACGCACCCGCCCCAAGGCTCCTCCGGCCCGCCCGAAGGAGCCCGTCCGTGATCGCCAGAGCCCCCGACGCCCTCAGCCTCGCCGCGCGCCTGCTGCTGGCCTCCGCCCTCCTGCCGACGGGCATCGCCCGGGCGCTCAACGTCTCGGGCTTCGCGCTGACGCTGGCGGGCGCCGGCGTACCGGCCCCGAACGCGGTCGCGACCGCGATGGTCGTCGTGCAGGTCTTCGGACCGCTCGCGCTGATCCTCGGCGTGCTGCCGCGGCTGACCGGGCTCGCGCTGGCGCTGTTCGCCGCCGGCATGGCAGTGGTGCTGCACCCGTTCTGGCAGTTCGGCGGCGCGGCGGCGATCGCCGAACGCACGCTGCTGCTGGCCGATCTCGGCCTCGCCGGCGGCTTCCTCCTCTACGCCCTGCAGGGCCCCGGCGCCTGGAGCTGGCAGGGCTGGCGCGCGGGCGCCCGCTCCGCGCCCAAGAAGGCGCCGGCCCGCAAGCCCGCCAACAGCAACGGACCGAAGCGCGGCGGCCGACCCGCCCGCGCCGCGGCCTAGTTTCGCCCCGGCGCCCCGGCCGGGGCCGCCTCGACCGCGCGCCGCCCCGAGATCTCCGCGCCGGCATCCGGGCTGAGCCGCCGGAACGGGAACACGGAGGCGCCGGAGATCAGCGCTACCGCCAGGAAGGCCGGGCCGAAATCCTCCGCCCGGATCTCCGCGCGCCCGTGCCACGCGGCGGCGCCCTCGAGTGCCAGGGCGCCGAGCGTCACGCCGAGGCTCAGCGAGAGCTGCTGCGCGACGCTGGCGAGGCTAGTGCCCGCGCTCATCTCCCGCTGCTCCAGGTCCGCGTAGGCGATCGCGTTGATGCAGGTGAATTGCAGCGAGCGCAGGCAGCCGCCGAGGAACAGCAGGCCGATGATCAGCAGGTGCGGGGTCTGGGCCGTGAACAGCCCGTTCACCGCCAGGAAGGCGGCCGCCAGCACCGCGTTCGTCACCATCACGGCGCGGAAGCCGAAGGTGCGCAGGATGCGGGGGCCGACCGTCTTCACCAGCATCGCGCCCGCTGCCGCCGCGAAGGTGATCAGGCCCGATTGCAGCGCGTCGAGGCCGAAGCCGATCTGCAGCATCAGCGGCAGCAGGAAGGGGATCGCCCCCGTGCCGATGCGGAACAGCGAGCCGCCCGTCACCGCGGCCCGGAAGGTCGGGTAGCCGAGCAGGCCGAGCCGCAGCACCGGGTGCGGCACGCGGGCGGAATGGCGGATGTAGAGGCCGAGCAGCGCCGCGCCCCCGCCGAGGCAGCCCCAGGTGAGCCAAGCCGGCAGCAGGTGGCGCCCGAGCGAGGCGAGGCCGAGCATCAGCCCGGCCAGGCCCGGCCCGAGCAGCAGGAAGCCCGCGACGTCGAGCGGCGGCCGCTCGGCCTCGCGCAGATCCTCGAAGTAGACGCTCGCCAGCACGATCCCGGCGATCCCGATCGGGATGTTGATCAGGAAGATCCAGCGCCAGTCGAGCCAGGTGGTGATCAGGCCGCCGAGCGGCGGGCCGAGGATCGGGCCGATCAGTGCCGGGATGGTGAGGTAGGCGAGCGCCGTGACGAGTTCCGATTTCGGCACGCTGCGCAGGATCACGAGGCGGCCGACCGGCACCATCATGGCCCCGCCGAGGCCCTGGAGGAAGCGCGCCGCCACGAAGCTCAGGAGGCCGTCGGCCGCCGCGCAGGCGAGCGAGCCCGCCATGAACACCCCGAGCGCCGCGCGGAACACCGTGCGGGCCCCGAACCGGTCGGCCATCCAGCCGCTCACGGGGATGAAGATCGCGAGGCTGACGAGGTAGGCGGTGAGCGCGAGCTTGAGCGCGATCGGATCCTCCCCGAGGCTCGCCGCGATCGTCGGCAGCGCGGTGGCGATCACGGTCGCGTCCGTGTTCTCCATGAACAGGGCGGTTGCGACGACGAGGGGTACGATCCGGGTCGGGGACATCGGTCTCGACAAGCGATTTGGTGAACGGGCGGTTGCATGCGGGGCGCGCCTGCCCTGAATGTGACCGACCGCGCGCGGGATCTGCCCGATTCCGTGGCGGATCGGCCACGGATTGTTTCCGAACGCGGCCCGGTCCCGGGCCGGGCCTTCCGGGGGGCGCCCGCGGGCCCTAAGCTCTGCCGTACTGTACGCGGCCCTCCGCGCCCGGTCGGGCGGCGGGAGACGGGACCGCTCCTCGAGAAAGTGCCCGGATGATCACGAGGCCGAAGACGCCCCGATCGCTATCGCCCCGATCCCTGCCGCGGCTCGCCGCGGCCTCCGCCCTGATGCTCTCGGTCGCCGCCTGCGGCACCGTGCTCCTGAACGACACCGGTTCGCTCACCCGCTACGACCTGCTGCGCGCCAGCACCGAGGCCTCGACCACGGCCAGGCTCTACGCCGACCGGGCGGCGCTCGCCGGCACCCGGACGGTGCGCATCATCCCGACGCGCTTCCCGGCCAACGCCGCGGGCGCGGCCGGCCTCACGGAGGTCGAGCGCAGGGTCGTGGCCAACAACGCCGACCGGGCGCTCTGCTACGAGCTCTCCCTGAAATACGACGTGGTCTCGACGCGCGACGCCGACCTCACCGTGCGTGCCCAGGTGACGCGCGTCGAGCCGACGAACCTCGTGGGCGCCGGCTCGACCATCGGCCTCTCGGCCGCCGTCACGGTGGCCTCGCAGGTCGGCGTCGGCGTCGCCGAGGGCATCGGCCGCGTGCCGATCCCGCGCGTGCCGATCGGGCTCGGCAGCCTGACGGTCGAGGCCGAGGCGCTCGACCGGCGCCGGCAGCAACGGGTGGCGATGGTCTGGGGCGGCGCCTCGAACTCCTTCACCAGCCAGCCGCGCTTCTCGCCGGCCAGCGACGCCTACGACCTCGCGGGCGATTTCGGCCAGGATCTCGGCTACCTCATCGCCACCGGCGAGGACCCGTTCAAGGCGCCGCTCTCGCTCCCGACCTGGGACCGCGTGCGCATCACGACGCTCGGCGAGGCGCCGCTCGACCCGGATTGCGAGGCCTTCGGCCGGGCGCCCGGCGTCAACGGCATCGCGGGCGACTATATCGGCCTGCCGCCGGACTGGACCGACAAGGGACCGACCAACGGGCTCCCGGCGCGCTGAGGCGCCGGGATTCCCGCCCGGTCCGGGCCTCGCCATGCGGTCCGCGCAGGCGGGCCCGGCGCGAATAAGCCGGTGCGGCGCGGTTTCGCCGCCTTGGCGGGGCGGGTACCCCCGTGATATCGGCCCGTGCCAACCCAATCACGCCGGTGGCCCTGGATCAGGCGCCGCGCACCTGCAGGGAAGTTGGCACATGGCCCCCATCAGCGCCGCCTCGATCATCGAGGGCCTGACCTTCGACGACGTCCTCCTGCGGCCCGCGGCCTCCTCGGTGATGCCGACCGAGGTGAATGTCGGCTCCCGCCTGACCCGCACGATCAAGCTCAACCTGCCGATCCTCTCCTCGGCGATGGACACCGTCACCGAGGCGCCGATGGCCATCGCCATGGCCCAGCTCGGCGGCCTCGGCGTGATCCACCGCAACCTGGAGCCGCCGGAGCAGGCCGAGCAGGTCCGCCTCGTCAAGAAGTACGAGTCGGGCATGGTCTTGAACCCGATCACCATCCACCCGGACGCGAGCCTCGCCGAGGCGTTCGAGGTGATGAAGCAGAACCGCATCTCCGGCATCCCGGTGGTGGAGCGGGGACCGAACGGCTCGCGCGGCAAGCTCGTCGGCATCCTGACGAACCGCGACGTGCGCTTCGCCACCAATGCCAGCCAGCCGGTGGCCGAGCTGATGACCCGCGACCGGCTGATCACCGTGCGCGAGGGCGTGACCCAGGACGAGGCCAAGCGCCTGCTGCACCAGTTCCGCATCGAGAAGCTGCTCGTCGTCGACGACCATTACCGCTGCATCGGCCTGATCACCGTCAAGGACATCGAGAAGCAGGTCGCCTACCCGACCGCCGTGAAGGACGAGCACGGCCGCCTGCGGGTGGCGGCCGCCACCACCACGGGCGACGGCGGCTTCGAGCGGGCGGAGCGCCTCATCGATGCCGGCTGCGACGTGATCGTGGTCGACACGGCGCACGGCCACTCGATCAAGGTGCTCGACGCCGTGCGCCGGGTGAAGCAGCTCTCGAACGCCGTGCAGGTGGTGGCCGGCAACGTCGCGACCCGCGAGGGCGCCCAGGCGCTCATCGACGCGGGCGCCGACGCCATCAAGGTCGGCATCGGCCCGGGCTCGATCTGCACCACCCGCATCGTCGCGGGCGTCGGCGTGCCCCAGCTCACCGCCCTGATGGAGGCGGTCGAGGCCGCCCACGAGGCCGACGTGCCGGTGATCGCCGACGGTGGCATCAAGTACTCGGGCGACCTCGCCAAGGCGATCGCGGCGGGCGCCTCGGTGGCGATGCTGGGCTCGCTGCTCGCCGGCACCGACGAGGCGCCGGGCGACGTGTTCCTGTACCAGGGCCGCTCCTACAAGAGCTACCGCGGCATGGGCTCGGTCGGCGCGATGGCCCGCGGCTCGGCCGACCGCTACTTCCAGGCCGAGGTCAGCGACACCCACAAGCTCGTGCCGGAGGGCATCGAGGGGCAGGTGCCCTACAAGGGCCCGGTCGGCGCGGTGCTGCACCAGCTCGCAGGCGGCCTGCGCGCCGCGATGGGCTACGTGGGCGCCGCCACGATCCCCGAGTTTCAGGAGCGGGCGCAGTTCATCCGCATCACCAATGCGGGCCTGCGCGAGAGCCACGTCCACGACGTCACCATCACCCGCGAGAGCCCGAACTACCCGTCGCGGACCTGAGTGGGGCCGGCCATTCGGCGGTCTATCGGAACCGGGGTGTCGCGTGGCAGAATCCACGACGGAGGCCCCAAGCATGACGATGTCGTTTCGGTTTTCATCGATGGGCTCGGAACCGTCTTACGAGCGCGCACGAGAGGACGGCGCGGCCGCGCCGTCCGAGCTGCGGCGGCGCACCGACGGCATACGGGATGCGAACGTCCTCACGGCAGACGAAGCCGTCGCCCTGACCCGCGGCATCCGCGCCCGTGCGTTGAAGCATCCGCTGCCGGACAGCGCGCTGACGATCCGGGCCGAGCGCGACGCGGGATGATCGTTATCGATGCCTGCGTCGCGGCGAAGTGGTTTCTGCCCGAGCCTCACAGCGATGCGGCGGAGGCGATCCTGGCGGAGGGTGACGTGCGCATTGCGCCGGAGCACATCCTCGTCGAAGTCGGCAATACGCTGCTCAAGGCATATCGGTCCGAGGCCATCACACGCGATCATGCGCACGAGGCCATTGCTGCTCCGACGCGATTGGTGCAGTTGCAGGCAATCCACGAGATCGCGCCTGCTGCCTTGGAGATCGCCGTACGGGTCGGCTGCACGAACTACGATGCGCTCTACCTCGCGGCCGCGGAGCGCTGGGGTGCAACGCTCGCAACCGCCGACGGCCGGCTCGTTCGGCAGCTTCGTTCCGCCGGTTGGAGCGGATCGATTCGAATGATCGGGACCTGACCGGTTCCCATAGCGGTATCTCGGCTGCGCCGCCGGCGCCAAACCTCACAGGGATTTACGAAGATGCGCGTGCTGGTGGTGGGGGCCGGGGCGACTGGGGGCTATTTCGGGGCGCGGCTCGCCGAGATCGGCCGTGACATCACCTTCCTGGTGCGCCCGGCCCGGGCCGAGATCCTGGCGGCGCGCGGGCTGAACCTGAAGAGCCCGTTCGGAGACCTGCAGCTGCCGGCCCCGCGGACCGTCACGGCCGACCGGCTGGGCGAACAGGCGTTCGACCTCGTCGTCCTCTCCTGCAAGGCCTACGACCTCGACGCGGCGATCGCCGACATGGCGCCCGCCGTGACCGAGGGCACGGTGGTCCTGCCGATCCTGAACGGCATGGCCCATCTCGACGCCCTCGACGCCGCCTTCGGGCCGGCGCGGGTGCTCGGCGGCTCCTGCGCCATCATCTCGACGGTGGGCCCGGACGGCGAGATCCGCCACATGAGCGAGCTCTGCACCATCACCTACGGCGAGCGCGACGGCGGTCGCTCCGACCGGGCGCAGGCCATCGACGCGCTGATGCAGGGCGCCAAGTTCCAGGCCCGCCTCAGCGACAGGATCCTGCTGGAGATGTGGGAGAAGTGGGTGTTCCTGGCGACGCTCGCGGGCGCCACGACCCTGATGCGGGCGGCGCTCGGCGACATCCTCGCGGCGCCCGGCGGCCGCGAGCTGATCGGCGGCCTGCACGGCGAGTGCCTCGCCACCGCCGCCGCCGCCGGCTACGCGCCCCGCGACAAGGTCGCGGCGCAGGCCCGCGCGACGCTGACGGCGGAGGGCTCGCCGATGACGGCCTCGATGCTGCGCGATATCCTGGGCGGCGGCCGCATCGAGGCCGACCACGTCGTCGGCGACCTGATCGCGCGGGCGCGCGCGGCCGGCGTCCCGCACCCGCTCCTCGGGATCGTCTATACGGGCCTGAAGGCCTACGAGGCGCGCCGGGCCCGCGAGGCCCGGTAGCGCCGGGCGAGGCTCAGTAGCGCGGGCCGCGGGGCGGCGGGCCGCCGTACTCGAGCTGCGTCTTGGCATCGACGCGCGGCGGCGGCGGGCTGAGTTCCGGACCCGGTGCCGCCGGGGCCTGCGAGCAGGCCGCGAGCGCGGCGGCGGCGAGCGCCGCCAGAGTGAGACGGGGGAGGGGGGACATCGGGCTCTCCGGCCTTCGTTGAAGCGAGAGGCGTTGTCGGCCCGGATCGGGCCCGAAGCTCGGCCGTATCGTGGCCCTGCGGCGCAGGAAGCGTGGCCGTTTCACGGCAGCGTGAACAGAAGATTACAGGAGACCGACCTGACACCCTCCGCCCGCTGCTCCGCCGCCATCGAGGTGCTCGCCGACATCGCCGCGCGCCGACGCCCGGCCGCCGACGCTCTCAAGGACTGGGGCCTCGCCCACCGCTTCGCGGGCTCGGGCGACCGCGCCGCGATCGCGAGCCTCGTCTACGACGCGCTGCGCCGCCGCGCCTCCGCCGCCTGGATCATGCAGGACGAGGCGCCGCGCGCCGTGCTGCTCGGCTCGCTGCGCCTGCAACAGGGGCTGGCCGCACCCTCGATCGCCCAGCTCTTCACCGGCGAGCGCTTCGCGCCCGAGCCCTTGAGCGACGGGGAGCGCGCGCGGCTCGATCAGGGCAACCTCGCGGAGGCGCCGCCGCACGTCGCGGGCGACGTGCCCGAGTGGGTGCTGCCGGACCTCGCGGGCCTGCTTGGCGACGATCTGCTGCCCGAGCTGAAGGCGCTGGCCCGACGGGCCCCGCTCGACATCCGCCTGAACGCGCTCCGGCAGGACCGGGACGCGGCGCTTCCCGCCCTGGCGCACCTGAACGCGGAGCCGACGCCCTTCGCGCCGCAGGGCCTGCGCATCCCGATCGGCGCCGACGGGCGCGGGCCGGCGCTCCATGTCGAGCCGGAATTCCTTGAGGGCTGGTACGAGATCCAGGACGAGGGCTCGCAACTCGCCGCATTGCTGAGCGAGGCGTGGGCCGGCGAGATGGTGGTCGATCTCTGCGCGGGCGGCGGCGGCAAGACGCTGGCGCTGGCGAGCCAGACCCGCAACGGCGCCCGGCTCATCGCCAGCGACGACGATCCGCGCCGCCTCGCGCCCATCCACGAGCGCCTGCGCCGCTCGGGCGCGGAGGCCGAGGTGCGCACGCCCCGGGGCGGCCGGGCGCGCACGGACGTGCTGGCGGATCTCGACGGCACGGTGGACCGGGTCGTGGTCGATGCGCCCTGCACGGGCGCGGGCACGTGGCGGCGCAACCCCGACGCCAAGTGGCGCCTGCGCCCCGGCAGCCTCTCGACCCGCCTCGCCGAGCAGGCCGCGGTGCTCGACCGGGCGGGCCGCCTCGTGCGGCCGGGCGGGCGGATCAGCTACATCACCTGCTCGCTGCTGCCGCAGGAGAACGACGGCGCGCTCGACGCCTTCCTGGGACGGGCGGAGGGCTTCGCCGTGGTGCCGGCGCGCGACGTCGTCGCGCGGGTGCTGCCGGCGCTCGCCGACGCCGTGCGCTTCACCCGCCACGGGCTGCAGATGAGCCCCGCCCGCACCGGCACGGACGGGTTCTACGTGGCGAGCCTGGAGCGGCGGGGCTGATACGGTTTCCGGTCGAATGGTTCGGAGGTGTCGGGCGAACCGCGCCGCGCCCTCTCTCCCTACAGGCAGGGCGATCGCATATGGCGCGGGTCGTCTCCTCGATCGCCACTGGAACCGCGCCGCGCCCCCTCTCCCATAGGGAGAGGGTTGGGGTGAGGGGTATGACATTTCAGGACGGCGCACGCGGTCGACGCGCGTTCAGGCCCTCGCCTCTTTCGGGAACGTCATACCCCTCACCCTGTCCCTCTCCCTATAGGAGAGGGGACCCGAGCTTCAGCCTGAGAGGATCCCGCAGAACCGAGCGCTTCAACCGGATCCCGTATGATGCCCCGCGCGCGGGCCCGCTACTCCCACTCGATCGTGCCGGGGGGCTTCGAGGTGATGTCGTAGGTCACCCGGTTGATGCCCTTGACCTCGTTGATGATCCGGGTCGCGACCCGGCTCAGGAAGGCCATGTCGAAGGGGTAGAAGTCGGCCGTCATGCCGTCGACCGAGGTGACGGCGCGCAGCGCGCAGACATGGTCGTAGGTGCGCCCGTCGCCCATCACGCCGACGGTCTTGACCGGCAGGATCACCGCGAAGGCCTGCCAGATCGTGTCGTAGAGCCCGGCTCTGCGGATCTCATCGAGGTAGATCGCGTCGGCCTTGCGCAGCGCGTCGAGCTTCTCGGACGTGATCGTGCCGGGGCAGCGGATGGCGAGGCCCGGGCCCGGGAAGGGGTGGCGGCCGACGAAGCCCTCCGGGAGCCCCAGCTCGCGCCCGAGCACCCGCACCTCGTCCTTGAACAGCTCGCGCAAGGGCTCCACGAGCTTCATGTTCATGCGCTCGGGGAGCCCCCCCACGTTGTGGTGGCTCTTGATCGTCACGGACGGCCCCCCCGTGAACGAGACGCTCTCGATGACGTCCGGGTAGAGGGTGCCCTGCGCCAGGAAAGCCGCGCCGCCGATCTTCTTCGATTCGGCCTCGAACACGTCGATGAACAGCCGCCCGATCGTCTTGCGCTTCACCTCCGGGTCGCTGACGCCCTCGAGCGCCGAGAGGAACATCTCCTGCGCTTCGACGTGGACGAGCGGAATGTTGTAGTGGTCGCGAAACAGCCGCACGACCTCCTCGGCCTCGCCCTGGCGCAACAGGCCGTGATCGACGAAGACGCAGGTGAGCTGGCTGCCGATCGCCTCGTGGATCAGCACGGCCGCCACCGCCGAATCGACGCCGCCGGAGAGCCCGCAGATTACCCGCTCGGACCCGACCTGCTCGCGGATCTTGGCGATCGCCTCCTCGCGGTAGGCACCCATGGTCCAGTCGCCGGAGCAGCCCGCGATGTCGCGCACGAAGTTGCGGATCAGCAGCGCGCCGTGCGGCGTGTGCGCCACCTCCGGATGGAACTGCACCGCGTAGAACTTGCGCGCTTCGTCTGCCACCGCCGCGAAGGGGGCGTTCTTCGAGATCGCCACCGTGGTGAAGCCGTCCGGCAGCTTGGTGACGCGGTCGCCGTGGCTCATCCAGACGGGATAGTGCTCGCCGACGTGCCAGACGCCCCGGAACAGTGCGCAATCCGAGAGGATCTCGATCTCGGCCCGGCCGAACTCGGCGTGGTGGCCGCCCTCGACCTCGCCGCCGAGCTGGGCCGCCATGGTCTGCTGGCCGTAGCAGATGCCGAAGACCGGCACGCCCGAATCGAACACCACCTGCGGGGTGCGGGGCGAGGCCTCGGTCGTCACCGATTCCGGGCCGCCCGAGAGGATCACGCCCTTCGGCCGCGTCTCCGCGAAGGCCTCCGCGGCCTTCGTGAAGGGCACGATCTCGCAGTAGACGCCCTCCTCGCGCACGCGGCGCGCGATGAGCTGCGTCACCTGGCTGCCGAAGTCGACGATGAGGATCTTGTCGTGGTCGGTCGTCATGCCGGGTCAGTCATCAGGGAAATCGCCATGGACCCGCGATTAGACGAGCGCCGGGACGCGCGCAACGCGCGCCCCCGCAGGGCTCCGTTGCTTCAACCCCCAATTGAGGTTCGGGCGCAACCTCAACCCCGGATTAAGGGCTCGTTCAGGATTTGCGGGCCACACCGCCGCCCCCGCAACCGAAGCAGGAGCTCGATCCTTGAAAGCGATCTTCGTCGGACTTGCCGCCCTCACCCTGGCCGGACTCACCGCCCCGGCCTCCGCCCTTCCGCTGGGCCCGGGCCCGGTCGTCGCGCCGGGCCACGGCGTCGAGCAGGTCCGCGTGGTGCGCCGGACCGTCATCCGCGGCCCGCGCTGCCGCACGGTGGTCACCAAGCGGCGCGGGCCCTACGGTCGCGTGACGGTGGTGCGGAGCCGCCGCTGCTTCTGAGCCGCCCGCGGGGGGACGCCTCCCCCCCCGCTCGGGCGACGGCGCCGGCCATCTCCGCACGATCCCGGCGGCGTCGCCCTCGACAGGGCGCCCTGATCTGATCTAAGTCAGTCTTCAGGTTCGGTGGCGAAATTGGGCCGATGTGGCCGACCGCTTACAGACCTTCGCTGAACTGGTATATCCAGGGCTCTCGGCAGACACGAGAGACCTGTCGGATGTCGAGGCGGTCCGGCGGAGGGACCCACCGATCATGCCCAAACCCAGGGACGGCCGCCGATCGCCGGATCGCCGGTCCTGCGGATCCAGCGCGCAGGACGAGGGACCGCTCGCCCTCGCGGCCGACCGCTGCATCGCGGCCCACGAGGCCGTGCTGGAACTGAACGATCCCGATCTGCACCGCCTGTCCGAGATGCTGCTGCTGGCCGTCGGCAAGCGGCTCGCACACCAAGACCGGAACGCGCTGCGACAACTGATGAACTGACCCCGGCCCCGGACGCCGCTTGATACCGGACGCGGGCGGCCGATCTAGGCCGTGGGGCAGCGCGGCATCGCCCCGTGGGCACGGGAGCGTTGCGTGAGGGTCGTGGTCGATCTCAACCGGTGTCAGGGCTACGCGCAGTGCGTCTACGCGGCGCCGCGGCACTTCGTCCTGCACGGCCGCGAGGCCCTGGTCTACGACACCGCGCCGGACGACGCCGACCGGGCCGCGATCGAGCGCGCCGCGCAGGCCTGCCCGGTCCGGGCCATCACCGCCTGCGCCGACGACCCCGCGGACGATTCCGCCGACCGGGCCGCGGCCGCGGGAGAGGCCCGGTGAGCGCCCACGATCCCGGCCGCATCGTGATCGTTGGGGCCTCGCTGGCCGGTCTCAGCGCTGCCAAGGCCCTGCGGGCGCACGGATTCTCCGGCGGTCTCATGCTCGTCGGCGACGAGCCGCACCGGCCCTACGACCGGCCCCCGCTCTCCAAGCAGGTCCTGCGCGGGGATTTCGGCCCCGACACCACCCTGCCGCAGCCGGCCGACCTCGACATCGCGGTCCGGACCGGCACGGCGGCGGCCGGGCTCGACCGGGACGGGCGCGCCGTCATCCTCGCGGACGGCGAGCGCCTCGCCTACGATCGCTGCCTCGTGGCGACCGGGACGCGGGCGCGGCCCTGGCCGAACCCGGCGGAGGCGGCGCTCGCCGGCGTCGCGACGCTGCGCACCCGCGCGGATGCCGAGCGGCTCAGACAGCGCCTGCGGGAGCGCCCGGCCCGCGTCGTCCTCGTCGGCGGCGGCTTCATCAGCTTCGAGGTCGCCTCGGTCTGCCGGGAATTGGACATCCCGGTCACGGTGCTGGTGCGCGATGCCGTGCCGCTCGCGCGCGCGATCGGCGCGCCGCTCGGCGCCTTCATGGCCGAGGTGGCGCGGGATGCCGGCGTGGACCTGCGGCTGGGCGCCGCGATCGCCCGGATGGAGGCGGACGGGCGCGGACGCCTCGCCGGATTGGTGTTGGAGGACGGCGGCCGGATCGAGACCGACTGCCTCGTGGTGGCGATCGGCGCCGCGCGCAACGTCGAGTGGCTCGACGGGGCCGGCCTCGCGGCGGACCGCAACGGCCTGCGCTGCGACCGGTTCTGCCGGGCCTTGCGGGCCGACGGCACGGCGGCCGACGGGATCTTCGCGGCCGGCGACGTGGCGCACTGGCCCAACCCCCACGACGGCGACGCGCTGGTGGCGGTGGAGCACTGGGGCAACGCGGTGGCGCAGGCGCGCATAGCCGCCCGCAACATGCTGGCGCAGGACCCCGCCGGGATGGTGCCGCACGACCACCTGCCGGATTTCTGGTCGCAGCAGTTCGGCCTGACCATCAAGCTCCTCGGGCTCACGGCCGGCGCCGACGCCTTCGCGGTGGTGCGGGGCGCGATGGCGGAGCGGCGCTTCCTGGCGGTCTTCGGCAAGGCGGGCCGCACCGTCGCGGTCGCCTCGGTCGATTCCGCCCGCTGGCTCCCGGCCTACCGGAGCGCGATCCTGGAGGGGGCGCCGTTCCCGCCGCTCCCGGGCGGGCTCGACGCGCCCCGCCGGATCGAGACCCAGGTTCTGGAGGAGACCGCCCGGTGAGCACCCTGTTCGAGCGGTTCCTCGACCCGGACAACCGCGCCGACCCCTACGGGCTCTTCGCCGAGCTGCGGCGCGAGCCGGTCTGCCGGCAGGAGGACGGCACCTACGTGGTCGGCACCCATGCCGAGATCGACCGCCTGCTGCACGATCCCCGCATCAGCTCCGACGACCTGCCCGACCCGCAGCATTTCCGCTGGACCGGGCACCCGATCACCGACCTCCTCGTGCGGCCGGTGCGCGCCGAGATCCGCAAGCGCCATCGCCCCTTCATCTTCCGCGATCCGCCGGACCACGAGGCGCTCCGCGGCCGGGTGATGCGCGCCTTCAGCGTCGAGCGGGTGCGCGGCATGCGGGCGAAGACCGAGCGGCTCACCCACGACCTCATCGACAAGCTCGCGGGCAAGGCGCGGATCGACCTCGTCGACGCGTTCTCCTACCCGCTCCCCGTCACGGTGATCTGCCACCTGCTCGGCGTGCCGCCGGAGGACGAGCCGCGTTTCCACGGCTGGGCGACGCAGCTCGCCACCGCCCTCGAGCCGAACCAGCGCGGCGACGAGGAGACCCAGATCAAGAACGAGGAGACCTTCGCGGAGATCGCCGACTACCTGCAGGATCTCGTGAAGGCCAAGCGCCGCGAGCCCGCGGACGACATCCTCTCGGACCTCGCGGCCGGCGACGATGCCGAGCGGATGAACGACTACGACCTGATCGCCACGGCGGTGCTGCTGCTGGTGGCGGGCCACGAGACCACCGTGAACCTGATCACCAACGGCGTGCTGACGCTGCTGCGCTTCCCCGAGCACCTGGAGCGCCTGCGCCGCGAGCCGGAGATCGCCCCGCGGCTGATCGAGGAGTTCCTGCGCTACGAGCCGCCGGTGCAGTACCGGACGCGCCTCGCGCTCGCCGACATCCCGCTCGCCGGCACGACGATCCCCGAGGGGGCGCCGGTCGTCCTGCTGATCGCGTCGGGCAACCGCGACCCGGCCCGCTTCGCGGATCCCGAGCGCTTCGATCCGGACCGGCGGGACAACCGCCATCTCGGATTCGGCGGCGGGCTGCACTACTGCGTCGGCGCCCCGCTCGCCCGGATCGAGGCGGAGATCGCCCTGGTGGCCTTGAGCCGCCGGCTGCGCGAGCCGCGCCTGCTCGCCGACCCGCCGCCCTACCGCCCGGGCGCCTCGCTGCGGGGGCCGAGCGCGCTGCCGCTGGCGATCGCGGGCATCGCGGCGGCGTGAGGTCCTTGCGGCGTCCTCAGCGGCTGCCCGGCCCCCGCGCCAGGCCCGCCAGCGTGAACAGGTCGATCGAGAGCTTGGCGCCGACCACGAAGGCGTCCGGGATGTTGCGGTTTCGGTAGGGGAAGCGGGTCTGGTCCGGGTTGACGATGTATTGCAGGTTCGGCGTCAGCCGGATCGCGGGCGTGACCTGGATCCCGTAGTTCAGCTCCATCATGATCTGCTGCCCCGGCAGGGAGCGGTTCCGGCCGATCGCGTTCTGCGCCAGCGCGATGGTCTGGAGCGCCAGCGGGCTGAATCGCTGCGTGTTGATGACGAAGCCCGCCGTGTCGTAGGGCCGGCCCGCGAAGGTGCCGGTCTGGACCGCGCCGATCTCCAGGAAGTAGTCCTCGATCAGACGACCCGAGGTGCCGGCCATCGCCACGCCGAAGAGCGTCAGCCCCTGGATGCCGGAGGGGTCGGGCCGCCAGACCATCTGGTCGAAGCGGGCGTAGACGCCCGAGCGTCCGAAGCGGGTCGCGGGGGGGAGGCCGGTGAGAACGGCGGCGCGGCCCGTCACGTCCCGCACCGGGTCGGCGTAGTCGGAGGCGTCGTACCAGCCGCCGATGCCGTAGTTCCTGGGCAGAACGTCGTTGGCGAAGGTGGTCGAGAAGCCGAGCTCGAACGGCACGATCGCGCCGGTCGCGCCCTTGATCGAGAAGTCGAGGCCGTTGTCGCCGGGCTGCTGGTGGAGCGGGTTCACCTCGTAGACGCCCGCGTGGACGAACACCCTGTCGGTGAGCCACGCCTTGGCGTGCGCGCCCCAGCTCGACACGGGCCAGAACGTGAAGTTCGAGGTCTTGAACACGAAGGTCGGGTTGCCGCAGGCCGAGTTCGTCTGGAAGTTGCAGTAGAGCGGCGAGTTCAGGAAGCTGATATTGGCCACCAGCCGGCCGAACTCGATGTCGAGCCGGTCGTCGAACAGCTTCTGCTGGTAGGAGAGCAGGGTCAGCCGCGTGGTCTGCCCGCCTCCGAAGATCTCCTGCACGCTGGTGTTGTTGCCGATGACGTCGTTGGCGAGGCTGCGCCCGTGGCGGTTCGTGACCGCGACGTGGAACGAGCCGCCCGCGATGCCGGCGAGCCGCTGCAGGTCGCCGTCGATGCCGAGGAAGAGCTGGCCCGCGTAAGCCGAGCCCTGCCGGATGCCGCCGACCGGGTTGGCCGCGCCCTGGCCGGTGTAGTTCGCCAGGAACGAGAGCCCGTTGCCGAGGTCGAAGGTGCCGGGCGGGAGCGCCGGGGGCGTCGCGGTCTGGCCGAGGGTGTCGGCGGCGCCCGCCGCGCTCTCTGCGCCGTCGAAGCCCTGGCCGTCCGGGCGCGGCGGCGGCCGGCGCGCCGCCTGCCGCCGCAGCAGCGGCGCCACGGCGGTCGCCGGAATGCCGACGCCACCCCCCGCCGTCGGCGCGGTCTGCGCCCGCGCGTCCGTCGCGTATCCGGCGATGCCCGCGGCGCAGAGGCCGAGAGCGGCCAGGAGCCTGCCCGATCCCATCATGGTCCATCCCCCCAGGAGAGTGCGTTGTTCATGTTCCCGGTCTCGCGCCGGGTTTCGTGACGGTTGCGGTGTTTTCGCGTGGCGGCTTCAGTCGATAGGGACTGGAAAATCCAGAAGCCTCTAGCTGAAGATCTGTTGTTCGCCTGTTTCCGCCGGGCCTTGGGCGGTCCGCTTCTTCAGGGCCCCTACCAGAACGGCCGTGATCGCGCTGCCGGCGGCGAGAGCGATCACCGCGCCCGGAAGGTTCGTCACCGCGTTCGGGATCGGCAGCACGAACAGGCCGCCGTGGGGCACCTTCAGCGTCACGCCGAGGCTGAGCGCCAGCGCACCGGCCGCGGCGGAGCCCGCCACCATCGCGGGGATCACCCGCAGCGGGTCGGCCGCCGCGAAGGGGATCGCGCCCTCCGTGATGAACGCGGCGCCGAGCACCGCCGCGGCGCCGCCTGCCTCGCGCTCCGGCGCGGTGAAGCGGGCCGGGAACAGGCGGGTGGCGAGGGCGAGCCCGAGGGGCGGGGTCATGCCGCCGAGCATCACCGCGGCCATCGGAGCATCGACGCCCGAGGAGAGCAGCGCCGCGGCCGAGGCGTAGGCCGCCTTGTTGATCGGCCCACCCATGTCGACCGCCATCATGCCGCCGAGGATCAGCCCGAGCACCAGCGCGCTCGCCCCCTGCATGCCCTTGAGCCAGCCGGTCAGCGCCGCGAGGACCGCCGCCACCGGCACGCCCACCACGTAGATCATCAGCAGGCCGGTGATGGCGGTGGCCAGCAGCGGCAGGATCAGGACGGGCTTCAGCCCGTCCAGATTCCTGGGCAGGCGGATGTGCCGGTTGAGAAAGGCCACCGTGTAGCCCGCGATGAAGCCCGCCGCGATGCCGCCGAGGAAGCCGGCCTGGAGGTTGGCCGCCAGCATCCCGCCGACCATGCCGGGCGCGATGCCGGGCCGGTCGGCGATGGAGTAGGCGATGTAGCCCGCGAGCGCCGGCACGATCAGCGCGAAGGCCGCCTTGGCGCCGATCTCGCCCAGCGCGTAGCCCAGCGTCCCGGCATGGCCCGGCGCCATCGCGTCGATGCCGCCGACTGCGAAGGCCAGCGCGATGAGCAGGCCGCCCGCCACCACGAAGGGCAGCATGAAGGAGACCCCGGTCATCAGGTGCTTGTAGGCGCCGGCCTTGGCCTGCGCCGCCTCGGGCCGCGCCGGATCCCCGGTCGCCGCGGCGCCGTCCGCCGGCTGCATCCGTGCCTCGGCGAGCGCGGTCGCGATCAGGCCCCGGCCGTCGCGGATCGCCGCCTTGGTCCCGGCCGCGTAGACCCGCTTGCCGGCGAAGCGCGCCCGGTCGACGCCCTTGTCGGCGGCGATGAGCACGATGTCGGCCGCCGCGATCTCCGCGGCGGTCAGCGCGTCGCGGGCGCCGACCGAGCCCTGCGTCTCCACCCGCACCGCGTGGCCGAGCGCCTTGCCGGCCGCCTGGATGCCCTCGGCGGCCATGAAGGTGTGGGCGATGCCGGTCGGGCAGGAGGTCACCGCGACGATTCTTGCGGGGCCGGACGATGCGGCCGCGGGCGCGCCCGCCAGCGCCCGCTCGAGCACGGCGCCCGCATCGGTCAGCACCTCCTCGATCGCGGCCCGCGCCTTGGCGAGCGGGCCGAACCGGCCCTCGCCGAGATCGCCGGAGCCGACGAGGAGCACCGCCCGCGCCTCGCCGATCGCGGTCTCCGGCAGGGGATTGCCGCCGCCCGTGCCGCGCAGCTCCAGCGCGATCGGCTGGTTGCGGCGCCCCGCGGCCTTGCGCAGGGCCTCGAGGGCGAGGACGGCGTGGGTGGGGAGGTCCGCGCCTCCGACCACCGCCAGCAAGGGGGCCATGGTTTCCTCCTGGGTTGGTTGTGTTGGTCTGTTCGTCAGGACATCCGGTCAGTGGCGGAAAGCGCGCTCCCTCCCCCGCAGAGGGGGAGGGGGGCGCATCGCATCAGCCAATCGCCTCCACCCGAACCGTCGCGGCGATGGCCTCGACCTCCGGGCGCGGGGGCAGGCCGGCGCCCTCGCGGGCGAGCTTGGCGGCCGCGAAGGCCAGAGCCCGGCGGGCTGTATCGGGGAGCGCTAGCCCTTCATGCAGGCTGGCGACGAGGCCGGCCACCAGGGCGTCGCCCGCCCCGACCGTGCTCGCCACCGCGGTCGCGGGCGGTCGGGCGTGGACCGCGCCGGCCTCGCCGAGGAACAGCGCGCCCTCGGCTCCGAGCGAGACCGCGACCAGCGCGATGCCGCGGTCGCGCAGGGACCGGGCGGCGTCGAGCACGTCTCCGAGCGCGGGCAGCGGCCGGCCGGCCCATTCCTCCAGCTCGTGCCGGTTCGGCTTCACGGCGTAGGGCAGCGCATCCCTCGGCCCGGCGAGCGCGGCGGCGAGCGGGCCGCCGGAGGCGTCGAGCACCACCCGGGCGCCGCGGGCGTTCAGCCGCGCCGTGAGATCGCGATAGGTCTCGGGCGGCAGGGTTCCCGGCAGGCTGCCGGCCAGCACCGCGAGGCTCCCCGCATCCGCGAGGTCGATGAGCGCCGCGCGGGCGGCGTCGAGCGTGTCCGGCGAGACGGCGAGGCCCGGCAGGTTGATGTCGGTGGTGTCGCCGGTCTTCCGGTCGAGAAGCTTGAGGTTGGTCCGGGTCTCGCCCGGGATCCGGAGGAAGCGGTCGTCGATGCCCCGCTCGGCCATCAGCTGCGCGAAGGGCGCGGCGTTGTCCGAGCCGAGCACGCCGCTCGCCGCGACCGGCAGGCCCCAATCGGCGAGGCAGAGGGCGACGTTGACGCCCTTGCCGCCCGCGTGGGACCGCACCGCGCGGGCCCGGTGCACGCTGCCCGGCACCAGCGCGTCGAGCCGCACGGTCTGGTCGATCGCCGGGTTGAGGGTGAGGGTGAGGATCGGGCTCACGCGGGGCCTCCCGCATCGTCGAGGGCGCGGACGGCGGCGGCGTCCTCCTGCTCGCAGGCCCGGCGGGCGAGCGCGCGCAGCGCGCCCATGTCGGCCGCCCGCAGCCGCGCCTTGACGCCCGCGAGGTCGCGCGGGGTCATCGAGAGTTCGTGGACCCCGAGCCCCGCCAGCAGGCAGGCCCCGAACGGATCGCCCGCGATGCCGCCGCAGACGCCGACGAAGCGCCCATGGCGGGCGGCGCCCTCGCAGGTCATGTGGATGAGGCGCAGCACCGCCGGGTGGAGCGAGTCGGCTTCCGGTGCGAGTTCCGTGTTCTGCCGGTCGATGGCGAGGGCGTACTGGGTCAGGTCGTTGGTGCCGATCGAGAAGAAGTCGCAGTGCCGGGCCATCGCGTCGGCCTGGATCGCGGCGGCCGGCACCTCGATCATGATGCCGAGCGGCACCGGCGGCGCGCCGACCTCGCCACGGATGCGCTCCGCGACCGCGCGCAGCCGCAGCACCTCCGGCACCGAGGTGATCATCGGCATCATGATCGAGAGCGGCGCGTCCTTGCCGGTGGGGGCATCCGCCGGCACGTGATCGCGGGCGGCCCGGTAGAGGGCGCGCAGCTGCGGCTCCATCAGGTCGGGGCGGCGCAGCAGCAGGCGGGCACCGCGCACGCCGAGGAAGGGGTTCTCCTCGTGGGGCAGCCGCAGGTGGGCGACCTGCTTGTCGCCGCCGATGTCGAGGGTGCGCACGATGAGCGGCCGGCCACCGAGCGCCCGGAGCATGCCCGAATAGGTCTCGTACTGGTCGTCCTCGGAGGGCGTGTCGCCGCGCTCCAGGAACAGGAACTCGGTGCGCATCAGCCCGACGCCCTCGGCGCCCTGGTCGAGCGCGAAGCCGACCTGCTCGGGGTTGTTGACGTTGGCGCCGACCGCGATGCGGTGCCCGTCGCGGGTCCGGGCGGGCTGCGCCCGCTCGCGCGCCTCCGCCTCGGCCTTCTCGCGCTGCCGCTCGCGCCACGCCTCCGCCGAGGCGATGTCGGCCGCGCTCGGGTCGAGGTAGAGGCGCCCGGTGCTGCCGTCGAGGATCGCCCGCGCGCCGTCGGCGAGCGCCAGCAGGCCGGGCCCGCCCGCGACGAGGGCCGGGATGCCGAGCGTGCGCGCCAGGATCGCGGTGTGCGAGGTCGGCCCCCCTTGGGCGGTCGCGAGCCCGATCACCCGGGCCGGGTCGAGCCCGGCGGTGTCGGAGGGCGCGAGGTCGGCGGCGACGAGGATGCAGGGCACGTCCGGCAGGGCGTGGCCGCTCCGCAGGGCCGGGTCGATCTGCGCCAGCACCCGGCGCCCGACGTCGCGCAGGTCCGCCGCGCGGCCCGCGAGGACCGGGTTGCCGAGCGCCGCGAGCTGCCCGGCCATGCGCTCCACCGCCGCATGCCACGCGTGGGCCACGCCGTGACCCTCGACCATGAGCTGGCAGGCCAGCGTGATCAGGTCGGTGTCGGCGATGAGTTCCCCTTGCGCCCGGAAGATGCCCGCATCCTGCCGGCCGAGCCGCCGCTCGGTGTCGTCCGCGAGCGCCCGCAACTGGTCGGCCGTCGCCTGCAGCGCCCGGTGCAGGCGGTCGGCGCCGGTGGTCAGCGGCTCCGGCTCGTCCGGCACCGCGACCTCGGCGCTCGCCAGCACGTGGATCGGTCCGATGGCGATGCCGGGGCTCGCGCCGATGCCGGCGACGGTGCGCGGCGCGTCGGCCGGGTTCCAGCCGGCGACGGGGGCGGCGGCCCAGGCCGCGGCTTCGGCCGCGCGCTGCGCCGCCGCCTTCTCGCCCGCGCTCAGGCCCGTGACCGCGGCGCAGATCCTGGCGAGCGCTCCCGCTTCGTCGTCGCCCTCCGCCGAGATCGTCACCGCGTCGCCGCAGCGCAGGCCGAGCTGGAGGAGCGCGATCAGGTTCTTGGCGTCGGCGACCTGGGCGCCGGCCCGGACCTGGATCCGGGCCGGGCAGGTCCTGGCCACCTCGACCCAGTGGGCGGCCGGCCGTGCGTGCAGGCCGGTCGGGTAATCGACGGTCCAGTCGAAGCGCTGGCGCAGGTCGCTCGCCGGGCCGGCGGCGCCCGGCGCCGGCGCGTCCTCGCCGAGCGCCGCGGCGATGTCGGATTCCTGCGTGGTGGTGCGCAGCTGCTCGAGGCGCGCCTCGTCCTGGATCAGGCGGGTGAGCCGGCGCAGCACCGTGATGTGGGTGTCGGACTGCGCGGCGATGGCCACCACGAGATGCGCCGTCTGGCCGTCGTGCCACGCGATGCCCTCGGGCACCTGCAGCACCGCGAGCCCGCTCTCGCGGACGAGGTGCCGGTCATCGACCATGCCGTGCGGGATCACGACGCCGTGGCCCAGATAGGTGTTCGCCACCGCCTCCCGGGCCAGCATGCTCGCGCCGTAGGCGGCCTCGATGCAGCCCGACGCGGTGAGGAGCTGGGCGGCCTCGCGGATCGCCGCCTCCTTGGTGGCGGGTCGCGCGCCGAGCCGCACGAGCAGGCGCGGGCTGAAGGACGGCGTCGGTGCGAGCATGGCGTGCTCTCCTCCCGTTCGAATCGCCGACCGTTCGCCGGCTGTTGTGAGACGCACTGAAAACGTTTTCAGTGCGCTTGTCAAACGGCAGAAGCCGAACAGGCTCGATCCCGATGCCGCGCAGGCTTGCGAGAGGCGGCGAGCGATGGCACAACCAGCCGTAGAGTGGTGTAATCGTTTCCTGAGGATCGGCCCAGCGATGACCGTCGGCATCCGCGATGTGGCCCGCGCGGCGGGCGTCTCGACCGCGACGGTCTCGCGGGCGCTGGGCAGCGGGCCGGTGAGCGAGGCCCTGCGCGAGCAGGTCGAGGCGGCGGTGCGCGCGACCGGCTACCGGCCGAACCTCTCGGCCCGGCGCCTGCGCTCGCAATCCGCCCGGACCATCGGCCTGATCGTGGCCGACATCCGCAACCCCTTCTTCACCGCGGTGAGCCGCGCGGTCGAGGATGCGGCCTTCGCCGAGGGCATGCGGGTCATCCTCTGCAACACCGACGAGGACCCGGCCCGCGAGGCGATGTACCTGCGCCTGATGGAGGAGGAGCGCGTCACCGGCGTGATCTTCGCGCCGACGGGCGGCGGGGCCGAGTCGCTGCGCGAGCGGTCCCTCGGCTTCCCGGTGGTGCTGATCGACCGCGCCGGGCCGCCCGGCGCCCACGACAGCGTGGTTCTCGACAACCCGGCCGCGGGCGCGGGCCTCGTGGACCTCCTCGTCCGCCAGGGCTTCTCGCGCATCGGCGGCCTGTTCGGCTCGACGAGTTCGACCGCGCGCGAGCGCCGGGCGGGCTACGAGGCGGCCATGGTCCGGCACGGGCTGGTGCCCAGCGTCCGCACCGTGGCGCCCAACGCCGCCGCCGCCGAGGCCGCCGCCGCCCGCTGGCTCGCCGAGGCGGATCGGCCGGAGGCGCTGGTGCTCTCGAACGGCCTGATCCTGATGGGGGCGGTGCGCGCCGCCCGCGCCGCGGGTCTGCGGGTTCCGGACGACCTCGCGCTGGCGGGATTCGACAACGAGCCCTGGACGGACCTCGTCGAGCCGGGCCTCACCGTGGTCGAGCAGCCGGTCGACGAGATCGGCGCGCAGGCGATGCGGCTGCTGTTCGAGCGGATCGCCCAGCCCGACCAGCCCGTGCGGAAGGTGGTGCTCAGCGGCCGGACCGTGCTGCGCGGCTCGACCCGGCGCGGGTAGTCGGTGCCGCCTTCGACCCCGGCCGCCCATCTTGCGGCGATGCACACCTGGCTGATCTCCGCCCTCGGCCTCTGGGCGGCCTACTGGGCCGCGATCTTCGCCGAACTCGCACATCTGCGGGAGCGCGAGGACGGCGTCGGGGCGGTCGCCTGCGCGCGCATCGCCGGGAGCCTGCTCGCCGCCGGGCTCGGCCTGTTCCTGCTCGGCCGGGTCTGAGGCCGGTCGCGCTCTCCCGTAGCCGGAGCGGTGCGCCGCTCGCATCAATTCAAGGTTGTACCGATCTCCGACGACCGGGCTCTTCGGCCGCGCCGACGGATTGATACCTCAACCAGAAGTCTGTATGCATCCACACAGTATCGAGGAGAGCGGACGGCGCGGCTCGACCGCGGCCCGGCCGCCCGTGGTGCGGGACGCGGTGGCGGGGGCCCAGACGATCCGGTGATACCGCTGAGCGAGTCCGACACGATCCTCGTCGCCGAAGGCGACGCGCTGATCCGCATGGTCATGACCGACATGCTGGGCGATGCCGGCTTCGCGGTCGCGGCGACCTCCACCGTCCCCGGAGCGCTCGCGCAGCTGGAGGCGCGGCCCGGGACCCGCGCGCTGATCACCGGCCGGACGCTCTCGGCGGTCGGCGACGGGATCGGCCTGATCCACCGCGCGCGGGCGCGGTGGCCCGGGCTGGCGCTGCTGATCACCTCCGGTGCGGCGAGCGATCTCCCCGACCTGATCCCCGCCGACGTCCGGATCCTGTGGAAGCCGTTCCACTACCAGCTGCTGGCGCGCGCGGTCGCGGACGAGATCCGGCGCTGCGGCCTGGCCGCCGCCCCCGTCCTGCCCGAAGGATCGCCGACGGGCTCGGTCCAACTCGACCTTGCGGCCGCGGCGCCGGCGCGCGGGCCGGACAAGACCTGAAATCGTTTGCGGCTGAGGAGTTCGGACGCGCGCGATGAACCGCTCCGTGCCCCCTCTCCCATAGGGAGAGGGTTGGGGTGAGGGGTATGACGCTTCAGAACAGCGCTCGGCATCGACGCGCGTTCAGCGCTGCGCTTTCTCCGGCAGCCTCATACCCCTCACCCGGCTTTCTGCGAAAGCAGACCTCTCCCTATGGGAGAGGGCACCCGCGCTCAGTTCCGAAACGATGCGTCAGACGGAACCTATCGACCGGAAGCCGTGCATCCGCCCCCGATATGCGCGCCGGGGTCACGGCCCCGTGCCGCCCCGGTCACCTTGAATCGCGCCGAGGTGTCGACTAATCGGAAATGATGAGGCGGAACAATAGATTAGTGTGATTCCAAACTGCCGTCCCTCCGGTCCCGTGTGCCCCGTCACCCGCCGTTCCGGGCGCCCGGCGCGTTGAGCGCGGCCGTCCCCTCCCGGGAAGCGGGCCTCCTGGCCGGGCTGCGTCCGCTGGCACCGTTCTTCTGCCTGTACGTGACCTTCGGGGCCACGCTCGGCTTCCTGTCCGGCGGGGCGCCGCTGATCCTGCGCAGCCGCGGCATGGACCTCGCCGAGGTCGGCCTCCTGCAGCTCATCAACCTGCCGGTGGGCCTGACCTTTCTTTGGGCCTCGCTGCTCGACCGGGTGCGGCTGCCGTTCCTGGCGCACCGGATCGGCTGGATTGCCGGAACGCTCGGGCTCACCGTTCTGCTTCTCGTCGTCCTCAGCCTCGGCGAGCACTGGCCGCTCGGCGTGCTGCTCGCCCTGGCGATCCTGGCCGCTGCCTGCATCGCCACCATGGACATCGCGCTGGAGGCGCTGGTGGTCGAGACGGTGCCGGCGGGGCGGCGGACCTACGCCGCCGCGGCGAAGCTCTGCGGGGCGTCCCTCGGGGGCATCCTCGGGGTCGGCGTTCTGCTCGGATCCTACGACGCGCTCGGCTGGCGCGGGGCGGTGCTCGCCTGCGCGGCGCTTGACGCACTCTGCCTGCTGCCGATCCTCGCCTATCCGGAGGCGCGCCTGCGCAGAGGGGGCGGCACGCCCGAGCGCCGGGCGGGCTCGTTCGCGCGGCTGCGCACGCTGGTCTCGCCGATCCTCGCCCTCGGCGCCTATTTCGCGGCGGCCTACCTCGTCTCCGGGCCCAACACCCTGGCGCTGCTCGATCTCGGCGTGCCGCTGGCCCAGGTCGGCGTCCTCACCGGCACCGTCCTGCCGGTCGTGAACCTCGTCATGGCGGTGCTGGCGGCGGGCCTCGCGGCGCGCTTCGGCACGGTCCGGCTGATCGTGGGGGGCGGGCTCGGCGTGCTGGCGACCGGCGGCCTGATGGCGGTCGCCTGCGCGGCGGGCGCCGTCCACCTCGCCATCGCCGTCACCGTCCTGAACTTCGTCTGCGGCGGCATCCTCGGGGTGCCGGTGTTCAACATGATCTATCGCTGGGCCCAGGGGCCGCGGCCGGCCACCGACTACGCGCTGCTGTTCGGGGCGGCCTTCTTCGCCGCGATGCCCCTGCGGGTGGCCTCGCCGGCGCTGGCCGGCTGGGCCGGTTGGCCGGGCTACTTCGCGGGCGCGGTGCCGTTCTACGCGGCGGCCGTCGCGTGGCTGGCGCTCACGGTCGCCCGCACGCCGCAGGCCGACCCCGCGGAGGCGCGATGACCGCCGCGCTCGCCGAGGTCGCCGCCCGCGTGCCCGATTCGCTCGCGGCCTATCGGGGCGGCGTCGCCGCCGGCCCCGGCGGGCCGGGCGCGCGCCCGCTCGCCGCCCTGCGCGACCCGGCCGTGTTCGACGCGACGCTCGCGACCTTCGGGCGCGGGATCTGCGGCGGGACGGTGCCCGCCGCGATCGACCGGCGCGCCCTCGTCTCCTACTGGAGCCAGTTCTACCTCGCCGCCCTGGCGACGCCCGCCCTGACCGCCCTGGTCCGGCTCGGCCGGCCGCTCCCGCTCGGCTTCGAGCGCACGAGCCTCGAACTCGACGCCGCGGGACGGCCCGCGCGCCTGCTGGTCGATCCGGAGCCCGCCGGGCCGGGCTGCGGCCGGGCCTGCACCGCCGGGGCGCGGCCGGGGCTCGCGGGGCTGGTCGAGGACCACCTGCGTCCCTTCGTGGAGCTGTGCTGCGCCCAGTGCGGTCTCGCCCCGCGGGTGATCTGGGGCAACGCCGCGGTGATCCTCGACTACGTCGCGGGGGAGCTCGGGGACGGGGACGCCCCGGCCTGCAGCGAGGTCGCCGCCTGCCTCGGGCGCCCCGGCGGCTCCGCCTGCGCCCGCACGCCGCTCGCGCAGGCGCTCTTCCCGGGCACCGCCGGCTGCCGCCGCCGCACCTGCTGCCTGCGCAGCCGCCTGCCGGGCATCCCCTCCTGCGGCGCGCTCTGCCCGCTGGAGCCCCGCGCGGACGCCTGAACCGGTCTCCGGTCGGTGGGTTCGGCCAAACGCATCGTCCCAGAACGAAGCGCGGGTCCCCGCTCCTGTAGGGAGAGGGGACCCGCGCCTGACCGGGGCTAGGCTCGCTCGGCATATGCGATCGCCCTGCCCAGAGGGAGAGGGGGCACGGCGCGGCTCAACCCAACCGGCCGAACCCTTCGGCCCGAAAAGGTCTCAGCCGAGGCCGAGCCCGCGGATCAGGACGAGGCTGATCGCCAGCAGCACGAGCAGGGAGCCGGTGACCGCGAGGGTGACGCGGGCGCCGACGCGGGCGAGCACCCGCACGTCCACGCCGAGGCCGAGGGCCGCCATCGACACCACCGTGAGTAGGCCCGCGAGCCGCGTGACCGGCTGCACCACCGCCTCCGGCACCAGCCCGAGGGAGCGCAGGGTGGCCAGCGCCAGGAAGCCCAGGATGAACCAGGGCACCAGCTTGAAGAAGCCGAGGCGGCGCGGCCCCGCCTTGCCGGTCGCGCCCTCGGGCGGCAGGTGCGGGGCGATGAGCGCGAAGGCGACCACGACGGGCCCGAGCATCAGCACCCGCACGAGCTTGACGAGCGTGCCGACCTGGGTGGCGAGCAGGCTGATCGGCACCGTGGCGGCCAGCACCTGCGGCACCGCGTAGACGGTGAGCCCGGCCAGCACCCCGTACTGGTGCTCGCTGAGGCCCGCGAGCGGCAGGAACAGCGGCAGGCCCAGCACCATCAGCACGCCGAGCACCGCCGTGAAGGCGATGGAGGCGGCGACGTCCTTGCTGTCGGCGCCGATCACCGGCGCGACCGCGGCGATCGCCGAGTTGCCGCAGATGGCGTTGCCCGACGCCACCAGGATCGCCATCCGGGCCGGCAGGCCCAGCGCCCGGCAGATCCCGTAGCTCGCGGTGATCGCCAGGATCACCGTCCCGACGATGCCGATGAGGAGCGCGGGGCCGGAGGCCACGATCGCCCCGAGGCTGATCGAGGTGCCGAGCAGCGTGACGGCCACCTCCAGCACCTGCTTGGCCGAGAAGGCGATGCCGGCCCGGTAGCGCTCGCCCGGCACCCAGACGGTGCGCAAGGCGATGCCCGCCAGGATCGCGACGACCAGCGCCTCGACATAGGGGTGGCCCGTGAGATGCTCCTCGACCGCCTGCACCGCGACCGCCGCCGCCGTGATCGCGAGGCAGACGAGGAGCCCGGGCAGGAGCGAGGGCGCCTCGCCGGCGGCCGTGCCGGGCAGAGCCTCCTTCGCGGGTGCCTTGGCGCTCATGGTCTCGTCCTCACACGGTAGGGGAACAACGCTCTCTCTCCGGCGCCTTGGGAAGAAGGGCGTTCTCCCTGAGCGTGGAAGATCGCAGCGATGCAACCATTGTCTGCTCCCGGGCCGGGCGCGATACTCCGCCCATGCCCACTCTCGTCCACCCGCGGCGTTCCGCCTACGACCCGTTCGGCGAGCCTGTCGAGCGGCCCGGCCACCGCGACGCGATGCCGGACGGATACCGGGCGCGCAACCTCGGCGTCGCCCTGTTCTGGGGCCTCGCGCTCCTCATCCTCGCCGGGCGCGTCCACTTCGCCGCCCACGCGGCCGTCCCGTCCGCCGCGATCGAGCGCCCCGCCCCCGCGCTGACGCGCTGACGCCCGCTCCCGCCCGACGGGGATCCGCACGGCCGCCGGCCGATGCGCAGATCGTGCCGCCCCGAGAGGTTCCGTCATCCGCGATCCGCGATCGCGCGCTCCGTCCGGCCGATGCAGCGCGTTCCCCCTGGTTTCTCGCCGCGGAACGCCGGCGGCGCTGGGCCCCGGTCAGCGCAGGACCGAGAGGTAGTGGATCTCCTGCGTCAGGCAGGTCGAGAGGCGCCACTCGACCGGCCGCTCCTCCAGATCGACGGCGACGCGGTCGATCTCGAGCGCGGGCGTGCCCTCCGCCACCTCCAGCAGGCCGGCCTCGCGGGCGCCCAGCGCCACCGCCTTGAGGCGCTCGTTCGCGGTCGCGATCGTGATGCCGAAGCGGGCGGCGTAGAGGCTGTAGAGGGTGTTGGGCAATTCGATCTGGGCGATGCCGGGGAAGAGGGACGCCGGTACGCTGATCGTCTCCGACACGCAGAGCCGCGCATCGACGAGGCGCACGCGCTCGATCCGCACCACGCGGGCGGCGCGCGCGAGATCGAGGCGCCCGCGCTCGTCGGCGCTGGCGGGCGCTTCCGCGATCGCCGTGACCCGGCTGGTCGGCATGCCGGTGCCGTCGCCGTCGGGCCTGAGCTTGAAGAAGCGGAAGACGCTCTGCTTGTCGTCGTGGTCGGCCACGAAGGTGCCGCGGCCCTGGCGGCGCACCAAGAGGCTGTCGGCGGTCAGCGCGTCGAGCGCCTTGCGCACCGTGCCCTGGCTGACCCCGAGCTCGGCGGCGAGCTGCCCCTCGCTCGGCAGGATCTGGCCCGGCTGCCAGACCGCGTCGGCGAGGCGCTTCAGCAGCGTGTCGTAGACCTGCCGGTAGAGCGGCCGGAAACCGACCGCGCCGCCGCGCCCCGAACCCGCCTGACCTGCGCCTGACCGTTCCATCTCGTGACGACGCTGTGCCCCACCCGCGGGCAGAGCGTCGAAGGATGTGTCCAGCACCTCTCCCTCCTCTCGCTTACGTCGCCCCACCGGCCGGGGCAATCACAGGTTCGCCGCGCCGCACAGGCGATCCACTCACAGGGCCCGGATCTCCGCCACCAGCGCGTCGGGCAGGTCGAGGCCGGCCTCCGCCGCGCGCTGCCGCAGGCCGAGCCGGCGGGCGCCCGGCAGGCGCGCACCATCCTGGCCCTCGATCGCCCCGGCGAGCGCGGCGAAGCGCTCCGGCGCGTCCGGGCTCAGCGCGGCGGCGTCGATGGCGATGATGAGCTGGCCGGTGCCCGGCGGGTCGCCCTCCGCGTCGAGGAACGAGGAGGCCTCGTCCGCGAAGCGCGCGCCGACGAGGCCGGCGGCGAGCACTTCCACCATCAGGGCGAGCGCCGTGCCCTTGGCGTCGCCGAGCGGGACCATCGTGCCCGCGAGCGCGGCCTTGGCGTCGGTGGTGGGGTGTCCCTCGGCGTCGAGGGCCCAGCCCTCCGGAATGGCCTCGCCGCGCTTGGCCGCGCCCACGATGTTGGCGCGCGCCACCTTCGAGAGGGCGAGATCGACCACGATCGGCGCGCGGCCCGGCAGCGGGCAGGCGAAGGCGAGCGGGTTGGTGCCGAACACGGCCCGCCGGCCGCCCCAGGGCGCCATGGCGGCGGGCGTGTTGGCGAAGAGGAGCGCGACGCACGATTGCTCGGCCAGCGCCTCGACCGGGCGGCCGGCGGCGCCGCAATGGTGCGAGCGCCGGATGCCCGCGGCCGCGATGCCCTGCTCCCGGGCCATGGTCGGCAGCGCCTCGAGGGCGAGGTCGATCGCCGGATAGGCGAAGCCGTGCGCGGCATCGACCGCGAGCAGCCCCGGGCGCGGGCGCTCGGCCCGGGGGAGGGCGTCGCCCACCACCTTGCCGGCCCGCACCTGGGCCGCGTAGGGGGCGACGCGCGAGAGGCCGTGCCCCTTCAGGCCGTCGGCCTCCGCGCCGACGAGCGCGCGGGCGACGCTGCGGGCGGCGGGCTCGAGGGTGCCGCAGCGGACGAGCGCGTCGGCGGCGAGCGCTTCCGCTTCCGTGAGGGTGAGGGTGGCCATCGCCTTAGCGCTCCGTGAGGTGGCGGCGCACGGCCCGCGCGGTGACGGCCGAGACGCGCACGTTCGATTCCTGCGTCACGCCCGCGATGTGGGGCGTGAGGACGAGGTTCGGCACGCCCGCGAAGACGGCGCCGGCCGCGGCGTCGAGCGGCTCGCGGTCGAACACGTCGAGGGCCGCGCCGCCGAGATGGCCCGATCGGAGCGCGGCGGCGACCGCCGCCTCGTCCACCACGCCGCCGCGGGCCGCGTTGATCAGCACGGCGCCCTTCGGCATCCGGGCGATCGCCTCCGCGCCGATCAGGCCGCGGGTCCCCTCGGTGAGCGGCACGTGGAGCGAGAGCACGTCGCTCTCGGCGATCAGGGCGTCGAGGTCGCGGCGGGCGATCCCGCCGTAGGGCGGCGTCCAGGCCGGGTCGTCGGCGCCGAGGAACGGGTCGTGGGCCGAGACCATCATGTCGAGGGCGGCGGCGCGGCGCGCCGTCTCGCGGGCGATGGCGCCGAACCCGACGAGGCCGAGGCGCTTGCCGGCGATCTCGCGGCCCATCAGGGCGTTGCGCGGCCAGGTGCCGGCGGCGACCTCGGCGGTGGCGCCGTAGGCGCCGCGCAGGAGCAGCATCGCGGTGCCGATCACGTACTCGGCCACCGCCCCGTCGTTGGCGCCGGTCGCCGGGTAGACCGCGATGCCGCGATCCTTGCAGGCCGCGACGTCGATGTTGTCGAGGCCGACGCCGAGACGGCCCACCACCTTCAGGTCGGGGGCGGCCTCGAGCAGGGCGCCGCGCACCTGCGTCCGGTTGCGCACGATGAGCGCGTCGGCCCCTTTCAGCGCGGCGGCCAGCGCGTCCGGACGGTCGACGAGGCCGGGATCGTAGAGGGTGTCGAAGCCCTGGAGCTCGGCGGCGATGGCCGCCTCGTCCATGAACTCGCTGATGACGACCTTGGGCATGATTCTTTCTTCCTCAGGTCGCCGGCACGGCGGCCGGCAGGGGATTCCGGAGCGCGGCCGGCTCCTGCGCGGGCAGGTCGGCGGCGTCGCTCTCGTCGTCCAGGGTGTCGAGGCTCGGGGTGATGCGGCCGTCGAGCACGGCGCGGGCGTGGGCCACGTCGAGCTTGCCCTCCCAGCGGGCGATCACGAGGGTCGCCACCATGTTGCCGATCGCGTTCGTCACGCAGCGCAGCTCGTTCAGGATCCGGTCCACGCCGATGATCAGCGCGATTCCGGCGACCGGCAGGAGCTGCGAGGCCTGCAGGGTCGCGGCCAGCACGAACAGGATGGCGCCGGCCACCCCCGCCACGCCCTTCGAGGTGACGAGCGCGATCGCCAGGATGCCGAGTTCCTGCTCCCAGGTCAGCGGGATGTTGAGCGCCTGGGCGATGAAGCCGACCGCCATGGTCAGGTAGATGCACGAGCCGTCCATGTTGAAGGAGAGCCCGGCCGGCATCACGAGGCCCGTCACGCTCTTGTCCACGCCGAGCCCGTTGAGCTTGGCCATGATCCGCGGCAGCACCGATTCCGAGCTGGTGGTGCCGAGCAGGATGAACATCTCCTCCCGGCTGTAGCGGAACAGCTTCCACAGGCTGAGGCCGACGTAGAAGCGCATCACCCCGCCGAGGAAGAACACGATGAAGACAATGAAGGTCAGGTAGAGCGAGACGATCAGCATCCCGTACTGGGCCAGGATGCCGAGGCCGAACTTGCCGATGGTGAAGGCCATCGCGCCGAACGCGCCGACGGGCGCGAAGTGCATGATGATGCCGACCACCTTCATCAGCACGTCGCCGAAGGCGTGGACCACGCGCAAGGGGAACTCGCCCTTGCGGCCGAGCATGGCCAGCCCCATCCCGACGAGGACGGAGAAGAACATCACCTGGATCAGGTCGCCCTTGGCGAAGGCGTCGACCGCGCTGTGCGGGATGATGTTGGCGACGATCTCCATCGGGGACTGGGCGTGCGCCTTGCCGGCGATGCCCGCCACGAGCTTGGCGTCCAGGCTCTCGACCGTGGCGTTCACGCCGTCGCCGGGGCGCAGGACGTTGACGAAGATCAGGCCGGCGGCGAGCGCCACGGTGGTGGCGAGCTCGAAATACACGATGGTCTTCAGGCCCATCCGCCCGACGGCCTTCATGTCGCCGACATGCGCGATGCCGACCACGACGGTGCAGAAGATGACGGGGGCGACGATCATCTTGATCAGGTTGATGAACATGTCGCCGAGAATCTTGCAGCCGACCGCAAATTCGGGGGCGACGACCCCAACGGCGATGCCGAGCGCGATGCCGAGCAGGACCTGGCCGTAGATCGACCGCAACAACCGCATGCATTCCTCCTTGTGACGGGACGAAAGCCGCCGCGATGTATCCCCGCGGTCGCGCCTCCTCTCGCGTGTCAGGCTCGGGTGTCCTGCCCCATGGCGTCGGGGCAGGGGCCGCGGACCCTGTACCGGTCCGCGGCCCCCTGGGCAGCTGTCTCAGGCGCTGCGGTAGAGCTTCGTCATCACGAACTCGCGGTGGCCGAGCGACTCGGCCGCGGTGAGCCGGCCGTTGGCGGTGCGCACCACCATGTCGATCAGGGCGTCGCCGGCCTGCGGGATCGTCATCTCGCGGGTGAGCACGCCCGAGACATCGACGTCGATGTGCTCGCCCATGGTGCGCACGGTGCGGGGGTTGCCGGTGATCTTGATCACCGGGACGATCGGGTTGCCGATGACGTTGCCCTGGCCGGTGGGGAAGGTGTGCACCACGTAGCCCGCCGCCGCCATCAGGGTCACGCACTCGGCGGCCGCCGAGGAGGTGTCCATGAAGTAGAGGCCAGGCCCCTTGGCAGGCGCCTCCGCCGGCTGCAGCGCGTCGATGTACCGGCACTCGTGGCCGATCTTCTCGAGGTTGCCGAGCGCCTTCTCCTCGATCGTGGTCAGACCGCCCGCGATGTTGCCCTTGGTCGGCTGCGAATCCGAGAGGTCGTCGGTCTTGTGGGCCTCGATCACGTCGTCCTGGTAGGACTTCCACATCGCGTACCACTTGTCCGAGATTTCCGGGCTCGCCGCCCGCTCCCGGCAGAGGTGCTCCGCGCCGGTGATCTCCGAGGTCTCGCCGAACACCCCGTAGATCCCGTGCGGGATCAGCTTGTCGTACATGTTGCCGACGGTGGGGCAGGAGGCGAGGCCCGTGGTGGTGTCGGACTCGCCGCACTTCGTCGAGACCCAGAGGTCCGAGATCGGGCATTCCTCGCGCGGCAGCTCGGTCGCCCACTGCACGAAGCGCTTGGCCTGGTAGCTGGCCTTGGCGATCGTGGCGATGTCGCCGTGGCCCTCGATGCCGAAGCCGATCACGGGCTTGCCGGTCTTGGCGATGCCCTCGACCACCCGGTTGGTCCACTGGTCCTCGATGCCGATCACCACCACGGCGGCGACGTTCGGGTTCGAGCCGATGCCGATGAGGGTGCGGAAGTGGAGCTCGAGATCCTCGCCGAACTGGAGCCGGCCGTAGGCGTGGGGCAGCGCCATCGTGCCCTTCACGTTGTTGGCCACCGCCTCGCAGGACGCGTTGGAGAGGTCGTCGAGCGGCAGCAGGACGACGTGGTTGCGCACGCCGACGCGGCCGTTCTCCCGGCGCCAGCCCATGAAGGTGGCGCCGCGGTAATCCTCGGAGGCGCGCTTGGATTGGAGCGCCTTCGTGGCGAACTGGTCGGGGGCCCCGCCCACGAAGGGGGTGGCGATCTCGTGTTCGAGCTGAGCGGCTTCCTTGAACATGATCACCTCACCAGCGCTTCGTCTTGACGTTGTGGACGTGGACGTGCTCGCCCTTGGCGACGTCCTTGATGACCTTGCCGATGTCCTGGCCGTACTTGATGGCCGTGTCCCCGGCCTTCAGGTCGGTCAGCGCGACCTTGTGGCCGATCGGGATGTCGTGGCGCACATGCACCGCGAAGGTCGTGTCGTTCTCGGTGACGACCCCGAACGCGTCGGTGTCGGCCGAGAGGCCCTCGATCACCGCGACGGCGACGTTGTCGTCGGGGGAGTGGGCGAGAAGATGCGGCTTGCGGCGCCCCTCGCCGGATGCGGCGTGGCTGCTCATGCGGTCCTCCTGATGGCTGTCGTCGGCTTCTTGGCGGCGACTGGTCTTATATAAGACGCATAACTCGAGCGGCGTCAACGGTGGATCGCGGGTGGGGCCGGAGACGGGGACCACGCTGAGGTCGAGTGTCCCTTTCCTGGATGGTTCGACGCCGGCGGATCGGGCAGCCGTCCCGTATCCTCGCCCTCCACGCGCTCTCCCTGTTCCTCTGCGGGCAAGGCGATCGCATGAGGCGGCTCGCGCCTCGCCGCAGGCCGAGGCGCGGGTCCCCTCTCCTGTAGGGAGAGGTCTGCTTTCGCAGAAAGCCGGGTGAGGGGTATGAGGCTTCCAAGAATGGCGCTGCCCTGAACGCGCGTCGATGCTGAGCGCTCTCCTGGGGCGTCATACCCCTCACCCCAACCCTCTCCCTATGGGAGAGGGAGCGCGTCGCGGCTCCCGTGCAAACCTCACGGCGCTTGCCAGACGCGATCGCCCTGCTTTGCGGGGAGGGTGGCCCCCGAAGGGGATCGGTCGGGACGAAGTTCCGCGGAGTGAGGGGCGACGGTGAAGGTTGAGGCGATGGGCGTCATGCAGGGCGCGGCCCGACTCGGGCACCGCGGTCCACGCCTCCACAGAGGGGAGGGAGGACGCGGGAGCCGACCGTTCGGAGGTGCGAACGAGCGGTTCGTGCATGACCCAGAGGGTCTGGGGTAGCCGGGAAGAGAGACCGCCTCACGCAGACGTCTCCTCATCTTGCACCAACCCAAGTCTTATATAAGATACATTCCAAACACGATCGCCGCGCGGTGCGGCACCTGGGGGGCACGCGATGGTGAGGCGGGCAATCGACGCGGCGGGCCGCGCACGGTGAACGAGACGCTGCTCCTCGTCCTGTGCATCGGCTGCGCGGGCCTGATCTCGGGGCTGACGGGCTTCGCCTTCGCGCTGATCGCGTCGGGCACGCTGCTCTCGATCCGCTCGCCCGTGGAGGCGACCGCCCTGGTGCTGGTCTGCAGCACCGTCTCCCAGATGATCTCGATCCTGCGCCTGCGGGCCTGGCCGCCGCGGAACACCGCCTTCGCGATGATCTTGCCTGGCCTCGTGGGGGCGCCGATCGGCATCCACCTGCTGCACGACCTCGACCCGCAGCTGATCAAGGTGGCGATCGGCGCCTTCCTGATCCTCTACAGCGGCACCGTCGCCCTGTTGCGGGCCGACTACACGGTGGCGTTCGGCAATCCCTGGAGCGACGGCGCCGTCGGGTTCCTCGGCGGCGTGCTCGGCGGCATCGCCGGGCTCTCCGGCGCGCTGCCCACCGCCTGGAGCCTCGTGCGCGGCTGGGAGCCGCGCACCCAGCGGGCGGTCTACCAGAGCTTCACGCTGGTGATGCAGGTCTGGGCGCTCGCGATCCTGCTCTGGCTCGATCCGATGCCGCCCGAACTCGTCGGCGACCTCGCGCTCGCCCTGCCGGTGGTGCTGGTGAGTGTCCTGGCCGGCCTCTCGCTGTTCGCCCGGATCGACCAGCGCCGGTTCCGCACCATCGTCCTGGCGCTGCTGGCGGCGATCGGGCTGACCACGACCGCGCTCGCGCTGCCGGGGCTGCTGGGGTGAGATGCCCTGACCGCGCCGAGACGAGTGTGACCGTTGCAGCCGGTCTGTCCCGTCAGGCAATCTGCAATGTGTTCGCCGAAGATGCAGGTTCTTCGCGATCGAAATCCGTTTCGACCCGTCCGCCGACGAGACGGATCAGGGTATGGAAATTTTCTCCGATCGCGGGCTCTTCCTCAAGGCTTGTGCCGTGCCAAAAAAGTGAGACCCGCATGTCGATCTGCTGACGGATGACCAATCCGCGCAGATCGAGTGCCTTGCGTAGATCAGGCCGCCCCGCATCGTCGAGAAAGATCGTTCTCACGACAAGTGCGATGTGGTTGCTCAAATCGTGAGGATCCGCCCTGCCCTCCGTGTTGAGAAGCCAGAGTCCCGTGCGTCCGATCCTCTCACGTCGAGACTCCCCGACGGGGAACGGCTCGCCCTTGTGGTAAGACAAGGTTGGCCGGGTGCGTAGGATATCACCGACAAGCGAGGGCTCTAAAGTCTCGCCGGTGAACCGCAGCGATGCAAAAGCTTTAAGGGCCACAGTGGACTCCAGGCTCGTCGCATAAATTGCCCAACCAGTTGTCGAACTCGTCCTCTATGTCTCCGTTGTCGTAGATGATGATATTGTCGGCTCCGTTCAGGCCTTCGCGGTCCTTGACGTTGTGGATGACCGTTCTGACGACATCCGGCGGAACGCCGAAGCGTTGGGCGATGCTTTTGGTCGGGCTCTTCTGGCCTCTCCATATCACCGCCCTCTGATCGCCGCCCAGACACATGATGCAAGCGCGATGCCCCTGCCTGGCTCATGCCCGAGGCACCCACCTCAACCAAGCTCCAATTTGGAGCATCATGCCACAGCGGCAAGCGCAAGCTAGACTGTATAAGCCGACCCCCGGTCGCGGGTGTAGGCTGTTCACACATCTCGGCGCTGTGGTGCCGTGACGCCACGGGCAGCATCGGAGACGCGCGTTCGGTCGGAACGGCCGTTGGTCGGGTAGGCCGCGTGCGATCCATCGGTTCGACGCGAGGCGCTATCAGCTTCCCGCCCGCCCGTGCACGCTCGGTAGGAACAGGTCCTTCCAGCTCTCCGGGCGGCGGCGGATCGTGCCGGTGCGGTGCATGAAGTCGGCGACCTTGCCGATCGCCTGGGGCGTGGCGGTGAAGCGCACCTGCGGGTCGTTCAGGATCTCGGTGATCAGCCCGACATCGCTGGAATCGCGCGCGAGCCGCACGTAGGCGCGCGCCGCCGCCGGCTTGTCGGCCTCGATCGCGGCGAGCGCCTCGTCGAGAGCCGCCCCGAACGCCGCGCAGACCTGCGGGTTGGCCGACGCGAAGGCCGAGGAGGCCCAGACCACGTTGAAGGTCGAGGGTTCGCCCAGCACGTCGAAGCTGTTGAGCACCGTGCGGATGCCGGGCCGGCGCAGCTCCAGCTCCTGGATCGGCGCCGCCGTGAAATGCGCGGTGATCTCGTTGCCGGCCAGCAGCGCCGCCATCCCGTCCGGATGCGACAGGGTCACGGTGAGCCGGTCGAGGTCGTTGCGGCGCGCGGGGCCGAGTTCCTTCTCGGCCGCCATCTGCAGGAACATCGCCTGGACCGAGACCTTCACGGCGGGCAGCGCGATCTTGTCCCGGTCGGTGAAGTCCGCGAGCCTGCGCACCCGGGGATTGTTGGTGTTCATCAGGAGCGGCATGCTGTTCATCGCCGCCACGCCCTTCACCGCCATCGCGCTGCCCTCGGTCTTCGACCAGAGCAGGACGAGGGGCGGCACCCCGCCGGCTGCGAACTGGATCTGCCCGGAGAGGAGCGCGTCGTTCATCGCGGCCCCGCCCGCGAGGGTGAGGTAGCGCGCCTCCAGCCCCGCCACCCCGCGGGCGGCGGCCGCCTTCTGGAGCAGGCCCTGCTCCTCCATCAGCATCAGGGGCAGGTGGCCGAGGCTCGGCTGGCGGGCGATCGCCACCGCGCCGACCTCCGCGCGGGCCGGGCCGAGGCCCGCCCCCAGCACACAGGCTGCACCCGCCAGGACATCGCGTCTGCGCATCGTCACCCTCCCCAAGGCGCGCCGCGGGCGCGGCGCCGTCCGTCCTCAGCCCGGGCGCCGGATGGCGGGGGCCGGCACGCTCTCGATCATCACGTTGACGCAGGCGGGCAGGCCGCTCGCATGGGCCGCCTCGAGCGCGGCCGGCAGCGCGGCCGCCTCCGTCACCAGCGCGCCGAAGCCGCCGAGCGCCTGGACCACCGCGTCGTAGCGGGTGGGGAGGAGGTCGCAGTGGCGCGTCCGCTCCGGCCCGTAGCTGCGCAGCTGGATCTGGTGCTCGGCGTTCCAGCGGGCGTCGTTGCCGACCACCGCGACGAACGGGATGCCGTGGCGCACGGCCGTGTCGAACTCGGCCATGTGGAAGCCGAAGGTGCCGTCGCCCATCACCGCCACCACAGGCGCGCCGGGACGCTGCAGGGCGGCGGCGAGCGCGAAGGGGATCGCGGCGCCGATCGTGCCCGACACGCCGTTGATCAGGCGCCGGCCGGACCGCACCAGGGCCTGCGGCCACTGGCCGATCTCGCCGCCGTCGCAGATCAGCGTGGCCTCGGGGTGGCCGGCGAGGAAGCCGTCGACCGCCCGGCAGAGCTCGACCGGGTGCAGGCGCCCGTTGCCCTGCAGATCCGCCCAGGCGGGCGGACGGTGGGCGATCGCCGCGCGCGCCTCCCGGTACCAGGCGGCGTGGCGGGGCAGGGCGGTCGCGCGCCCGGCGAGCGCAGCGAGGGTGGGGCGCGGTTCGGCGATCCCGGAGACCGCGAGCCGCGCGGCCGGGGCGCGGGCGAGCAGCACGGAATCCGGATCGACGATCGCGAAACGGCAATCGGGCGCGACGGCCGGGGCGTCGCCGAAGCGCAGGGTGAAGTCGAGGGGCTTGGCGAGCAGCACGAGCAGGTCGGCCCGCGCCAGGACCTCCGCGAAGGCGCCGAGGGCCGGGTCGTTGACCCCGCGCGGGCTCTCCATGCCGAGGACGGGCAGGCCGAGCCGCTCCTCGAGCGCCGCCATCGCCTCGCGGCCGGACGCGTCGCAGAGCGCCGGGCCGCAGAGGAGGAGGGGCCGTTCCGCCCGCGCGATCGCCCCGAGGAGGTCGCCGACGAGGTCCGGCGCGGGCTCGGCCGGACGGGCGGCGGCGGCCTCCGGGCCGGGGATCCGCACCGTGGCGGCCGGGATCGCCCGTTCGAGCAGATCGACCGGCAGGCTGAGATGGACCGGGCCCGGCCGGCCCTCGCGGGCGATCCGGAAGGCCCGGGCGAGGTCGGCCCCGAGGCCGGCGGTCGAGGTCGCGGTCCACGACGCCTTCGTGGTCGGTCGGGCGATCGCGGCCTGCTCCATCTCCTGGAAGGCGCCGCGCCCGATCTCCCCGACGCCCGCGTGGCCCGAGAGCAGCAGCACGGGCGATTCCGCGGCGAGCGCCGTGAAGAGCGCGGCCGCGCCGTTGGTGTGGCCCTGCCCGCCGGTGACGAGCGCGACGCCGACCTCGCCGGTGAGCCGGCCCCAGGCGTCCGCCATGTGAACGCAGGCCGCCTCGTGGCGCACGTGGACCACCGCGATGCCGGTGTCCAGGAGCGCGTCGAAGACCGGCATGATGTGGTTGCCCGACAGCGTGAAGATCCGGGTGACGCCGAGCGCCTCCAGGGTCCGGGCGACGATGTCGGCGCCGCGCAAGGTCTCCATCGGTTCCTCCCTCAGGCCGCCGCGTCGAGGAGCGAGCCGCCAGGCCGCACGTGGGTGAAGGCGACCGGCTCCATCGCGATCGCGAAGCCCTCGTCCTGGCGCCGCACCACCGTGTAGGCGGAGGTGGCGAGATCCGAGGTCTCGGGGTGGTCCTCGCGGAAATGAGCGCCGCGGCTGTCGGTGCGGGCGAGGGCGGCCCGCGCGATCCCTTGCGAGACCAGCACGAGATTCTCGAGGTTCAGCCGGTCCATCCAGGTCAGCGCGTAGCGGCGGTCGCCGTCCGGCGCGCCCGCGCGGGCGACCGCCTGGCTGAGGCCGTCGAGGGCGCCGAGCGCGCGGGTGAGGCCGGCCGCGTCCCGGAGGATGCCGACATCGTTCCACATCGTCTCGTAGAGCGCCTCGCGGATGGCCGGGAGGTCGTCCGCCGGCCGGCCGAGCGGCCCGTAGGCGCGGGCGAGCCCGGCCTCCATCGCGGCCGGATCCGGATCGGCGAGCGAGCCCCCGCGCGAGACCGCGCGGGCCATCGACTGGCCGGCGAGCCCGCCGAAGACGGTGGAGTTCGCCACCCCGTTGCCGCCGAGGCGGTTCGCCCCGTGGACGCCGCCCGTGTCCTCGCCCGCCGCGTAGAGGCGCGGCAGCGCCGTGGTGCAGTCCACCGCGAACTGGATCCCGCCCATCATGTAGTGGGCGGTCGGGATCACCTCGACGCGGCCGCCCGCGAGGTCGAAGCCGCAATCGGCGCAGCGCTCGACCATGCCCTTGAACCGGCGGCGCACGTCCTCGGGCCCGAGATGGCTCATCTGGATGTGGACGCCGCCGTTCGGTGTGGCGTAGCCGTCCCGGATGCGCCGGATGATCGAGCGGCTGACGATGTCGCGCGTCGCCCGCTCGGCCCGTGGGTCGTAGGCTTCCATGAAGCGCTCGCCCGTGGAATCGAGGAGCCAGCCGCCGGCCCCGCGCAGGCCCTCCTCCAGCACCGTGCCGGTCATGCGGGTGCCGGCACCCGCGAGCAGGCCGGTGGGATGGAACTGCACCATCTCCATGTCGCGCAAGGGAAGCCCGGCGCGAAGCGCCATGGCGAGCCCGTCGCAGGACTTGTCGCCGGACGGCGTGTGGTACTTGTACATGGTCGGCCCGCCGCCGGTGGCGAGCAGCACCGCCTTGGCGCGCACCAGCTTCGGCTCGCCGGTGCGCATGTCGAGCATCAGCACGCCGGCGAGCCCCGAGCCGTCGCGGGCCGGGATCAGCTCCAGCGCCCGGTGGTCCTCCAGGCGGTTCACGTCGCGGCGCCAGACCTGCTCGGAGAGCCGGTTGATGATCTCGATGCCGGTGAGGTCGCCCTTGTGCACCGTGCGGTCGAAGGTCTGGCCGGCAAACGCCTTCTGGTGGACGCTGCCGTCCGGGTTGCGGTCGAAGAAGCAGCCGAGCTCGGTCTCGAGCTCGCGGATGCGCACCTGCGCCTCTGTGACGAGCGTCCAGGCGAGCGCCTGGTCGTTCAGCCACTTGCCGCCCTCGACCGTGTCCATGAAGTGCCGCTCGGTCGAGTCGCCCGGCGCCAGCGCCACGTTGTAGCCGCCCTGGACCATGCGGGTGCAGCCGCACTTGCCGAGCAGCCCCTTCACGGCGACCGTGACGTCGAGGTCGGGCGCCGTCTTCTTGGCGTGGAGCGCCGCGAACAGGCCGGCCCCGCCGGAGCCGAGGATCAGGATGTCGGTCGCGACCTGCTGGACCTGGGCCGGGTTCATCGGGCGTCCTCCAGGCTGGCCATCACCGCGTCGCGGCGGGCGGCCACGTCCCGCTGCACCTCGGCGAAGAGCGAGCCGCCGTGCGAATCCATGCCGACGAGCAGCGGCCCGAAATCGCGGATCGCGAAGCGCCACAGGCTCTCGGGGTGGAGGTCGTCCATGTCGACGTCCTCGATCCGCTCGATCCAGGTGGTCTCCAAAGCCGCCGCGCCCCCGACGATGGCGAGGTAGGCGCCGCCCCGCTCGGCAAAGGCCTTCAGCGTCGCCGGGCCCATGCCGCCCTTGCCGACGATCAGGCGCACGCCTTCCCGCTCCATCAGCGCCTCGGTGAAGCGCTCCATGCGCATGGAGGTGGTGGTGCCGATGCAGAAGGGCGCGTAGCCGACCGGCGCCTCGGGAGAGGGGGCGACCCGGTGGACGTTGGGCGCGGTGTGGATCACCGCGTGGCCGGCGAGGTCGAGCCGGGTGCGCCGGTCCCGGTCGAACATGTGGATCAGGGTGGCGTCGCGGATGCCGAACAGCCAGCGCCGCAGGGTCACGGTGTCGCCGATCCGAAGGGCCCGGATCTCGGCCTCATTGGCCGGCATGTCGAGGACGTGGTGGGCCACGGGGGTCTCCCTGGAAGCGGATCTGGATGGACGTTTCGGATCTCGCGACCGCCCATTCCCGGACGCCTGGAACGCAGTGGAAGGTGATCCGGGACCCAGCACAGGATGTCGCGAAGCGTCCGAATGCTGCGAGGTTGCTCGAGATCGAGCCGCTTCGCGGCACTCCATTCTCTGGATCCCGGATCACCTTCCACTGCGTTCCAGGCGTCCGGGAATGGGGGCGCGTTCTCGGAGCGTTCGGGTGATGGCCCGCATCGCCTCAATCGAACGCGATGCCCCCCGGCGTGATCGTCGCGCGGGCGCGGCGGGCCGAGTGGCACTGGATGTTCACGGCAACCGGGTTCTGGGTGATGTGGGTGGCGGCGAGTTCCACGTGCACCGCGAAGCTGGTCGAGCGCCCGCCCAGCCCCTGCGGGCCGACGCCGAGTTCGTTGACCGCGCGCGACAGTTCCGCCTCGATCCGCGCTCCCTCCGGGTCGGCGCAGACCGTGCGCAGGGGGCGCGTGGCGGCGACCTTGGCCAGATGCATGCAGAGGTCCGAGGTGCCGCCCAGCCCCACGCCCACGATGGTCGGCGGGCAGACCCGGCCGCCGAGCTCGATCACCCGGTCGATCACGAAGCGCTTGGCCGCCCCGATCCCGTCGGAGGGCAGCAGCATCTGCAGGAAGGAGCCGTTCTCCGAGCCCGAGCCCTTCGGGATCATCTCGACCGCGACGGTCTCGGGGGCCTCGTCGAAATCGACGTGGATGATCGGCACGCGGATGCCGCAGGAAGTCTGCTCGTTCTTGCGGGTGATCGGGTGGACCACCGAGGAGCGCAGGGAGAATTCCTTGGTGGCCCGCTCGCAGCCGCGCCGGATCGCCGCCTTCAGCTCGGCGCCGTCGAACGTCACGTCCCGGCCGATGCGGATGTTGTAGATCGGGATGCCGGTATCCTGGCAGAGGATGTTCTTCGTGCGCTCCGCGACCGCGACGTTCTCCACCATCGTGTCGAGGATGGCGCGCCCGGTCGCGCTGGTCTCGGCCTTCTGCAGGTCCGAGAAGCCCGCTTTGATGTCGGGCGGCAGGATCTTCAGGGCCCGGACGTAGAGGTCGCGGCAGACCTCCTCGAATTCGCGGATGTCGAGATCCATGGCGGTTCTCCGAGAGGCGAGGGGAGGGGGCGTCAGGCCCCGCTGAGCAGGAACAGGAGGCCGACCGCGAAGGCGGCGGCGAGGCAGGCCGAGACGACGACGGCCGTGCGCTCGCGGTAGCTCAGCCACTCGATGGCGAGCACGCGCAGGCCCAGCGCCATGTGGACGGCGAGCGCGCAGACGAGACCCCACTCGGCCACCCGCACGAAGCCGTTGTGGGTCAGCCCGAGGAAGCTCTCGAGCCGGTCGGCCCCCTGGAGCGCGGTGCCGAGCGCGATGAAGTGCATCGGCAGGAAGAGCGCCAGCGCGATGCCGGAGAGCCGGTGGATCAGCGCGGCGGCAAAGCCCGGGCGGCGGTGGGGGGCGTGGGTGATGCCGGGGCCGATGGCGGACCGTGCGGCGGATCTCATGCGAGGTCTCCCCTCTCGGGACACGAACCACATCCCTCTCCCCGACCAATCTCGGGCCTGCCCGAGATTGGCACTGGGGAACCGAAGTCGGGCAGGCCCGACTTCGGGCGGGGAGACGGGTTCCGAACCGGCACGCGGCTGGCGGAGGATCGGGGGCGCAGCCTTCGCTCGCCGTGCGTGAACGCGCGCTCAAGGCTCGGGCCGGAACTGCACCGCGCCCCCTCTCCCATAGGGAGAGGGTTGGGGTGAGGGGTATGACGTTGCAGACCCGAGCACGCCATCGACGCGCGTTCGGGGCGAGCCCTCATAGGCCACGTCATACCCCTCACCCGGCTTTCTGCGAAAGCAGACCTCTCCCTATGGGAGAGGGGACCCGCGCGGGTTTCTGAAGCGGCCGGGCCGACCCGGCCGGGATCGCGCGCACTCATGCCCAGTACACCGCGAGCGCCGCCCGCAGCCCCAGGCCCGCCAGCAGCGCCGAGAGGGCGAGCATCGCGAGGTCGAGGGAGCGGCCCCGCCAGCCGGTCCACTCGCGCAGGATGCTGCGCAGGCCGATCGGGGCGTGGATCGCCGCCGCCAGCACGAAGACCGCGTAGAACAGGAGGAAGCCGAGGTTGCCCTGCGTCCGCCCCAGGATCTCGCCGGCCGTCAGCCCGCCCCGCACGGCGTAGAGGATCGTGCCGAGATGGACCGCCACCGTGAGCGCCAGGATCGCGGCGGTGCCGCGCTGGGCGAGGTAGAGGAGCGGGCTCATCCGCGCCTCCAGAAGCGGCGCAGCGCCGCCTTGCCGGTCTCGCGCTTCAGCCCGGCGATGGCGAAGGTGGGGCTGAGGCCCTTCGGGCAGTGCTCGGTGCAGCTCATGTGGCTGTGGCAGGAATGGCAGCCCGCATCCCCCGCGACCGCGCCGAGCCGCGCCGCCTGCCCGCGGTCGCGCACGTCGTTGACGAGCGTCCAGGCCCGGTTGAGGGCGGCCGGCCCGAGATAATCGGGGTTCCAGGTCACGAGATCGCAGGCCGCGTAGCAGACGCCGCAATTGATGCACTCGATGCCGGCATCGACCTCCTGCCGCTCGGGCGATTCCGGCGGCACCGCCGCGAAGTCGTCGGGCGGGTTCTCGCCGGGCTCGAAATAGCCGTGGGCCCGGCGCCACTTCTCGAAGAAGGGCTCCATGTCGACGGCGAGATCCTTCACCACCGGCAGGTTGCGCAGGGGCTCCAGCAGCAGCTCGCCCTCGGGCGCCACGGCGGCGACGCGGGTGCGGCAGGTCCAGCGCGGGCGCCCGTTCACCGTCATGCCGCAGGAGCCGCACATGCCGACCCGGCAGGCGAAGCGGTAGGCCAGCGTCGGATCCTGGTCGCGCTGGATCTCGGTGACGACGTCGAGCACCGTCTGGTTGGCGCGGCGCGGCACGGCGTAGTCCTGCACGCCGTCCCCGCGCCGGACGCGCACCCGCAGCGCCTCGGTCGCGCCCTCGGCCGCGGCGGCCGGATCGACCGGCGCCGTCACCGGGCGGCCTCGGCGCCGCCCGCGGGGAAGAACAGCTCGTCCTCGGCGCTCGCCTTGGCCGAGACCAGGCCGGCGCGGTTCATGTAGGCGAGGTAGGCGAGCATGCGCTGCGGCTTCGTCGTCCAGGCGTTCTGCGGCGCCAGGATGATGGCGACCGCCTCCTCCCGCGAGAGCTTCGAGCCCTCCGCCTTGATCCAGAGGTCGGCGGCCTTGCCCGGATCGTCGCGGATCAGCTTCAGGCTGTCCTCCAGCGCGGCCACGAAGGCCGCCGTGACCTTCGGGTTCGCCGTGACGAAGCGGCTCGACGCCCAGACGAGGTTGAAGGTGTGGGGCCCGCCCATCACGTCGTAGCTGTCGAGCACCTTGCGGGCGCGCGGATCCTTCAGCTCCAGCTCCTGGAAGGGTGGCGAGCCGAAATGCGCGGTGATCTCCGAGCGGCCGCCCATCATCGCGGTCTGCGCGTCGGGATGGCCCATCGAGACGGTGAGCGGGTCGAGCTTGCCCTGCTGGCCCGCGCCGAAGGCCTGCTCGGCGGCCATCTGCAGGGTGATCGCCTGGATCGAGGTCTTGGCGGTGGGCAGCGCGATCTTGTCCTTCGCGCCAAAATCCTTGATCGACTTGACGTCCGGGTTGACCGTGACGAGCCAGAGCGGCATCGCGTTCAGCGCGGCCACGCCCTTGACCTTGATGTTGCTCTGTGTGCGGCCCCAGATCGTCAGGAACGGGCCGACGCCGCCCGAGGCGAGGTCGAGGTTGCCCGAGAGCAGGGCCTCGTTCATGCCCGAGCCGCCGGTGAAGCGCAGCCACTCGGCCTTCAGGTCGAGGCCGCGGGCCTTGCCCTGCTTCTCCAGCAGGCCCTCCTCCTCCATCACCGTCAGCGGCAGGTAGGAGATGCCGAACTGCTTGGCGAGCCGGACGGTCGAGACTTCGGCCCGGGCGGCGCCGAGCGCCCCCCAGAGGACCGCGACCGTGCCGACGAGCCGGACGATGCTCCGTGCCGTCATGGCGTTCCCTCACCCGTTCTGTGCGCCGATCTGTGCGACCCGTCGGCGTCGTTGCGAGGATACGCCCGGGTCGGGGCGTGTCAACACTCATATGTCTTATATATGTTTTGCCCGGCGGGGCGGATCCCTGCAGGGGCCCGGCGGGCGCGTTAGCCTCGAGGCGACGACGCGGTGCGCCTCGCGGTGATACGCGGTGGAGGACGCGGTGACGACGCGGTGACGACGCGGTGGCGGTTCGGCGAACGGCCACGCGGGCGTCGAAGGGGAGCATCGGAGCCGATCGCCGCGCCCGCATCCTGGGCGCCGTGAAAGGGCCCCGGGACGCGGGTCGCGCGGATTCGGCGGGCCGGTCAGGCCTGCATGCCCCAGCGCCGGATGGTGTGGCGCTCGATCGTCTGGAAGATCAGGTTCTCGACCACGAGGCCGATCAGGATCACGGTGAGGAGTCCGGCGAACACGTTCGGGATATCGAGCATGTTCTTGTTCTCGAAGATGAACCAGCCGAGGCCGCCCGATCCCGAGGACACGCCGAAGACCAGCTCCGCCGCGATGAGCGTGCGCCACGCGAAGGCCCAGCCGACCTTCAGGCCGGTGAGGATCGACGGGAAGGCCGCCGGGATCAGGATCTTGCGGATCAGCCCCGCGCCGCTGAGCCCGTAGTTGCGCCCGACCATCTTCAGCGTGCGGCTGACCGAGAGGAAGCCCGAATGGGTGTTGAGCGCGATCGCCCAGGTCACGGAGTGCACCAGCACGAAGACGAGGCTGCCGTTGCCAAGTCCGAACCAGATCAGCGCCAGCGGCAGGAGCGCGATGGCCGGCAGCGGGTTCAGCATCGACGTCATGGTCTCGAGGAAGTCGGTGCCGATCCGCGAGGCGATGGCGATGCCCGTGAGCACGGTGGCCAGCAGGATGCCGAGGCCGTAGCCGACCAGCAGGATCTTCACCGAGCCCCAGGCGCGCAGCGGCAGGGTGCCGTCCGCCACGCCGCGGAAGAAGGCCCCGAGCGTCGCCGAGAAGGTGGGGAAGAGCAGGTCGTTGTCGAGGTAGCGCCCGTAGGCCTCCCAGATCAGCGCCAGCACGGCCAGGATCAGGATCTTGCGCAGCCAGCCCTGGTTGTAGAGCAGCTCCAGCGTCGAGAGCGGCTTCTCGACCACGGTGCCGCCCATCGGGCCGGTGCGGTCGCGGACGATCTCCGGCCGGGCAGGCGCGGACAGGGAGGAGGGCGCGGACATGGTGCCGGCCTCCGCGAGGGCGTTCGCGCTAGACATTCTCCGCCTCCTTGATCTCCTCGGCGAACAGCATCTGCTGGATGCGGCTCTCCAGCTCGGCCTGCTCGATGACGGAGCCGGCGCTGTTGAGCTCGGCCTTCACCTCGCCGGGATGGGGCGAGAGCAGGAGGATGCGCGAGCCGATCTTGATCGCCTCGGGGATGGAGTGGGTGACGAACAGGACCGTGAAGCGGGTCTCCTCCCACAGCATCAGCAGCTCGTCCTGCATCTTGCGGCGGGTGAGCGCGTCGAGCGCCGCGAAGGGCTCGTCCATCAGCAGGATGTCGGGCTCCATCGCCATGCCGCGCGCGATGGCGACGCGCTGCTTCATGCCGCCCGAGAGCATGTGCGGGTAGCTGTCGGCGAACTTGGTGAGGTTGACCTTGTCGATATAGGCCATCGCCCGCTCCTCGGCGGCCCGTCCCGTGAGGCGGCCCGAGGCTTCGAGGGCGAAGATTACGTTCTGCTTGACCGTCTTCCAGGGCAGGAGCTGGTCGAACTCCTGGAAGACCATCATCCGGTCGGGGCCGGGGCCCGTGACGGGCCGGCCCTTGAGCCGGATCTCGCCCTCGGTCGGGGGCATGTAGCCGCCCACCGCCTTGAGCAGGGTCGACTTCCCGCAGCCTGAGGGGCCCAGCAGGACGAAGCGATCGCCCGGCAGGACGTCGAAGCTGACCCGGTAGGTCGCCGTGATCAGGTGATGCGGCGTCTTGTACTGCAGCGTGACGCCGTCCACCTGCAGCAATGCTTCCTTCAAGCCCATACGCTCCTCCCTGCGCCGCGGCTCAGGCCGCGATCTTCTGCGAGCTATGTCTTGTTCCGTCGTGGTCCGGTTCCGCGCCTCGGCCGTTCGGCTCTCCTGGATCCCGGGCGATACCTCCACCGCCCGGCCCCGACGTCGGTTCCGCCGTGCCGATTCCGGCCCTTCCGGATCCGGGTGGCGTTCCCGTATCCCGACGACCATCCTCCGCGCACAGCGCCGGATCCCCACCCTCCATAACAACCACCGACGTCAGCAGCAAGATCATATATCATATATAAGAGATGTTGTACTTGGCCCATGTGGCCGCGAGCGCTGTCGGACGCATATGTTCGCAGAGCGCAAGACGGGACGGGCTGGGTTTTGATCGTGGGGAGCCGACAGAACGGACGGGCAGAGACGTCACCCGGCCGCATGACGGCGGCAGTGAAGGAGCTACGGCACACCGTCCGACGAGGGGCACCGGCAAGTGGCCTCCTGAGCACGGGGCCCATGGATGGAGGCGACGCTGGCGGTTCGGCCTGGCGGCGGGTTAGAGCGGGTCGGTCAAGAACCGATGAATCACGATCCGAGCGTGCGGGCGATGCGGGGCTTCATGCACGGGTCTGGATCGACCTGATGTGCGAGGCGACGGGATGCATTGCATGCCGTGAGGGGCACGGTCGAACAGCCAGCCTGCCGTCCAGGTGTCGTGTACGTTGCCGGCCGTGATGAGAGCCGACAGAACGAAGCCGCGGGAGCAGTCGAGCACGTAGCGCATGATCCCCAGACCTTCTTCTTGCCGTCCATGCCCTGCACCCCGGCCTGCGACCCAGACACGTTACGGGTCGACGATTGCAGTCTTGGACTGGGCCGGTCGGCCGCGTCAGCAGGGCGGGGGTCTCTGGCCAGATCCGTTGGCCCGGAAGCGGTCGTGCCACGTGCATACCGTCTCCCAGGGACCAAAGTCGGACGGCAGGCAGCGCCAGGGACAGCCGGTCCTCTCCCAGGTGCAGGCGAGCGTTGACCATCTCACGCCGCCGCCAGCGGATCGTAGCCTGCCAGCAGCGGCGCCACCCTCGTCCACTGCGCGTCCGTCACGTCACTCGAGGAGCGACTACACTGACCCCGGTAAGTCTCACGATTTGCGTCCGTCCACCGCGGCTTCTCCTCACGAAGCCAACGCGCCACTCTCCAGCCCAATCAAACAGACTCTGAGATACGCTCCGCGTGGAGAGTAGCGTATCGTTCGACTGCGTACGAGCCGGATTACTTAGCCTGTGGTCGAGTAAGCTCAGTCGATCGTTCAAGCGCCGCATACATCCTACGATCGCAAGAGTCGCGCGCGATCATATGTATCGGGCTTATGAGGCGATGCTGATTAGAAAGCTGGTGCTGCGAGAGAGGATTGAACTCTCGACCTCTTCATTACCAATGAAGTGCTCTACCACTGAGCTACCGCAGCAAGCGGGTCGTTGGAGCGCCTCGTCTGGTGCTGCCGTCGACGAGAGGGGCTTTAACGGATCGGCTGTGGCTTGGCAATCCGCTTCCGTCACACATTTCGCCGACGGGACAACTTTTCGACGAGCCCATGCAGCCCGGAATCCCGGCCGTCAACGTCACACCTTTCTGGTGTCGCCGGGATCCTTGTGCCGCTTCAGTGTGGCGCGGATGATCGCGGCGAGGCCCGGCTCGTTCACAGCCTCGGCGGCGTCGGCGGGGCTGAACCACCGCAGTTCGCGCTGGTGCTGCTCCGGCCACCGAGAGAGTTGTTTGCGAACCTCCAGTGGGAAAACCTTTACTTGGCACAGAACCGAACCACGGTTCTTCAGGCGCTTCTCGTAGAGGTAAAAGCCGAGTGGGCGCTTGCCGATCTGCCCGACGAGGCCGGCCTCCTCGTAGGCCTCGCGCGCCGCCGCCTCGTACGGCTTCCGGCCTTTCATCGGCCAGCCTTTCGGAATGACCCAGCGCCGGCTCTCCCGCGACGTGACGAGCAGCACGGCGGTCTCGCCGTCGTCACCGCGCTGGAAGGGCAGCGCGCCGATCTGTCGGCGCGCAGTCCGCTCCTCGTCATCAGTCGTCGTCACCATGAACGTCACCAGACCGGGAAGACCGGAGAGCGACGCATCACCGGCTCCACGATGAACGATCCCGGCGTGAGGGGTGGGTGTGCATGACCTGCATCCTACCTGTATCGAGGCTATCGGTGCGAGGACTCGGATCGAGGCTCATCCTGGATCAGGCGATGCGGCGTGCGTCCGCCTGGACGGGTGTCGCGGCGGGGTGCTGCGAGGGACCTGGAACCGGCAGGACCACCGGGCTGGCGGCTCCGACGACAGGCTGTGCCTCTTCGATGACGGCTGGCGATCGGTCCGCCGCCGCGGCGGGCGATGCATCGAGCGCATTCGACTCGACGCTCGCCTCTGTCGGTCCCGTCAGAGCGTTCGGCGGTTCACGCCACGCGAACGCGTCAAGGCGGCCGGTGACGGGGGAGATCGGCGCCCAAGTCTCCGAGACGACGCTGTCGGCGATCCACAGCGGATCACGCGGAGCATGGGCGGCGCGTGCGAGCCACTCACGCGCCCGGCCCGAGCCGGCACCGTGCTCGGCTTCCTCGATCCGGGCCATCAGCAAGCAGGTGCGCACGGTCGGGCGCTCGTTGAGGAGCGGTTTCAGCGCGTCGCGGGCCTGCACGAAATCGCGCGCGTCCAGCGCGGCCTGCGCCACGGCGAGGCGTGCCTCGGGGTGCCAGGACGAGAGTTTGGCCAGCGTTTCGGCGCGGGCGAGCCGGTCGCGCACGGAGTCGCCCGTCCTGAGGCCGAGATAGACCTTGGCGAGATCGGGATGCGGGTTCGCCTTCCAGGCGGCCTCCAAGATCTTCGACGCTTTGCGCAGGTCCCCGCGGCGGGCGAGCAGGCGGCCGGCGATGCAGGCGGCGGGCACAAGGTCGGGCGAGAGCTTCACGGCCTGCATGGCACGCTCCAACGCCGCCTCCGGCTCGCCGGCCTCTCGGCGCTGGGCTCCCGCCGTGAGCAGGACGGCGCGCTGGCGGCGCGCCACGCTCTTGTCGAGCAGGCCCAACGAGCCGCGCCGCTCCACGGTCTCGAGGGCTCCAGACCAGTCGCCGTCGGCGCACTGCGCCTCAAGCACGGCTTCGTTGGCCCAGGTCACACTGGGAGCGAGGCGGGCCGCCTCGACCGCGTAGGCGCGGGCCGCAGTCTCGTCCTCGCGGCGGCGCGCCTCGACGAACAGCCCGCGCAGGCCGAGCACGCGCGTCTCCGGATCGTCCGCCATGCGCTGGAACGCGTTCTCGGCCGCCTCCCGGTCGCCCGAGATCTGCGCAGCCTGCGCCTTGAGCAGGAGCGTCAGCGGTTCAGGTCCGAGCAGGCGTTCGGCGTCGCTCGCGTGGCGGCGCGCAGCCAGCGGGTCACCGGAGCCGACCGCCACCATCCCGCGCGAGAGCGCCGTGAACCCCTTCGCCCGGCGCCGCTCGCGCGAGCCGCGGACCAGGATCTCCGGCAGGCCGATGACGCCGCGCACGACCGCCCACAGGAGACCGATCGCGACGGCGGCCACGAGGACCCCGACCAGCCCGATCGCCAGGCTGGTGGCGACCTCGTAGCCGTTCCACACGATGGTCACGGTGCCGGGCCGATCGGCGATCCAGACCGCCCCGAAGGCAGCCAGGGCGAGAAGGGCCAGAAAGGCGAGGGCACGCCACATCGATTGAATACTCCTGTGGGCGCTGCCGGGACGCGCCGCGCGGATGGACAACGAGATTTCGGCCGGGCCGATACTGGGGCGCTCGCCCGGTCTCAGGGCCCGGCAGGAAGGGTCTTGAACGCGTCGGATAGGAGGGCGCGGGCGGCCTGCGCGGCCGCATTGCGGGCTTTGAGCTTCTCACCGAAGGGACCGGCCTCGGCCTTGGCCTCCTGCGGGAGGCCCTCGAACGCCGTAACCGCGTCCTGCAAGGCGCCGCGGTCCAGCGCAGCCTGTACCTTCTCCACCGGATTCTCGCCGGCGGGTCGGCCGCCTGAGGCCGGTGGCGCATCGACCCGGCGCACCTGAACGATCGAATCAGCCATGCTAAGAAGCTTCGCCTTGATGTCACCGTTCTCGGCGACGCTCCGAGCCTCGGAGGCCCGACGCGCCGCGGCAGCCTTCTCGGCCACCGGGCGGAACTCGGCGGCGAGCTGGGCCGTGGTCGGCGCCCCCGCCTCGGCAAACGGCGCCAGCGCGTCGAGACGGGCAGAATCGCCGGTCTCGAGCTTGCGCAGCGTGGTCAGCGGCTCGGCGTAGGGCGCACCGGTTGAGAGCGCGGTCGCGACCCTGTCGGCCGCGACGACCCTGAGGGCGGCCTGCACGGTCGCGGCCTCCGCCCGCTGTCCGACCGCCTTGTCGAGGGCCGCGATCTTGTCAGCCTGCTCGTGCTGCGCGCGCTCAAGCGCACGCGTCGTCTCCTGCGCCTGCGTGCGTCCGGCCTCGGCCGCCTGCTGGCTCGCCTGCGTGGCCTTCTCCACGGCCTCGGTCGCGCTCTTTACCCGCTCATCCAGAGCCTGCTGGAGGGCATCGAGGCGCTGCCCGAGGGTACGGTCAGCCTCCGCATTCGCCGTGGTGCGGCTCTCGACGTCGGCCTGGAGGGCGGCGATGCGCTGATCGAGTTCCTGCGGAGGCGCCGCGGCCTTGTCTTCGAGCGCCTTCAACCGGTCCGGAACGCCGGCGAACTCCGGCGCCGGCTGCACGGCGGCCTGACCGTCCTTGCCGGGCTCCTCCTGAAGGGCCGAGACGCGCTGGTCGAGGCTATCGAGGCGAGCCAAGACGTCTGCCGGCAGCGCCGGCGCGGCTCCGCGATCACCCTCGGCGGACGGACCGCCCTGTTGGCCAGCCTGTGCGAGCGCCTGCTTGGCGGTTGCCTCGGCAGCCTTCACCGCCTCGGGAAGCGACTTCAGGGCCGTTTCAGTGCCAGAGACGCGCTTGTCGAGGGCTGTGAGCGCGTCGCGCGGCGCGAGACCCGCGATGCGTTGCTCCAGCGCCGCAACCCGCCCATCCTCGCGCGGCGGGAGCAGCCCGGCGCGGTCGGCTCCGAAAAGTAGGCCCGCACCGATCACGCCGCCGAGCAGACCGGCAGCCGCCATCGATCCGAAGCCGGCGCCGCCCCGCGCCGCCTCGGCGGCCGGGGCCGCCTTCGGGATCGGGCTCGCGGCGGATGCGGGCTTCGGGCCGTCCTTGGATGCGTCCCTGCCGGGCTCGGTCCTCGCGCCCGTCGGAGCGGCGCCGCCCTTGGCGGCTTCCGCCGGATCGGGAACGCGCTTGGCCTTCAGGTCCAGAATAGGGCCGTCCGTGACGTTTCCGCCGGCCCGGAACGGCTCGGCCTTGGCGGCGCCGGGCTTTGTGTCGGCGGATTTGGGATCGACGGGTTTGGCCTCGCCCGGCTTGCCGACGGGCTCGGGCTTGAGCGTGCCGGATGCCGTCGACGCCGACGAGCCCGCGCCAGGGGTCGCCGCCTTGGTGGGCTCGCTCCGGGCTGCGCCCGCTCCCAGAGGTGAGCCAGCGGGCATGCCGGGACGCGCCGACTCGACCGGCGCGGTCTCGGGCTTCGGCGGCTCGGCCGCCGCCTTGGCGGTGGGGGTGGTCCCGCCCGTCGGCGCCGGTCCGGAGGGCCTTCCGGCCTGTGGCGTGGACGAACCGGAGGGCTTCCCCTCCGCCTTCGGAGCATCCTTCTGGTCGGGCTTGCCCGGCTCGGGCCTGACGTCTGGACGGGGCTGCTGGCCGGCGATGCCGGGCTTGGCCGCTTCGGCACCCGTGCCGCTTGCCTTGTCGCCGCCCTTCTCGCCACCCTTGCCGGGCGCGGTCGGGTTCGGGCGGTTCGCGTCGTTGGATGGTGGCTTCACGGGCCGTCTCTCTCCAGTCTCAGCGGTTCGACCGCCGGGCGGATGCCGCCGCAGCCGGCGCACCCGGCCGCGCTTGGCCGCCGTCCTAACACCGCGGGCTCGGCGCGCGCGAGCCCTTCCACGACACGCGCGTTACGGCGTCAGTCCAGACCCGCCAGGAGATCGTCCTCGCGGGGCCGCCTCGGCACGAAATGGATCGGAATGCCCGCCGCTGCCAGGGGGACGGCCACGTCTTCCGACAGGCAGTAATGTCGAATTGATCCGAAAGGTTCGGCCAGACCCGCATCCCCGGCGAGGACAAGCGCCGTCGCGGCGCTGCGGCGGGAGTAATGGAGAGCTGCGTCGAGGGGCGATTCGGTACCGCCGAGCGCGGCCGCGACCGGGGGCGGCAGCACGGCGACCGGCTCGGCGGCGTAGACGATCTCGACCTGCACGTCGTAGCCCGCGCGCACGAGCGTTGCGGCCGGCTCCGCCTTGCGCTCCGCCCCGGCGAGGTGAAGCAGGCGCGCGCCGGGCGGCAGCGCCTCGGCGACTAGCCGGGCGAGCGCGGCGGCGTCTCCCGCTCCCGCGCGCACCGGTCCGAGGCCGGCGCGCGTCGCGGCCTCTGCCGTGCGCGCGCCCACCGCGAAGACCGCCGTGCCGGCGAGCCGCGCGACTGCGGCCGCGTCCAGGGCGTCGAGGCCGTTCCCGCTCGTGAGAAGGAGGCCGGCGAAGGGCCCCTCCGGGAGGCGGGTGCCGGTGGGACGGCTGACCAAGACGGGCGCGACGAGCGGCCGGTGCCCGCGATCGCGCAGCCGGGCCGCCGTGCGCGCGGCGCCGGGCTCCGGTCGGGCGACCCAGATCCGCATCGCGTCAGGTTTCGAGGGTGAGGCGCACCGCGTGGCGTGCCTCCATGCCCGGTGGCAGCAGGCGCTGCGAATCGCGCTCCGCGAGGTCGCCCGAGAAGTCGGCCCAGTCGGCGTGACCCGTCCAGCACTCGAGCGACAGGAACGGCGCGGTGGGCTTGGTCCAGACGGCGAGATGGGGAAAATCCTCGACCTCCATGCGAATCGCCCGGCCGTCCGGACCGGCGAAGCGCATCGCGCGGCTCGCGGCGTTTCGGAATACCAGCGCCTCCGTGAAGATCGCCGGGTCCAGGGGCAAGGTATCGCCCTGCAGCGGGACCGGCCGCTCGTTGCGCAACAGCAGTCCGCCAGCGCCGACCTCCGGGACGGTGGCGCGCTCCGCCCTCTCGAAAACCACGGCGTAGTCGCCGGTCGAGCGGGCGCCGCCCGCGAAGGGCCAGGGGAAGGCGGGGTGGAAGCCCAGCGCGTAGGGCAGGGGCTCGGCACCCGGGTTGGCCACAGTGACGGCGAAGTCGAGGCACGCTGCGCGGACCCGGGTCTCGACGTCGAGGCGAAAGGCGAAGGGGTAGTGTCGCCGCGTCTCAGGCCCGTCGGCGAGCCGCAAGGTGACGGCGTCGTCCGCGCGTGCCACGACGGTGAACGGCAGGTCGCGCGCGAACCCGTGCTGCGCCATTGGGTAGGGCTGCCCGTCGACGCGGACCGCGCCGTTTGCGGAGGCGCCGACGACGGGGAAGAGCCAGGGGGCGTGCCGGTTCCAATGCTCCGGGTCGCCGGTCCAGAGATATTCTCGGTCGCCGACCTTCCAGGAGACCGGCTCGGCGCCGTCGAGCGCAATGCGAGCCGCGGTGCCGCCGGGGCCTCTCAGGTCGATCGTCTCGCGCATCGCCGATCCTCTCTGTGTACGTCCGGCTCAGTATAGGTCCGCACGGCGCGGCTTCATCACCCGGCCCCGCGAACGCCGTCTCACGCCGCCGGGGCGATCCCGGGCAGAACGGCGCCGGGCGGGCCCGCGGCGACGACGCGGCCCGCCTCGAGCACGTAAACCGTGTCGACCCGCTCCAGCGTCGTGAGGCGGTGAGCGATCATGACGAGCGTGCGCGTGCCGGCCAGCTCCCGCAGGGAGCGCATCACCGCGGCCTCCGTCTCGCCGTCGAGAGCCGAGGTCGCCTCGTCGAATACGAGTACGTCCGGCTCGTGGTACAGCGCCCGGGCGATGCCGATGCGCTGGCGCTGCCCGCCGCTGAGGCGCGCGCCACGTTCGCCGACCCGGGTGGCGTAGCCCTCGGGCAGGGCGGCTACGAAGCCTTCGAGCCCCGCGATCCGCGCGGCGCGCTCCACCCGGGTGGGATCCGGCTCGTCGAGGCCGAGCGCGATGTTCTCGGCGATCGTGCCGTCCACTAGGAACACGTCCTGCGGCACGTAGCCGACGCGATTCTGCCAAGCTCTCAGGGTGTCGGGCGAGAGGCCGACGCCGTCCACCGCGATCCGGCCGGCGCTGGGGGCCAGGATGCCGAGCAGCAGGCCGACCAGTGTGGACTTGCCCGACCCCGTGCGGCCGACGATGCCGACCGCCGTCCCTGCCGGAACAACCAGGTCGATGCCGGAGAGGGTCGGGCGACCGGGTTCGTAGTCGAAGCGGACGGCCTCGAAGCGCAGGGACTCGCGAAAGGGCAGGCGCCGCGAATCGCGCGGGGCTCGGACCGGCTCGTCGCCGAGCTCGTCCACGATCAGCCGCGCGGCCGGCAGGGTGAAGCGCAGCAGCGCCAACGCGTTGAAGATGTTCTGGAAAGCCGGCAGCATGCGGTAGCCCGCGAAGGCGAACAGGCCGAGCAGCGGCAGGATGCCCGCGGTATCGAGACCCTGCGCCAGGGCGAACAGTACCACCACGATCACGCCGCCGAAGGCCAGCGCCTCGATGACGAAGCGCGGCAATTGCCCGGTCACGTGGCTTGCGGCGCTGTCTCGTGCGAAGGCCCGGGCCGGCCCGTCGAACCGCGCCGCGAAACCCTCGGCACGGCCGTAGAGCTTGAGTTCCGTCAGCGCGCCCAGCGTCTCCTGGACGACGCGGAAGCGCGTCTCGTTGTCGGCCACCGATCGCGCCCCGATCCGGGCGAGGCGGGCGCGGACGAAGAGGTAGATCCCGACATAAAGCCCTCCGAAGCCGCCGCCGAGCACGAGCGCGAGGCCGGGCGCGTAGAGGAGCAGGAAGCCGATGACGGCCAGCGCCGAAGTGGCGCGCGAAGCGATCACGGTGAGCGGCGTCAGCACACCGATCACCACCCGGTCGGTCTCGCTTAGCACGTTCTTGGCGAGTTCGGCGCTGTTGGCCTGCGCGAAGAACAGGCGCTCCCGGTCGAGGTAGCGAAACAGCAGGCGCCGGGCGAGGCCGTAGCCCGTCAGATGGGTGAACAGCAGCTGCGCGTAGGTCAGAGCCGCATTGGCCGCCGCTGTGGTGAGGATCGCGAGGAGCGCCGCTAGGCCGGTGGCGATGAGGAAGGCGCGCGGGCCGGCTAGCCCGAGCCCATCGCGCAGGGCCGCGAGATAGGGAAGTCTGTCGGCGGCAGCCGGATCCCCGACCAGCGTCAGGAACGGGATCACGGAGGCGACCCCGATCACCTCCAGGAGCGCCGTAGCGGCGAGTCCCAGCGCGATCAGCGCGAGGCGCCGCCGCTCCTCGGGCTGGAGCGCGCGCAGGAGGTCTCTCAGCGTGCGTATGGACGGGTGTGGCGATGGGGCGGGCATCCGGCCAGCGCTTAAAGAGCGCCGCCGGGCCTGTCCACGCGCGGGGGCCTCAGCCGACCTGCTTCAGTGAATCGAGGTCCACCGTGCCGTTCTGGCTCGCGAAGCTCACCGTGCCGCCGCTCTGCTGCTGCACGCCGCTGATACGGTGGTCGCCACTGTCGTAGGTCGTGGTCTTGCCCTCGCGCTCAACCAGGAGGCGGTGCTTCTCGGGAAAGAACGCGTAGCGCAGCCCGTTCTGCCCCCCGCTGCTTGCCGGGCTGCCGAGATCCTCCGGCCACCAGGGCTCGGCGCCCTTCATCGGCTTCATCGGTTCCATGGGCTTCATCGGTTCCATGGGCCTCATCGGTTCCATCGTCTGTCCTCCGGTGGTGATCCGGGGAGACGCGGGCGCGGCGGTTTGGTTGCACATGGGACATCGGCACGGCGCGGAAGCGATCCGCCGTTCCGCAAGCCGAAATGCTGGTTTGGAAGGCGTGTGGCGCGGGCGACGGGGCTCGAACCCGCGACCTCCGGCGTGACAGGCCGGCACTCTAACCAACTGAGCTACGCCCGCGCGGCGCAGCAAGAACGGCCATTGACCGGCCGTCTCGGACGACATTCAGCCAGGCTGAAAGTGAAACGTGGCGCGGGCGACGGGGCTCGAACCCGCGACCTCCGGCGTGACAGGCCGGCACTCTAACCAACTGAGCTACGCCCGCGTGGCGTCGTCGCCTTCGTCTCGGCGACGGCCGGGGTTTATGAGGGGGGCGGTGCCCTGTCAAGCAGCCGTGGGCGCCTTTTTGACGGCCCCTCGGGCCGCCGCCGCGCCGCCCGCGCCTGCGCGGATCTGCCTACCTCCCGCGGGCCTATTACATCCCCACCTCTGTGTGGCGCGGGGCCGTTGTGCGACGCGCAATGCCCTTGTCTCGCCTGTTCCCCTCGACTAAGCCTCCGGCCACGCGCACTCTGGGATTGGAGCAATTCCATTGGCCGGCCGGTTCGGCCTCGCCGGGCCGCACGGGCCTGGATGGATTGATCGATCCGGACTCGGGCGCCGCGGTCCCAATCGTGCACGGGGTGTCGCATGACCGGTCTTCTGGCGGACTACCTTCCGCTCATCGTCTTCATCGGCGTCTCGCTGTTCATCGCCGCCGCGCTGCTGGTGGCCCCGTTCCTGGTCGCCTACAGCAGCCCGGATCCGGAGAAGCTCTCGGCCTACGAGTGCGGCTTCAACGCCTTCGACGACGCGCGCATGAAATTCGATGTGCGCTTCTATCTCGTCGCCATCCTGTTCATCATCTTCGACCTGGAAGTGGCCTTCCTGTTCCCGTGGGCGATCACCTTCGGGGAGCTAGGCTGGCTCGGCTTCTGGTCGATGATGGTCTTCCTCGGGGTTCTGACGGTCGGGTTCATCTACGAGTGGCGCAAGGGCGCCCTCGAGTGGGACTGAACCCGAGCCGGACCCCGCAGACGCCACGCTCCTGAGGCAATCATGGCCCTCACGCACGACCTCTCCCGCGCGCCCACCGTCGCCCCGGCGGCGAAGGGAATCATTGACCCGAACACGGGTCGGCCGATCGGCGCGGATGATCCGACCTTCCTGTCGATCAGCGACGAGCTGGCCGACCGCGGCTTCCTGCTGACCTCGGCCGACGAGCTGATCACCTGGGCTCGCACCGGCTCGCTGATGTGGATGACCTTCGGCCTTGCCTGCTGCGCGGTCGAGATGATGCAGATGTCGATGCCGCGCTACGATTGCGAGCGCTTCGGCTTCGCGCCGCGCGGTAGCCCGCGCCAGTCCGACGTGATGATCGTGGCCGGCACGCTGACCAACAAGATGGCTCCCGCGCTGCGCAAGGTCTACGACCAGATGCCGGAGCCGCGCTACGTCATCTCGATGGGCTCTTGCGCCAACGGCGGCGGCTACTACCACTACTCCTACTCGGTGGTGCGCGGCTGCGACCGGGTGGTTCCGGTGGACATCTATGTGCCGGGCTGCCCGCCGACCGCCGAGGCGCTGCTCTACGGCGTGCTTCTGCTCCAGAAAAAGATCCGCCGCACCGGCACGATCGAGCGCTAGGGGCGGACATGACGAACGGCATTTCCATCCTCGCCCACACCCAGCCCGAGCAGGGAGACGGCGCGCTCGCCGCGCTCTCCGAGCGGATCGGCGGGGCGCTCGGGCCGGCGATCGTCGAGCGCGGCATCGCCTTCGGCGAGCTGACCCTCGTGGTTCAGGCCTCCGACATTGTCTACGCGCTGACCTACCTGCGCGATGATCCCGCTTGCGGCTTCCGCTGCTTCATCGACATCTGCGGTGTGGACTATCCGGGCCGCGAGCGGCGCTTCGACGTCGTCTACCATCTGCTCTCGCTCCGCCATAATACCCGCATCCGGGTGAAGGTACAGACCGACGAGACCACGCCCGTCCCCTCAGTGATCGACATCTTCCCGGCGGCGAACTGGTTCGAGCGCGAGACCTACGACCTCTACGGCATCCTGTTCTCGGGCCATCCCGACCTGCGCCGCCTGCTCACCGATTACGGCTTCGAGGGGCACCCGCTGCGCAAGGACTTCCCGCTCACCGGCTTCGTCGAGGTCCGCTACGACCAGGACGAGGCGCGCGTGGTCTACGAGCCCGTGAAGCTCACGCAGGAGTTCCGCAACTTCGACTTCCTCTCGCCCTGGGAAGGCACGGACTACGTCCTGCCGGGCGACGAGAAGAAGACGGCCTGAGCGCGGAGACGGTCATGACCGAGCACAACATCCGCAACTTCGCGATCAATTTCGGGCCGCAGCACCCGGCGGCGCACGGCGTGCTGCGCCTCGTGCTGGAGCTCGACGGCGAGGTGGTCGAGCGGGTCGATCCGCATATCGGCCTCCTGCACCGCGGCACCGAGAAGCTGATCGAGCACAAGACCTACCTGCAGGCGACGCCCTATTTCGACCGGCTCGACTACGTGTCGCCGATGAACCAGGAGCACGCCTTCTGCCTGGCGATCGAGAAGCTCGCCGGCATCGAGGTGCCGCGGCGCGCCCAGCTGATCCGCACGCTCTACTGCGAGATCGGGCGCCTGCTCTCGCACCTCCTCAACGTCACCACGCAGGCGATGGACGTCGGCGCGCTCACGCCGCCCCTCTGGGGCTTCGAGGAGCGCGAGAAACTGATGATCTTCTACGAGCGCGCTTCCGGAGCCCGGATGCACGCCAACTACTTCCGCCCCGGCGGCGTGCACCAGGACCTGCCACCCGCGCTGATCGACGACATCGACGCCTTCTGCGACCCCTTCCTGCAGGTGGTGGACGACCTCGACGCGCTCGTCATGGGCTCGCGCATCTTCAAGCAGCGCAACGTCGATATCGGCATCGTCTCGGTCGAAGAGGCGATGGCCTGGGGCTTCTCGGGCGTGATGGTGCGCGGCTCCGGCATCCCGTGGGACCTGCGCAAGTCGCAGCCCTACGAGGCTTACGAGGAGATGGATTTCGACATCCCCGTGGGGAAGAACGGCGACACCTACGATCGCCAGGTGATCCGCATGGAGGAGATGCGGGAATCCGTGAAGATCATGAAGCAGTGCTGCGCCAAGCTGCGCGAGCCCGCCGGCCAGGGCCCGATCGCCTCGGTGGACGGCAAGTTCGCGCCGCCGCCGCGCCGGGAGATGAAGCGCTCGATGGAGGCGCTCATCCACCACTTCAAGCTCTACACGGAAGGGTTCCACGTGCCGGCCGGCGAGGTCTACGCCGCGGTCGAGGCGCCCAAGGGCGAATTCGGCGTCTATCTGGTCTCGGACGGCACCAACAAGCCGTACCGCTGCAAGATCCGCGCTCCGGGCTTCGCCCATCTCCAGGCGATGGACTGGATGTGCCGCGGGCACCTTCTCGCCGACGTGTCCTGCGTGCTCGGCACGCTCGACATCGTCTTCGGCGAGGTGGACCGCTGAGCGGCTGAAGGGTTTCAAGACGATGGCCAACCGCAGACTAGCCCCCGCCGCCGAGCAGCCCGAGAGCTTCGCGTTCACGCCGGAGAACGCCGCGTGGGCGAAGGGGCAGATCGCCAAGTACCCGGAAGGTCGTCAGGCCTCGGCCGTGATCCCGCTCCTGTGGCGCGCCCAGGAGCAGAACGGCGGTTGGCTGCCGCAGAAGGCCATCGAGGCGGTCGCGGCGGAGCTCGGCATGCCGGCGATCCGCGTGCTTGAGGTCGCGACCTTCTACACGATGTTCGCGCTGGAGCCGGTCGGCCGCTACTGGATCCAGGTCTGCGGGACGGTGCCGTGCGATTCCTGCGGCGCGCGCGAGCTGAAGGACATGCTGCACCAGCGGCTCGGCCCCTCGGGCCACGTCGATCCGACCGGCACCTTCTCGTGGCTCGAGGTCGAGTGCCTGGGCGCGTGCTGCAACGCGCCGATGGTGCAGATCAACCAGGACTACTACGAAGACCTGACGCCCGAGCTTCTCGGCAAGCTGATGGACGACCTCGCGGCCGGCCGCCCGGTCAAGGTCGGCTCGCAGATCGACCGCAACGCCTCGGAGCCGCTGGGCGGCCCGAACACGCTCACCGACCCGACCCTCTACGACGGCTCGCGCGTCGGCGCGTGGCGCAAGCGCTTCGAGGAGTCGCGCAAGGACGAGGGCGCCCAGGCCAGCAAGTCCGAGGCCGCGTCGAGCGAGCAGCAGGCGGCGACAAATCCGAAGCCGGCACGCCCCGATGCCGGCCGGGCGGTCGAGACCACGTCGAGCGATGCCCCGGCCCAGCGCGCGGCCGCCGGCGAGGCGCCGGTGAAGGGCGGCGACAGGGCCGAGGCTGCCGACCAGGAGCACTCCACCGCCGGCAAATCCGAGGCACCCGGGTCCCAGCCGAAGGCCATCAAGGATCTGGAGCCCGCGGGCGCCGAGGCCGGCTCCCAGTCGTCGCTGCCGCGCGACGTGCCGCCGCCCCAGCCCGTCGCCTCGGGTGAGGAGGAGCCCTCCGAGCCCGCACCCAACGCGGAATCACCGAAGCTGCCGAAGGGCCGCAGCAAACCCAAGCCCCCCGCCAAGCCTGAGAGGACCTGACATGCTCTCCGATCAGGACCGCATCTTCACCAATCTCTACGGCCTGCACTCCCCGGGCCTCGATGCCGCGAAGAAGCGCGGCGCCTGGGACGGCACCAAGTTCCTGCTGGAGATGGGCCGCGACTGGATCATCGAGGAGATGAAGGCCTCGGGCCTGCGCGGCCGCGGCGGCGCCGGCTTCCCAACGGGCCTCAAGTGGTCGTTCATGCCGAAGAAGTCGGACGGGCGTCCGCACTACCTCGTGGTCAACGCCGACGAGTCGGAGCCCGGCACCTGCAAGGACCGGGAGATCATGCGGCACGACCCGCACCTCCTGATCGAAGGCTGCATGCTCGCCTCCTTCGCGATGGGGGCGCACGCCTGCTACGTCTACATCCGCGGCGAGTACGTCGCCGAGAAGCACGCCCTCCAGAAGGCCGTCGACGAGGCCTACGAGGCGCGGCTGGTCGGCCAGGACAACGTGCACGGCTACCCCTTCGACATCTACGTGCACCACGGCGCGGGCGCCTATATCTGCGGCGAGGAGACGGCCCTCATCGAGAGCCTCGAGGGCAAGAAGGGCATGCCGCGGCTGAAGCCGCCGTTCCCGGCCAATATGGGCCTCTACGGCTGCCCCACGACGGTGAACAACGTCGAGTCGATCGCGGTCGCCGGCACGATCCTGCGCCGCGGCGGCGCGTGGTTCGCGGGCCTCGGCGGCAAGAACAACACCGGCTCGAAGCTGTTCTGCGTCTCCGGCCATGTGAACAAGCCCTGCAACGTCGAGGAGGAGCTCGGGATCACGTTCCGGGAGCTCGTCGACAAGTATTGCGGCGGCATGCGCGGCGGCTGGGACAACCTGCTCTGCTCGATCCCCGGCGGCTCCTCGGTGCCGCTGGTGCCGGCCGAGCAGATCATCGACGCCAAGATGGACTTCGACACCCTGCGCGGCCTCGGCTCAGGCCTTGGCACCGCGGCGGTCATCGTCCTCGACAAGTCGACCGACATCGTCGAGGCAATCACCCGGATCTCGTACTTCTACAAGCACGAGTCCTGCGGCCAGTGCACGCCCTGCCGCGAGGGCACCGGCTGGATGTGGCGCGTCCTCACCCGCATGTCGAAGGGCCGCGCGCAGAAGCGCGAGATCGACATGCTGTTCGAGGTCACGAAGCAGATCGAGGGCCACACGATCTGCGCGCTGGGCGACGCCGCCGCGTGGCCGGTCCAGGGCCTGATCAAGCACTTCCGCCCCGAGATCGAGAAGCGGATCGACCGCTACACCGCCAACCCGCACACGGACCCCGTGCCGATGGCCGCGGAGTGATCCGCCCCGCGCCCGCGCAGTCCGAGCCCGAGAAAGACAGATGACGAAAATTCTCGTCGACGGCATCGAGGTTGACGTCCCGGCCGAGTACACGCTGCTCCAGGCCTGCGAGGTCGCGGGCGCGGAGATCCCGCGCTTCTGCTTCCACGAGCGGCTGTCGATCGCCGGCAATTGCCGCATGTGCCTGGTCGAGTTGAAGGGCGCGCCCAAGCCCGTGGCCTCCTGCGCCTACGCGGTGAAGGATTGCCGCCCGGGCCCGAACGGCGAGCCGCCGGAGGTGCTGACGCGCTCGGGCGGGACGAAGAAGGCCCGCGAGGGGGTGATGGAGTTCCTCCTCATCAACCACCCGCTCGATTGCCCGATCTGCGATCAGGGCGGCCACTGCGACCTGCAGGACCAGGCGATGGCCTACGGCGTCGACTCGACGCGCTACAGCGAGAACAAGCGCGCGGTCGAGGAGAAGTATATCGGTCCGCTCGTGCGGACCGCGATGAACCGCTGCATCCATTGCACCCGCTGCGTGCGCTTCCTGGCGGAGGTCGCGGGCGTGCCGGATCTCGGCGCGATCGGCCGCGGCGAGGACATGGAGATCACCAGCTACCTCGAACAGGCGATGAACTCGGAGCTGCAGGGCAACGTCGCCGACCTCTGCCCGGTCGGCGCGCTCGTGCACAAGCCGCAGAGCTACAACGTCCGCCCCTGGGAGCTCTCGAAGACCGAGTCGGTCGACGTGATGGACGCGGTGGGCTCGGCGATCCGCGTCGACGCCCGCGGCCGCGAGGTCATGCAGATCGAGCCGCGCGTCAACGAGGAGATCAACGAGGAGTGGATCTCCGACAAGACCCGCCACGCCGTGGACGGGCTGCGCCTCCAGCGCCTTGACCGCCCCTTCCTGCGCGAGAACGGGCGGCTCCGCCCCGCCTCCTGGGGCGAGGCGTTCCAGGCGATCGCCGCCAAGCTCAAGGGCGCCGACCCGAAGCGCGTCGGCGCCGTGGTGGGTGACCTCGCCGCCGTCGAGGAGGTTTTCGCGCTCAAGCAGCTGATGGGCTCGCTCGGCGTCACCAATATCGATTGCCGTCAGGCCGGCACCGGCCTCGACCCGGCCTGGGGCCGGGCTGCCTACACCTTCAACCCGACCATTCCTGGCATCGAGCAGGCCGACGCGATCCTGCTGGTCGGCACCAACCCGCGCATCGAGGCCTCGATGCTGAACGTGCGCATCCGCAAGCGCTGGCGCATGGCCCCGCTCGCGGTGGGCATGATCGGCGAGCCTGCCGACCTGACCTACCCCCACGTCCAGATCGGCGCGGGTCCCGATTCGCTCGCCGCCCTGACGCGGGGCGAGCACAGCTTCCTGGAGGCCCTGAAGGCCGCCAACCATCCGCTGATCATCGTCGGCGAGTCTGCGGCGAACCAGCCGGGCGTGCTCGCCGCCGCGGCACAGCTCGCGCGCGACGTCGGCGCGGTGACGTCCGACTGGAACGGCTTCGGCGTGCTGCACAACGCGGCGGCCCGCGTCGGCGCGCTCGATCTCGGCTTCGTGCCGGGGGAGGGCGGTCTCGACTTCGCCGGCATCGTCGGCGGCGGCGTGGACGTGCTGTTCAACCTCGGCGCCGACGAGTGCGAGGTGGCGCCTGGCGCCTTCGTGATCTACCAGGGCACCCACGGCGACCGCGGCGCCACCCGCGCCGACGTGATCCTGCCGGGCGCCGCCTACACCGAGAAGAACGCGACCTACGTGAACACGGAGGGCCGCGTGCAGCAGGCCAACCGCGCCGGCTTCCCGCCGGGCGACGCCCGCGAGGACTGGGCGATCCTGCGCGCCCTCTCGGACGTGCTGGGCAAGAAGCTGCCCTACGATTCGCTCACTGCGCTGCGCCGCGCGCTCTACGCCGAGCACCCGCACCTTGCGGCCGTCGGCAGCGTCGCCGGGAGCGACCTCGCTGCCGCGCTCGAGCGCCTCGCGACCTTAAGCGGGGAAGGCGCCCGCGGCGCCTTCCAGTCGCCGGTCCGCGACTTCTACTTCACCAACCCGATCGCCCGCGCCTCGCGGGTACTCGCCGAGTGTTCGAGTCTCGCCCGCGGGCGCGCGCTCGAGGCGGCCGAGTAGGAGCACCGCCGATGACAACCCTCGAGATCGTCGGGACGGTGCTCCTGATCGCGCTGAAGAGCCTCGTACTCCTCTCCGCGCTCCTTGTCTTCATCGCCTACGCGCTGCTCGCCGACCGCAAGATCTGGGCGGCCGTGCAGCTGCGCCGCGGCCCGAACGTGGTCGGGCCCTGGGGCCTGTTCCAGTCGTTCGCCGACCTGATCAAGTTCGTGATCAAGGAGCCGGTGATCCCGGCGGGCGCCAACAAGGGCATCTACCTGCTGGCGCCGCTCGTCTTCGCCACGCTGGCGCTCGCCTCCTGGGCGGTGATCCCGCTCGCGGAAGGGTGGGCGATCGCCGATATCAACGTCGGCATCACCTACATCTTCGCGATCTCCAGCTTGGGCGTCTACGGCGTCATCATGGGCGGCTGGGCCTCGAACTCGAAATACGCCTTCCTGGGCGCGCTGCGCTCGGCCGCGCAGATGATCTCCTACGAGGTCTCGCTCGGCTTCGTGATCATCTGCGTCCTGCTCTGCGCCGGCTCGCTCAACCTCTCGCGCATCGTGATGGCGCAGGACACCAGCCTCGGCCTGTTCGGGTGGTACTGGCTCTGGCTGTTCCCGATGTTCGTGGTGTTCTTCATCTCTGCGCTCGCCGAGACGAACCGCCCGCCCTTCGACTTGCCGGAGGCCGAGTCGGAGCTGGTGGCCGGCTACATGGTCGAGTACTCCTCGACGCCGTACCTGCTCTTCATGCTGGGCGAGTACGTGGCCATCATGACCATGTGTGCGCTCGGGACCGTGCTGTTCCTCGGCGGCTGGCTCTCGCCGATCCCGTTCGCGCCCTTCACCTGGGTACCGGGCCTGATCTGGTTCGCCCTTAAAGCGAGCTTCCTGTTCTTCATGATCGCCATGGTGAAGGCCATGGTGCCGCGCTACCGCTACGACCAGCTCATGCGCCTCGGCTGGAAGGTGTTCCTGCCCCTCTCGCTGATCTCGGTCGTCGTCGTCGCCTTCGTCCTCAAGCTCACCGGCCTCGCGCCGGGAGCGTGACAGCAACATCGGAGATTCGGGCATGAAGCTCGATCAGGTCGCCAGGAGCCTTCTCCTGAAGGAGTTCGTGTCGGGGTTCGTCCTCGCCATGAAGTACTTCTTCAAGCCGAAGGCGACGATCAACTACCCCTTCGAGATGGGCCACCGCGGCCCGCGCTTCCGGGGCGAGCACGCGCTGCGCCGCTACCCGAACGGCGAGGAGCGCTGCATCGCCTGCAAGCTCTGCGAGGCGATCTGCCCGGCCCAGGCCATCACCATCGAGGCGGGCCCGCGCCGCAATGACGGCACGCGGCGCACCACGCGCTACGACATCGACATGGTGAAGTGCATCTACTGCGGCATGTGCCAGGAGGCCTGCCCCGTGGACGCCATCGTCGAGGGTCCGAACTTCGAGTTCTCGGTCGAGACCCGCGAGGAGCTGCTCTACGACAAGCAGAAGCTCCTGCTGAACGGCGATCGCTGGGAGCGCGAGATCGCCCGCAACATCGCGATGGACGCCCCCTACCGCTGACAGGGACAAGCTTCCTCGGCGCCTTGTGTGGCGGGGACCCCGGTTCTATAGGACGGCCAGCCCGCGCTGGCCGTGTCCACCCACGAGGCAGAAGGGGCCGCCCCGCGCGGCCGATCCTGACAAGCGCATGACCGCAGCAGCCGCCTTCTTCTACCTGTTCGCGGGGGTCGCCATCGCCTCCGGGTTCATGGTGATCGCCTCCCGAAACCCCGTGGCGTCGGTTCTGTTCCTGATCCTCGCCTTCGTGAATGCCGCAGGACTCTTCGTCCTGATGGGCGCCGAGTTCCTGGCCATGATCCTGGTGGTCGTCTATGTCGGCGCCGTCGCGGTGCTGTTCCTCTTCGTCGTGATGATGCTCGACGTGGATTTCGCCGAGCTACGCCAGGGCTTCCAGCAATACCTGCCGGTCGGCGCGCTGATCGGGGTGATCTTCCTGATCGAGATCCTGCTGGTTGTAGGCTCCTGGACCATCGATCCGGGCCTCGTTCAGACGCCGCTGGGCAACCCGGCCGCTGCCGAGAACCTGACGAACACGGCCGCGCTCGGCCGGGTGCTCTACACGGAGTACGTCTACTTCTTCCAGCTCGCCGGGCTGATCCTGCTCGTCGCTATGATCGGCGCCATCGTGCTGACCCTGCGCGACCGCCCCGGCGTGAAGCGTCAGAACATCGCCGTGCAGAACGCCCGCACGCAAGGCATGGCCGTGGAGAACCGCAAGGTGCCCTCGCGCCAGGGCGTCGAGGTCTGAGGAGCGAGGACAGCACCATGATCGGCCTGAGCCACTACCTCACCGTCGCGGCGATCCTGTTCACGCTTGGCGTGCTCGGCATCTTCATCAACCGCAAGAATATCATCGTAATCCTGATGTCGGTCGAGCTGATCCTGCTCGCGGTGAATATCAACCTCGTGGCGTTCTCGACCCACCTCAACGACATCACCGGCCAGGTCTTCGCGCTCTTCGTGCTGACCGTGGCCGCCGCCGAGGCCGCCATCGGCCTCGCCATCCTGGTGGTGTTCTTCCGCAACCGCGGCTCCATCGCGGTCGAGGACGTGAGCATGATGAAGGGCTAGAGGCGCCCAGAGCCGACTCGCCCTGACCTGAAACCCGAGGGTTCGCGGCATGCCTCCGCGCGCCCCGAGGCCGGACTGCTAAGAGAACGATGTATCACGCGATCGTCTTCTTCCCGCTCATCGGCGCGCTCGTCGCCGGGCTGTTCGGCCGCCTCATCGGCGCGCGGGCGAGCGAGTACGTCACCACCGCCTGCCTCGCCTTCGCGGCGCTCCTGTCCTGGGGCGTGTTCATCGAGGGCGGCGAGGCCGTCCGCGTGCAGGTCGCGACGTGGTTCACGGCCGGCGACCTCACGGTCGACTGGGCCTTCCGGATCGACACGCTGACCCGGGTGATGCTCGTCGTCGTGACCTCGGTGTCGACGCTCGTGCACCTCTACTCCATCGGCTACATGCACGAGGACCCGCACCGGCCGCGGTTCTTCGCCTACCTGTCACTCTTCACCTTCGCCATGCTGATGCTGGTGACGGCCGACAACCTCGTGCAGATGTTCTTCGGCTGGGAGGGCGTCGGCCTCGCCTCCTACCTGCTGATCGGCTTCTGGTACGAGAAGCCCTCGGCCAACGCCGCCGCGATGAAGGCCTTCATCGTCAACCGCGTCGGCGATTTCGGCTTCTCGCTCGGCATCTTCCTCGTCTTCGTCCTGTTCGGCGCCGTCGGCTTCGACGGCATCTTCCCGCGGGTGGGCGAGTTCAAGGACGCGACCTTCCACTTCCTCGGCTACGACTGGCACGCGCTCACGCTGGCCTGTCTGCTCCTGTTCATGGGCGCGATGGGCAAGTCGGCGCAGTTCCTGCTGCACACCTGGCTGCCGGACGCGATGGAGGGCCCGACCCCGGTCTCGGCGCTCATCCACGCGGCCACCATGGTCACCGCCGGCGTCTTCATGGTCGCGAGGCTGTCGCCGCTCTTCGAACTCGCCCCCAACGCGCTCATCGTCGTCACGGTGATCGGCGGCATCACGGCCTTCTTCGCCGCCACCGTCGGCCTCGTGCAGAACGACATCAAGCGCGTGATCGCCTACTCGACCTGTTCGCAGCTCGGCTACATGTTCGTGGCGCTCGGCGTCGGCGCATACGCGGCGGGCGTGTTCCACCTCTTCACGCACGCCTTCTTCAAGGCGCTGCTGTTCCTTGGGGCCGGCTCGGTGATCCACGCGATGCACCACGAGCAGGACATGCGGAACATGGGGAGCTTACGCCCCTACATTCCCTTCACCACCGCCATGATGGCGATCGGAACGCTCGCGCTGATCGGCTTCCCGTTCACGGCCGGCTACTACTCGAAGGACGCCATCATCGAGGCGGCCTACATGTCGACGCGGCCCGGGCACACGCTGGCATTCTTCGCCACCGTGATCGCGGCCTTCTTCACCTCGTTCTACTCCTGGCGCCTGTTCTTCATGACCTTCGAGGGCCCGGCCCGCTGGGTGCATAACGGCGCGCACGGCCATGATGATCACCACGCCCCGGCCGTCGCCCATTCGGCGACCGCGCACGAGGCGGACGGCGCGCCCGGCCACCACGAGGGCGTCGCCCACGACGACAAGGGCCACGACATCGAGCCGGCCTCGCACTCGGCCGTGGAGCACCACGACCACGCGCCCCACACGCCCCACGAGAGCCCGCTCGTGATGACGATCCCGCTCGCGGTGCTCGCCTTCGGCGCGCTGTTCGCCGGCCTGATCTTCAAGAACAGGTTCATCGGCGAGGGCATGGACGCCTTCTGGGGCCACGCCCTGGCGCACGGGCCCGACAACCACATCATGCACGACATCCACAACGTGCCGGGCCTCGTCGCCGCGCTGCCCTTCGTGATGATGCTCGCCGGCTTCGTCGTGGCCTTCTGGATGTACATCCGCCGGCCCGAGCTTCCTCATAGGCTCGCCGAGCAGCAGCCCTCGCTGTACCGCTTCCTGCTCAACAAGTGGTATTTCGACGAGCTCTACGATCGGATCTTCGTGCGTCCCGCCAAGGGCTTCGGCATCTTCCTCTGGAAGCAGGTCGACGGCCGCGCCATCGACGGCGCCGGGCCTGACGGCATCGCCGCCCGGGTGATCGACGTGACCCGCGGCGTCGTCCGCTTCCAGACCGGCTACGTCTACCACTACGCCTTCGTCATGCTGATCGGCGTCGCCGGCCTGATCAGCTGGTACATGATGACCGGTCTCCCCAGGGGTGCGCACTGATGTTCGGCCTCGGCATCCTCTCCGGCCTGCTGATCGTCCCGCTCTGCGGCGCCGCCTTCATCCTCACGCTGAACGGCGACGAGGCCAGCGTGAAGCGCAACGCCCGCTGGGCCGCGCTCGCCACGACCATCATCACCTTCCTGCTCTCGCTGGTGGCCTGGGGCCGCTACGACGCCGCCTCGCCGAGCTTCCAGCTCGTCGAGAACCACGCGTGGCTCGCCGAGAACATCCGCTTCAAGCTCGGCCTCGACGGTTTCTCGATGCCGCTGATGCTGCTCACGACCTTCCTAATGCCCTTCTGCATCGGCGCGTCGTGGCACTCCATCGAGCACCGCGTGAAGGAGTACTTCGTCGCCTTCCTCGTCCTCGAGACGACGATGATCGGCGTGTTCTGCGCCCTCGACCTGGTGCTATTCTACCTGTTCTTCGAGGCAGGCCTGATCCCGATGTTCCTCATCATCGGCATCTGGGGCGGCAAGCGGCGCATCTACGCGAGCTTCAAGTTCTTCCTCTACACCCTGCTTGGCTCGGTGCTGATGCTCCTCGCCATCATGGCGATGTACTGGCACGCCGGCACGACCGACATCCCGACCCTGCTGCAGACCCGCTTCCCGGCGCAGATGCAGACCTGGCTCTGGCTCGCCTTCTTCGCCTCCTTCGCGGTGAAGATGCCGATGTGGCCGGTCCATACCTGGCTCCCCGACGCCCACGTCGAGGCGCCGACCGCGGGCTCGGTGATCCTGGCCGGCATCCTCCTGAAGATGGGCGGCTACGGCTTCATCCGGATCTCACTGCCGATGCTGCCGATCGCCAGCCAGGAGTTCGCGCCGCTGGTGTTCGCCCTCTCGGTGATCGCGATCATCTTCACCTCGCTCACAGCGATGATGCAGACCGACATCAAGAAGCTGATCGCCTACTCGTCGGTGGCGCATATGGGCTTCGTGACGCTGGGTCTGTTCACGCTGAACGAGCAGGGCATCCAGGGCGCGCTGTTCCTGATGATCTCGCACGGCATCGTGTCGGGCGCGCTCTTCCTCGGCGTCGGCGTGGTCTACGACCGCATGCACACCCGCGAGATCGCGGCCTATGGCGGCCTCGTGAAGCGCATGCCGCTCTACGCGGTCGCCATGATGGTCTTCACCATGGCCAATGTCGGCCTCCCCGGCACCTCCGGCTTCGTCGGCGAGTTCCTGGCCATGATGGGTGCCTTCAAGGCGAACCCGACGGTGGCCTTCTTCTCGGTCTTCGGCATCATCCTGTCGGCGGGCTACGCGCTCTGGCTCTACGCCCGGGTGATCTACGGCAAGCTGGAGAAGCCGAACCTGCAGGGCATCCTCGACCTCGACAACCGCGAGAAGCTGATCCTGGCGCCACTCGTCTTCCTGACGATCTATTACGGCGTGCACCCGGCCCCGATCCTCGACACCTTCGCGCCCTCCACGGAGGCCCTGATGACGGGCATCCGCTCCGCCCTCTCGACCACGCAGACCGCGGCCAACGCGCTGCCGCTGGCGCGCTGAGATTCAGAGATGCCGACAGTTCACTCCGTGCTCCCCACCCTGGCGCCGCTCCTGCCTGAGATCATACTCAGCGCCGGCGTGATGGTGCTGATCCTCTACGGCGCCTTCCGGGGCGAGAAGTCGGTGGAGGGCGTCAATGTCGGCGCGCTCCTGCTGCTCCTGCTGGCCTTCTTCGTGGTGGTCTCGCAGGCGCCCGGAGTGAAGGTGACGACGCTCTCGGGCTCCTTCATCCAGGACGGGTTCTCCAAGGTGATGAAGGCGCTGGTGCTGCTCGGCTCGGCCGCCACCATCCTGCTCTCGCGCGACTACTTCCAGCGCGCAGGCATCGACCGGTTCGAGTTCCCGATCCTCGTCGTGCTCTCCACCATCGGCATGATGGTGATGGTCTCGGCCAACGATCTGATCGCGCTCTATCTCGGCCTCGAGCTGCAGTCGCTCGCCCTCTACGTGATCGCCTCGTTCCACCGCGACGACCTCCGCTCGACGGAGGCCGGCCTCAAGTACTTCGTGCTCGGCGCCCTCTCGTCCGGCATGCTGCTCTACGGCTCGTCGCTGATCTACGGCTTCACCGGTACCGTCTCGTTCCCGGGGATCGTCTCGGCGCTGAACGAGAGCAATGCCGGCTTCGGCATCGTGCTCGGCATCGTGTTCGTGGCTGCCGCCGTCGCCTTCAAGATGTCGGCCGTGCCGTTCCACATGTGGACGCCCGACGTCTACGAGGGCGCCCCGACGCCGGTGACCGCGTTCTTCGCCTCGGCGCCGAAGATGGCCGCCGTCGCCATGACGGTGCGGATCTTCATCGGCGCGCTGCCGGACGTCACCGCGATCTGGCAGCAGATCGTCGTCTTCATCTCGATCGCCTCGATGGCGCTCGGCTCCTTCGCGGCGATCGGCCAGCGCAGCATCAAGCGCCTGATGGCCTACTCGTCGATCGGCAACATCGGCTACGCGCTGATTGGTCTGGCGGCGGGCACCGAGCAGGGCATCTTCGGCGTGGTGATCTACATGATCATCTACCTCGCCATGACGCTCGGCGCCTTCGCGATCATCCTGTCGCTGCGCCGCCGGAACGAGATGTTCGACACGATCGAGGACCTGTCGGGCCTCTCGCGCACCCATCCGTGGCTGGCCTTCCTGCTCGCCATGATCATGTTCTCGCTCGCCGGTATCCCGCCGCTGGCCGGGTTCTTCGGCAAGTTCTACGTCTTCGCCGCCGCCATCGAGGCGAAGCTCTTCACCCTCGCGGTGATCGGCGTGGTGACCAGCGTGGTCGGGGCCTACTACTACCTGCGCATCGTCAAGATCATGTATTTCGACGAGCCGAAGGCGCCCTACGAGGCCATGGCCCCGGGCCTGCGCATCGTGCTCGCCCTGTCGAGCGTCGTCGTGATCCTGTTCTTCGTGTTGCCGGCCCCGCTCCGCGGCGCGGCCGAGGCGGCGGCGAGGTCGCTGTTCTGACGCGCACCGGATACCGCCTGGGCGCAGCCGCCCGGGCCGACGGACACCGCCTCCACGTCCATGAGCGCCTCGGCTCGACCAACGCGGAGGCGTTGGCCGTGGCACGGGCCGGCGAGACCGGGCCGCTCTGGATCGCTGCACGGGTCCAGGAGGCGGGACGGGGCCGGCGCGGGAACGCCTGGGCCTCGCTCCCCGGCAACCTCGCGGCGAGCGTGCTCTGGCCGGCCGCCGGCCTCGATCCGGAGCGCCTCGCGACGCTGGGCTTCGTGGCGGGCGTCGCCCTGATCGAGGCCATAGAGGCGGCCTGCGGCACCGCGCCGGTCTGTGATCCGGCCGCCGCGGACCGATCTTTCCGTCTCAAGTGGCCGAACGACGTTCTTTGCGGTAATGCGAAGCTCGCTGGCATCCTCCTAGAGGCCGAGACGCTGCCGGGCGGGCGCCGCACGCTCGTGATCGGCTTCGGCGTCAACGTGGCCGCTGTGCCGGTGGCGTTCGCCGACCGGGCCGTCTCGCTTCAGGGCGCGGGATACGCGACCGACGCGGAGACGGTGCTGGAACTTCTGGCCGACCGGCTGGCCGGGGCTGCGCGCGCCTGGGATGGCGGGCGCGGGTTCAACGGGATTCGCGGGCGCTGGCTCGCACGCGCCGCGGGGCTGGGTCAGCCCGTCGCGGTCCGCATCGGCACGGAGACCGTGCGCGGGCGGTTTGAGGAGATCGACGAGGGGGGGCGGCTCGTCATGTCCGCCCCGGACGGTGCACGCAGGCTGGTGACGGCCGGCGAAGTGCATTTTGGAACGGCCGCAACGGCGGCGTGAGGTTGGACGAACGATGACAACGAAACAGGACGAACTCGTCTTCCTGCCACTCGGCGGGGTGGGCGAGATCGGGATGAACGCGGCCCTCTACGGCTTCGGCCCCGAGAAGGGTCGCAAGTGGATCATGGTCGATTGCGGCATGGGCTTCGCGGGCGAGGAGGCGATGCCCGGCATCGACCTGATGTTCCCGGATCTCAGCTTCATTGAGGAGCGCCGCAAGGACCTTCTCGGGATCTTCATTACCCACGCGCACGAGGACCATATCGGTGCGATCAGCGAGCTCTGGCCGCGCTTGAAGGTTCCGGTCTACGCGACGCGCTTCGCCAAGAACCTGCTCGAGACCCGCCGCCTCGGCGAGCCGGGCGCCCCAAAGGTGGAGCTGCGTGAGGTGAAGCCGGGCCGGCGGGTAACGGTCGGGCCGTTCGACCTCGAATTCGTGCCGGTCTCGCACTCGATCCCGGAATCGAACGCCATCGCGATCCGGACGGCGGCAGGCCTTGTCGTGCACACCGGCGACTGGAAGATCGACCCGACGCCGGTCGCCGGCTCGGTCACCTCGCCGGAGGCGTTCACCGCGCTCGGCGACGAGGGCATCCTGGCGCTCGTTTGCGACTCGACCAACGTGGTCCGAGAGGGCTTCTCGCCCTCCGAGGCCGAGGTCTCGCAGACGCTGCGCCGGATCGTTGCCGAGGCGCCCCACCGCGTCGCAGTCACGACCTTCGCGTCGAACGTCGCCCGCATCCGCGCGGTCGCCGAGGCCGCTCAGGCCTGCGGCCGCGAGGTGATCGCGGTCGGCCGCGCCATGGACCGGGTGATCGACGTCGCCCGCGAGTGCGGCTACCTCGACGGCCTGCCGGACTTCCGCCGCGCCGATTCCTGGAAGAGCCTGCCGCGCGAGAAGGTCGTGGCGCTGCTCACCGGCTCGCAGGGCGAACCGCGCGCGGCGCTCGCCCGCGTCTCGCGCCGCGACCATCCCGACATCCAGCTCGCGGGCGGCGACCGGGTGATCTTCTCCTCGCGCGCCATCCCCGGCAACGAGCGGGACGTCGGCTCGATCATTAACGACCTGATCGAGCAGGGCGTCGAGGTCATCACGGACCGCACCGAGCTCGTCCACGTTTCCGGCCACCCGCGCCGGGACGAGATGGCCCAGATGTACGCCTGGACCCGGCCCGGCACCGCGATCCCCGTGCACGGCGAGGCGCTCCACCTCGACGAGCACGCCCGCTTCGCCCGGGCGCAGGGCGTGCAGAACGTGGTCAAGGCGCGCAACGGCAGCCTGATCCGGCTGGCGCCCGGCAAGCCGGAGGTGATCACGCACGTCAAGGCAGGCCGGCTGTTCAAGGACGGCAACGTCCTGATCGACGACAAAGACCGGGCGATCCCCGAGCGGCGCAAGCTCGCTCAGGCCGGCCTCGTCTCGGTCGCCATCGCCATCGACGAGGACGGCGTGGTGCTGGGCGAGCCCGCCATCGACATCATCGGCCTGCCGAACCGCGGCCGCACCGGCGAGCCGCTGATCGAGGCTGTGGTCGATGCGGTCACCGACACGCTGGCCAAGATGTCGAAGGGCAAGCTGAAGGACTCGGAGGGCGTCGAGAAGACGGTGGACCGGGCCGTCCGCACCGCCGTCAACGAGGCCTGGGGCAAGAAGCCCGCCTGCCACGTGCAGGTGGTCGAAGTCTGAGGCTCAAGCGCCCACCCTCTGCGGGCTATCGTATTCACCCATCGTCCGAACGAGGTGCAAGTCTCCTCTCCCGTGCGGGAGAGGGACAGGGTGAGGGCCCCGGGCCCTACGGAGGGGTCTTCGCGGTTCCGCGGCGGTGGCTCGCCCCGTCCGTAGAGTTCTCATTCCTCACCCCGCCCCCCTCCCCACGGGAGGGGGAGTACGGTGCGGCTCAGGCCCCAACCGAAGCGGGCCAGCCTCTCGATGAGATCGGAGTCGGACGTGCGAATCTGGTAGCCCCTGCGGGGCAGGGGGATGCGTGTGGATCTTCCGCTTTGTCCGGAAGTCCCATACCCCTCATTCCGTCCCGCTTCCTAAAAGGGAGGGGGCCCGCCTTCGGGGGCGGCAACAAGACCACACGGAGGAACCAATGATCGGCCGGCTCAACCACGTGGCGATCGCGGTGCGCGACCTCGACGCCGCCTGTGCGGTCTACCGCGACACGCTCGGCGCCACCGTGCAGCCGCCGCTGCCGCAGCCCGAGCACGGCGTCACCGTCGTCTTCGTCGAGCTGCCCAACAGCAAGATTGAGCTGATGGCCCCGCTGGGTGCGGACTCGCCGATCGCCGCCTTCGTCGAGCGCAACCCGAGCGGTGGCATCCACCACGTCTGCTACGAGGTGGACGACATCCTTGCCGCCCGCGACAAGCTGAAGGCGCAAGGTGCCCGCGTTCTCGGCACGGGCGAGCCGAGGATCGGCGCCCACGGCAAGCCGGTGCTCTTCCTTCACCCGAAAGACTTCCTCGGGACGCTAGTCGAGTTGGAGCAGGTTTAAGGCGTGAGCGGGTTCTTGGACCAGGTGGCGCGATCGACGGGACGCACGCTCGCCCTCGTCGTCGTCCTCGTCGCGGTGTTCGTTGCCGTGGCGGTGTCGCTGTTCAAGCTGACGATTGCCGGCGCCATCGCACTCTACTTCGTGGTCTGGTGGACGCTGCTCTTCGCGATCCTGCCGATCCGCAACCAGCCCGAGACCAGGCCCGAGCATATCGTGCAGGGTCAGGACCCGGGCGCGCCCGCGCGCCCGCGCCTGCGCGAGAAGGCAATCTGGACCACGCTGTTCGCCGGCGCCGTCTTCCTCGCTGCGCTGGCGATCTTCCCTCTCGCCGGACTGTAGACGCGCCTCGTTCGGCAAGCTCGGCGCAAGCCGACGCGTGCAGGACGGGATAGCAGCGGGTTTCGATGCGCCCAAAAACAAAAAAGCAAGGCCTGAGGCCTTGCTTTTCGAAGAGCATAGATGGATCGACCTTGATTGACCTACGCATTGCCTGCGTGGCGGTCGGTTTTTCCTCCCGAGACTCGGACCCTGCGCCACCTCTGCCGGGCGTCGCAAACATCGCGAGAGCGCTTATAGGAACAACAGTTCGTGCTGTCACGCCCCCCAAGGGCGAAAAGTGCTCTTTTTTGCCGCCCCGGGGAACGATCCCTGCGGGGCCTTTGCGTCGGTGTGGAAATCGCGCGGCGCGCCGGCCCCGGGTGCCCAGCGCTTGTGTTTTCCCGAGGCAATGTGTTGTGTGCGCTCGGCGCGGAATGCTCCCGCCGTGCCAGATCAAGCCTGTCCGGACCGCGATCGGATCGTCATGCGTCTCTCCCGCTACTTCCTGCCCACCCTGCGCGAGACGCCCAAAGAGGCCGAGATCATCTCGCACCGCCTGATGCTGCGCGCGGGCCTGATCCGCCAGGAAGCCGCGGGCATCTACGCTTGGCTGCCGCTGGGCTTGCGCGTGCTGAACCGGGTCTGCGCGGTAATCCGCGAGGAGCAGGACCGGGCGGGTGCCGTCGAGTTGCTGATGCCAACCGTGCAGTCGGCCGATCTCTGGCGGGAGTCGGGCCGCTACGACGCCTACGGCAAGGAGATGCTGCGCATCAAGGACCGCCACGACCGCGACATCCTCTATGGTCCGACCGCCGAGGAGGTGGTGACCGAGATCTTCCGCGCGAGCGTGCGCTCCTACAAGGACCTACCGAAGAACCTCTATCAGATCTCGTGGAAGTTCCGCGACGAGGTGCGCCCGCGCTTCGGCACGATGCGCTCGCGAGAGTTCCTGATGAAGGACGCCTACTCCTTCGATTTCGACCAGGCCGGCGCCCGCCACGCCTACAACCGGATGTTCGTGGCCTACCTGCGCACCTTTGCGGGGCTTGGCCTCAAGGCGATCCCGATGCGCGCCGACACCGGCCCGATCGGCGGCGACCTAAGCCACGAGTTCATCATCCTGGCCAAGACCGGCGAGAGCGAAGTCTTCTGCGACCGCGCCTATCTCGACTTCCCGATCCCGCCGGCCAACACCGATTTCGAGGACGTGGCGGCCCTTCAGGGCATCGTCGATGCCTGGACCTCGCACTACGCCGCCACCGACGAGATGCACGAGGCCGACGCCTTCGCCGAGGTGCCGGAGGCCGACCGTCTCGCCGCCCGCGGCATCGAGGTCGGCCACATCTTCTACTTCGGCACCAAATACTCCGAGCCGATGGGCGCAAAGGTCGCGGGTCCGGACGGCATCGAGCGGCCGGTCCATATGGGCTCCTACGGCATCGGTCCGAGCCGGCTCGTCGCCGCGATCGTCGAGGCGAGCCATGATGAGGGGGGCATCATCTGGCCGGACGCGGTGGCGCCCTTCGACGTCGCGCTGATCAATCTGAAGGTTGGCGATGCAGCAACGGACGCCGCCTGCGGGGAGATTCAGGCGCAACTCGAGGCCGCCAACCTCTCGGTGCTCTACGACGACCGCGACGAGCGACCCGGCGCCAAGTTCGCGACCGCCGACCTCATCGGCCTGCCCTGGCAGGTCGTGGTGGGCCCGAAGGGCCTGGCCGAGGGCAAGGTCGAGCTGAAGCGGCGGGCGGGCGGCGAGCGCGAGGCGGTCGCGCCCGTCGATCTCGTCACCCGCATCCGGCGGATCTGAAGGCGCACGATGGCTGGCAGCGCGACGGAAACGGGCGGACGGACCGCGCGGCTCGCCGCCCTCCTCGGGCGCGCCGGCACGACGGCGCCCTTCGCGGCCTTCGAGTGGATCATCGCGGGCCGGTATCTCCGGGCGCGCCGCCGGGGGGGCGGGGTCTCGGTGGTGGCCTTCTTCTCGGTGCTCGGCATCGCGCTGGGCGTCGCCACGCTCATCATCGTGCTCTCGGTGATGAACGGCTTCCGCTCCGAGCTGATGTCGAAGATCATCGGCATCAACGGGCACGTCTTCGCGACGCCCATCGACCGCACCTTCACCGACTACGAGGATCTGTCCGACCGCCTCGCGAAGGTGGCCGGCGTGCGCGCGGCGATCCCGCTCGTCGAGGGGCAGGCCTTCGCCTCCTCGCCCTACGGCGGCAGCGGCGTGCTGGTCCGCGGCGTGCGCGGCGCGGATCTCGACGGCATGGCGGCGATCTCGAGATCGCTGCGCGGGGGCACGCTCGAAGGGTTCGACGACGGCTCCGGCGTGATCATCGGCCGGCGGCTCGCCGACGCGCTCGGCCTCCAGGCAGGCGACACCATCACGCTCTCGACGCCCAAGGGCTCGACCACGCCCTTCGGCACGGCGCCGCGCACCAAGAGCTACGCCGTCAAGGCGGTGTTCGAGATCGGCATGACCGAGTTCGACTCGACCTTCGTGTTCATGCCGCTCGCCGAGTCCCAGGCCTTCTTCAACAAGGAGGGCGACGTCTCGATGATCGAGATCTACATCGATCATCCGGACGAGGTCGGCGCCATGCGCGAGCCCCTGGAACTCGCCGCCGAGCGCCCGATCCTGCTCACCGACTGGCGCCAGCGCAACCGCACCTTCTTCGGCGCGCTCGAGGTCGAGCGCAACGTGATGTTCCTGATCCTCAGCCTGATCGTGGTGGTGGCGACCCTGAACATCGTCTCCGGCCTGATCCTGCTGGTGCGCGACAAGTCGAGCGACATCGCCATCCTGCGCACCATGGGGGCGACGCCCGGCACGGTGATGCGGGTCTTCCTGATCAACGGCGCGCTGATCGGGCTCGTCGGCACGCTCTCGGGGCTGGTCCTCGGCATCGCGATCACGCTCAACATCAAGCCGATCCAGCGCGTGCTCTTCCCCGGCGCCTGGGACCCGACCGTGCGCTTCCTGGCCGAGATCCCGGCCGAGATGAACTCGGGCGAGATCACGGTCGTGGTCGTCACCGCCTTCCTGCTGTCGCTCGCCGCGACGCTCTATCCTTCCTGGCGCGCGGCCCGGCTCGATCCGGTGCAGGCGCTGCGCTACGGCTGAGACCGGGAACCGCCATGAGCACCGATGCCCCCGGCAGCCAGCCGGTGCCGGCCCTGTTCTTCGCCCGCGTCGAGCGGCGCTACAAGCAGGCCGAGGGCGCCCTGGAGATCCTCCGCGGCGCCGACCTCGCGATCTGGCCGGGCGAGCTCGTCGCCCTGGTGGCGCCGTCGGGCGCCGGCAAGTCCACGCTCCTGCACCTCGCGGGCCTGCTGGAGCGTCCGGACGGCGGCGAGGTCTATGTCGGCGGACAGCCGACCGCCGCGATGAGCGATGCCGAGCGCACGCGCTTCCGCCGCGAGGAGATGGGCTTCGTCTACCAGTTCCACCATCTCCTGCCGGAGTTCTCGGCGCTGGAGAACGTGGTGATGCCCCAGCTCATCCGGGGTCTGAAGCGCACCGAGGCCAAGGCGCGCGCCGCCGAACTCCTCGGCTTCCTCGGCCTCAAGGACCGCCTGCCGCACCGCCCGGCCGAATTGTCCGGCGGCGAGCAGCAGCGCGTCGCCATCGCCCGCGCGGTCGCCAACGGCCCGCGCCTGCTGCTCGCCGACGAGCCCACGGGCAACCTCGACCCGCAGACGGCCGACCACGTCTTCGGGATCCTGCTGGCGCTGGTGCGCGCCTCGGGGCTGGCGGCGCTCATCGCCACCCACAACATGGATCTGGCCGCCCGCATGGACCGCCGGGTCACGATCCGGGACGGGTTGATCCACCAGCTCGATTGAGGTCGCGGGCTGTCGCTCAGGACGCCGCCCGCAGGCCCGGCACCGACAGCATCGCCTCCGCCGCGTCGCAGGCGCGCGCGATCTGGTCCGGATCCGCGCGCATCCGCTCGCGCACCGCCGCGCAGGCGCGGGCGACCGCGGGGTCGCCGATCAGGCGGTCGAGCAGGGAGGCCGCCTCGCGCGGGCGGAAGGCGCGGCGGCTCAGCACGGCGCCGAGCCCGAGCTCGGCGAGCCGGCGGCCCTCGTCGAAATGGTCGAAGGCGACCGGCACCACGAGTTGCGGGATGCCGGCCGCGAGCGCCTGCGCCACGGTGCCGATGCCGCCGTGGTGGATGAGCGCCGCGCAGCGCGGCAGCAGCGCCCCGAACGGCGCGTAGGGCAGGTGGATGATGCCGGGCGGCAGGTCGCGCGGGATCTGCCCGGACTGGGGCGCCAGCAGCACGCCGCGCCGCCCCATCCGTCGGCACAGGTCCAGGGCCGTCTCGAAGAAGCGCGCCCCGTGCCGCATGGCCGAGCCGTAGGTGAAGACGAGCGGCCGCTCGCCCGCGTCCAGGAAGGCGGCGAGGTCCGGCGGGATCTCGGCGGCGTCGCCGAAGCGATCGACCAACGGGAAGCCGATCTGCACCGCCTGGGCCGGCCAGTCCCGCTGCGGCGGGGTGAACCAGTCGGGGAACATCAGCAGCATCCGCGTCGGGCTGTTCCACCAGTGCCGCAGGCGCCGGACGGGGGCGAGCCCGAGCCGGGTCCGCAGGGCGTTCAGCGGCGGCAGGGCGACGGGGCCGATCGCGTAGGCGTCCGCGCCGACGCCGAGCCAGTGCCGGAACCGGGCCGAGAGGAAGCGCGGCAGCGGCAGGCCCGGCAGGCGCGGCGGCGCGATCCGGCTCTCGATGAGGAACGGCATCACCTGCAGCGTCGCCAGCGGCAGGTCGTAGAGGTCCTGGGCGAGGCGCGCGCCGAGCGCCAGGGGCGAGGCGACCACCACGCCGCGCCGCTCCCGGGACCAGCTCGCCCCGAGCCAGAGCAGCGTGGTCTCGGTGAGGCCGGACACGTAGTCGAAGAGCGGCCTCACGCCCCGGCGCGGGTGCCAGAGGTCGGGCGAGCGGGTCATCGCGTCGTACTGGGCCACCGTGCCGAGGGGCTGGAAGGGCAGGCCGGCCCGTCGGGCCAGCGGCTCGAACGGGGCGGGCGCGGCCAGCGCGACCCCATGGCCCCGGCGCGCCATCTCGGCGCCGAGGGCGATGAAGGGCAGCACGTCGCCGTGCGTCCCGACGGCCACCAGGAAGAACTCCATCCTGACGAAAGCACGATCGCGTTGAATTGCCCGGCTCCCGCGGCGCCTCTGCTCGAAGCCGGGGGATCTAGCAGGTGGGGTTGCTTCTGCAATGTGTCAGGTTGCGCCGTATCGCAAACGGTCATCCAACCTATCACGATGCGCCCGATACCTTCGGCGTCGAACAGGGCCCGGGGATTTCGTTAACCCTGGTCTTGGGTTCGTCAGCCGCGCGCCTTTACGTAGAACATAAAGCGAACAATAGTGGCCTTGTTCCTCAATTGTTCTCGGGAGACGCGGCAGATGCTGAAGCGGATGATCCTCACGGGCATGGCGGAGTTCATGGCGTTCGGGCTCCTGTCGGTCGCGCTCGCGGCCTGGGGCGTAGCCTTGGCGCCGTTGAATTAGCGGCCGGTTGCGCGGACGCGGTTTGTTCCCGCTGCGCCGCGTTGCGCACAGGAAAGTCGCCCGATCACCGGCGCGCGGGCGGAATCGACGCGCGGACCGGGGAGGGCGGGCGGAGAATCGTGGATATCCCGGGCGGTGCGGCGCGGCGGTGACAGACTCCCCCCACGCCTCTCGGCGATCCTGTCCGGCCACGAACAAGGTCGGTCATGGCGCGTCAGCTCAAGGCGGTGGGGTATGTCCACCTCCACGTTCACTCGTCCTACTCGCTGCTCGAGGGCGCCCTGAAGGTCGGCGACCTGGTCAAGGCGGCCGCCGCCGACCGGCAGCCGGCCCTCGCGCTCACCGACACGAACAACCTCTTCGGCGCGCTGGAATTCTCCGAGAAGGCGGCGGGGACCGGCATCCAGCCCATCGCCGGCATGCAGCTCGCGGTGACCTTCGAGGCGCCGGACCCGCTGGGGCGCAGCCAGGTTCAGGTCACCAACATCGTGCTGCTGGCCCAGGACGAGGCGGGCTACGGCAACCTGCTGCGCCTCGCCTCGCGGGCCTATTTCGACAACGATCTCGGCGAGGCCGCGCGGGTGCGGGCCGAGGCGCTCGCCGAATCGGCCGGCGGCCTGATCGCGCTCACGGGCGGCCCCTCCGGCCCCCTCGACACCGCGATCCGGGCCGGACAGCCCGAGCGCGCGCGCGCGCGTCTCGCCGCGCTGAAGGCGGCCTTCGGGCCGGACAACCTCTACGTCGAGGTGCAGCGCCACGGCCTGCCCGACGAGCGCCGGGTCGAGGACGCCTTGATCGCGCTCGCGGACGCCGAGGGGCTGTCGCTGGTCGCGGCCAACGAGCCCTTCTTCGCCAAGCCCGACGATTTCGACGCCCACGACGCGCTGCTCGCCATCGCGGAGGGCCGCGTGGTCTCCGACGAGCGCCGCCGCCGGCTCACCCCGAGCCACGGCTTCAAGACCCGGGCCGAGATGGCCGAGCTCTTTCGCGACCTGCCGGACGCGCTTCAGGCGACCGTCGAGATCGCGATGCGCTGCGCCTACCGGGTCCGCACCCGCAAGCCGATCCTGCCGAACTTCGGCAGCGTCGCGGAGGAAGGGCTCGCCGAGAGCCAGCGGGCGCAGGAAGCCGCGCTCGCTGCCGAGGCCACGACGGCGGTCGCCGAGGCCATCGCGGACGACGAGCCGACCGAGCTGCGCCGTCAGGCCGAGGCCGGGCTGGAGGCGCGCCTGGAGAAGCACGGGCCGGCGCCGGGCTTCACGCCCGAGCAGTACCGCGAGCGCCTCGCCTTCGAGCTCGACGTCATCGTCAAGATGAAGTTCCCGGGCTACTTCCTGATCGTCTCGGACTTCATCAAGTGGGCCAAGGCCCACGACATCCCGGTCGGACCCGGCCGCGGCTCGGGCGCGGGCTCGCTCGTGGCGTGGTCGCTCCTGATCACCGACCTCGACCCGCTGCGCTTCGGCCTGCTGTTCGAGCGCTTCCTCAACCCCGAACGCGTCTCGATGCCGGATTTCGACATCGACTTCTGCGTCGAGGGCCGCGAGCGCGTGATCCAGTACGTCCAGCGCCGCTACGGCGAGCGGCAGGTGGCGCAGATCATCACCTTCGGTACGCTGCTCGCCCGCGGCGTGCTGCGCGACGTCGGCCGCGTGCTCGAGATGCCCTACGGGCAGGTCGACAAGCTGACGAAGCTCGTGCCCCAGAATCCGGCCAACCCCGTGACGCTGGCCCAGGCCATCGAGGGCGAGCCGAAGCTGCAGGCGGCGATCGAGGAGGAGCCCGTCGTCGCCCGCCTGATGGCGCATGCCCGCAAGCTCGAAGGGCTGCACCGCCACGCCTCGACCCACGCGGCCGGCGTGGTGATCGGCGACCGGCCGCTCGAACAGCTCGTGCCGCTCTACCGCGACCCGAAGACCGGCATGCGGGTGACCCAGTTCAACATGAAATGGGTCGAGCAGGCGGGCTTGGTAAAGTTCGACTTCCTGGGACTCAAGACCCTTACGATGCTCCGGTGCTGCACGGACCTGCTCAAGCAGCGCGGCATCGACATCGACCTGGCCGCCCTGCCGCTCGACGACCCGAAGACCTACGGGCCGATGGGGAAGGGCGAGACGGTCGGCGTGTTCCAGGTGGAATCGGCCGGCATGCGTAAGGCGCTCTGCGAGATGCAGTGCGACCGGCTCGAGGACATCATCGCCCTGGTGGCCCTCTACCGGCCGGGCCCGATGGCCAACATCCCGGTCTATTGCGAGCGCAAGCTCGGGCGCGACGCCGGCAACGAGGCCGCCTGGTACCCGCACCCGATGCTGGAGCCGATGCTGAAGGAGACCTTCGGCATCATCGTCTACCAGGAGCAGGTGATGGAGATCGCCAAGGTGCTCGCGGGCTACACGCTCGGCGAGGCCGACATGCTCCGCCGCGCCATGGGCAAGAAGATCCGCGCCGAGATGGACGCGCAGCGCGAGCGCTTCGTGAAGGGCTGCACGGCCAACGGCCTGACCAAGGCCAAGGCCGACGAGATCTTCGACCTGCTCGCCAAGTTCGCCGATTACGGCTTCAACAAGAGCCACGCGGCGGCCTACGCGCTGCTGACCTACCAGACCGCCTACCTGAAGGGGAATCACCCGGTCGAGTTCCTCGCCGCCGCGATGACCCTCGACATCGACAACACCGACAAGCTCGCCGAATTCCGCCAGGACGCGCAGCGCCTGAAGATCCCGGTCGATCCGCCCTCGATCAACACCTCCGGCGAGGTGTTCGAGGTGCATGGCGGGCGCATCCGCTACGCGCTCGCGGCCATCAAGGGCGTCGGCCGCGAGGCGGTGCGCGCGATCATCCAGGCGCGCGGCGACAGGCCCTTCAAGGACCTCGCCTGCTTGGCGCGCCGCCTCAACCCGCGCATGGTCAACAAGCGGGTTCTGGAAAGCCTCGTCCAGGCCGGCGCCCTCGACTGCATCGAGCCCGACCGCGCTCGCGCCTTCGCGGCGATCGAGCCGATGATGAAGCTGGCGCAAGGGGCGGCCGAGGCGGAATCGACCGGCATCACCGACATGTTCGGCGGCGTGGTCTCGGACACGGTCTCGCTGCGCATCCCGCCGCACGAGCTCTGGCCGATGGCCGACAAGCTGAAGCGGGAATACGCCGCCATCGGCTTCTTCGTCTCGGGCCACCCCCTCGACGAGTACGGCGACCTGCTCGGCAAGCTCAGGGTCCAGAGCTGGGCCGAGTTCTGCCGCGCGGTCCGCTCCGGCACCACCAGCGTCGGGCGCGTGGCGGCGTCCGTGCTCGACCGCTCGGAGCGGCGCACCAAGACCGGCAACAAGCTCGGCATCGTCACGCTCTCGGACCAGACCGGGCATTTCGAGGCGATCATCTTCTCGGAAGGCCTCGGCCATTACCGGGAGATCCTGGAGCCCGGAAAGCCGCTGGTCCTGCAGCTGCAGGCGAACCTCGAGGGCGAGGACGTGCGCGCCCGCATCATGACCGCCGAGCCTCTCGATGCGGCGGTGGCCCGCTACCAGAAGGGCATGCGGATCTTCCTGCGCGACGAGCGCCCGATCCCGACCGTGCAGCAGCGTCTGGCGAACCGCGGGGAGGGCGAGGTCTCGCTGATCCTGATGCTCGACGGCGCCCGCGAGGTCGAGGTGCGCCTGCCCGGCAAGTACCAGGCGACGCCCGCCATCGCGGGAGCGCTGCGGGCGGTGCCCGGCGTGGTGCAGGTCGAGGTGAACTGAGGGCGCGGGACGGGCTCAGGGACCGCTGAGGCAGGGCGTGAGCGCCGCGCGCAGCGGGCCGGCCTCGGACTCGGGTACGGTGACGGTGGCGACGAGCGGTTCGTCGCCCTTGCGCGGGCTGCCTTGCGTCCAGACCAGCCGCGCGCCGGGCTCGACCAGGGCGACCGCGATGCCGTTGGCCGGCGTCTCGCCGCGCCGGGCCGGCTCCACGGTGAGCCGGAAGCTCGTCGCGGGCTCGGCCGCCACCGCGCCGTTGGCGCGGGCCCGGGCAGTGCGCACGCCCGCCGCGCCGACGACCCGGAACTCGCTCAGCGCCGCGGTGCTGCCGCTCGGGCCTTCGAGCCCCGAGAAGTCGAAGACCGGCTCCAGATCCGCGAAGCCCGGAACCGTCAGGTCGAGGGAGACGGCGCGGGTCTTCGGCTCGCAGGCGACCCGCAGCGCCACCTCCCGGCGGAGCGCCCCGACCGTCGCACTGCCCGAGAGATCGACCGAGGCAGCCTGGGCGGCGGCCGGCAGCAGCGCCAGGAGGGCGAGGGCGTATCGTGGGTGCATGCGGGGATCCCGTCTCGATCGGGCGCCGAGCCGGGCCGTCGGGCGATGGGGCAGGCCGGCCGCCTCACCCACGCTTGCGTCCCCCGCCGCCCTTGTACTTCGGCTTCTGGCCGCCGAGCCCCTGGGTCGAGCGCGGCTTCGGCCGCTCCTGCCAGACGGGGGCGCCGGCCGGCAACTCGCGGTCGGTGCCCGGCCCCATGTTGTCGAGGTCGGGCGCCGCGATCCGGCTGCCGCGCGGCGGTTTGCGGCCGAACTTGCCGGCCTCGCGCTCGACGTCGCCCTGGCGCGCCATCGGGTCGTCCGAGACCAGGAGCTCGGTCGCCTGGAGCCGCTTGAGCTCGTCGCGCAGGCGCGCGGCCTCCTCGAAGTCGAGGTCGGCGGCGGCGGTACGCATCCGCTTCTCGAGGTCGGCCATCACGGCCTTCAGGTTGTGGCCGACCGTGATCGCGTCCTTGGCGAGCCCCGTATCGACCTGCACGTGGTCGCGCTCGAACACGCTGGAGAGGATGTCGCTGATCCCGCGCTTCACGCTCTGCGGCGTGATGCCGTGCTCGGCGTTGTAGGCGAGCTGCTTCTGGCGGCGCCGTTCCGTCTCGGCCATCGCCCGCTCCATCGAGCCGGTGATCTGGTCGGCGTAGAGGATGCAGCGCGCCTCCGCGTTGCGGGCCGCGCGGCCGATCGTCTGGATCAGCGAGGTCTCGGAGCGCAGGAAACCCTCCTTGTCGGCGTCGAGGATCGCGACGAGGGCGCATTCCGGGATGTCGAGGCCCTCGCGCAGCAGGTTGATGCCGATCAGCACGTCGAAGGCGCCGAGGCGCAGATCCCGGATGATCTCGATGCGCTCCAGCGTGTCGATGTCGGAGTGCATGTAGCGCACCCGCACGTTGTTCTCGTGCAGGTACTCGGTCAGGTCCTCGGCCATGCGCTTGGTCAGCGTCGTCACGAGCGTGCGGTAGCCGGCCTGGGCCACCTCGCGGACCTCCCCTAAGAGGTCGTCCACCTGGCTCCGGGCCGGGCGGATCTCGATCACCGGATCGACGAGGCCCGTCGGGCGGATGACCTGCTCGGCGAAGACGCCGCCGGTCTGCTCCATCTCCCACTTGCCGGGCGTCGCCGAGACGTGGACCGACTGGGGCCGCATCGCGTCCCATTCCTCGAAGCGCAGCGGGCGGTTGTCCAGGCAGGAGGGCAGGCGGAACCCGTACTCGGCGAGCGTCGCCTTGCGGCGGAAGTCGCCCCGGTACATGCCGCCGATCTGCGGCACGGTGACGTGGCTCTCGTCGGTGAAGACGAGCGCGTTGTCGGGCAGGTACTCGAACAGGGTCGGGGGCGGCTCGCCGGGCTTTCGTCCGGTGAGGTAGCGTGAATAATTCTCGATGCCGTTGCAGGCACCCGTCGCCTCGATCATCTCGATGTCGAAGGTGCAGCGCTGGTCGATGCGCTGCGCCTCGATCAGGCGGCCCATCCGGGTCAGCTCCTCGATCCGGCCTTTCAGCTCGTGCTTGATGCCCTTGATCGCCTGCTGAAGAGTGGGGCGCGGCGTGACGTAGTGCGAGTTGGCGTAGACCTTCACGAACTTCAGCTCGGAGATGGTCTTGCCGGTGAGCGGATCGAACTCGACGATCTTCTCGATCTCGTCGCCGAACAGGCCGATGCGCCAGCCGCGATCCTCCAAGTGGGCCGGCCAGAGCTCGATCGTGTCGCCGCGCACCCGGAAGGTGCCGCGGGCGAAGTCGGACTGGATGCGCTTGTACTGCAGCGCCACGAGGTCGGCGATGAGCTGGCGCTGCTCGATGCGCTCGCCGAGCGAGACCGTGAACGACATCGCCGTGTAGGTCTCGACCGAGCCGATGCCGTAGATGCACGAGACCGAGGCCACGATGATCACGTCGTCGCGCTCGAGGAGCGCCCGGGTGGCGGCGTGGCGCATCCGGTCGATCTGCTCGTTGATCGAGGATTCCTTCTCGATGAAGGTGTCGGAGCGCGGGACGTAGGCCTCGGGCTGGTAGTAGTCGTAGTACGAGACGAAGTACTCGACCGCGTTGTCGGGAAAGAAGCTCTTGAACTCGCCGTAGAGCTGCGCGGCGAGCGTCTTGTTCGGGGCCAGGATGAGCGCCGGGCGCTGCGTCTCCTCGATGATCTTGGCCATCGTGAAGGTCTTGCCCGAGCCGGTGACGCCGAGCAGCACCTGGTCGCGCTCGTGCGCGCCCACGCCCTTCACCAGCTCGGCGATGGCGGCCGGCTGGTCGCCGGCGGGCTCGAACTCCGACTTCATCACGAAGCGGATGCCGGCCTCGGACTTCTTCGGGCGCTCGGGCCGGTGCGGCACCCAGGCCGCGCCGTCCTTGAACAGCGGGTTGCCCTCGGTGAGCAGGCGTTCCAGCGCCGTCACCGTCGCGGAGGCGCCGCCCGGGTCGAGCGGCGCGGTGTCGGGCTGGCCCTCCGGGGCCGGGCCGTCCTCGGGCGGGGTCAGGCCGAGCGCCTGGGCGAGGCGCGGGTCGACCTCGGCGCCGGGGGCGACCGTGAAGCCCGATTGCGACGCCTCGCCGAAACCCTGCGGTGCCGCGGCATCCGCCTTCCTGCGCCCGCGCCGGCCCGGAACCTGCCCGGGGCGCTCGGGCTCCGGCAACCGGTTGCGGTTGAGCGCCGGGTTGAGCAGGTCGGCCAGGAAGGGGTCGAGGGGCTGAAGCTCGGGCTTGTCGGCCTTGCTCGGGCCTTTCGCCGTCGCGCTGCGGGGCTTGCGGGGTTTCGCCATAGCGCGAATATGGTCTCTCGCGAGCCGGCACGGAAGGCCGCGGGAAGCCGCGGGAAGCCGCGGCGCGCAGCCGGAAGGTCGCGCCGCGTTCACCGAGGTCCGCGCCGCGTTCACCGAGGTTCGCGCCGCGTTCACCGAGCCCCGCGCCACGTTGACGCATGTCGGCCGAACACCCTAGATCAATGGCCCGTTCCCGGTTGCCGGAGCCCCGATGGATCCCGCCTCGCCAGGCCGCGCGGACAGCGCGACCCATCTCGACGTGCTGGTCATCGGCGCCGGCATCTCCGGCATCGCGGCCGGCTACCACCTGCAGCGGCGCTGCCCGGACAAGAGCTACGCCATCCTCGAGGCGCGCGAGGCGATCGGCGGCACCTGGGACCTGTTCCGCTATCCCGGCCTGCGCTCGGATTCGGACCTCTACACCTTCGGCTTCAGCTTCCGGCCCTGGACCGGCGAGCGCTCGATCGCCGACGGCGCCTCGATCCTCGCCTACCTGCGCGAGACGGCGGCGGCCTACGGGATCGACCGGAAGATCCGCTTCGGCCATCGGGTCGTCGCCGCGGACTGGGATTCGGCCGCCGCGCGCTGGGTGCTCGACCTCGAGGTCGGGCCGGAGCGCCGCCGGCAGCGGCTCACCTGCGGCTTCCTCTCCGTCTGCGCGGGCTACTACGACTACGAATCGGGCTATCTGCCGGACTGGCCCGGCACGGCGAGGTTCGGGGGCCGCTTCGTGCATCCGCAGGCCTGGCCGGAGGACCTCGACCACACGGCCAAGCGCGTGGTCGTGGTCGGCAGCGGCGCGACCGCGATGACGCTGGTGCCGGCGATGGCGGGAGACGCCGCCCACGTCACCATGCTGCAGCGCTCGCCGACCTACGTGGTGGCGCTGCCCGCCCGCGACCGGGTTGCCGAATGGCTGCGCGCCCGGCTGCCGGAGGGGCTGGCGCTGCGGCTCGCCCGCTGGAAGAACGTCGCGCTCAGCATCCTGTTCTACCAGTACGCCCGCCGGAAGCCCGAGGCGATGAAAGCCCGCATCCTCGGCGGCATCCGCCGCCAGCTCGGGCCGGACTACGACGTCGCGACCCATTTTACCCCGAGCTACAAGCCCTGGGACCAGCGCCTGTGCCTGGTGCCGGACGGCGACCTGTTCCGGGCGATCCGCGGGGGGCGCGCCTCGGTCGAGACCGGCACGATCGAGACCTTCACGGAGACGGGCCTGCGACTCGCCTCGGGCCGCGAGATCCCGGCCGACATCGTGGTCACGGCCACGGGCCTGAAGCTGAAGATGCTCGGCGGCCTCGCCCTCTCGGTGGACGGCGCGCCGGTCGATCCGCAGAGGACCTGGCTCTACAAGGGCATGATGCTGAGCGGGGTGCCGAACCTCGCGGTCGCGATCGGCTACACCAACGCCTCCTGGACCCTGAAATGCGAGCTGACGGCGCAGTACGTCTGCCGCCTGATCCGCCGCATGGACGCGCGCGGCGACCGCTGGTGCATGGCCCGGCGCGACGGCAGCGAGGGCGAGGCGCCGACCATCGACTTCACCTCGGGCTACATCGAGCGAGGCCGCCATCTCCTGCCGAAGCAGGGCGTGCGCCGGCCCTGGCGCCTCTACCAGAACTACCTGCTCGACGTGATCGCCCTGCGCTACGGCCGGGTCGCGGACGGCGCGATGACGTTCGGCAGGGCGGGCGCCCCGCCCGCCGAGGTGCGGCGGGCGGCCTGAGGGGGCACGCGGATGGGCGCGCGATTCGAGCTGGCCGGCCGCACGGCCCTGATCACCGGCGCGGGCAGCGGCATCGGCCGCGCGCTGGCGCTGGCGCTGGCCCGGCGCGGCTGCAACCTTGCGCTGGCGGACATCGACGCCTCCGGCCTCGCCGAGACCGCAGCGCGCCTGCCGGCGGGCCTCCGGGTTAGCCGGCACCGGCTCGACGTCTCCGACCGTGAGGCGGTAGCGGCCCTGCCCGCGGAGATCCGGGCGGCCCATCCGGGTCTCGACCTCCTCGTGAACAATGCCGGCGTCGCCCTCGGCGGCAGATTCGAGCAGGTCTCGGAGGCCGACTTCGAGTGGCTGATCGGGATCAACCTCTGGGGCGTGGTGCGGATGACGCGGGCCTTCCTGCCGCTGCTGCGGGAGAGCCCGGAGGCGCGCATCGTCAACCTGTCGAGCCTCTACGGCCTGATCGCGCCGCCCGGCCAGACCGCCTACGCGACGAGCAAGTTCGCGGTGCGCGGCTTCTCGCACGCCCTCGCCCACGAGTTGGCGGGCTCGACCGTCGGCGTCACCGTGGTCCATCCGGGCGGCGTCGCGACCCGGATCGCCGACAGCGCGCGCCTGCCGGCCGACCTCGCGCCCGAGGAGAGCGCTCGCGGGCGGGCGCAGGCCAACAGCTACCTCAAGCTCGCGCCCGCGCGCGCCGCCGAGATCATCCTGACGGCGGTCGAGCGGCGGCGCCCCCGGGTGCTGGTCGGCACCGACGCGCGGATCGTCGCGCTGCTGGAACGGTTGATGCCGGCCGCCTACTGGCCCGTCCTCGCCCGGCTGATGCGACAGCCCTGAGCGGCCGCGGAAACCGGCGCCTGCCTCGCGAGTTCGCCGAACAGGACGGCTTCCGCCCCGGCACCCGCTCACCGCGCCCTCGTCGCGATGTCCGGGCCCCGCACGGAGACCGCAGGACCGAGAGCGGCAGCCCCGAGGCCATGGTGGAACGAGTGTCACGCGACGATGCGAGAGTCGATCCGGGCGAGCCGGCCGCCGCCGGCGGCCCGGCGGACGGACCGGAGGCGAGGCGCGCGATGGACAGACCCGAGGCCGACGCGATCTCCTTCGAGCAGATCCGCGAGCGGGCCTACGAACTCTGGGAGCGCAACCACCGCCCCGAGGGGCTGGAGATCCAGTTCTGGCTGCTCGCCGAGCGCGAACTCAGGACGGAGCGCGCGCGGGGGCGCGGCGAGCGGAGCGGCGAAGGCCCCGGCGGGACGGGGCCTGTCTGAGGCGGCGCGCCTCGACTTGCCGAAAGGTCTTCATAGAAATGCCATAGGAACCTTCGCGGTGATGTCGGACTTATCCTGCCGCAGAAAGATCGGAGGAAAAGCCAATGAAGGTCACCGGTATCGCCGGCGCGCTCGCCATCCTGACGTTCACCGCTGGCAGCGTGCTAGCCGCTCCGTGCAATACGGGTTCGACGAAGGGCAAGTCCCCGGACCAGACGATGAACGAGAAGAGCTCGGACGTCGATAAGTCGAGCAAGAACCTCGCGGGCGGCCAGCAGCCGGCCTCGCCCGGCACCGTCGGCGCCATGAACAACGTGGGCGCGGGCCAGACCGCCGCGGCCGGCCAAGGCACGTCCAGCACCGGCGACAAGACCGATCCCGGCGCCAAGAACCTCGCGGGCGGCCAGCAGCCGGCCTCGCCCGGCACCGTCGGCGCCATGAACAACTCCGTTCCCAACCAGGAACTCGGCAAGAAGGGCGACGATTGCTGAGCGCACCGCGCCGCCTCTAGAGCGCTCTCCGCAGGGATGGGCGCCGGTTCGACGCCCGAGATGCGTTGATGCAGGAGGCCGGAGCCGTTCCAGGTCGCCACGCGACCGGGAGCCGATCTAGCCCGATCGTTCACCGGGGCCGGTCTCGACGAGGCCGGCCCCGCGCGCGTGGGCCTCGCCGCGCGGCCGCCGTCCGAACCCCTTCAGGGCGGCGCCGACCCGCTCGCGCCAGGCTTTGGCGCGCGGCCTCAGATGGCGGACGTAGGCCAGCAGCATCCAGCCGCGCAGGCGCAGCGGCACGGCATAATCCCGCACCCTGACCGCCCCGCTCGCCCATTCCGACTTGTGCCGCGAGGCCGGCGCCAGGAAGTCGAGCACGGCGATCCCGAGATCGGCCGCGTGGTCCACCATGTGGCGGAACAGCAATCGGCCCGGCCCGAACGCCGCGTGGCGGGCCTCGTAGGCCTGGACCAGGGAGGCGTAGGTGCCCTGGTGGATCAGCCCGGCCTCGATGGCCGCGGTCTCGCCGCCGACCGTGAGCCGCAGGATGAGGGCGTTGGGGCACTCGGCCACGCCCCGCAAAAAGGCGGCGTTGGCCGGGTGGGCGTAGCCGGCGCTGAACCGCCCGGTGCGACGCAGCCAAGCGTGCTTGAGCCGGAGGGCCTCCGCCATCGCCCCGGCGCGCCCCTCGGGCGCGACGACCTCGAACATCACCGGCCCGGCCTCGGCGAGGTGGCGCAGGTTCCGCTGGAGCGCGTTCCGCGTCCGGCCGGAGCGGCGGCGCGCGCCCTCGCTGCGGAAGTCGCAGAACGGGGCCTCCGTCTCGCGCGTGGCGAAGCGGCCGCGCGTGGCCACGAGCGGCGCGATGGCCGCGTCCTCCCGCACGCCCCTGAGCAGGACGGCATCGACGTCCCGCATCGCGCGCACCCCCCGCCAGGCCGCCGCCAGCCACTCCGCCCGCTCGGCTCCGGGGGCGACCAGCGCGTCCGCGTTCTGGGTCGCGGGCTCGCCGAAGCTGCGCAGCACGCGCAACGGTCCGAGCCTGCGGATCGCGAGCGGCCAGAGCAGGACGAGATGGCCGTCCTGGTGAACCGTCACGATGCGCGGCGTCTGTCGGCAGCCGGCGCGGCGCGCGGCGTCCTCCCAGGCCCGGCACCATGCGTAGCTCTGGAAGACGCCGCCGCCCGCCCGGGCTTCGAGCGCGGTCCACGCGTCGCGCAGAGCCTCGAGATCCTGGCTGACGCCGACGCTGCACGCCGCGCGCGCCGCGCCCGGTAGCGCGACGCCGAAGGCGCGCGCTGGAAGAGCTTCGAGCATGTGGAAGCGGTCCTCCCCAGATATCGCGCCCCCGCGGGCTGCGCGATGGAGAGTATTTACGCACATGCCGTGATCGAAGGCACATGCATTCCCGATGAGGATCGGATATCAAAAGGATCTAATCCGGAAGTGCTTGGCCTCCGGCCGCCCCGTATCTCGTGCGGCCTGTCGCGCAGCCGGACCGCGACGATCTGCGACCGCCGACGCCCCGGTCCGCGCGCTTTGCCGCGACGGCGGTCGGCGGCTATGAGGGGCGGCGTGCGAGCGCCCGCTGCGGCTCGCGTCCCGGGAGGTCACGGTGCCGGACAGGGCAGGCTTGGCTCTCATCGCGCTCGTCGCCGGTCTGGCGATGCCCGCTCCGGTCCTGGCCTGGGGCGTGCCGGGATGCGTCGATCTTCCGGAATACGAGCGGGCGTTGGCCACCCTGCGCGGCATGGCGAGCGCGTGCGGCATGAGCGTCGAGGAGGCCCGACGGATCGTGGCCGCCAACGGCAACCGGCCGGGAGGGCTGGTCGGCAGGCTCCTGGCCGACCCGCCGCCGTCTGGGACGACGTCCGGCTCGCCCGATCCGGCGGAGCGCGCCGCTCGACCGCGCGCGCGCTGACGCGCTGGCTGTCGGGAAGGCGGCTTCCCATGCTGTCGACACCGCGGAACGCTCGCTCGCGCGGCATCCGGACGGACAGAAGGTACAAATTTTCAGGGGAAAGATGGTGCCCAGGGGCGGAATCGAACCACCGACACTGCGATTTTCAGTCGCATGCTCTACCAACTGAGCTACCTGGGCGACATCCGGGCCGCTCGGCGGCGTCGGATGGCGGTCGTATACGGGGCGTTTTCGGTCCTGTCTAGCCTCCCCGCGGCGTCCGTCACGTTTTCTCGTTCTGGTCGTCGTGCGGGGAGGGGCCGGTGTCGTCCTGGTCCTCGCCCGGGATCACGTAGCGGTCGCTGAGCCAGCGGCCGAGATCGACGTCGGCGCAGCGCTGGGAGCAGAACGGCCTGTAGGCCGGTGCGGCCGGCTTGCCGCAGATCGGGCAGGGGGCGGGCGCCTCGCGCGTGCTCACGCCATCGCCCCCCAGCGCGCCCGCACGGGAAAGCCCTCGCCCTCCAGCAGGGCGGCGGTCTCGTAGAGCGGCAGGCCGACCACGGCGCTGTAGGAGCCGACGAGCTTCACCACGAAGGCGCCGGCCAGCCCCTGGATGGCGTAGCCGCCCGCCTTGCCCCGCCACTCGCCCGAGCCGAGATAGCCCTCGATCTCCCGGCCCGAGAGGCGCTTGAAGCGCACCCGGCTCTCGACCAGGCGCTCGCGCCGCGCGCCGCGCGGGGTGAGTAGGCAGAGGGCCGTGTAGACCCGGTGCTGCCGGCCCGAGAGCAGGCGCAGGCAGTCGGCCGCCTCGTCGGGCAGCTCGGCCTTCGGCAGGACGCGGCGGCCCACCGCCACCACCGTATCGGCGGAGACGAGCCAGGTGCGCTCGTCCCCGCCCGACCGCTGCAGAGCGGCCGCCGCCTCGTCAAGCTTCTCGCGGGCGAGCCGGCGGGCGAGGTCGCGCGGCGCCTCGGCCTTGCGCGGCGTCTCGTCCACGTCCACGGGCAGGAGCGCGTCCGGCTCGATGCCGATCTGCTGCAGGAGCGCGAGGCGGCGCGGCGAGGCCGAGGCCAGGATGAGGCGCGCGCCCGGAAGCGCCGCGACCTCCGTCGCGCTCTCGGCCGACTTGAGGCCCTGGTCCGCGGGGGCCTGCTCCGCGCTCGTCTGCTGGGTCATGGTCTTCCGGTACGCGCCGCGCGATGCCCCGCCGGAAGGGGGCTTCGGGTCCCGCGGGTGGTAAATGAAGGTCCGCGGGAAAGAAACAACGGGCCCGAGCGCTCCGGCCCCTGGCGCGGGTCGCCCGTCCTCGCTACATGGTGACGGCGGGGCTGCAGAGTTCGTCAGGAGAACTTTTCCCCGGGGCCTTATCGACTCCCTCGGGAGCTGTTCCTGGCCTCGTCCGTGGACCTGGCCAACACGGCGCCCACCTACGCTGTAGGTTTCCCGGGATCGATCCTCCAACGGCTCACGTGGCTCCGCACCCCGCTTCCCAGAATTCGAAGGCCGAGCTGCGCCGCGCCGCGCTCGCCCGCCGCGATGCCCTCCCGGCGGATCGCCGGGCCGAGGCCTCGCGCCGCGTCGCCGACGCCGTGCTGGCGATGCCGGCGCTGGCCGAGGCCCGCCTCGTCGGCGCCTTCTGGCCGATCCGCAGCGAGATCGACCCGCGCCCGATCGTCGAGGGCCTGTTCGCCCGCGGGCAGCGCGTGGTGCTGCCGCAGGTCACGCCCGGGGGGCTCGTCTTCCGCGAGTGGCGCGCCGGCGAGGCGCTGGTGCGGGGCGGCTTCGGCCTGTCCGAGCCCCGGTCCGACCTTCCCCCCCTCGATCCCGACGCCCTCGTGGTCCCGCTCGCCGCCTTCGACCGGCAGGGCCAGCGCATCGGCTACGGCCGCGGCTACTACGACGGCGCGATCACCCGGCTCTCGGCCCTGCACCCGGTGCTCACCGTCGGCATCGCCTTCGCGTGCCAGGAGGTGGAGCACGTGCCGGCCGAGCCGCACGACCGCCCCCTCGACCACGTGGTGACAGAGGACGGCCCGGTTCCGCTCGCCCGCGAACCGGCCTAACCTCCGCCCGCCCGCCTTCTCCGAACCACGGATCACCATGCGCCTGCTCTTTCTCGGCGACGTCGTCGGGCGTCCCGGCCGCTCCGTCGTCGCCGAGCACCTGCCCGGCCTGCGCGAGCGCTGGCGGCTCGACTGCGTGGTGATCAACGGCGAGAACGCCGCGCACGGCTTCGGCATCACCGAGACGGTCTGCGACGAACTCATCCAGGCCGGCGCCGACGCGGTGACGCTCGGCAACCACAGCTTCGACCAGCGCGAGGCGCTCGTCTTCATCAACCGCCAGGAGCGGCTGGTGCGCCCGGCGAACTACCCGCCGGGCACGCCGGGCCGCGGCGCCTGCATCGTCGAGACCCGCACCGGGGCCCGGGCCCTCGTGGTCAACGTGATGGGCCGCGTCTTCATGGACGCGATGGACGACCCCTTCGCGGCCGTCGAGCGCGAGCTCTCGGCCTGCCCGCTGGGCGAGGCGGCCGACGCCGTGATCGTGGACGTCCACGCCGAGGCGACGAGCGAGAAGCAGGCCTTCGGGCACTTCCTCGACGGTCGCGCCAGCCTCGTCGTCGGCACCCACACCCACGCGCCGACCGCCGACCACCGCGTCCTGCCCGGCGGCACGGCCTACATGTCGGATGCCGGCATGTGCGGCGACTACGATTCCGTGCTCGGCATGCAGAAGGACGAGCCGATCCGCCGCTTCCTTCAGAAGACCCCGGGCTCCCGCTGGGAGGTCGCGGGCGGGGAGGGCACGCTCTGCGGCATCGCGGTCGAGACCGACGCCCGGGGCCTCGCCGTCGGGGCCTGGGCCGTGCGGATCGGGCCGCACCTCTCCGAGACCTGGCCGAAAGCCTGGGATTAGGCGCTGCAAGGCCCCTGCGCCGCACGCGCCGCGGCTTGATCGCTCAGGGCGCTGCCGCCACAGTGCCGGCCCGTCCGGCGCGCGCGCGCCCTCCTTCAGCCGCGAGACGCGACCGATGGCCGCCCTCCCCACCACCACGAGGCCCCCGGCCGAGCCGAGAGCGGCCGGACCGGCGACCGCCAAGCCCGTGATCACGAAGCCCGGCATCTACCTCGTGCGGATGCTGGTCTTCCTGATCCTCGTGGGCTTCCTGGCCTTCGTGCTGTTCCGGCAGATCACGCCGGCCTTCCTGGCCAATCCGGGCCTCAACGGCCTGATCCTCGGCGTGCTCCTGATCGCGGTGCTGCTGGCCTTCGGGCAGGTGCTGCGCCTGTTCCGGGAGGCCGCCTACGTCAACGCGGTGGCGGCCGGCGCCGAGGCGCGGGCGCCGCGCCTGCTCAAGCCCCTCGAGCCGGCGGTCGCGGCGCGGGCCGGCGGCGCGGCGCTGCCCGGGACCCGGGCCTTCCTCGACACGGTGGCGGCGCGCCTCGACGAGGGCCGCGACAGCCTGCGCTACATCGCGGGCCTGCTGATCCTGCTGGGCCTGCTCGGCACGTTCTGGGGCCTCATCGACACGCTCTCGGCGGTGGGCTCGGTGATCCGCTCGATGCGCGGCGGAGGCGACGCCGCGGTGATGTTCGACGAGCTGAAGAACGGCCTCGCCGTGCCGCTCTCAGGCATCGGCCTGGCCTTCTCGGCCTCGCTCTTCGGCCTCGCGGGCTCCCTGGTGATCGGCTTCCTCGATCTCCAGGCGGGTCAGGCGCAGGCCCGCTTCCACAACGAGCTGGAGGACTGGCTGACCTCCGGCAGCGAGGCGGCCGCGCCGCTCTCGCTCTCCCAGGGCACCGGGGCGCGCGAGCTTCAGGAGGCGGTCGATCGGCTGACCGGCGTGATCCAGGAGGGTGCCAACGGGCGCGCCGCCGCGCAGGCCATGGCGAACCTCGCCGAGGGGATCCAGGGCCTCGTCCAGCACATGCGCTCCGAGCAGCAGATGATCCGCGACTGGGTCGAGGCGCAGGCGAGCCGCGAGCGCGAGCTGAAGCAGGTGCTCGACCGGCTCGGGCGCGAGCGGGTCTAGGGCGGTGGCCTCCCGCATCGCCCGCCGCGAGCGCGGCCTCAACGTCTGGCCGGGCTACGTCGACGCCCTCGCCACCCTGCTGCTCTCGGTGGTGTTCCTGCTCACCGTCTTCGTGGTGGGGCAGTTCTTCGTCTCGCAGGAACTGTCCGGCCGCGACACGATGCTGGCCCGGCTCAACCGGCAGATCGCCGACCTCACCGACCTCCTGGCCCTCGAGCGCTCGAACCGGCGGGGCGACGCGGCGTCGCTCGATTCGCTCCGCTCGTCGCTGGCGGCGGCCGAGAGCGCGCGCGACCTGGCCCGGGCGGAGGCCCAGGCCGCCGGGGCGCAGGGAGGGCAGGCGGGCGAGCTCGACCGCCAGCTCCAGGCCGAGCGCGGCGCGACCCGGCGGGCCCTCAACCAGATTGACCTCCTCAACGAGCAGCTCGCGGCCATGCGGCGCCAGCTCGCGGCACTCGAGGACGCGCTTGCGGCCTCCGAGCAGCGCGACCGCGAATCCCAGGCCCGCATCGCCGACCTCGGCAGCCGCCTGAACGTGGCGCTCGCCCAGAAGGTGCAGGAACTCGCCCGCTACCGCTCCGACTTCTTCGGACGGCTGCGCCAGATCCTCGGCTCGCGGCCCGACATCCGGGTGGTCGGCGACCGCTTCGTGCTGCAATCCGAGGTGCTGTTCCCGGCGGGCTCGGCCGCGCTCAAGCCCGAGGCCGCGCCGGAGCTCGACCGCATCGCCGCGGCGGTCTCCGATCTCGCCCGGCAGATCCCCGCCGACCTCGCCTGGGTGCTGCGGGTCGACGGGCACACCGATGCCCGGCCGATCGCGAGCGCGCAGTTTCCCTCGAACTGGGCGCTCTCGGCCGCCCGCGCCATCGCGGTCGTGCAGTACCTCGCGGCCAAGGGCATTCCGCCCCAGCACCTGCTCGCGGGCGCCTTCGGCGAGTTCCAGCCCCTCGACGCCGGCACGACCGACGAGGCCTACGCCCGCAACCGCCGCATCGAGATGAAGCTGACGGAGCGGTGAGGGCAAGCGTCGCGGGTGCCGCTCTCTTTCCGCCCTGCGGGGAGGGCGATCGCGTAGGCCGAACGAAGTCCCGATACTGACGGGGCTCGGGTCCCCACACCCTCAGCGGGAGAGGTCTGCTTTCGCAGAAAGCCGGTCGAGGAACGAGAATTGTCAGAACCGGGCGCGGCAGGCCCGCTCGACAGCCTTGTGCCCCATCCGTCGAGTTTTCATACCGTTCCGGTCGAAGAGTTCGGTTTGAGGCATCGTCTCAGGACGAAGCGCGGGTGCCCTCTCCCATAGGGAGAGGTCTGCTTTCGCAGAAAGCCGGGTGAGGGGTATGAGGCTTCAGGACGAAGCGCCGCTCTGAACGCGCGTCGATGGCGTGCTCAGTCCTGCAAGGTCATACCCCTCACCCCAACCCTCTCCCTATGGGAGAGGGGGGCGCGGCGTGGTTCATGCTCGATCCGATGCCCGTCCGCCTTCTCGACGAGATCGGGTCCAGAGACGTGAAGCCGATAGCCCGTGGAGCCGGCAGGGAGCGCGGTGGGCGTGCCTCCTCGCCTGGAACGGACTTCCCCGCCTCAGGCCGCCTGCCGGAACAGCGTGCGGGCCTCGTCCGTCGGAGCGAAATGGGTGCGCTGGGTGCGCGGGTCGCGCTCGGTCACCGCGACGAGGCCGGCCTCGTCGAGGCGCGAGAGGGCGCGCAGCACGTGGGCGTGGGCCACGTCGAAGATCCGGGCGAAGCTGCGGGTGTCGGGGCTGAGCCCGAGATGCGGAGCGGCGAGGAGACCCGCTTCCAGCCGCGAGAGGTCGGGGCGGCGCGTCTGCAGCTCCTCGACCGTGCCGATGAACTCAACTTCCGTCATGCGTGTGTCCGTGCCTGGAGGGTGACGAGGACCGACTTCGAGGTCGGCGTGTCGCTCTGCGCCCCTGCGGTCGAGAGCGGCACCAGCACGTTCAGCTCCGGGTAGTAGCCGGCGAGCGCGCCGCGGGGCATGTCGAAGGGCACGAGGCGGAAATCCTCCGCCACCCGCTCGACGCCGTCCCGGTGCGCGCCCCGGATATCGACCCGGTCGCCCAGCCGGGCACGGATCTCGGCGAGATCCTCCGGATGGGCGAACACCACGCGCCGCTCGCCGTAGACGCCGCGGTAGCGGTCATCCAGGCCGTAGACGGTGGTGTTGTACTGGTCGTGGCTGCGGAAGGTCTGCAGCACGAAGGTGTCCTCCGTGCCGGCCGCCCGCTGGTGCTCGGTGGCCTCGGGCAGGGCGTCGTCCGAGAAGGTGGCCCGGCCGGCCTCCGTCTCGAAGACGCGCTCCGCCGCGAGGTTGCGCAGCATGAAGCCGCGCGGCCGGCGGACCCGGGTGTTGTAGCCTGCAAAGCCCGGGATCGTGCGCTCGATCAGCTCCCGGATGCGGTCGTGGTCGTCGGCGAGCGCGGCCCACTCCACCCGCTCCGAGCCGACCGTCGCGGCGGCGATCCCGGCGATGATCGCCACCTCCGAGCGCAGGTGCGGCGAGGCCGGCCGGTTGATGCCGCCCGAGCCGTGGACCATGCTCATCGAGTCCTCGACGGTCACGATCTGGGTCTTGCCGCGGCTGTTGCGGTCGATCTCGGTGCGGCCGAGGCAGGGCAGCAGGTAGCCCACCGCACCCGGCACGAGGTGCGAGTGGTTGAGCTTCGTCGCGATGTGCACGGTGAGCCGGCAGGAGGCGAGCGCCCGCGCGACGAGGGCGGAATCGGGCGTGGCGCGGGCGAAGTTGCCCCCGAGCCCGATGAAGGCCCGGGCCGAGCCGTCGAGCATCGCGCCGATCGCGGCGAGCACGTTGTGGCCGTGCCGGCGCGGCGCCTCGAAATGGAACTCGCGCTCCAGCGCGTCGAGGAGGGCCGCGGGCGGCTTCTCGTTGATGCCGACCGTGCGGTCGCCCTGCACGTTCGAGTGCCCGCGCACCGGGCACAGGCCCGCGCCGGGCCGGCCGATATGGCCGCGCAGGAACATCACGTTGGCGATCTCGCGGATCGTCGCGACCGAGTGGCGATGCTGCGTCACGCCCATCGCCCAGGTGGCGATCACCCTGTCGGCGCCGAGATAGACCTCGGCCATCGCCTCGATCTCGGCGCGGGTGAGGCCCGACTGGTCGAGGATGGCGTCCCAGCCCGTCGCGTCGACGGCCGCGCGCCACGCGTCCAGTCCGGCGGTGTGCTTGGCGAGGAACGGCCGGTCGAGGAGCGAGGGCTTGCCCGCGGCGAGCGCCGCGTCGTCGACCGCGAAGATCGCCTTCGCCATGCCGCGGAAGGCCGCCATGTCGCCGCCCAGCCGCGGCTGCAGGTAGTGGCTGGCGATGGGGCGGCTCGCGCCGCGCAGCATCTCCACGGTGTTCTGCGGGTCGGCGAAGCGCTCCAGGCCGCGCTCGCGCACGGGGTTGAGCACCACCACGCGGGCGCCGCGCTCGGCGGCGCGGCGCAGGTCGCCCAGCATGCGCGGATGGTTGGTGCCGGGGTTCTGGCCCACGCAGAAGATCGCGTCGGCGCGCTCGAAATCCTCCAGCGTCACCGTGCCCTTGCCGGCCCCGATGGCCTGGGTGAGCGCGATGCCGCTCGCCTCGTGGCACATGTTGGAGCAGTCGGGGAAATTGTTGGTGCCGTAGAGCCGGGCGAAGAGCTGGTAGAGGTAGGCGGCCTCGTTCGAGGCGCGGCCCGAGGTGTAGAACTCGGCCTGGTCCGGGTGGGCGAGCGCGTTGAGCTCCTGCCCGATCTCCGCGAAGGCCGCCTCCCAGGAGACCGGCAGGTAGCGGTCGCTTCCCGCGTCGTAGCGCATCGGATGGGTGAGGCGGCCCTCGCCCTCGAGCGCGTGGTCGCTCCAGCCGCGCAGCTCCGCGACGGTGTGGCGCGCGAAGAAGGCCGGGGGCGTGCGCTTGTCGGTGGCCTCCCAGGAGACCGCCTTCACGCCGTTCTCGCAGAACTCGAAGGAGGAGCCGTGCTCCGGGTCGCCCCAGGCGCAGCCCGGGCAATCGAACCCGTCGGGCTGGTTGGCCTTCATCAGGGCGCGGGCGCCCGAGAGCGGGGCGCGGCTGCCCAGCAGGTGCTTGCCGCAGGACTTGAGGGCCCCCCAGCCGCCGGCCGCGGAGGAGCGCTTGGGAGACGCGACCGGGTGGTCCATGTGCTTGTCTCGGAAGAAGACCGTATGCTGCCGCGAGATAAGCGTCGAACCCCGGCCCGCTCAATCGCGTGCGGGCGCAGGCCCCTCATGCGCAGAAAGCGTGGGTCTAGCGCCTTGTTCTTATACTTGTTCGAACTTGCGAACGCGCGGCGACGGTCGCGATCTGCTTGCGGGCGGGTGTTCGGGGATCGACGGAGTCTGGTTGTCGATCGACAACGACTTTCAGTCGAGCTGCGCAGTTCGGCAAAACGGTGCCGGTTCCGGGAGGGAGCGGCATTTTTGTTCCGGCCGGAAGCGGGATCTCATATCCATCCTCCCCGGAATCCGGCACGCTGCCGCGCCACCCGATGCCTCAGCCCTCCGCGAGAACCGCCGCGTCCCGCCCGACGGCCGCCGCGAGGTTCGGGAGACCCTCCCGTTGCAGGCGATCGAGCAGCCCGCGCTTGATCGCGCCGACGAGGCCCGGGCCCTGATAGACCAGGGCCGAGTAGAGCTGCACGAGGCTCGCGCCCGCCCGGATCTTGGTCCAGGCGGCCTCGGCCGAATCGACGCCGCCAACGCCCATCAGCGGTACCTTGCTCCCGACCCGCAGGTAGGTCTCGGCCAGGAGCTTCGTCGCCGGGCCGAAGAGCGGGCGGCCCGACAGCCCGCCGGCCTCCCGCGCCAGGGCGGTCTCCGTCAGGCTCTCCGGCCGCGCCACCGTGGTGTTCGAGACGACGAGCCCCTGCACGCCCCGCCGCAGCGCGGTGGCGCAGATCGCGTCGAGGGCGTCGAGGGTGATGTCGGGGGCGATCTTCAGGAGCACCGCGGCGCTCGCGCCCGTCCCGTCCCGCGCCGCCACGACCCGGGCGAGCAGTTCGTCCAGGAAGGCCTCGCCCTGGAGGTCGCGCAGGCCCGGCGTGTTCGGCGAGGATACGTTGACGGTGACGAAGGCGACGTGGGGCGCGAGCCGGGCCGTGCAGGCCACGTAGTCGGCGAGCCGGTCGGCGGCCTCCTTGTTGGCCCCGATGTTGACCCCGACGATCCCCGGACGGCCCCGGCGCGCGGCCAGACGCCCGGCCACCACCTCGAGCCCCTCGCTGTTGAGGCCGAACCGGTTGATCACCGCGCCGTCCGCCGTCAGCCGGAACACCCGCGGGCGCGGGTTGCCGGGCTGCGGGCGCGGCACCACGCCGCCGACCTCGACGAAACCGAACCCGAGGCCGAGCAGCGCGTCCGGCACCGTGGCGCCCTTGTCGAAACCCGCGGCGAGCCCGACGGGATTGGGCACCGTGCGCCCGAGGAGCTCGACGGCGAGGCGCGGGTCGTCGGGGGGCGGGCGGCGCGCCGGAAGGGCCGCCAAGGCACGCAATGTCAGGTTGTGGGCCCGCTCCGCGTCGAGCCCGTGGAGCACCGGCCGGACCAGGGGGAACAGGACTTCGATCATGCCCCGATCTCCTTGGGGAAGACGTGGCGCCCGTCCGCCCCGAGGGCGAGCTCGGCGACCGAGCGCACCGCCGCGAGCGGCAGGTCCCCGTAGAGGTGCGGGAACAGGTCGCCCCCGCGCGAGGGCTCGAATCGCAGCGCCTCGCCCAGCGCCTCGGCCTCGACCGCGACCAGGAGGAGATCGCGCTGGCCCGCGAAGTGTCGCGCTGCCGTCTCAGGGACTTGCGCCGCCGTGGAGAAGTGGATGAACCCGTCGGCCACGTCCACGGGCGCCCCCGTGAACCGGCCCGAGCCCTCGGCCTCGCGCCAGAGGGCGCGCGGACAGATCTTGAAGATGAGAGGCATGCGCAGGTCCGATCGTTGCAGGCCGTCGATACGGCGCGGGGCCGCCGCCTGACAACCGTCCGCACGCAACGCGCTCGAGCAGACGCGCGGCCGAGCTTGTCGAAAAGGGGCGCCGGACCGGCAATGAGTGGTTGCATTCCGCGGTTTGTAGTTCTACTTTCCTACAACTAGGCCGTGCGTCTTTGCGGCCCGTTGAGGCACCGAGCCCGACAGATGTTGTCCCACGAGCAGATCTGGACCGCCATCGATCGACTGGCGGAACGTCACGGCTACTCCCCGTCCGGGCTCGCCCGCCGCTCGGGGCTCGACGCCACGAGCTTCAACCGCTCCAAGCGGATCGGCGCCGACGGCCGCAAGCGCTGGCCCTCGACCGAATCGGTCTCGAAGGTGCTGGCGGCGACGGGCGCGAGCCTCGACGAGTTCCTGCGCCTGATCGAGGCGCGCGAGGGACCGGTGCGCTCGACGGTGCCGCTCATCGGCATGACGCAGGCCGGCGTCGGCCGCCTCTTCACCGAGGAGGGCATGCCGACGGGCGGTGCCGGCTGGGAGGAGGTCGACTTCCCCGATCTCGGCGAGGAGCGCGCCTTCGCGCTGGAGGTGCAGGGCGACTCGATGATGCCGCTGTTTCGCGACGGCGACGTGCTGATCGTCTCGCCCTCGGCGAGCGTGCGCAAGGGCGACCGCGTGGTGGTGCGCACCCATACGGGCGAGGTGCTGGCCAAGGAACTGCGGCGGCGCACCGCGCGCACGGTCGAGCTGGTCTCGCTCAACCCCGATCACGAGGATCGCGTCCTCAACGTGGGCGAGATCGCCTGGATCGCCCGGGTGATGTGGATCCGCCAGTAGCGGTCGGCCGGCAGGCTTGGCCGTCGAGGTGGGGGCGGTTAACGCTGGTTGGGTCGCGGGCCCGGCCCGCTCCACCGGATGATGCCATGGCGGAGCCCGTACTGAATGGCGGCGAGCGCGGCCGTGAGGACGCCATCTCCGCGGCCGCAGCCCTGCTGGATCACGCGGCGGTGCCGGCCTTCCTGCTCGAGGATTCCGGCGCGCAGGCGCGGTTCGTCTACGCCAACTCCGCTTTCCTGGCGCTGACCGGTTACCCGCGGGACAGGGTCGTGGGCGGGGACCTGCGTCTCCTCCTCGGCGACCGGACCGAATCCTTGGGCGACGAGCCCCTCGATTTCCTCGGGGCGCGGATGGACGGGGCCACCTACTGGGGCTGCCTGACGCTCGGGACGGTCTCGGGCAGCGCGCTGCGGCTCGGGCAGGTGGTCGATGTGACCCGACGCCGGGACGTCGAGGGCGCGCTCGCGCTCTCCCGCCAGCGCGAGGCGCTCGGCCTGCTCACCAACAGCGTGGCGCACGAGTTCAACAACTTCCTGCAGATCCTGATCGGCTACATCGACGGGCTGAAGCGCCGGCTGGGCGACCGCCCCGAGCCTTTCGTCCAGCGCGCCATGAGCCGCTCGACGGACGCCACCGAGCGGGCCGCCGTGCTGACCCGTCAGCTCCTCGCCTTCTCGCGTCGGATCGCACCGGACGTGCGGGCGATCGACTTGGACGCGGTCGTGGCGGAGGCCGCCGTCGCCATTCGCCCGACGCTCCCGGAGCGGGTCCGGCTCGACGTGGCGACGACGCCCGACCTGCCCTGGGCCGTCGCGAACCCGACCCAGGTCGAACTCGCGCTGCGCCACCTTGTCGCCAATGCCTGCGAGGCCATCCCGGACCGAGGCTCGATCAGTCTCGCGACCTTCCGCATCCTGCCGGGCGAGCGCTCGATGCAGCATCCGAGCGAAGGGGCGGTGGGCGTGAGCGTGACCGACACGGGAAGCGGCATGTCGCCGGAGATGCTGGCCCGGGCGCTCGCGCCCTTCGCGACGAGCCATGAGGCCGGCCGTGGCGCGGGCCTCGCCATCGTCCACGGCCTAATGAAACGACAGAACGGCACGATCAGCCTGGACAGTCGTCCCGGCGAAGGCACGCAGGTGCGTCTCGTCTTCCCGGCCGCGATCCGCCGCGACGGGGGCTGATCGTTCGGCCCGCACCCCGCGCAACCGCGAAAAGCGGACCGGCGGTCGGACTAAAATGCTGCGTGGTCCGTCTCCATATAGTCGGGGCGTCCAAGACGCCGCGATCAGACGCCGCGATCCGTCTTCGCGTTCGGTATTCTCGCAGAGGCTCTCGATGCTCACCTCCACCAAGCGCCGTAAGCGCACGGCGACCTTCCTGGCGCTGGCCGCGGCGCTGACGGTTGCAGCTCCCATCGCGGAAGCCCGGCCCGGGGGCGGCGGCAGCGTCGGCTCGCGCGGGTCCCGCACCTTCAACGCGCCGTCCGCGACGCAGACCGCGCCTGGGACGGCGGCCCCAATGCAGCGCACGCAGGCCCAGCCGGGCATGACCAATCCGGGCATGCAGCCCCAGCAAGGACGGCGCTTCGGCGGCGGCTTCATGGCGGGCCTGCTCGGTGCCGGCCTGATCGGTGCCCTGCTCGGCGCGGGCTTCTCCGGCGGCCTCGGCGGCATCGCCTCCTTCCTCGGCCTGATGCTGCAGATCGGCCTCGTCGTCCTGCTCGTCGCCTTCGCGGTGCGCTGGTTCCGCCGCCGCAACGAGCAGCAGCAGCCCGCCGGCGCCGGCGCGCCCTACGCGCGTCAGGCGCTGAACGAGGGCCCGAATCGGAACCCGATGGGTGCCGGCGGTCCGGCCTCCGGCCCGATGGGCGGGATGATGGGTGGGCAGCCGCGCCCTCAGCAACAGCGCCCGGTCCAGATCGGCCCGAACGACTTCCAGTCCTTCGAGCGCCTGCTCGGCGAGATCCAGGACGCGTACTCGCACGAAGACAAGGTCGGCCTGCGAAACCTCGCGACGCCGGAGATGGCCGGCTACTTCGAGGAGGAACTCCAGGCGAACGCGGCGCGCGGCGTCGTCAACCGGGTGTCCGAGGTGAAGCTCCTGCAGGGCGACCTGTCGGAGGCCTGGGGCGAGGGCTCGGACGAGTACGCGACCGTCGCGATGCGTTACGCGCTGAAGGACGTCACCCTCGACCGCCGCTCGAATCAGGTCGTCGAGACCGGCGCCCCACAGGCGACCGAACTCTGGACCTTCGTCCGCCGTCCGGGCCGCCCGTGGATCCTCTCGGCGATCCAGCAGACCGCCTGATCGCAGATCGGGATTTGGGTAACGAGGGCCGGCATCGCGAAGGCGGTGCCGGCCTTTTTCGCGCGCGTCAGCGCCCGCGGGCGCGGTCCCAGGCCGTCGCCAGGGCGACGAAGCCGGCGACCGGCACCTCCTCGGCCCGTGCGGTGTCGGCGATGCCGGCCTCCGCGAGCAGCGGCACCGGATCGCCGCCGAGGGCCTTCAGGCTCTGGCGCAGCATCTTGCGGCGCTGCCCGAAGGCCGCGCGCGTGACCGACTCCAGAGCACCGACCCGGCAGGGTAGAGGATCGGTGCGGGGCCTCAACTGCACGATGCTCGACGTCACCTTCGGCGGCGGCACGAAGGCCGAGGGGCTGACGTCGAACAGGATGTCGGCCTCGGTGCGCCAACCGCAGAGTACGCCGAGCCGGCCGTAATTCGCCCGGTCTCCCTCGTCGGCCACGATCCGTTCGGCCACCTCCCGCTGGAACATCAGGGTCAGGGAATCCCACCAGGGCGGCCAGGCCTCGGTGTCGAGCCAGCCGGTCAACAGCGGCGTGCCGACATTGTAGGGAAGGTTGGCCACGATCCGTGTCGGCCCGTCCCCGATCAGCGGGCGCGGGTCGAATTCCAGCGCGTCCGCGTCCACCACCTCGAGCCGGCCGGGATAGTGCGCGGCGACCTCGGCGAGCGCGGGGAGCGCCCTGGGGTCGCGCTCGATCGCGATCACCCGCTCCGCGCCCTCGGAGAGCAGGGCGCGGGTCAGTCCGCCCGGGCCGGGACCGACCTCGACGACCGTGACCCCGGCGAGCGGACCCGCCGCACGGGCGATGCGGCCGGTGAGGTTGAGATCGTAGAGGAAGTTCTGGCCGAGGGCCTTCTTCGGCTCCAGGCCGTGCCGCGCGACGACGTCGCGCAGCGGCGGCAGCCCATCCGGTGCGCTCACAGCTCGTCGTCGGGATCGAAGTGTCGCATGTCCGTCCGGCGTCCGGCGTAGAGGCTGAGGGGGATCACCTCGGCGCTCTCGGGCAGACCGAGACCGGCATTGCGGGCGAGACGGTCGGCAAGGCGCAGCGCCGCGATCAGGCTGTCGGGCCGGGCGAGGCCCTGGCCGGCGATGTCGAAGGCCGTGCCGTGGTCGGGCGAGGTGCGGATGAAGGGAAGACCCAGGGTCACATTCACGCCCTCGTCGAAGGCGATGGTCTTGATCGGGATCAGGGCCTGATCGTGGGTGGGTGCGAGCGCCACGTCGTAGGTCTCCCGCGCGCGGGCGTGGAACAGGGTGTCGGCCGGCAGCGGCCCCCTGATGTCGATGCCCTCCGCCCGCAGGCGCGCCACGGCCGGGGCCAGCACGTCGCGGTCCTCGGTCCCGATCGTGCCGGCCTCGCCCGCGTGCGGGTTGAGACCGGCCAGGACGAGGCGGGGCTTCTCCAGGCCGAAGCGCGCACGCAGATCCCGCACGACGGTGCGGGCGGTGTCCACGACGAGATCCTGGGTGAGCAGGGCCGGCACGTCGCGCAAGGCGACGTGGATCGTCACGGGCACGACCGAGAGCGTCTCGCTCCAGATCATCATCACGGGCTTCGGCGGTTCCAGGCCCGGCGGGACCGCCAGGGCGGCCAGGAACTCGGTGTGTCCGGGATGCGCGAAGCCGGCCCGGGTCAGCACGTACTTGGCGATCGGGTTGGTCACCACGGCGCTCGCGCGGCCCGCCTTCACCCACCCGACCGCGGCGGTGATCGACTCGATCACCGCGCCCGCGTGGACCGAGTCCGGCCGGCCCGGCAGGGCCGCGACCGTGGCGCCGCTCGGGAGCGCCACCACGGGCAGCGCCCTGGGAAACACCTCGGCCGCCGTCTCCGGGTCGATCTCGGCCACCGGAACCGGCAGGCCCATCCGGTCGGCGGCGCGCTCCACGAAGGCCGGGTCCGCGACGAGGAAGAAGGGTGGCAGCGGGTGCGCGCCGCCGCGCGCGAGCCAGGCCGCGAGGGCGAGTTCGGGTCCGATCCCGGCCGGGTCTCCGAGGGTGAGGGCGAGAGGGGGCATGGGCGGGCCTGACGATGCGCGGGCTTGCGCGGCCGGCGGTGCGGCGCTCGTGGTCTGCGATCTAAGGGAATCCGGCGCGCCCGCAAGCCGCGGGCGGCCTCAGCGCACCGAGGCGATGCCGTCGTTGGTGGTGACGGTGCCGACGTTCTGGCGCAGGTCCGCCTCGCCGAGGGTCTTCAACTCGACCCGCAGCAGCACCGTCTGGTTCCGCTCGCGCGTGCCGAGCGCGGTGGCGATCGGCGAGACGATGTAGTTGAGCGAGACGGTGGTGCACTCGTCCTGGTAGCCGCCGCCGAGGCTGAGGCCCGAGAGGTAGAACCGGCCCGGGTTCTGATAGACCGGCAGGGTACCGGTCGGGTCGGCGAGGTAGCCCGTCAGCGCGGTCGCGTAGAGGTCGCGGGTGTCGAGGTAGTGCGTGAGGTCGACCAGCGCCGAACCGGTGAGGAACCAGTTCGGCGTGATGTTGTAGGTCGCGCTCGCGGTCACGCCCTCGCGGCGATGGCTGAAGCCGAGCAGCGGCTGCGCCTCGTAGTAGGAGTAGAAGGTCGCGAGCGTCAGCGGCAGGAACGGCGCGAACCGCGCGGTCACGCCGGCCTCGAAGCGGTTGACCTTGAAGTCCGCCTGGTCGAACCGCGCCCGGCTGATGAAGGAGATGTTCTGGTTCGGCGAGACCTGGAAGCGGCCGACGAAGTCCGAGCGGCGGGTCTCCAGGCCGGATTCGAGGCCGACATTCGCGATGTCGCCGCGCCGGAAGGAGTTGACGCCCGCGACCTGGATCGACTCGCCGAACATCACGTTCGTGTACCAGCCCGACGCCGTCACGACCGAGTACTGGCCGCCGAGATTGGCGCGCACGCCGCCCTCGGCGCGGTCGTAGCCGGAGAACTTGTCCCACTCGAACAGCGAGGTGTCGTCGAAGACGAGGCTCTGCGCGTCCTCGTTCGGAAGCCGGCCGATCCGGGTCTCGGAGGGGCGCGCGATGATCTGGGCGATCGGCTCGATCGTGTGGACGCCGAGCGGCCCGAAATCGCTGACGAACGGGTAGCGGTAGTCGAGGCCGACCGCCGGGATGACGCGGCCGTTGAAGCCCTCGCCGACGTTGGCGATCGTCGGCACCAGGGCGTTCTGGTAGCCCGACAGGCTCGGATTGGTGAAGAAGGCGTCGGCCCGCAGGTAGGTGAACGGCGTGAAGCTCTGGCCCGCATCGTCGATGAAGGTGCGCCGCCAGGAGGCCATGGCCGAGGCGCGCGTGTTCGTTCCGGCGAGGCCCCGGATCAGGCAGGACGCCGAGTTGAAGGTCGAGCAGGTCTCGTAGAGCGGGTAGCTCACCCCGTTCACGCTCGGGCTGAACAGGTACGCGCTCGTCCGCGGCAGGCCCTGGAAGTCGGTGGCCTCGCGGGTCAGGCTGGTGATGTTCGCCTCGAAGCGCACCTCGCCGCCGATCTCGCCCGGCCCGTTGATCCGCTTGTCGTAGTCGATCACCGGCGCGACGATCGGCTGCTCCTTCTGCCAGTCGAAGCTCGACAGACCCTTGAAGTAGTAGCCCCGCGCCTCGAACCACGAGCGGTCGCCCTGGCCGATCAGGTAGGCGGTCGAGACCGCCTCGCGGAAATAGTCCGTCGTGATGTTCTGGTTGCGGATCCGGTAATTGTCGAGGAACCACTTGTCGGTGACGCCGACGAGGTCCCAGCCGGTGCGCCAGCGATCGTTGATGTAGAAGCGGCCCCGGCTCTCGATCGAGCCCCGGAAGTCGCGGTCGCCCGCACCCAGGGGGCCCGGCAGGAAGGCCGAGGGCGTGGTCTGGAAGATGCCCGACAGGCGCAGGTTGAAGCTGCCGTTGTCGAGGCGATGGCGATACTCGGCTTGGCCCAGCACGCCCTGGCGGCTCAGGAAGGCGGGCGAGAGCGTGAGGTCGTAGTCCGGCGCGAGGTTGAAGAAGTAGGGCACCGACGCGCCGGTGCCGACCGCCGTCGAGGTGATGAAGCGCGGCGTCAGGAAGCCGCTCTTGCGCTTCACCGTCGGGTCGGGCGCCTCGAAATAGGGCAGGTAGGCGACCGGGATGCCGGCGATCTCGAGGGTCGATTCCTCGAAGTAGACCGTGTGGGTCTCGTTGTTGTGGACGATCTTGGCGGCGCGCACCTGCCAGAGCGGGGGCACCTCCGGGTTGTCCTTGCACGGCTCGCAGGCCGTGTAGGTGCCGTAGTCGAACCGGGTCTGCTCGCCGGCGATGCGCTCGGCGCGCGGCGCGGAGAAGCGCGTGCGCACGGTCTCGCCCCGCCGATCGACCGATTGCTGGATGCGCAGCGAATCGATGAAGCCGGTCTTGAAGTCGTCGGTCAGCTCCATCCGGTCGCCGGTGACGACCGCGCCGTCCTGGTCGGTCAGGCGGACGTTGCCCTCGGCGAAGACGCGGGAGGAACCGCGGTCGTAGCGCACCCGGTCGGCCTGCAGCGTGCGCGGGCCGTAGTGCAGCTCGGCATTGCCCTTCGCCGTGACGGTGTTCTTGTCGTTGTCGTAGATCAGCTCGTCGGCCTCGACGAGGAGCTTGTCGCCCGGCTTGCCCGCGGCCTTCTTGGCGAGCGGGTTCGCGGCCGATCCGGACTGCGCGAGCGCGGGCGTCGCCGCCGACGGCAGCCCCGTCAGCAGCGTCATCAGCCCTGCGATCCGCGCGATGTCGGAGACCTTACGCAACGCCTGTCCCAGCTCCGGTGACGTCCGTCGTCACGAACCCAACCACACCCGCCTCCCGAGGCCCGCTCGAACGAGCGGGTTCAGCGACACGCACGGAACGCCCGTCCACCGTGGCCCGGCAAGGCGGCCGGGCCGGCGCGGCGGGCGTGACCGTGCGGTGCGCTCAGCCGTCTTCCTGGTACAGAAGCGTGAGCGTACCGAGAAGGCTTCCTACCACGGCCGGCAGCCACGCCGCCACTGGCGCCGCCACGATACCCGCAGCTCCGAGGCCTTCCATGACCTGCCGGGCGACGTAGAGCGCGAATCCCGCGGCGACCCCCCCGAGGACGAGTTTCCCGACGCCACCAAAGCGGAAGAACCGTAAGGAAACGGTTGCGGCCACCAGCACCATGGCGACGAACAGGACCGGGCGCGCCCAGAGGACGTCGTACTGGAGGCGGTACCGTGTGGCGTCGAGGCCCGCCCGTTCGGTGCGCGCGATCGTGTCGGGCAGTTGCCAGAAGGGCACGGATTCCGGCGGGGTGAAGCGCTGCCGAACCTGGCCGGGGTCGAGCGTCGATGCGATCAGGTAGGTGCCGAAGCTCTCGGGCGGCGCCTGGGATGTGAGAAGGCGCACATCGCTGAGCTCCCACCAGCCGTCGTGGAGCGTGGCCCGCGCCGCGACGATCTGGGAGAGGAAGCTGCCGTCCTCGTCGAAGGTGAAGACCTGGACGCCGGCGAGCGTCGTGGTGCCCTCCACCGCCGTCTCGGCCCGGATGATGGCCGAGCCGTCGAGGCTCTTCTGGCGCATGTAGAGCGCCTTGCCCGAGCCCCCCTTGGTGGATTTGGCGAAGATCTTCGCCTCGATCTCGGTCGAGCGCTGTTTCAGGGCGGCCGAGACCGGGTTGTAGATCCCGATCGCGACGCTCCCGATAGCCAGGGCGACGAACACCCCCGGCTGCAGGAACTGCCAGGCCGAGATCCCGGCCGCGCGCGCGACCACGAGTTCCAGCTTGCGCGAGAGTTGCAGCAGCGCGGCCATCGAGCCGAACAGCACGGCGAAGGGCAGCACGCCCTCGGCGACGGCGGGCGTTCGGTAGAGGGAGAGCTGCGCCATCAGGCCCGCGGAGGCGCCCTCGGCGTCGCCCGCGCGGCGCAGCAGTTCCACGAAGTCGAGCGTGTAGACGAGCGCGAACACGGTGAGGAACACCCCCAGCACCGTCCGGGCGAAGCGCTTGGCGAAGTAGAGCCCGAGGGTCCGGCCGATCAGCACGCGCCTCTAGCTCCGCGCCAGGCGGGGCAGGCGCGGCGCGAGCCCCCGGAAGGCCGCGGCGCACCGCGCGTTGAAGGCGCGCACCCGCGGGCCGTGGAAGATCACGAGCGCCGACAGCCCGATCGCGGCGAGCGGCACCGCGTAGACGGCGACCACCGCCGCCTGGCTGCGCGCCGCAGCGCTCACGGCGGCGAAGCCGGCGATCCGCAGGAGCACGACCGCCAGGACCGCGCCCGCCACCGCCACGCCCCGGCCCGAGCGGGTGGTGCGCGGGTCGCCGAGCGCCGCGAAGGCGATGAAGGCGAGCGCGAGGGGATAAAGCCAGGAGGAGAGCCGGTCGTGCAGCTCGGCCCGGAAGCGGCCCTTCTGCAGTTTGAAGTAGACCTCGTCCCGGTCGGGGAAGAGCAGCTGCGTGGTCGAGCGCTCGCGCGGCTTGTAGACCACCTCCGAATCGGGCGGTGCGAAGGCCGCAAGGTCGATGGTGTAGCGCTCGAAGGTCAGGATCGAGGAATCGCGGCTGTCCTTCTGCTGCTGGTGCACGCTGCCCTTCTCCAGCGCGAGGTAGCTCTGCCCGTCCACCTCGATCGCGTTGCCGCGCTCGGCGAGGTAGACCTTGCTCTTGCCGGCCTCGCGCGCGTCCTGGATGAACAGGCCGAGCAGGGTGCCGTTCTGCCCGCGCTCGCGGAAATGGAAGGTCAGCCCGTTGTCGAGGCTGGTGAACTGGCCCTCCTTGACGACGTTCGCGATGAAGTCGCCGCGCACCCGCGTGATCACGTCGCGCAATTCCTGGAAGCTTGCCGGCATCACCACGATCGTCAGGAAGCCCACCAGGAAGCTCACCGCGAGGGCGAGCGTGAGGAAGGGGCGCAGGATCGCGCGCGGCTTCATGCCGGCGGCCGACATCACGATCAGCTCGGAATCGCCGTTGAGCCGGTTCAGCGCGTAGATCACCGCGATGAATAGCGCCATCGGGGCGATCACCACGACGAGGGTCGGCAGCGACAGGCCGGTGACGAAGAGGAAGATCAGGAGCGTCTGCCCCTTGGCGGTGATCAGGTCGAGCTCGCGCAGGGCCTGTGTCACCCAGATCGTGCCGGTGAGGCCGATCAGGCAGGCGAGGCAGGCGCCGAGCGCGATGCGGAAGATGTAGCGCTCGATCTGGGTCATCGCGTCGGCTCGGATCTCCCTCGAACTCGGCCTGAGCTCCGCCCCCTCTTTGGCCGGCTCCGGGTTCCGGCATGGCGCGCGAAGTGCGGCGGTTTCAAGAGCATTCGCGCCGCGTTGCGTTCTCCGCCTCAGCGGCTACACAGGGCAGACAACGCAGGGACGCTCCCGCGCGGGGGCCGCCCTGCGCCAGGAACGGCAGCGAAGCTCGGAAAGCAACCACATGGCGGACGGCATCACCATCACCTTCGCTCCGGTGGGCCGGGCCGGCGGGGGCGACCTCGTCGTGTTCGTGGGCGACGACCTCGCGCTCGGCTCCGCGGCGCGCGAGGTGCTGGGCGCGGCCGGCATCGATCTGGTGGCGCGCGCCGCCGCCTCCGAGCAGTTCCGGGGCCGCCAGAACACGGCGCTCTCCCTGCCGGCGCCGGCCGGCGTCGAGGCCGACCGCCTCGTCGTCGTCGGCCTCGGCACCGACAAGGACCGGGCGAAGATCGAGTGGCCGGTGCTCGGCGGCTTCACGGCGGGCAAGGTCTCGGGTCGCGCCGCACGGGTGGTGCTCGACTGGCCGGGTGCCGAGATCGGCCCGCGCGAGGCCGCGGATTTCGCACTCGGCGCGCGCCTGCGGGCCTACAGCTTCGACCGCTACAAGACGAAGAAGAAGCCCGACGCCGAGGACAAGGCCGGCTCGGCCCTGACCCTGATGCTGCCCGGCCACGCCGAGGCGGAGGCCGCGGCCGGCGAGGCCCGCGCGGTGGCCGAGGGCGTGACGCTCGCCCGCGACCTGATCAACGAGCCGCCGAACGTGCTCTCGCCGGCGGAGTTCGCGGCCCGGGCCTCGGAGCTCGCCCGGCTCGGCGTCGAGGTCGAGGTGCTGGAGCCCGCCCGCCTGCGCGAGCTGAATTTCGGCGCGCTGCTCGCCGTGGCGCAGGGCTCGGTGCGCGAGCCCCGCGTGGTGGTGATGCGCTGGAGCGGCGGCCGGCCGGGCGAGGCGCCGCTCGCGCTGATCGGCAAGGGCGTGGTGTTCGATTCCGGCGGCGTCTCGATCAAGTCGGCCGGCGGCATGGAGGACATGAAGGGCGACATGGGCGGCGCGGCCGCCGTCGTCGGCACGCTGCACGCGCTCGCCGCCCGCAAGGCCAAGGTGAACGTGGTCGGCGCCATCGGCATCGTCGAGAACATGCCGGACGGCGCCTCCTACCGGCCCTCCGACATCGTCACCTCGATGTCGGGCCAGACCATCGAGGTCATCAACACGGACGCCGAGGGTCGCCTCGTGCTGGCCGACGTGATCTGGCACGTGCAGCAGACCGAGAAGCCGAAGGCGATCATCGATCTGGCCACCCTCACCGGCGCGATCATCGTGGCGCTCGGCCAGGACATCGCCGGCCTGTTCTCGAACGACGACGACCTCGCGGGCAAGATCACCGCGGCCGGGGAGGCGACCGCCGAGAAGGTCTGGCGGATGCCGCTGATCCCGGCCTACGACAAGGCGATCGACTCGAAGTTCGCCGACATGAAGAACACCGGCGGGCGCCATGGCGGCGCGGCGACCGCGGCCGCCTTCATCAAGCGCTACGTCAACGACACGCCCTGGGCGCATCTCGACATCGCGGGCGTCGGCATGTCGTCCACCCCCAACGAGATCAATCGCAGCTGGGGCGCGGGCTGGGGCGTGCGTCTGCTCGACCGGTTGGTGCGCGACAACTACGAGGGGCGGTAAGGGCTCGGGGGGCCGCTTCTCTCCCTCCCCCCTCTGCGGGGGAGGGAGTATGACGCGGGGTTCAAGTCCCGCCGCCCGATTGCCGTGTAGAGTACCCGAGTGATGCGCGGAGCACCGATCCTCCTGGCCGCCGCCCCCGTCGCGGCGGCGCTCGCCGCCCTGGCGCTCGCGGCGGCGACGGGCCTCAGCCAGCGCTCGGGCCTGCCCGGGGCGGTCGAGCCCTTCGCCTACGGCTTCTTCCTCGACCGCTACCCGCTCTTCGCCTTCGGCCTCGTGTACGGACTCGTCCGGATCGTCTGCGCCGTCTCGGCGCCCGGGCCTGCGTCCCCGGTCCGCCGGGCGGTCCTGGGCCTCCTCGGCCTCGGCCTGCTGCTCGCCGTCTCGCTCTACCCCACCTTCGGTGGTCTCGTGCTGCGCGCCGGATTCGGCACCGGCTCGATGGCCTTCCTCACCAACACGCCGCTCTGGGCTGCCTACGCCATCGGGGCCGCGGTCGCGGCGCTGCTGTTCGGCCTCGCCCTGGGCGTGCCGGTGGTGCTCGCGACGCTGAGACGCCGCGCCACGGAGGGGTTCTGGCGGCGCGTTCGGCGCGGGCTGGTGACTGCGACGGCGAGCTTCCTCGCGCTCTGGATCGGCGCGGCCGTCCTCGGGCTCGCCCGCGAGGCCGGCATCGGGCCCTGGCCGCGGCGGCCCTTCGCGGGCGACGAGGCGCTGCGCGCCGCCCTCATGGTCCTCGCGGCCACCCTGCCGCACGCGCTCGTGAGCCTGGTGCGCGCGGGCCGGCCCGAGCCGGTGCGCAGGCCCTCGCTCAAGGACCGCCTGCGGCCGATGTGACCCGATCCGGCCGAGGCCGCTCGGCCCGGACCGATGCATCGGGCGCCGGGTGTTGCCGCTTCTTCAGGCAATGGGCGCGAATCTTGCTGCGGCGCAGCCGACCGGTGCGGACCTCCGAGCCCACCGGCGCGTCGAACAGCACGTCGGACGGAAGACGCCCGGACTTCCGGGCGGGGTCCCGTGTCGAACCCCCGCCTCTTCCGGCCGCCACAAGGAAAACGGTATGGCTTACCTCGCGCCCTCCGAATTCGTGACCAAGATGGTCGATGCCGGAGAATCCAAGATCTTCATGTCCACCCGCGACACCGTGATCCGCGCCTACATGGCCGGTGCGATCCTGGCGCTCGCGGCGGTCTTCGCCGTCACGATCACCCAGCAGACCGGGATCCCGATCCTCGGCGCCGTCCTGTTCCCGGTCGGCTTCTGCATGCTCTACCTGCTGGGCTTCGACCTGCTGACCGGGGTCTTCGTGCTCGCCCCACTGGCGCTCCTCGATCGCCGCCCGGGCGTGACCTGGGGCGGCGTGCTGCGCAACTGGGGCCTCGTGTTCCTCGGAAACTTCCTCGGCGCGCTCACCGTGGCCTTCATGATGGCCTTCGTCTTCACCTTCGGCTTCACCGCGCCGGCCGACAAGGTCGGCGAGTTCATCGCCCATGTGGGCGAGCGCCGCACGGTCGGCTACGCGGCCCACGGCGTCGGCGGCTGGTTCACGATCTTCATGCGCGGGATGCTCTGCAACTGGATGGTCTCGACCGGCGTCGTCGGCGCGATGATCTCGACCACGGTGAGCGGCAAGGTCATCGCCATGTGGATGCCCATCATGGTGTTCTTCTACATGACCTTCGAGCACTCGGTCGTGAACATGTTCCTGTTCCCCTTCGGCTTGATGATGGGCGGCAACTTCTCGATCGGTGACTACTTCTTCTGGAACGAGATCCCGACCGTGCTGGGCAACCTCGTGGGCGGCCTCGCGTTCACGGGCCTGACCCTCTACACCACCCATGTCCGCACCGCGCCGAAGCGCGCCGTCCAGGGCGAGGCGCGCCGCCTGGCCGCCTGAGAGCCTCCTACGACACTCCCGCTGCGCCCTCGCGCGCAGCGGGAGGGCTCCCGGAGACCGGGGGTCTTGCGAGGGGCTCCAAGACGCGTTTGACCCGACGACGCGCTTGACCCGACGGGGACCCGGGCCGAAAGGGCACGGGTCCCCTCGCGCGCCGCCATCCCCATGCCGAACGACCTCAGGCTCACGCTCGGCCAGCACAGCGAGGCGGGCCGGAAGGAGGCCAACCAGGACTTCCACGGGGCGCTCGTCCCCGGGCAGCCGACGCTCGGGCTCAAGGGGGCGGCCATCGCCATCGCCGACGGGATCGGCAGCAGCGCGGTCAGCCACGTGGCCAGCGAGACTGCGGTCAAGAGCTTCCTCACCGATTACTACGACACCCCCGACACGTGGTCGGTGAAGAGCGCCGCGCAGCGCGTGATCGCGGCCGCCAATTCCTGGCTCCACGCCGAGACCCGGCGCAGCCGGCACGAGCCCGACCGGGGCTACGTCACCACCTTCAGCGCCCTCGTCCTCAAGGGCCGCTCCGCGCACGTCTTCCACGTCGGCGACGGCCGGATCTGCCGCGTTGCCGGCCGCTCCCTGGAACAGCTGACCGAGGACCACCGCCTCGTCCTGTCGGCGGAGGAATCCTATCTCGGACGGGCATTGGGTGCCGGGCCGCATGTCGAGATCGACCACGCCACGGTGCGCACCGAGCCCGGCGACGTCTTCGTGCTGACGACCGACGGCGTGCACGAGCACCTCGCCCCGGAGACCATCGCCGGCCTGATCGCGCGCCATGCCTCGGATCTGGACGAGGCTGCCCGCCAGATTATCAGACATGCCTACGCGGCCGGCAGCGGCGATAACCTGACCGCGCAGATCGTGCGCATCGAGGCGGCACCCGAGGCCGATCCGCTCGATCTCGCGGGCCGGGTCGCCGATCTCGCCCCGGCGCCGCTTCTGGAGCCGCCGACGCAGTTCGACGGCTACCGGGTGCTGCGCACGCTCCATGCGAGCCACCGCAGCCATGTCTACCTCGCGGAGGATGCCGAGACCGGCGCGAGGGTCGCCCTCAAGGTGCCGTCGACGGACGCGCGGGAGGATCCTGCGCAGCTCCGCCGCCTCGTCATGGAGGAGTGGATCGCCCGCCGCATCGACAGCCCGCACGTGCTGAAGGCCCAGCCGCAGGCACGCCGGCGCAGCCACCTCTACACGGCGATGGACTATGTCGAGGGCCGCACGCTGGCGCAGTGGATGCGCGACAACCCGAACCCCGATCTCGAGACGGTGCGCGGCCTCGTCGAGCAGATCGCGCGGGGCCTGCAGGCCTTCCACCGGCGCGAGATGGTTCACCGGGATCTGCGCCCTCAGAACATCCTGATCGACGCGTCCGGCACCGCGCGGATCATCGATTTCGGCTCGACCCGCGTGGCGGGCGTGGCCGAACTCGCCCCCGAGGAGCCGGTGCTCGGCACCCAGCAGTACAGCGCGCCGGAATATCTGACGGGCGAGCCCGCGACGCCCGCCGCGGACGTGTTCTCGCTCGGAACCATCGCCTACCAGATGCTGACGGGACAGCTGCCCTACGGGGCCGCGGCCGCCCGGGCGGTGACCGAGGCCCGGGCTCGGCGCCTGCGCTACGTGCCGCTCTCGGCCACGCGGCCCGGCCTGCCCGTCTGGGTGGACGGTGCGCTGCGCAAGGCGGTCCACCCGAACCCCGTCCTCCGCTACGAGGCGCTCTCGGCCTTCACCTACGACCTGCGTCACCCGAATCCGTCGCTCGCTGGAATGCGCCGGGCCGCCCTCCTGGAGCGCAACCCGGTCCTGTTTTGGAAGCTCGTTTCCCTGGGGCTCGCGCTTGCCCTCGTCGCCGTGCTGGCCAGCCGGAACGCATGAGCGCCACTCGACGGTTTCGCGGCTCTGTTCCGTGCGAGCGCCCGGCGCGGGTTGTCCGTGGTCGGCCGATCGCCCACTCTCCCGGCGTCTGGGAGCGACAGGAGACACCGTGGCCAGCACGAAGCCGCGGGTCCCGAGGAGGATACCGTGATCGAGAAGCAGAGAGCCGGAAAGCCCTGGCTCGCATCATACCCGCCCGGCATCCCGGCGGAGATCGACATCGACGGGCTCGGCACGCTGGTCGAGATGTTCGAGGCGAGCACCGCGCGCTTCGCCGACCGGAAGGCCGTGATCTGCTTCGGGGCCTCGATGAGCTACGCGCAGCTCGGCGCGCTGGCCCGCGCCTTCGCGGTCTGGCTCCAGGGCCAGGGCATCGCCAAGGGCGACCGGGTCGCGGTCATGATGCCGAACGTCCCGGCCTATCCGGTCGCGCTGTTCGGCACGCTGCTGGCCGGCGCAACGGTCGTCAACGTCAACCCGCTCTACACGCCGCGCGAGCTCGCAGCCCAGCTCAACGATTCCGGCGCCCGCACCCTCGTGGTGCTCGAGACCTTCGCCCATACGGTCGCCCAGGCGCTGCCGACCCTCACGCTGGACCGGGTCGTGATCGCGTCCCCCGGCGATGGGCTCGGAGCGAAGGGGGCGCTGGTGAACCTCGTCGCGCGCCACGTCAGGAAGGCCGTGCCGGCCTACAGCCTGCCCAAAGGTCTCGCGACCCGCTTCACCGATGCGCTGAAGGCTGGCCGCGGCGGGCGACCGCGCACCGTCCCGGTGGCGCAGGGCGACCTCGCCTTCCTGCAATACACCGGCGGAACCACGGGCGTGGCCAAGGCGGCGATGCTGACCCATCGCAACGTCATCGCCAACGTGGTGCAGAGCCAGACGTGGTTCCGCGCGACCGACCCGGACGGGCCTGAGCGCGTGATGGTGACGGCCTTGCCGCTCTACCACATCTTCGCTCTGACCTGCTGCTTTCTGTTCTTCATACGCGCGGGTGGCACCTGCCTCCTCATCCCGAATCCGCGCGACGCGGACGGCTTCGTGAAGACGCTGTCCAAGCACCGCTTCACCCACATGTCCGGGGTGAACACCCTGTTCAACCTGCTGAACAACCATCCGGGCTTCGCGGGCCTCGACTTCTCGCAGCTCGACTACGTGGTCGGCGGCGGCATGGCCGTGCAGAAGGCGGTGGCGGCCCGCTGGAAGGCGATCACCGGCTCGGTGATCGTCGAGGGCTACGGCCTCTCCGAGACCTCTCCGGTGGTCTGCGTGAACCCCTACGGCCTGCCCGAATGGTCCGGCACGATCGGCTTCCCCTTGCCCTCGACCGAAGTCTCGATCCGGGACGCGGACGGGATGCCGGCGCCCTTCGGCGTACCCGGCGAACTCTGCGTGCGCGGCCCCCAGGTGATGAAGGGCTACTGGAACCGGCCGGACGAGACCGCGAAGGTGATGACGCAGGACGGTTTCTTCCGCACCGGCGACGTCGCGGTGATGCAGCCGGACGGGCAGGTGCGCATCGTCGATCGGATGAAGGACATGATCCTCGTCTCCGGCTTCAACGTCTATCCGAACGAGGTCGAGGACGTGCTGGCCCTTCATCCCGGCATCCTCGAATGCGCGGTGGTCGGCGCGCCCTGCGCGGAGGCCGGCGAGATGGTCGTGGCGCACGTGGTGCTGCGCGACGCGTCCCTCACCGTGGACGCCATCCGCGCCCATGCCCGCGCCCAGCTCACCGGCTACAAGGTGCCGCGCAAGGTGCTGATCCGCGAGGCGTTGCCGAAGACCAACGTGGGCAAGGTGCTGCGCCGGGCGCTGCGCGACGACCTCCCGGCGGCGTAACCGCGCCACCGCCGCGACGAATGGGCTCCCGATTCCCGGCTTGTCCCGCGCGCGCCGCGGGACGATCTCCCGGGGCAAAGGATCGCGGAGGACGTGCCCCCATGTTGATCAAGCAGAGCCGCAGCTGGGAGATCCCGGAGAGCAGCGCCACGCCCGAATCGGTCTTCCTGAACCGCCGGGCCTTGCTCGGCGGCGCGGCAGGCCTCGCGGCGGGTGCGGTGCTGGGCCCGCGCGGGAGCAGGGCGGCCGAAGGCGGCGTCTATCCGGCACCGCGCAACGAGGCCTACACGCTCGACCGCGGGGTAACGCCGGAGCGCTATAGCGGCGACTACAACAACTTCTACGAGTTCGGCACCTCGAAGACCGTGATGCCGGCCGCCGAGGCGCTGAAGACCAACCCCTGGACGGTCAGGATCGACGGCCTCGTCGAGAAGCCGTTCGAGATCGGCGTCGAGGACCTCGTCCGGAAGGTCGGGCTGGAGGAGCGGCTCTACCGCCACCGCTGCGTCGAGGCATGGTCGATGGCCGTGCCCTGGACCGGCTTTCCCCTGTCGAAGCTGCTGGCGCTCGCCAAGCCCGCCTCGGGGGCGAAGTACGTGCGCTTCGAGACATTCCTCGACAAGGCGATGGCGCCGGGCCAGCGCGCCTTCTTCTATCCCTGGCCCTACACCGAGGGGCTGACGCTGGCAGAGGCCGGCAACGACCTCGCCTTCGTGGTCACGGGCATCTACGGCAAGCCGCTGCCGAAGCAGTTCGGCGCGCCGATCAGGCTCGCACTGCCGTGGAAGTACGGCTTCAAGTCGATCAAGTCGATCACGAAGGTCTCTTTCGTGGCCGAGCGGCCGAAGACCTTCTGGGAAGGGCTGCAATCCTCCGAGTACGGCTTCTGGGCGAACGTGAACCCGGCCGTGCCGCACCCGCGCTGGAGCCAGGCCACCGAGCGCGTGCTCGGCACCGATCAGCGCGTCCCGACGCTGATCTTCAACGGCTACGGCGAGCAGGTCGCCGGCCTCTACAAGGGGCTGGAGAAGGAACGGCTGTTCGTCTGACGCCGCGCGTCGCCCTCCCTCCTCCGCGGGGGAGGGGGGCCGCGTGCTTCAGTACGTCCAGCGCTGGGCCTTCGCGACCAGGAAGTCCCGGAACGCCTGGACCCGAGCCACGGTCCGCATCTCCTCGGCATAGACGAGGTAGCTGTCCAGCGTCGGCATCTCGCTGTCGCGCAGCACCTGCACCAGGGCATCGCCGCCATCGACCGCGTAGTCCGGCAGGATGCCGATGCCGCAGCCGGTCTCCATCGCCTTCTGCAACGCCGCCACGTTATTGACCGTGAAGTGAACCGCGCGCCGCTCGCGCCCCTCGCGGCCGATATCGGCGAGGTAGTGGGCGGCCAGCAGGTAGGAGGGCTCGTTGCCGCCGAACGAGATCAGGCGGTGGTTGTCGAGGTCCTCGAAGGTCTTCGGCTCGCCGAAGCGCTTGATGTAATCCGGGCTCGCGAAGGCGTGGTAGTGCACCGTGAAGAGCCGGCGCTGGATCAGGTCCGGCTGGGCCGGACGGCGCATGCGGATGGCGATGTCGGCCTCGCGCATGGCGAGGTCGAGTTCCTCGTTCGTGAGGATCAGCTCGATGCGGACATCCGGATAGAGGTCGAGGAACTCGGCCACCCGCTGCGAGAGCCAGGCCGAGCCGAGGCCGACGGTCGTCGTCACCTTGAGATCGCCGGAGGGCCGCTCGCTGGTCTCGACGAGGCGGGCCTTCGTGTTCTCGAGCCGGAGCTTCATGTCGCGCGCCGCGCGGAAGAGCAGGTCGCCCTGCTCGGTGAGGATGAGCCCGCGGGCGTGGCGGTGGAACAGCGGCGCCTTCAGCTCGCGCTCCAGGGCGCTGATCTGACGGCTCACCGCCGATTGGCTGAGGCCGATATCGTCTCCGGCCTTCGTGAAGCTGCCGGCCTCGGCGACGTTGAGGAAGATCCGGATCTTGTCCCAATCCACGGCGAGCAACCCCCACCAGCCTGACATGCCCGCGCGACGGCGGGCCCCGAAGGACGACGGACGGCACGGATCGACGCGGTCCCGCGTCCATGTCCGAACCGCAGGGCCGCTCTGCGGCCCTGTCGTCAGCACATAACTCATGCGTGCAGGACGCGTATCCGCGCAAGGGATGCAGAGAGGTTTTTGTGGGTCGCTCTGGGAATTCGGTGGACGGTGGACCGGAAAACGTCCACGCGCCGCGATCGGCGTCCGGTCAGGCGCTCCGGATGCCGCGGACCCCGCCCCCCCGCGCGGGGTGACCGAACATCGGGTATCTGGGTGCCAAGCCGACCGATGTCACTCGGCCGCCGCCTGCTGCGGCTGCTCGCCGATCTCGAGGTTGGCCAGGTACTTCTCGGCCTCGAGCGCGGCCATGCAGCCCATGCCGGCCGCGGTGATCGCCTGCCGGTAGACGTCGTCGGTGACGTCGCCCGCCGCTTCTCTAAACCATGATAGGCGGCATATTCAAATTTCTCATCCTCATTTCGCTTACCATGCCAACATACTCATGGGTAACGGTTTTTCGTTACTCCTAGGCCTGCGATAGCCCTCGAAGGCAGATGCACATTCAAGATTCCTATTCATGGCCCTGAAGCATCTCACCCGCCTGGTCGTACCCCGGGGAAACGGCTCGCGTGAGGAGGTATTCCTCAACGACGACGGCTTGGAGGTCGAGCCCCTGAACCGGTTCCGCAGGCACCTGCAGGACCGGCGCAATGCCCCCACGACCGTCGCGCGCTATATGGACGCTGCGGCGCGCTTCATCGACTTCCTGATCGAATGCGGCGTGTTCGGCCGCGCCGTTCGCCCCAGCCAGATCTCGGATGCGGTGCATGCCTACCCGATTTTCCTCAGCAAGGGAGCGAGCATCGATTGGCCGGAACTGCCTGGCTTGGCCGCCTACGCCGAGGAGGTGGGTCTCGTCCATGGCTTGGCTCGGAACAGCTTCGCCCCTGTCCTCGCCGGCGTGAACCGCTTCCTTGTGCTCGCACGGGACGAGGCCATCCGTGCCGAGGCGGCCATGCGCGAACACGGCATCGCCATGGACAGCGTCGACCTGTCCGTTACCTTCTCCGCCATTGACGGCACCGTGGCCCTGTCGCGGCGGGAGCGTGAGCGTCTCAAGCAGCAGACGGTGCTTGGGGGCGTCATCCGCATCCGACACGAGTTCAAGCGGCCCCTCGTCCTGCGCAGCCCGATCCGCGGTGGGCAACAGGTCGACCTGGAGAACAAGGAATTCCCCCTCGACCGCCTCGCTGACCTGCTGGATGCGGCGCGCTCACACCGCGACAGGGCGCTCTGGTCCCTGCTTGCCGGAGGGGGGCTGCGACTACACGAGGCGCTGAACCTACACCTGGGTGACATGGACCCCGCGACGCAGGAGGTGTGGGTCGTCGACCCGGCGAACAGGCGCTTCGGGCGCGAAATGACCGATAGCCAGAAGCTCCGGTTCAAGGGACGGACGATGAGCCGGGTCTACATGTGGGAGCCCCTGCGCACCGTGTTCTGGGAAGCGCTGGGCTCCTACCTCAGGTCTGAGTTCGTCGGCACGAACGACGACGACAACGTGTTCCTCTTCAAGAAGATCGACGGAGCGGGCCGGGGGCAGCCACTCGTGCGCGCCAGCGACACAGCGCTTGAGAAGCAGTTCAAGTCCGCGGTCCGGCGGGCGAAGGTACCAGGTCCGCGGGAGGCGCCCACACACCTCTTCACGCCTCACTCCCTGCGGCATAGCTACGGCGTGTACATGCTCAACCACATCCCCGTCCCCGGTGGGCCCGGCCTGAAGGCGACCGAGGTGCAGATGCTGATGGGCCATGCGAGTGTCGAGAGCACCCTGATCTACGCCCGCCATGACCGCATCATGCTGGAGGCCCAGGTCGAGGCGGCCAATGAGCTTGTCTTTGCGGGGTCGAGTGCCACGGACCTCGCGCTCGACCTCATGCCGCAGGGCATCGCGACCCGGCTGCGTCAAGCCGCAGACAGGATTGAGGCAGACCAACGTCAGGACGCCGGCAGCCGGCAGCTCGGACGGCCGCCGCGCGTGCAGACCGACACCCTTCGGAAGGACCGTACCGACCGGTGACACGTGTTCCGGCGCCCTTCATGGCCTGGAAAGCAGTGGACGCAGCCCGGGTCTCGACTTGCCGCAAACGGCGTCCGGTGCGATCCACCACCCGAGGAGACCAAACGCCATGATAGCCGCGCCGAAGCCCGCCCACGACTAGATCCAGGAGCGCCGCGCGAGCCGACGAGCCTCCAAGCGGAACGGAGTCTCGAACATGGCTAGGACATTCTTCACTTCAGACACGCATTTCGGCCATCGCAGCCTGCTCAGCGCCAAGATGCACAGGCCCCGTCCTTTCTCCTCCATCGAGGAGCACGACGAGGCTCTGATCCGCGCGTGGAACGCAGTGGTACGCCCGGATGACATCGTCTGGCACCTCGGCGATTTCGCCTACAGATGCGACCTCTCCTATGCCGCCGGCATCCGGGCGCGCCTGAACGGTCGCATCCGTCTCATCCGCGGCAACCACGACGACCTCGGCGAGCAGCTTGAATGGAGCGGACCGGTTGTCGATGTCCAGCGCGTCTTCGTGCAGGACCCGGGCATGCCGAAGCCCCAGGCCCTCTGGTGTAGCCATTACGCCCACCGGAGCTACCCACACGAGCACCATGGTGACCTGCACCTCTACGGCCATTCCCACGGTAGCCTGCCCGGAACCCGCACCAGCCTCGACGTGGGCGTCGATTGCTGGGATTGGGCCCCCGTGCGGCTAGAAGCTATCCTGAAGCGGATGGCCGCGACGCCCGTGACCGACCCAGCCGCCTGACTTCAGGCCCGGGCGACGATCCCGGACAAATGCCCGAGCCGCCTCGGCGGAGAGGGTTCCGCCGCGTCGAGTACGAGAGCGACCCTGGACTGCCTCAGCCGCGCTTGGTCATGTTCATGGACATGCCCTCGCAGCAGCAGCTGCCCTTCTTCCCCTTCGTGGCGCCGTGGTTCATGGCCATGCCGCCCTTCGGCCCGGCCTTGCCGCACATCATGGCGCCCTTGCCCTTGCCGCCGCCGCAGCAGGACATCGCCATCGCCGGGGACGCCGCCAGCAGCAGCAGGGTGGCCGAGGCCAGGACGATCCGCTTCATGTTCACTCTCCAAACCGTGGAATTCGACGACTGTGCCATGGGTTAACCCTTCCCGTGTTGGGAAGGTCAAGGCGCTCGCAGGGCCGGTCAGTGGCTCATGGCCAGCATCCAGACGGCCATAGCAACCATCATCACGTTCTCGGTCAGCGAGACGAAGCCGAGGGGCACCTTGCTCGACCCGCCGACGCAGGCGCACTTGATCTCGCGCTTGTCGACGTAGACGGCCTTGAACACCGAGACCGCGCCGACCGTGCCGATGAACAGGGCCACCGGGATGGAGAGCCAGTTCAGGGCGCCCGCCACCATCAGGACGCCGGCGAGGCCTTCCAGGAAGGGGTAGGCGTAGGCGTAACGCACCCAGCGCTTCGCCAGCAGATCGTAGCCGAGGAACATCGACGAGAACGTCTCGACGTCCTGCAGCTTGAGCAGCGCGAGCACGCACATGCTGAAGCCGATGAACCACTCGGCGGCGCGAACGGTGAAGGGCGTGCCGTAGACGGCGTGGCTCGCGGCCCCGGCCATCAGCGCGGTCATCGCGAACACCGCCACGACGGGCGTGTAGGTCGTCGCGTTCGGATCGGCGACGGCCTTGCCGAAGTGGCGCCGCAGGTCGTCGTAGCCTCCGACGCGCTCGCCGGCGACGAAGGTCTGCGGGGTGGTCTTCACCCCGTGCTCGGCCTTGAAGCGGTCGGTCTCCTCACGCGTCGTCAGCCAGCGGTCCTCGACCTGGAAGCCCTCGCGTTCGAGGAGGTCCTTGGCCTTCAGGCCATAGGGGCAGGTGTGCTGGGGCATGACCATGCGGTAAAGCGTGGCCTGCTTGGGTTGAAGGGTGGAAGCCATTGGTGCAGCTCTCGTTTTGTCGGGTTTTCCCTGAGCTGCCCCTGATATAAGGTCCGTACCATGGTACGGAGTCAAGGCATGTCCGGGATGACCATCGCCGCCCTGGCCCGGGAAGGCGGCGTGGGGGTCGAGACGGTGCGCTACTACCAGCGCCGCGGCCTGCTGGAGACGCCGGAACGGGGCGGCGGCCCCGGGCTCGGCGGCATCCGGCGCTATGGCGGGAACGACGCGCGCCGCCTCCGGTTCATCCGCTCCGCCCAGGCCGCCGGGTTCACGCTGGAGCAGATCGCCGAGCTCATCGAGCTCGACGCCACGGATGACCGCTCCCGGGCCCGGGACCTCGCCCGGGAGCGCTTGGCGGCGTTGGATGCCCGCATCGCGGACCTGCAGGCCGCCCGAAGCGCGCTCGCGCGGCTGGAGCGCGCTTGCGACACCGGTGCGGCCGGCCCTTGCCCGATCATCGAGGCGTTCGAGCAGCCCTAGCCCGCGGAGCGGGCGCCAGGCGTCACTTGCCCTTCTTCTTGAGCCAGGCCTCCATCTCGGAGATCTCCTTCTCCTGGTCGTCGATGATCTTCTGGGCCATGGCCTTGGTCTCGGGGTCCTTGGCGTGCTTCAGGGCGACCTGGGCCATGGCGACCGCGCCCTTGTGGTGCGGGATCATGTGGGTGCGGAAATCGACGTCGGCGTTGCCGGTGTAGGGCACGTGCATGTCGTGCATCATCGTCATGTCGGCGGCCTTGAAGTCCTTGGTCGAAGCCGGGTCCTTCGGGTCCGGCTTCATCGCCTGGATCATCTTCATCATGTCGTCGTCGTGCGTCGCGGACGGGTTGCCCGGCATCGCGTGGCCGCCGTGCGAGTGCGTGCCCTGGGCCATGGCGGGCCCGGCGAGGCCGGCCGACAGGAGGGCGACGACGGCGAGGGTGCGAAGGTAGGTCATGGGCTTTCCTCTCTGGATGGGGGTCAGTTGAACTTGCCGCTGGCGGTCGCGCCGTCGGGGCCGGTGAGCTGCACGGCGCCCTTCGGACTCGCGCCGAGGGCGGTCGCGGCCTTGCCGGTGAGGCGGTTGCCGTCGGCCGGCGCCAGGGGTACGCGCGCCGGCTTGCCGCCGACGACGAGGATGGCCGTGCCCTTGAAGCCCGCGGCCGGGACCGGCTTCTGGCCCTCGTCGGACAGGAACACGTCGACGGTCTCGCCCTTGGCGACGAGCTCGACGTGGAACTTGCCGGCGTCCGTCACCCGGCCGCCGTGCTGGCCGGAGGTCTCGTGGGCGTAGGCGGTGGTCGCGGCGAGCAGGCCGGCGACCAGGGTTACTCTGGGTAGGATCACGCTCTCGTCTCCTCTTGGGGGTCAGTAGGCCTCGGCCGGGCGCGGGCGCGCGCCGTCCGGGGATGGGTGGGCCGGCGCCTCGGCGTGGAGGGCGCGCAGCCGCTCCAGGGGCTTGCGTCCGAAGCGCAGGAACAGGACGGGGGTCAGGAAGGTGTCGAGCAGCGTCGCGCTGACGAGGCCGCCGAAGATCGTCACCGCCACCGGGTGGAGGATCTCCTTGCCCGGGCTCGCCGCGTCGTAGAGCAGCGGCACCAGGGCCACCCCGGCCGAGAGCGCGGTCATCAGCACCGGGGTCAGCCGCTCCAGGCTGCCGCGAACCACGAGGTCGGGCCCGAACGGCACCCCCTCGTGCAGCGACAGGTTCAGGTAGTGGCTGATCTTGAGGATGCCGTTGCGGGCGGCGATGCCGGTCAGCGTGATGAAGCCGATCATCGACGCCACCGAAAGCGGCTGCCCGACCAGCCACAAGGCGGCCACCGAGCCGATCAGCGCCAGGGGCACGTTGCCCATGATGATGAGGGCGAGCGCGGCCGAGCGGTAGCGGCTGTAGAGGATGGCGAAGACGAGAGCCAAGGACAGCGCGGAGAGCGCCCCGATGGTCCGGCTCGCCTCCTCCTGCGCCTGGAAGGTGCCCTCCAGGCTGGTGAAGAACCCGGGCGGGAGCGGCTCCTTCGCCACGGCCTCCCGGATGGCCGCCACGATGGTGGCCATGTCGCTCTCGCCGCTGGTGTTGGCCTGCACCACGATGCGGCGCCGGGCGTTCTCGCGCAGGATCTGGTTCGGCCCGTCCGTCTCGCGGATGTCGGCCACCTGCCGCGCCGGCACCCAGCCAGAGGGCGTCTCCAGCAGCAGGTCGCCCAGCCCAGCGGTGGTCCGGCGGTTCTCCGACAGGCGCAGGACCACGTCGAAGCGGCGCACGCCGTCGACGACCGTCGAGACCACCCGCCCGTTCGAGAGGCGGCTGATCTGCTCGACGACGGCTGCGGGCTGGACGCCGTAAAGGGCGGCCCGAGTGTAGTCGACACGCACCTCCAACTGCGGGATGCGCACCTGCCGCTCGACCTGCAGGTCGACGAGGCCGGGAATCGAGGCCATCCGGTCGCGCAGGGAGTTCGCCACACGGCGCAGGGCGTCGAGGTCCTCGCCGAACACCTTGAGGGCGATCTCGGCCCGCACACCCGAGAGCATGTGGTCGAGCCGGTGCGAGATGGGCTGGCCGACGTTGACCGCCACCGGCAGGGCGGCGAGGCGCCCGCGCATGTCGGCGACGAGCGCCTCCTTCGGACGCTTGGCGCCTTCGTCGAGCGCCACCTCGATCTCGGAGGAGTGGACGCCCTCGGCGTGCTCGTCGAGCTCGGCCCGGCCGGTGCGGCGGCCCACCGCCTTCACGCCCGGGATGTCGAGGATCAGTTTCTCCGCGATCAGCCCGACCCGGTTGCTCTCCGCCAGCGAGATGCCCGGGTTGAAGGTCATGTTGACCGTGAACGAGCCCTCGTTGAACGGCGGCAGAAAGGCCCGGGGTAAATTCCAGGCTGCGACGCCAGCCGCGACGACCGCTACGGCGACCGTCCCGACGAGCAGGCCCTGGTACCGGAATGCGACCCGCAGCAGGGCTGCGTTGCCGCGCTTGAGCACCTTGAGGAGGCGGCTGTCGTGCTCCTCCAGGTTCTTCAGCCCCGGCAGCAGCAGGGATGCCAGGACCGGCGTCAGGGTGATGGAGGTGAGCAGGCTCGCCAGGATCGAGATGATGTAGGCCTGCCCCAGCGGGGCGAAGAGCCGGCCCTCGATGCCGGAGAGGGCGAAGAGCGGCACGAACACCAGGATGATGATGAGCGTCGCGTAGACGATGCCGGAGCGGACCTCGTTGGAGGCCTCGACCACCACCTGGAGCACGCTCTTCGGGTTGCCGGCCCGCCGGTTGTCGCCGAGGCGCCTGTAGATGTTCTCCACGTCCACGACGGCGTCGTCGACGAGCTCGCCGATGGCGATGGCCAGGCCGCCGAGGGTCATCGTGTTGATGGACAGCCCGAACAGGTGGAACACCACCGCGGTCGTCAGCACCGAGACCGGGATGGCGAGCAGCGAGATGGCCGTGGTGCGCACGTTCAGCAGGAAGGCGAACAGCACCACCGCCACCACCAGAACCGCCTCGACGAGGACGCGCTCGACGTTGCGGATCGAGGTCTCGATGAAGTCGGCCTGCCGGAACAGGACCTGGTCGGCCTTGATGCCAGCCGGCAGGGTCGGCGACATCTCCTTCAGCGCCGTCTCGATGCTGCGGGTCAGCCGTACCGTGTCGACGTCGGGCTGCTTCTCGACCGAGACGATGACCGCGGGCTTGGCCATGTAGCCGGCGTCGCCGCGCTTCACCTTTGCGGCGAAGGACACCTCCGCGACTTGGCGCAGGTGGACCGGGGTTTCGGCGACCGTCGCGACCACGAGGTTGCGCAGGTCGTCGAGGCTCATGGTCCGGCCGATGCTGCGGATGAGGTACTCGCGGGAATGCTGGTCCGTGAAGCCGCCGCCGGCGTTGGTGCCGAACTGCGCCAGCGCCGCCTCCAACTGGGCGTTGGTGATGCCGAGCGCGCGCATGGCGGCCGGGTTCGGGCTGACCCGGAACTGGCGCACCTCGCCCCCGATGGGGATGACCTGCGCCACGCCCGGGATGGTCAGGAGCCGCGGCCGGATCGAGAAGTCTGCGACCTCGCGCACCTGCATCGGGCTCGCGGTCTCACTCGTGACCGCCACCAGCAGGATCTGCCCCATGATGGAGGAGACCGGGCCCATCACCGGGGTCACGCCGCGGGGAAGCTGGTCCTGCACCAGGGCCAGCCGCTCGGCGACCTGCTGGCGGTTGCGGTAGATGTCGGTGCCCCAGTCGAACTCGACGTAGGTGACGGACAGCCCGACGCCCGAAACCGAGCGCACGCGGGTGACCCCGGGCAGCCCGTTCATCCGGGTCTCGATGGGATAGGTGACGAGTTGCTCAACCTCCTGAGGGGCGTACCCTTCGGCCTCCGTCATGATGGTGACGGTGGGCTTGTTGAGGTCGGGGAACACGTCGACCGGGAGCTTGGTCGCGGTGAAGGCGCCGAAGAGCACCAGCACCGTGGCCATGGCGAGCACGAGCAGGCGGTTGCGGACCGACTGGCTGACGAGGAAGGTGAACATCCGGTGGCCTCCTCAGCGGACCTGGTCGAGGAGTTCGGCGCCCTGGGTCACCACCCGCTTGCCGGGCCCGATCCCCTCGGCGACCAGCACGCGGCCGCCGTCGAGCGGCTCGACGCGGACCGGCCGGGCCTCGAAGCGCTCGGCGGTGGTGTGCTCGTAGACGACGTCCTGCCCGTTGCCGGTGCGCACGACGGCCGAGCGCGGCAGCGCCAGGCCGGACTGCTCGGTGTCGGTCCCGGCCAGCACGGTGACGAACTGGCCGACCCGCAGGCCGGAGGCGTCACCCTGCACCGCGAACTGCACCGGGATGGCCTGGTTGCGGTCGGCCAGCCCCGTGCCCTGGTAGGCGAGCTTCAGAGTGCGCCCGTCGGCGAGCCGTGCCGTGGCGTCCTGGGCCGCCGTCAGGGCGTCGAAGCTGAGGGCCTCGACCCAGAGGCGGTTGGGGGCGACGATCTGAAAGACCATGGCGCCGGGCGCCGCCATCTGGCCGGCGACGGCGGTCGCCTGCGCAACCACCCCGTCGACCGGCGAGACCAGGGTCTCGGACTGCTGCCGGATTTTGTCGAGGGCGGCGCGGCGGTCGTGCAGGCCGTTCAACTCGGCGACCGCGTCGTCGAGCTGCGTCTGGGCGACGGCGCCCGTCGTGGCAAGGCGCCTGAAGCGTTCGACCCGGCGCTCGACGATGGCGATCTGCTGGTCGAGCTCGCCCTGGCGCTGGCGCATGTCGGAGACGTCGATTGCCTGGACCGGCGGGGTCACCGTGGCGAGCACATCGCCCTTGCGTACCTTGGTGCCGAGGCGGGGAAACAGGCCCGAGGGCGGGGGCGAGAGCCGGCCGCCGACCGAGGACTGCACGACGCCGCTGGCGTTCGGGTCCGGGATGATGCGGCCGGGAAGCTCGACCGAGCGGTGGAAGCTGCCCTGCTCGGTCATGGTGGTGCGCAGGACCAGCAGCCGCTGCGTGGGCTTGGGTACGAAGACGGAGCCGTCGGGCAGGCGTTGCGCGAGGTCCGAGGTCGCGGGCCCACCCTGGCGCGGCTCGATCAGCGCCGCCCCCTGCACCGGTGCGCCATGGTCCTCGTCGCCGTGCGCGAAAGCTGCCGTGCCGAGGATGATGGTGATGCCGATGGCGACCAAGGCCACCGCCGGGGCGCCCCGGCGCCCGCGCGCGAGCGCCGTCACAAGCATACCGAGCAGGAAGGCGACGGCGACCGCGGCCACGAGGGTCGGGTCCTTGGCCGTCAGGCGCTCCCTGACACCGTGGGCGACCTCGGACACGCGCGCCAGGGCCGCCTGCGCCGGAGCCGGCTTGGCGGGGGCTGCGACGGCTTTCGGGTCGGGCACGGTGACTGCGACGGTGAGCACGTCCACGGCGTCGCCCGCGGTGACGGTCGCGACGAGTTCGTGTCGACCGGGCTTCGACAGCCACGGGGCCGGTAGCGCGTATCCGCCGTCGGTCGTCGCGGTCGCGACCTTGGGACCGTCCGGCGTCTCGACCTCGATGGTCGCGCCGGGGACCGGCTCGTTCGTCCGGAAGCGGTCGAGGAACAGCGCCAGGGTTCCGTCGCGCGGGATGGCGACGAGCTCGAAGGCGTCCGAGAGCGCCTCGCCGCGCGGGGCGATGGTCTTCGAGACGGGCGGCGGAGCGGCGCCGTGGTCGTGCCCCTCATGGGCGTGCACGGGCCCCGCCAGGACGGCGGCAAGCAGCGCCACCGCGCCATAGGCGGCAGCAAAACGGGTCGACATGAACGGGAATCCTCGCGTCGGGAAGTCCGGACGGCGCCGTTCGCGGGCGCAATCCGGGCGTCGCGCGCCTCAGGCGCGCCCTACTTCACGCGAGGGTTCGTGGGGGCTTCGGCAGGGCCTCGGGGCCGGGACCCGAACGGCCAGCGACGTCGCGCGGGATCAACGTGACGGTCTGAAACAGGGACGGGGACAAGGCGTAGGGCCCGGACAGGACGCCGGTGGCGCAGCAGGTCATCGTCCCGCAGCAGCGGGTCCCGCAACCGGGCCGGCAGCAATCGTCGGAGGCAGGTTCGATGCGCGCCAACTCGACGGCCGGGAGCGCCACCTTGGACCAGGTTGCCGCCTCGGACCGCGCAGTTGGCTTGGCGGGGGTGGGTACCGCCTTGACCATCACTGGGACGGTCTTGGGCTGGGCCGCGGCCACGTGGTGGCCGTGGTGTTCGTGCCCCCCGTGGGCCTGGACGGCGGACGGCGCGACGTAGGCGATGATCGCGAGGATCATCGCCGCCATATGGCGCACGATTTGCCGGTCGAGGCTCATGAGGTCTGGCTTACACCGATTCCGGTGGCGGGACTATGTCCGCCGTCGAGACGTGAATGCCCGCAGGCAAGTTTGGTGTCCGGCGCATTCTTTCAAGCCGCCGCGAGGAGCGGCATCGCAGGATACCCCGCGGTGACAATGGCCTGGGCGATGCGGTCGGCCGGGCCGGCGGCACCAGACACGGCCAGGAGCTTGGCCCCCATGTCGACCTCGACGCGGGCGTTAGGCTCGACGGCGAGGACGGCGCGGGTCACCGACTTGGCACAGCCGCCGCACCCCATCTTCTCGACCTTGAAGCGATGCATGACGCTCTCCCCTGGATGGCATCCCTTCCAGATGGGGCTTCCCATATTGGGAAGGTCAAGGGCCGATACGACCTGCGTCGTCTAGCGGCTTCCGATAACCCACGCGTCATTCGCGTCGGCGCTAGGTGTCAGAGGCGGATGGGCAGGGGGCGCATGGGCGGCCGACCTTGGGCCATGTCGTCAGGCCGAGCGCGTTCTGCCGAGACGCTGCGGTTGCGGAGAGGGACCACCAGCGTGCCCGCGCCGGGAAAAAATACAGTACCAAGCGAGGCGAACTCAGAATAGAACAGCCTCGGAAACCAAGAAGCCCGCAGGCCTGGGCCTACGGGCTTCACACGGGCCGGAGCCCATGGGTTGCTGACGGCGCACCGTTCAGCGTTGACGGGTCGGATATGAGTGCATGGGGCTGGATAGTCAAGCGGGAAAATCCAGGATCCGGGCTGCACTCTACATCGACGGTTTCAATTTGTATCATTCCGTCAATGACTTAGGCGAGCCGTTCCTGAAATGGTGTAACTTCTGGAAGCTGGGGGAATCCATCATCCCGCGTCAGTCCGAGGAGCTCGTCCGCGTCGTGTTCTGCACGGCCTATTACCCCGGCGACCATAGCAAGAAAATCCGTCACGAACGCCTGGTTCGAGCTCTCAGGCTGGTCGGTGTCGAGACCGTCCTTGGTCACTTCAGCAAAGAGGATGCCAAGTGCAGGGACTGCGGTTCCGTTTGGCAGAAGCCTACCGAGAAGGCGACTGACATAAATCTGGCTCTGAACGTCAATGACGACGCAGTGCAAGACGTAATGGATACTGCTTATCTCCTGACAGCGGACACGGACCAGGCGGCTACCGCCGAGCTATTCGCTAGGCGCTTCCCGAAGAAGAAGCTGGTCAGCGTCAGCCCGCCGGGCCGAACGCACTCGCAGCACATCCTGTCGCACACGCCGCACAAGATTGCGCTGAACCGGGAGCATATCGAGAGAGCGCTTTTCCCGGGGCTGGTCGCTGCGGACGGACACGCCTCTGTCATGCGCCCGCACGAGTACGACCCTCCAGCCGGATACGTGATGTGGGACCAACGTCCGAAACCCGCGTCCAAATCGGGGGCCAAGGCGGCCCCTCCCGCGGCGGCAATGCCCGAACGCTGAAGCCCTCTCTACCTCAGGCCGGTTCCGCACCCCGGTACCGTGCGAAGGTGCTACGCCCTTCCGGCCCGAACAGGACCACGTCGTAGGTGGCCGGCTCCATGCCGTCGACCTCCATGCCGGGCGATCCCACCGGCATGCCCGGCACGGCCAGACCGATGCCCTGGGGCCTCTCGGCGAGTAGGCGCTTGATCGCGCCGGCCGGTACGTGCCCCTCGATTGCGTAGCCGTCGACCTGGGCGGTGTGGCAGGAGGCGAGGTCCCGCGGCACGCCGAGGCGGGCCTTGACCGGGTTCACGGGCCCCTCGGTCACGGTGACGGTGAAGCCGGCCTCGCGCATGTGGGCGACCCACTTCTCGCAGCAGCCGCAGGTCGGGTCCTTCGTCACCGCGACCTCGGGAAGCCCCGCGGCGAGAGCCCGCGGCCCCAAGGCCATTCCCACCGCCAGTCCCGCGAGCATCGCCCGGCGCGTCGTCCTCGTGTCGGCCATCATCGTTCGCATCCGGCGTTCCGTCACCGAGGGCAAGAGACGGCTTCCCACGATGGGAGGGTCAAGCCCCGCCACCCGGACACGTCAGGGCTTGAGACCCGCCGAGCGAGGCGGCGGGTCTCCGGGCATCGCCTCGCATCAGTACCCGTGATGGTGATGGTGGTGGCCCCGGTCGAAGTGGACGGGGCGGTCGTAGCCGTGGCGATGATGTCGCTCGTAGCCGTAGCCGTAGCCATGGCGGTGGCCGTAGCCATGGTGATGGTGGTGGTCCGAGTGGTGATGATGGCGCGGTCCGCGCTCGTACCATTGCGCGGAGGCGGCGCCGGGGAGCAGCACCAGTGCGGCAACGACCAAACCTGCGATGCGGAGCTTCATGGGAGGACCTTCGTCGTTCGGGATGTCTCCAGACTGCGGGTGTCGCGTTGAACCGGTTCTGAAGCCGGCACGCAGCCTCCGTTCAGCCAGTCGCCCCGCTTCCGTCGACGACGTCCGGCCGCGCGCGCCACAAGGCTATGGCCAACCCGAGGTTCGCCAGCGCAAGAGCCACCAGCAGGCCGTAGGCCGCGTCGGCGCCGCCGTAGGTGAGCGCCACCGCTCCGAGGGAGGGTGCCACGGCCTGCGCGATCAGGCCCGGCCGGGCCAGGCGCCCCACGAGCACAGGGTAGCGGACCGGGCCGAACAGGGCGAGCGGCACCGTGCCCCGGGCGATGGAGTAGATCCCGTTGCCGGCACCGTAGAGCACAAGGGCGAGACCGACCGCCGGCACGCCCGCCGCCAGGATGGCCAGCCCCAGAACCACCAGCGCCATGGCCACGGTCAGGGTCCAGAGCGGGTGATGCCGGCCCTTGTTCGCCATCTCGACGATGCGGGCGCCGACCTGCGCCGGCCCGATCAGCGCGCCGTAGGAGACGGCCGCGGCCAGCGCGACGCCACGGGCCTGCAGCAGCGCGATGAGGTGCACCGAGACCAGCGTCATTACGGTGCCGCCGAGAACCAGCACGCCGGCCATCAGCCGGTAGGCCCGGCGCTCTCTGGGCGTCAGCGGCCCGTCTGCGTGTTGCCCCTCGCCTTTCACGGTCTCCGGCTCAGGTGCCCCCGGGATCAGGCCGAGCACGAGCGGCAGCGTCACGACGAGGTGTAGTCCGGTATAGGCCAGGCAGGCGTGGCGCCAGCCGACCTGCTCGACAAGGAAGGCGGAGAGCGGCCAGCAGACGGTGCTGGCGAACCCGCCCCAAAGCGTCAGCGTCGTGATGGCCGGACGCGCCCCGGCGCCGTAGAGCCGGCCGAGGGTGGCGAAGGCCGGGTCATAGAGGCCGCAACCCATGCCGAGGCCGAGGAGGACCCAGCCGGCGAGGAACACGGGCAGGTTCGGTGCGAGGCCGAGCACGACGTGGCCCGCCGCCAGAAGCAGAGCCGCCGATGCCAGGACAGGCCGGCCCCCGTGCCGATGGATGGCGATTCCGACCCTGGGCGAGGCGATGGCAGCCACCAGAAGACCGATGGACAGGCCGCCGACCACCCAGGTCAGGGGCCATCCGGTATCCGCCGCGATAGGCCCGGCGAGCACCGCCGGCAGGTAGAAGGACGAGCCCCAAGCGAGGATCTCCACCACGCCCAGGGCGGAGATGACGGTGAGGCGGCCGGGTGCGGGGGCGTCAGACCTCACGGGATGCGGGCTTCAGCGCTGCTCCCTTGCCCGTGGCGCCGCGCTCGTACCATCCCTGGCTCCGGTTCACGATCCACACGACCGAGAGCATGACCGGCACCTCGATGAGGACGCCGACCACGGTTGCCAGCGCCGCGCCCGAGTTGAAGCCGAACAGGCTGATGGCGGCGGCCACCGCGAGCTCGAAGAAGTTCGAGGCGCCGATCAGCGCCGACGGGCCGGCGACGCAGTGCTGCTCGCCCGCAGCGCGGTTCAGGAGGTAGGCGAGCCCGGAGTTGAAGTAGACCTGGATCAGGATGGGTATCGCCAGCAGACCGATGACCGCCGGCTGCGCCAGGATCTGCTCGCCCTGGAAGCCGAACAGCAGCACCAGGGTGGTCAGGAGGGCGACGAGCGAGACCGGCCCGAGCTTGCCGAGCAGCCGGTCGAGTCCGGCCTGCCCGCCCGAGGCTAGGAGGCTGCGCCGCACGGCTTGGGCGACGATGACCGGGACAACGATGTAGAGGACCACCGACAGCACCAGCGTGCCCCAGGGCACCGTGATCGCCGAGAGCCCGAGCAGCAGGCCGACGATGGGGGCGAACGCGACCACCATGATGGTGTCGTTGAGCGCCACCTGGCTCAGGGTGAAGTGCGGCTCGCCACGGGTCAGGTTCGACCAGACGAACACCATCGCGGTGCAGGGCGCCGCCGCCAGGATGATGAGCCCGGCGATATAGCTGTCGACCTGGTCGGCGGGCAGGTAGGGCCGGAACAGGTAGCCGATGAACAGCCAGCCGAGCGCCGCCATCGAGAACGGCTTCACCGCCCAGTTGATGAACAGCGTCACGCCGATGCCGCGCCAGTGCCGGCCGACGTGCCGAAGCGAGGCGAAGTCGATCTTGAGCAGCATCGGGATGACCATGAGCCAGATTAGGACGGCGACCGGCAGGTTCACCTTGGCGACCTCGGCCGCGCCGACGGCGTGGAAGAAGCCGGGCATGACGTGGCCGAGCGCAATGCCGGCCCCGATGCAGAGCGCGACCCAGAGGGTCAGGTAGCGTTCGAAGGTGCTCATGGCGTCCTCAGGCGGTTGCGACGCGGCGGCCGCGCTCGTCCACGACGCGCTCGCCGTCCTCCTTCACGAACTCGCCCTGCTGGGCGGGAAGGAGGTCCAGCACCGTCTCGGACGGCCGGCACAGGCGCACGCCCTTCGGGCTGACGACCAGCGGGCGGTTAAGCAGGACCGGGTGGGCCTCGACCGCGTCGAGGAGTTGCTCGTCGGTCAGGGCAGGGTCGCCTAGGCCGAGCTCGGCGTAGGGTGTGCCCTTCTCGCGCAGCGCGTCACGCACCGTGAGGTCGGCGCGAGCGAGAAGTTGCTTGATGAGCGCCCGGCTCGGTGGCGTCTTGAGGTACTCGACCACGTGCGGCTCGACCCCGGCGTTGCGGATCATCGCCAAGGTGTTGCGGGACGTGCCGCACGCGGGGTTGTGGTAGACGACGACGTCGAACGCCTCAGGCATGGGCGGTGTCTCCGGTGGGGCAATCGCAGGCGGACAGAGCCGCAACGGCGGGGGCGCAGACTTCGGGTCGGCCCTGGCAGCAGTCGCGCATCAGGAAGGCGATCAGGTCGGACAGGCCGGCATAGGCGGCGCTGTAGATGACCGACTTGCCCTCCCGCCGCGATGTGATCAGCCCGGCATGCGAGAGCTCCTTCAGGTGGAAGGACAGGTTGGTGTTCGCCACCCCGACCTCGGTCGCCAGTGCGCCGGCCGCGAGGCCGTCCGGTCCGGCGGTGACTAGCGCGCGCACGACCCGGAAGCGATGCTCCTGCCCCAGCGCGGCGAATGCGGCGACGGCTTGCCGTTCGTCCATGGTTGGTCCATCAATCCAACGTTCGTTGAAACGTATGGGAAGATGATTTCGTGGACAAGCCCCAGCAGCCGTTTACCGACGGGATGCCGAACCTGAGCGAGGCGCACTTTGAAATGCCGACCTCGGAGCGGGTGTTGGCGCCCGCGCCGCTCGACCACGCGCCGCGCTTCCTGATCCTTTATGGCTCGCTTCGGGAGCGCTCATTCAGCCGCTTCCTCGCCTACGAGGCGGCGCGGCTTCTGGAAGCCATGGGCGGAGAGGTGCGGATCTACGACGCCCACGGCTTGCCGCTGCCCGACGACACGACCGCGGACCACCCGAAGGTGCAGGAGCTCCGGCAGCTCTCGATCTGGTCGGAAGGGCAGGTCTGGGTCAGCCCCGAGAGACACGGCAACCTGACCGGTGTGATGAAGGCCCAGGTCGACTGGCTGCCGCTTAGCGAGGGCTCGGTGCGCCCGACGCAGGGCCGCACCCTGGCCGTCATGCAGGTTTCAGGCGGTTCGCAGAGCTTCAACGCTGTGAACAGCCTGCGGGTGCTGGGCCGCTGGATGCGGATGATCACCATCCCGAACCAGTCGTCAGTGCCCATGGCCTACAAGGAGTTCGACGATGCCGGCCGCATGAAGCCCGGGCCGTTCTACGACCGGGTCGTGGACGTCTGTGAGGAGCTGGTGAAGTTCACCCTGCTGACCCGAGGACGGGCCGAGTACCTCGTCGACCGCTACTCCGAGCGGAAGGAGCGGGAGCCGGAGCGGTTGAAGGCGGTTGCCGCCGACATCGGGTTCATAAAGCGCTGAAGCCTCCTGGACGACGGATGGAAGGCGAAGGCCTGGGTCGTCGGGCTCAGCCATCAAGACGTAGACAGGTCTAGTCCGGTGGGCTTCGCCGAAGGACTGCCGGGAGGAACGGCTCGGCCATGATGGCATTGTCCTCCTCGCATGCCCTTGAGGTTGCGCAACCGACGGTCCCGGCAAGATGACGGCGGGTACGAGTATTCCGGAAACGGCGCCGACAGACACCGCGCCCGCTCGCGGAAACCATACCGGCTACAACAATCGCGACGCGATCAGGCTGCTCTTCATCCTCGCCCTCGGCAGCGAGCCGGTCGACCCCGCGCGAGCCGGCCCGGGCGACCCCCGGGTATTCCGCGGCGAGAAGCGGGCGATGGCCATGGACTTCCTCGTCCGCTATTCCGACTACCTGGCCGATGCCCTGCTGGACCGGTACCAGACCGAGGGCGACCCGTCGCTGCTCGCGCAGGCCGAGGCTATCTTCGATGCCGACGAGCCCAGCGAAAGGCTGGTGGGCATGGTGCGGTGGCACCGTGGGGCCTTCCAGAACATTGAGACGGCCCTGTCCATCCTCCGCGCCTACGGGATGGTGACGCCGTTGCGCCAGGCCGGCGGCCACCGGCGGCACGATTTCCGGATCGAGCCGCCGGCGTTCCCGTTCATGGAGGACGTGATCCGGCAGCACCCGTCGCTCGCCTGGTACCGGGATAGGGCCGGGCTGGTGTCGACGCTCGCCGGCATGCGGAGCGGGTCCAGCCTCAAGGACGAGCAGTACCTCCACCAGGAATACAGGGACGCGCCGCTCGGCACCGAGATCCCGTCCATCAAGGATCGGGTGCTGGCCCGCATCCGGCGGCTGAAGGGCATGGCATGACGGCGACGCCGACGAACGCGGACGACTGGGTCGGGACGATTGCGACGAAGGCCAAGGTCTCGCCCGAGGAAGTCCAGGCCGTCCTCGACCGTCACGGCATCCTGCCCCAGTCGGCGCTGCCGCGTCGCCGCCAGCTCCGCGTCGCGTGGATCGCGCTGGCCGGGCGGAAGCAGGGCACCGACGACGACCGCGACATCTCTTTCCGCTGGCCCGAGGGCGACGGCGAGATGGGACCCGGGCTCTGGGCCTTCCTGTCGGACAGGAATTCGCGGGGCAAGTCGAGCCTGCTCAACCTCATCCAGGCCGCGTTGCGCGGTGAGTTTCCCGGCAATGTGAAGCCCGACGTCTGGGGCTGGCTCAGCCTCGTCGAAGTGGCCTTCCGCATCGACGCGACCCTCTATCGCGTACGGGTCGAGAAGGACGCGGGCGAGGTCGATCCGCGCATGGCCCGGGGGACGCTCTCGCGCGGCGAAGGCGATGCGCGGATCGACCTCTATGCCGGGCCGGCCGATAAGCCCTTCGAGAAGGCCGTCGCCGACAACATGATGGAGGAGTTCGGCTTCGGCTCCTTCCACGCCTTCAACAAGGCGTACGGTCCGCGCACCCACGGCTGGAACGCCATCGCCACATCGTTCTTCGTCCACGGCCCTGGCACGGCGGTCTTCGGGAACGTGACCCGCGACGGCGTGCCCCTGCGCCTGCTGCAGATGTTCATGGGCCTGCCGTGGATCACCACCTACTCGGCGGCGTCCACGGCGTTCAAGAAGGTGAGCGCCGAAGGCGGGAAGGCCTCGTCGGCGGACCCCGCCACGGGACGGTTGGCCGAGCGCCTCAAGGCGACCGAGCAGGAGTTGGAGGACCTTCGCGCTCGGAGCGCGACGCGGGTAGACCGTCCGCGCCTTCGCTCGGACTTGGTGACACGCGACAGGGAGACGATGCGCCTGCGCGCGGCGGTCACCCTGGCAGAGGAACGCGTCGACACTCTCGACCGGCAAGCCGCCGCGGCGCAGGAGTCCGTGGCCGAGCTCAAGCGGACCCTGCAGCAGATGCGGGACGAGAGGGCGGCGGGCATGGTGTTTCGGCGGCTTCGGCCGGTGTGCTGCCCGTCCTGCGACAATGGCATCGACGCCAAACGGTACGACACCGCGGAGGGCGGGGGTACGTGCGCCCTCTGCGGCGAGAGGCATGTCGAGGGAGAGGAGGACGGCCCTCGCATCGACGACCTTCAGGCCGATGTGCGCGAGGCCGAGCAGGTTGTCGCCCGCCTGAACGCGGAGCTCGCCGCGGCGAAGCGGCACCTGCGCGAGGCCCAGGCGGAGCGCGACACCAACCAGGCGCGCATCGGCGAGATCGCGGCGGAACTGGCCGCGGCCGAGGACCCGGACGCGGAATTCCGCGTAAGGGCCCTTGAGGCGCAGGCCGAGCAGTTGAGGGAGATCATCGCGGAGATGGCGGCACCGGTGAAAACGGCCGCGGCCGACGACGCCTCGGTCCTGCGCCAGGTCGAGAAGGTCACCCGTGAACTGTTCGACGACCTGCAGCGGGATGTCCTCAAGGAGGTCTCGGACGAGGTCGCCGCACTCTCCCGCCGCTTCGGCGTCCAACACGTCGAGGGCATGGATTGGACCGGCAATAACGTCCTCAATATCCGGCAGGGAGGGGCGGACCTCACCTTCTCGGACCTGTCGCCCGGCGAGAACCTGAGGGTGCGCATCGCCGCTGCCCTGGCGGTCGTCGCCGTCGCGCGCCGCCGCCGCTTCGGCCGGTATCCCGGCATGCTCGTCCTCGACAGCCCGCGGTCCCAGGAGATGAACGACGACGACTTCGCCGCATTGATGGCGAGCGTGCAGGAGGTCATCAACGAGACCGGCGACACCCAGGTCATCGTCGGTGCCGCCACCAAGCCCAGCCTGTTGGGAGTTGTCCCTGGCCGGCAAACGCTCCACGCTGAAGGTGGTCGATTCCTTTTCTGAGCCGGGTTCCACGATGGCGGAGGACGTTCTGAGACGGCTTCTGGCCCGTGACGAAGCCGAACCCGCCGACCTGTCGTCGGTCTCGCCCGGGCAGTTGCGCGAGGCCGTCCGCGGATCGGGCCGGGGCGTCGAGGGCGCTGACCTGTTCGTCGCGCTGGCCTCGCATCCAGACGTCGGCAAGGCCGCCGCGGCCGCGGTCGAGATCGTTCAGGAGGCGGGCGACGTCATCGCGATGGCCGGCATCGCCGCCTGGCTCGGCCATGGTGGCCGGTTGCACCGGGAAGCCGCGGGCTTGCTCGGGCGAGCGTTTCTGGAGCGCGCCGGGGACCGCGCCAGTGATTACGGCGCGCGCGCCCAGGCGCTGAAGGCGGCGATGATCCTCGCCCAGTCGGACCGTGCCCTGCTGCGGCGGCTCCAGGCGGAGATGATCGAGCTCGACCCGGCGGACGACGGCGATTTCCTGCGTCATGCGGCCAATGTCACGGGCGCCCTCCTGGCACGTGAGCCGGACCCGGACCTGCACGCGGTCCTGGGCAAGCTCCTCGATGTCGAGGAAGCGGAGGACGAGGTCGCCATGGAACTCGGGCTCGACGCGCTCCGCGCTGGCCTGGACGCGACGACGCAGGACGACGCGCTCCGGTCGTTCCGGGAGGCCCGGGACTGGTTCGGGCGGTCCGAGGCGGCGAGCGAGGAGCGCCCGGACGCCCGACTGTACCGCCGGTGCCTGGACATGCTGGTCGCGTTCCAGACCGGCAGGACCCAGAGCGATCTCCGTGTCGGCATCGACGGCATCAAGGAGGCCGCTTTCGCGTACACGGCCCACCTGTCTCCCTCCGACCGCCCCGAGGAGATCTCGTCATGGCTCGGCGCCCGGGGCCGCGAGCGCGTCCACTGGTCGATGCTCGCGCTCCGGCTCGGCGCCCTCGACACCAGCTTGGGGAAGCGGGCCTGGCTCAATGCCGCCACCGTCATCCAGGACGAACTCGTCTCCGTCTACTCGGCGAGCCGCAGCATCATGGTGCGCGGCGGGGACGGCGGCCTCGAAGCCGTTCTCCGCCCCCGGATCGTCGGTGCCCTGCAACGGGAACTGCATTCCCTGGACACGCTCGACCAGTGGATCGAGGAGAATTCGGGGTCGGGGCTGCTGCCCGACGTCTCGGGGCTCCGCGCCCGGGTGGCCGAGGCCCGCGAGGGGGTCGTTGCCCATCGCCCTACTGAGGCGGCGCCCGGGAGCTCACCGGCCGCCGCCATCCTGGAGAGCATCCCCGAGGCGGGCCGGGCATCGGCGATGGCGCGCGTCGCCGGTGCCATGATGACGTTGGTCGGCGAGAGCACGTCCGCCGTGGTGTCGGACCTGTACGACGACATCATCCGGGACTTGGGCAGGAACGAACACTTCCGTCGCTACCCGGAAGCTCGCACCCTCTTCGAGATCGCCCTGTGGCTGACCCTGCAGTTCGTGGCGCAGCGGAGCAACGTCGGCTCCAGCACCTATCGACGGGCAAGGTACCTGTTCGAGAGGGACCCAGCCAAGCTCCCCTTGGAGGAGACTCTCCAGGAGGACTACCTCGACTTCCTGTGGGGCTCCCCCTCCGCCGGCATCCTGGGGGCCGAGGCCAGCGATATTGCCGGGGGACGCGTCGACGTCCTGTTCAAGCACATGCGCACGACCTTCGTGGCGGAGCTGAAAAAGACGGACCGCAAGCTCACGAACGACCAAATCGTGGCGAAGTACGGCCTCCAGAAAGTGGCCTACGACGTGACGAACGTCAGCTTCGGCATCCTGATGATGCTCGACCTGTACGATCTGGGAGGCGGTCAGCCCGACGTCGCCGAGCGGATTTCGGTCCACCACGTCACGCCGCCCTAGGGAACGACGGAGCATGCCGTCGTCCTCTTCCGGGTTCAGGGACGCCGCAAGACCCCCTCGCAACTCTGAGGCCGCATAAGTCCGGCCGCTGGCCCGTGTCCCATGGCCGGCCGGGGTTCACCCGGCCGCACTTCGACGGGTCGCGCCAGTCTAGCTCCGCATGAGCCGGCGATACCGGTCGCGCCGGAACCGCTCGCCCTCGGTGCGCTCGGCGAGGTAAGCGTCCATCGCCCTGACCCGCTTTGTCACCGCGTCCATGAGCGCGGTCACGATCTCCTGCCCATCCCCGAGCAACCCCTCGCGAAACCGGTCGGCCAGGGCGTCAGAACTTCCGCCGTCGGAGAGCGCAATCGCCCCGGGCAATGCGAAGGACCGCAGGTGGGAAGGCGTGTCGGCGAATGCTGCCAGTTGCCGCTGCCAGGAGTCGTCAGCCTTGTGCCCAAGGAACCGGCGCAGCGTATCGGCATCAAGGTCGATGCGACGCGCCGCCTGCAAGGCGTCATGGCATGGCGACGGATCCCACTCGTTCGCCTGGTAGTGCTCAATGCCGGCGAGCCCGTCCCTGACGTGCCGCTCGTAGTCCGGGCAATGGAAGCGGGGGAGGTCGTCGAAGCACAAGCCGTGAGGCTCGCCATCCCGGACGAGGCCCAGGCCGTACGTGAGCGGAGTGCCGCGCATGAGGTCGGTCAATCCTCCGTCCCCCCACGGACGTGAACGACCCGGGCCCATATCCCCGAACGTCGCCGTCCACGGCTCCGCGAACAAGACCGTCCGCAGCCCCCTCTTGTCGGGCACGATGCCGAGGAAGAACACCTCGAAGACGCTGGCCTGCATCCAGCCCAGAGGAACGCTGAACCGGTCGCCATCCATCCCCTCGTCGTAAGTCCAGCATCTGACCTGGCCGGACGCGACCAACCGGGCGTGCAAAGGTACACACGCCGACGAAGAGAAACCGTTGTCGTGGTGGGACCTATCGGGCCTCGGCTCCATCCGGGCGGTGGCGGGGTCGAAAAGGACGTTCATGCGCTCGGCGTCCGAGAAGTACCGCCGCATATCGACGGGGTCGCCGTCCGTCCCCTTGCGCACCTTGCCGAAGTATGGCCCGAGCAGCGCGACATCCTCGGCGATGAGGTCCCAGGGGCTGCGGTCGGCGGCAACGAATGGCGCCAGGTAGCTCGCCACGGCGAGCCCGAGTTCCTGCAGGAGATCAGCTTCGGAAGCGCCGGATCTGACCGCGATGGCCCGCACCATCCGGACGTAGGGGGCCAGTCCCCGGTGGATGCGTCGGCTGCGCGGAAGCGAGGCCAGGAGCGTTCCCGAGCCGTCGACCTCGGCTGGTGTCAGGTAGAACGGGTAGTAACCGGTCGCCTGGTTGGCCACCTTGGCTTCCCGGCAGATGTCCGACGGGGTCAGCCCGTGCATCTGCATCATGCGGGTCACCGCCGCGGCCGCGGCGAATGCCTCGGTCTTTCCCATCTTGCGGGAAGCCCCCTTCGGCATCGCCTCGTCCGAACGCGGGGCGAGGACGGCCTCCGCTACGGTAAGCAGGTGTGCCTCGGGATGGCTGGTCTTCATGAGCGCTTCCCTCAGGAGCCTCTCCACGGTCTCGGTCCCTGTCGTCATCGGCATCTCCTCTCGACGCCGGAAGGATGCCCACCCCGTATGGAGCCGTCGCCATGTATTATGCAGAACCATCCGCTGCCAATTTTGCAGAATGCGAGCGCCTGGCTGCATAAGCCCTGCAGAAGGGTCGCCGAAAGCGCTCTCTGGAACCATGACGGATGCCGGGTCACGCTACGGGCTATGCATTCCTCGCCGCCTCGCACACCGCGCCTCCCCCAAGATCCTGTCCGGGAGCTTTCCCCGGGATCCACCGGTTATCCGCAGCCTGGAGCCCAGGGATTGCACCAAGCAGGTTGATCACTCCCTCGGCATGGCTATGTTCACCAAGAGTTCTCGCGACCCCTCGCGGCCCCGAAACACCGGCAAGCGGCCATGATCCCCGTCCGTCGCCTCATACGGCCCTCAGGCACCCGCAACTTCACGCGCTCCCTGACCCGCACCACCGAGGCCTGACCGGCGGCTCGAACGAGCCCGGCTGCCTCGCGACGGAGGCCGCCATGATCCCCGAACCCATTCCCACGTCCGATCCCGACAGCTTGCTCGGCATCCTGTTCCGGCGCATCTTCTTGCTCAGGACCGAGCTCGGCGAACCGGCCTACGAGCGTTGCCTGAAGGCGTTGCTCGTCGCCCTGGGCGCCTCCGCCCTGGACGAGGCCGAGCGGCGCGCCCGCATCCTCGAAGGGCGCACCAGCTCAAGGCCCTCCGACGTCCGCGTCTCGTCGACCGCGGCCCGGCGCCAGCCCGAGCCGCTCGACGTCGACGGCAAGCACTGACGCCGGAGCCGCCATGACCCGCCTCGCGCGCCTGATATCCGCGAACGGCTCGGCGTCCGCATGCGCCGTGCCCCACGCGCGACCCAAACGGGCCATGCGCGTCCCCTCGCCATTCCCATCCCGCACCCCCGAGGGCTGAGCCGGCGCAAGCACGCGCGGCCGCCTCGCGACGGAGGCTGCCGTGAAGAAGCTCGACAAGACACCCGCCCAGACCCTGAAGTCCCTCGCTGCCTCCACCGAACCCGAGGCGGGCTCGCTCGACGAATTCCTGGACAACGGCGCGGCTCCTCGGGAGTCGGTCGCCACGATGCCGGTGCGCGTCATCCTGGCGATGGCCCTCATCCAGGACACTGTGCCGGCGCGTTACCTCGACCGGATCGCCACGCACACCGGCACCGCCATGGTGGTCGGCGTGCCCGGTCCCGATTACGTCGAGGCCGTCGGCCAGGCATTTTCCCGGGCAGGATGTTGGGGCGTCACATATCGGCGCAGCGGCGCGAGCAAGACGGGCGACAAGCCAGGGGTTGGCTCCGACGAGGCCGCCCAGATCCTCTCCGCGGGCCAGAACGTCCTCGGGGTCTCGCACGCCCCCGACCAGTTCCTGCCAGCTTCCCTCGTCACCGCGGCGGACATCCGCATCGACCTGCGCGCGCCAAGCCCCCGCGTCCTGCGCTCGGCCATCTTCCTCGTCACCGGGCGGCGCCCGCGCCGCATCCCCGACGACGCCGCCCGCGGCCTTTCGTTCGAGGAGGTCTCGGCCTGCATCAGGCGCGGCAGCCGCGCGGGCGAATGCGTCCGCCGGCTTGCCGCCGCCTCCAAGGCCAAGTTCCGCGGCGACCCCGCGCTCGCCGACGTGCCCACCCTCGACCGCATGCACGGGCTCGGACCCGCCGCCGAATGGGGGCTCTCCCTTGCCGCCGCGGTCTCAGAATGGAGGCGGAACGAGCGCGAATGGGCCTCGATTGACAGGGCCGCCATCGTTTCGGGCCCACCCGGCTGCGGGAAGAGCTCCTATGCCCGGGCGCTAGCCAAGACGCTCGGAATGCCGCTCGTGTCGACTTCCGTGGCGTCGTGGTTTTCCTCGGGTGGCTACCTCGACCAAGTCATCGCCGCATTCGACGCCGCCGTGGCGCGGGCGGTCGCGGTTTCGCCGGCGGTCCTGTTCATCGACGAAATCGACACAATCCCGTCCAGAGCAAATCTAGGCAGGAATTCGAACGCTGAATATTGGAATACCTTGGTTTCCCGGATCCTGCTCGCCCTGGACTCTGCAGTATCTGGAGAGACGTCGTCTCTAATCGTTCTTGGCGCAACTAATTATCCCGAGCGCCTCGACGATGCCCTCGTCAGGCCGGGTCGCCTGAACCGGGTCATCCGTATCCCGGCGCTGGACGCGCCCGCCATCGCCGGCATCCTGCGCCAGCATCTGGGAGACGACCTGCCGGACGCTGACCTGATGCCGCTCGCCGCCGTCGGGCTCGGCGCCAGCGGGGCCGAGGTCGCATCATGGGCCAAGGGCGCCAAGGAAACGGCCTGGGCCGGTCGCCGGCCGATGGAACCCGCCGACCTCGTTGCACAGGTGGCCCCTCCCGAGACCCGCTCCAAGGCCCAGCTCTTGGCGGTGGCACGGCATGAGGCAAGCCACGCGTGCTCCGCCGAACTCCTCGGGTCGGGAACCGTCGAGAGCGTCTCCATCGTCGGACGGGGCGGCTTCGCGGGACGCACCAACGCCAGGCTCAGGACGACCGAGTGCCTGAGCGCGGACGAGCTCGATGCCTTCGTCGTCTCGGTCCTATGCGGCAGGGCGGCCGACGAGCATTGGGGCAGCCCGACGTCGGGATCGGCCGGCGCGCCGGGCAGCGACCTCGCTATCGCCACCGGCCTCGTCGCAGGCAAGCACGCCTCGTACGGGCTGGGGGCCACACTGAGTTACAGGGGTGCTCCGGCGGATGCGGCCGGGCTCCTCGACAGGGACGCAGCCTTTCGTGCGGTCGTGGAGGCGGACCTCCAAAATCTGTACGCCTGCGCGAGGGCATTCGTTGCCAGGAACGCGACCCTGATCGAGGCCCTCGCCCACCGGCTCGTCCGTTCCCGCATCCTGTCAGGGGAGGACCGGGGCATCATCGGTACGCCCGCGTCCGCGGCCTCGGTGGATGGCAGCCGCGTCGTTCAGGTGGGAGGCGTCCATGGATGAGGACCGCCTCGATGCCGCGGCCGCCGAGATCCTCGTCGGGCTTATGCACCTTCGTCGTACCCTGGACCCGGCGGACTTCCTGGACCTCGCGGGTTCCATCATGGTCGAAATCGACGAGGGCATCGGATTGGGTCTGGAACGGGCCCACCGGCGCAGGCCGGAGGGGAAGGTGATCCCGTTCCCGCTGGATGTATCCCCCGGGCCCGGCAACGGGAAGGGCTGACCCCCGGGCGTTCGCAAGGACCGGAAAGGTCGGCCCGAACCCAGTCCTCGCCCATTTCGCTCAAATGCAATCTATTATGCCTTCGCTAAGGCTGCCGCGCAGTCCTTCTGGATCCCCCCGGCAAGATTTTGTACACGGGCAACATGAACTCGGTGCCGCAACACTCGGCCGCCTTACGGCAGGCCCCCTTACGGTTAGGCTCGATAGCCTAACCGCTTTGCGGACTTTCGGCCGGCAACTCCGGTCGCGCCAGGCCCCCGGTGGCCTTCCAGCCAGGCATCCCGACGGAAGCTGCGTCGGTCCCGAATGCCGGGGTCTCCCGAGTTCACCTTCCACCACGTAGTCGCCCACCCGCATGCGCACGATACGCTTATCGACGCCAGCCCGACGGGCATCGCGTCGGCCCGGCATGCCGGCCTGAGGTCCACCAGACCTTGGCTTGGACCGCCGGCCGACCTGAGCCCGTCCCGCGGTCAGGCCCAACCCTTTCTCGGTCCTTGGAAGCTCAGATGCCCGCAACGTCGAACCGCGAGCGATTAGCGGCCTGAGGTCCCCGGCACGGGACCCTGGACCCGCACGGCACACCTCAGCCGCGCCGCCGAACCATCCCCGAACATCAGCAGCGCAGCCCGGAGCCACGCCTCCGGGACGGCGGAGCCATGCCCGCCGTCGAGGCCGGGCCTTCGCAGACCTTCCCGAGGAACGATCCGATGACGCAGCAGAGCCTGAACCCCCGTCTGCCGGGAACTCCTTCGAACGAGGTCGGGGGACAAGCCCTCCTGCCCGAGGGGCGGCCGACGGAGTCGGCGGCGACGCTTCCGGCCGTGCCCGCGATCAACCCCACACCGGACCTCATCGTGACCGCCCCCCTTCCGAAGATGCGGTCACTCTTCGCCAAGTACGTCCAGGAAGCCGCGGCCCACGAGCGCCTGCGGCGCCGAGAGATGAACGTCAACGACACCAAGATGCTCGTCGACAACGCGCTGGCCGAGCGGCTTGCGAGCGTCGACGAGATGGAGGCGCGGGACTTCGTCGACGCCTTCACGCTGTTCGACGCGTTCGACTGGACAAGCCGCGACGAGGCGAGCCGCGAGCGACTGCGGCAAGTGCTCCGGATCGATGCTGCCGGCGAGGGCCGGACCCGCATGGCCTCGGTTCGGACTGGGCTGAAGTACGCCTACCTCAAGCTCTGGGCCGACGGCGCCGTCCTGTTCCCGCTTCATTTCAGGATGGGGCGGTCGCTCCGGGGCGGCCAGATCAAGGAGATCCTGCCGCCGGTCGCGACCTGCCACACCGAGAGCAACGACCAGGTGATGGCGGCCTTCGGTTTCGCCCTTACGCTCGCCTCGTCCTGGCGCTCATTCTCAGACATCGACCTCGACGCCTTCGGTGCATACGAACTCGACCTCTGCCGGGACTTCCGCAAGAGGGAGATCCTGGGGGCCCGGCGGCGCGACCCGTACTCCCCGTTCACCGCCGCGCTGTGGACTTGGTACCACGCCGGGAAGGAGAGCGGGTTCCGCTATTCCGAAGCCGAAGTGCGCGGGTATCTCTACTGGGTCCACCGCGTCCGGGCGGGCACCATCTCGCCGGACGAGAAGCCGTCGGAGTTCATCCCGACGACGCTTGAGCGGCGGAAGGGGGTGCTCTTCTCCAAGAGGAGCAGAGCTGAGAGGCGCCAGGCCGCCGCCCAGATCGACCTGCTCGACAATCCTCGCAAGGCCGAGTTCAAGGCGGCGATCCTGGCAGGCCAGAAGTCGGCGCGCGACATCAGGTTCGAGGTGGCGCACGACCAGGTCGCGTCGCCCGACGACATCCTCGTCTATGCCAAGCTGCTTCGCGTTCAAGGCGGCAGGCGGCAATGGGGCGATCTCTATCCCGTCCGGATGCATGCCTACCCGACCGATGTCTGGGCGACGTGGAACGACATCTTCGAGCGCTTCCTGGAGTTCCGCAAGCGCCAGGGATACGAGTCCACCGTGAGCATGGAGACGTTCCGGTTCGCCCTCTAGGATTACCTCTGCTGTTACCTGCCCTGGTGGATCGAGCTGAGCCCCGACGCGGGCTACGCACTACCCGCCGACCCGTCGCTCGTGGTCCGTTTCGGCTCTTGGATCGAAGGCGACGCGCGACACGCGCCGCTGCCCCTGCTTCGCTTCTTCGATAGGACCAGGGCCGGCTCCTCTCCGGAGAACTTCAACAGCTTCATCGCGAACGCGCATAAGTTCTGGGATTTCTGCCGTGCGCAGGCTCCGCGGCTCAACCTGGCCAGGGCGAGCTTCGACAACCCCGTCGTCCCGCAGATGGACCGGCTGGTGAAGCACAGCCACCAGAAGACAAACAAGAATCCCATCCCGGCGTCCGTGCTTCCCTACCTGCTCCGCTACGCCTACGCCTGCGAGGGCTTCTTCATGGATCTGTCGGCGCGCTCCCTGGCCGGGGCGCTCACGGACGAGGAACGGAAGTACGTCAATCATACCATCTGGACCTTCGGGACCTTCGATCCCGCCCGGTTCGGGCTCAAGGTCGGCTTCGAGTTCGAGGACAAGCGCCACGAGATCGGCTCGATCCCGCTCCTCGCCCCGTGGTGGGACCGGTTCGTGAAGTGTGAGCAGGGCGACACGACCGCGTTCCTACCTGCGCTCTCCGGCTTGAGGATGGTCATCGGCGCACTTGAGACGGGCATCCGCTTCCAGGGCATCCAGTGGCTGGACAGGAAGACCTACCGCTCCCTCGCCGACGACGGGGCGCCCGGCTCCGAGCTGGTGCCGCTCGTCGTGAACACCGACAAGGTCCGCGACCGTCCCTGGAAGACCCTGATCGTTCGCCGGGCCTACGACCTCCTGCGGCGCGAGGAGGCGTATCAGGACCTGCTGGCCGACGCCTTCGTCGACCGGCCGGTCTTCTACGAGCGCCGGGAACACAGCCGGTTCGCGCCGGTCCTGCCGCTCTTCCGGGGACCCCAGTCGAGCCAACCGGTTGCGGACGGGGCCTACACGACCGCCTGGGAACGCCTGATCGTCGGGTTCTCGCTGTGGTACGAGCGGCACGTCCCGGGCGCTGAACCGCTGCGGATGTGGCGGTACGTGCCCGACACGGAGCCAGGGACGCGCAAGCCCCGCGTCACCATGCACGTCGAGGGCGAGGAGCAGCGCCCGTGCTGCCTCCTGAAGGTCAAGCTGCGGCACACGCCGCACTCGGCCCGATCGACGTTCATCTCCGCGCGGTCCGGCATCCTCCCCATCGAGGTGACCGGCTGGCTCGTCGGCCATACCAACCGGGCCACGACCTACCACTACACCGTCGAGGAGGAGAGAAAGCTCAAGGCCAAGCTTATCGCCGCATCGAACGCCCTCTGGGCCCCGGATAGGGACAACCCGGTCCACATCCGCGCCGACGCGGTCAACAGCGCCCTGCGGAAGAGCTTTGAGTCGAACCCCGGCCAGACCGTCGCGGCTTTCGGCCTGCAGTCGATCTCGCTGTTGAACGTCGACGCGTCCGACACCGACGGGATCTCCGTCCTGCGCTCGACGGCCATGAGCTACGTCACCTTCCGGGAGACCCACATCTGCCCGGTCGGCGAGGCTTGCCCCTCCAACGTCATGGACGTGATCGTGGAGCCCCGCCGCTGCGGTCTATGCCCCCTGGCCATCCGGTCGGTGGACCACCTGCCGTCCATCGCGGCCAAGATGCGACGGCTGCTGGAGCAGGTGCGCGAGGGCGCGCAGGTGGTCGAACGCTACCGTCGCCGCGGGGAGCCCGCGGCGAGCGTGGCCGAGGTCAACCAGCGCCGCCGCCTCGACGTCATGGAGTACGAGGGCTGGAAGACCGCGCTCGTGCTGCTGACCAAGACCCTGGCGGAGCTCGGGCGCGGTTCGGCGGACGCCTTCCACGTCGGGATGCCCGACGCGGTTCGGCTCCACCTGCGGCTCGTCACCCGCGACGCGGACGCGGCCGAGTTCATCCTCCAGCGCATCGTGGACAGCCACGGCCATGCCGCCTTCGAGACGCCGCTGGTGCGTGCGCAGGCCGCCCAGCTTCGCCAGCGGCTCCTCGCCTCCACCGGCGTCGTCGAGGCCGAGATGGACCGCGTGCAGGACGACCCTGTCGCCGCACTGGTCTCCAGCCTGCGCCTCGTGCTTCAGGCCCGCGGGATCGCACCGACCTTCCGGGCGGCCCTGGAGACGGTTCGCGCTCGGTGTGCGCTGGGCCCGGGCGAGGCGATGCCGAGCCTGCCTGAACCGGGGAGCGCCTAGCCATGGGGGCCCGCAAGGGACAGAACAACTTCGGCGAGCACCAGAAGCGCGTCGTTGCAGACAACCTGCGCAAGGTCGAGCGCGTGCTGAAGGCGCTGCCGCGCGGCACCCGGTACGCCGACTTCAACGCGCTCAAGCGCGCCGTCGCGAACGCCAGCGGCATCGACGCCACCACGCTGCGGCGCAACGAGCGCTACAGCCGAGCCATCTGGGCGCACGTCGCGGGGCATCCCGGGCTCATCGCCGGCGCGGTCGGCGACGCGGCGCCGCACGCGATGCTGAAGGTCGACGCGACGAGCGCGCGCATTGAGGCGGCGGCCTTGAGGCGCAAGGTCGACAGGCTTGAGAAGTGGATCGCCCGGCAGGGTTCCGAGCAGCGCGCCGAGGGGGTCCCGCAGGTCGGTCACGGCGGCGCTGGGCGGCCCGAGGCGGCCTTCGAGCGGACAGCGACGGTGCTCGCGCGGCTGCTCGACCGCCTCGCCGCCAAGGGGTTCGGGATCGTGCTCGACCTTGAGCGCGGCGAGATCCAGGACACGGTCGAGGATGGCCCCGAGGCCGTCATCGCCTGCCGTCCGGACACCGCCCCGTTCCTCGACTGGATGCGCAACCAAGGCGGCGACCCGAACGGTCGCGGGGAGGGGAACTGATGGCGCGACCTGCATCCGTGCCTGGGCTCCTGGAGGAGTTCCGGACGTTCCTCGAAGAGCGCTGCGTCGCCTATGAACAGGGCGGCCAAGCGGCCCCGACGCTTCCCGCCACCCGCGGCGGGAAGGTCAACGTCCGGGGGTTGATGCGCGAGTTCCATCGCTGGGGCGAGGACCGCGGCGTGCCGGTGCCGGCCACCGCTTGGCAGTACGTCTACGCGGAACGCGACTGGTCCGGGGAGATCGACGTCGCGGCCAAGGCTCAAGGCCTGGCGCCGACGACGGCGACCGATGCCGGGACCGCGGACGACGCCGCCCAGAAGCGGATCGCGCGGCTCGCGAAGGACGCCAAGGACCAGACGGAGGGCCATGCGCTGGCCAAGGCCCGGGTCGTGCGGCTTGAGCGGCAGCTCGCCGAGCGGGACGCCGAGATCAAGCGGTTGCGCGAGCGCTTCTCCCTTATGCAGCGGACAGGCGCAATCCTGAGGACGGGGGATGTCATCGAATGAGCGCGCCGGTCCGTCTGGAAGTTCAGGTCGCCTCCGTGGTCTGGGCCGGAGAGGCGACGACGGTGTTCTCCGGGACGCTGCGAGACGGTTCGGCCGTGCGCGTGGTGGGCAGGGGTGAGGGATTCGCGCCGGCCAACGGGGAGGTCTACGAGGTCGACGGCCTCTGGCGGAACAGCGAAAGGTACGGACGCCAGTTTCACGGGCGCGAGGGGGCTTTCGTCCGAAAGCTGCCGCGCGGGAAGCTCGTCGGATTGTGGCTGCAAGGCATCCCGGGCGTCGGCCCCGAGCGCGCCAAGCGGATCGTGCGGGCGTTCGGCGGCAGGCTCCACGAGGTCTTCGACGGCAGGCAGCCGCTGGAAACCCTGGCCGAGGCCATCGACCCGGACCGCCCGGCCCTAGCGGGGCGGATCGCGGCGGTCATCGCGGACCGCTGGCAGGAGGTCGAGGGCGAGTACGCGACCCTGCGCTGGCTGGAGGACCATGGCGTCGAGGACGCCGTCCTTGCCCGCCGGCTCGCGGGACTGCTCGGTCCCGAGGCCGTGCCGTTGTTGGAGCGGAACCCCTATGTCCTGGCGGCGGTGCTGCCATGGCATCGCCTGGACCCGCTGGCGCGGCAAGTCCTGGGGACGCAGCGCGGCGCCGCGAACGTCACGACCTGCCGCGAGCGGCTCGTCGGGGCCATCGACGTCGCGATGCAAGATGCGGTGCGTGGCGGCGACACGGCCATCCGGAAGGATGCGCTCGGCGGTCTGGTGGCGAAGCGCCTCGGCGTCGAGGGCTCCCCGGACCTCGACGAGCGCATCGTGCGGGTCGGCCTCGCCAACAAGGCGCTGGTCGACGGCGGGGACCGTTGGCGTGCGCCCGGGTGCGCGGTGATGGAGGAGGGGCTCCGAGGCCGCTTCGCAGCCATGGTCCTGGGCGAGCGATGCGGCATCCGCCTGCCCGGCGAGGCAGACCTCAGGCGCATCCTGGCAATAATCGAATTCCGCGGCCGCCCACTCCACCCGGAGCAGCGCGAGGCGGTCCTCCGCTCGGTCCGCCGGGGTTTGGGATGCCTCACTGGCGGGGCCGGCACGGGCAAGACGACCACGTGCCGCGCGGTCGTGGACCTTTGGGAAAGCCTCGGCGGGCATATCCAGATGGCCGCGCTCTCCGGCAAGGCGGCCCTCAGGCTGAGCGAGGGGACGGGGCGCACCGGGACGGAGGCGAGGCCCGCGCACACCATCCACCGCCTGCTGCTCGGCCTGCGCAAGCGGGCGGACGGCCAGACCCATTGGGGAAGTGCGCAGCCCGGCGGGGAGCGGCACGATGCGGACCGGGAGCTGCCCGAGTTGACCGCCAGGACGCTTCTCGTCATCGACGAGGCCTCGATGGTCGACCTCGGACAGATGCATCAACTCGTCGAGGCGATGCCGACGGGATGCCGGATGCTCCTGGTCGGGGACCCTTTCCAGCTCGCCCCGGTCGGATTCGGTCTCGTCTTCCACCGCTTGGCCGCACAGGAGGCCCTGACCTCGCATCTGGAGACGGTGCACCGCCAGGAGGACGCAACCGGCATTCCCCAGGTGTCGCGGCAGATCCGTGCCCGCGGCGTCCCTGACCTGCCGCCCTACGAGCCAGGCCGCCGCGGCGTTTCCTTCCTTCAGGCGGACGCCGGCACGATCAGCGACGAGGTCCGAAATGTGGTGCGCGACCTCGTCGAGGCGGGAGCCGACGCGCGCGACATGATGGTCGTGTCGGCGGTGAACCGGCGCGCCGCCTCGCCGGACGGGACGGTTCAGGACATGAACCGCCGCCTCCACGAGGACCATGTCTCGTCCCTGGCGCTGACCGACGTTGGGCGCGAGCGCGCCGTGCTGCGCGGGTACTTCGGCAACGAGTTCTGCGCGGGAGACCCGGTCACGTTCCTCCGCAACGATTACGGTCGCGGCCTACGCAACGGGAGCCTTGGCCGCGTCGTATCGGTCGACGTCGACGGCGGCGTCGTGACCTGCGAGTTCGAGGGCGAGGCGCACGCCTTCGGCGACCGCGATCTGATCGACGTGAGCCTGGCCTACGCGGTGAGCTGCCACCGGGCGCAGGGAAGCCAGGCGCGTGCCGTGGTGGTTTCTCTCCTCGACGCGCCGAACGTCGAGCCGACCTGGGTCTACACCGCACTGACCAGGGCCGAGGAATCGGTGGTCCTCGTCGGTTCGGCCGAGGACCTGACGAAGGCGCTCTCCCGGCTGCCTGCTCACGAGCTGAGGCTTACGGGCTGCGCGTTCGACCTCTCCGCGACGGCTATCGGATAGGCGCGTCGAGGGTAGGGTGCGGCCTTCCGCACCCCTGCCCGTCCGGCGAGGAGGGGGGAGGCGCAAGGGCGAGGGGAAGACCCGCCGCCTAGTCGTAGGCGCCGATCATCTCGGGTTCCTGCAACTCCTCCTTCCGGACCTGCGGGTCCGGAGAGTGCTCGGCCAGGAACTTCTCGGCCTCAAGGGCCGCCATGCACCCCATGCCGGCCGCGACGACCGCCTGGCGATAGACGAATTCGGCGCAGTCGCCGGCGGCGTAGACCCCTTCGACGTTCGTTCTCGTCGTGCCGGGCACGATCTTGATGTAGCCGCCTTCGAGGAGTTCGAGCTGGCCTGTGAACAGCTTCGTCGCCGGGTCGTGTCCGATGGCGACGAACAGGCCGTCGGCCGGGACGTCGCGCGTTGCGCCGCTGTTTGCATCACGCAGCCGGACGCCGGTCACGGCTTTCACCGGTTCCCGCCGACCGAGGACCTCATCGACGACGTGGTTCCAGACGACCTCGATCTTCGGGTGGGCGAACAGCCGGTCCTGCAGGATGGGTTCGGCCCTGAAGCGGTCGCGCCGATGGACCACCGTGACCTTGGAGGCGAGATTGGCCAGATAGAGGGCCTCCTCAACCGCGGTGTTGCCGCCGCCGATTACGACGACCTCCTTGCCGCGATAGAAGAAACCGTCGCAGGTCGCGCAAGCCGATACGCCTGCCCCGTTAAACTCGATCTCGGATGGCAGGCCTAGCCAGCGGGCCTGGGCGCCAGTGGCCGCGATCAGGGTGTCGGCGACGTAGGTGTCGCCGCCATCCCCCTGCGCCACGAAAGGACGCTTCGACAGGTCGACCGACACGATGGTGTCGTAGAGGATCTGGGTGCCGACATGCTCCGCCTGCAGGCGCATCTGCTCCATGAGGTCGGGCCCCTGAACGGCGGCCGCGAAGCCCGGATAGTTCTCGACATCCGTGGTGATGGTCAGCTGGCCGCCCGGCTGGATGCCCGTCACGAGGATTGGCTTCATGTTGGCCCGGGCGGCGTAGATGCCCGCGGTGTAGCCGGCTGGTCCGGCTCCTATGATAAGGGCCTTCGTTTTGTGAGTGGTCATGGCAAGCCTGGACGTAACGAGGAAGCGGGGGTGTCTTGAATGTGCTCTACGCTGCAGCTTCAAGCACGGGCCGCGGACGGTCGTCGTTCGCCGGGCGGGCGTTTGAATACACACACATCGGGGGCTTCCCTGGTTCAGAGAAGCTGCCGAACACGCCCGGGATCTCGGTCTCGGCGGTGCCCGGCCGGACCGTGAGGTAGCCGCCCTGGCGCATGGGCAGCTGGCCCTCGAAGATCGCAGTCGCCGGCTGGTGCCCGATCGCCACGAACAGGCCGTCGGTCCGGTGCTCGGTGATCGCCCCGGTCGTCACATCCTTCAGGCGCAGATGGGTGACGGTCGGCGCCGGCTTGTCCGTGCCGCAGATCTCCTCGACCGCGTGGTTCCAGATCACCGCGACGTTCGGATGCTTGAACAGCCGCTCCTGCAGGATGCGCTCGGCCCGGAAGCCGTCGCGGCGGTGCACGACCGTGACGCGCTTGGCGATGTTGGCCAGGTACAGCGCCTCCTCGACGGCGGTGTTGCCGCCGCCGACGACCGTGACCTCCTTGCCGCGGAAGAAGAAGCCGTCGCAGGTGGCGCAGGCCGAGACGCCGCCGCCCTGGTACTTCGCCTCCGAGGGCAGCCCGAGCCACTTCGCCTGGGCGCCGGTCGCGATGATCAGCGCGTCGCACGAATAGGTCTCGCCGGAATCTGCGACCAGCCGGAAGGGCCGGGTCTTGAGATCGACCGCGGTGATGTACTCGGAGACGATCCGCGTGCCGACATGCTCGGCCTGGGCGCGCATCTGCTCCATCAGCCAGGGGCCCTGGATGGCCTCCGCGAAGCCCGGATAGTTCTCGACGTCCGTCGTGATCATGAGTTGGCCGCCGGGCTGGAAGCCCGAGATCAGCAGCGGCTCCACCATGGCGCGGGCCGCGTAGATCGCCGCCGTGTAGCCGGCCGGGCCGGAACCGATGATCACGAGCTTGGCGTGGGTATGGGCCATGGTGTCCTCGAAATCCGTGGTGCGGCGCGCGCCAGCCTATCTCATGCCGGACCGTGAGCCGAGCGGTGCTCCGCGTAGCGGCGCGCCAGCGCGGCGGCGATGACCGGGGTCGCGTCGATCGGCTTGTAGCTCAGCGCCTCCAAACGCCCGGTGAAGGGCTTGAGCGCCCCCGCGATCGCGAGGCCGGCGAACATCCGCCTGTGCCGGATATAGGTGCGCGGCAGGTCGAACAGCAGGACCGGCGCGCCGGTACTCACCGCCTCGCTCACCATGTTGGCCGAGTCCGATGTCACCACGATCGCGTCGGCGAGCGACAGCATGGCGACGTAGGGGTTGCGGCCGGTGCCGTCCCAGAGGAAGCCGCCGGTCTCGTGGGCGAGCGCCTTGACGGAATCCCGCAGGGGGTTCGGGGTGCGCCGCGAGACCGTGACCATCAGGCGGCAGCCGCTGCCGGCGAGCTTGCGCAGGTCGCTGGTCAGCCGCAGCATGTCGGCCTTGCGGTAGCTTAGGTGCCGGCTGTCGCCGCCGATCAGCACCGCCACGCGCGGGCGCTCCAGCCCGGCGAGGCGCGGGTCGGGCTCGGCTCGCGCCGCGGCGATCCGCTCCGCGGTGACGAGGTGGGGGGCGGTGAGGGTCGTGAAGACGCTCGGCCCCCGCAGATCGTCGTAGTCCGGCACCCAGATGAAGTCGGCGCTGTCCTGGCCCGTGCGCGGATCCTTCAGGAAGGCCGTAAAGGTGCGGCCCTCGGTGGCGCGCCGTACAGCGCGCATGTAGGGCACGGAGCGCCGCCCGGAGGCGATCACGATTTCGGGGAAGGGGCCGGCGAGCGCTCCCCTGCGCCGGTGCGGGCCCTGGCGCGGGTCGATCGGCCCCCACGGCGCCGTCCAGCCGAAGACGCCGTTGGCGGGCACCCGGCGCAATTCGTACGCGAGCCCCAGCGTCTCGGCGATGCCGACGCACTGGTTCTCGTCGCCGGCCTTGCCGTCGGTGACGATCCAGGCGCGGGTACCGGCGAGCGGGCCGGTCATCGACTCGGTCGGGGCGTGCACGCTCACCGGCCGGGCAGCTCGCGGCCGAGCCACTGGGCATAGATGTCGGCGATGGCCGCGATCCGGCGCCGTTCGTTGGCCGGGTCGTACCACGCGCCGCCATAGCTCGACGGCATCGCCGTGAGCTGCGGGTGGCGGGCGATCACGGCGCCGCCGCGATCGACGAGGAGCGCCTCGCCGTCGAGGTAGTCGCTCTGATTGCCGCCGCCGAGGCCGCCGCGCCCGACATTGCCGCCCACGTAGGCGCGCTGCGACAGGCCGGTGATGCGCACGACGAGGCGCGGGCCCCGGCCGCCGAGGCGGTCGGCGAGGCTGCGCCGCAGGGCCGCCGTCAGGTCAGCCCGGAGCGCCTCGGCCGGCAGGCCGCCGCCCTGAGCGAGCAGCGGACGCACGTCGACCTGCACGTCCGAGAAGGCGGGCGTCCAGTGGCCTGTGTCGGTGCCGGGCTGCGCCGCGACCGGGCCCGCGAGCGCCAGGGTGCCCGCGGCGAGAAGCGCGAGCCGTCTCAGCCAGGATCCAGCCATCGTCCCCTCAGCCGCCGTACCGGACGGCGACGACCTCGTAGGACTTGCCGCCGCCGGGGGTCGTCACCTCGACGGTGTCGCCCACGCCCTTGCCGATCAGCGCCCGGGCGATCGGCGAGGTGATCGAGACGCGGCCCGAGCGCACGTCGGCCTCGGGCTCGCCCACGATCTGGTAGGTCTTCTTCTCTTCCGTGTCCTCGTCCACGAGCTGCACGGTGGCACCGAACTTGATCTTGCTGCCCGAGAGCTTCGTGACGTCGATGATCTCGGCGCGCGCGATCATGCTCTCGAGTTCCATCACGCGGCCCTCGTTGTGGGACTGCGCCTCCTTGGCGGCGTGGTACTCGGCGTTCTCCGACAGGTCGCCGAGGGCGCGGGCCTCGGAGATCGCCTGGATGATGCGCTGACGCTCGACCTGCTGGCGGTGCTTCAGCTCTTCCTCGAGAGCGGCGTAACCGCGGGTCGTGATCGGAACCTTGTCTATGCTCATCGTCCCACGCCACAATGAATAGGCCCGGACGGGAGCGGCATCGCTCCCTCCGGGCCAGAGGTCGGATTCACGGTTCGCGGCCGGCGAGCCGGAGCGTCAGGCCGCGAAATATTCCTGCAGGGCGCGGACCTGGAGATCGCCTTCGAGGTAGGCACGGATCCCTTCGGCCGCGGCCATCGCGCCGGCTAGAGTGGTGTAGTACGGCACTTTATGCAAGAGGGCCGCCCGGCGCAGGGACCGGGAGTCCGAGAGCGCGCCGGCGCCTTCCGTGGTGTTGAAGACGAGTTGGATCTCGCCGTTCTTGATGGCGTCCACCACGTGCGGGCGGCCTTCCAGCACCTTGTTGATGCGCTCGGTCGGCACGCCGTTCTCGGCGAGGAAGCGCTGGGTGCCGCTCGTGGCGAGCACGGTGAAGCCGAGTTCGGCGAGCAGGCGCACCGCCGGCAGGATGCGCTCCTTGTCGCCGTCGCGCACCGAGACGAAGACCGCGCCGGCCTTCGGCACCTGCGTGCCGGAACCCAGCTGGCTCTTGGCGAAGGCGACGCCGAAGCCGGCATCCAGCCCGATCACCTCGCCGGTCGAGCGCATCTCGGGCCCGAGCAGCACGTCGACCCCGGGGAAGCGCGCGAAGGGGAAGACCGCCTCCTTCACGGCGATGTGCTGCAGCGTCTTCGGCTTCAGGCCGAAGCTCGCCAGCGCCTCGCCCGCCATTACGCGGGCGGCGATCTTGGCGATCGGCTCGCCGATCACCTTGGCGACGAAGGGCACCGTGCGGGAGGCGCGCGGGTTCACCTCCAGCACGTAGATCGTGCCGTCCTTGATCGCGTACTGCACGTTCATCAGGCCGCCGACCTTGAGGGCGAGCGCCATCGCCCTGGTCTGCCGCTCCAGCTCGGCGATGATCTCGGCGCTGAGCGAGCGCGGCGGCAGCGAGCAGGCTGAGTCGCCCGAGTGGATGCCCGCCTCCTCGATGTGCTCCATGATGCCCGCGATGTAGACGTCCTGCCCGTCGCAGACCGCGTCCACGTCCACCTCGACCGCGTCCGAGAGGTAGCGGTCGAACAGGAGCGGGCTCTTGCCCAGCACCGTGTTGATCTGCCCCGTCTTGTCGTTCGGGTAGCGCGACTTGACCTCGGAGGGGATCAGGCTCGGCAGGGTGTCGAACAGGTAGTCGGCGAACTGCGCCTCGTCGCGGATGATCGCCATGGCGCGGCCGCCGAGCACGTAGCTCGGGCGCACCACGAAGGGCAGGCCGAGGTCGGCCGCCACAAGCCGGCTCTGCTCGACCGAGTAGGCGATGCCGTTCTTCGGCTGCTTCATGCCGAGCTTGTCGAGGAGGCGCTTGAACTGGTCGCGGTCCTCGGCGAGGTCGATCGCGTCGGGCGAGGTGCCGAGGATCGGTACGCCGGCGGCCTCGAGTGCACGGGCGAGCTTGAGCGGGGTCTGCCCGCCGAACTGCACGATCACACCGTGCAGCGTGCCGGCCTGCCGCTCGGTCTCGATGATCTCGAGCACGTCCTCCTGGGTCAGCGGCTCGAAATAGAGCCGGTCGGAGGTGTCGTAGTCGGTCGAGACCGTCTCCGGGTTGCAGTTGACCATGATGGTCTCGTAGCCCGCGTCCGACAGCGCGAAGCAGGCGTGGCAGCAGCAATAGTCGAACTCGATGCCCTGGCCGATCCGGTTCGGGCCGCCGCCCAGGATGATGACCTTCTTCTTGTCCGAGGGCAGCGCCTCGTCCACGACCGTGCCGGCGAAGGGCGCCACGTAGGTCGAGTACATGTACGCGGTCGGCGACTTGAACTCGGCCGCGCAGGTGTCGATGCGCTTGAAGACCGGGCGCACCGCGAGCGCGCGGCGCTTCTCCCGCACCTCGGCCTCCTCCAGGCCCGCCAGCACCGCGAGGCGCGCGTCGGAGAAGCCCGCCGCCTTGAGCTGGCGGAAGGCGCCGGCCGTGCCGGGCAGGCCGTGGGCCCGCACCCGGTTCTCCAGATCGATAATGCCCTGGAGCTGCTCCAGGAACCAGGGGTCGATCTTGCAGGAGGCGTGCACCTCCGCGGCGCTGACGCCCAGGCGCAGCGCCTGGCCGACCTTCAGCAGGCGGTCCGGGGTCGGCGTGCCGAGCGCCGCCTTGATGGCGTTGTGGTCGTCGCCCTTGCCGAGGCCCTCGATCTCGATGTCGTCGAGGCCGGTGAGCCCCGTCTCCAGCGAGCGGAGCGCCTTCTGCAGCGATTCCGCGAAGCAGCGGCCGATCGCCATGGCCTCGCCCACCGACTTCATCGCGGTGGTCAGGGTCGGCTCGGCGCCGGGGAACTTCTCGAAGGCGAAGCGCGGGATCTTCGTGACGACGTAGTCGATCGTCGGCTCGAACGAGGCCGGCGTCGCGCCCCCCGTTATGTCGTTGGCGATCTCGTCCAGCGTGTAGCCGACCGCGAGCTTGGCCGCGACCTTGGCGATCGGGAAGCCGGTGGCCTTGGAGGCCAGCGCCGAGGAGCGCGAGACGCGCGGGTTCATCTCGATCACGATCATGCGGCCGGTGGCCGGGTCGATCGCGAACTGCACGTTCGAGCCGCCGGTCTCGACGCCGATCTCGCGGAGCACCGCGAGCGACGCGTCGCGCATCACCTGGTATTCCTTGTCGGTGAGCGTCAGCGCGGGCGCCACCGTGATCGAGTCGCCCGTGTGGACGCCCATCGGGTCGATGTTCTCGATGGAGCAGACGATGATGCAGTTGTCGTTCTTGTCCCGAACGACCTCCATCTCGTACTCCTTCCAGCCGAGCACGCTCTCCTCGATCAGCACCTCGTTCGTCGGTGAGGCGTCGATGCCGCGCTCCACGATGTCGAGGAACTCCTCCCGGTTGTAGGCGATGCCGCCGCCGGTGCCGCCCATGGTGAAGGACGGGCGGATGATGGCCGGCAGACCGACCTCGGCGAGCGCGATCAGCGCCTGGCCGAGCGCGTGCTCGCCGTAGCGCTTGCGCCGCTCGGATTCGCCCGCCGCCCACTTGTTCTCGAAAGCGGCGAGCGCGGCCTTGCGGGCCTCCGGCTCGGCATTAGCGGCCTCGATGCGGGCGACCTCGGCGAGGTACTTCTCGCGGTCGGCCTTCTTGGCCGCCGAGGCGTTGGCGAGCGCCGATTTCGGGGTCTCCAGCCCGATCTTGGTCATCGCGTCGCGGAAGAGGTGCCGGTCCTCGGCTCTGTCGATGGCTTCCGCCGTGGCGCCGATCATCTGCACGCCGAACTTCTCGAGCACGCCCATCTTCTGGAGCGAGAGCGCGCAGTTCAGCGCCGTCTGCCCGCCCATGGTCGGCAGGATCGCGTCGGGGCGCTCCTTCTCGATGATCTTGGCGACGACTTCCGGGGTGATCGGCTCGACATAGGTCGCGTCCGCCATGTCCGGGTCGGTCATGATGGTCGCGGGGTTCGAATTGACGAGGACGATGCGGTAGCCCTCCTCGCGCAGCGCCTTGCAGGCCTGGGTCCCCGAGTAGTCGAACTCGCAGGCCTGGCCGATGATGATCGGGCCCGCACCGACGATCAGGATCGAGGAGATATCGGTGCGCTTGGGCATGCTCGGCCTTCTGTCACGGGCACGCGCCCGGTCGCGCACGGTCCCCCGATGGGGCCACGCGGTCGGGCGCGATGGTCGGAATGTCGTTGAGACGCGCGTTTACACGCGACGCCTCGGGTTTGGGAAGGGCGGTGACGGAGCGCCGGGATCATCCCCTGTGCGCGGCGCATGCAAGCACCGTGCACCGATGGTCTCACGGCACCCGTACCCAGCCCTGGCCCATCAGCCGCTCCTGGGGCCGGAAGCGGGCCTTGTAGTCCATCTTGCGGGAGCCCTCGACCCAGTAGCCGAGATAGAGATACGGCAGCCCGAGCGCGCGGGCGCGGGCGATGTGATCGAGGATCATGAAGGTGCCGAGCGAGCGGTGCGCCTCGGCAGGATCGTAGAACGAGTAGACCATCGACAGGCCGTCGGCGAGCACGTCGGTCAGGCAGTAGGCCACCGGCGGCCCGCTGCCGCGGCCGTTGATCGCCGTGTCGGGCCCACGGCGGCGATAGGCCACCAGATGCGTGTCGACGTGGCTGTCCTCGATCATCATGGCGTAGTCGAGCACGGTCATGTCGATCATGCCGCCGTCGCCGTGGCGCGCGTCGAGGTAGCGCCGGAACAGGGCGTACTGCTCGGAGGCCGGCCGGTTCGGTTCGGCCGCGCCGACGAGATCCTCGCTGCGGGCGAGGATGCGCCGCTGGCTCGCCGAGGGCGCGAAGTCGTCCACCACCACCCGCACCGAGATGCAGGCCCGGCAGGACTCGCAGGCCGGCCGGTAGGCGATGGTCTGCGAGCGGCGAAAGCCCCCCTGCGTCAGGATCTCGTTGAGGTCGCGCGCACGCCGCCCGACGAGATGGGTGAAGACCTTCCGCTCCTCCTGCCCCGGCAGGTAGGGGCAAGGGGAGGGCGCCGTGAGGTAGAATTGCGGGGTATCGCGCGGGTGGCTCGTCACGCGTCAGATCGCCTCGGGCGACCCGGCGGCAGCGCCGGGCCGATGCTCAAGTGTAACGCCCGTCCGCCGTCGCTCAATGGGGCGAGAGGGTTGCCGAACATATTTCTCGGCTCCCCGCGGTCGCAGTCCGATCGACCGCCTCAACCGGCCCGCACGACCGCGAGGCCGAGCAGGAGGTCGTGGCCGAGGCGCCGGTCGCTGCGCATCAATCCGAACATCATGTCGACGAACCAGAGCAGGAACGTCGTGATCGCCACGTAGAACAGCAGGGCGTGCACCGCCGCCGTGAGCATGTCGACAGGGCGCCCGCTCTCGGGTGCGACCACGCGCAGGCCCATCATCCGCATGCCGAGCGTGCTCTGGCGCGATCCGCCGACCGTGATCGCGCTGTAGATGATGCCGCTCGCCGGCAGCACGGCGAACAGGGTCCAGCCGAGGCCGAAGGTGACGAGGCCGATCACGGCGATCGCCAGCCAGAGCAGCAGCGAGAAGCCGAAGATGAAGACGATGTCGAGGAGGTAGGCGCAGAAGCGCGCGCCGAGGCTGGCGCGCACGGCCGGCAACGGCACCGGCGGCAGGTAGCCGGGCGCGTCGTAGCGGGGGGCGTAACCGGGGCGGGGGCTCTGCATGGTGTCGCATCCTCGCGCGGCGGGATTCTTTTCGGAGGATGAGGTGGGGAGGGCAGGCGCCGTGCTCAAGATCCCCGCCGCCGCTCTCCCTCCCCGCAGAGGGGGGAGGCGAGGCCGCAGGGCGCGCGGCCGCCGCTTCGGAGCAGGGTGCGACCCTCACCGCTCGCCGGGATCGGCTTCCGCCGCGTCCGGCGTGTCGAGGTAGAACCGCTTGAGAAGGTAGAGCGAGGCCCCGCTCAGATTCTGGCGGTCCGTCGTGATACCCGCGATCTCCGTATCTGCGCCGAAGCGGCAGAGCGCCCAGTGCGGGCGAGGTCCGACCGCGTAGTCGATCCGCACGCTGTCGGGCGTCGCGCCCGCGCCGGCGCGCAGGATGCGCAGGCCTGTTTCCGCGGGAACCAGGGCCGGCACGGCGCGGCGGCAGAGGGCGACGCGCTCGCGCTGCAGGCTGTTCTCGCAGGTGGCCAGGCCGGCCAGGAGGCCCGCGAGCGTCGCCGCGCCCACGAAGCCGGCGCGCAGGCCCGGGCTCACGCTCCGGCGCGCAGGTGCTCGGCGACGCGCGGCGCGTAGTAGGTCAGCACCCCGTCCGCGCCCGCGCGCTTGAAGGCCAGCAGGCTCTCCAGCATGGCCCGGTCGCCGTCGAGCCAGCCGTTGCGGGCCGCGCCCTCCAGCATCGCGTACTCGCCGGAGACCTGATAGGCGAAGGTCGGCACGCCGAACTCGTCCTTCACCCGCCGGATGATGTCGAGATAGGGCAGGCCGGGCTTCACCATCACCGAATCCGCGCCCTCTGCCAGATCGAGCGCGACCTCGCGCAGGGCCTCGTCGGAATTGCCCGGGTCCATCTGGTAGGTGCGCTTGTCGCCGACGAGCGCCGCCTTGGTGCCGATCGCGTCGCGGAACGGCCCGTAGAAGGCGCTGGCGTACTTGGCCGCGTAGGCCATGATCTGCACGTCGAGGAAGCCCGCCTTGTCGAGCGCCGCCCGGATCGCGCCGACGCGCCCGTCCATCATGTCGGAGGGCGCGATGATGTCGGTGCCGGCCTCGGCCTGGATCAGGCTCTGCTCCACGAGGAGCGCCACGGTCTCGTCGTTGAGGATCGCTCCCTCTTCGAGGAGGCCGTCGTGGCCGTGGCTGGTGTAGGGGTCGAGCGCGACGTCGGTCATCACGCCGATCTCCGGCACCGCGCGCTTGACCGCCCGCACGGCCCGGCAGACGAGGTTGTCACGGTTCAAGGCCTCGGAGCCCGTGGGGTCGCGCAGGGTCGCCTCGGTGTAGGGGAAGAACGACACGGCCGGGATGCCGAGCCGGGCCGCCCGCTCCGCATCGCGCACGATTTCGTCCACGCTCAGGCGCTCGACGCCCGGCATCGAGGCGATCGGCTCGCGCCGTCCCTCGCCCTCGATCACGAAGAGCGGCCAGATCAGGTCGTCGACGGTGAGCGTGTTCTCGCGGATCAGCCGGCGTGACCACGCGGCCTTGCGGTTGCGGCGCGGGCGCTGGGTGATGGCGAGGCCGGGGCGGGCCGTGGTCCGGGCCGCCTCGACGGCGAGCGGGCGCGGTTCGGGCGTGTCGTGCGACATCTCGGGTCACCGGAAACGATGGAATGCCTGAGGCCTTCAGCGGGGCCTAGCATATCCGCCGGACCTGTCGAAGCCTCTGGCCGCGAGCCTGCCCCGCGGTTGACGCGAGCCCGGGGGCGCCCTCTAAGCGGGCCGGGCGCGCGGAGGCAGGTGGAACAGCAAGGTGATGCGCATGCAGGCACGCGGACGCGAGCCCGATCTCGGCGGGGACCGCATCGAGCGGAGCGCCACGGCCCGCAAATCCACCTGGGACACGGCGCTGATCTGGTTCATGCGCGTCACCGCCCTGATCTGGCTCGCCAAGGGCGTCTGGTCCTGGATCCAGATCCTCGACGCGTGGCCGGGAGGCCGGCCCTTCGAGGCCGAGCCCTTCGGGCGGCAGGCCGCGATCGTCTACTTCGCGGTGATCGACGCGACCGCGGCGATCGGGCTCTGGCTGACCAGCGCCTGGGGTGGCGTGATCTGGCTGTTGGCCGTCACCTCCTCGGTGACGCTCGCGCTGCTCACGCCGCTGCTGCTGCCGATGCCGGTGGCGTTGATCGGCGCACAGATCAGTATTGTGCTGATCTACTTCCTCCTGTCTTGGTCGGCAGCGCGCGAGGTGCGGTAAACGGAAAGTTGTCGCGACCCTTCAGTTTGCGTTTACCCATAGAAGTAAATCGCCAATTCATCCTGTCGCTTAAACCGCCTTTCATTCCCGGCACCTAGGTTGAACCCATAAGCGGCGCCGGACAGCGGCGGCCGGCACAACCGGATCAGGCGAGGCAGAGGATGAAGACCCAGGCGACCAAGGCGATCGAGACCGCCGCCCCCGAGGTTCTGCCGGCGGCGGGCGCCTACCTCGAGGCCCTGCATCTGGTGGAGCGGCTGCACCGCCGCCTCCTCGACGTGATCAAGGACGAGTTCGAGCGCCGGGGCCGCGAGGACGTCAACAGCGTCCAGGCGCTGCTGCTCTACAACATCGGCGACAAGGAGCTCACCGCGAGCGAGCTGCGCACCAAGGGCTACTATCTCGGCTCGAACGTTTCCTACAACGTGAAGAAGCTGGTCGAGCTGGGCTTCCTGCACCATGCCCGCTCGAAGACGGACCGGCGCGCCGTGCGGATCTCGCTGACCGACAAGGGCCGCGCGATCCACGACATCATCCAGGGCCTCTACGACAAGCATGCCCGCACGATCGCGCCGATCGGCGGTATCTCGGAGGACGATTTCGGCCGCCTCAACGTCGCGCTGGGCCGCCTGGAGCGCTTCTGGACCGACCAGATCCGCTACCGCCTCTGATCGCTCGGGGCCGGAACGCATCGGGGGCCGGGGCGCGTCAAGCGTCCCGGCCCCCGATGCGTTCGCACAACGAGAAAGGGCGCCGCCTCCGGAGAGGCGGCGCCCCGACGGGCCGCTTCAGCGGCCGTCGGCTCAGTTGAAGGTGTCGATCTCAGCCGATTCGTAGCTGGTGACTTCCATGCCGACGCAGACTTCCTGAACGATGGGGGCGGACCAAGTCATGATGTCTCTCCTGAATGGGATCGGGGGTTCGGCGCGCGGACGCTCGCGCAGCCGCCGGATCAGTTGAAGGTGTCGATCTCAGCCGATTCGTAGCTGGTGACTTCCATGCCGACGCAGATTTCTTGGACGACGGGGGCGGACCAAGCCATGGCGTTTCTCCTCTGTTGATGGAGGAAACATAGGTGATCTGTTGGGCGCAATACAAGCGGGCCCTCCACTTATATTTCTCATAGGCGGCCTGCTGCGCGCCTCAGCCAGCGTCCCCGCCCGGCCCGTCCGGCAAGGGCTGCCGGGACCCGGCGCAGGCGTCCGCGACAGCCCCCGCGCCGTCGAGGATGGCGCGCAGGGCGGCGACGTGCACGAGGTAGGCGAAGCCGGTGACGGTTCCGGCATACACGCCCCGAGCGTTCGGATGCCTGGATCGTCAAGGCGCATCGATCCCGTCCCTGCTTCGCTGTGACGGCTGGACGGCGGGGGCACGAGAGGCCGCGGCCTTGACGGTTTCCGCGCCGAGGCGCATCGGAGCCGCGCCGGCTCAGGCCGACGACTCACCCGATATCAGCGATGCCCAGCGACGGACCCGACCGACCGCCTTCGCCGAGACCCGTGATGCGCCCGCCCGCCTGAGACCCTCACGCGGGCCCTCCGCGCGCCCGGGCTCGGCCGGACGCGCGGGAGCCGTCGCCTCGAAGGCGAGGCGAGGCCGATGAACGAGATCGTCACCCCCCTCCGGGTCGAGCCCTCCGTGCTGGCGGCCCGGCTCTCCGATGAGCGCGCGCCGGACATCGTGGAGGCGCTGAACGCCGAGGCGCCCGAGGTCGCCGCCGCGATCCTGCTCGGCCTGTCGTTCGAGCGGGCGGTCGAGGTGCTGGATCAGCCCGAGCTCGCCTGCGCGGCCGACATCATCGAGATCCTGCCCCGCGACCGCGTCGCCGCCTACCTCACGGGCATGTCGGCCGACCGGGTGACGGACGTGTTCCGGGAGATCGAGGAGCCCGGCCGCTCGGACCTGCGCGCTCGCCTCGACGCCGAGACCCGCGGTGCGGTCGACCGGCTCAGCGCCTACGGCGAGGAGACGGTCGGCTCGCTGATGACGACCGAGTTCGTCACCGTGCCGGCGACCTGGACGGTCGCGCGGACGCTCGACCACATCCGGCAGGTCGAGCGCACCCGCGAGACCATCTACGCGATCTTCGTGCTCGACCCGCGCACCGGCACGCTGACGAAGGCGGTGCCGCTGCGCCGCCTCATCGCGGGCGAGCCGGGGGACAGCGTGCTCGCGGTCGCCCCCGAGCGGCGCCCGCTCAGCGTGACGCCGACCGCGAGCCGCGAGGAGGCCGCCCGCCTGATCTCCAAGTACGACCTGCTGGCCTTGCCCGTGGTCGACGCCGTCGGCCACGTCATCGGCATCGTGACGGTCGATGACATCATCGACGCGATGGTGGCCAAGCAGACCCAGGACGTGCAGCGCTTCGGCGGCATGGAGGCGCTGCCCGAGCCCTACATGGAGATCGGCTTCTTCACGATGATCCGGAAGCGGGCCGGCTGGCTCTGCGCCCTGTTCCTCTCCGAGATGCTGACGGCATCCGCCATGCAGGGCTTCGAGGGCGAGTTGGAGCGGGCGCTCGTGCTGACGCTGTTCATCCCGCTCATCATGAGTTCGGGCGGCAATTCCGGCTCGCAGGCCACCTCCCTGCTGATCCGCGCCCTGGCGCTCCACCAGATCCGCCTGCGCGACTGGTGGCGGGTGGCTCTGCGCGAGCTGCCGACCGGGCTGGTCCTCGGCGCGATCCTGGGCACCATCGCGGTCGCCCGCATCGCGATCTGGCAGGAGGCCGGGCTCTACGATTACGGCCCGCACTGGCCTCTGGTCGCGGCGACCGTCGGCGCGGCGCTCGTCGGCATCGTCACCTTCGGCTCGCTCGCGGGTTCGATGCTGCCCTTCGCGCTCCAGCGCGTCGGCTTCGATCCGGCCACCGCCTCGGCGCCCTTCGTGGCGACGCTGGTCGACGTCACCGGGCTGGTGATCTACTTCTCGGTGGCGCTGGTGATCCTGCGCGGCACGCTGCTGTGAGGCGCCGCGGCGGGTGGTGCGGACGGCGGGACTCGAACCCGCACGGCCTTGCGGCCGCAAGATTTTAAGTCTCGTGCGTCTACCGGTTCCGCCACGTCCGCGCGGGCCGAGCGGTAGCCGGGCGCCCGCCCGAGATCAAGCGGGCAGTCAGGCCGGGTCCGGCGTCCAGCCGTAGAGCCAGGCGTAGCGCTCGCGCATCCCGTCCGGCCCGAGGCGGCGCATCACGAGGTCGCGGGCGAAGGCGGTCAGCGGGCCGGCGTGATAGGTGCGCCCGTTGCCGCGGGCGGCGCGCTGCACGCGCGCGACCCGGCGCGCCCGGGCGGCGGCGTAGGCCGGGAGCGCGTCCGGAACCGGCCCCGCGGCGAGGCAGCGGACGAGCACGGCCGCGTCCTCGATCGCGAGCGCCGCGCCCTGCGCCAGGAAGGGCAGGACCGGGTGGGCGGCGTCGCCCAGCAGCGCCACCCGTCCGCGGGCGATCGGCCGCGCCACCGCGCGCTCGGCGAGCGACCACACCAGCCAGGAATCGGGCATGGCCAGCAGCGCGCGCAGCGGCGCCGCGCAGCCGCGGAAATGCGTGCGGAGCACCGCGGGGTCGCCGATCCGCCCCCAATCCGCGTCGCCCTGCCGCTCGGGCACGATCGCCACCACGTTGAGGAAGCGGCCGCCCCGGATCGGGTAGTGGACGACGTGGCGGCCGGCCCCCAGCCAGAGGCCGGTCTCCGCGCCGCCGAGCCCGTCGGGCAGGCCCTCGCGCGGGAGCACCGCGCGCCAAGCCGCCATGTGGCCGGGCCGCAGGGGCGCGGGGTCGAGATGGCCGCGGACGCGCGAGTGGAGGCCGTCCGCACCGATCGCGAGGTCGGCCTCCACCGTATCGACCCGGACGTCGCCCTCGCAGGTCAGCGCGACGCCGTCGGCGCCCTCGGAGAGCCCCGTGACGCCGCGCCCGACGAGGAGGCGGATGTTGGGCCGCGCCCGCACCGCATCGAGAAGCACCGTCTGCAGGTCGGCCCGGTGGATGACATAGTAGGGCGCGCCGTAGCGCTCGCGGGCGGTCGCCCCGAGGCTGACGCCGCCGATCCGGCGACCGCTGTCGAGGGCGCGGACCACGACGCCCGGCGGCTCGCTGGCCGCGCGCCGCAGCGCCGCGCCGAGCCCGAGATCGCCGAGGACCCGGCTGGCGTTCGGCGAGAGCTGCAGACCCGCTCCGACCTCGCTGAAGCCGGTGCGCCGCTCGACGAGCGTGACCCGGTGCCCGGCGTCGGCGAGCGCGAGCGCGGCGGTCAAACCACCGATGCCGGCGCCGACGACGGCGATGTCGAGCGCGGCCACGGCCGGCGCGGGCGCGCTCAGGCCGCCTTGGCGCCGCCCGCCGTGCTGCTGTCGTCCCACAGGCAGGCCGGCGGGTTCGATTCGGTCGCCTTCAGCCCCGCGCGGTAGCGGTAGAGCGTGGAGCAGTACTGGCAGATGATCTCGTCGTCCGCGCCCATGTCGAGGAAGACGTGCGGATGGTCGAAGGGCGGGCGCGCGCCGATGCACATGAACTCGCGCGCCCCGACCTCGATGACGGGCACGCCGAGGTCGTTGTGGAAGTGCGGAACCGCCTTGTCAGCCATCTGCCGCCCTGCTGCTCGTGAGAGCCGCGCGGGCGGCCCGATCCGCTGCCGCTTATGGGGGAAGCGCCGCGCCGCACGCAAGCCCGCGCTCCATCCGGGCCGCCGCGCGAGCCCTGCCGGCGCGTGCCCGATACGTCGTGCCGCTTGGCGGAAAGCCCCCGCACACCGTACATAGCGGCTGAGAGACGCCGCAGCGCAAGACCCGCCGAATGAACCAGCAAGACCAAGCGACCGCGCAGGGCGCGCGCCGTTCCCCCGAGGCACCGATCCACGGGCCGGAGGGCTTCGAGGGCATGCGGCGGGCGGGCCGCCTGACGGCCGAGGCCCTAGACCTCCTGATGGAGGCGACCCAGCCCGGAATCACCACGGAGGCACTCGACAGGCTCGCCTACGAGTTCGCGATGGACAACGGCGCCTACCCGGCCTCGCTCCTCTACCGCGGCTACCCGAAGTCGATCTGCACCTCGATCAACCACGTGGTCTGCCACGGCATCCCGAACGACAAGCCGCTGCGCGAGGGCGACATCGTCAACCTCGACATCTGCCTGATCCTCGACGGCTGGCACGGCGATTCGAGCCGCATGGCCTTCGTGGGCGAGGTGCCCCGCAAGGCGGCGCGCCTGTGCGAGATCACCTACGAGGCGCTGATGCGCGGCATCGCGGCGGTCAGGCCCGGCGGCTCGACCAACGACATCGGCCGGGCGATCCAGGACTACGCCGAGGCGGAGCGCTGCTCGGTGGTGCGCGACTTCTGCGGCCACGGCCTCGGTCGCACCTACCACGACGCGCCCACCATCCTGCACTACGTCGAGGCGAGCTACGACGTGCCGTTGAAGGCGGGCCAGTTCTTCACCATCGAGCCGATGATCAATCTCGGACGCCCCTCCGTGAAGGTGCTGGCCGACGGCTGGACCGCGGTCACCCGGGACCGCTCGCTCTCCGCCCAGTTCGAGCACACCGTCGCGGTCACCGAGACGGGTTGCGAGATCTTCACGGTCTCGCCCAGAGGCCTGCACCAGCCCACCAACCCGGGCGCCTGACCCGATGGCCCGGCGCGGCTCCGGTCCCGGCGGGCTGCTCGACCTCGGCGCCGCCGCGAGCCCGGCGGTGGACGGGGCGGACGGCCGAGGAGACAGCGCGCCGGCGAAGGGCGGCGCGGAGCCGCCGCACTATCACGGCCACCGCGAGCGCCTGCGCGCCCGGTTCGCACAGGCCGGCGCCGACGCGCTTCCGGATTACGAACTGCTCGAACTCGTCCTGTTCCGAGCCATTCCCCGCCGGGACGTGAAACCCCTCGCCAAGGCGCTGATCGACCGCTTCGGCAGCTTCGCCGAGGTCGTGAGCGCCGAGCCCGCGCGTCTTGCCGAGGTCGAGGGCATCAGCCCCGGCGTGATCGTCGATCTCAAGCTGACCGAGGCGGCCGGCCGCCGCCTGGCCCGCGGCGCGGTCCAGGAGCGCTCGCTCCTCTCGTCCTGGAGCGCGGTGCTCGACTATTGCCGCACCACCATGGCCTTCTCGGCACGGGAGGAATTCCGGATCCTCTTCCTCGACAAGCGCAACCACCTCATCGCCGACGAGGTGCAGGGACGCGGCACCGTGGATCACACGCCGGTCTATCCCCGCGAGGTGGCGCGCCGCGCCCTCGAACTCTCGGCCACCGCCATCATCCTGGCCCACAACCACCCCTCGGGCGATCCCAGCCCCTCGGCGGCCGACGTCCGGATGACACGCGAGGTGGTGAATGTGCTCGATCCACTTGGAATCATCGTGCACGACCACATCATTCTCGGACGCACCGGGCACGCCAGCCTGAAAGGGCTGAAGCTGTTCTGAGGTTGTAGCGCGATCGAGCCCGCGGGTCCCCGCGGATCCTTGGCGTGGCGCGCCTCTTGCCTCTAGCGTGCGGTATCTGGGAGGCAGCGCGATGGCCGGTGTGGCGTTCGACGAGATGACGGGACACGGAGGATCGGCCGCGACCGCGGCGGACATCCGCAACGCCTACGGACAACTGAAAAACTGGCTCGACACCACGCCCTCCGACCATTTCAACACCCGCCGCAGCCAGGCGGAACTGCTGTTTCGCCGCATCGGCATCACCTTCGCGGTCTACGGCGACAACGAATCGACCGAGCGACTGATCCCGTTCGACATCATCCCGCGGGTGCTGACCAAGCCCGAATGGGGGTTCCTCGAGCGCGGGCTGAAGCAGCGGGTGACCGCCATCAACGCCTTCCTGAAGGACGTCTACGGCCCGCAGGAATGCATCAAGGCCGGTATCATCCCGGCCGACCTCGTCTATCGCAACGCGCATTACCGCATGGAGATGCGCAGCTTTCGGGTGCCGCACGACCTCTACGTCCACGTCGCCGGCATCGACATCGTGCGGACCGGCGAGAACGATTTCTTCGTGCTGGAGGACAACGCCCGCATCCCGTCCGGCGTGTCCTACATGCTGGAGAACCGGGAGGTGATGCTGCGGCTCTTTCCCGACCTGTTCTCCCGCCACCGGGTCGCACCGGTCGAGAACTACCCGGACGCGCTGCTGGCGACGCTGCGCAGCCTCGCGCCCGCCACCGCCACGCGCGACCCCACCTGCGTGCTCCTGACCCCGGGGCGCTACAACTCGGCCTTCTACGAGCACTCGTTCCTGGCCGACAAGCTCGGCGTCGAGTTGGTGGAGGCCTCCGACCTCTTCACCAAGGACGACGTCGTCTACATGCGCACCACCGAGGGACCGCGCCGGGTCGACGTGATCTATCGCCGCCTCGACGACGACTTCCTCGACCCGCTGGTCTTCCGCCCCGATTCCGTGCTCGGCGTGCCGGGGCTGATGAACGCCTACGAGCGCGGGACCGTGACGCTGGCCAACGCGGTCGGCACGGGGGTCGCCGACGACAAGGCGGTCTACAGCTACATGCCCGAGATCGTGAAGTTCTTCACCGGCGAAGAGCCGATCCTGCACAACGTCCCGACCTATCGCTGCCGCGAGAAGGACGCCTTCGCGTACGTGATGGACAACCTGAAGGACCTCGTCGTCAAGGAGGTCAACGGCTCGGGCGGCTACGGCATGCTGGTGGGCCCGCACGCGACCAAGCGCGAGATCGAGGAGTTCGGCCGGCGCCTGCGCCACGCGCCGGACGGATTCATCGCCCAGCCGACGCTCTCGCTCTCGACCTGCCCGACCTTCGTGGCCTCGGGCGTGGCGCCCCGGCACGTGGATCTCCGGCCCTTCGTGCTCTGCGGCGCGGACGAGATCCGCATCGTGCCGGGCGGCCTGACCCGCGTGGCGCTGAAGGAGGGCTCGCTGGTGGTGAATTCCAGCCAGGGCGGCGGCACGAAGGATACCTGGGTGTTGGACGGCTGAGGCGCCGCCCCGCGCGAGACGAAACCCTACCGAGCGATCGAGCCCTCACCGGCCGAACCCAGCGAAGCGCCCATGCTGTCCCGCACCGCCGACAACCTCTACTGGCTCTCGCGCTACGTCGAGCGCGCCGAGTTCGTCGCCCGCATCCTCGACGCGGCCCACCGTCTCGCCTCGCTGCCGACGAGCTACGGGGGCGGCGAGACCAACGAGTGGGCCTCCGCGCTCGCCTCCGCGGGCGATACCGACGCCTTCAAGGCGCATTACGACACGGTCAACAGCCACACGGTCTGCGACTTCCTGGCCTTCAGCCCGAAGAACCCGTCCTCGATCCGCACCTGCATCGAGACGGCGCGCGAGAACGCCCGCTCGGTCCGCACCGCGCTCACCACCGAGATGTGGGACGCGATCAACGGCGCGTGGCTGGAACTGCGCTCCTACGAGGGCCGCGACCTGACACGGGACGAGTTCTCGCGCTTCCTCGACTGGGTGAAGGGCATCTCGCTGACCTTCGACGGCTCGGCCTACCGCACGATGTTGCGCAACGACGCCTACTGGTTCACCCGGCTCGGCACGGCGATCGAGCGGGCCGACAACACCGCCCGCATCCTCGACGTGAAGTACCAGATCCTGCTGCCGGCGAGCGAGAAGGTCGGCGGCAGCCTCGACTACTTCCAGTGGACCACGATCCTGCGCGAGGTCTCGGCCTTCAACGCCTATCACTGGGTCTACCGGGAGAGCATCAAGCCGCTGCTGGTGGCCGACCTCCTCATCCTGAACCGGCAGATGCCGCGCTCCTTCGCCAACTGCTACGGCATGCTGGTGGAGCATCTCGACCTGATAGCCGACGCCTACGGGCGGCGCGGCCCGAGCCAGCGACTCGCCAGCAACATGCTGGCGCGCCTGGAGGGCGAGGACATCGATCGGATCTTCGCAGCCGGCCTGCACGAGTTCGTGACCGCCTTCATCGGCGAGAACAACCGGGTCGGGCAGGCGATCGCCGACCAGTACCTGGTCTGACGCCGCCAACCGGTGAGACATTCCGCATGCGCCTCAGCGTCGTCCACGAGACCCACTACACCTACGAGCATCCGGCCCGCGGCCTGATCCAGGTCCTGCGCATGACGCCGCGGGACCATGACGGGCAGTATGTCCGGCGCTGGCGCATCGACACCTCCGTCGATGGCCGCCTCACCGAGCGCGAGGACGGGTTCGGCAACGTCGTGCACTGGTTCACCCCGGACGAGCCCGCCGACGCGCTGACCATCCGGGTCACCGGCGAGGTCGATACGCTCGAGAGCCACGGCATCGTGCGCGGTGCGGTCGAGCGGCTGCCGGACCTGTTCTACCTGCGCGAGACCGACCTCTGCGTGGCGAGCCAGGACATCCAGGATTTCGCCGCGCAGGTCCGGGATGCGGGCGAGCGCGCGGCGCTGCCGATGCTCCACCGGCTGCTCGCGGCGGTCCACGAGCGGGTGCGTTTCGAGCGGGGTCCGGCAAGCGCGGCGGTCACCGCGGCCAAGGCCTTCGAGGCCGGGCGCGGCGTCTGCCAGGACGTCGCGCACGTCTTCATCACGGCGGCCCGCCAGTTGGAGATCCCGGCCCGCTACGTCTCCGGCTACCGCAAGCGGGAGGACGAGGCGGACGGCGCGGAGACGCCGCACGGCTGGGCCGAGGCGCTGGTACCCGATCTCGGCTGGGTCGCCTTCGACCCAGCCCACGGGGAGGGGACCTCGGAGCACTACGTCCGTGTGGCGAGCGGCCTCGACTATCTCGGCGCGGCCCCGATCCGCGGCAGCCGCACCGGCGGCGGCACCGAGACGCTGGACGTCACGCTCAAGGTGGAGCAAGCCCAGGCCGCCCGGCAATCCTGAGCGTCCCCGATTCTCTCCAGGCGTCCGCCCCGGCAGCGGACGAGAAGCTGACCCCTGCCATGACCTACTGCGTCGGTTTGCTCGTCGAGGACGGGCTCGTGATGGTGGCCGATACCCGCACCAATGCGGGGCTCGACGACATCTCGACCTACCGCAAGCTGCACCACTTCAACGTGCCCGGCGAGCGCGTGATGATGCTGGCCTCGGCCGGCAACCTCTCAGTCACGCAATCGGTCCTGAGCCTCCTGTCGGAGGGCGTGCCGGGCGACGACGGCGAGCCGCCGGCCAAGCTCGTCGAGGCTCCGACGATGTTCCAGGCGGCCCAGCTCGTCGGCCGGGCGATCCGGCGGGTGCGCAGCATCGAGCGGGCCGGCTTCGAGGCGGCGCAGATCCGCTTCTCGATCTCGCTGCTGTTCGGTGGCCAGATCGGCGACGAGCCGATGCGGCTCTACCTGATCTACTCGGCCGGCAACTTCATCGAGTGCTCGACCGACGCGCCCTTCCTGCAGATCGGCGAGCACAAATACGGCAAGCCGATCCTCGACCGGGCGGTGAAGTTCGAGACCGACCTCTACGACGCGCTGAAGATCGGGCTCGTCTCGATGGATTCCACCATGCGCTCGAATCTCGGCGTCGGCCTGCCGCTCGACATCGCGGTGGCGCGCCGCGGCGCCCTGACGCTCGAGGTGAACCACCGGATCGAGGCCGGCGAAACCTATTTCCACGACCTGCGCGAGCGCTGGTCGGCGGCGCTCCGGGCCGCCCACCGGGCGATCCCGCGACCGCCCTACGGGCCCGCGGCGAAGTAGGCCGCTACCGCGCGTCCTCCGCCCGCGCTAGGCTGTCGGCCGAATGCGGGGATTCGTGCGGACGACGTGCGGCGCCTTCTCAAATTCCTCCACACGATGGGGGCGATCGGTCTCATGGGGGCGATGGCCACGCTCCTCGTGCTGCTCGCCCTCGCGCCGCCGCCGACCGCCCTCCAGGGGTACGCGCTGATGCGCGGCGCGATGGGGGCGATCGCGACCTGGATCTTCTTTCCTTCGCTCGCCCTGGTGCTGCTCTCGGGGCTTCTCGCCATCGCCTTCAACCGGGCCTTCCACAGCGCGGGCTGGGCACTCCTGAAGCTCGCCACCGGCATCCTCGTCTTCGAATCCGGCTTCGTCGGCATCCTGGGGCCGATGCAGGAGGAGGCACGGCGCAGCGCGGCCGCGCTCGCCGGAACGGTCGATCCCGCGACGCTCGCCCAGTCGCTCGGGGCCGAGCGTGGCACGCTCTGGGTGATCCTCGCGGTCGCCACCGCCAACGTCGTGCTCGGCGTCTGGCGGCCCCGGATCATGCGGCGCCCGGCCGGATCCTGATGCGGGGGACCAGTTTTGCGGATCCGATCCGGGAGAAGGCGCGGGGTCCCCTCTCCCGAAGGTCAGGGCAATCGCATAGGGCGGCCACGTGCCTCGGCGCGGTTCAGGCGACATCTCCGAACCGATTGACCGGAAACCGTCCGAGCAGGCGGCGCGTCGCCACGGCCGGATCGGGTGCGCGCATCAGGCCGCCCATCACCGCGACGGCCTTGGCGCCGGCCGCGAGGCAGGCATCCAACGTCTCGGCCGAGACGCCGCCGAGCGCCACGATCGGCAACCCCGTGGCGGCCGCGTCCCGGATCGCGTCGGGACCGAGGGCCGGCCCGTAGCCCGGCTTGCTCGCGCTGGCGAAGATCGGGCTCAGGGTGGCGTAATCGGCGCCCTCGAAGGCGGCGCGGGCGACCTCGGCGAGCGTGTGGGCCGAGACGCCGACGAGGGCGGCCGGTCCCAGACGCGCGCGGGCCGCGGCGATCCGGTCATGCTGGCCGCCGCCGAGATGCACGCCATCAGCGCCGAGTTCCGCCGCGAGGTCGAGGTCGCCGCCGATCGTCAGCCGCGCACCGGCCGCCCGTGTCAGGCCGAGCAGGGTCGCGCCGAGGCGGCGGCGCTCGGCCGGATCGAGGTCCCGGTCGCGGAACCAGACCCAGCGGGCGCCGCCATCGAGGCAGGCCGCCACCGTGTCGGCGAGCGAGCGGTCCGAGCCGAGCCGGTCGGTGACGACGAGGAGCGGCCCCGGAAGGCTAAGAGCCGACAAGGCCGAGCTGCGGGCTCGACGGCTCGGCCCGGCCGCGCCTGGGGATGCGGCCCGCAAGATGCGCGTCGCGCCCCGCCTCGACGGCGCGACGCATGGCGCGGGCCATGCGGACCGGATCGTCGGCCTTCGCCACCGCGGTGTTGATGAGGCAGGCCGAGGCGCCGAGCTCCATCGCGATCACCGCGTCGGAGGCCGTGCCGATGCCGGCATCGACCACCACCGGCACGCGGGCGCGGCGGCAGATCAGCTCGAGATTGGCCGGGTTCGCCACGCCCATGCCGGAGCCGATCAGCGATCCCATCGGCATCACGGCGGCGCAGCCGATGTCTTCGAGGCGCTGGCAGACGATCGGGTCGTCGTTGCAGTAGGGCAGCACCGTGAAGCCGTCGTCCACGAGGTGGCGGCAAGCCTCGATCAATTCGGCGACGTCCGGGTAGAGGGTCTCGCGGTCGCCGATCACCTCGACCTTGATCCAGGTCGTGTCGAGCGCCTCGCGGGCGAGCTCGGCGGTCATGATCGCGTCGCGGGCGGTCTCGCAGCCGGCGGTGTTGGGCAGGAAGCGCTTGCCCTTGAGGATCTTGACCGTATCCGAGCCGTGGCCCTGGAGCGAGACACGGCGGATCGAGGCGGTGACGACCTCCGCCCCGCTGGCCTCGACGGCATCGCGCATGATCGCCTGGCTCGGGTAGCCGGCTGTGCCGATGAACAGGCGGCTTCCCAGCGGCACGCCCGCGATCACCAGCGGGTCGTCCGTCCCGGGCCGCAGCGGGGTGACGGTGTTCTGCTCGCTCATGCTCTAGCCTCCCTGCATGGCGCGGACGATCTCGATGCGGTCGCCGTCGCGCACGGGCGTCGCCTCCCAGTCCCGGCGGCGCACCACACGGCCGTTCAGCGCGATGGCGACGCCCTCCGGGCTCTCGATACCGCTCTCCACGGCCTCGGCCCGGAACACCGCCGCGACGGTTTCGGCCGCGTGCTCGCGCGGCTCGCCGTTGACGAGGATGCTCATGCGATGGCCCGCGCCTCGGCCCGGAAGCGGGCGAGCGTGAAGGGGCGGGCTATCTCGGGGAGCGCGCCGGTGGTGAGGAGAGCGGCCACCGCGTCGGCGGTTGCGGGCGCCACCAGGTAGCCGTTGCGGTGGTGGCCGGTGGCCGCCACGAGGCCCGGCGCCAGGGTGTCGATGATCGGTGCGTCGTCGTCCGAGGTCGGGCGGTAGCCGCTCCACACGGCCTCGACCGCCATCTCCTCGATGCCCGGCAGAACTCGGCGCGCGCCTTCGAGCAGCGCGTAGAGCCCGCCCGCGGTGACGCCCTCGCGAAACCCGCAATCCTCGACCGTGGCGCCGACGATCAGGTGCCCGTCGCCCTTCGGCGCCATGTGGACCTGCTCGGTCCAGACCATGTGGGCGAGCGTGCCGGTCTGCCGGGTGGTGCGCAGCGCCAGCGACTGGCCCTTGAGCGGGCGCACCGGCAGGGCGAGGTGGTCGGGCAGAAGGCCGGCCGCGCCGCTCCAGGCACCGCTCGCCAGCACCACGGTCCCGGCCGCGATCGTGCCGCGCTCCGTCGCGAGGCCGGTGACGCGGGAGCCGGTCCAGTCGAGCCCGGTCGCGGCGCAGCCCTCCACCACGGCGACGCCGGCCGCCCGGCAGGCCGCCACCAGCGCCCGCATCACCTTGCGGGGATCGACCTGATGGTCGAGCGGGCAGAACACGCCCGCCGTCACCGAGGGGCGGAGCGTCGGCTCGCGACGGCGCACCTCGGTGCCGGCGAGCCACTCGGCGGCGACACCGGAGCGGCGCTGCAGGTCGTAGCGGAAGCGCAGGCGCTCGACCTCGTCCCGGCCGATGGCCAGCACCAGCGTGCCCTCCTGGCGGTAGTCGATATCGATGCCGGAGGCCGCCTGAAGGTCGTCGCGAAAGTCCGGCCAGCGGGCGAGCGAATCGAGGGCGAGCGGCAGGAGCAGGTCGGAGCCCGGCTCGTGCTCGGCGGCGGGCGCCAGCATGCCCGTGGCGGCAAGGCTCGCGCCCGCGCCGACGCGCTCCCGCTCGACCACCACAACGCTCTTGCCGGAACGGGCAAGCCGCCACGCGCTGGCGAGCCCGATCAGGCCGCCGCCGACGACCGCGACGTCCGCGCGCTCCGGTAGGCCCTGCGCTTCGCCGGCCTCGCCGAGGCCGCGGCGCTGTCCGATGGGTGAGGCGGGCCAGTCTGCCACGCTGCGATCTCCGCGTCTGCCCGCAGGGATCGGTGGCCATCGCTTCCTGGTGAAGCGCGCGGGCCCGTCACGGGGCCCCGGTCCAATCCCTACGCCGGTATGAGCCGGATCAGGTTCGAAGGATTTCCGCGCCGCAGGCTCAGAGACGAGCGTGCCAGCGGTTTCTCAGCCCCTTGCCGGGGATCTCCCTGGAACAGGCGTGATGTGGACCCGGCGGGCGATCGGGTCAAGTACGGGGATATGAGAGGGGAGGGGTTTGGGAGAGCACGGGAATCAGCATCTCCCTCCCCCCTCTGCGGGGGAGGGCGACCGCGAGGGCTGTCGCTCGGGCTCAAGCCCGCAGGCGTTCCAGCACCGCCGCCTTCGCCTTCGGCTTGTACACGGCCATCGGCTCGTCGAATCCGTCGAGCTGGTGCTCGCCGCAATGCTCCGGGTCGCCCCAGAGGAAATCCACGAAGGGCTTCGACATCAGCAGCGGCTCGCCGAGCAGCCGGTTGAGGCGCGACAGGCGGCTGGCGAGGTTCACGTCGCGGCCGATCACCGTGAAGTCGAGCCGCTGGCCCGAGCCGACGTTGCCGTAGGCGGCCTCGCCGTGATGGAGCGCGATGCCGGCGGTGACCGGCACGGAGAAGAGGTGCAGAGCGTTGGCCTCGTCGAGTGCGGCCAGCGCCGACTCGGCCGCGGTCAACGCGCCCTTGGCGGCCCCGCCGAGGTCGTCGCCCGGCTCGCGGAAGATCGCGAGCAGCCCGTCGCCGAGATATTTCAGCACCTCGCCGCCCTCCCGCTCGATCGGCGGCACGAGGCAGTCGAAGAACACGTTGAGGAGGTCCACGGCCTCCTCGGGCGTCATGTCGGCGGAGATGCGGGTGTAGTCCCGCATGTCGGCGAACAGGATCGCCGAGCGGATGCGCTTCACCTGTCCCCGCCGGATGTCGCCCGACAGGATCGCCCGGTGCGGCTCGTCGCCCACGTAGATCCGCAGCACGTGGTCGAGCTGCTTGTTGACGAGGCGCATCTCCATCACGGCGGCGAGCGCCGGCATCACGAAGCGCAGGATGGCGATGTCCTCGTCGCGAAAGCCCTCGGGGCTGCGGGTCGCGAAGGTGATGCCGTTGCGGGTGCCGTTGGTGAAGAAGAGCGGCGCCACGACGTAGTGGGTGTAACCCGCCGCGCGCAGCTCCGGCACGATGCTGTAGGGGTCTTCGCCGGCCCTGGTCAGGTCCAGCAGTAGCCACTCGCCGGACTCGTGGACGGTGAAGAATGGGCTCTCGTGATAGGCGCGCTCCGAGACCTCGCCGTGCGGGAACAGGCGCACCGTCGAGCCGGCCTCGCGCGTCCAGACGCGGCCGATGCCGGAATATTCCGAGTGCAGGGTGTCGATCGCCGTCGAGGCACGGTCGATTGGCACGCCGATCCGGTTGAGGCGCTCGGCGAGGCCGGCGAGGAGGTCGTCGGCCTGGGGCAGGCGGGCGCCCTCGCTGAGCAGCCAGTCGCGGATGGCGACGCAGGGCTGCAGCGCCCCGAAGGGCACGTCGTCCGCCTCCGACCCGTCGGCCAGGGCCGTGGGCGGTACGGGCTGTGGCGGGCGGCGTTCGAGCATAAGGCCAAGGTGGTGGATCGGCCGGGCAAAGCAAGACGCGCTGCCATGCGGGCTTCCCCACCTCGGCGTCGCGCCCAGGATCTTAGCGCAGACGCCGCGCGTCATGGAAGACGCGCGGCGGGAAAGCTCAGTTGTCGAGGAAGCTGCGGAGCTTGCGCGACCGGCTCGGGTGCTTGAGCTTGCGCAGCGCCTTAGCCTCGATCTGACGGATGCGCTCACGGGTGACCGAGAACTGCTGGCCGACCTCTTCGAGGGTGTGGTCGGTGTTCATGCCGATGCCGAAGCGCATGCGCAGCACGCGCTCCTCGCGGGGCGTGAGCGAGGCGAGCACGCGCGTCGTGGTCTCGCGCAGGTTCGACTGGATCGCCGCGTCGATCGGCAGGACGACGTTCTTGTCCTCGATGAAGTCGCCAAGGTGGCTGTCCTCCTCGTCGCCGATCGGGGTCTCGAGCGAGATCGGCTCCTTGGCGATCTTCAGGACCTTGCGGACCTTCTCCAGCGGCATGGCCAGCTTCTCGGCCAGCTCCTCCGGAGTCGGCTCGCGGCCGATCTCGTGCAGCATCTGACGCGAGGTGCGGACGATCTTGTTGATCGTCTCGATCATGTGCACCGGGATGCGGATGGTGCGGGCCTGGTCGGCGATCGAGCGCGTGATCGCCTGCCGGATCCACCACGTGGCATAGGTCGAGAACTTGTAGCCGCGGCGGTACTCGAACTTGTCGACCGCCTTCATCAGGCCGATGTTGCCCTCCTGGATCAGGTCCAGGAACTGCAGGCCGCGGTTGGTGTACTTCTTGGCGATCGAGATCACGAGGCGGAGGTTGGCCTCGATCATCTCCTTCTTGGCCTGCCGGGCCTCGCGCTCGCCCTTCTGGACCATGTTGACGATGCGGCGGTACTCGCCGATCTCCAGGCCCGTCTCGGAGGCGAGCGTCAGGATCTGCTCGCGCAGCGTCGCGACCTGACGGCCACCCTTCTCGACGAGGTTCTTCCAGCCGCGGCCGCCGAGCGTGCCGACGCGCTCCATCCAGTTCGGGTCGAGCTCGTAGCCCTGGTAGTGGCGCAGGAACTCATCGCGCGCCACGCCGTGGCTCTCGGCGTAGCGCATCAGCCGGCCCTCGTGGCTGATCAGGCGCTTGTTGATGTCGTAGAGCTGCTCGACCAGCGCCTCGATGCGGTTGTTGTTGAGCGAGAGGGACTTCACGTCGGCGACGACGGTGTCCTTCAGCTCGATCTGCTTCTGGTTCTGGGCGTCGGTGTTCTGCTCGCCCGCGGCGCGGCGCTCCGAGCCCTCGTTCTGGGCCCGGCGCAGCTTGCGGTAGTTGTTGGCGATCGCGTCGAAAGTCTCGAGGACCTTCGGCTTGATCTCGGCCTCCATGGCGGCGAGGGAGACGTTGTTCTCCATGTCGTCCTCGTCGTCGCCGCCCTCGGGCGCCGCCGACTCGGAATCCTCGCCGTCCTCGCTCTCGCCCTCGGCGAGCTGCGGGCCGTTCTTGCCGTCGGGGCCCGCATAGGTGGCCTCAAGGTCGATGATGTCGCGCAGGAGGACCTTGCCCTCGACGAGCTCGTCCCGCCAGATGATGATCGCCTGGAAGGTCAGCGGGCTCTCGCAGAGGCCCGCGATCATCGCCTCGCGCCCCGCCTCGATGCGCTTGGCGATGGCGATCTCGCCCTCGCGGGACAGAAGCTCCACCGAGCCCATCTCGCGCAGGTACATGCGCACGGGATCGTCCGTGCGGTCGGTCGGCTCGCGCGTCGTGGTGGTGGTGGCGACCGCCCGGCTGGTCGGCGCCACCTCGGCGACCTCGGCCCCCTCGGGCTCCTCGTCGTCGGCGGCCTCGCCGTTGGCCGGCTTCTCGGCCGCGGCCTCGTCGGTCTCCTCGGCCTCGACGACGTTGATGCCCATCTCGGAGAGCTGGGCCAGCACGTCCTCGATCTGGTCCGGGTCGGACTGCCCGTCGGGCAGGACCTCGTTGACCTCCTCGTAGGTGATGTAGCCGCGCTTCTTGGCGAGCTTCACCATCCGCTTGACCGACGCATCGGTCAGGTCGAGGAGCGGTCCATCCGTCTGCTGCTCCGGAGCGGTGTCCGCCTCGTCCCGTTCCGTTGCCTTGGTCGCCATGATCAGCCTATTGTTTTGCCCGGCGGTCCGATGACGGGGCCTGCCGGCCACTCCGCATCATCGACGCCGCACCGCGCCTGCCGCGCGTCCGGACCTTCCGGCCGCGCCCTGTCCCACGTCCCGTATGCAAGCGTGACGCTTGACCGATTGTTAACCATGCCGCACGAGATGCGGCGCCTCCGTGCCAATGGCACAAGGATCAGGACACAGTCGAGTCGCTCGTCTCGGGCGGGGTCGTCTCCGCCTCTGCCGCTATCACGATCGCCAGCCCCTCCTTGGCCTGGCAGAGCCAGGACCAGTTCGCCTCGGTCGGCTCTTCGGCGAAGGCCCGCTCTGCCTGACGGAGTTCGCTATGTAGCGCTCCAGCCTTGCGGTGCAAGATCATGGCCTGCCTCAGGGCATCCTCGCGGAGCGCCGGGTCGGCATGCGGCTCCAGCGTGCGCCAGTCGCGCGAGCGCGCCATCGCCGTGAGCCGGGCCGCGGCTTCCCCGAGCCCGGCGCGCGCCAGCCGCGCCTCGATCACCGTCCGGTCCGGATCGCCGGCCTCGGCCGCGCAATCGAGCAGCAGCGAGAGGATCGCGCGCGCGTCCGGGTGCTCGAATTCCAGCACCATCAACTCGTCGGCGAAGGCGCCGATCATGTCCGGATGGACGAGGAGCAGGGCGGCGATCACCGCCTCGCGCACCGGGGCGGCGCCCGCAAAGCCCGCCGAGGCGGTCATGGACGGGCTCGGCGCCGCCCGCATCCGCGGGGAGGGGGGTGGATCGCCGGGCCGGGGCCGACGCTGGAAGCCGCCCCCGTACCCGCCGGGAGAGCTCCCCGGCCTCGGGGCGCCGCCGGGCTGGCGCGCGGCGTTGCGGGGCGAGAGGCCGCGCAGGCGCTCCTCGATCTCGTCGCGGTAGTAGCGCTTCACCGTCTCGTCGCGGATGGAGCCGACGGTCTCGCGCAGCGTCGCGGCGAGGCGCGCGCGGCGTTCGGGCGTGTCGGTCTGCCCGGCGGCGAGCGCGTGGGCCCAGAACACCTCGACGAGCGGCTGGGCCGCCGCGAGCACCCGATCGATCGCCGCGGGTCCTTCCGCGCGCAGGAGGTCGTCCGGATCCTGGCCCTCGGGCATCACGGCGAAGCGGAGCGACTTGCCCGGCGTGAGGAGGGGTAACGCCACCTCCAGCGTGCGGTGGGCGGCGCGCTGCCCGGCCTTGTCGCCGTCGAAGCAGAGGATGGGCTCGTCGGCGTAGCGCCAGAGCAGGGCGAGCTGCTCCTCCGTGACCGCCGTGCCGAGCTGCGCCACGGTGTTGGGGTGGCCGGCCAGCGTCATCGCGATGGCATCGACGTAGCCCTCGACCGCCAGGATGGTGCCGCGCTCGTGGGCGGCCTTGCGCGCCTGATGCAGGTTGTAGAGGCCCTGACCCTTGTGGAAGAGCGGGGTCTCGGGCGAGTTGAGGTACTTGGCCTTGGCCTCCGCCTGCATGGCCCTCCCGCCGAAGGCGATGACCCGGCCGCGGGCATCGCAGATCGGGAACATCACCCGGTCGCGGAAACGGTCGTACGGGACCGCGATGTCGTCGCCCGAGACGAGGAGGCCGAGCTCGGCCATCAGACCCTTCTCGACGTCCTTGCTCGCGAGATAGTCGCGCAGGCCGTAGCGCTCGCTCGGGGCGTAGCCGATGCGGAAGCGGCGCAGCGTCTCGCCGCCGAGGCCCCGCCGGTCGAGGTATTCCCGGGCGCCCGCGCCGACGGGTGCGCGCAGGCGCTCCTCGAACCAGAGGGCTGCGAGTTCCATCACCTCGATCGCGCCCCGGCGCTTGGTCTCGATCGCCGCGGTGTTGGCGGAGGGGGCGGGCAGCGCGACGCCGGCCTCGGAGGCCAGCCGCTCGACGGCCTCCGGGAAGGTCAGGCCCTCGGTCTCCATCAGGAAGGTGAAGACGTCGCCGTGCTTGCCGGAGGAGAAGCAGTGAAAGAACTGCTTCTGGTCGTTCACGTAGAAGGAGGGCGTCTTCTCGGCGTTGAACGGCGACAGCCCGCGCCACTCGCGGCCGGCCTTCTTCAGCTTCACCGTGCGACCGACCACGTCCGAGGCGGGCAGGCGGCTGCGGATCTCTTCCAGGAGGTGGGGCGGGTAGCGCACGGCTCTCTGCGGTTCGCGAATCCGTCGGCGGACCGGCCATTGTAGCGCGACGGTCGCCACCGCGGGGTTAAGCGGCCGCGCCTGTGGATTGCGGTGAGAGCGGATCTGAACCGTCCCCATTCCACAGCCAGGCCGCGCCGCGCACGCCTGAGGCGTCGCCGTGCAGGCTGGGCCGGATCGGCGTGTCGAACGCGTCCGAGAAGACATGGGGCGCGACCGCGGCGGCGAGGTCGTCGAGCAGTTCGGGCACCCGCGAGAGGCCGCCGCCGACCACGATCACGTCCGGGTCGAGGATGTTGACGACGTGGGCCAGGCTGCGTCCGAGCCGGTCCCGGTAGGCCGCGAGGCTCGCCCGCGCCGCCGGGTCCCCCGCCCGGAACGCCGCGATCACCGCCTCTCCGGTGGCCTCCGCGCCGGTGCGGCGGGCGTGGTCGGCGGCCAGGGCCGGCCCTGAGAGCCACGTCTCGATGCAGCCCGAGCGACCACAGTAGCAGGGCGGTCCCGGCCGCTCGGAATCGGTCGGGGCGGGGAGGGGATTGTGGCCCCACTCGCCCGCGATGCGGTCGCGGCCGGAGAGCGCGCGGGCCTCGATCGCGATGCCGGAGCCGACGCCGGTCCCGAGGATGATGGCCCACACGACGCGGGCGCCGGCCGCAGCACCGTCGACCGCCTCGGACACCGCGAGACAGTTGGCGTCGTTCTCGACACGCACCGGCCGGCCGAGGATGTCGGCGATGTCGGCTCGGAAGGGCCGAGCGTTGAGCCAGGTGGAGTTGGCGTTCTTCACGAGCCCCGTGCGCGACGAGACGGCGCCCGGCATGCCGATGCCGACGCTGCAGGATCCGCCGGCCTCGGCTTCCAGCCGGGCGACGAGGTCGGCGACGGCGCGGAGCGTGGCCCGGTAGTCGCCCCGCGGCGTCGCCACCCGCGCCTCCGCCCGGGTGGCGCCAGCCTGATCGAGGACGATCCCGGCGATCTTCGTGCCGCCGAGATCGATGCCCAGGCGCAATCCCGCACTCACTCGGCCGCGGCGACCTTCGTGCCCGGCGCGGGCGCGTTCTGCGTGTCGGTGTCCATCGGCTCGGGCGAGTGGTCCGAGATGTCGGTGCCGATGGAGACGGGATGGGCCATCACCTGATTGAGCTTGGCCGTGTCGAGCTCGCCCTCCCAGCGGCTGACCACCACGCAGGCGACGCCGTTGCCGATCAGGTTGGTGATGGCGCGGCACTCGGACATGAACTTGTCGATGCCGAGAACCAGGGTCATCGCCGCGACCGGGACCGGGTTGTTCGGAATGGCGGCGAGGGTGGCGGCGAGCGTGATGAAGCCCGCGCCGGTAACGCCCGAGGCGCCCTTCGAGGTGAGCATCGCGACCAGGATGATGGTGGCGTACTGCCCCACCGAGAGGTCGGCGCCGACGGCCTGCGCCAGGAAGAGCGTGGCCAGCGTCATGTAGATGTTGGTGCCGTCGAGGTTGAACGAGTAGCCGGTCGGGATGACGAGGCCGACGACCGAGTCGGAGGCGCCCAGCCGGCGCATCTTCGTCATCATGTGCGGCAGCACCGTCTCGGAGGAGGAGGTGCCGAGCACGATGAGCAGCTCGTCCTTGATGTAGGCCAGGAAGCGGAAGATCGAGAAGCCGGCGACCCGCGCGATGGAGCCGAGCACCACGATCACGAACAGGGCCGAGGTGACGTAGAACGTGCCGACGAGCCAGGCGAGGTCCACGACCTTCTGGATGCCGTACTCGCCGATGGTGAAGGCCATCGCGCCGAAGGCGCCGATGGGGGCGAGCTTCACGATCAGGCCGATGATGCGGAAGAAGACCTGGCCGGCCATGTCGATGGCGTGGGCGATGCCCTCCGCCTTCTTGCCCATGCCGGTGACGACGACGCCGGTGAGGATCGAGATCAGCAGCACCTGCAGCAGGTCGCCGGTGGCGAAGGCGTCGAAGAAGCTCTTCGGGATCAGCGCCATGATGTGGGCGACGGTCGAGTCGGCCGCGGCCTTCTGGGCGTAGCCCGCGACCTTGCTGGCATCGAGCTTCGAGGGATCGGCGTGGAAGCCTGCGCCCGGCTGGATCACCTCGCCGACCACGATGCCGATGAGCAGCGCCAGGGTGGAGACGACCTCGAAGTAGATCAGCGCCTTCAGGCCGACGCGGCCGACCTTCTTGAGGTCGCCGATCGAGGCGATCCCGTGCACGATCGTGCAGAAGATGATCGGCGCGATCATCATCTTGATGAGTGCCACGAAGGCGTCGCCGAGCCATTTGAGCGACTTGCCGAACTCGGGATAGAGATAGCCGACGGCCACGCCCAGGACGATCGCGATCAACACCTGGATGTAGAGCACCTTGTACCAGGGCTCGCGCGGAGCGCCGCCGGCCGGCTCGGCGTGGCTCGTCGTGGCAGCTTGGGTCATCTGGGCCATCCGGTCCCCCCGCGCACGGGAAACCCCGTGCCTCCTCGCGGTCCCTCTGTGGGGACACACACTCGATTCTTTTCAAACGGCGCGGATGAAACTGCGCCCTGGGTTGCTCTAGCGGCTTTGCCGAGGGCCCTCAACGCCGGCCGGACGGCCGGCCGCGCGGAATGCGTGACAAAAGCCCGCTGTTTCTCAGGGCAGTCGTTCGGACATATCGCGCGAAGCCGGGCAGTCGAAGCGTGACGATGGACGCCTCAAGACTTTCGAGCGCGCGCCCCAGCGGCTGGAGTTCAGTTGTTCGTGCGATTTCGCCCCCGCCCCGCGAAGCGCCGGCGCGGGCCGGCCGGGAGCGTGGTCGGCCTCTCCAGAAGCGTTTCGCCCGGCGACGCGGGTGCGCGGCCGGGCGAGAGCAAGGTTCGATGGTGGTGGGCGGGCGGAGCCGGCCTCAGGTCTGCGGCTGCGTCCGGCGCGGACGAACCGTCCAGCGCTCGAAGCCCGCGCCCGGATCCTCGCCGGAGGCCGGCTGCGCCGGCTCCTGCGGCTGCTGGATCGCCGCGCCGAGCGCCTGGGACAGGCTCTCGATCACGTCGTCGATGCGCGCGTCCGTAGGGCGCTGCTCCTCGGGCGCCGAGGCCGGAACCGGAGCCTGCTCGGCGACGGGCTCGGGCGCCGGGGCTGACGGCTCGGCCGGCTGCTCCGAGGCGGGCTCGGCGGCGGCGGGAACGGCCATCGTCGCGCCGGCAGCGCCACCGCCCGCGATGCGCCGCAGGGAGTTCACGACGCCCTCGTCGCCCTCCGGGCGGGACTCCGCCGCGCGCGGGGCGGTGTTGTTGCCGTAGCGGCCGAAGCCGAAGCGCGGCTCCAGCAGGTCGAGCACCGCGTCGAGCGCGGCGTTGCTCAGGGCCACGTCGCCGGCCTGCGGCACGCCCTGAAGCGCCACCGCCTGACGCTCGAAGGCGGCGTCCTCGCTGACCTCGCGGCCGAACCAGGCCGGGACCGAGAATCCGCGGGCGTCGTTCTCGTTGTCGAAGCCGACGCTGACGAGGTCGAGGGTGCCGGGGCTGACGTAGCGGTCGATCAGCACCTCGCGGCCCGTGACGGTGAGGGCGGTGCGGTCGTAGGCGGCCTTGCCGGGGCAGACGTCGAGCAGCGCGTCGCCGTGGGCGCGCGGCACCTCGGTGCGCTCCTCGTTGAGCACACCGTCGGCACCCTTCACGGTGAGGACGAGATGGCAGTTCTGCCCGTCGACGCGCACGAAGGAGGTGCGGCCGGCCTGCGGCGCGAAGTAGCCCTCGGTGATGCGCGACCCGCCGCGCTCCTTGCGGATCAGGCGGACCAGGGCGGGCGCGATCAGGAAACGGCGGACGACGCTCATACTCTTTACCTCCGCTTAAGCCTTCCGGCGGTACGCCGCCCGCCGGCGCGGGGCCGGCGGGTCGCCGTTCGGGTCGTGGTCGTCGGAAGACCGGAAGCGGACGAGCCCGGGCAGCCAGTGGACTGGGCAGCCAGGCCGCGCGTCGGGCGCGCGATCACCGGTCGACAGAACGATTACAACCTCTCCTGCCGTCAGGGACTAAGCAGAAAGCCGCCAAAATCAAGACGAAACCGGGAGATAGCCCCGGATCGCCGGCGCCGTCCCCACGGATTCGGGTCCTCCGGCCCGCCTAATCGGCCGGCTCGAAGTTCAACGCCACGCCGTTCATGCAGTAGCGCAGGCCGGTCGGGGCCGGGCCGTCGTCGAAGACGTGGCCGAGATGGCCCTTGCAGCGGGCGCAGTGCACCTCGGTGCGCACCATCCAGTGGCTGCGATCGACGGTGGTCTCGACGGCCCCGGGCAGGGGCTCGAAGAAGCTCGGCCAGCCGGTGCCCGACTCGAACTTCGTGCCCTGCTCGAAGAGCGGCGCGCCGCAGCCCGCGCAGGTGAAGGTACCGGCCCGCTTCTCGGCCAGCAGGCAGCTCGTGCCGGCCCGCTCGGTGCCGTGCTCGCGCAGCACCCGGTACTGGTCCGGGGTGAGCGCGTCGCGCCACTCGGCGTCGCTGCGGGTCTCGGGGGCGCTCGTCGCGTCGGTCGCGGCCATCGGATCCTCCATGTCTGTCGCGGCAGATATGGCGCCTCGGGCGGGCCGGCGCGAGTCGTCACGCCGCCGCGCCGAGGGAATCGGCCATGCGCGCCTCGCGCAGACCCATCGGCAGGGCCGGGCCGGTCGTGGTGTCGATCGCGGTCTGGTGCTCGATCTCCGCGTTGATCTCGCCGCCGAGCAGCACGATCGTCGAGGAGATCCAGATCCAGGTCATGAAGCCGATGACCGCGCCGAGCGATCCGTACGTCTCGTTGTAGTTGCCGAAATTGGTCACGTACCAGGAGAACAGCAGCGAGGCCACGAGCCAGAGCAGGCAGGCCACGACGCTGCCGACACCGACCCAGCGCCAGCGCGCGTGCTCGCGGCTCGGGCCGTAACGGTAGAGCACCGAGAGGCCGGCGAGCAGGACGAGCAGGAGCGCCGGCCAGCGCAGCGCCGCGATGAGCCACGCGCTGTTGCTGATCCCCACGAAGGTGAACACCACCGGCAGGACCACGATCGACGTCAGCGCCAGGATGATGAAGACGAGCGCGCCGACCGTAAAGGTGAGCGAACGCAGGTTCAGCATGAGGAAGCTGCGCTTCTCCTCCTCCTCGTAGACAACGTTGAGCGCGTCGAACATCGCCTTCATGGCGGCGTTCGCGCTCCAGAGCGAGAGCGCGAGGCTCGTCAGGAAGGTGAAGCTCAGCGCGCCGCCGCCCTTCGCGGTGATGCGCTTGACCTGTTCGCCGATGATGTCGATCGCGCCGGAGGGCAGCACGCCCTGCATCGCGGCGAGGTGCTCGTTGATCACGTTGGCATCCGCGACCAGGCCGTAGCAGGAGACCAGCGCGGCGATCGCGGGAAACAGCGAGAGGAGCGAGTAGAAGGTCACGCCCGCCGCGACCGAGAGGACCCGGTCCTTGTTGAACTCGAGGTAGACCCGGTAGACGATGTCCTTCCAGCCGTTCTGCGGGATCTCGTCCGGGCGTTTGGCACCGCGTCCGCGCTCGGGCTGCGTCGCGGCCACCAGCGCCGCCGAGCGGCCGGTATAGGAGCGCGCCCCGGTCTCGCCGCGCTCGGGCGGCTCGAGGGCCGCGTCGTCGGGGCCGCGCCTCGGTGCGAGCGCGAGGGCGATCAGGGCGGAGCCCAGAAGCATCGTCCACAGCACCGACGCGGGGGCGCCCTCCGGCGTTGCAGACGGGCGTGGATCTTGGGCTGTCATGGGGCAGTCGAGCACCGGCATGCGCGTGGGCGCGCACGGGTGCCAAACGTCGCCGTAGGGCGGGGTGTTCCGAGCGGGCGTGTGGACGCGCGCGTCAGCCCGCGTAGAGCCCTGCATACTCCTCGCGCAGGCGGTTCTTCTGAACCTTGCCCATGGTGTTGCGGGGCAGTTCCGCCGCGAAGAGCACCCGCTTCGGACATTTGAACTTGGCGAGCCGCCCTTCGAGATGAGCGAGGATCGCGGCCTCGTCCGGCGCGTTCTCGCCCGGCACCACCACCGCCGTGACGCCCTCGCCGAAATCCGGGTGGTTCAGCCCGATCACCGCCGACTCGACCACGCCCGGCATCGCGTCGATCTCGGTCTCGACCTCCTTCGGGTAGACGTTGAAGCCGCCCGTGATGATCAGGTCCTTGCCGCGCCCGACGATGTGGACGTAGCCGTCGGGGTCGATCTTGCCGAGGTCGCCCGTGATGAAGAACCCGTCCGCCCGGAACTCGGCGGCCGTCTTCTCGGGCATGCGCCAGTAGCCCTGGAAGACGTTCGGGCCCTTCACCTCGATCATGCCGACCGTGTCGGCCGGCAGCGCCCGGCCGGTGTCGGGATCGACCACCCGGATCGACACGCCCGGCAGGGGCAACCCGACCGTGCCGGCAACCCGCGCGCCCTCGTAGGGATTCGAGGTGCTCATGTTGGTCTCGGTCATGCCGTAGCGCTCGAGGATGGCGTGGCCCGTGCGGGCCTGCCACGCGCGGTGCGTCTCGGCGAGCAGCGGCGCCGAGCCGGAGACGAACAGGCGCATGTGCCCGGTCGCCTCGCGGTTCAGGCCGGGCTCCTTCAGCAGCCGGGTGTAGAAGGTCGGTACGCCCATCATGGCCGTCGCCCGCGGCATCAGCTTAAGAATCAGCTTCGCATCGAGCCGGGGCAGGAACAGCATCGTCCCGCCCGACACCAGCACCGTGTTGGTGGCCACGAAGAGCCCGTGGGTGTGGAACACCGGCAGCGCGTGGATCAGCACGTCGTCGGGCGTGAAGCGCCAGTATGCCCTGAGCGTCCGGGCGTTCGAGGCGAGGTTCTCGTGGGAGAGCATCGCGCCCTTCGAGCGCCCGGTGGTGCCCGAGGTGTAGAGAATCGCGGCGAGGTCGTCCGGGCCCCGTTCCACGTCGGCGAACTCGGCCGTGCCGGCCCGGTCCGCGGCCTCGGCGACGCTGCCGTGCCCCGAGGCGTCGAGGGTGAGCATGTGGCCGACGCCGGCCTTCGCGGCGACGTCGGCCAGCGCATCGCGCTTGCCCGGATCGCAGACGAAGATTGCGGGCTCCGCATCGCCCAGGAAGTAACCGATCTCGGCCGCCGTGTAGGCGGTGTTGAGCGGCAGGAAGACCGCGCCGGCCCGCACGACGCCGAGATAGAGGAACACCACCTCGGCGCTCTTCTCGACCTGCACGGCGACGCGGTCGCCCGGCCGCACGCCGAGCCCCCGAAGCGCCGCCGCGTACGCACCCGAGCGCGCCAGGAGGTCGGCGTAGCTGTAGGTGCGCCCGTCCTGCGTCTCGATGAAGGTCTTGGCGGGGTCGGCGGGCAGGCTCTCCCGCACGAGGGCGAACAGATGATTCGTCATGGCGGCGAGCCCTAGCACAGCCGCGCCCGCGCGCCAGCGGGGGCGACGGTGCCCTCCCGAGCCTACTTCGCTTCCGTGCCGGGCTGGCGGCCCGGCAGCTCGCCGGGCTTGATCACCGGCATCGAGCCGCCCTCCGTCTCCGGCGGCTTCACCACCATGCCCTCGGCGGCGTTGCCGGGCGGCTTGATCACGCCGTCGTTCCTCTGGAGCTTGTCGCTCAGATTCTGGTCCTTGGGCGGCGCGTCGGCCTCGGGGCGGACCCGGTCCGGCGGCGTCTGGTTCTGGGGCGGTAGCGCCGGATCGGTGTCGCGGTTCCTCAGGGGCGCGTCGGGGTTCTGCGCGAGCGCGGCCGATGCCCCGAGGGCGAACGCCCCGGCGGCGAGCCCGGTCAGGATCTTGCGCATCTCGAATCTCTCTCAGGCCTCACGTACGGCAGGGGGAACGAGGCCTGAGAGGATCCGTTCCGAGATCAGCCCGCGCGGGCCATCTCGATGTAGAGCGCGCGCAAACGGCGGCCGAGCGGTCCGGGCCGGCCGTCGCCGACCGCCGCACCGTCGATCTCGACCACCGGCATCACGAAGGACGAGGCGCTGGTGTAGAAGGCTTCCTGCGCGGCGCGCGCCTCCTCCACCGAGAACAGCCGCTCCTCCACCACGAGGTCGGCCTCCGCCGCGAGCCGCAGCACCGCCGCCCGGGTGATGCCCGGCAGCAGCGCCGTCGAGAGCGGGCGGGTGACGAGGCGGCGATCCTGCGTGACGATGAAGGCCGTCGAGGACGAGCCCTCCGTCACCGCGCCGTCCTCGACCATCCAGGCCTCGGACACGCCGGCCGCGACCGCCGCCTGCTTGGCGAGCACCTGGGCGAGCAGGGCCACCGACTTGATGTCCCGTCGCTTCCAGCGGATGTCCTCGACGGTGATCACCTTGGCGCCGCGCTCGGCCAGCGGGTTGGCCGCCACCGTCTTGGCTTGCGTGAACATCACCACGGTGGGGGCGGTGTCGGCGGGCGGGAAGCCGAAATCGCGCTCGTACACACCGCGGGTCACCTGCATGTAGACCAGCCCCTCGGCGAGCCCGTTGCGCGCGACGAGCTCCGTCTCCAGCCGCTCCCACTCGTCCAGGCTGTGCGGGTTGCGGATGCCGATCTCGCCGAGCGACCGGTCGAGGCGGGCCAGATGCGCGGCGTTGTCCACCAGCCGGCCATCGAGCACCGCCGAGACCTCGTAGATGCCGTCCGCGAACAGGAAGCCGCGGTCCATCACCGGGACCTTGGCCTCCTCGAAGGGCAGGAACGCGCCGTTGAGGTAGACGATGCGGGGAGTGGTCACGGCGGGTCCGGCCTCTGGCTGTTGGTCGTGCAGACGTGCGTAGCAGGATTCGTGCGGAGAGCGCGTCAGGCCTCGCCGAACACCCTCTGGAAGATCGTGTCCACGTGCTTCAGGTGATAGCCGAGGTCGAAGCACTCTTCGATCTGCTCGGGCTTCAACGCCGCGGTGACCTCCGGGTCGGCCTTGAGCAGGGTGAGGAAGTCGCCCTCGCCGCGCCAGACCGGCATCGCGTTGCGCTGGACCAGCCGGTAGGAATCCTCGCGCGAGACGCCGGCCTGGGTCAGCGCCAGCAGGACCCGCTGCGAGTGGACGAGGCCGCCGAGGCGGTCGAGGTTCCGCTGCATGTTGGCCGGGTAGATCAGCAGCTTGTCGATCACGCCGGTCATGCGGGCGAGCGCGAAGTCGAGGGTCACGGTCGCGTCCGGGCCGATCATGCGCTCGACCGAGGAATGCGAGATGTCCCGCTCGTGCCAGAGCGCCACGTTCTCCATCGCGGGGATGCTGTAGCCGCGCACCATCCGGGCGAGGCCGGTGATGTTCTCGGTGAGCACGGGATTGCGCTTGTGAGGCATCGCGGAGGAGCCCTTCTGGCCCTCCGAGAAGAACTCCTCGGCCTCCAGCACCTCGGTCCGCTGCAGGTGGCGCACCTCGATGGCGAGGCGCTCCAGCGAGGAGGCGACGACGCCGAGCGTGGCGAAGAACATCGCGTGCCGGTCGCGCGGGATCACCTGCGTGGAGACGGGCTCGGGGCTCAGGCCCATCTGCTTGGCGACATATTCCTCCACCCGCGGGTCGATGTTGGCGAAGGTGCCGACCGCGCCCGAGATCGCGCAGGTCGCGACCTCCTCGCGGGCGGCGACGAGCCGGGCACGGTTGCGGGCGAACTCGGCGTAGGCCTGGGCGAGCTTCAGCCCGAAGGTCACCGGCTCGGCGTGGATGCCATGCGAGCGTCCGATGGTCGGCGTGCTCTTGTGCTCGAAGGCCCGGCGCTTGAGCGCGGCAAGCAGCGCGTCCACGTCGGCGATCAGGATGTCGGCCGCGCGCACCAGCTGCACGTTGAGGCAGGTGTCGAGCACGTCCGACGAGGTCATGCCCTGATGCACGAAGCGGGCGTCCGGCCCGACGATCTCGGCCAGATGCGTCAGGAAGGCGATGACGTCGTGCTTCGTCACCGCTTCGATCGCGTCGATCCGGGCGACGTCGAACTGGGCGTCTCGCCCCTTCGCCCAGATCGTCTCGGCGGCGGCTTTCGGCACGACGCCGATCTCGGCGAGCGCGGTGGTGGCGTGCGCCTCGATCTCGAACCAGATCCGGAAGCGGGTCTCCGGCGTCCAGATCGCGCTCATCGCGGGGCGAGAATAGCGGGGGATCATGCGGGCGCCTCGATCAGTCCAGTGCGTGCAGGGCCGCGCCCCGGAGGACGCCGCCCGATGCGCGGCGCCTAGCACGCGGACCCGGCAGGCTCAACGCATCCGGGCGCCGGGCTCGGCCGCGCCCCGGATGTTGCCGGCCGGCAACATCCGGACAGGTTCGGCGATGGGTCGGGATTAGCCTCGGAGCGGGGGCGGACGGAGGTCCGGCCCCTGTATGAACGGCTTAGCCTGAAAGTTAGATTATGACTTAGAATAGATTTAAAAGAGATCTCGATTTCGTACTCGCACGATGAATTGCGAATTTGCGCGCATTCGGTATCCGGCACCCCAGAGATCGGAAGAAGACCTGCGGTCGATCAGAGTCTCGATGACGCGTTCTGAAGGGGTACGGGAGTGAAGACTGGAATCTGCGCGCTGACGACGGCTCTGCTGGCCGGGACCGCCCTCACCACCGGGGCACACGCGCAGGTGCGACCAGCGCCAGCCTCCGAGGCGGAGACGGCCGTCACCCTCGACCAGCTCAGCGTGGAGAACGCGGTCGGGCAGCTGGGACCGCAGGGCGGCGTCACGGTCGGCTACCTGACGAAGCAGACACGCACGGCCACCAAGACCGCGACGCCGCTGCTCGACACGCCGCAATCCGTCACCGTGGTGACGCGTGAGCAGATCACCGACCAGAACTTCCAGAACCTGACCGACCAGCTCCGCTACGTGCCCGGCGTCATCCCGGCGCAGGGCGAGAGCAACCGCGACCAGGCGATCATACGCGGCCAGAGCACGAGCGCCGACTTCTTCGTCAACGGCGTGCGCGACGACGTGCAGTACTACCGCGACCTCTACAACATTGAGCGCGTCGAGGTGCTGAAGGGCCCCGACTCTCTCATCTTCGGCCGCGGCGGCGGGGGCGGCGTCATCAACCGCGTCCTGAAGGAGGCCGACGGCGCTCGCGTCCGGCAGGTCACCGCCGGGGGCGGCCAGTTCGGCGACAAGCGCCTCACGGTCGATGTCGGCGACCGCTTCAGCGACGACGCCTTCTTCCGCCTGAACGGGATCTTCGAGGATTCCGGCACCTACCGGCAGTTCGGCGAGCTGACGCGCTACGGCGTCAACCCGACCATGACGTTCCTGCTCGGCCCGCAGACGACGCTGCGGCTCTCCTACGAGTACTTCCACGACGACCGCTTCCCCGATCGCGGCATCCCCTCGCAGTTCGGGCGCGCCTACAATTACCGCAACAATATCCGCACCTTCTTCGGCAACCCGGACGTGAACTTCACGAAGGTCGACGCCCACATCGCGACGGCCACCCTCGATCACCTGTTCGATTCGGGCGTCGAGCTGCACAGCCAGCTGCGCTTCGCCGACTACAACCGGTTCTACGCCAACACGCTGCCGGGCAGTGCCGTCAACGCGGCCGGCACCAGCGTGACGATCACCGGCTACCGCAACGAGACGGACCGGACGAATTATTTCAGCCAGAACGACTTCACCTACAAATTCCTCACCGGCGACATCAAGCACACGCTGCTGGGCGGGTTCGAGCTCGGCTACCAGGAGGGCCTGACCTACCGGCAGAGCGCGCTGTTCGGCTTCGGCAATAACCTCGCGTCGAGCGTGACCGTGAACCCGCTCTCGCCGATCACCCGCGTGCCGGTGACCTTCCGCAACAACGGCGGCTCGGATGCCAATGCGCGCTACGACCTCGGCCTCGCCGCCGTCTACGCCCAGGACCAGATCGAGCTGAACCCCTACGTGCAGGTCGTCGGCGGCTTGCGCTACGACCACTTCGACTTCGCGGCGCGCAACCAGAACAACGGGGTCACGTATCAGCGGATCGACGACCTCGTGTCGCCGCGCGCCGGCCTCGTGATCAAGCCGCTGCCGAACCTCGCCTTCTACGGCAGCTACAGCGTGTCCTACCTGCCGAGTTCCGGCGACCAGATCGGTAACTTCACGCCGGGCCTCGTCATCGCCCAGCCGGAGCGGTTCCAGAACCTCGAGGTCGGCGCGAAGTACGACGTCAGCCCGACCTTCCAGCTCACGGCCGCGGGCTACACCCTCGACCGGACCAACCAGCGCCTGCCGGACCCAAACAATGCCGGCTTCTTCATCCTGTCGGGCCGGACGAACACGCGGGGGTTCGAGATCGGTGCCAACGGCTACGTCACCGACTGGTGGCAGGTCGCGGGCGGCTACGCCTTTACGGACGCGCGCATCGAGAGTGCGACCTCGGCCACGATCCTGGCCGGCAACACGGTCGGGCTCGTGCCGTTCAATTCGGTCTCGCTGTGGAACAAATTCGCGCTGACGCCGGAATTCTCGGTCGGCATCGGCTACATCTACCAGACGCACACCTTCGCGTCGTCCGACGACACGGTGCGGCTGCCGGGCTATTCCCGCTTCGATCTCGGGCTGTTCTATCAGATCAACGAATCGACGCGGGCGCAGCTCAACATAGAGAACCTGTTCGACCGGCGTTACATCTACACGGCCGACAACAACAACAACATCACGCCCGGCGCCCCGCGCACCATCCGGGCACAGGTCATCGTCCGATTCTGAGGGAAGGCGCGCCTCGGCCCTTGGGATCCATGAACGCCGCGGCTTCAGGACGAGAAACCTCGGTCTGTCCGAGTCCCGGGTTCCGCTACGCGGCCCCGGGATGAGGGCGAGGAGGCGGCAGCAACGGACCGATCGGCCGGGATCAGCCGCCGATGAGCAGGACGGCGACGGCCCGGTCGATCGAGAGGTAGAACAGCCCGAAGGCGACGAGCGCGGCGGCGGCGAACTCGATGGCGACGTTGCCGAGCGTCTGCGAGCGGCGCAGCACCTCGCGGCCGAAATAGACCGAGAGCCACGCCACGGTGAGAACCATCGGCATCACGAAGAGGAAGGACCACGTGCTCTCGACGCGACCGAGGCCGGCGGGATCGACCAGCGGCCGGATGTTGCGCACCCAGGGGGCGTCCAGGGCAGCGTAGAGGGCCGTCACCCAGGCGAGCGACACCGCGACACCGAGATGGAAGGTGAAGATGCGATGCAGGCGCGAGAAGTCGTCGCTGACGTGATCGATCGTGGTCAAAGCGTCCCCCGAATTCAGTGGAGACCCCGCGACGGTGCTCTGACGGCACCGTTCGCGGGGCGCTGAACCCGGAATGACGGCGGAATCGGCTGTTTCTATGACGCCCTCAGGCCGGATCGGCCTTATTGGCGGCCTCGGGTTTGCCGGATCGCATCAGCGCGACGAAGCGCTCGAACAGGTAGTGGCTGTCGCGGGGCCCGGGCGAGGCCTCCGGATGGTGCTGCACCGAGAAGGCCGGGCGGTCGGTCAGCGTCAGGCCGCAATTCGATCCGTCGAAGAGCGAGACGTGGGTCTCGACCGCGTTGCCCGGCAGGCTCTCCGGATCGACCGCGAAGCCGTGGTTCATCGAGACGATCTCGACCTTGCCGGTGGTCTTGTCCTTCACCGGATGGTTCGCGCCGTGATGGCCCTGGCCCATCTTCACGGTGCGCCCGCCGAGCGCGAGGCCCATGAGCTGGTGACCGAGGCAGATGCCGAAGGTCGGCACACGCTCGTCGAGGAGTTGGCGGATCACCGGCACGGCGTACTGGCCGGTCGCGGCCGGGTCGCCCGGGCCGTTCGACAGGAACACGCCGTCGGGCTTGAGCGCCATGATCTCCTCGGCGGTGGTGGTGGCGGGCACCACCGTGACGTCGCAGCCGGCTTCCGCCAGCAGCCGCAGGATGTTGCGCTTCACGCCGTAATCGATCGCCACGACCCGCAGGCCCTCGCCCTGGGCGCGGCTGCCGTAGCCGCCCTGGACCGCCCAGGTGGTCTCGGTCCAGGCCGCGTGCGCGCGGCTCGTCACCGGCGGCACGAGGTCGAGGCCCTCCATCGGGGCGAGCGCCGCGGCGCGCGCCTTCAGGGCCTCGCGGTCGAAGCGGCCCTCGGGGTCGTTGGCGATCACGGCGTTCGGCATGCCCCGGTCGCGGATCCGGGCGGTGAGCGCGCGGGTGTCGATCCCGGTGATGCCGACGATGCCGCGGGCCTTCAACCAGGCGTCGAGATGGCTCGACGAGCGCCAGCTCGAGGGCTGCGTCACGGCGGAGGCGATCACCGCGCCGCGCACGCCCGAGGCCGGAGCGGCGTCGAGGCTCTCGAGATCCTCGTCGTTGGTGCCGACATTGCCGATATGCGGGAAGGTGAAGGTGACGATCTGGCCCGCGTAGGAGGGGTCCGTCAGGATCTCCTGGTAGCCCGTCATGGCGGTGTTGAAGCAGACCTCGCCGTCCGCGACACCCGTCTGGCCGATGCCGAATCCTTCCAGGACCGTGCCGTCGGCCAGCACCAGCAGCGCGGTGACGACGGGGTCGGCCCAGGGAGCGGGCGCGGGACGGGATTGCGCTGTGGCGCCTTCGTCTTGCAGCATCGGCGTGATCTCGCTTATGTCCGGTGCCGGATCCGGCGCCTGCGATGAGGCGCGGCGGGCGGCCAAAACCCTCGTGCGGCGCTCTTAGCGAGCGGCCCGCGTCAGGGTCAATGTGGCGCGCCCGCCTTCCCCGCTCAACATCCGCGCCGCGCAGGGCCGACGCCCGTTTTTCGTATCACAGGAGAGAGTTCGATGCTGCGCGCGCGCTTCACCGCCGAGATGAAGGAGGCCATGAAGGCCGGCGAGAAGGACAAGCTCGCCACGATCCGGATGATCCAGGCGGCGCTCAAGGACAAGGACATCGAGGCCCGCGGCCTCGGCAAGGAGGCGGTCTCCGACGAGGAGATCCTGGCGCTCCTGCAGAAGATGATCAAGCAGCGCACCGAATCGGCCGGCGTCTACGAGCAGGGCGGCCGCCCGGAACTCGCGGCCAACGAGCGCGCCGAGATCGCGATCATCCAGGGCTTCCTGCCGCAGCAGATGGACGAGGCCGAGACGAAGGCCGCGATCGACGCCGCGATCGCCGAGACGGGTGCCGCCGGACCGAAGGACATGGGCAAGGTGATCGGCGCCCTGAAGGGCAAGTTCGCCGGCCGGATGGATTTCGGTCGGGCCAGCGGCCTCGTGAAGGACGCTCTCGCCGCCAAGGGCTGAGGCGCGGGAGCGGGCGGAGCGACAGCCGCAAATTCCCTCTCCCCGCTGTGCGGGGAGAGGGCTTCGGCGACCTCGTCGTCGCCGAAGCGAGCCGGCGTATCGATCCCGGAGGGATCGACGCGATGGTGAGGGGGCTTCGACGGGGGAGTCTCTTCCGTTCAAGCCCCCTCACCGCCGCTGCGGCTTCGCCTGCGCTTCCCTCAGGCACGACAGGGTGCCCGCGGGCCTCTCCCCGCGCGCGGGGAGCAGGGAGCGCCACATCCTGAACCGCCGGCGGACGCCCGCCTACTCCATCGCCCGCTTCACGAAGCGGTCCTCGAAGGTCCTGGCGAGGTCGATCTGCGCGCCCTGCAATTCGGGGTCGAGGGTGCGGACCAGCTCCAGCACGCTGTTCATGCCGTCGCGGCTCGGGATGCCGGTGCGCGAGTAGGTGGCGAGCGAGTTCCTCACCGCCTGCACGTAGAGGGCCCGGTCGCCGAAATGGTAGGTCGGCGGGACCAGGTCGGCGATCTCCTCCGGGCTCGCGGTGGCGACCCACTTCAACGCCTTGGTGAAGGCGTTCACCACCTTCTGGGTGCCGACCCCGTGGCGCTCGATCCAGTCCTGCTTGGTGTAGACGACCGCGGCCGGGTTCGGCCCGCCGAAGAGCTGGCGCGTGCCCTCGTCCGTGCGGGTGTCGACCAGGACCTTGATGTCGCCATCCGCCTCCAGCTTCGCGATCACCGGGTCGAGGTGCGAGACCGCGTCGATCTCGCCCTTCTTCATCGCCGCGATGGCGCCGGCCCCGCCGCCGATGCCGATGAGGGGTGCGTCGGTGGCCTTGAGCCCGGCCTTGATCATCGCGAACTGCACGGCGAGCGCCGTCGAGGAGCCGGGCGCCGTCACGCCGATCTTGCGGCCCTTCAGGTCGGCCACGCTCTTCACCGTGTTGGCGAGGTCCTTGCGCACGCCGATGACGATGGCGGGAAGCCGGCCGAGTTCGCACACGGCGCGCACGTCCTGGCCCTTCGCCTGCATGCGGAGCGTGTGCTCGTAGGCGCCCGCGACCACATCGACGGAACCGCCGATCAGCGCCTGCAGCGAGCGCGCACCGCCGCCGAAATCGTTGATCTCGGCCTCGATGCCCTCCTCCTTGAAGAAGCCCTTCCGCTCGGCAACCGTCAGCGGCAGGTAGTAGAGCAGGGGCTTGCCGCCGACGCCGATGCGGACCTTCACGGTCTCGGCGCGGGCGGTCCGGCCGAGGCTCAGCGCCGCGGCGGCGCCAAGGAGGAAGCTGCGGCGTTGCATCGGATCAGTCCTTTCAGCCCTGGCCGCCCGCCTGCGGACGCCAGACGAGGAGACGGTTCTCGATCACGGTGACGACCGCGTCGATCACGATGACGAAGACGGTGAGGATCAGCATGCCGGCGAAGACGCCGGTGACGTCGAACACGCTCTCGGCCTCGTGGATCTTGTAGCCGAGGCCCGCCGACGAGCCGAGATACTCGCCCACCACCGCGCCGACCAGCGCGAAGCCCACCGCGGTGTGGAGCGAGGAGAACATCCAGGTGAGCGCCGAGGGCCAGTAGACGTGGCGCAGGAGCCCGCGCTCGTTCAGCCCCAGCATGCGGGCGTTGTTGAGCACCACCGGGCTCACCTCGCGCACGCCCTGGTAGACGTTGAAGAACACGATGAAGAACACGAGCGTGAAGCCCAGCGCCACCTTCGACCAGATGCCGAGCCCGAACCAGAGCGCGAAGATCGGCGCCAGCACCACGCGGGGCAGGGCGTTGGCGGCCTTGATGTAGGGATCGAACACCGCGGCGAGCAGCGCGTTGCGGGCGAACAGGAAGCCGAAGGCGATGCCGCCGGCCGCGCCGAACACGAAGGCCAGCACCGTTTCCTGCAGGGTGATCCAGAGATGGCCCCAGATCTCAGGGGTCAGCATCTCGGCCCAGGCGCGGGAGAGCACGGCGCCCGGCGTCGAGAAGAAGAACTGGATCTGCCGCGTCTCGCCGAGGACGGGATAGACGGTCAGCACGTGCCAGATGCCGAGGCCCGCGAGGCCGACGCCGATCTGGAGCGCGAGGAGCAGGAGGCGGTTCACGGTCTGGGATCTCCGCGCGTCAGGCCGGGCCGCCGGCATAGGCGCGCGAGACCTCGACCCTGAGGCAGGACCAGATCTCGCGGTAGAGGTCGTGGAAGCGCGATTCCAAACGGATCTCGCTGATGTCGCGGGGCCGGTCCAGGGGCACGGGGAAGTCCCCGACGACGCGGGCGGCGGGGCCCGCCGAGAGCACGACCACCCGGTCGGAGAGCGCGATCGCCTCCTCGAGGTCGTGGGTCACGAAGATCACCGCCTTGCGGTTCTGCGCCCAGAGGTCGAGCAGCAGATTTCCCATGATCTGGCGGGTCTGCGCGTCGAGCGGCCCGAAGGGCTCGTCCATCAGCAGGATCTCGGGATCGCGGATCAGCATCTGGGCGAGCGCCACGCGCTTGCGTTGCCCGCCCGAGAGCATGTGGGGATAGCGGTCGGTGAAGGTCGCGAGCCCCACCCGGCCGAGCCAGGCGCGCGCCCGCTCCCGGGCCTCGGCGCGGCGCACGCCCTGCGGCTCGAGGGCGACCGCCACGTTGTCGAGCGCCGTCTTCCAGGGCATCAGCGCGTCGGCCTGGAAAAGGTAGCCGGCCCGCGCGTTCAGCCGGGGGAGGGGCTGGCCGAAGATCTCGACGCGGCCCGCGGCGGGCTTCAGCAGTCCCGCGGCGGCGTTGAGGATCGTGGACTTGCCGGAGCCCGTCGGGCCGACGACGGCAACGAACTCGCCCGGCCGCACCGCCAGGTCGATGCCCTCGACCGCGACGTAGCGCTTGCCGCCCTTCAGCGTGAAGGCGATGGACACAGCATCGAGGCGCACGGCCGCCTGCAGGGGCGTCGCCGCCGCGCTCGCCGCCTCGGACGAGCCTTGCCGGCTGCCCTCCATCCGCGTTCTCCCGTGGCCGTCATCCGGTGGGTGGTCCTGACGGCCTTGGCGACCTTTTCCTCGAGCCCGCGGCGGAGATCAATCGCGCGCGACGCGCGGCGATGAGACAGAATGGCCACCGCCAACCGGATTTTTTCACCGGGAGCCCGGGATGATAACGGGGCCGCGGACCGTCAGCGCAGCCTGTCCGCGCCCCCGGCAAGCGCGCGGGTGAGCGCGGCGGCGTCCCGGACCTTCGCCAGAGGCGCGCCCTGGCCGGCCCAGAGCGGCGTGAAATCGCCCGAGCCGCGGGCCTCGGCCGCCACGCGCAACGGCTGCAGCGCCACCGCCGCCCGCGGGAAGGCCGGGGCGTCGGGGGCGATCGGCCCGAATTCCCGCATCGCCCGGTTGCGGAGGCCGCGGGCGGGCCGGCCGGTGAACACCGTGGTGAGCGCCGTGTCGGCGTCGCCCGCCTCCGCCAGCGCCCGCGCGTGAACCGCCGACAGGCCGGCCGCCTCGCAGGCGAGGTAGGCGGTGCCGACCTGCACCGCCGCGGCGCCGAGCGCGAAGGCGGCCGCCGAACCGCGCGCGTCCGCGATCCCGCCCGCGGCGATCACCGGCAGGTCCACGGCGTCCACCACCTGCGGAACGAGGGCGAGCGTGCCGACCTGGCCGGCGATGTCCTCGCTCAGGAACAGGCCGCGGTGTCCGCCGGCCTCGAGGCCCTGCGCGATGATGGCGTCGACCCCGCGCTCGGCGAGCCAGCGGGCTTCGGCGACCGTGGTGGCGCAGCCGAGGATGCGGCAGCCCGCCGCCCGCACCGCCGCTAGGAGCTCCGGCTCGGGCAGGCCGAAATGGAAACTGACCACCGGCGGGCGCAACGCCGTCACGGCCTCGGCCATGCCGGCGTCGAACGGGGCCCGCTCGGGGCCGGGCGTCACCGCCGCGGGGTCGATGCCGAGCGCGCGGTAGGCCGGTGCGAGGCGGGCCGCCCAGGCCGCCTCCCGCTCGGGATCCGGCGCGGCACGGCGGTGCGCGAAGAAGTTGAGGTTGAACGGCCGACCGGTCCGCGCCCGCAGCGCCGCGACCTCGGCGCGGATCCCGTCCGGGCTCATCGCCGCGCAGGCGATGGAGCCGAGGCCGCCGGCCGCGCTCACCTCGGCCGCCAGCGCGGGCTTGGGCCCGATCATCGGGGCCTGGATCACCGGGTGCTCCAGGCCAAAGCGCTCGCAGAAGGCGCGCCGCGGATCGCTCATCCGTCCCTCGCCGATTCGGAAGGTAAACGAGCGATGCACCTTTCCCGCCGCCCGCGCCAGCGCGTCGGGGCGCGGACCCGCCTCAGAACGGCAGCAGCACGTCGATCACCTGCTGGCCGTAGCGGGGCTGCTGCACGTCGGTGATCTGGCCGCGGCCGCCGTAGGCGATGCGGGCCTGGGCGATCTTGGCCGAATCGATGGTGTTGTCGGACTCGATGTCCTCCGGCCGCACCACGCCCGCCACGATCAGCTCGCGCACCTCGAAGTTGACCCGGATCTCCTGCTTGCCCTCGACCACGAGGTTGCCGTTCGGAAGAACCTGCGTGACCACCGCCGCAACGCTCGTCGTCACGGTCTCGGCCCGCTGCACCGAGCCGGCGCCGTCGCTCGAGGTGTTGGAGGTGGCGTTCAGGAGCTTGTCGGCGGCGATGCCGGCCGCGGCCACCCCGGCGCTCTTCTCGAATCCGAAGGCGTTCGGCAGGCCGAAGCCCTCGCTGTTCGAGCGCGAGCGCTTGGTCTCGTTGTTGAGGTTCGCCCGGTCGGTGACGTTCACCTTCACGGTGACGAGGTCGCCGATGCGGGCGGCGCGCTGGTCCTTGAAGAAGGCGCGCGAGCCGGTGCGCCAGAGCGAGTTCGGCGCGTAGGAGACCGGCTGCACGTCCGGCATCGGCATCCGCACCGGCTTGTAGCCGGGCTGGCTCGTCGGGTCCTCGATCGCCGAGAGCACCGGCTGCGCGCCGATCTGCGAGAGCCGGTCGGCGGTGTTGCAGGCGCCGAGCCCGCCGCAGGCGAGCGCGAGGAGGGGGAGACGCAGGGCGGAGCGGATCATGGGCTTGGACCGGCGTGTCTGGATCAGCGGAGGGCGGTGGTGCCGGGCAGGGCGGCGCTGGCTTGGCGCTGCGGCCCGGCGGGGCTGACCGAGACGCGGCCCTGGCCCACGACGACCGCCTGCAGCACCTTCTTGGAGGCGGCGTTCACCACGTTGACGACGGCGCCGAGCCGGCCGGGCTCGTTGGCGATGCCGCGCATCGAGAGCGTGATGCCGGGCGCCTCGTAGAGGATCGTCACCATCTCGCCGCGGGCGACGAGTTCGGGCGGCGCGGTGTCGCCGGCGCGCAGGACCGTGCCCGCACCGAGCGCGCGCTGCGCGACCTCGCCGGGCACGGCCTGCGCGAGCGCGTCCTGCGGGGCGCCCTCGCGCGGACGGCGCTCGAGCGTGACATCCGCCTCGCTGAGGCGCTCGCCGCGTCCGACGGCCCGGACCAGCACCGCGACCTCGCGCAGCTCGACCGCGACGCCGGTCACCCGCAGGGTCGCCTGGCGCTCGCCGAGGCTGATCAGCGCCGCGAGCCGGCGCGTGCGCGGATCGTAGGTGAGGTCGAGCGCAGCGACCTGCCCGCCGAGATCCGTGGGCGCCAGGAGGACCGGCCCCTCGCCGTCGAGACGCACGCTCACCAGGCTCGGGTCGAGGCCGAACCCGGATTCCAGGCCGCGCTTGAGCGCCGCCTCGATCTCGCCCGCCGCGACCCGGCGGGCCGCGCGCTGGACGCTGACCTGGACGCGGCCGCCGGTCTCGACCGGCCCGAGGCCAGCGGAGGCGGCCGCATCGACGATGCGCCGGGCCTGGATGGTGCCGGTGGCGCCGAGCGCGGGCGCGCGGAAGAGCGGGCGGGCCGCCGCCGCCGCGGGGGCGTTCTCCACGAGGTCGCCGAGGGTGAGCACGTCGCCGCGCGCGGTGACATCGCCGCGCAGGCGCATCGGCGCATCGGCCAGCGCCGGAAGCGTCCACGCCCCGATCATCGCGAGGGCCGCGAAGGCGAGCCAGGCGCGCACGGCCACGCCGAGCCGCATCGGCACGGCGCGCATCGGCGGGCGGCGCACGATCGGCCTCAGGTCGGCGAGGTCGAAGAGGTCCTGGCCCGCGGGCCGGTCGTCGTTCGCGGCCATGTCGCCGACGGCGTCGTATCGCATCGTGTCGTAACGCGCGGCTCTGGCGGATCGGGAGCGGTCGGTCATGGCGCGTCCCCGGATCAGCTGCGGAACATCTGCGAGGTGGTGGAGAGCATCTGGTCGGCGGCGGTGACGACCTTCGAGTTCATCTCGTAGGCGCGCTGCGCGGCGATCAGCGAAGAGATCTCGGTGACGGCGTTCACGTTCGCCTCCTCGAGATAGGATTGCTGGAGGTTGCCGAAGCCTTCGGTGCCCGGCACCCCGTTGATGGCCGGGCCGGAGGCCGCGGTCTCGATGAACAGGTTGTCGCCGATCGATTCCAGGCCGACCTTGTTGACGAAGCGGGCGAGCTGGAACTGGCCGAGCTGCTGGGGCGCGGTCTGGCCCGGAAGGGTCGCCTGCACGGCGCCCGTCGCGCTGATCTGCACGGAGGTCGCGGTGTTGGGCACCGTGACGCCCGGATCCACGAGGTAGCCGTCGCGGGTGACGAGTTGCCCCTGCGCCGAGAGGTCGAAGGAGCCGTCGCGGGTATAGGCGGTGCGGCCGTCCGGCAGGGTGATCCGGAAGAACCCCTCGCCGCGCACCGCGACGTCGTACTCCTTCTCGGTCGAGGTGAGCGTGCCCTGGGACATCACCCGGGCGGTCGAACTCGTCTTCACGCCCGAGCCGATCGCGAGACCGGCCGGGAGTTGCGTGTTCTGTTCCGAGGTCGAGGAGCCGGCCCGGCGCAGGTTCTGGTAGAGCAGGTCCTGGAAATGCGGCTGCTGGCGCTTGTAGCCGGTGGTGCGCAGGTTCGCGATGTTGTTGGAGATGACCTGGACGTTGAGTTCCTGGGCCGCCATGCCGGTGGCGGCGGCGTAGAGGGCGCGCATCGCTCAGAACTCCTTAGGCGACGTCGGCGAGGCGGCGGATCGCCGTGCCCCGCAGGTCGTCGAGGCGCGTGATCATGCTGGAGACCGTCGCGTAGCTGCGGTTCAGGTCCATCAGCCGGGTCATCTCGACGACCGGGCGGACGTTCGAGCGCTCCAGCGCCCCGGCCTCGAGCCGGCCCTGGAGCCCGGCGGGCTGGGCGGGCACGGGGGAGGCGTAGAGGTTGCCGCCCTCGTTCGTCAGCCGCTGCGGGTTGGCGAAGGTGACGAGCCGGAGCTTGCCGCGCACGCCGAAATTCGTGGAGACGGTGCCGTCCGCGCCGATGGTCAGGCCGGTCTCCTGCGCGTTGATGGCGATCGGGCCGCCCTCGCCGAGGACCGGGTTGCCGTCGCTCGTCACGAGTTGGCCCTGCGCGTTCATCTCCAGCGCGCCGTTGCGGGTGTAGCGCTCGCCCTGTGGCGTCTGCACGGCCAGGAAAGCCTCGCCGCGGATCGCCACGTGCAGCGGGTTGCCGGTCTGCTCGATCGGCCCCTGCGCGAGGTTGAGCACCGTGCCCTGGTCGATGACGTAGGAGACGCGGCGGTCGGGGCCCGTGAAGCTGTCCGCGCTCGCCACCGGCATCAGGTATTCCTGGAATCGGGTGTCGCGGGACTTGAAGCCCGTGGTCGAGACGTTGGCCATGTTGTTGGCGATGACGTCGAGCTGGCGCTGAAGCGCGGCCTGGCTCGACACACCGACGAAGAGAGCGTTCTGCATCTGAGGACCCGGGACCGTGCCGCGACCGGCGGCCCTGTCCACAGCGCATCGGGCGTGCCAGGTCCGGCCGGTGGCGAAATCCTTTTCGCACCAGAGGCTTGCGGTGGCGCGGCCGAGACGGCGCCCCCGGTGCGGAGCGCCCGGCGGCAAAGCTGACCCGGCAGTTCTTGCCGCCTTAACGGCGCGTTAACCGCGTTCGCCGGATATCGGACGGCACCGGCCGTGCGCGCGTACGCTGCGTCGGCCCAGTCCCGTTCCAGCGCCGGATCCGACGCTCATGGCCAAGAAGCCCAAGAAGGCGCCCGCCGCGGAGGGCGAGACCGGCGAGGCCGAGGCCCCGAAGAGCCGCAAGAAGCTCTTCATCGCGGTCGGCGCCGCGGCGCTCCTCGTGCTGGGCGGGGGCGGCGCCTTCGTGCTGAAGAAGCGCGGCGCCGAGGCGCAGGCCGCGCACGCCGAGGAGCAGAAGCCCGTCGTCTTCCTCGACATGCGCGAGATGATGCTCAACCTCTCCCCCGAGGCCGGACCCGGCCAGGACCGGGCGAAGTACGCCAAGCTGCGCATCACCCTTGAGCTGAAGGACGCCAAGGTCGAGGGCGAGGTGAAGCCCCTGATGCCCCGCGTCGAGGACACGCTGCAGGTCTACATGCGGGAGCTTCGACCGAGCGACCTCTCGGGCTCCACGGGCCTCTACCGGCTGCGCGAGGAACTGCTGCGCCGGGTCAACGTGGCGGTCTACCCGGCCAAGGTCGAGGCCGTGCTCTTCAAGGACGTGATCCTCCAGTAGGCGCGGGCATGGAACCGGACGATCCGAACCTCGAGGACGACTGGGCCGCGGCCCTGATCGAGCAGAACAATTCCGGCGAGGGCGGCGACGCCTCGCTCGCCGAGGAATGGGGCGCGGCGCTCGCCGAGCAGGGCACCACCCGCAACGCCAGCGACGTCGCGGCCGAGTGGGCGACGATGATCGAGGACGGGGAGGCCGACGACCTCCCCGAACTCGCCGGCAACGACCGCATCCTCAACCAGGACGAGATCGACGGCGTCCTGGGCTTCTCCATGCGCGAGCTCTCGGCCTCCGGGGCCGGGGGCGTGCGCGCCATCGTCGATTCGGGCGTCGTCCAGTACGAACGCCTGCCGATGCTGGAGATCGTCTTCGACCGGATGATCCGGTTGCTGTCGACATCGTTGCGCAACTTCTTCCAGGACAACGTCGAGGTGACGCTGGACAACATCACCTCGGTCCGCTTCGGCGACTACGTCAACGCCATCCCGCTGCCGACGCTGCTGGGCGTGTTCAAGGCCGATACCTGGGAGAATTCGGGCCTCGTCACGGTCGAGCAGAACCTCGCCTACTCGACGCTCGACCTCCTGCTCGGGGGCAAGCGCGGCGGTTCCTCCACGCGGCTGGACGGGCGGCCCTTCACGGGCATCGAGATGCAGCTCGTGCGCCGCCTGGTCGAGATCATCCTGGGCGACCTGGAACAGTCGTTCCAGCCGCTCTCCCCGGTGCATTTCGCCATCGATCGGATCGAGACCAACCCGCGCTTCGCCACCATCACCCGGCCGGGCAACGCCGCCATCCTGATCGGCCTGCGCCTCGACATGGACGGGCGCGGCGGCCTGCTGCAGATCCTCTTCCCCTACGCCACGATCGAGCCGATCCGTGAACTGCTCATGCAGAGCTTCATGGGCGAGAAGCTCGGCCGGGACCAGATCTGGGAAGGCCACCTCGCCACCGAGATCTGGCAGGCGGACCTGACCATGCAGGCGGTGCTCCACGAGATGATGCTGCCGCTCAAGCGCGTGATGGGGCTGAAGGTCGGCGACACGCTGATGTTCGACGCCAAGCCCACGGACCTGATCACCGTGCGCTGCGGCGACTGGCACCTGACGCAGGGGCGGATTGGGCGGATCGACGACAGCATCGCCGTCCAGGTCACCCGGCCGCTGCGGCGCTCGCGCACCACGCTCCAGGCCTACGAGGCCTCGATGAACAACCGCAACGAGGGCTAGCGTCCGATGAGTACCCTTGTCACGCTGCTCGCCGACGGCCTCGTCGCGGTCCTGCTCGTCGCCACCATCGTCTCCTCGCTCCGCCTGTCCCGCCGCATCGCGCAGATGAAGGCCGACGAGGCGGCCTTCCGCCGGACGATCGGCGACCTCATGGCCGCGAGCGCGACCGCCGAGCGCGCGATCGCGGGCCTGCGCAGCGCCATCGACGAGTGCGACCGGACGCTCGCCGAGCGCCTGGAGGCGGCCGGCCGCGGCGCCGCCGAGATCGCCGCCCAGGTCGCGGCCGGGGAGGGCGTCATCAGCCGCATCGGCGCCATCGTGGGCGAGGCCCGCGGCGCGGGGCGGCCGGCAGCAGCCGCCGCGCTCGCGACGTCGGCGCCGGGCCAGCCGCCCGCCATCCGGCCCGAGCCGGCATCCGAGGCGGTCGAGGGCCTGCACAGCGAGCGCCTCGGTGCCGCCGCGGCCGCGGCCCTCGCCATGACCGAGCGGGCATTGCAGCGCGTGCGGAGCCGCGCCGCGTGAGCGCCCGGCCGCCCGCACGCCAGGATGCCGGCCCCCCGGGCACGGTCGCGGCCCCGGTGCCCGGCAAGCGCGCGGTCGGAGCCGCGGCCAGAGCCGCCACGGCGCTGCGGCTGTCGCGGCTTCGCCAGCCGAGACCCCTGCGCCTGCGCCTCGTCGATGCGGTGGCGCTCGCCGCGGCCGGGCTTCTGGTGCTCAAGCTCCTGTCGCTCGTCCAGCCCGAGGATGGTCCCGGTGGCGAACTGCCGGCCTTCGCCCGGGTGCTCGCGCAGGCTCGCACCGGCTACGAGCCGAAGGACCCCTCGACCACCGGCTCGGTCGGCCCGAAGGATCAGGAGAAGGCCGCCGACAGGCCCGTCGAGAAACCGCCGGAGCCGCCGCGGGGGCAGCCGCCCCTCGCGGAGCCCGCCTCGGCCACGGAGCGCGCGCTCCTCGAGAAGCTCGGCGCCCGCCGGGATGCCCTGCGGCAGAAGAGCGAGGAGCTGGACCTGCGCGAGCGCATGCTCGGCGAGGCGGAGCGCAAGCTGGAGGCCGGCGTCGGCGAGTTGCGGCAGGCCGAGGACAAGGCGGATGGCGCCGGGCGCGAGCGGGCCGAGGCCGAGCGGGCCGGCATGAAGAACATCGTCACGATGTACGAGACGATGAAGCCGAAGGACGCGGCCCGCGTCTTCGACCGGCTCGGCCACGAGGTGCTGGTGCCGCTCGTGCTGGCCATGAACCCGCGCAAGATGGCCGAGGTTCTGGCCGTGATGCAGCCGGAGGCGGCCGAGCGCCTGACCGTGGCGCTCGCCAACCGCGCCCGCGGCGTCGCGCCCGCGCAGCAGGCGGCGGTCCCCGGCCTGCCGCCGAACGAGCTGCCGGCAATCGACCCGGCCGCCGCGCGCTGAGCCGCTTCGAACCAGGCCGAAGGGTGGTCCACCCTTCGGAGTCCCGGTCGTGGCCGCGCGGCGCACGCGCTTGACATCCGCACAGAATGCCGGGAAGCCCCCCGCGCAGAGCGGACGGCGCCGGGAGGGGTCATGGAAGTCATCGAGACGGCAATCCCGGCGGTGAAGCGGGTGCGCCCCCGGCGCCACGGCGATGCCCGCGGCTGGTTCTCGGAGACCTTCCGGGCGGACGTGCTGGCCGAGGCCGGGATCGACTGCGCCTTCGTACAGGACAACCAGTCCTTCTCGGCGCCGAAGGGCACCATCCGCGGGCTGCATTTCCAGGTCCCGCCGCAGCCCCAGGCCAAGCTGATCCGCGTGCTCGCCGGCGCGATCCTCGACGTGGCGGTCGACATCCGGCGCGATTCGCCGACCTTCGGCCGGTACGTCGCCGTGACGCTCGACGCCGAGGGCGGCGAGCAGCTCTTCATCCCGCACGGCTTCGCGCACGGCTTCTGCACGCTGACGCCCGACGTGATGGTCGCCTACAAGGTCGACGCCTACTACAGCCCCGCCCACGACCGGGCCCTCGTCTGGAACGATCCCGAGATCGGCATCGACTGGCCGGTGGCCGAGGCCGAGGCGATCCTCTCCGACAAGGATCGCCGCGCGCCTCGCTTGGCCGATCTCGGGCCGGCCTTCTAGGGCCCGTCGTCCCGGACCCGCCACATTCTTCCTGTCTGGGGCGGACGGAACCGGTTGCGGCGGGGCAGGACGTCCCGAAGACGCGCAACACTCGGCCTGACGGAGACATCGCGATGCGGATACTGGTGACCGGGGGCTGCGGCTTCATCGGCTCGGCGCTCGTCCTGCATCTGGTGCAGGATCTCGGGCACGAGGTCGCCACGCTCGACGCGCTCACCTACGCGGCCAACCCGGTCTCGCTGCAGCCGCTGGCCGAGGATCCGCGCCACCGCCTGATCGAGGCCGACATCTGCGACGCCGAGGCCGTCCAGGCCGCCTTCGCGGCGTTCCAGCCCCAGGCTGTGATGCACCTGGCCGCCGAGAGCCACGTCGACCGCTCGATCACCGGACCCGGCGCCTTCATCCGCACCAACGTGGTCGGCACCCAGGTGATGCTGGACGCCGCACGCCGCCACTACGAGGGCCTGGGCGCAGACAAAGCCTCCTTCCGCTTCCTGCACGTCTCCACCGACGAGGTCTACGGCTCGCTGCCCCCCGACGCCTTCTTCACGGAAGCGAGCCGCTACGACCCGCGCTCGCCCTACTCGGCGTCAAAAGCGGCCTCCGACCATCTGGCGCGCGCATGGCACGAGACCTACGGCCTGCCGGTGCTGGTGACGAACTGCTCGAACAACTACGGCCCGCGCCACTTCCCCGAGAAGCTGATCCCGCTGATGATCCTGAAC
>NZ_BPQO01000004.1 GCF_022179285.1 Methylobacterium hispanicum | reverse complement strand
CGGGCGGTCAGGCACCATACGGCTTCGCGCTGGCCGGCGGCAGCCTGCCGGCGGGCCTGACGCTCGGGCCGGACGGCGCGCTCGCCGGCACGCCGGTGCGGGCGGAAGCGGCGTCGGGTCTGACGGCTGTGGCGCGCGACCGGGCGGGCCGCAGCGCGAGCTCGGCCACCTTCGCGATCGACGTGCGCGATCCGGTGGTCGTGTCGGGCAGCCCGGCGGGAACGGCGGAGGTCGGCCGGGCCTACGCGGCGGGCTTCGCGGCGCAGGGCGGGCGCGGTCCGTTCGTCTGGAGCCTTGCGGCGGGCAGCCTGCCGGCCGGCCTGCGGTTCGACACGGCGACGGGCGCGATCAGCGGGACGCCGACCACGGTGCAGACCGCCTCCGGTCTGCAGCTGCGGGCCCTCGACCAGGACGGTCGCACGGCGACGACCGACGCCTTCGCGATCCGCGTCGGGACGGCGTTCGCTCTGTCTCTCGCCCCCGTGCTTCCGGGCAGCCTCGGTACGGCCTTCAGCGGCCAAGCCACCGCTTCCGGCGGGCAGGGTCCCTACCTCTACGCGATCTCGGCCGGCACCCTGCCGGCCGGGTTGAGCTTCGACGGAACGACCGGCCGCTTCGCCGGCACCCCGTCCGCGCTCTCGCGCACGACCCTGACGGTCCGCGGGAGCGACGCGGACGGCCGCACGGCGCAGGCCTCGACCACCATCTCCATCACCGATCCGCTCGTCCTGGTACTGCGCGCCTCGACGGCGGCGGCCACCGTCGGGCAGGCCTTCAGCCAGAGCTACGCCGCCGCGGGCGGGCAGGCGCCCTACAGCTACAGCCTCGCATCGGGCACGCTGCCGCCGGGCCTGAGCCTTGCGGCGGGCACCGGGACGATCTCCGGTACGCCAACGACGGTCGGCACCTACGCCAGCCTCGCGCTGCGCGTCGTGGACGCGGACGGGCGCAGCCAGACCACCGAGCCATTCGCCATCGACGTGCGGCCGGCGCTGGTGCTCGCGGGCGGCACGGGAAGCGGCGCGCCGATCCCGTACGGGACGGTGGGCGTGGCCTACGCCTCGGGCGTCTCGGCCAGCGGCGGCCGCGGCCCCTACACCTACCAGCTGAGTGCGGGCACCCTTCCGGCAGGGCTCGTCCTGGACGGCGCGAGCGGGGCCATCACCGGAACCCCCACCAAGCTCGAGACGGCGACCGGCCTGCGGATCACCGCCACGGACGCCGACGGGCGGAGCGCGCCCGGTCCGATCTTCCAGATCGACGTGCGGGATCCGTTCGTGCTGTCCTACGCGCCGCAGACGGCGTCGACCGGGTCCGCCTACACGACCGTTCCGAAGACCACCGGTGGCCGGGCCGGGTTCGTCTACACCCTTGCGGGCGGGACCCTTCCGGCCGGCCTGAGGCTGGACGGGGCGTCCGGAGCGATCACCGGGACCCCGGCGTCATCGGGAACGGCCTCGGGCCTGAGCGTCAGGGTCGTCGACGCCGACGGCCGGAGCGCGACCTCGACGTCCTTCGCGATCACGGTCATGCAGCCGCTGACGCTCACGCTGGCGGCGCGGCACGACGTCCCGACGGGCTCGCCCTTCAGCGTCGATCCGAAGGCCGACGGCGGACGTCAGCCCTACGCGTGGTCCATGACCCCGGGCGTGGCGGGCACCAGCTTCGACGCGGCCACGGGCCGGCTGACGGGGATCCTGACCGCCTCCGGCACGACGCGCGTCACCATCGTGGTGACCGACGCCGACGGCCGAACGCTCAGCGGCGCGACGGACATCGTCGCGGCCGGCGCGATGACGGTGCGCGTGCCCGACACCTTGATGATTAGGAACACGGCCTACAGCGGCGTCTTCACCGCGGACGGGGGCGTAGCTCCCTACACCGTCGTCAGGACCCGCGGCGCCCTCCCGCCCGGCATCCAGCTGTCAGGGAACGGTACCCTCAACGGCACGCCTACGGTGTCCGGTGAGTATCCGATCACGTACAATGTCATAGACAAGAATGGACGCACCATGTCGGGTGAAGTCACCCTGATCGTGGCAGAGCCGGGCCTTTTTGCAGTAAATCCAGGCTTTGTGCAGCACGCGTGGATCGGGCGCTACTACGAGGCGCGCGGACTGAGGATCTTCAATGGAACGGGTCCCTTCACGCTTCTGAATTCGCCCCAATTTCCGACCGGCCTCACGATGACGACCGCTGGAGATCGTCTGGTCATCTCGGGCATTCCGACCGGTCCCGAGGGGTGGTTCCCCAAAACGCAGCCTACGTTCTTCTTCAAGGACGGAACAGGAAAGTATTGGGCTATCAAGGGATACCCGATAGAGATTCTCCCTGAGCTGAAGGATAAATGGTACGACAGTAACGAAGGCAAGGCGGCAGCGCCGAATGGCTATGCGACCCTTGACGTCGACAGATTCTCCGAGCCTCCGACGGCTATGGCGAAAAACGGCAAGACCTTCGCCCGAAAAGCCACGACAGCAGGCGGAGCGAATCAAGTCAAGATTGAGGTCGATGACGGCAAATTTCGCTTCAACACTACGACGCAACGCAATTATGGATTCGACAATTACGGCGTAACGACCGTTCAGACTCTAAGCGCACCTGCAGGAGCGGTTGATTTCGGGCAAAGAATTAGCCTGTCCAGGGATGGACAATGGCTGGCCGTATCGGCGCCGAACGTCAACTCTACATACCAGCAAAACAAACCGGGAGGATACGTTTACGTGTATCGCCGCACTGGCGAGGAGTTTACCCTGCATTCGACGTCCGAGGTTAATGATTTGCCTGGGCTCGATATGCTTGTCATCAGCGACGACGGCCAGCTTCTCGTGCATGATGTACGGGTTTCGCTCAACGGTACCATCAGTCGCGTCGCGGCAATCAGGCGTTGGACCGGGTCTTCGTGGACTACGGAATCCACGGTGGCGGAAGCCACTGCGGGCATCCCTCATCTAAGTGCTGACGGATCCACGCTCGCGTTCGGCGGCGGGAACGTTCGCGTTTACAAGAAGACGGGAGCAAGTTGGTCTAGAATATTCTCTTCGCCGGTCAGCAAGATCGCTAACGGCAGCGATTTCTCAGGACCCATTGCGATGAACAAGACCGGGTCTCTGATCTATCATGGCGGCGTGGTCAGGTTTACTGGCAGTGATTTCATTCGAACGATGTATGCTTACGAATGGAGAGATGGCGGCTACATATTGTCAAACATTTCGACCAACTCTTTCTGGGTCGGCTCTTCCCGCCCTGATTACACGATGTGGATGTCCGGGAACGACGACCTTTCGCAAGTCGCCATGACCTTTGGCGCCTCATCCGACTTTGACGTCATGTACTGGGACAGGCCGAACGACCTCGCAAGTTTCTCGACACGTATTCAGCCAGGTTATGGCATAGGATCCGGAGGTAAAGATGTGTTTATGAATGACGACGGAACCCTGGTACTTCTTAGACAGAGCGGGCTTATCGCGAAGAGATATTTTCAATGATCGCTCCGAAAAATTTGGCGGCATCAATCAGGCTTGCAAGACGGTGTCGCCATGAGTTCCTCTGCAGAGGACCGTCTGCTTCAGCTGACGGGGGAATGCGGGGCCGCTATCGGACGGCCTCTTGAGGATAGAATGAGACGCTCGATAACATCGCATGAGCCGCTGCCGTCGCAATGCGGGCGCTACCTCCAGCCTGAAGTACCACCTCGTGTGGTGCCCGAAGTACCGGCGCAAGGTGCTGGCGCCGCCCTTCGACGCGCGCCTGAAGGAGGTCATCGCCGAGGTCGCATGCGAGGCCGAGATGACCTTCCACACCATGGAGGTCGGGCCGGATCGCGTCCACCTGTTCGTGGAGACCGACCCGACCCTGGCAGTCGCGCAGGAGGGCATCCGAATGGTGGCTCTGCGCAGCTACAAGTACCGGCTCCTAAGAGCTCGACATGACCGGGCTGAAGAAAGGCATGCTCGCGCGGTCCGTACACGCCGCCGCATGATCCCTCCTCGTCCAACTCGTCCGGTACAAGGCTGAAGGTGCCGGTGCTCAGGTCGTGCTGGTCGATCCGCGCGGCACCTCTCAGACCTGCCCCGGGTGTGGGACGAGCAAGGCCAAGACGCTCGCGACCCGGACCCACGCCTGCGCATGCGGCGTGGTCCTAAACCGGGATGTCGCGGCGACGATGATTGTGCATCAGCGGGCTTTCGGGCCGGGACACGGCCCTCGGGACAAAAGCCGGCGGGTTGCCGCATAGCTGTCACGAGAAGCCGCCTGCTTCAGCAGGCGGAGTTGTCACGCCCGCCACTGTCCTGACGCGTCGCCCTCAGTCCGATGGAGGTCGGGAGCGGCGCAGCGGAGGCCGGTCGGCTTCGGTCCTGCCGATCGCATCCATCAATCTGCCGAGATCGAGGAACTCGTCCGCTTGCCGGCGAAGTTCGTCGGCGATCATGGCCGGCTGGGTCTGGATCGTCGAAACGACGACGACGCGCACGCCTTTCCGCTGCAAGGCCCCGACGAGGTAGCGGAAATCCCCGTCGCCCGAAAACAGCACCAAGCAGTCGATGCGCGGGGCGAGCTCCAGCGCATCGACTGCGATCTCGATGTCGAGGTTCCCCTTGATCTTCCGCCGGCCGGCGGCGTCCGTCCATTCCTTGGCAGGCTTTGAGACGACCTGGAATCCGTTGTAGGCCAGCCAATCGAGGAGGGGGCGAAGGGAGCTGTACTCGCCGTCGTCAAGGATTGCCGTGTAATAATTGATTCGGACAAGGTCGCCCTGCGCGAAATACGCCCGCAATTTCCTGTAGTCGATATCGACGCCCAGAGCCTTGGTCGTGCCGTAGAGATTGGCTCCGTCGATGAAAACCGCGGTCCGCGTTCCCGGCATTTGCTTCTCCGATGCCGGCCGCCTTCCAGGCGGCCGACGGTTCCCAGGGGGTGGCCTCGCACCTGCACGTTCCGCCCTGGTGCGCCGGGCATGGATGATCGACGGCGCTGCCGCACGAGGCCGTCCATTCCGTGGGCCGCGTACGAGGCCGACGTGGCGTGCTCCTCCGCGTTGCCACATGGGCGGGCGTTCGTGCAACAGGCCCGCGCCGACGGCGGGGCGCCCCCCCCTCCGCGGGCGGCTTCGATCAGAGCGCAGCCGCGACGGCGCGTCCCGCTTCGGTCGCGATGTATGAAACGACCCCGCGCCGGCGTTTGCGGACCGCGAAGCCTCCCTGCTTCAGCTCGAACATCGGCAGACGGAGCGCGGCCTTGGGAAGAGCGAGGTCGCGCGCCAGCGTAGCGACTTCGACGGCCCGCGAGGAGCCGGCGAGGATCCTGAGGACGCTGCCGGCGACGGCCGACACGGGCTGACGATCCACGTCCCCCGCGTCCGACAGCAGCATGGGCGCAGCGCGGTAGACGCCGCAGCCGGGCCGAAGTTCGATCCACTCCGCGTGGCTTTCGGCGACGAGCTCCTGCAGCAGCACGCGAATTGTCCCGGTGCCTGCCGCCCGCTCGAGCCCCATCTTCTCGGCGATCTCGGCCGGGCCGAGCAGCTCGGGGTGATTGTCGGCAAGGGTCCGGGATATCAGGTTCTTGAGAGCCTCCGTTCCCATGCCCAGGACGTCGGTGATGCGCGGACGCCTGTCGAGTCGACGGCCTTTCGCAGGAGCGCGTCTCGCGAGCGCCGCGAGATGGCTGGACCCCTTCGTGGTGAGGTAGTAGCGGCGGTCGGTCCCGCCCTGCCGCACGAGGCGGACCAGGGCGCCGTCGATGAGGCGCTGGGCGAGGGCCGCCACGACGGCTTCCCCGTGAGGGTGCCCTCGTGCGGAGGTCCGTTCGGCAAGATCCGTCGCCGTGAGGCCGGCCTTCAGGGCGGCCTTGAGCTCACGGAGGAGCTCGTAATGTCGCGAGGAGTAGGATCGCCCGAACGCCTTGGCTTCCGCGGGGGGAGCGGGAGCCAGGAAGTCCTCGACGAGGCGACGCGCGAGGTCCGCGCGCGCCGGGGCGACCGGTGCATCCGACATCGTGGATTGGGCTTCCAGCATCCGGCCCTCTCGGGCGCGTGAACCATTCCTTCAGAAAAGATTCACGAACGAGCCGGCGTCAAGGCTTCCACGCGATTTTGCCGAAGGAACGGTTGCCTCAGTGGCTGCTGGACGATTCCGCCACGTATCCGGGTGGTCGACGGACGAGCTCCACGATGCGGCTGGTCAGCCAGTGCAGCTTCAGCATGGTCGCACGCGTCAGCAGATAGGTGGCGAAGACGACGGCGACGTTCGGTGTCGTCGTGCTTAGTCTGCCGACGCTCAGGTGTATGCCGCTGGTCGCTTCCGAGCAGTTGAAGAAGTCGGCGAGGACGGGGACGTCGGAGCGCGGCCTGTCGAACCGCAGCGTGATCTGCTCGCCGGTGAAAGTCGTCTCGCCCCCGCCGATGTGGCGGCGGTAGTCTTCGCTCAGCCTGTGCAGGGCCTCTATCGCTCCCAGAGGGAGGTAGAGCGTCGCATGCGCGCTCGACGTCGGGTCGGCCTTTCCGGGATTCAGCTGCGGGAGGTTCGTCGCCAGGACGAGATAGATGCCGCTTTCGATCGTATGCGCCTGCAGGTGGTCGATGAAGATCGGCAGGTCGCCACCCTCCTCGAAGCGCACCTCGTAGCCCAGAGTCCCGCTCGTCCGCGTCATCGATCCGTCCGGTTGGAGGCGCCCTTGCGGCGCCATCGATACGCAAGGTCTCTTCCGTTCCTTTTCCTTCGTCAAGACCGGACTCTCGTTCCTTCGCCGTCGGTCGGTGCGCGTCGTGTCGTAGACACCACCACCGGCAGCGACCTGCACGAGGACCGGACGTGCCCGACCGAGGCTGCGCGGCTGCGGCCCGCCGGCGGCCATGCGGCATTCACGGATACGCTACGAAGGGCCCCCGTCGCCGATTGCGGCCGCCGTCCACGGCGACCGGCAGGCCGATCCCGCGCCCGGACGCCCCGGGAGCCCTCTCTCGCAGCCGGGCTCTCCCTCATTCGAGCGGGAGGGAGCCGCGAGGACCGTCATCGAGGGGAACGGGCGTGACGCGACCGCATCGTCGGGCATGGTCGCAGGAGCCGCCCCGGACCGATCCCCGCCGACGACCATCGACGCAGGCGGGAGCCGATCGGACCTCGGGACCGGAGATCGTCCGAAATTCGAAGCGCGGCCGTCGGCGACCTCGTCCACCCGTCGAGACGAGGTCGGAGGACCTTTCGAAACCCGAACCATGGGGCTTCGAAACCCGAAGCATCCAACTCGCCAGCGAGTTGCGGCAACGCGACGGCGAGTTGCCGAACTAACGGCCTCGGACGGAGACCTAACGCTAGTGTGCAGCCCGGATCCCGCCGTCCCCGGACGACTTGCCACCTTTCGGGTTTCGGTGAATGTTCACGAAGGAATGGATGCGGATCGAAGGAGCCGCGTCGTTTCCGCCGGAGATCACGACATCATGAAACGCTCTGCCCTGGCCTTGGCGGCCCTGGCCCTGTCGACGGTCGGCCCGTCCGCCCAGCCGAGCCCCTACTACGACGCGTGGCGCGACGCCGAACTCGAACTCGGCGCCCGCTACGTCTACGGCCGTCCGTCGTTCAAGGCGAAGGTGAAGGACTTCGACGGCAGCCCGATCTCGCGCCTCGGATTCACCGGCATCGATTCCCACTCGGGCGAGATCTTCGCGCGCATCAACCACAGGACGCTCGACGTCTTCCTGAGAGGCGGTTTCGGGTTCGGCTACAACATCGGCGGCAGGCTCCGCGACGACGACTACGCCGTGGGCCTGGGAACGATCTCCAGCACCACCTCGAAGTTGTCGAACGCCTTCATCTCGGACGTCACGGTCGACATCGGCTGGACCCCGGTGATCCTGCCCGGCGCCGGCCTGCGGTTCGGCCCCTTCGCAGGCTTCCTCTATCGCAACGACGTGTTCACGGCGCGCGGGGTGACCTGCAATCCGGACGACGTCGGCGGGGCACTTTGCGGCGCGCCCGGGGCCCAGCCCGTGGCATCGAGCACCAAGGTCATCAGAAACGACGTGCGCTGGACGCTGCCCCGCATCGGCCTGGAGGCCTCGATGCCGATCACGGACGACATAGGGGTGCGGATCGAGGGCTCCTATCTCGTTCCCGGCCTGGAGGGGTTCCGGAACGAGGACAGCCACTACCTGCGCCAGTCGGAACTCGGGCCGGTGCCGAACTTCGTGGACACCTCGACCAGGGCCAGCGGCTTCACCCTCCAGGGCTCGATCGACTACCGGATCGGCGAACGCACCTCGATCGGGGTCGGAGCGCGCCGCATCGTGCTCGACAGCGGCGTAGCGAAGGGCGTGGGCGGGGCGGGCCTACCGGCCGACCAGCAATCCGCCTCGCGGGCCGGCGGCGTGTTCCAGACGACGCAGGGCTTTCTTCAGCTGAAGGTCAGCTACTGATCCCCGGCATCGCGGAGAACCGAGCATGATCGACAACGCCCCCGAGATCGAGAGCGCCCTCAACGGGCGCGGCGAACCCGCCGTCTTCATCGGAACGCTCGCGGCACGGGCTGCGGGCTTCGAACTCGTGGGGGAGCGCGGCGTCCGGCTGCACACTCCGGCCGGCCCCGTGGACGTCAACCTTCCGGCGGGAGCCGATGCCGTCCGGCAGGCGATCGCGGACGGCGGCCAGCTCCATGTCTTCGAGGTCGATCTTCCGCAAGGAGACGAGCCGGAGGCCGCCGCTCTCCTTCGGTCCGAGTTCGACGAGCGCGTCGCGGCCTACGTGGTCGGTCCCGCGCCGCGCCGCTGAAGCGCGTTGCGATTTTCGCCGACCGCGCCGCACCCTGTCCGATTGCTTCGCGGAAGGACCGGCGATGACCATGACGGCGGCAAGGAAGGTGGCGGCGGCGTATTTCTCCGGCAGGGTCGCGTCCTTCGGCGCCGCCATGCCCGGCCTGAGGCGCGCCGCGCTGCTGGCGATGGCGGTGGGGGCTGCCGTCCCCATGGCGGCGCCCGAGCGGGCCGAGGCTGCCCAAACCCGGCGCGTGTCGAAGGCGGATCCGGGTTCGGCCGCCCCGCAGTCGGGTAAGTCCGAGGCGCCGCGGCGCTTCCTCGACGAGGTTCTGCGCGACGGTTCGGTGCGGCTCGCCTTTCCGAAGGCATCCTCCGAGGTCGAGCCGCTCGTGGCCGAGCACAATCCGGTCTTCCAGGCCGCCCGCAGCGACCTGTTCGCCATCGCCCGCCGGGCCGAGGTCGTCGGGCTCCCGGCCGAATACCTCGTGGCTCTCCGGGAGGTGGCACTCGAGATCCGGGGAACGGCTCCAGAGGGACGCCGCATGGTCCCCGACGATCCCTTCGGCTTCTCCGAGAAGGCCTGGGCGCGGAACCTCGCGCGCTTCGGCGGGGAGGCCGGCTTCGCGAGGTATGGGACGATCGTCGAAGACGGCCGGTTCGTCCCTTCGATCCCCTATCGCGAGGCCTTCCGCGTCGCGCGCACCGACCCCGCCATCGCGGGTGCGATCGCGGCCGCCGTGACGATCGACAACGCCATCGACTTCCAGGCGCGGACCGGTCGCTTGCCCGAGGCCGGCGAATCCCTGCTCGCGCATTTCCTGGGCGTCGACGCCACCGTGAAGCTCGTGAAGGCCGCCGCGGCGGGTTCGCGCCTGCCGGCCTTCAAGCTCGTGCCCGACGCCTTCAAGGCGAACCCGGCCTTCTTCGCCCGTGGGCTCGTCCCGTTCACGGCCGAGGAGATCCTCAACGTCGCCGAGTCCGTCATCGAGAGCGGCATGGATGCCGCGCGGAAGGAGCTGAGGCGTTTCGAGGCCGACGCCCGCGACACGATGGACTCCCACGTCCCCTTGCCCCGCTTCGGGTGATCCGCGCGCGGATCCCCGACGTCGCGGCGCCTCCAGTCGAGCCGTCTCTCCGCGGCGACGTCAAAACCTTCGGACGCTCAAGCCGTGCAGTCCGTCACTTCCGACGCCGGGCACCCCGGGCCCGCGAGGAGCCGTCAGACCTTCAGCCTCGTAGGTATCGCCGTCGTCGGGATCATCCTCGGGCGAAGCATCCACCTCTTCTTCGTCATTCGGATCGTCGTAGCCCGCGGGCTCGCCGTAGACGATCGGCGACACGAGAGGTCGCGCCTGCGGCTCCTCAGGCGGATGGTCGATGTCAGGAACCGAGCTGCTCCCGTCCCAGGGCGTGTCGGCATACGGCAGCAACTCGGGAGCGGGGACGGCCAGACGCTGCGGAAAGCGGTCCGCCGACGACGATGGAAGGGTCTCGAAGCGGAGAATGGGGTTGGGCTTTCCGGGCTGGTTCCCCGCGAAGCGGAGGGCGATCCGCAGGAACGCCTGAGCTTCCGGACTGGCTTTGTGGAGGTTGGCGCGGATGATCTGCGCGGCATCGAGATCGAACTTGACCAACTCGGTCCACCCGTTGCCGCCGCCCTCCCGTCGCCTGCCGACGTTCTCGAGCCCGACGCGGAGGCCGAGTTCCTCGCAGAAGGCGAGCACGCTCCGCTCCACGTAGCCTTCCGTCTTGTCGTCGGGGGAACGCTTAGGGATAGGAACGTCCGGGCGACTGAAGAGGAAGGTGTAGTGGCCGTCCGGAGACCGGTTGTCCAGGTTCTGGGAGAACCCGACCTTCAGCAGGTCTTCCTCGCCGACGAGCATGGAGCGGGCGGCGTAGACCTTGCCCTCCGCAGCGGGTTTCCAGGTAGGGTGCATGCCGCGATCCGCAATCGATGGAGCTGGAAGGCTATAGGCTCACCCGGCCGTCACCAAGGTGATGGCTCCGCAAGGTTGGCGGCATGGTTCACTTCGCCCTAAAGGACCGCCCGCTTCGGCAACGCGGTGCCGGAAAGCCTGCCGGATCGCGAAATCCGGTCGCTGGCGGCCGGCGGCGGGTTGTGCGGATCTGGGCGCGCGCTTGGCGCCGGCGGCCGTCCTGGCTCGATTCAGAAAGAGTTCGCTGCAGTTGCTCAGAACCGATGCGCCGCTTCTTCGTTATGCTGCGGCTGGCACGCCGGAAGCGTTGCCGGACCGGAGGCGATGATGAAACGGACGAAGCCGGCCGCGACGAAGGTCGTGGTCGATAAGGCGGTCGCCCGCTACGTGCCCGACCCGCACAGGCGGCATCGGAAGATCGAGAGCAAGAAGCTCTACGACCGGAAGGCCCGACCGAACGTCGGGCCTTCCGACGTTTCGGGGGCGCTCGCCTCTGGCTCAACCCGCTCGCGGGCCCGCTCCAGGTCCGCCTGCGCGGCCAGCATGTGCTCGCGTGCCGCCGCCACGCGCCGTTGGTACGCTCGGGGATTGTTGGCTCGGACGTCGGCGTTCTCATAGGCTTCGCAGGCTGCGGCATACCGAACCTCGGCCTCCTCGACGGAGTAGACCGGCGGCGGAGGGGCCGGAGCGGGCTGTGGCAGCTTCGGGAGGCGCCCTTCCAGGACCGCACGGACGTGGTCCATCGACTGGCCCTGGGTCGTATGGACCCGGCGCCGGTCCTCGCCCGCCCAGTCCAGGATCGCGATCGTCGGCACCACGAGGCGCTTGCGTCCGTTCGGACTGAAGCAGTTCTTGCCCGATCCCGCGTAGAAAGAGCCGGACGCGGCGAGATACACCCGCCCCCGCCGACCGCCGGTAATGCGCTCGAAGGTGTACTCCGTGTTCGGCTGGTAGCCGCCGTGATCGGTGCGCACGCAGGCGAGGTCGCCCTCCGTCGCGGTACGGTAGTAGGTTGCGAGCCGCTCGGGCGTCTGGTCGCTGCAGGGCTTGTCCGTCATCGGAATCCTTCCGTCGCAAGCCGTCGGACCGCGGATCCGGCATGCGTGGCGCCTACGTGTCGGGAGTGAGGGCGACTGCCTACGGATACTGTCCCGAAGCGGCAGTGGGCATGCCTGCTACAGGGTCTGCGGGCCGTCGGGCGTCATCGTCCAGATCGTTCGACCCGGGAAGGTCGCACGAACCTCGTCGAGGGAGATGCGGTCCTCGCCGATGATCGTCAGGGGGCCTTCCGGTCCAGGAATCGTGTGCCATCGGCGGATCAGGATCATGGCCGGGTTCGCGACGAATATGCCCCTCGGGGCGGCTCCGCGTACCCGCCATTCGTTGTAGTTCCCGGGTGCGACCAGATCGATGGACTCGTCGAACGACGCGGCGGACAACGGCTTGCCAAGCGAATGGCTCGCCATGTCGAACTCGTAGGAGCCCGCGTCGTCATGGTGGACGCGCAGCACGTCCCCGGCGGTTCTGGGTTCGAGCACGACGCCGACCGAGCCTACGGGATCCATGCAATGTCCAGGCGTCAGTACCGAGCAAGAGAGCGCCCACGGCTCCTTCTCGGCGAGGACCTGATGCATGTCCGTCGGGAAGACCAGATCGTCGCGCATGGCCGCATGATGCGAGAAATGCACGATCAGCGCCCGCCGCTCCTGCAGTCTCGAGAGCAGTTCTTCGAGTTCCATGGCGGCCAACGACCTCGTCTTCCACCTCGAGCGTCCAGATCATCGGATTTAGGCAACCGCCAGTCGTCGACGCGCCTCGGAGAGAGGGCGGCCGTAGACGGACGCGATCCGGAAGGTCCCGATCGGAAGCGCCGAGAGGACGCCGTCCTATCGCTTCGGCCGCCCGCGGTCGACCTTTCCCGAGAGGAGGCGCCCGGCATCGCGATCCCGGGCGGGCGGCCAACGGCCTAAGCAACTGGAGTCAAACATGTATTCGGCGCATCCCATGCGAGTCCAGCATGGCGTGGGAGGCGGCCGCGCACGATTTTTCGACGGCCAAGCTGCGTGATCGGGCTCGTTTTCACTATATGTGGAAGCCAGCAACGTCGCTGGCTCCGAAAACCGAGCGACGACCATGCGGACCCCCGCCTTCCTTCCACCCTTCGACTATACGCTGGCCGGCTTCTTCACGGCCTGGCCTGACCACCCGGCCGGCGCGTCGGCGATCGCGCTGCTGACCCGCCTCGACAACGTCACACTGGCCCAGCAAGCCTCCGACGAGGGGCGGCCGGCGCTCGACAAACTCCAGGAGCAGCTGCGCGACGCGCTCCCTCCCGCCATCCTCGCCGACCACCAGTTCCTGCGCTTCCTCGGCCATTTCATGCTCCGGGTCATGGCGCAGGTCGGCTACGAGCTCCTGCAGGACCAAGTACCCCTCCCTCCCGACCGCCAGATCATCCTCAAGTCGGCCGCGGTCTACCGCCTTGCGACTTCGCAGGCCGCCTGACCCCGGCACCGTTCGGATGCCTGCACCGGGAGAACCGCCGTCGTTCATGGCTGATCGCGTTTCTGTCCTCCCGGCGTGGCGCCCGCTGCTGTCCTCCGACCTCCCGCGTGTCCGAGCCATCGCCGAGACCGTGCACCCGGACCTGCCCGAGCGTCTGGATGTGCTCGCCGAGAAGCGGGCGCTCTTCCCCGAGGGCTGCCTCGGATTCGGCGGCTCCGAGATCCAGGGATACGGCCTCGCGCATCCGTGGGTGCTCGGCGGGATCCCAGCGCTGGACCGCTTCATCGGCAGCCTGCCTCAAGGCTCGGACTGCCTCTACGTTCACGACGTGGCGCTCCTGCCGGGCATGCGCGGCCTCGGCGGAGCCTCGCGCTACGTCGCGGCGATGGCCGTCCTGGCGCGGTCCAGGGGCCTCGGCCGCCTAGCCTGCGTGGCCGTGTATGGGGCCGAGAGCCTCTGGTCGTCGCTCGGTTTCGAGGAGGTCCCGGACGAAGCGCAGGCGCCCAAGCTCCGGTCCTACGGCGAGGGCGCGCGGTACTTGACCTGCAGGCTCTGACGCGGGACCGCTCACGAGCGCTGAAGCGGAGGCTCGTGGATTTCGCGGGGTGCCGACCGGTGGGGGCGTCCCGGATCGCCCTCGTCCACCGGCCGGATCCTTCGGCCGGCGTCAGCCGGAAGGCGTCAGCAGCTCGATCTCGACCGGGTTCCGGCCGTCGATGTCCGCGACCGCGAGGACGAGGCCTTTGGCGTCGAGCCGCAGCTTCACGAAGGCGCCGGTCCCGTCCTCGACGCCCTGGACGCCAGCGGTCTCGGCGATGGCCTGCATCGTAGGACCGGTCAGACGGTGATGCGTCCGGTCGACGGTCAGGATTTCACCGTCGTCGAGCTGGAACCGTGCATAGGTACCCGGGGATGGGCGGGCGTCCATGGCGACGAGCTCGGCGGGAACCCAGGGCTTCGGCTTGGACATCTCGGCGACGGACCTCTCAGGCCGCGGTCGCAACCGCCGCGAGGCTGATCGCCTTGCGGACCGCTGCGGCGACCGCGCGTCCCATGGAGATAGGGACGCCGTTGCCGATCGCCTGGATTTTCGCGGCCGCGGTGAACGGCGGGAGGTCGAAATCGGGCGGGAGCCCCTGCAGGCGGGCGTGGTCCGCGAGGCCGAGGCGCCGCGGCTCGGTGGCGTTGAGGCTGCGCTTCGGGCGGCGGCTGCCCCCGAGGGCGACCGGGGTCGTCCGACCGCCGCCGCGGGCCAGCGCGGCCCGCTCCGGATCCGTCCGGTGGAGCGCCAGCGTCTCGACCTCGAGGCGGACGCCGGCGGCCGTGCCGAAGCTGAAGCGGCGCCGGCGGCTGGTCGCGCCGCCGACCCAGTGGTCGCACAGCACGACGTCATGGACCTGAAAACCCTCGACCGAAGGGACCGGCGCCTCCTCGACGTTCTCCATCAGGAACCAGGATGGTGCGGCCTCGGCCACGACCCGCTCGAATTCCGGGATCAGGTTCGGGGCCGTCTCGAAGCCGTTCGCGGCCACGATGTGCCGCATCCGGCTGAACGCTTGGCAGGGCGGTCCGCCGACGATGCCGTCGAAGCGGCCGCGGGGCGGGTGGAAGCTGCAAACGTCACCGCCCCAGAGCAGATCGGGGCCGCGGACCACGCAGAAACCGGCTTCCTCGAACGCTTGGTCGAGCAGACCGATGCCCGGGAAGAGGCTCAGGACGAGCGGTACGGGGGACGTCATCGCCGCTTTCTCAGGGCTGCAGCCCGAATTCCTTCATGTTGTCGACCGTGCGGATGTCGCCGCCGCCCGGCAGCGGCAGGCGGACGTTGCCGTCGGTCAGAACCCAGGAGTTCGAATCCGGAATGCTGGCGATGCCGTCCCGGCCCCTGAACCTCTCGATGGACGTCTCGGGGAGGCGGACGACCGCGGAGACCTTTCGGCCCGCCTCGCGCCGCTCGCCCGGCGTCAGGTTCACCCCCGCCTCGCGCAGCGCCTTGGCGATCTCGTGCGGGATCTCCCGAAGCACCTCGAGTGGGATCTCGCCGGTGTCGGCGAGGCTGGTCTTGATCAGGTCCAGCGCCTTCACGGCCTGCGCCGCCTCAAGCGGATTCATCCGACCGATCGCCGCCATGATGGCCTCGGGACCGGAGACCTTCGGCGCGGTCCCGGCGAGCTTCCCCGCCTCGGCGGTCGGTACGGTCGCGACGGCCGCCTGGACCCCGGACGGAGAAGCCGAGGCGACGACCGCGGGTCGATCGGCGACTGCGGGAGAGCCTGCCGACGCGGGGTGGGAACCCGGTGCGGCGGTCGGCGGCTCGGCCTCGGGCCGACGATCGGACGGGATCCGGTCGGCTGCCGGGAACCTGCCCGGCGCGGACGAGGCCGGCGAGGTCCGGGCGGGGACGGGCGTCGCCCCGGGTTCGTCGAGCGAGGGCAGGTCGCCTGGGATCGCCACGGAGCCCGCGGCGCCCGGTGGTGTGCCCATGCGGCCGGCGACGTTCTGAGGACCGTGGCGCAGGGCGGCCGAGGCCTGGAGGGCGCTCTGCCACGCGGCGGCGTCGAAGGCGGGCGTGGGCGAGGTCCGCATCTGCGTGGAGAGGAAGCCGCCCAGGAGGATGGCGGCGACGGCGACGGCCGCGGCCGCAGCCGTCGCGGAGCGCATGCGGCGGCGTGGCCGGGCCTGCGCGCGCAGGGCCGCGAACATGTCCACGACGAGTGCGGTGGAGCCTTCCGCGACGACGACGTCGCCGCCGGCGCCGGATGAGACGAGGCGCCCGGTCGCGCCCTCCGTCTCGATGCGGATGCGCACCGCGCCTTCGGCACCGATGAGGGAAACCGAGGAGCCGTCGAAGAGAACGGCGAGACGCCGGCCGACGTCCGGCAGTGCGACGGAGGTCTCAGTCGTCCGTGTTCTGATCGTCATACCACTTGTCCAGATCGGTGATCGCGTGTTCGGTCAGGTACTTCTCGAGCGCGTCGATGGCTGGTGCGACGTACGGCTCGGCGATGGGAGCCCTGCAGGCGCGCTCGGCCATCCAGTGCGCGATGCTGCCGGAGGCTTCCGTGTGGTGCGCCTTCCGGCCGAGGCTGTTCACGGCGTACCAAGCGTGCCGGTCGACCTTGCGCAGCCACAGGATCTCGGCGGGAGCGAAGACGCCGCCCTTGCGGCGCGCGCGGTCGAGATTGGCGAGCAGCACCGTGTTCACGAAGGCGTTCTTGGCCGAGCGCTTGTTCACCTCGGCGGCCATCTTCGGATCGGCGATGAAGGGCTCCATCACCTTCCGCACGGCCTCGCCGTCGACGAAGCCGTCGTCGGTGTAGGCGCAGGCGACGGCCTCCTTGAGGGCGCGCACCTTCCGGTCGTTCGAGGACGAGCCGGCCTGCAGGATGCACATCGCCAGGATGGCCTGTGCGTAGAGCGGCGCCTTGGCGAAGCCCTGCCAGTTGTCGCCGCACTGCATGGCGAAGGCCTTCTCGGCGGCGGCGCGCGTAACCTCGTCGAAGCCGTCCTTCTCCCTGAGGGGCACGCCGTAGTGGCGCATCCACTCGAGCGGCGGCCGCGCGGCGGGCGGTGCGTCGGGCGCGTCGGGATCCCAGTCGACGCTCGGCGTCACGACGCGCCAGTGCTGGGCCTGATAGGCCATGAAGCTCGGGCCCGAGGTCGGGACCTTCACGCCGCCGAGGAAGCCCGGCAGCAGCAGCCGGAGCCCCCTTGCCTTCGGGCGCTTGGAGACCGGAACGCCGACCATGGAGAAGATGCGGACGAAGCCGCCGCCCTGCATGTTCCTGGCGACGTAGGCGGCGAGGCCGAGGATGGCGAGAAGGATGACCAGGCGGGTCTGGAAGCCGACCTCGTTGGACAGCTTCACGAGATCGCCGAAAGCGACCTCGTTCGCGTCCCAGACGCCGGAGAAGACGCCCGAGAGGTAGTCGTTCAGCTCCCTGCCCCGAGGCCCCAGGCCGCCGCCCACGAGCATGCGCGCCAGCGCCACCGCCTGGATCTGGATCCAGTCGAGTCCGTACTTGAAGTACACGATCGGCTTGCGGAACACGTGCCACGCCACGACGAGCGTGACCGCCGTCACGATGATGGCCGCGATCAGCCAGCCGTCGTCGCTGCCCTTGTTGCCCGCTGCTTTGTTGTCGGCCATCGCTCGGATCTCACATCAGATCGCCGAGTTCCCCCGGCGCGCCGTCGTATTCTGGGGCTTCGGCCTCGGGTGGCGGCGGCAGTGGCCGCGCCGGCGCCACGCGCGGCGGCGGCGGCGCGGGCTCCAGGATCGGGGCGCCGTACCCGCCGTATCCGCCGAACAGCCGGGGGTCGGCTCCCGGCGGCAGGACGAACACGGGGGCGGAGACGGACGGCGCCCGGCGCCGGCGCGAGCGGCCCATGATCCGCTCCTCGCCGACGGCGTCCACGACCGAATCGTCCAGTTCGCCGGCCTCGCACATCTGGCGCAGGCCGAGGAGGAGCGCTCGGCGGAACACCTCCTGGGCCTTGCCGCGGGAGGATCCCGCGGCCTGCCACACGTCGATCAGCAGCTTCTCGGCCGGGACGCCGGGCAGGGCGTAGATCTGGAGGCGGACGGCCGTCCGCATCGCGGCGCTCGTGCCCCTGCCCTCCTTCGGTGTCCCGCCGGTCATGCTCAGCCCCGGCGGCGCGAGGCGAAGTACTTGTAGAGCCCGCGGGCGTTCGCGAACTCGGGATCCTCCGCCATCACGCCGTTCGGGTAGGCCGAGGCGATGTCCTTGAACAGCGCCGAGCCGCCGCCGACGAACACGACCGCCTGCAGGGTCGCGGCGCGGCCGAGCCGGCGCTGGATCTCGCGCAGGGCGCGCTCCTGGACCTGACCGACCACGTCCGAGACGATCTCGGCGACGTCGTTGGGACGGCCGAACAGCTGCATGCTGCCCGTGCGCACGGCCTCGTTCATGAGGGACAGCGGGAGGGAGTCGTCGTCCAGTTCGAAGCGTGCCTTCACACGATCGAGGACGCCCTTGTAGACGTCGAGGACGCCCACGTCGGCCGTGCCCGACCGACCGTGGTCGATCGATCTGCCGCCGACCACGACCGCCACGTCCGTGGTCCGGCCGCCGATGTCGACGATGGCGATCGTCTTGCCGGTGTCGTTGCGGGTCTTCAGCTCGTCGTCGAGCGCCCAGTCCACGTAGGCGGCGATGGCTTGGCAGCCGACCTGGATGTCCGCGAGGACGGGAGCCTCGACGCCCGCCGACCGGGAGAACGCCCCGCGCTGGAGGTTCTCGCGCTTGCGCTGGATGCGCTCCTCGTCCTTGCGCTGGTCCTTGAAGAACTCCTTCACCGGCAGGCCGGTGACGATATCGACCTGGACGCCGCCGAAGCCCGCCGTGGAGAGGGCGTGGTTCACCAGGACCCGATTGATGGGCGAGAGATGGAAGTCCGTGAAGCGCGGATCCTCGGCCTCGATCTCGTCGGAGACCGTGTAGCGGTTGCCCTCCTCCGTCTGCCAGAGGCCGATCGCGCCGTCCCCCGCGAAGGAGCCGAGCCCATGGCTGCCGATCCGGACGGAGGAGCGCAGCACCCGCTTGACGATCTTGCCGTCCGGACCCTGGCCGTAGAGCTTCGTCTGGGCGTAGCCGTCGTCGATCGCCACGAGCGGGTGGCTGCCTTCCTTGGCGACACGCTCCTTCTTCGTCGCAGTCTCGGCCATGGGTATCGTTCCTTCTTCGTGAGGGTGCTCCCTTCCGGGAGCGGGTGCCGGTACCGGTGCCGCTCAGGGGACGGGACGGCGGTCGTAGTCGATGCGGCCGCGCGTCATGCGCGGCGGCCGGGCCGGCCTCAGGTCGCCGACGAACCACGTCCGGAGCGCGCGCAACGCCGAAATGAAGTTGAGGCCGAGGCGCTCGAGCCACCAGAACAGGAGCAGCACGGCGAAGGCCGTGCAGAACGTCCAAACCTTGATGTGCAGGAGGCAGAGCAGCAGCACGACGCCGGCGTTCGCGTCGACGAAGAAGAAGCGGGCCGGCTTGTAGGTGTCGCGCCAGTGGGCCATGGATCTCCCCCCTCAGACGTAGGCTTCGCGGGCCGATGCGAACTCGTAGGTCTCCTGCGTGATCTCACCGGCCTCCAGGCGCGCGAGGCCGTGCCGGCCCATGGTGCGGGAGACCGCGAGCCCGTCCCGCATGAAGGTGCGGGCGATCCCGGGCCATTCGTCCGGATCCCGGCGCAGGAAGGCCGCCCGGGTCTCGGCGTCGAAGATCATGTACTCGCGCAGCGACACCTTCCCGCCCCCCTCCCGGGGGACGAGGATCTGGGTCACGAGCATGCGCAGCACGTTCATGATGTCGATCGCCCGGGCCCTGCGCTCGTCCGCTCTGAACTCCGAGAGCATGCGGGCGATGGTCTCGGGGACCCCGATCGTGTGGATGGTCGAGTAGACGAGGTGGCCCGTCAGGGAGGCCGTGATCGTCGCCTCGATCGTCGCCTTGTCGCGCGACTCGCCGACCCCGATGATGGTCGGATGCCGGCGCAGGGCGCCTCGGACGGCGTGGGCGAAGATCGAGTGCTCGTCCGCATCGCCCACGCGCGGGCGCAGGTGGGTGCGCATCTCCGTCTGGAAGACGAAGGACGACGGCATGTGGACGTCGTCGTAGACGAACTCGATCGGTGCCGCGAACTCGTAGTAGCGCTCGTTGGCGTCGGGCTTCTCCAGGATGTCGCGCATGATCGACGAGTGCAGCGTCGTCTTTCCGGATCCGGTCGGCCCGGTGATCAGGATGAGGCCGTTGCCGGGCCGGTAGTTGTCGATGATGTCCTGCTCGATCTTCAGCTGCGCCAGCGGCAGCGGGCTGCCCGGCAGGGTGCGCATCGTGATGTGAACGCCGGAATCGCCCGGGATCCGGCCCGAGGTCATGTTCACGCGGAACCGCACGAGGCCGCGGCCCGGGACCCGGATCTCGTAGGAGGGGTCGAGGTCGTGGCCGCGCTTCAGCTCCGCCGTGCCGGAATCGTTGTAGACGATCCGCACGAGATCGAGCGCCTCGGGGTTCGTCAGGGTCCGATGCGTCAGCCTGACGTTGCGGCCCGCGATCTCGGCCCAGACCGGCTCGCCCGAGATGAACATGATGTCCGAGGCCTTCGCCTCGACCGCCATGATCAGGACCTCGTGGAACTGGCGCTCGTCGAAGCGGCCGTCGACCTTGAGGACCTCGCCCTGGAAGCCGGTGGCGAAGGCCGAGTTCTGCGACGGAACCGGAACGGGTGCGTTCATGGCCGCCTCAGAAGCGTGGCTCCGCGGTCGCCCGGCGCTCGCGGCGCGAGGGGGCGGCCGCGCGGCGGGGCGGACCTGCGGGCACCGCCTGCCGCTGGATCGGGGCGACGGCGTCGGGCGTGGCGCCCGGGAACGGGGACGCCTCGAAGCGGCGTTCGCCTCCGGGGCCGACCTGGAGGGTCGGGTCGCGGGTGATGCGGAGCGCGCGGTCGTTGACGCGCATGTCCTGGCCGGTGCCGGTGTTGCCCAGGCTGCCCTCCGCCACGACGGGCGCGGAGACCTTCCTCTCCTCCAGCAGGCCCTTGTACTTGAGCATGCCGGTGAAATCGCGCTCGAGGCGGCGCAGGTCGGCTTCGAAGATCTCCTGGGCCTGGGTGACGCCCATGTGCCACCCCTCGGTCACCCAGCGCTTCCAGGCGTCGCGCTCGGCGCCGTCGCGCGGCAGCAGCAGATCCGGCGGCGGCTCGGGCGTGACGTAGGACCGGATCAGGTAGGTGTGCCAGAGCGGGGCCGTCGGCGTGAACCGGGCCTGCTCGACGATCAGGTACGACACGTCGGCGACGCGCAGCGTCCGGCCGGCGTCGCTGGTCTCGTAGGTGTCCTTCGCCTCGGAGATGACCGGCGGCATGATCGTGGCGCCCGACGGCGTGCGGATCAGGATCCGGTTGAAGTCGTAGATCCGGGTGAGGTCGTCCGCCCTGCCCTTGAGGGAGGCGTTGATGCCCCGCGAGGTGTAGGCGAGGCCGGCGCGCGCGCCGTAGGCCAGGGCGCTGTCGCGCATCGCCGGCGCGCGCAGCCGGTCCTCGGGCCTCTCGTCGCCGGACCTGCGGGACGGGACCCGGTTCATCACGTCGTCGAGCGTCGGAACGGGATCGTCCTGGAGCGCGATGTCGCCGATGCGGTACCCGGCATTGATCGACGGGATCGGGCTCGCCAGCGGGACATGCGCGTTGCAGCCCGCCAGGAGAAGGCCGATCGCGGAGACGGAGCCGAGGAGTCCGAGGACCTTGCACACCGGCGCCATCCTCACTTCGTGATCCGGCGCAGCGGCGGCGCCGCGCCACGGATCGACGGGCCCAGCAGCGGGTTCTGGGCGATGTAGCGGTACTCGACCCGCCGGACGTTCGGATCGACCACGACCTGGGCGGACCCCTGCACCTGCAGGCCGATGTCCTCCAGGACCTTGGCGGCCGGCAGGGCCTCGGCGCCGACCTGCACCGGAGGGCTGACCGCGGGCGGGTTGCCGACGACGCGGAACTCGTAGCCCAGCAGGTTGGCCACGCGGCGGGCCCCCTCCTCGCCGGGGCCGGACCAGTTCAGCGTGATCGGACGGCGCAGGTCGCCGGGAAGAAGCCGCTCGTCGACGGACGGCGGCGAAGGCTCGGTCCGGGCGCGCTGGATGAGGGCCAGGGTCTCGGTCGCGCGCGCGACCCTGCCGGCGCTGTCCGCGATCTTCTCCGACACCAGCAGCTGGGCTCCGGCGTCGATCAAGGCGGCCTTGTCCGGCCGGGGCGCACAGGCGCCGAGCGACAGGGCGAGGGTCGTCGCGGCAAGAAGCGACCGGTTGGCCATGGAGAACTCCTTCGGTCGCCCAGGTCCCGGCGCTGCGAGGCGCCGCCCACGGAGACCGCTCACTCCTTCATTGCCCGGATTTTGAGCCTTGCCAAGGGCATCTCCGCTCCATTCCTTCGCGAGGACACCTGGAGCGTTGCCCGCGACGCTCCGGCAACTCCCCGTGCGTCGCAGGCGAGTTGCCGGCAACTCCTGGCAACTCGCCATCTACCGTTTGCCCCACGGATACGGATGTTACGGTTTTCGAACCTTTCATTAGGCGATCGCCCACGGGCGTTTCGCAACCGCCCACGAGCGTTTCGCCGTCGAACCCGCATGTTACGGCTTTCGAAACTTCCGTTAGGAAATTTCGAAATTCCCTTTTGAAACAGTGCTTTGGTCGACAACATCCGCAGCCCGGCTTCGACCCGTCGATCGTCATGCGTCGACGACCTCGACCCTGGCGGGACGACGTCATGGGACCCTGCGCCCGCGCCTCCTGGACAGCCATTCTCTTGAGAACGTTCGAAATCCGAAGAAACGCGCCATCGACGGGGTCCACGCTTCGGACATGTCGATCGACGCTTCGGGCTCTGAACCGGCTGGACCCCGGAGGGCCAAAGCCGGTGGATGATTGCCGCGCGAGACTGTGCGACCGGCCTGCGGTTCGGAGTCGATCCTTCCGTTACGACCGCGCCCACGAGCGTTTAGCGGTTGATTCCCGATGTTACGGTTTTCGAAACGCCCGTTAGGGAATTTCGAAAACCGTCGATTGGTCAGAGGGTTGTCGGCAACGGGCGAAAGCTGGCGGCGACATGCTGGTCGTCGCGCGTCGATGACCGGCGGCCATAGCGGGACGACGTACGTGGGCCGCTCGCGCGTCTTCGGGACAACCGTCCTCGTTGAAGCGGTAGCAATCCGAAGGAACTCGGCAGCCTCGGATCGGCGCTTAGAGCACGTCGATCGGGGCGCTCCGCCCGGAGACGGCCGGGCCCGGAGGGGCAAGGCCGGGGGATGGCTGGCGCGCGTGGTCGTGCGACCGGCCTGCGGCTCGAAATCCGAAGGAACGAGGCCCTGATGGAGGGGGATTTCTTCGAATTTCGACGAACCCGGCGGGAGGGGTGGACGGGCATCTAACGTCGGGCTGCACTCCTGGGCGCACTTGCGCTTCCCGAGGTCGAGCGGACCGATTTTCGAAGGAACGGGAGTCACTTCCGTTTGATCTTCGGACGAATGGGCGGGGCTTGCCGCCGCGGGGCCGGGATCTGAGATCCCGCAGGTGCGGACCCTGGACAAGGGTGTCCGCAGAGGGAAATATGGATGCCGACAAACGGAAGGAACGAACCGCCTAACGCTAGTGTGCAAACGGTACCCCGCCCCCGAAGCTGGAGCGGGGCGCCCGACAGGTTGCACACTAGCGTTAGTTTCGCTGCACACTAGCGTTAGGCCTCTGTAGTACTAACGGGGGGCCGACATTTTTTTCTTCGAACTCAGCGCCCCGCACAGCCTTCGGAATTCATCCCTTCGGGATCGTGCCCCGATCTTCGATCTCTGACCAGGTGGGTCATGACCCAGGACCTCAACTCCGTCCGGCCCGTGCGTCCGGAAATGCAGCGGCCGGCGGTCGTCCTGCCGACCTCGCCCGCGCAGATCAGACGTCCGCCCTCGGCCATCTCCGGTCCGGTCGCGGACCGCCCCGATCCCGGGCGCGGCCAGGACCAGTCCGCCCACCGTGCGGTCGCAGGCTCCGCCCTGCCCCGGTTCGCTCCGCCGGGCTGGCGCCCCGGCGACGCCCCCGCCTCGGGCTGGGCCGTGCGCACGCCCCCGACCTCCGGCCGCGGACCCGCCAATGTTGACACGCGTCCGGAGGGCGGGCGGGCCCACCATCCGCATTCCGAAACCGGCAGTGTTGACACGCGTCCGACGGTCTCGAGCGGCCACGCGGGACATGGCTCGAACGCCAGTGTTGACACGGGTCCGAAGCGTTCCGCCCCCCTGCCCGCATACGGCCTGAACGCCAATGTTGACACGCCTCGGCCCTCGGATCCGGCCTCCTCGGAGCAGGCGGCCCGCCCGTTCGGAAGCGAGTTCAGATCCGGGCCCGTCCTCGGGGTCCCCGTTCACGTTCCCGAACCCGACGACGAGATGGCCGACCTCGTCGAGGCCCGCCGGCGTCGGATCGCCCAACGGCGGGAGACGGAGGGCGTCGGTACCGCGCCGACCCGCACGCCATCGACCGTCCAGATGTACGCCACCTGCGGGCGGCAGCTGAAGGACCGTTACCGCCGCGAGCACATGCTCTCGCTCCGGGACGAACCGAACCCGGTCTCCTTCGCGAACTGGCTCCTCGGCATCCGCGCGACCGTGAAGCCGACGACGTGGCGCGTCTACCGGCAGGCCGCGATCAGCACCATCCAGGCGATGGACTCGCACGAGGTCGAGCAGGCGCTCGCCATGATTGAGGCCGCGATCGACCTCGACTTCGGGGAGGCGCGGATGACCCACGTGCGCCGCGACGCCGAGGGCGAGGGCGAGCGCACGGCGGCCCACAAGGCGAAGTCGATCACGTACGAGCAGTTCACGATCGTGGTCCGGGACCTCCCCCGGGCCAGCCATTCGTCGTACGTCCGGCCGCTGGCGGCCTGGATCGTCGCCGGCATGGCGACGGGGCTCCGTCCCTCGGAATGGGAAGCGGCGACCTTCAGCTACGTCGACGATTCGAGGGCCAGGCGCGGGAGACGGGTCTATCTCCACGTCGCCAACGCGAAGGCGACCAACGGACGCGCGAACGGCGAGCGCCGGACGCTCGATCTGACGAACCTCTCCGACGAGGGGCTCGAAGCGGTCGAGCGCTTCGTCGAGTATGCGGCCGACTGGGCGCATGACGGCGCCTTCATGAAGAACAAGAACGCCTGCAGCCGCATCCTGCGCGAGGTCTCGCCGATCCTGTTCCGGTCTCCGAACGGAAAGCTGCTCACGCTCTACACGCTCCGCCACCAGTTCGTGGCGAACATGAAGACGGTCTATCCGGCGGAGGAGCTCGCCGCGCTTCTCGGACACTCGGCCACCGATACCCAGGGCGTCTGGTACGGGAAGAAGCGGAGCGGCTGGGCCCCGGAGCACATCCGGGACGTCCCGGCGCCGGTCGAGTCCGAGGTCGCGCTGGTCCGCAAGAGGTTGGAGGTCGCCCAGGAGCGTCTTCGGATCAAAGGTCTCAAGGAGAAGGTCCACGCGAGGCGTGCGGCGCGCTCGGCCGGGAGCGCCGAGGCGGCGGCGTCATCGTCGCCGGCGTCGGACTCGGCGGTTCCGTCGCCGCCCGGCGGCCAGTCGTGATCCCTGGCCCGGGCGGTCCCGGGATCAGGGTCGGGCCCGGACCCGACGGTCTCCTGGGCCGTCCGACTCCCGACGAGGTCGACCTTCGGACGAAGCGGAGATCGATCGCACGTTGGCGGATCTCGATCCCGGGCCCCGGACGGAGGACCCGCGGTCGGCAACCGAAGCCTCGCCCGTCCGACCTGCATCCACGCGCGCTTGCCGAACCGGAATCCCATTCGACGTCGAACGAACTAGGCCAGACGAAGCGTCGTCCCGGCGAGGAGGGAGGCGGTCAGCTTCTGCGGCAGGTCGGTGATGAACGGGAGAGGGGCAGCCTTCGAGGGTGACGGGGTCCGGCCAAGCACCTCCCGCAGCACCGTGGGCACGCGGATCCCCATGCCGAAGGGGAATTCGGGGTTCGTGCTGTGCCATGCATGTGGGACCGTGTAGTCGGCCCGCAGGTCGGGTCGGGAATTCAGGGCGCCGAACCAGTCCCACTCGCCCATCACGTCCAGGACGTCGTGGAAGGCGTGCGGCATCCCGATCTTGGCGCTGATCGTCACGATGCGCAGCTGCTCGGCAAGCCGCTTCTCCGACATCGGATCCTCGGCATGGATCGCGTAGAGCGCTTCCGAGATTACGAGGTTGCCTTTGGAATGGCCGACGAGCAGTTCGGGTGGGAAGCGCGCGTCCTTCAGGAGCGCGACGACGGTCCGCGTGTCGCGGCTGCTGCGGGCGTATCAGGACCCGCTGAGTTCCTCCGCCTTCCGCTCGCTGCGCGTGAACAGCTTCGTCACCTCGTCCAGCGGCTCGAAGGCGTGCCGGACGCTGTTGAGCACCCCGAACAGGAAGAAGCCGCCCAAGGCCTCGGTCAGCAGGTCGGCTAGGCCGTAGCCGGACACCACCGCGACCACCGGCTTGCCCAGCGCGTCGGCGACGTTGCGGGCGAAGGCGGCGGCCCCGAGCGCCGAACTGCCGACGCCCGCCACGGTGAGCGCGGTCCCCTCCCCGCCCGACGCGAAGTACTCCTGCGGCGTAAGGAAGACCTCCAGCTCCGCCGAGCTGCCGGAGGGCGGCACCATGATGATCGCGCCCTCGCGCGCGAGCCAGAAGGCGAGCTTTGCCGTCTCGTGGGGCCGGATCGCCGCGACGTCGTAGAAGACGGCGTCGAGCACGGCGTTGCGGCGCTGGATCGCATCCAGTGCGACGGTGCGCACGGGATTGTCCGCGAGCTTCCGCGGGATGGCGAGGTTGCGGTTGACCTGGATCTCGCCGAGCGTCGTGAGCGTGGACATGGCGGTGTCTCCCGGCACGCGAGTAGGCGCGCGCTGCCAGAGTACACGTTCGACGGATCCGCGGGAGTCGGGCCCGAACCGTCCTTGGGGGTACCGGCGAGTCGATGTCGTCCGACCGCCGTCGAGCGGCGACCTGGATCTCGCGGGCGGGTGGTACGGCGATGAGCCCGATGTCTCCTCCCGATCCGGCAGCCGGCGGCACCGCTTGCCCAGGTGCCGTCGACGGTGGGCGGGGGCCGGTCGGGATCCACGCCCGCGTCTGACGGCGCGATCACCGTGCGGGCGATCCAGGATGCCGCAGCACGGAAGAGCCGGCGTGGCGTTCAGAGGCGCCGATCGCCCGACGAGGCCGGCACGAGGAGGTCGCCCACCTGCGCGCGGCCCAGCCGGGCCGGCCGCGGGTCTACCGGCCCGGCGCCGGATCCCGGATTTGACCGAAGGCCTCAGGCGATCGGGCGGCAGGGGTCTGTTCGCGAGCCGCGGCGCGCCGCGCGGAGGCGAGCGCCTCCTCGATGGCGATCTCCAGCGGCTTGAGGACGAGGCGGCCGTTGCGGCTGACGCCCGCCATGGGCCGCAACTCGACGGTACCTAGGACCTCGCAGCCCGTCCGGGTCACGCGAAGAGCGCGGCCGTTCGCCGGAACCGCGCATTCGGCGATGCCGGCCGCCTCGGCGAGCTCGACATGGGCGGCGAGGTGATGGCCGGCCCCGTGGACCGGGATGAGCAGGCGGGGCGAGGCGGCCGCGAGCATGGCCTCGATCTCGGGACGCGAGGCATGACCGGAGGCGTGGAGCGGCAGGCCGTCGACCTCGCCCATGACGACCTCGATCCCGTCCCGGCGGAAGGCGGACGCGATGACCGCCACCTCCTCCTCGTTCCCCGGGATCACGCGGGCCGACAGGACCACGCAGTCGCCGGCCTCCAGTGCCGGCAGGTTGTGATCGTCGTCGGCGAGCCGCTTGAGGATCGCGTTGCCCTCGCCCTGGGTGCCGGTGCAGATCAGCATGGCTCGGGATGGATCGAGACCCTCGAGGTTCCTGAGGTCCGTATCGTAGCCGTGGCGCTCGTCGAGGATGCCGGCGTCCCGTGCGGTCGCCAGGGTCCGGATGAGCGACTTTCCGGCGATGAAGACCGTGCGTCCCGCCGTCGTCGCGGCCTGGATCATGCCGGCGACGCGGTCGACGTGGCTCGAGAAACACGCCGCGACGACGAGGCCGCGGCGGCCTTCCAGGAAGCGGCCGAAGTTCTCCGTGATCGTCTGCTCGCTGGGTGCGGGCGACGGACGGTCGGCGCAGGTCGAATCCGCAACCATGGCGGCGAGGCCGCTTTTGGAGAAGCGGGCGACCGCGGCGAGGTCCGTCTTCCAGGTGACGTTCGGCGCCTCGTCGATCCTCCAGTCCCCGGTGTGGAGGATGCGCGCCGCCGGTGTGGAGATGCCGAAGGCGAGCGCCTCGGGGGTCGAGTGCGCGACGCGTATCGGCGTCAGGGTGAAAGGCTTCAGGGTCAGGTTCGAATTCGGGGAGAACGTCCGGATGTCGACGCGCTCGTCGAGGCGGTAGCGCTCGAGCTGGTTGCGGACGCACTCGGCTGCGAAAGGCGTGGCATAGATCCTGGTCCCCTCCCGAAGGAATGGAGCCAGAGCGGGCAAGCCGCCGATGTGGTCGTAGTGCGCGTGAGTCACGACGACTGCGACGAGCCGGGCGAACATCTGCTTGAGAGCGGCGGGATCGGGAACGACGAGCTGAAGTCCTGCGACGCCCTTGGGTGGCATGGCCGCCCCTGCGTCGACGAGAAGCCAGCGCCCCGCGCACCCGTAGGCCGTCCAGTTGGAGCCGATGGCGCCGATGCCTCCGATCGTCATCACGACGATGGATTCGGCATCCGTACCGGGAAAGAACGAGTGGGACGCGTCCGGCATCCCTGCGGACAGCTCGATCCGTCCAGGTCGGGATCGGGAACGTCCGCCGTGGCGGGACTTGGATTCGGTCATGTGATGGTCGGCTCCGTCTGGCGCCGATGGACGTTGGGGCGGCGGCATGTGCCGCGACGGGAGGCCGCCTTCGAGCGGTCCCTGCCCCAGACGCCGCGATGGCGCTTGGGCTTCGGGTGGAAAGGGTGGACGCGTTCGCGCAGCCGAAGAGGCCAGGGCTGCAGGCGGAGCGCGACGTCGGCATCGACGCGGGTGCGGCGGCACCACGAGGTGTCGATGAGATCGAGGAGAAGCCTCTGTCGGAACCTTCCGTACCAACCGGCACGCGCCAGGAGGGCTCGGAGATCGGAGGGCCGGAGAGTGCGGAGGCCGAGCCGGTCGTACGAGAGAGGCTCCCCGGCCTCAGGACGGGCGAAGGCCTGGGGCCGACGCAGGCTGGGCGAGCCCGACGTCAAAGCAGGTATCGCGCGGCGGCGAGCCCGATTGCGACCAGGATGAAGGTGGTGTCGACCACGATCTGGACGCCGTCCCGATCGAGGAGGTCGGCCCACGAGAAAGGATTGAAACTCATTCCTTCATTAAGGGAGCCGATTCGCTGAAGACGCAAGGCCCGCCCGACGCGAAGGAGGAAAAACTGTGGTTCGGATGCCGTGGCGGTTCCTTTCGGCTTGAACGGTGCGGTCCCATGCATCTCCTTTCGACGGAGTGCGGATGTGCCGTGCCCCGGCCCGCCCCGGCGGGATCCGGGGTCACTCCCCGATCCTGCCCCTGATTTCGCGCCCCAACACGGCATAGTTGCGGGGATGGATCCCATCAGGGCCAGGAGCGAAGGAGACCGTTCGCACGCCGTTCGAGGCCGCCCAGCTCTGCACGAGGCCTCGCGCACCATTCGCCGGCAGGACGAGAAGCAGTCGATCGCCCGCTCTTGCCGAAATCGAGGCGAGAGCCCCGCGGACGCGCATCTCCGACTGTGCCCGCTGTGCCGGATGGATGCCGCGGGGAAAGTCGTTGCTGCCGAGAGATGCGACCGTCCAGTGGCCTCCTGATCTTACCCGATCGGCGACGGCGCTCGAACTGATCCCGACTTTCGCCGAGGTCGAGCATACGCCCTTCAGCGCCATGCCGATCCCGACGCCGATGCTGTCGCCGACCACCATGCAGGCAGCCTGCGCACTCGAGCCTATCCAGATGCTACCGAGCACTCCCGCGACCAGCAAAGCAGCGTTCTTGGTCATCGTTCCCCCTGCCCATGCCCTGGCGCCACGAGGCGGTCATTGCGGCTTGCGCGTGATGCTCTTGCCGATTTCGCGTAGGTATTCCGAGGTCTGGGCGACGCCCAAGGTCTCCGATACGGCAACCAAGCGGGCCACCCCGGCCCGAGCCACGTCGACGACCGGGTTCGGTTCGAAGTCGTCGAGCCAGGAGGCGAGGGCCTGCGGGTAGGCGAGAGCCAGAAGGGCGCAAGTCGCGTACACTGCCGCAACGGTTCTGCCTGCCGCCCCCATCCTGATGATTCCCATCCCTTCGGTCGCAAGATCCGGCACGAGATCCCGAACTGGATGCGCGGCGGCGGACTCGATAGCGGTCGTCGTGAAGGACATGGCTTTCTCGAATCTAGAACTGGAAGTAGATGAAGGGCGCCATCCCGGAGGGCGCGAGCATGATCACGGCCCAGATGGCGGCCGTGCTGAACGCGACCCTCGCTCCGAGATTGACCTTGCGGAAGGCCTCTCCGTCGGCGGCGTAGCCCGCCGGCGGCATGAGGTGCGTCAGCAAGCCGGCCGCCATCAGGACGAGGACGAGCGGCGAGGCCGTCATCGGCGCTCCGTCGCCGATCCGGAAGACGATCGTGGCGAGGTAGTCGATTGCACCGGTCGCATCCGCCGATCGGAAGAAGACCCAGGCGATGCAGACGAAGTGGAACACGGCGAGCCAGCGCACCGTCTCGCCGAATTCACCCCGAAGGAAGCGGCGGAAGCGCCCGGCCTCGTCCGTCGTCTCGCGCAGAAGGCGTTCCGCGGCCAAGCCGAAGCCGTGCAGCGCTCCCCAGACGATGAACTGCAATCCCGCCCCGTGCCAAAGGCCGCCGAGCACCATGGTCAGGATCAGGTTCCGGTAGGTGAGCCAGCGACCCAGCCGGCTGCCGCCGAGCGGGATGTAGAGATAGTCCCGCAACCACGTCGAGAGCGTGATGTGCCACCGGTGCCAGAACTCCTGCAGCGACAGCGCGAGATAGGGCTGGTTGAAGTTGCGGGGAAACTTGTAGCCGAGGAGGTCCGCGACGCCGATCGCGATGTCCGTGTACGCGCTGAAGTCGCAGTAGATGACGAGGGCGTAGGCGTACATCGCCAGGATCAGGTCCACCGTCCCGTAGGCCTGCGGGTTCGTGAAGACGGGGTCGACGAACAGGATCGAGAGGTGGCTGGCGACGACGACCTTCTTGAACAAGCCGCCGAGGATCAGCAGCATGCTCCCTCCAAGGTCGATGTTTCTCGGGTTCGACGGCCTTGCGAGCTGATCGAGGAATTCGGATGCCCGCACGATCGGTCCCGCGACGAGGTGCGGGAAGAAGCTGATGTAGAGGAGCAGATCCACGAGCGAGCGGGTGGCTCGAACCTTCTCCCGGTAGACGTCGACGACGTACGAGATGCCGTGGAAGGTCAGGAAGGAGATCGCCACCGGCACGGCGAAGCCGGTCGAGCCGAGCTCCATCTGCACGCCGAAGAACCCTGCCAGCGTCTGGAGTTGGGCCGCGACGAAATCGTAGTACTTGAAGAAGCACAACGGCACGAGGTTGCAGAGGACGGCGAGGCCGGTCAGCACCTTGCGCAGCTTCGGATCGACGGATCCGCCAATGAGCAGGCCGAAGGCGTAGTTGAACAGCGACGACAGGAACAGTAGCAGCAGGAAGGGGACGCTCCAGAAGCTGTAGAAGACGTAGCTCGCAACGACGAGCATCGCTTTCTTGAGCTCGTTGCGCCGGTTCAACAGCCACGTACAGGGCAGCACGAGCATGAAGAACAAGGCGAACTCAATTGTTGGGAACAGCATCTTCGCCTCTGAGTGATGCTTTGACTTCCGACTCGACGAAGGCGGCAAACCCCGCCGCGCTTTTCCGGTATCCGGCCTTGGTGAAGTGGACGCGGTCCTTCGACATCAGCGCCGGATCCGTGGCCGCCCATCGGGACGCACCGCAGCCAGCCGGCATGATCGCCCACCAGTCCCAGAACGGAATACCCTCCGCCTTGGCCAGCCGCAGTTGCACCTCGCGCACCTGATCGAGTTGCGGGGGCCGTTGGGAACAGGTGTCCTGGCGTCCGGGGGAGGCAGAGGGCTCCGCGGAAGGATCCGTTGCCGGACACGGCCGGCCCTCGGCCGGCTTGCAGGCCGTGACCGGCCGCTCGCCTTGCGGCGGTCCGATCATCACCAGACGGGCGTGCGGGAGCGCCTGACGGATCATACGGATCGCGGACACGTACCGCTCCCGGTACGCCGCAGGATCGAGATTGGCGTCGAAGCCCTCGTTCGTTCCGAAGGCGAGGACGACGATATCGGGTGCCAACCGACGGAGGCCGTCGACGAACCTCTTTTCCGGAAACCTGGCGAGCAGGTCGACGGTGGCGCCCGGGTATCCGATGCTGCTGTAGGTGATGCCGGCGCCTTCACGGAAGATGCCGACGGCGGAGATGGCTACCGGCTTCGCCTCACCTGTCCGGACGACCAACCTCCTGAACGAGGCTATGCCGGCGGCAGGCCGGACTCCGAGGATCCTCGGGCCGGCCGTCCCCGCAGCGAGCGAGGCAGACAGGACGGGGACGTCGTCGATCTCTATGACGACCGAGCCGGCGTCCCGGTCCGTCTGCGCCTCGATCTCGATCGCCGAGTACGGAGCCGGGATGTCGCTGGCGAAGGTCAGCACCTCGCCTTCGCGGCTGGTGCTCGCGTTGTACCCCGAGAGTCCGAACGCGCCAGGACGTGCAGAGCGACGGATGTCTTCGTAGCTCCAGCCCGAGCTCGCCGTCAGCTTCAGAAGCGAGCTGCGCACGCCGGGATGAGGTGTGCCCACGTTCACATAGCCGATACCGCCCTGTCCGAACTTCTCCTGGAGGATCTGTCGGACCATCCCGGTGAACAGATCTGCGGCGGTGTGGCTGTCGCCGATCTGGAGAATGGACAGGCTTCTGCGGGCCTGTCCTCTCGAAGCCGGAAGAACGAGCTGTTCCCCGCCGGCCGCGGCGACGTTCGTCCTCGGCTGAGCGGGTGCCAGCTTGTCGGTTGGAGCAGCGGAAACCGGAGCAGCTGGCAGATCTCTGTCGGCTGCAAGGAAGAGCGTTCCGACCCCCAGGAGCGACACGATCGCGACGCCGGATGTGGCGAGGCCGCGGCGCCGCCATCCGAGAACGTTCACCGCTGTGCCTGCTGCTGGCAGGGATACGCCATCGCGAGGCCCTGCTCCTTCATGAAGGCCGTCGTTTCGCGCAGCAGGTGGGCGGAAACGACGTCGTAGCCAGCCGAGGTGAAGTGAATGCCGTCGGGGGCGCGGAGCTGGACCTGGACGCCGCGGACGTCCGCGCCGTAGGGCTGAAAGAGGCCGGGTCCCGACCGGGTCTGCCGCCATGGCTCCACGTAGCGGACCTTCGGATCGTTCAACCGCCTGAGCGCCTCCGCGAAGATCGCGTTCTTCTCCTCCGCATCGTCCTGACTCTGCTTGTCGCGAAGGACGGGTAGACCGATCCACAGCACCCCTGCATCGCCGGACCGAAGATTCCGGACGAGAGCTTGGCTCAGTTCGGCATAGCGGGCTCGCCAAGCCGGAGTACCGAGATCAAAACGCGCCCTGCTGGCATCGACGATGCTCTGTCTGTCGTTCAGCCCGAGCGACACGACCGAGACCGTTGGCTTGAACTTGCCCACGACGGTCCGAGCCTCGCCGACCCAATCGAACTTGGCGGGGCGGGTGAGACCCGTACCGTTCTCGGCAAAGCGCCCGAGCTTGATCCGGGAAGCAAGACAGGACTCCCGCGCGATGAGCCGGGTCGCTCCGCCCCACATGCCGTCGGACAGGGAGTCTCCCACGAATGCGATGCGGATCTCATCGTCCGCGGCCGCGGCGGAATGGCCCGCGAGCGTCAGTGAAGCCAAGGCTCCCATGAAGGTGCGGCGGGACAGGCTTCCGGCTTCCATCGTTCCATCCTCGATCACTCGGTGCCGCCGCCGAGCCTGCCGGACCAGCTATCCATGGCGGCAGATCCTTCGGAAGCCACACTCCTCTGGCGACGAGAGGAGCCGGCCGCTGCCCGATTGCGCAGACGACGCGCGGTGCGGGCCTCCAGATAGGTGCGCCGGTCCGGCCGCACGCAATCTTGTCTCGACTTACGAGGTCGTCGGATGCGCCGTGGAAGCAGGCTTCGATGCCGGAAGCTTGTTTCGGCCGATCCTGAACCGACCCGCACTGATGCTGCCGAAGGGCATGGTCTTCAACCTTGAGGCTCAACAATTCCGGCGAGCCATTCTTGATGCGACTATTCTGCCTGAACGAGCATAAGGTAAGGTTAACTCGCTTGGTTTACGAAATATTACGTTGGGCCGCGCGACGTGTCCGCTAGTCACCTCCCCACCGGCACTTGCCATTCTTGGGTGATGGCGCGCTGCTGAACCCAGCGCTATCGGACAGCACGGTTCCCACGTCATGACCCAGTCGGAGCCGCCCGGAAGGGCGTTCAGGGATTGCTTGGCGCCGTTTACGTTTTCTCGAACTGCCACCTTAGCGGCCTGCTCCGGATCGCGCTGGCGAATTTGCGCAGGGAGCGATATGACCATTTCATGATGCATGAAACGATCATAACGTAGCTACGCCGTTCCTTCCTGCTGGCTGCATGCGTCCACTTCGTGCATCATGAAATGACCGCATCCCATACAGATGGAGCGCAGACATGGCCCCCCCGCTTTCGCCCCTGCGTCTCGAGCTGATGCGGCGCATGCAAGCCGGCGCGGCCGCCGGCCAAGTGTTCACGTGGTCCGACTTCGCCGACCTCGGTCCGCACGAGATCGTCGAGCGGCACCTCCTCAGGCTGGCCGCCTCGAGCGAGGGCGTCTACGTGACGAGCCGGGCGTCCGGCGACTGGGATGCGTTCTTCGCGGAGTTCCGCGTCCTGCGGGTCGCACGCGGCGTCTACTACAGCCCGTCCAGAAACCGGATGACGAAGCGCCCGACGGTTCCCATGGCGGAGCACGTCGTCGCCGCCGTCGTCTCCCGCCTGGGCGGACGCTGGCTCGTGCCTCCCGAAGCCGCCGCCCACGAGCTCGGGATCACCAATCTCGTTCCGGCGAGGCTCGTCGTCGAGACGGACCTGCGGCTGCAGCCGATCTCGCTGGGCAACCGGACGATCGAGTTCCAGACGAGAAGTGCGCGGCGGCTGCACTGGGCCGGGCGCGCCGGCGGAGTCGTCGTCCAGGCGCTCGCGTGGGCCAAGGACCTGTTGACGATGTCCGGGGATGAACAGGAACGGGCCAGGATCCGACGCTGCGTCTCCCGGCATCTCGCGAGCGAGAAGGGCCCTGAGGCGCGGATCGAGTTGCAGGCATGCGTCGCGCTCGTCGAGGACTGGATGCGAGGCCAGATCGACCTCGCCATGGAGGAGGCTGGACTCGATCCGGTTTTCGCTCCTTCCTGGCATAGTGGGCCTGCGGGCGACGGCGAAGGACCGGACCCCGACGAGCCCCAATCTGGGATGAGACCGTGAGCATCAATCCCGCCTACGCCGAATTCCTTTCGTTCGACCAGGCCGATCGCCGTCAGCTCTTTGCCGAGGCGGAGAGCGCGCTCGGCATGCCGGCCCGGTATCTCGAGAAGGACTTCTACGTCGCCCTGACGTTGGACGCGCTCTTCAACCGCCGCCCCGCGGACGCTCCGCGGGCTCTGTTCAAGGGCGGAACGAGCTTGTCGAAGGCGTGGGGGCTGATCTCACGCTTCAGCGAGGACGTCGACATCTCGATGTTTCGCGAGGACCTCGGTTTCCCGGACAGCGTCGAGGATCTGGCGTCGATGGGCAGGCGGCCGAGGGAACGGGTCCTCGACGGGCTGCGCACGGCCTGCCAGCATTATCTGCACCGGACGCTGGCTCCGCATCTCGGGATGCTTGTCGCCGAGCTCGAAGCGTCGGCACGACTCGCCGAAGGAACGCTCTCGATCGAGTCGGCCTCGCTCGAAGAGGATCCTGACGGGCAGACGTTGTTCCTTACCTATCGCTCTCTCTTCCCGGGCGACGGCTACGTCGCGCCGCGCGTGAAGATCGAGAGCGGCGCACGTTCGGATCATGACCCATGCGAGGACATGCGGATCCTCCCCTACGTGGCGGATCTGGTGCCGGACTTCGACCTCGCGGTGCCGGGGGTGACGACGATCCGGCCGGAGCGCACCCTCTGGGACAAGCTGCGCATCCTCCACGAGCAGAGGCAATGGGCGCAGAGCCGCGGCGATGTCAGGGGCAATGGCCACCGGCTGTCCCGGCACTACTACGATTGCCACCAGCTGATCCGCTCGAGCTATGGAGCGGACGCGCTTGAGGATCTGTCGATGGGGCGGCGCTGCGTCGAGCACGGCAAGGTTTTCTTCGCCCGGAAGGATCATCGTCTCGACCTTGCGCAGCCCGGCACCCTGACGCTGATGCCGAACGACGCGATGTCGCGCTCGCTCGAGGCCGACTACGCCGCCATGCGCGGGATGATCCACGGCGAGATTCCGGATTGGCAGGACATTCTGGAGAGCGTCGCCTCGGCGGAGCGGCTCCTGAACTCGGCTCCGGGTTGGGACACGACGATGGCGGCGGCACCGGCGTTCGGAGCCTGACGCGCCGATCGGTCGCCGCGAGCGTCCGACCGTTCAGCTGCGAAGCGGCGCCCTGCCGACTCGTGGCGCGGACAGGCCCTCCGCCTCTGGGACCGAAAGGGGTGGACATGCACGAAGCACGCCCACCCAAGTCGACAGACGATCCGAACGGAGCTTGATCCGTCGGTCGATGAAGTAGGTCTACCCAGCCCGGAGTCGGCCATCAATCGAACGGTCGCGAGATGGTGCGATCCGAGATTCATTCCTTCTTGATTGGTTTACGAAATCTTTCGAAGAGAGGTTCTCCCAGGCTGCGATCGGCCGCCCGGTTCGAAACGAGGTTGCGGCTTGCGCCGCCCTGGCAGACTTTCGCGGCATCGAAGGAGTGTCCGGCATGGAACTGCTGAGCGAACGCGTCAAGGCCTTGGGCGGGGATCCCGCCGAGTTCGCGATCGTAGGTCGGGTCGAGATGGCTCTGGCCGGAACGAAGAACCACTACGGGGGGAGCAAGGTCGACTCCCACAAGCCACGGATCGTCCGGCTCGCCCTTGCCGTAAACGGCGACGTCGTGGCCGAACTCGCGGCCGGCTCGCGCGAGTTCGCGGAAACGGCGAAGGCGTTGAAGGCGGTCCGGCGCGTACCATTGTTCGAGATGCTGACCGAGGTCGGCGTCCCGCTCCGGCGGGAGGGGGAGGATTTCCGGCTCGCTTGGCAGGAACTCGTGGACCTCCTGCGCGCCAAGGAACTCTTGTTCGTAAGCCTGCTGGAGGACGGTGGCGAAAAAGTCGGCGAAGCCGCATGGATCCGGTTCCGCTACGACCGGGCGTTCAAGGAGACACCCTGCACTCAGGTCGAGTTCGAAGCGATCCGGCAGGAGTTCCAGGCATCCCGCTACGTGACGGGCATGGATCTCAGCGACTACTACTCGTGGTGGCGGCGCTCGCAGAAAATGATGGACGGTGACGCGATCGCGGCGACCGGCCTCGCTGAAGCCGGCCGCCTGCTCGATGCGTGGTCGAGCGACCAGGATCCTAGGAGCCTGAAATACTGGCTTTGTCGGAATCTCGAGGTGCACCCCCGTCACAAGGCTGCCTTCGAGCAGCTCGTCGATGCGCGTATCCGGGTGTCCGCAGGCGACGTACCCAACTCGCCGTCTCCCTGACCGGCGGCGAGCTCGTCCGGTCCATTGGCCGTGAGCCCGCCCCCTCGGTAAGCGCTATGGCGGCAAGTCGACGCCGCTACGCTCGGCGAAGTATCGCAAGGCGCTCTCGGTCCGAGGCGCATCCCCGGTGACGGAAATGGTCGGCCATCCCTTCCGCCGCCTGAGCTCGTTGATAGCCTTCAGACGCTCCTCGAAGCGAGGGTCCTCCTGCAGTTCCGGAGGTCGCCGCCGGCCCGCGCCCGATCGGTCTGCATTGCTCGGCAAAGGCCCCCCTCGATGTTGCGCCGACCCATCGCCAGCCTGTTGGGCGCGAAGGTGGGGCAACTCGCGGAATCGGCAACCCTGAGCTGATCCGGCCAAGGACCGGGAGGCGACGTCGCCCTTGTGGCGCGGACCACGGGATGTCATGGGCAGGCGCTCGGAGGGGATCCAGGACCCGTGCAGCACATCACGTTCCCCTTGTATCACGGCACCTCCAGTCACTTCCGCGATCTCTTCGAGGTCGGCGGGACCACGCGCCCCTGGCCGCATGCGGAGGACGCGATCGCCCTTCTGCGGGCGACGTGGGCGCATCTTCAGGGCGCCGGCGTCGAGCCCGAGTGGTACCAAGCCAACATTCTCGAGCAATCGACCGGACACGCGAACTGGCAGCACGGCGAACTCTACGTCGCTGCGTGCCGCACGCCTGCGATCCGATACGCTCGCAGCGGGGCGGCCTTCGGCGGCGAGATCCTGTCGCAGTGCGCGGAAGCCCTCGAACGACTCGACGTCGTGGACGCCGCTGCCGCGGCCACCCTGCGGAACCGGTTCACGGCCCTCGAGAGGTTCCTCGCCGGCGGAGGAACACCGCTGCTGGTCGTCGTCGACGGGGTGCCCGCATCAGCGTTGGCCTCGGAAGCCGGTATGAGGTCCGTAGACGAAGAGATCCAGGCGGTGGACGCGTGTCGCTCCGAGATGGACGGCGAACTGCTGGAGGCCTGCCTGCAGGGCTTCCAGTTCCGGCTCCGGGCCGGTTTCGGAACCGTCCGGGAAATCTCCGAACTCAAGGAATAGGGGGCAGCTCCGATGGCAGGGAGGGGTAGTTCCCTTGAGGTTGGACGATAGAGCGCCTGCACGCTTGGTTCAGGCGGGTCCGCCGACCGCCCGTGCGCCACGAGCGACGGCCGACATCGATGGTACCCTGACCGGCCTCTCTGTCCGCCTCGGCATCTTCGATCACTTCGAACCGTGCTGAGCCGCTCTCAAGGGCGGCCCGACAGGATCTGGTCGATCATCCGTAAATTGCTTTGTCGTCTGCGAATCTCCGAATCGATGTTGTAACTGGGCAACCGGCAATTGGGCTCCAATCGGACATCCGATGCCGCATAATGGTCCATCCGGTAAACGACGTAGGTCCTGACGCCGTCGGTCTGGTCGGACGCCATGAAATCCGCTGTATCTCCAGCCTTTTTGGGGACGCTGCAGCCAATCTTATTTGGCCCACATGAGTCGCGAATGAAAACGCCAGAGCAGCGTTCGACCTCGGATCTACGGGGCCTTTTCGGATGAGAGGCTGCCGTTCTTTCAGCGTTCGGCGCCGATGGCAGGGCGTGCGCGTTCTGTTTCGGTTTGCACCGCTTGTAAAGCGCGCCATCGATGCCAGCTGCTTCATAGGCGTTGACACGCATGGTGTCGGCATCGACAAAGTCGAGAGTGATATTCGATTCCGAGTATATTCCCTCAAACGTACATTTGGACTTGAGATTGAATCTGCCGCCCAATCGTCTTACAGACCGAACGTTGCAGCTGGTTTCATAGAACTTCAGATTGCTCGAAGTGAAACGCAGAGGCACCCTCTCTGAATCGTCGGTGCCATTGTAGCAATCTGCATGATACTTTGCATACCAGCGGCCCTCGTAAGGCATGCGGGCTGCACTGTCGGCTGCCACGTAGGATTCTGTCTCTGGCCGCTGGCCATGCCTGCCAGCACCTGAGTTCAAGGCCTCATCGGGCATGCGGAATATCGGCACATTCGCTTCGGTTGCGACTGGCTGTGGCGGTATCTGCGACGCTTCGGCGGGGATGGACCGAGACAGGGGGGCCAGTCCTCCGGAACTGGATGACTTCGCAACCGGCTCGAAACCGATCGCGGCGCTGCTGCCGAACGTGAGGGCCAATCCGGCTGCGGCAACTGCAAGCACGGCACTGGCCGCAGATCCGATCAGGATCTTGGAGGCGAACGGCAACCCAGGCCGAGCGACGTCCGGAGACGCCACCGACGTTCTGACCATATCCTTTGGGATCATCAACTGCATCGGAACACTACCAGCACAAATCACTACGAAGCGGCGGCACCGCCATGAGTGGACGGATCGCCGATCGTACCAAGGAAACTACTCGCCCAGGTATTGCCCATACTTGACATACGCATCTGGAAAGCATTGCCGGATGCGTTGCCGCTCGCCTTCGGCCTGAGCTTTGCTCGGAAAGGGCGCGCCGCGCGAAACGAAAGCCGTACGACCTTCACTGAATCCAAGCCACTTGCCGGAGCGATCATTGAAGTAGCGCAGCCCACAAGGCCGGGCCTTTGCTTCCATATAGCGATGCTCGGCGTTGGTGTCTTTCAACTCTGCGGGGAAAGAGCCTATCAAGACCCACCATCCGGTTCCGTCCAACGCTCTGGCTGCATCTACATGCATGGAGGCTGAGATGAAGCACGCAGCGAGAGTAAATATCTTTTTCATTTCTGCTTGGCCTGCCCCGCGCCCTGATCTCAGGCACTCAATGTAGCAGGCATGGCTACACCCTTTCCGAGGAAAGTGCGTAAAATTGATCCACCGATTGGAACTGGAAGTTGCAGACGTTCGGTCTCGACGCGCCGCTCGAAGGGTTCTGCGCCGGCCACCATGCGGCAGAGTCTGAGATCATTATTCCAAGCGGACTCGGGATCGTGCACCGGCAGGCCCGGAGCCTCACTCCGCGGCGGAGAGGCATCATCGCCGGGTCGGGCGAAAGACGCCTCGAGCACGCGGAGCGCGGCGGCCCGACATCCCTTGCGACCTCGCCGCCGGCCGAGGCGGGCTTGATCGGGCTCTTGTGCAGGGTGGTTGGGCCCAGAGGCAACGGTCACGAACGCCGGAGGAGGATCCCGCTCCCGACGACGCCGCATGAAACGCAGAAGGGCGCCCGAAGGCGCCCCCCGAAGTGATATGCCGGCTTTGCTCAATACCCGTAGGCGGGATAGCCGTAGCCGTAGGCCGGGGCATATCCGTAGCCGTAGCTTGGCGCATACCCGTAGCCGTAGGACGGCGCCTGCGAGGCCGCGATCGCGCCTCCCAGGATGCCCAGGAACGCGCCCGCCGCGAGGGCGCCGCCGATGTTGCCGCCGCGGCGGTGACCGTAGTGACGGTATCCGCCGTAGCCCCCCTGACGTGCGTAACCACCGTGTCCGCCGTAGTAGCCGCCGCCGCGGTAGCCCGGTCGGGCTTCCGCGGCCGAACTCAGGAGGAGCGACCCGGCAACGGCGGTGGCCAGGGTCGAAAGGGCAAGCTTCTTCATGGTCGTCCCCGCATGCAATTTCGTGGCAGCATCCAAGTACGCAAGCGATGAACGGCTTCTGAATGTCAGTTGCTGACTCGATTCATGTTTCCAATATGTTTGATGCCACGTTGGCAAGTGAGAAGAATGCCCGTCTTCACGGCAATCCCAGATTAACTGCCCCGGGAGCTGCCCATCGCGCCCAAGCGGAACAACGTCCCGCCGAGATCACCATGGTTCCGAGCACCGGTCTGAGGCGGCGCCGAGCCTCGTCGACTACGTCGGCCTCCATTCCAGAGGCGCGAAGCGCTTCGCCGAGGCTACCAGCCATCCCGGGGCATGGTACGACTGGGCGTCGGGGAACACACTCGGCTCGGGACCGGCTCCCGTTTTCCATCCGGCCTCGCTTCGGGTCCCCCGACCAAGGAGCGGGGCATCGGACCCGCCTCGGCGTGGGCGCTCCAGAACAGCCTCAAGGGCTCGGCGCACCGAGAATGTCCTCGGCCTCGGCAGGCTCCACGTCGTCGAGCCCGTTCTCGTGGAGGTGGCCGACGACGGCGGCCGCGAAGGCCGAGCCGTATTTTGCGATCTTCGCCTGCCCGAAGCCGGGCACGAGGCCCATGGCCTGGACGTCCGCGGGCTTGATCCGGGCGATCGCGAGCAGAGTGGTGTCCTGGGCGACGACGTAGGCCGGCACGCCGGACTGGCGCGCGAGCTCCGAGCGGAGCGCCTTGAGCGTCTGGAACAGATCCTCGTCCTCCGGGGCCAGCTGCTGCTTGGCGGCGACGGAAGCCTTGAGCGACGACATGACGTCGGTCGCCCGCATCCGGCGGTCCTCACGCATCACGACCTTGGTCTCGCCCTTCAGGATCGCCCGGGCGGCCGTACCGAACTTCAGGCCTCCGAAGGCGTCGTGGTCGACGACGATGGCCTCTTGGACGACGAGCTGGCGCAGCACGCCCTGCCAAGCGGAAGCGTCCATATCGGCGCCGATGCCGAAGGTCTGCAGCTTGTCGTGCCCGTTGCGGCGCAGCTTGTCGGACGACTTGCCCCGCAGCACGTCGATCACGTAGGCCGCACCGAAGCGCTGCCCGGTGCGGTAGACGGCGCTCAGGAACTTCTGCGCGGCCACGCTCGCGTCGACGGTCGCGGCCGGGGACCGGCACGTGTCGCAGGAGCCGCAGTTGCCGGCGTGGGTCTCTCCGAAGTAGTTGAGCACGGCTTGGCGACGGCAGCCGACCGTTTCCGCGAGACCGACCAGGGCATTCAGCTTGGCGATCTCCGTCCTCTTGATGTTCGGATCGGCATCGCCCTCCTCGATCATTCGCCTTCGCTGGACGATGTCCTGGGCCCCGTAGAGCATCATGGCTCTCGACGGCAGCCCGTCGCGGCCGGCGCGACCGATCTCCTGCTGATATGCCTCGACCGACGACGGCAGATCCGCATGGGCCACGAACCTCACGTTCGGTTTGTTGATCCCCATGCCGAACGCGATCGTGGCGACCAGGACGAGGCCGTCCTGCTCGATGAAGGCCTTCTGGGTTCTGCTGCGCGTCTGCGCGTCGAAGCCGGCGTGATAGGGGATGGCGTCGACGCCGCGCCGCTTCAGCCATGCCGCCGTCGCTTCGACCTTTTTCCGGGAGAGGCAGTAGACGATGCCCGTCTCGCCCTTGCCTCCGGCCCTGATGAACGCCAGGAGCTGGTCGTTGGCGCTCTCGCGGGGCGTGATCGTGAGATCGATGTTCGGCCGGTCGAAGCTCGTCGTCACCATGAGGGCGTCTTCGAGGCAGAGGCCGCGGGCGATGTCGGCCCGGGTCTGCTGGTCGGCCGTGGCCGTCAGGGCGATGAACGGCACGTGAGGAAACAAAGTCCTCAGCTTGCCCAGCTCCCTGTATTCCGGCCGGAAATCGTGACCCCATTGCGATATGCAGTGCGCCTCGTCGACGCTGATCAATGAGATCCTGGTCTTCGCGAGCAGGGACTGGAAGCCGGGCAGCGCGACGCGCTCCGGGGTCACGTACAGGAAATCCAGGCGTCCGGCTGAGAACTCGTCCCGGACGCGCCGCTGCTGGTCCTGGCTCTGGGTCGAGTTCAGGAAGGCGGCGCGCACGCCGGCGGCCTCAAGCTGCTGGACTTGGTCCTGCATCAACGCGATCAGCGGCGAGACGACCACGCCCGTACCCTCGCGGCAGAGCGAGGCGACCTGGAAGGTCGCGGACTTCCCGATGCCCGTCGGCGCCAGAACGATCGCATCGCCGCCTGCGACCACGTGGTGGATGACTTGCTCCTGCGGGCCGCGGAACTCCGCATGCCCGAACACCTCGCGCAGGACTGCAAGCGGTTCCCGTTTCATGCTTCGCGCACTCCTCGGAACCCTCATGGCCCGACCAGCCGCAAAGGCCAAATGGCTGGGGCCATGCGGGGAGGGACCGCTCTTCGGCCGTCGGCCTCATACGGGGCCGAACAACTCGTAGACCGATTGATAGCCCTCGCCGGCAAGGATGCGTCCCAAGGCCAACCCGGCGACGGCCATGAGCAGGAAGACGAGGATGATGCCCAGCACCCTTCGAACCTGGGCGGACTTCACCACGACCTCGGACGGGACTGGTCGGGCGGGAAGTCCTCGCCTTCGCGCGGCCATCCCGTAGGGAGATCCCGATGGGGGATGCTGGGGGACGTGGCCTCGCCGATGATCGCGGGGGAATGAAGCACGACCTCCGGGGCGGCAGGCGCCGACGAGCGGGCTATGGCCATCCCGGAAGCAACGCGAAGGTGCGTGCGGATACCGGGGGAGGCCGATACCCAATCCGGAACTGGCCGGGCGGACTCCATCCCGGCGGCCGCCACCTGGGCAGCGAGGTCCAGGCGGTTCGCGGCGGTCGGCAGTGACCGGGGGCTGTGATCGCCGCCGTGATTTTGCGCCGCAAGGAGTGGATGGATGCGGATGACTTTCTTCATGAGGTGGAACCGGCCAGGGCTGAACGGTCCAGCTCGCTGGATGGTTCATATCCGACGCCGCGGTGTATAATACTTAAGGGGGAGAGGGTGGATGCCCGTACGGCGCAGAGGAGGACCTCAACAAATCTTGTACGAGGCCGCGAAGCGGTCGAATGCGGCAAATCAGACCCGCACCTTGCTCCCGAACTCTTCTCGGAGGCCGACGAAGCCGGTCCGGCAGGCACCAGCGAAGTGCAGCGGCGACCCGCCGCAGCCTGCGCGAAAAGCACGGGCGCCGTCGGCAGGGCGGCCTCGGCACTTGCGGTTGGATACATCCGAACACCCCACTCCCGATAGGAACGCCAGGGTCGACACCCGTAAGGAAAATGGGAAGCCACCTCGTTCGTTCCTTCCATCGATATGATTGCCGGTCGGCTTGCCGGATTCACGTGCCCGTCGTTCTTTCCTTGCGCCCTCGCGGGGCTGTAGGCCGGCGCGACGGATCGCCGTCCGCCACTCCGGCGCTCGTGCTGTTGCCTGCTTTCGGCTTCCCCATACGGCGGCAGCCGTGAGTGCGTCGCCACGAAGGAACGATGACCGGCCAACCGTTGAATCCGGCCTGGCGCAGTTCCTAAAATGCATCCCACCCGTACCCTGGATCGGCGCTGGTCCCGCCGGCGTGGTCGGCGGGAAAAACTCCTCTCGGATCGACCCTCCAGGTCCGGGCGCCGGCACGGTGACGTAGAATCACCTGTATTATGGATTCGCGCTCGGTCTGTTACCGAGAGCGGTAAAGACCAACACAATCTGGGCCATTAATACCTATGCGCCAGCCAACACTAAGTACCATTGGTCTATGCAATGCATCTTGAGGAGGCCAGCTGCTCCGATGGCGATTTTGCACGCAAGCTTTTAGACAAAGAGCGCAACGATAGGGTTACTTACAATTCTCTTGCTTGCCTGGCCGCAGCGGTCGAATGCGAACGTTCTTGACTGCGCGGTCGGCAAGGGAAAGAAAAAATTTGAAATCACCGTCAATATGAATTTCGAGAGTTGGCATACCCCTGATGGTCAGACCGGGGAAATGAAGAAGATCGCACCAAACAAGTACGTCTGGGAGGTCTACGGCGGAGAGATAATGGTTGAAATGGTCCTTTCTAAGGATGGGCGCAGCGGCCGTATAAGCACGATGGGAGAAATCGTCAGCGGCTCAGGAAAGTGCAAGTTTCTGACGACTGGCAGAACGCCGGGCGATTGAAGCCGGATGCCGGCAGCGGCTGTGTCCGCCATGGACGAACGAGCCACGATTGGCACTTGTTCGGAGCGGCTCTACGCAGACGCCGGTGAGCGCTTCATCGGAAGCGACCGCACGCCTCTTTCGCGATCTGCGGGTAAACGCCTGCATGTCCACCGCGCCACACGCCCGTTACCTGTTCCACTGGCTCTCCGTCGAGCAACTGCGATCGTTCGACCGCAGCGGGCATCTCGCTCCAGCCTGGACGCACTTCGTGATCGGTGTGGGCCGCGAGGTCGTCGGTACCAGCACCTCATCGGATCCGCTGCTTTGGACGCCCGACGAGGAGCTCGATCGGGAACCCTGTCTAGTGATCGATGCCGCCTCTCTCGGCTGTCCCGTGCACGCGATCCGGTCCTGGGAGGCGTATCACACCACCCGGGAGCTCGCCGCGCTGCGTCGGGATGAAGGGGACGTCGGGGCTTTCCTGCAGCGCAAGCGCAGGATCTCCGAGGCCACCACGATCGAACCCGACGAGATCTTCGTTGAAGGCGTCATCGGGTGGGAGAGCGTCGTGGCGATCGGCTACGAGACCCGGGGCCAGGGCGCGGCAGCGGCCCGGATCGCGGCCGACGAAGTCGCGGAAGCCCGGGTCGTGCCTGCGCTTCGCCTGGGAGCGCCGGGTCTTGGCAGACCCTCGGACGACGAGATCGAAGCCGTGGTGGATGCCTTTCACCCACACGGTTGCGGATCCTTCCCCCCGTGATGGCGTACGCTGGCAGGAGGGCGCAAAGCTCGGTAGAGAGCGGCGGGCCCGCTGCAAAGTATGAAGCCGACGCGCAGTTCTTCCCCGCGATTCGGCCTGTCTTGGGGTAGCGGCTATCCAGAAGGCCTCGTCCTGACCAGACAGCGCGTTCTCCGTGCTTGCCTTGAGGAAGGCCGTCCCGCCGCGTCCGATCCGGCCGGTGATCTCGCGCTCCACTTCACGCAGGCGACCTGCCTGCTGCGTGCCGAGCGAATGCCGGATGGACATGGGCAGGGTCGGACGGCGTTCCGGCGGAACTCCCGGTAGCTCTTCGCCTCTTCGGTCCTCGCAGCGTACCGCCGAAGGCCTTCGGCATCCCGATGCCCGACGTCGTCGGGCGAGCCCGACGAGCCTTCCGTCAGGTCACCTATGCATCCGAAGTAGTGCGCGCATCGCCTTCGCGCTCCGGCGCGGGGGCGTCCGCGATGCGCACGACCCCGAAGCAGTATTCGCCAGCCGAGGTCGGGGTTCCGTTCACCGGGGGGATCACGGTCCTCCAGGGATCGTCGGCGGCCACGGTCTCGTCCTTGATCCGGTCGCCGCGGCCGGAGACGCGTCGCTCGACCTCGATCGTATAGCGCGGGCAATCCCTGCGGACGTCGCCGATCGCCCTCAGCACGCCTTCCAGGTAGCTGACGCGGTCGCCGGCCGTCTCCAATCCGGCGACGCGACCGTCCTCGTACGCGAAAGTAGAGGAAAAGCTCCGCACGCGGCAGCCTATCTCCAGCGCGTTGCCGTGGACGTCCAGGTTCGGGATCAGGTCCCTCGGCGCGATGGCGGGACGGAACGGTTGGTCACCTCGGTCGATGTTCTGGCTCGGCACGGCGCACTCCTCGATCTCGAAGGAACGACATAAGCTACGATGATGCGCGACGGCGTTAACGCATCCGTGCAAATGCGTGAGAACCGTTCCTTTGCCGTCATCGACACCTTGCGCCGGACTCGTGCGGGAGCCAGCGTCCGACCAAGCCTGCGGCGAAGGAGGTGCGGGCATCGATCGACCGGTCGCACCCTTTGCAACTCCCGAGCTTGGCCATATCTGAAAGCTCGTCGCCGGACGCCTCGTCCGGCAGGGGGGAGCGGGGAGTGGCGAAGAAGATCGAGTTTCCGAACGGCCGCACGTGGCTGACGCAGCAGGCCGCGCTCGACCACTTCAAGTCCATGCTGCACCGCTACGCGAACGGCGCAGTCGTCGACGACCGCGAAGACCACGACGATCTGCTCGGTCTGCTGCAGCGCTACGACGAAGCGATCACGGACGGCCCTTCCAAGATCGGTGCCGGCGTCGACTGCTTCATGCGGCGCCTGAACGTCCGGGAGGGTCACTACGCGTCGCCCGGCTTCTGGGTCCGTCGGACCGACGGCACGGAGACCGATTTCAGCTACATCGATGCGGTCAAGGGGCAGCCCAAGGGGCGCTCCAAGGAGTTCTACGACGCCTGCCGAGCCGCGGTGCAGGCGGACCTCCTGGCCGCCAAGGAGCGGCACTTCGAGCTTCACGGCGACGCGGGAGGCAAGGTGCCCTGCGAGCTCACGAACCGGCCCATCGCCTTCGCCGAGGCCCACCTCGACCATGCTTGGCCGACGTTCAACCAGCTGGTCGTCGCCTTCCGGGCGGCGAGAGGCTGGGGGCGGAACATACCCGACGGGGTGCTCACCCCCTCCGCGGACGGACAGATCCACACGCTCTTCGCCGACCCCGCCAGCGCCGAGGCGTTCCGGCAGTACCACCACCAAGCCGCCGTCCTGCGGGTCGTCGACCGCGCTGCGAACCTTTCGATGGCGTCGAAGCAGCGGGTCCCGAAGATCAAGCGCCCGGTGGCGTTGAACTGAAGCCACGGCCGAACACCAACCCGGGACCGGCCCGCGCATGGCCTCGACGCAGCCACGGTCGGCCGCGCCTTAGTCGCGGCCCAGCGCGTTCGCCCCTTCGGCCGGCCTTCAAGCCGCTCGGCCTTGTTCGGCCTGCCGGGGGACGGGCCGCACCACCTCGATGTCGGACGGCATCAGGGCCGCGAGCCGCTCCAGAACCGCAGGCGGGAGGTCGGCGGCGTCCACGACGGCATCCTCGCCGGCCGCGAGCCGCTGCTGGACCAGACGCGCGAGCACGGCGAACGCGGCTCCGGGCGCGGATTTCGGTTCCGGAGCGAGTGCATCCGACGGGGCCCGGCCGACGACGAACTCGAGGCGCTGCCCGCAGCGGGGCCATGCCCAGCCCGGAACCGCGTCCCGCTCGGCGCGGATCCTCTCCCAGGCTTCGGAAGCCGCCGCGAGCAAGTCCGGCTTCACGGTCTGGTGGTGGGCGACTTGGTTGCGCATGGCGAGCACGGACTTGAGGAAGGCCGCCTCTGCGGGCGGGATCTGATCGGCGAGCAGCCGCCAGAGCGATGCGATCTCGAGATCCTCGGGCACGACGACGTGCAGCGTGCCCCGCCGGATCGGCACCGGAAGGGGCAGCGCGGCTTCCAGCGCCGGTCGATACCGCTCGATGAAGCAGGCCAGGACCTCGTCGACGAACGGCAGGACGTGCTGAGCCTGCGCCGCCCATACCCGCCGGCGCAGCTCGGCGGCCCCCACCTTGCCCCGGCAGGCGGCGACGTGGAGCGTGGGCCGTCCGTCCCAGAGATCGGCGAGACCGTTCTCCCAGCAGGGCGCCTCGTCGGTGCCGCCCTGCCGCGCGGCCGCGACGATCTGGTCCGGATCGGCGAGGCGGCGGGCGTCCAGCGCGGCCAAGGCCTCGGCCATGGCGGGATCCCAGAGCGCCACCCGCACGACCGTCTCAGCCGCGACCCGCTCGAGGAGGGGTTCCGATCCCCGATGCGATCGGAGGAGGCCGACGTGCATCCGCATGTCGAGCGGCGAGACGCAGCCGCGCCATGCCGCCTCGCCCGCCTCGAAGAGGTGCGCGGCGTCGCGCCGGGCGATGCCGACGGGGCGGCAGACGGCGAGCACCGGCGCGAGCGTGCGGTCCGTTTCGGCGCTCGCCGAGGCGAAGCTGCGGAGGAATGCACTCCAGCGGGGCCAATCGCCGGCGCCGATGCCGTCGATCAGGAAGGTCGTGGCCGAGACCTCGGGCGCGGCCGCGAGCGCCGAGACGTTGCGGACCGACGCGTTGCGGGCTCCCGCCGCGTGGGCGAGGCCGTGGGCGATGGAGCGGGCGAACAGCCCCTCACCGGCCCTGACGCGCACCACGCGTCCGCTGCCGCGGTCCAGCAGGCTCTCGCGCACCGCGCCGAGAAGGCCGGCCGGAACGCGCTCGGGCAAGGCGATGCCGACGAGGCCGCGGCGCGCGGAAAGGACCTTGCCGACGACCTCGCCGACGAAACGGGCCGGGCCCGGCAGGCTCCAGAAGGCGGTTCCCTGATCCATCAAGCCGCTTCCTTCCGGTTGCCGGAGGCCACGACGCGTTGGACGAGCGGGGACAGGGCGTAGCTCGCCCCCGTGGCCTCGTCGTTGCGAGCGCTCGGCAGCGGCAGGAAGGCACCGGTCAGCATCCCGTAGGCGACCGTCGCCTCGGCATTCGACAGATGTCCGCCCTCGCGGGCGAGGTCCCGAAGCCTCGGGATCTCGTCGAAGAGCACGGCCACGTCGCCCACGTGGAACGGGCTCGAAGCGCCGTGGTATTCGGCGAGAGCGTCGAGGACTGCGCCGAAGCGGCCGTCCATCCCGAGGCGCAGGGGCGTGTCCGGCGAAGCGTCGATCTCGGCCGCGAGCTTCTCGACCCGGGTCGCCAAGGGGCCGCCGCGCCCCGTCTGGAGGACCTGGGCCAGCGGCCCGTTCCAGCCGCCCAGGGATCCGTACAGGGCGTCGCGCACCTCTCCGCCCGCGATCGAGTTCGTACGGATCAGCTGCGCGTCGAGGAACGCGGTCGACCACGGCTCCAGGGGGACGGCCCGGACGGTCGTCAGACGGACGAAGCGCGGATCGGATGCGTAGGCGGCCGCGTGGGCGGCCGAGCCGACGAAGACGACCTTGGCCGCCTTCTCCACGACCGGGCGCACCTTGAGGGCGTCGACGATCCAGTCCGGCTCCCACGGGCTGCGCACGTCGACCACGACGACGGTTTGACGGTCGCCGCCGCGGATCTGCCTCAGCCGGTCCAGCAACTCGCGGCGGTCGGCGAAGGCCTGCGCGAAGACCTCGAAGCGGTTGCCGTCCGAGAACGACCCCGGGGCGGTGCGCAGCGCCAGCGAGACGAGGTCGACGTCCGCCATTGCCGTGCCGAACACGACCTTCACGGGCGTCGGGTCGGCGATCAGGTCGCGCTCCTGGACCAGGGTCAGGGGCGAGGAACGGCGGTCCGCCTTCTCGTAGCCCACGGCCGGTTCGAGCTGGCGGCGGTGCGACTTGGGGTCGAACTCGCTCGGCCCCTCGCGGTCCATGAACTCCAGGAGCTTCGTGCCGACCTCGTCGCGGGTGCCGAGCAGGCGTGTGACCGCGGTCGAGCGCAGGGTCCACCGGTCGGCCGAGACCTGCCGCAGGATGCCGAGCCCCTCCATCTCGTCGACGAGATCCTCGAAGAGCGAGACGCGGTTGGGGTCGGAGAAGCCCTTCGGCCAGCACTCGAGGGCGTGGTCGCGGATCAGGCGGACGGACACGCCTTCCTCAATGATGCCGGAGGCCTCGTTGCCCAGGACCAGGTCGGCGACGACGTGCGCCAGGAGCTCGTACCTGAGGTCGATGCGGAGGGTCATCAGGAACTTCTCCTTGACCTCCTCGCGCACCTGCTTGGTCTCGAAGATCCGGGAGACGAGGCCGCGGGTGATGACCCGCACGACCCTGTCGGTGCGCACGGCCTCCTCCACGACCTGCTCCAGCAGGTGCTTGGCGAGCGTCTGGGCCAGGACGGGCACGTAGTTGGCGTAGGAGAGCAGCCGCCAGACGTCCTCGCGGCGTTCGAACCGGATGCCGAGGGCGGCGAAGGGCCGGACCACGAGATCCTCCGCGTCCTTGAGTTCCTCGCCCATCAGCGGGCCGATCCGCTGCGGGTTGGACGAGATCTGCAGGATCGGCGAGTTCCCGACCTGGGCGAGGCGGGTCACGTTGTGCAGCCCCGAGAGAACGAGCTTGAACCGCCGTCCGGTGTTGGACATCAGCGTCTGCAAGGCGTGGAACACGGCGAAGCTCTGGGCCGCGTCCGCGCGCACGAAGTCGTCGGCCTCGTCGATCAGCACCACGATCCGGCGGCGCGGGTCGGCCTTCAGCCAGCGCTCGATCTCCTCGGCGACGCGGCGCGGATCCGCGCCGACGTTCTTCTTCTCGAAGATGGCCGGCAGGGCCTTCTGGAGGTCGTCCCAGATCTTCTTCGGCAGGTGGCTGGAGCCGATCTCCTGGGCGTCGACGAACGCGACGAGCGTGCCGTTGGCCGGATCGTCGCGGGTGGCGACGAGGTGCTTGAGCAGCGCCGTCTTGCCGATGCGGCGGCCGCCGTAGACGACGCAGCTTCCCCCGGCCTCGAACAGCGTCTCCAGTTCCTGGCGGCGGCCGACGAAGAGCTCGGGCGGGACCGCCTCGCGGCCGAAGTCGCGGAAGGGCCACGCGTAGCTGTAGGGCTGGCCGAGCTCGATCGGCGTCAGCGCGCGCAGCTCCGGCTCGGCGAGAGCCTGGACGAGACTGGCGGAGTCGACGAGCACGATGCGGCGGCGCACCGCGAGGTTCTGCAGCAGGAAGCGTTCGCGGCGCTCCTGGGAGACCACCTCGGCCACCAGGAGCAGAATGCCCGACGATCCGGCCGACTTCGCGATCTCGGACAGGACGGCGTCGCCCGGCAGGGTCGTCGTGACGGCCGTCCGCCAGCCGCCGTGGGTCAGGCTGCCGAAATCCGGCAGGAGATGGCTCTCCACATCGGTCGGCAGGATGCCTTCCCAGTCGGCGACGAACAGCCTGCGTTGCGCGCTCGACAGCTTGGAGATCTCGCGGAGGCGGAACGCGATGCCCAACCCCTCCAGGAGGGCGCCGGCCTCCTCGGCCAGGGAGGAGCCGCCCAGGCCGCCCTCCAGGTGGCGGAACAGCTCGCGCCAGGCCGCGAAGAGCTCGCCGGACCGCTCGCGGCGGGACGGGGAGAGCAGCGAGAAGGGAGCGCCCGGCAGGTCGGATCCGGCCGCGATGGCCGCCGCGACGGCTTCGGCGTAGTTGCGCCCCTGGGCCACCGCGGCCGGCAGGGTCGTCCGCTCGAGGATCTCCAGCCGGTCCACGCGGGCGGCCGTGGCGGCGACGATCGAGCCGCGAACCTCCGCCAGCGCCACGATCTCCTCTGCGGTCAGGAGGTCGTCCTCGCCGCACAGGCTGCGCATGTGCCGGACATCCTCGGCGGGAAGCCGCGCGGCCATCGCGTCGATCCTGGCGAGCAGGCGCCCGCGCGGCTCCTCCAGAAGGGACCGCGCCTCGTCGGAGGCCTCCGCGAGCAGGGCTGAGGCGATGCGGACGTCGTAGATGCGTTCGACGTCGATGCGCTCCTCGCGATCCTCCAGCGAGACCGCGACCGGAACCCGTGCCTCCGCCACGCGGTCGACGACGGAGATCAGGCGTTGGGCCTCCTCGGGACGCGACAGGGAGCCGAAGCGCATCACCCGCTCGATCAGGGCCCTGGCGTCGGCCGACTCGCGGGCGAGCTCCTCCCGGGCCGCCTCCACGTCCGCGCGGATGCGCTCGGACATGCCGGAGGCGGAGGCGGCGGAGATGCCGTGCTCGGCCGCCAGATCGATGAGCATCCGGGCGCCGACGAGCGAACCGTCCTCGATGCGGCGGCGCACGACGTTCTCGTAGGCGGCGTCCCGCTCCGCGCCCTGCGGCGGCAGCAGGGGCTGGGGCGCGGCGAGCACGGCCTCGACGATCTCGGACGGATCGTAGGGCGACGGCTGCCAGGACCGGCCGAACTGCAGGGTCTCCAGGATAGGCAGCGACCCGTGCAGCGCGACGGCGTGGGCGGTGCGGCCGACCGCGCGGACGTCGCCCGCCAGGACCACGTCGAGTGCCTCGTAGCGGTCGGCCGCGAAGCCTGCGGCGGAGGCGAGCACCGGATCGTCCGTGCCCTCGAGGCGGCGGAAGGCCCCGACGGCGGCCGCGAGGCGCTTGCGCAGCTCGCTGACGGCCTCGCGGATCCGGGGCGTATCCTGGGCGGAGACGATCCGGGCGGCCATGCGCCGACCCAGGTACTCCGAGGCCGCGTCGCGGATGTCCTCGACGTGCGTGATCATGCGGTCGCGGGCCGGTCCGTCGATCCCACGGTACTGGCGGCAGAGCGCGATCTCGGCCCGGTCGAACGCGTCGACGATCAGGGAGCGGTCGGCGGTCGCCTTGACGAAGTCGGCCACGGCGGCCTCGGCCGCGGCGGAATCCCTGCCCTGCATCGCGTCGCGCAGGAGCCCGATCAGGCCGTCGGACTGGAAGAGTGCCGTCCGGATCCGGATGGCGAGCTGGAACGAGTACGCGGTCCGTGAGAAGGCCTCGATCAGTTCGAGGGTGCGGGCCCGCATGGCATCGGCGCCCGACTGCGCCTCGATGGTGTTCGAGACGTGCCCGAGCACCGCCGGCGACAGCGGCAGACGGGAGCGCGAGACGGCCGTCGCGGATTCTACCAAGCGGGCGTGCTCCTCCTGGACCTCCTCCACGAGGCCGTTGAGGCCCCGCACCATCTCGACCGCGCTCGTGTCGGGGTGGAACAGCACCATTTCCAGAGCGGTCGGATACAGGAGGATGCGCCGCGCGGCGGCGACCGGACCGTCGGACGAGGACGGGATGGCATCCAGAGCTGTGAGCCCGGTCTCCACGAGGTTGGCGGCGACTTCCGGCGCCGTCTGCAGGAACGCGTGGTCGAGGCAGCCGGAGGCGGCGGCGAAGCGCATCTCCTCGGCGCTCACGGCGAGGCCGGCGCCGGGCTCGACCACGCGTGCGGCCGCGGCGAGGTGATGGGCCAGCCCGAATTCGCGGGTACGCACGAGATCCAGGAGGCGCGCGTTCACCCGATCCTCCGGCGGATCGATGGACTCCGCATCGGACGGAAGGTCGGTTGCGGCATCCTCGCCGGAAAGCGATGCCATGAGGGCGAGGTCGCCCTCCTCGACGTCGGGGTCGTCCGCGATCTCCGTGTCTTCGGCCGGAGCCGGCACCGGAGCGGAGGCCACGTCGGCCGCTGCGGCGGCAGGAGCTTCCACGGCGGAAGGGGCTTCCACGGCGGCCTCATCCGTCCGCGTCTCGGCCCCCGGGCGGGCGTCCACCTCCGGCGGAGCGCTTCCGGAACCGCCTTCGTCGGTCGGCGCTTGCTCGACGGCGGAAGTCGGCCCGCTGGGCGGATCGACGGCCTCGGGGCCGCCGGCGGCGGACAGCAGCGTCGCCGCGGCACCGAGACTGCGCACGCCGGTGTCGATGCGCTCCAGGAGCACGCCGACCGCGGCTGCGATCTCGGCCCCGATGGCGGCCTTGCGCACGAGCCGCGCCTCGGCGCCCATCGCGGCGTTGAGGTCGCCGACGCGGCCCTCGGCCTCAAGCGCGACGCGCACGTCGTCCGCAGCGGCCTCCACCGCCCGTCCGACACCGGTGACGTCGGTAGGCGCGATGGTGGCGACGGACGGAACCTCGGGCGGGACATGCTCCGATCCGGCATCGTCGATCATGCGCGCGAGGTCGGTACGCACCCCGCGGAGCCGCTCGACGAAGGGAGCGGCATCGACGCGCTTCGGTCTCGCCTCGTCCCAGGCTTTCGCGGCGGTTTCCGCCGCCTCGATGCAGGCCCGGATGCCGACCAATCCCGTCGGGTCGGGCTCGCCCTGCGCGAGCGCGAGAGCGAGCGCCGAAGCCTCGCCCAGCGCCGCGGACCAACGCTCCGCGTTCGCCTCCGCCGCGCCGCGGACCGTTTCCTCGACCGGAGATACGTCTGCGGTAGGAAGATCCATGATCTCGACCCTGTGCTGCGGCCGGTGCTTGCGGCGTGGACTGGAAGCGGGCGCCTGCGGGTGGCGGCGGCGGGTGGACGGCGGAGCATCGGGCCCGAAGGCCTGGATCTCGCGGTTCGACAGTCTGCGGATGCCGTCCAGGGTCTCGATACGAACGCGGCGGTCGGTCCAGGCCTTGAGCTGGCGGCGCGCCTTGAGAAAGGCGACCTCCTCTTCGAATTCGTCGCGACCTTCCATGAGCGAGACGAAGTCTTCGTCGAACAATTCGGCGCCGCGCAGGACGGCGAACTCGCGTGCCAGATCGATGTGGCCGAACTCGATCAGGACCGCCAGAGCGGCACGGTCCGCAACGCCGTCGGCCGAGCCGTCGGGTGACACGCCGTCCGCGACGTAGGAGCGAAGGAGGGCTGCGATCTTCCTGTAGAAGGTGCGGAACGGGCTGGACTCCCAGGCTCCGCACTCCGCGGGCGAGCGCGCGAGGATCTCGTAATTGATGACCGCGAGGACGTGAGGCATCGAGAGCGCGGCCAGAAGCCGGCCCTCGATCTCGACGCCCGAAGGCTTCTCCGACGGCCACCACCCGGCAGGCGCGAAGACGGCCAGGAGTTCGCGGCTGCGATGCAGCTGGCTGCGTATGGCTCCCGAAAGGGCGAGGCGCTCGCGCAGCCACGCCCCGTCGACGTAGGTCGGCACCGGGACCGTTGGGCGTCCGTCGTCGGCCTCGCCCCCACCCTCGGATTGGTAGATCGGAGGATATCCCTCGTTGTCCATATCGAAGACGAGGAACGCGTAGGGCCCCGGCTGGTCGTGGCGGCAGATCGCGTAGACGAGTTCCTCGACCTTTCCCGCCGGCGGGCTCGCGTCGTGGACGAAGGCTTGCTCGTGGCACGTAGCTGCGAAGCGCAGCAGGAACTTCGCGTGGTGGTCCCAATGCTCCCGCAGTCCGAGCACGTCGCCGAACTCTTCGCAGAGGGGCGCCACCTCCACCTCAGGTGAGGAGCCGATGGTCGCGAGGATCGCGAAGTCCCGCGCGCGCCGGTTCTCACCCTTGTCGATGAGGGCCCGCAGGACCTGATCCTCATCGACCTCCAGCAAGCCGTCGTGGCCGAAGCCCGCCAGCGCGACCGTCTTGCGGATCCAGTCGCGGAATCCGGCATGCAAGGTAGTGGGATCCGAAAGCTTGCGTACGTAGGCGCGCGAGAGCTGAAAGAGCCCTAGCGGCATGCGCATCGCCTGAAGATGGACCAGCGCCACGTCGTCGAGGGAGACCTCGTGCGTGTCCGGCCAGTCCGTGAAGGCGACCACGTTTTGGCTGCGCGCGCGCTCGGCATGGGCCGCCGCGTGCGTCGGCATGGACGGTGTGAGCTTGGATCTCACCCACTCCAGATCGACCGTCGCAGGCAGGTGCCGGTACACGGACGCCTCGATGACGGGCAGTGAACCGGGGTGCCGCGCGAGGTAGTTGCGGAGCCGCTCCGAGAGAACCGCCCACAGGTCGGGATCGATCCCGTCCGGCCTCGGCGTTGTGGAGTACGGCGTCTGCATCGTCGTCCAGGTTGCTCCCGATCGAAGGAATGGATTAGAGAGGGCGCCGGTGCCGGTCAACCAGTGACTGCACGCAGCGCGGAACTCGAAGGTGAACCCTAAATTCCGGCTTAACGAGATCGTCGCAATGCGAGGAGGCGAAGGAATCGTCTCACGCCTTCGATGGCTTGAGGATAGGATCTACTGGACCGGCGGACTGGGAAGAAGCGAGCTGTCCTGCCGCTTCGGCATCTCCATCACCCAAGCTTCCCACGATATCTCCGAGTACGGCCGGATCACGCCCGGAAACATCGTCATGACCTCGGGCAAGCGCTACGTGCCGTCCGCCTCCTTCAAGCCCGTGTTTCCCAAATGCGCCCGTTCTTTCATGGAGGACGGCCGGCATGAGGGCTCCGCCCTGCCTCTCAAGGTCGAACGCAATCCGGATCCTTGGCTTGCCGTAGACCACCGACTGCTGGCCGCTCTCGTCTCGGCATCGGTGGCTGCAACGCCCCTCATGGTTGCGACGCCGGAAGGCAGGGTGGCGCTCTGTCCACATTGCATCGTCGACGACGGTACGTCGCTGCTCCTTCGCGGCTGGAGCCACGCAACGGGATCCGAAGAGCTCTGGCGCCTTTCCGATCTCTCCTCGCCGGTGCCCGCGCCAAGCGTGGCTTGGGTCGTTCACATGGGGCACGACGTGCTTGCCCCCTGAATGCGGCCCACCCCGGCGACACGACGGGTCGCCGCACGGCTCTATAAATGAGACGCCACTACCGAATGCCCAAATACCTATATCGCGGAAGCGGTTTGTAGTGGATATACGTCGAACCGTCCACCTTGGATGCGTTTCATATCCCACCTGAAACGCAGCTCGAGCAGCAGGTTCAATTGCCTGATCTCGGATTGGTTGGACGCGCGTCGAGGAGACCGGAAACACGACTGCCTGTCCGGGATCGCGACTTTGCACGGCCCGCATCAGATCGCCTCGCAATTTGTAAAGGCCCTTAAACATCGGTCAAGGTCGTATGTGCGAACATGTGCCGACCACAACCAGACCGTTCGACCGCACATGGCCTCAGAGATCGACCGCGGCCTCGCGCGTCCCTGGCACGCCCTTAGGCTGCCCGGGGAACTCGAGGGTTTGTACAGGACTGAGACCGAGCCCCGGAGCGGCCTCTTCGTCCAGTCCTGGCTCCTGGTCTTCACCGCCTTCAACCTCCTGTCGCTCAAGGCTGACCTGGATGCCTTCGGAGCCGAACGGTTCTGGATTCCGATGGTGGCGACGTTGGGCGTCGTGGTGCCCTCGACCCTTCTGGCGATCCTGGCCTGCCGGGGTCGGCCGTCCCGCCGCCGGCAGACGGCCGCCGTGACCCTTGCGGCGCTCGTCGACATGGCTGTCACACTCAACAGCGCCGGTCAGGCACCGGCGGAGCACGCGAACACCTATCTCGTCCTGGCTGCGATCATCCCGCTCGTCGTGGGGATGATCGCGCCGCTCTCGTTCCGCCACAGCCTATGGTTCTGTGTATCCGCCTGCACGGTCTACCTCGTAGGCGTCGCGCTGCTCGGCTACGTCGGCGTCGGGACGAACGGCATTCCGCTGCTCGTCGCCAGCCTCACGCTGGTGCCCATCAAATTGAACTACTCCAGGGAGTGGGAGGCGAAGCGCGGCTTTCTCCTGAGTCTGAGAGAGAGGGCACAGGCTGTCGAGCTATCGCGCGCCAACGAGAGACTGGCGCATCTCTCGGAGACCGACCCTCTCGCGGGAACCGCCAACAGGCGGCTGTTCGACTTGCGCCTTGCCGAGATCTGGAAGGCGGCAGGTCCCGGCCCCAGCGTGATCCTGTTCGACATCGATCACTTCAAGCTGCTGAACGACACCGCGGGCCATGCGGAGGGCGACCGCTGCATCCGGCAGGTCGCCGACGCACTGGCGGCGGCGGTGGGGAGCGTCGGCCTCCTCGCCCGCTACGGCGGCGAGGAGTTCGCCGCTCTGATACCGGGAACGGACACGCGATCGGCTGGTGCCGTCGCCGAGAAGGCTCGGGCCCTGGTGGAAGGGCTCGGCATCGCGCATCCCGGGCTTGCCGAGGGCGGCGTCCTGACCGTCAGCGCCGGGATCGCGGTTCGCGATCGCGTCGTCGACGCCGAGCCGGCCTTCCTCGTGAAGCGCGCGGACGACGCCCTGTATGCAGCCAAGAGGGCAGGTCGCAATCGCGTCAGAGGCCACGCGCCATCCCCAGGCGCTAGGTCCGTCGGCTTCGCAGCCTGACCTGCGTATCGGCCAATCGAAGGCCGACCTCATCGTCGCGGTGGCGGAGGCGGTCAGGGGCTTTTGGAAACGTGTCGGCGGAGAAGTCGAACTGCCCGGGCGCCCGTCGCGGCGATGTGGCGGCAGGATCCTCGGCTCTTACGCGTCCGAAGGACTGCCGACGCATCTGCAGTCTCTCGCCGCCTAAGCCCACCGGGCCCTACCTGCCGCCGCCGGACCGTCAGCCGAGGCCGGTTTCGGGCCCGCGCGGCTGGAGCTTGGCGCGCGGCTTGGTCGGGGGTGCAGCCCCCGCTTCTTCCATCGTCTCCGGTGAGCGTGCGGCTTGCGCGAGCGCGCTCTTCACCAGTCCGGTCGCCTGCTCCAACCGGCCGACGGTCTGGGCGAGCATGTTGGCGGCTTCGGCAACCGTCACGGTGCCTTTGTCGGCCGGCGACGTGTTGCCGTTTCCTACAGCCTCGATATCGAAGAAGTCTTCGATCCCGCGGCCGTACAGGCCGGCGAGGATCGGAAGCGTATTCACCTTGAGGCAGTTCGAGCCCTTCTCGTACTTCTGCAGCTGCGCGGCCGACACCCCCAGCGCGTCGGCGACCTCGCGCTGGGTCAAGCCCGCAGCCGTGCGGAATGCCAAGATACGCTCACCGAGCAGCTTGTCGAAGTCGGTCGCGGATTTGCCTGCCATCTGATCTCGCTCGTTGGATCTCCGTGCCGCCGGCCGCCGACAGGTCGTGGAACAACCGAGCGTGCGCACGATCTGCATCTGGACTCCGGAGACGGCCGTGCAAGGGACGTCGGCACTTTCCACGAAGGTGTGAGTTGCCGATCCCCAGGAACCTGCCGGCTTCGGACGGCTCAGGCTGGGGCGCGGCGGCTTCGAGCACGCGTGCGGCGACCCGTCCGGCAAATCTAAGAGGCTGCGAGCGCTCTTGTCGGGCACAAGCGTCCGAGGCCTTCGGCTCTCCAGGATGCCTCGTCACTGTGCGTTCGACGGCGACCCAAGGGCGGCGTCTTCAGTCGTCATGGCCTTGGAGCTGCGGCGCGGGCAGCGGAATGCCGGCTGCCGTCTCGAGCGCCTCCACGAAGCCGATGGCCTCGTCGAAATCGAAGCCGCCACCATGCAGCCGTCTCAGCGCGTCGCCGGCGGCGTCGTAGAATCCGGCCTCGAAGGGAGCCCCCTCCGTCGACGTGGCCGCCGACAGCAGGCGCTGCGCGACGAGCTTGCACGGCAGATCGGGAGCATCGCGCTCGATCTCGGCGATGACGGCGGCGGATGCGGAGAAGCGTTGGCGGGCGGCCTCCGCGGCACCGCGCAGGGTATCGCTGCGGCAGCGGACCACGACGCCTCCGACGCGGGATACCTTGGCGGCGAGGACGATGCTCAAGCGACCTGCCCCCGGACGATCCCGAGGCGCGCCTCCCCGGCGAGGAAGCCGATCCCGGCAGGCATGCAGCCGCGCGCGGCGTGCTTACCGCAGGGCCACACGCCGGAGCGGTCTCCGGCAGGCCTTGGGCCGGGGAACGACATCATCCGCGATCTCCGAAAGGACAGCAGCGGACCCAAAGGCCCATTCCTTCGATTCTCGGGCCGGTGGTGCAGGACCGCAAGCCCCCTCGTCGCGCATCCTTTACAGGCAACCGAATTCCGGGCTTACTCGTTCACGTCGTGTTCCTTCAGGAACCGTCGGGGCGCAACCGAAACATGTCGACAATGAACGTCTGCATCCTACTGGGACGGCTCAAGGACGACCCCGTCATCCGCAGGCACAGCAGCGGGAACGACGTCGCGACGCTCGTGATCGAGGAGGTCGTGGTCCATCGCGACCGTGGCAGCGGAGCGCCGGTCGAGCGCACGGTCAACCACCAAGTCCGCGTCTACAATCAGTCCTTCGTCAACGCCGCGAAGGCCGAAGGCGCCCGGGGCCGGCACGTCGAGGTGCACGGAGCCCTCTCCTATGCCGAAGATGGCCAAGCCTTCGTCTCGGTGCCGCCTCACGGTGGCCGGCTCGCCTTCAAGTCCTTCGAGGTTCGCGAGATCCCGCACGAGCCACCTCCGGTCGTGGCTGATCACGAAGCGGCCCGCGACCTCGCTGCGGCCGTGCCCGAACCGGTAGCCCCTGCCCTGCCCGATCTCGGCCGCCCGCCTGAAAGGGTCCGTCAGGACCAGGAGGTCGGGCAGCCGTCGGCTCCTGCCGTGGATCGCGCGACCACGGACGAAGGCGCTGATCGCGCTCCCTCCGACGAACTCGTCCCTCAGACGGGACGCACAACCGTTGCCGCCCGTCCTCCGCAGATCGGCGTAGGCCGCCCCTCACTCGTCGGCGGACGGTCGGCTCCGGCTCAGCCGCCTGCGACGACGGGACAAGTACGTCCTCCCGTGCAGGCGCGCATGCCGGGATCCGTGCCCAATCCACCTCCTACCCGTCCCAGCGTAGGCGGTGGGGCGGCACGAACCAGCGCCCCCTCCGCCGGAGGTGCCGTCGCGGGCGTGGCGCAGCCCCGCACTCCCGTGCCGCAGCGGAACGCCGGCCCCATCGTCAGGCCGACGTCGGCCACGCGTCCCCCGCTGGCGCAGCCTGCCGCAGCCGCGGTCGGTACGGGTGGCGGCAAGGTCGGGGGCGGCCTGGGTCGTGCGACGGTCGCCGCACCCGCCGTCCGAGAGAAATCCGGTCGAACCTGGGGCAGCACGACCATGGACGACAGCGATCTCGACGTGCCGTTCTGACCGGGTTTCGGACAAGCTCCCTGCCGATGCTCCGGTCTGCCGGAAGGACCAGGGGTTGGGTCCCGGTTCATTTTCGTGCGCATCGGCGCCGGATCGCCAGCGCTCAGTCTGCGTCACGTCGCTCGGCGTTCTCCCGGGGGCACGACCTCTGCCGCTTATCGACGATTTCCACCTCTATCTCACCGGCGCGACCGAACCGGTCCCGCGGCCGGGAACCGCTCGTCGGGACGGGGCCTCCGCCGAAATCAACAGGGTGACCGCTCGCACCGGCCACCCAAAGAGCGGCGTGCCGATGATGCGAAGGCACATGGGGCCGAGAACGCGAGTGAGCATCTGGTGAGCGTCCACGCAATCGTAAGGTTTAAGGCGCCAGCCGCTGGATTGGACGCCTATCAACGGGTGCTCTGAAGGATGCCTTGGATAGCGATACGGACCGATAGCAATTTCCGTCGTTTTTTAGACAACCTCGACTTGAACTCCCGGTCGCACGCCGCGCCCAGGCTTGGCTCCCCGCCGGCGAAGCGGAGCTTGCATCGACAGCGGTCGGCCGCTCTGAAGCGGGACATCTTGCGCTCGGATATCGAGCCAAGCTTCGAGTGCGATCCGTCCTCCACCTCAATTCATTGCTTCGAGGGCCCATGTCACCACGAGAGCGCTCGCCGCACGCCTAGACCTTCTCTACGACGGTGTGCGGGCATCGTGTCGCAGCGACCGAGCGCGTGATTGGTTCGTATTGGACCGGCCGGTACCGGATCGGAATGGACGCGCTAGCCTTCATCGTCATGACCTCAGCCTTTGCCTTCTCCAGCTTTATCGTGCTGCTCGGATGGCGCTGAAGCGCCAGTTCGCGTGCTGTTGTACGGCTGCGCATATTGTTGGCGCAATCGCTGAAGACTGCTCCGCACATCTCTCAGCGAAGGACGCTGCCGCCCGTCAATGCTCTTCTTGCCAAGCCAGGAAGTAACGCAAGGCGCAAGCCACTGATCGACAATTGATAAACCTGATAAACTTGATCATTGCCCGGCAATCGCCTCGCGATGTGCGCTCGGCATTACGCAATCGGGGGCACCTTTGCGCGTCGGCAGTCCAAAGGTCGTCGGCATGGTGATCTGCTCCAAGCGCCGCGGGCGCAACTGGACGCAAGCCAAGCTGGCCAGACAGGTCGGCACGACGCAACGCTGAGACCCCGAGATCGAGAACGGCGAGACGACCGCCGAGATCGACTTGGCTCTGCGGATCCTGGCGATGCCGGGTGTGCGGCAAGAGGCGGCGCCCGGCGCACTCAGAGGCCGAGCCGCCGACGAGCTTCTCCTCACGCGGCATCGGGCAGGCACTCCGTAGCCTGCATCGCCACGACTCCGGCCTCTACCTGAAGCCAGCGAGCCAGGAAGGCCTCGACCACGCGCGGCTCGAAATGGGTGCCGGCGTTCTCGACGAGGTAAGCTTTGGCGCGCTCGGCCCGCCAAGCCTGTTTGTAGGGGCGCTCCGTGGTGAGCGCGTCGAAGACGTCGGCCACCGCCACGATGCGGCCGGAGAGTGGGATCGCTTCGCCCGCCAAGCCATGCGGGTAGCCGGTCCCATCCCAGCGCTCGTGGTGGCTGAGCGCGATCTCGGCCGCGAGCCGCATCACCGGCGAGGCGCTGCCACCGAGGATGCGCCAGCCCCGCTCGGCATGCCGCTCCATCTCGCGACGCTCCTCGGGCGTGAGCGCGCCCGGCTTGAGCAGGATCGCGTCCGGAACACCGATCTTGCCGACGTCGTGCATGGTCGCGGCGAGGCAGAGCTGCCGGCGTTCGGCCGCCGGCATTCCGAGCGCGTCCGCGATCAGGCCGGCATACGCGGAGACGCGGGCGATGTGGTCGCCCGTGTCGGTGTCCCGGTTCTCGGCCGCGCGCATCAGCGTGGAGACGATCTCGCGCTCGCGCTCCTCCACCAAGGACACGGCGGCGGCCACCTCGCGCGCGAGCTGGGCGGCGTGGTCGCGCTGTGCCATGAGCGCGCACGACAGGGCGAGAAGGTTAGACACGCGCGCCCGGATCTCGACCGGATCCGCTGGCTTGGCGAGAAAGTCGGTCGCTCCGGCCTCAAGCGCCTCCCGGCGCAAGCTCCGCTGATCGAAGCTCGTGACCATGACGACCGGAACGGTCGCGAGCCCCGGGATGCGGCGGAGCGCTCGAATGACCTCGACGCCGTTCATGCCTGGCATCTCGTAGTCGGTGACGAAGACTCCGATCTCTTCCGCGTGGACCGAAGCGAAGGCGAGCGCCTGGGCCGGTACTGTGAAATCGTGCGCCGTGCATCCCGGGATCGGCTGCAGGGCCGTAATCATCAGGAGGTTGTTCATCTCGCCGTCGTCGAGCACGACGACCCGCAAGGCCTTCTTGTCCGGCATCCGTTTCTCCGGCCTCGCGCAGCATGCGCCCGCGAATCGTGGCAGCACACCGCAAGCCAACGGGGATGCGGGCGGAGCGGTTCGGGGAATGTGCGGGAATGATGGACGGGAGGGTTTCCCATTCCTTACGGGCTACGGCTGAACGAATGCTGCGCGAAGGCCCTGACCGCAGGCCCGGTCGCCGATGCTGGGCTCCACAGCCGAAGCGACCACGAAGGTGCCGAGACGGAGGCGGGATGTACCGTCCTCTTTCCAGGCACGAGTCCTCGGAGGCTCCACCGCCCCGGCAGCTAGCTGCTTCCAGCTGCGGCCCCGCGGGCAAACAGCGGCACGAACTCCGCGACCTCTTCGTAGGCGATCCCCCGGTCGAACTGCCGGAGGCACTCGCCGTGCGCCTCCAGGAAAGCGGCCGGGGCCAGCAACACCGTCTCGAAGTCTCTATAGTCGAGCCAGCGCGGGTCGTTCGCCTTGAAGGCCGCCCGGCGCCGGTAGGCGGCCGCCTGGGCGTACCCGAGCACGCCGTGGGGCGGCTTGTTCTCGACGTGAATGGCGAAGCGGCCGGCGGAAGGATCCTCGAAGACGGCGAAGATGTCGGTCTCGCCCTGGGTGCCGTCCGGCATCGTGCACCACCAGTGCTTCCACCAGTGGGCGGCCTTCCTGGCCGCGGCCTGCTCCGCCTGCATAAGCCTTGCCGTCCGCGCGTAGCGAGCGAACCGGCCACCGGCGAGCAACCACGTGCGTAGATGCGGGGAACGTTCGAGACCCTCGGCGAAGGCGTGATCGAGCTCGGCTTCCCGCATGTCCTTCTCCGACGAGCGATCAGGCCGTTGCAGCCGACCGACGGGATGGATACCGAAGCACGCCGACTATCGGAACAGGCTCATGACGTTCTGAGAGCTGGCGTTGGCGATCGAGAGCGACTGGATGCCGAGCTGCTGCTGGGTCTGCAGGGCCTTCAGCCTCGTCGACTCCTCCTCGACGTCTGCATCGACGAGCGAGCCGATCGACGAGGTGTTGATGTCCATCAGCTGCCGGGTGAACTCCTGCTGGGCCTTCAGCAAGGTCGACATCGAGCCGAGCTTCGAGGCGCCGGTCAGCAGCTGCTGCGTGGTCGCGTCGACGATCTTCAGATAGGTCAGAAGCTTTCTCTGGTCGGCATCCGACGACGTGAGGGATTCCATGTCGAGCGTCGCAACGGACATCGTGTCGGAGCCGGCGCCGATGTAATAGGCGGTGTCCATGAAGCCGCCCCGGTCTCCGCCGCCGAGACTCACGGCGATGGCGAGGCTGGCGGAGGTATCCCGGTTCACTGCGGCGACGACGTTTGCCCAGCCTTGGGCGAGATCGGCGTTCGACGTATTCGCGGGATTGGCGTCGTAGAGGAAGAACGAGCCGATGCTCAGCGTGGTCGTGCTGACGGACACCGACCCGTTCTTGCGCGAGAAAGCCGAAACGAGATCCATGTCGAAGCTGAAGCCCGGCTTACTCGAGTCGATCGAGAGCCAGTTCGAGCCGTTCATCACCGTGTTGTCCGAGTAGTTCCTTATCGCGACCTGAGCGACTTCGATGTCGTTCTGCAGCTTGCCGCGGTCGGTGTTGGCGCTCGCGGCCGACACGAGGGCGTTGCTGATCGTCCTGAGCTGGTCGATGACCTTGGTGAGGCCTACCGCGGCGGCATCGACCGAGTTTCTGTCGAGGCTGATCGCATCCTCCAGGGCACCGAGCGAACCATTGTCGGCTTTCAGGGTGGAGGCGATGGCCCAGTAGGCAGCCCCGTCTGCTGCCGAACTGATGCGCTGACCGGTCGAGACCCGGTTGCCTGTCGCGTCGAGCTGCTGGTTGACCATCCGCATCGTCTGCAGGGCGATCAGGGCCGATCTGTTGGTCAGGATGCTGGTCATCGCGTGCGGTTGCTGCCTGGGGCTGGACGTGGGCCTTGCCGGTACATCCGGGCTCTCACCGGTGCTCGCGGAGCGGCGTCATGCCTGTGCCCGAGGGCGATCCGCGATGCTTCCAGCCAAGCGGCCAGATCAGAATCCATGCCCTCAAGCCATCGCTGCGTCCTTGCCTGCCGCTGGGCCGAGAATGACGCCGACACTCCTATGGAAGCGTTAAAGGCCCCGGGCAACGAACGGGGCCGAGCAGGCCGGTCCTTGCCGGTGCATCGGAGCGTCACCGCATCGAGCCGTGGCGTACCGCCCGAACCGTGCCGGAGGGGGCGACCCCTCTATGGTCGCGGACCCGCGGTGCATGCCTGCTCGTGCGAGGCCAAGGCCTCCGTGCAGATGGACACGATGCCCGCCATGTCCCGGGTATCGTAGCGTTTGTCTGTGCGCCTGAACTCGAGGATCCGCTCGAGCGTGTCCCGAAAGGCGTCGTCCTCGTCCGTCGAGGCCAGCGCTTCCTCCGCGATGGTGACGGCGCCCGCGACGTCGTGGCGGTCGGGCTTCATATTCGCGATCGCGCTCAGAAGAGGCGAGGACGAGGCCGGTTGCGGTCGATCGTACTGTTCGACGATGCGGCGGACGGCGATTTCTGCTGCGGACATGGCGAGCTCCTTCGCCGAAGGATCGGGAGGAGCGTCGCAAGGGTCAACGTGCTCTCCGAGAGAGACCGCCGTTCCCAATGCGACGTCCTTCCCCATCGCCCGGCACATGGTTGCGGGATTCCGCCGAACGGCAGCCTCGGGCCCTCCCACGCGGCTTTTGGCGACGTCATCGCCCCGCCAAGCGGCGCAAACTACCGAGTGCATGTCAGGACAAGTGCAAGGTGGCCTGAATCATCACGGCTTTTCCCAGTGTGGACATAAGATTGAAAACTTACATCCCCAAATCTTGGGATGCCCCACCCCTTTGTCATTCGACGAACGTGGACTACTGCCTTGCTCTCGAAGGCGGTCGACCCGGGCCGCCGGCGACTTCGGGGCCGCAGGAGACGCGGATGGGCAGGGTCGGAGAACTGAGCGGGGGCGAGCGACGGTGCCCGGGCCTGGAAACTTCGGCCCGCATGCGCCTGGGTCGCCAGCGCGCGGCCTTCGACGCGCTCCCGACGGGAGAAGCGAAAGCCCGGCTCATGGCCCTCATGCTGGCCAGAGCCGAGGAACTCCTGTCGGTCAACCCCGAGGCAGCAGACGTCCTGCTCGAGTTCCTCCCCGAAGCGGACCGCAGCAGGTTGCTCTCGGACTTCTTCGGCGGATCGTGACGCTCAGGCTCTGCGATCGCGCCAATCCGCCAGGAAGGTCCACGCCCGCGCTTCCGAAAAGCCTCTCGTCAGGTGCGATGGGCGCTCGACGGAACGTCCTGCGAGCTTCCGGAGCCACTGGAATGGTCGGCGGCCCCGCGGCATGCACGACCTCGACGTTTCGAGGATGCGCATGCCGACGAGGATAAGCCATGTGTGAAGGCTTTTCCTCCGTACCTTCGTCGATCTAAGCTTGGCGACCGAGCGGCCGCCGCAGCGTGGCGCAGCCGCTTTTCCATTGCTTCGGACGAGGACGCCGTGATCCGGCATGGCGAGACGCCGTTTCTCGAGTGCTCCTCCAAGGGTGACAAACGCTTCAGCGCCTTCTCGGCCCGTCTGCGTTCCCACGGCGGACGTTCGATCGAAGAGATCTATCAGGCCGCGAAGGTCTTCGAGGACGGGGCGACCGGCCTCGGCTGGCGCGCGGCCAAAGGCCGGCGGGCGGTGAACATGGCAGACGTCCGGCTGCTCTACGCACGCCTTTGGGATCTCCATGTTGCGGAGAATCCCGACCTGCTCCACGTCCTCCAGGCGCAGTCCGGTCTCTCCGACGTGTTCGGGCAACCCGGCAAAGCCTGTCAGGCCACCGAGCTATGGCGGATCCGCAATCGGCATCGGCCGGTCGCCGGCGTGGCGATGCCTGTTCCGGTTCAGGGAGAGCTGTTCTGAGTTCCCGCCTCGACGAGGAAGGCCTGCCGCCGAGCCACCCGGACGGTCGGCCTTGGCGCAAGGCCTGTCCCGAATGCGCGTTCCGTCGCGCGAACCCGCAGGGATTGGTCGAAGCGGACTTCGACTATCTCTGGCTCGAGCGGGCGCTCGGCGGCTACGTCTTCTACTGCGCCCACCGCGTGGTCGACGGCTGTGTGCGCGAATGCGCCTGCTGGGCGGCGATGGAGGCTGGCCGGGCGAGCCGCGGGGAGGCGGCAGCCTGAGGAGACGCCTTCAGGTCTCAGCGCACGCCCGGGGCCGCCGGCACATGTTCCGTCTCGGCGGAGGGCTCGGCTTCCAGGATCCCCTCCAAGCCGCGGACGATCTCGGAGGGCGAGACCGGCTTGGCGTAGACGGGGCCGTTGAAGCCCTCGCGACGCATCTCCGGCGGCACCATCCCGCCGGTGCACACCATGGTCGGAACGCCGTGGTGGCGCAGCAAGCGGTAGGTCGGGACCGTATCGCCGTCGGCGACGTTCACGTCGATCAGGGCGAGATCGATCGGTGCGCGTCCGATCAGGTCCAGGGCGTCGCGGTTGCTGCGCACCGGACCGACGACTTCGCCTCCGGCCTCGATGATGACGTCCTCTATGAGCAGGGCGTTCAAATACTCGTCCTCGACAACGAGGATGCGGCGGCCTGCAAGCATTTTGGACCTGGGGTTTCGGGGCGGACCCCGCAGGCTGGATACCGGCGATGAAAACCGCAATGCGTTCCGGGCGCTGCGGAGGGGCTGGCCTCTTGCGCGGCGGGGCCCCACCTTCGAATCGACGGCCCCGACGGGAGACGAGCCGATGCCGGAGAACGTGGTGGCGAAGCATGACGTCCCGCCCGACGGCGTTGACCAGGACGAACTCGAGGCCGCCATCCGGGCCGACTTCGAGCACCGCATGAGCGAGGTCAGGCGGAAGGTGTCGGACCTGCTCGCCCACTCCGCAAGCCGCGAGGCGTTCACGGCGCTGCTGGGTCTGGACGGTGACGCGCGACACGGCTTGATGCGCCACGTCGTATCGAACCTGTCCGGTCCGCGGACGATCGACGGGCTCGAAGCTTTGGCTGTGTTCGCGTCTTACTTCGTGCTGGACGACGGCGAGGTCATGGTCGTTCCCGACGTCGACGAGGAGGTCGAAAGCGTCGGCATGGCGGCGATCATGGCCAACCACGCCACGTTCGGAACCGACCCGAAGGAGGATCTCAAGGCATACGCGGATCGGGAGCGCCCGAAGACGCTCGTACTATCCGACCGCGACGAGCGGCCCGCGCGCGGGGCCGAGATCCTGGAGGCCATCCGCTTCAACGCCGACTTCGCGGTTCGGGAGGAGGCCGCGCGCGAGGCCGCGTATGCAGCGTTCCTCGACGACGACCTGGATGCCCCGGCCCCGCGCCCATAGGCGCCCTCAGGGCCGCAGCGTCGAGTCCTGAGGCCACTCTCCATAGCCGGGCACGCCCTCGACCCCGTGGAGCCGGACCAGCAGAGCCTGGACGGCACTCTCCGGGAACTCGCCGCGACGGGTCGGCGGCAGCGTGCCCGAGCGCCTCAGGAGTTCGCAGAGGGCCGGCAGCAGGCTCCCGCGGTCCACGAGGCCGTCGGTGACGTAGTTCGCGGCGTCGTGGGCGTGCCTGACGAGGTCTCCCGGCAGGTCCGCGAGATAGCGGGCGTAGCGGTTCGCGATCCACGGCGCGATCGTCGCGCACAGGTCGTTCCTCGCGCCGTCGAGGTAGGCCGTATCCACACGGTCGACGCCGCCCACCACGCGGAAGGGTCCTTGGCGCCCTCGCGTCACGAGAGCCATGTAGCGACGCGCATCCTCCAGACGATCGACGTCGAAGATATCCGCATCGCGGTCGGCCGTCGTCATCCGCCTGTCCTCGAGCGAGATCTCGTTGCCGGATGCGTTCGCCCACCACCGCGGAAGCGGAGCGGACTTGTAGAGCCGCCCGCCCGCGAAGAGCAGGTTGTCGGCCGCTCCCCGTCGGAACGAGGCCACCACCGGCGCGGCCCAGGTCAGGTCGTACCGCTCCGCTAGATCCGTCGTCCATGCGAGGGCCGGCTGCCCGTCCGGCTCCGCCTCCCGCCGTCCCGTGGCGGCGTGATAGGGGCTGTCGACGGACATCATCCCGGTGATGGCGACCTCCTTGCCCAGGAGCGAGATGCCGTCCCTCGGGTGGAGGTCGTCGGGCTCGAGTCCGTAGGGGAGCAGGACCTTGGCGTAGGTCCTGCCTTCACGGCCGGCGTAGTCGACCGGGAGTTCGGGACCTCGCGGCCATTCTCCGCCGCACATGGTGAGCGACCCCGCCAGCCTGACACTGGCGACGACGGGCAGGTCGTCGCGGACGACGGGAATGGCGCCCTCGACCCTTACGGAGATGCGACGGGCCATGCCGCCGCGCTCCACCACGTCGAGGGGGATGACGGCCCGTACGGGACATGTGGCGATCACGCTCACGGACGGGGCGCCTCCAGAGGAACGGACGGCGTCGCAATGACACCCTCGACGGAGACGAGTCTCGTCCGGAGATGGGTCCAGCCGCACCCGGCCTTCCCTGGGTCTACGCAGCCCACCGCCTCGGCGTGATCCATCAGCCCCAGGACGTCCGGCAGCATCGCCGAGGCGCGCCAGCCCTCGCCGACGGAGACGATAGTCTCGATCTCGCGCAGATCCCTCCATGCTCGAACGAGGTGGCCGGGCATCCCGAGGACGAGACGTCCGAAGACCTCGCCCAGGTAGGCATTCGCGGCGATGCAGATCTGAGCGGCATCGTTCCGATCGTCGAAATCCCTGTCGAGCTCCTCGACGACGCCCAGGACACGGGGTTCTGGCCAACGTCCGTCGCCGATGGCCGACACGAACGCGCGCGCTTCTTCCAGACGGGTGAGGCCGAACTTGAGGAGATGCCGGTCGGGCGCGCAGGCGAAGGCGGGGACTTCGAGGCGGACGACGCCCAGAGCGGGATCCGCCATCCAGGTGGGAAAGCTCGTCTGCACGTAGGGACGGCCGTCGGCGACGATGAAGCGTCGCCCGACCGCAGCCTTCAGTTCTTCAGCCGCGCGATCCATTCTTGCGGGCGCATCGGTTCCGTAGCGCTCGGCGAGACCGGCGTCGCCTCGTCCAACCGTCCGGTAGTCTCCGGAAGTCAGGCGTCGGCCCGACGCGTGCCGAAATCTCGTGGTCGTCACGTAATCCATGCCTATGGGATGGCTGGGCAGTCTATCGTCGTAGATCTCGGCGAGATTGCCGCCCGGCAGCAGGAACGCGGTGGGGGCGTAGGACCGACCTTCGTATCCGACGTAATCAAGACGGAGCCCTTCCAGCGCGAAGCGCCCCACCACCGGCAACGGGTCCGTCACTAGGTTCGGACCGCAGTTCACCGGAAACTGCAGACGGCACGCCCTACTCTCCCGATCGAACACGTCGATCTCGGCATGGATCTCGAAAACGTCGGGCGCATCGGTCACGAGAAACATCCGTCGGCACGTGTCGGATCATATGTCGAAGCGATGAAAAACCGGCGCGTCCGCTCGGTTCGTTAACCGTCGTTCCGGCAGTCCCGACGGCGCAACCGCAAAAGTCTGCGTACCCGGGGTTGAATCCGAAGTTCAGTCCGAATAGATCGCCGATCAGCGAAAGATCGCGCTGGGCTTCGATCTGCCCAAAACGCAGGCTTGCAACCGGAGATTGTGGTGTCTTCTGAAGATTCAATCCAACACCCCTCGACCGACTTCGTCACGTTGGCATCCGACATCGTTTCCGCCTACGTGAGCCGGAATCACGTTTCGCCCACGGAGCTTCCCGCGCTTCTGGTTTCCGTGCATGGGTCCCTGCAAAACCTCGCTACCGGCGTGGCGCCCGCTGCGGCCGAAGACGAGGTCGAGAAGCCGACAGCCGCGCAGATCCGCAAGTCCATCACGCACGATGGGCTGATCTCCTTCATCGACGGCAAGTCCTACAAGACGCTCAAGCGCCACCTTACCGGTCGCGGCCTCGATCCACGCTCGTACCGCGCCCGCTACGGCCTGCCGAACGACTACCCGATGGTCGCTCCCAGCTACGCGGCGCAGCGGTCCGAGCTCGCCAGGGCGATCGGCCTGGGTCGCGTCTCCGCGTCGGCCGCGGCCGAGCAGCCGAAGAAGCTCGCCGTCGAGCAGCCGAAGAAGGCTGCCGTCGAGGAACCCAAGACCCGCGGACGCCGCCGAGCCGCCTGAGCCGAGGGCGATCCGGCCTCGCTGGATCGGGACGTTCGGGTGTCCCGAATTTCATCGTGCCCGAAAGAGACCAGCGTGCCAGTATCGGGCTTCGGGGAGGGGCGGCCCTCCCCGTGATTCCCGGACCGGTACGCCGTGATCTTCGTGAGCAGACAATCGACGGCCGGCATCGAAGCCGGCCGTACCTTCGACTACTGGCGCAGCACGGCCCTCTCGCGCGTCGCCGCGACACCCGTCCAGGACGCCCGGCCCTTCGCGGCGCAACGGCTGGCGGTACTCACCTCCCACGGAACCCTGTTCCACACCTGCAGCAGTCCTCTCGTCGTCGAGAGGAGGATCGAGAGCATCCGCCGCGACGGCAACGACGACGTTTCGCTGAGCCTCCTTCTCGGCGGCCGCGCACATCACGAGCAGGGCAGCCGCGGCGGGGTCTTGTCGAGTGGCGGCATCGGCATCGTCACGAACGACCGCCCGTTCGTCTCCGGCGCACCCGAGGCCTACGAGGAAATGCGCCTCAGCGTATCCCGGTCGTTGTTCTCGGCCCACGTCGGCATCCCCGAGGACGTGAGCGGAAGAACGTTCCAGGGAAGCGGCCTCTCCGTCCTGCTGACGGACTATCTTCGGTCCTTCGCGGGATCGGTCGAGCGCATGTCCGATGCGGAAGCGGCCCACGCCTTCGAGGGGGCGATGCACCTCGTGCGCGGCATCGTCAATCTGGAAGGGGGGCGGCCTCGGCAGGACCTTCCTTCGACGGCGGTCCGATCGCTGGTCCTCGCCTACATCCAGCGCCGCCTTCACGATCCCTCGCTCGACCCCGCAGCCGTCGGGGCCGACCTGCGCATTTCCCGAACCCGGCTCTATCTCGCCTTCGCCCAGGATGGCGGCGTCGCCGCCGCGATCCGCGACGCGCGTCTGGACCTCGTCAGTCGGCGTCTTCTCTCGAGGGCTTGGGACGGAGAGACGATAGCGTCCATAGCCTTCGCCAGCGGCTTCAGGGACGCGGGCGTCTTCGGCCGCGCCTTCCGCCGTCGCTACGCCATGTCCGCCCGCGACTTCCGGCACGCAGCCCGCGGTTGAAGATGCCCGCCTGATCAGCCTGTACGCCGGCTCCCGGTTCCCGAGTTCCGGCTCGTTCCAGCGTCCAGGTCCGTCGCCCCCGCGTCGGCAGCGCGATTCGGCGAAGGAAAGGCGAGCACGTTGTCGGCGACGGCCTCGTCCGGCATCGGTGACGTCTGGCGGGACGATAGGGCGAGTGCCGCCGCGATCCGTGCCTTGGTCGCTGCGGAGAACCCCCGGCGATCAAGCCAAGCGGGGAGATGTGATGACCGCCTCATTCCGTCCTCGGTGTCCGGCACTGCCAGCCGCCCCGACACAGGAACGTAGCGCCCGCCCTCGGGGAAGAGGCTGGGCGTCCCGAAATTCCGTCTTTCCATCCCGTTCCCGCGGCCGGCCGTCTCTGCCGAAGGAGTGCACGGATTCCGCTCGATATCTTCAGCCGCCGACCGCGTGCGCCGCGCGTCGCGCCGGCGGAAGCGTCCGGATGCCCTCCACCTCCAGCCGCTCGAGGACGCCGTTCCAGAAGGGGTTGGACCGCAGGCTGGATCCGCGGCCCGTAAAGGCGTCCGGATAGGCCTGCAGGTCCTCCGCGAGGGCCGCCGCCCCCACCAGGATCTCGGCCGCACGTCGCGGCCCGTCGTTGCAACCGGCGTTCGCCGCGGCCGCCACGTCGTGCCACCGTCGGACCAGGTCCGCGGGTAGCTCGGCGATCGGGTACCTCACCGTCTCGACGAGCCACGTGCAGACCACGCCGGCGAGATCGGGCAGGTTCGTCCCCGGAGCGTGGGCGGGATCGAGGAAGTCGAGGGAGCCCCGCACGTCGATCCCGACGTCCGGTCGTCGCCTGCGCTGGTAGGCCAGCGCGTCGTCGAGCCGATCGGCGGAATACGTCCAGACGAGGTGGTGGCCGCCGGCGTGACGGTAGTCCTGCCGCTTGCGGACCACGCCGTGAGGCACCGCGAGCTGCACGACGGCACGGTCCGGATCGACCCACCACGACGGCAGATCGCTCGCGAGGTGGAGGATTCCGTCCTGCACGGCGAGGAGGCGCGAGACGTCGCGGCGGAGCTCCTCCACCTGCATCCTCGCGGCGGAGAGATCGCAGCCCCGCCACGCGGCCTCGTCCTCCCAGGGGGCCGCCTCTCCGTTCGACGCGTCGTAGACGATCTCGCCGGTCAGCGCGTGCCGGTCGGATCGCCGGCAGTCGAGGTCGATCGCCGTGAGGTGCAGCGTCTGCCGTCGCAGTTCCGCGTCCTGCGCTGTCGGCGCCACCCGCCGCTCGAGGCCCGCTCGGTCGCGAACGACCTCCGAGAGGGGGCGCATGACGGTCCCGGAGCGAGCCATCCAGGTGCACGACCAGCCGTTCGGCTTCGTCGCCGTGGCCACGACGGGCATGTCCGCGACCACCGGCACTTCGCAGACGACCGTCGTCTTCAGCCGCCGCCCTCTGCCCGCGGCATCGCGGACGTCGACCGAGATCTCGAAGTCGGATGCGATGGTGCGGAGGGCGCTCGGCATGGAACGAGCCTAGCGCCGCCGTCCGAAAAACGCGTCGGCGCAGGTGCGCTCCTTCCCGCGTCCGGGCGGCGGCGCCGGCTATCCCGGACGGCCGCATCCAGCCACGCAGCCACGCGGTCGGATCCCTACATTTGCGAGATGCGTCGCAACCGGCTCTTCACGCGACCTGGTCCATGATGGCGGCATGAAGCTCCGCCTCCTCGCCATTCTCGCCACCGCGATCCAGGCCGCCCCCACGGTGGCGGCCCCGATCCAGGACAAATGGACCGCCGAAGCCACGGAAAGCCGCGGCGGCATCGATTACCGGACGCTGCTGACCTTCACCTACGACGGGGCCGTCTCCAGCTTCAACGGCCGCGCCGAGTGGAAGGTCGCCGTCCTGTGCGAGGCGAGGAACACGGCCAGCGGCAAGCTGGACGTGTTCAACCGGGCGACGAAGTCGATCCTCGCGCAGGGCGCCTGGGAGGGAGACCTCGGGGACCGGAACTACTTCCACCTCGATCCCGGCTACAAGGACGACAAGGGCAGGATCGAGGATCCGGGCAAGTTGGAGGTGACGGACAAGCGCTGCGCCTCCGGCCGCCCGACCGTGGTGAACGATCTGGCGCCCAAGCCCGCTTCCGCCGCTCCGGCCGCGGTGCCTGCGAAAGCCTCCCCGGATCGGATCGGCAACAACGGCAAGAAGTTCGACGGCTATCTCTGGTATCACAACGGCAGCGACATGCTCGTCGACGAAGAGTTCGGCGAGATTCGCTACGACAAGCCGAAGGCGTCCATCTCGAAGGTGGTCAAACCCGGCGACGTCCTCTTCCGCGGCGTGTTCAGCAAGGACGGCACGGTCGAGGGAACGGCCTACGCCTTCAAGGTCGGATGCCCGCCCGCGGAATACGCCGTGAAGGGCCGCTACCCGAAGCCCGTCACCTTCGTGAACGGCCGCATGACCCTCACGGGTCCGGGACCGAAGTTCAAGCCTGGTTCGTGCGAGTATACGCTCTCGCCCGCGAGCGGGCATTCGAAACTCGTACTCGACGCCCATTCGGACGTCTGACCCCGCGGCAGCTCGGTTGCCGGACCGTCGGGTCCTACCTTGCGGGGACCCCGCGCGAGGGGCCACTAGGCGACGGGGATGGCCGCCAGGATGTCGACGCTCCCGTAGGCGTGCGCCAAGCCGCCTCCGCGGCGTCCCTGCTCACGATCGGGCTCCGCTGCCGTCCGGATCTCCAGGCAGGCGCGCGGGAAGTCGTCCGAGGGACGCTACCGGTCGCCGAGACGGGGTCCCCGGAGGCTCCGAGCGGAACGTGGAATGCTTGCCCCCGGCGACCCAGGGTTGTGTCGCTTGGGGCAGACCCGTCGCTGCCGGCTCGCCCCGCAGGAGCTCGGCAGGGATCCAGGCCGCCGACGCCTCGAGCTTGATGTCGCGAGATCGTCGAGTGTGTCCTCCGTCGTCGTACCATCCTCACGGGTATCCGGATTGCGGTCCCGGCCGGCGGCCCGACTGGCGATCCCAAGGCGGGCGGGGCACGATCCCCGCATTGTGACGCCCCCGCGCGTGCCAAAGCGCCGACCTGTCGCACGCCTACGCACCGCGGGGTGCCGTTTCCGCGGGAAGGGCTACGCCCAGCCCGCAGTGGCCTTTCCCCTTCGAGCGGAAGCCGTTTCCTACCGGGGCACACCTTGGGATCACCGTTCGGGCGGCTGGTCGCCGCGCCCAACCTTCGCCCTTCCCCGTTCCGCATCGGAAGGCGCGCCGGCGTCATTCGTCAGGCGGCCTGCTTCCACTCCTTGGGATAGCCTTCGCGGCCCGTCGTCGTGATCGTGCCGACGTGCCGGCGGGTCTTGCGATCGAGTCCGAGCAGGTAGACGTGGTTGCCCGGATGCTTGAGCCTCACGAAGGCGTCGGAGCGGAGCGCGCGGTCGACCCAGGCCCGCGGCTCCTCGCCGACGTCGCGCTCGGGCGCGCCCATTTCGACGAGTTGCCGGGCAGCGTGGTCGGAGCCGCGCTCCTCGTTGCGGATCTTCGAGAGGGCGCGCTGCGAGACGACCCGGCCGTCCCGCGAGAGGACCAGCGTGCGGGAGCAGCCCCGGCCGAAGTAGCCGAAGTTCAGGGCCTGATAGATGACGCCGATATGCCCCGGCTTGCATCGGTTCCCGTCCGCATCCCAGCGCTCGGTCGGGTCGGCGTAGCTGACGACGCCGACGACGTCGGGCTTCTCGGCCCGAAGCATCGACATCGCCCTGGCGACGAACCAGCTCTCGCCGTCCGACAGCACCTCGTCCAGGAGGACGAGGCGGCTCAGCTCGACGCCCCGATTGGGCTCGACGCCGATGTAGCGGGGTACCGACCGCTCGTTCATGGGAACGCCGAAGACGCAGGCGCCGACGAGGCGGGACTGCCCGACGCCGATGCGCCGCATCAGTCCTACGGCCAAGCGCGCGGCGGGGTAGGACCCCGAGTAGTGGTGCTGCGTCACGAAAGCCTTGGCATCGCGATCGCGCAGGATCTCGACGCCGAATTCGGCGGGGACGATGCGCTCGTCGGACGGGCGTCGGTACTCGCGACGGTCGCGCCAGCGCTGCGCGAAGGAATGAACGGGGGCGTCGGGGGACATGGAGCTCCGGTCAGGCGTCGTCGTCGGGACCCGACGATGCACCCGTGCCGCGCCGGCCTCCAGTCGTTCCTTCCTCTACGGTTGACGAACCCTTGCGACCGCATCCCGCGCCCGAGAAGGAACGAGAACGCGCGCCCGGATCGGCTCCGCATCGCGGCTGCCGTCGGCGCCGGAGATGTGGGCGGCGAACATGCGACCCTGGAGGACGAGGACTGCGGCGAGGAAGCAGAGGTCGGTCGCGTGAAGCCCCGTGATGCCGCGCCCGAACGCGAGGGCGAGGCCTGTCGCGGCCGCCGCGTAGGACGGAAGGCAGGCGGTCAGGATCCGGCCGCGCGTCCAGGTCCGGGCGTCGGCGCCCGAGATCCAGGCGGCCAGCATCACCGCGGTCTGGCACGCCACGGCACCGCCGAGCACCGCGAAGGCGCCGTCGGCCCTCGTGTAGCTGCCCGCGAGGGCGCCGGCAGCCATCAGGCCGGAGAAGGTGGCGGCGTTGCGGAAGGCGCGCGCGTGAACGTTCATCGAGATCTCCTGCCGGATCGTAGCGCAACGTCCGGCTTCATGCCATGCGGCGGGCCACGATAGCCGGCTCGCGTGTGCATCCCGCTCCTTCGAACCGTACAAGTCTAGCCATCGGGCTTTTCACCATGAGGGCATCTTCTGTACCGGCCGCCGCGCCGCGCCGACATTTCCGGCTCGATATCGGGCAGCGTCGATGGCATGGTGCACCCAAGCTTTCAGGGGGGTGTCGGATGCGGATACTGACGTGGCTCGCGGTCGCGGGCTCGGTCTGTCTGGGATACGGTCAAGCGGCCGCCGACCAGACCGTCAAAGGCGAGTGCCTGATCTCCGTGAAGGGTCGGACCTATCTGGATGGGCCCTGTCCGATCCTTCTCCAGCCCGGTGGCAGCTTCCAGGCCGGCAACGGGCGTGGAGGCACCCACTTCGCCACCGTCGACGTCGATGAGGCCACCGGGACAGCCACGGCGAACTGGAACGGCCGCGAGGCCGAGAGCCACGCCCACGATCCTCTGGGCGCGATGAAGCGCGACGGCGCTTGCTGGTCCAACGCGTCCGCGAAGGTCTGCGCGTGGCGGGCCGGCACGAGACCCAGGGCCGATGTCCCGTCCCTGTCGGACGGCGCCGCCGTCTCATGGGCGGCAGGCGGGAAGATCGACGTGCCGATCGTCATCGGCGGCAGCACCAAGTTCGACGCCTGCGTGGGCGCGGGTCACGTGGTCGGTCTGGACCCGAAAGGCGACGGCTTCCTCTCCGTTCGGAGCGGCCCGGGCGGTCGCCCGTACAGCGAGCTCGACCGCCTCTACAACGGGAACGAGGTCGTCATCTGCGACGAGCAGGGCCCCTGGCTCGGCGTTCTCTACGGGCCACGCTCGATGGACTGCAACACCGGGACGCCCTGGCCCACGCGGCAGGCCTACACCGGTCCCTGCAAGGCCGGATGGATCCATCGGAAGTACGTCAACATCACCAACGGTTGATCCGTGCCTTTCTACCACGTGACCAGGGCTGACCGGCTGCCGTCGATCCTGAGGCACGGCCTCGGGGGCTTCGACGGCGGCAGAAACTGGGAGTGCGAGGACGGCGTCTACCTCGCCTCGGACCCCGCCATCGGCCTGGCCGTGATGCTGCAGCACTATTGCGAGTTCGGCGCCGCCGACAGCGTGCCTTCCGAGGAGGTGGCGTCGTGGCGGTGCATCGTCGTGGACGACAGCCGGATCCGCGTCGAGCTGCTGCGACCGGATCCGGAGTTTCCGGAACCGTCAGGCCGCTCGATGATCTACGACGGCGTCGTCGACGTGCGGGGCATGCCGGTCCTCGACGTCGACGGCGTGTTGGCACCCGGCGCCGCGCCGGCGGGCGCTCCTGCTTCCTGAAGCCCGCCGTATCGTCGCCGACGAGTGCCAGCCGCTCTCCACTCCTCAGGGATCTCGGCGATGACCTGGCGAGCGCCGCCTCGGGCCTCAGGCTGGCGGTTTCGGTTTGCTCATCTTCCTCGCGCGATCTCGCGCTCAGGCGACGCAGTCTCGATCAGCGCGGTCTTCGAGAGATCCAGCGAGGCCGCAAGACCGGGCACGCCGAAAACCGCGTCGATCCGGTCGGCGTGGGCTGCGAGCACGCTCCGGGATATCCTGCCGCGGGCGAGCGTATCCGTCGCGTGTCCGGCGAAGCGCTCGTGACGGTCCCGCCAGAGAACGAGCGAGGTCGGGACGTACTTCCGGCCGAACCCCCGAACGCCGCACACGGGCGTCCAGGTGCCGGGAACGACGAACAGGAGGATTGACTCGCCCTTCCTGGCGATGAGACGCCGGCGCTCACCCCAGTCGATGCCGCGCTCGCAGCGTGGAAGCACAACGCGATCGACGAAACGCACCGGGCATTTCTCGGCGGCAGTTGCCGGCACGTCTCGGTCCCGAAGGGGGGCGAGTCGACGCATGCGGACCGCCTCAGTACCCGTCATGTCGCTTGAGCGTGGCCGCGACCTCGGCCGATTCCGGGAGATATTCATACCAGCGCACCTCGTGCGTCTCGCGCACGTCGCGCGGATCCACGGTGCGGTAGGTCATCGTGGTCTCGCGGATCGCGAGGATCCCCGAGAAGGCCGGGTCGTCCGGCGCGCTGCGCACCGCGACGTTCCAGACGCGCGTGCCGCGCTCGCCTTCCGAGCCGTAGCCCCACCGGAAGGGGTGGATGCCGGTCGAGGCGTCTTCCGCGGCGGCCACGCCGTAGCCGCGGCGCAGCAGCTTGCGCAGCGCGATGGAGACTGCCCGTTCCCTGCTCGGGTCGGATGCCTCGAATGCGTCGATGTCGAATGCCATGCAGCCATCCTGTCACTCCTTCGCGATCGGAGGAAGTTGTTCCTTCAAGATCGGTTGACGGTTCGCAAACGGCGAGGCGGGCGGCTTGCGGACATCGCAGCTATCTTCACCCCATGCGCGCGCCCGACGATCACCGCCCCAGTCCCGTCTGCCTCGAGGTCATGGCCACCGTCCTGGCCGAGTCCCGGAAGGACGGATGCCGCGAGCGCATCCGCGTCATCGTTCCTTGCCCGATCCGCGAGTTCGAGGCGCTGCCGGTCGTCGGCCGCTTCCTGTTGGCCCGCGGCAAGGAGATCGTCCGGTTCGGGTTGGACGGTCGCCCGTTCGGCCGCCACGAGGAGTTGCACGACTACGGGTCGACCTTCAGGACGCCCGCGGGCAACTTCGCCGGGCCCTGGTGCACGGAGATCCTGGGACGGGAGCTGCCCAAGCCCGCGAAGTCCGAGCCGCAGCTCCCCTCGACCGCCCAGGCCGCGAAGGGCAGGATCGGAGACCCCGCTCTCGCCGCGGCCTGGAATCTGAACCTCGACGCCGCCAGGATCGCGGCGATCGAGGAACGCGCCGCCGCCGACTTCGCCGTATGCGCAGGCGAACTACTCACGGTGGCGCCTTTCCCGAGGTGGTCGGTCAGCGGGGACGGGGCCCGGATCGAACTGGTCAAGGCCTCCGACGAGATCCTGCATGAGGAGAATTTCGTCGCAGCCGAGCGTCTATGCGCGGCCGAAGAGATCGCCGCTCTTCGGAGCGGAGAGCGTGGGCTGGCGACGTGCCGCGGCAGGGTCGTCGACTTGGACGTAGCCTACCAGACGGACCGCGACGAGGTCTTTCTCGCCCGGGGCGTGGGGCAATTCTTCGCCGAAAGGTTCAGGATTCGGGTCCAGGAACTTCCAAGCGACCTCGTGCGCGCTTGGCACGACGTCGCGAGCGGAACGCGAATGCGGCGGGACGGCGACCCGGCCCAGGCGGTGGACCTGATCGCCTCGAGCTTCAGGCTCATGGCGGCATTCGAGGCGCACCCCGAATTATCCGGCCGTACCAAGCCGCACCCCGACCCGTGGTGGCAGCGCATCCGCGACAGGATCGTCCATGTGGAGGGCCTCGGCTCTCAGGTGGTCCCAGGACCGCTGGCAACGGCATCAGGGTCGCCGAGGCTGTAAGGCCGGCAGGGCTGCCGCGGCCACGCGGCACTTCGTTCCAACTTCACGATCGCTGGGCAGCCTTTCGGATTAACACCCAAGAACGAAGCAATGGAGCCTAAGGGTGATCCGCGCTGCCGGTCGGCTCGGGCGTAGGCTTGCTCGAATGGAATTGAGGCTCTTCGTTCCACATCGCCCTGAAGGCGCCCCTACGCCTTAGGGCCTGCCCCACAAGCCAAGCGAAGCAGGCTCGGGAGGAGTGCAACTCGAACTCGGGTCAGAGGCTCCATGGTGCCTTGAAAAAGGAGAGCTGCATGACGTAGCAAGTATAGGCGATCCAGGGATAGGACTCGTCATGGTTGGCAACCAGCGAAGCAAGGTGGCAAGCTACCTGTCCGTCGTAGGCGTCATATTCGTCTGCATCATCGCCTATAAGTTCGCGACCCGAACGATCGACGCGACATATCCCGATCGAGCGCAGTACAAGTGTCAACCCGAAGGGGGCCGCCGAGACCCAAGCGATCCGAGCATCACCCGCCCGGAAGGCGTCATCAGGGTGATACGGCTCACCGACAACGGCGAGTTCGTAGACCGCTGCGAGTTGACCGAAGCCTTGTACGATCTGGCGTGCGACGAGGACCCCAGCATCTACGGCAGTCGGCGGGTATGTCGGAAGGAATCCGTCGGGTTGCCGAAACTGACCCTGCTGTACGTCCATGGATGGAAGCACGGATCTGATCCATGCGACTCGGACTACCTTAACTTCAGGAAACTCATAGATAGTCTCACAGTGGAGAACCTTGGGAAAAAGAATGTCCTCGGCATCTATGTCAGCTGGCAGGCCGACGTCAGATGGCTCCCCTGGATTTTCAAAAACATCTCCTTCTGGGACAAGAAGGCCGTTGCGGACGATATAGCGCGCTCGGGAGTCGTGACCGGAATCGTCGGCAGCGTCGCCGCGTTCTCCAATTCATCGAGAGGAAGAGGGGATCAGTTCCTGGCACTTGGCCATAGCTTCGGTGCCAGAATCCTATTTTCCGCAACAAGCCAGTCGATCATATATGAGGCGAACAGATCTCACCCCGGCTATGCCCGCGGCACCTACAAACCGATAAAAGCCGCCGCAGACGCAGTCATTCTGCTGAATCCCGCATTCGAGGCGGCCCACTTCTCGTTCATCGATGGCTTCCGGCGGGGTAGAAAGGGACCGGGGTTCTCCACGGCCGAATGCACACGGGGGAAAATCGAGGATTGGGACGAGGAGAAATTCGCTGCGGAGCAGACCCCTGTCCTGTTGTCTATTTCCAGTTCGGGAGATTATGCGACACGCTTCGCGTTCCCTGCCGGTTCACTGCTGGCATTCGACTTCAGCGAGCGACAGAGAACGACCGTAGGCAACTACTGCAACTTCGCCACGCATGTCCTAAGGACGACGAACGGCGACGAAAGCGACTGTCGACCGCAGGAGCCTTCGCAGACCACAAACACGTTCAAGGCGGAAGGCCTATGCCTGCAACGCAAGAACGACGTCGATAGATACCAGCCGAACAACCCGTTCATGGTGGCCGAGACCACGAGCGAGATCATCGAGGATCATAATGACATCTGGAACGATAAATTCTCCAGATGGCTCCTGGCCTTCGTGAAAGCCCTCGAACGCCGGATCGACGAGACGTCCGAACCCGCCCGGCGATAGTCGGGCGAGCGGTTCTGGTTTCGGAAGCTACGCGCTGACCGTCTCCGTCAGGTCCAGGACGGTCCGCGCGTTTCCGCCCTGCCGGGCACATGGCTCGTAGCCTGCGAACTCGATCGGTCGGGCACCGCGTGCCGGCCCAGATTTTACGGCACCTGAACGGAATACCGCTTGGTTCCAGTCGGACAGCATCGGCCGTCGCCTTCGCGCAGGACCTGCATCGTAAAGACGGCTTTGCCGCCCTCGAACGCGATCTTGTCGGGGCCTTGGCCGAAGACGTTCTGGACCTTGCGCACGTAGGTCCAGCGTCCGCCCTCGTTGCGGAACGTCGCAGTTTCCAAATTCTCTGCGTTCCCGGTCGGATCGGCCTGGAAGCGGACGAAGGCGATGGCGGAGCCGCCGCCGGGCGCGTAGCCGATCGTGTAGCGCGGGCCGTTTCGAGGGGTGCAGGGGACGTCGTTGCCGTCCCGCGAGACGCAGAGCGGCTTTTTCGCGCTCCGGAACCATGCGTCCACGGCCCCGGCGGCCGGCCCCTGCTCCTTGGCGCTAGCACCGGAGGCGCATGCGGCGAGCACGAGTGCGAGAGGAATTGTCGTGCGCGAAAGGCGAAGCATGCGTCCTATCCTGATCGTCGACGGCCGTGCTCGGTCCACCCCATGGGCCCAAGCGCCCGATTACATCACGCCGATTGTCGCGATCGCCTTAATCCGGTGAGGACAAAGCGAGGCTTTCGAAGCCGTGCGGTCTCAAGAGATCGCCAAGAGGCCGAGGAACAGCAATGCGCCGGCGGCAGCTAGAAGCACTGCGAGAGCGGGAGGGAACATCGGTGGCAATGCCGGAGGCATGCTGGAACCTTCTGCGTTGGTTGGCCGGAAATCGGTCTGATGCCCGCAGCCTCACGTGCGGCTTGGTAGCGGCCGTACGCGACTCCCGCGGGTGCAGAGGGGTGAACGAGCCCCCTTCACCGTGAAAGGTGGAACGTCGTCAGGGATCAGAGGGTACCCTCTACCCTTCCCTCGGATTCTGGAACGGATTCTGCCGCTATCCGCCGTCGAGCCTGCTTCGTACCTTCGGACGTTCGTAGCCAGATGATGCGCTTTGAACCTTGCGCCCGACGGATCAGTCCATGCATCTCGAGATAGAGCATCCGCTGGTGAGCGACGGCGACGCCTGTGCGATCCGAAGGCACGCCGGCAACCTCGCAGACCGCAACCAGAGAGGAGCCGGCGTTTTCGTCGAGGGCTTGGAGCAAGGCCAGATCTGTGGGCGCAAGGCTGGCGCGAAGGCCGCGATCACCCATCGGGCGATGGTCTTTCATCAGAGCACTTGGGACGTCGCGCGAAATCCCGCCGCGACAACGCGGCCTTGTTGGGACTGCGCTCTTCCGGGCCAGCTCCCGGCATTCGCAAACGGCGCGACACCATCAAGTCGGCCTCGGGCCGCCGGCTTGGGCGGCCAGCTCAGGGCAAGGCCCCTCCTCGAAGTGCCAGCGTTGGTGTTCGTTCCGCGACAGGTGGAAATCGACTCCTTCGACCCCCAAATCCCCATTCATCTTCTCGTAGAATTTCCGTCCAGCCTCACGAGCTTGCTCCTCGCTCTCGAACCCGGGGATAAATGGCTGTTCTTTCCTCATGTCTCGTTGGAGCCCTCTACTCGGAAGCCTTGGTTGGGTTGCGAACTCGCTTCGGCCGGAACTTCTGGCAGTCACAGGGCGTGCCATCGCATTCCGGGCCGATCGTCTCGTTGTTGTTCAGGCACCGGAAGCCGCCCGCCGTATGGGCGCCGAGCGTGTGCCCGCAGCGGCACATGCGGTCCCAGTTCTCCTGAAAGGCATACTGGCCCGTCACAGGATCGCGCCACCTGTCGTCGCTCGTCAAGGTATCTACCTCCCTCGGTAATCGGCCTTAGGCCGCCTCGAACGGCGGGGGCTCTCGTTCCAGATCGAAAGGCGGCTCGTGGTTGCCGGACCAAACCACGCCGCAGTCTTTGCAGGTGAACGGTGCGCCGTCCGCGACTTCGGCCGAGCCTCTTTGAGGGACAAGGTGCCCGTTCCGCCAATGGAAGGTCACGATCCCGCCTACAGTCATCTTGGCCGATCCGCAATCGGGACATTTCGGGCCGGAACGTCTCTTCATGGGCTCGACCTGATCAGTCCACCTATTCGGCCAATGCAGCGTCATCGTATGTGAGGTCGAGTCCGTGCTTCACCGCGCTGAAACGGGCGCACCACCCTGATGTCCACTGCGCGTGCGATCGCGGCTGGCGGCGCTCCTCGTGCGGGTTGTCGTCGCTGCCGACATCCTGAGCATGCGCGAGCCATCCGTCGAGGTAAGCTTCGCTTTTGTCCATCGGTTCGCTCCTTCGCTTCGCAGCCAAGATCAATCGACCATCCTACAGGCGGCAAGCACCCGCGCGCCACGCTCCGTGAGCGTGTCCGCGACATCGTGCGAGAAGTCGATCACGGCCAGACCTTCTTTTTGCAGCCACCATCGCGTGTTGTTCGCCCCCCCGATGCGCGAACGGCCAGTGAGGCCTCGGAATGCATCCCCGTGATCTCGGATCATCCGCAGCGCACGCTCCTGAGCAGCCGAGATCTTGCGCCCCAGCGGCAGGCGCGGACCGCCGTTATGGCCGACCTGTTCCGTGGGGCTCATGGTACGCTCCTCGACTCTTCCACCAGTCACCACCCCGGCGCCGGCGCAGTCCCTTCGACGCGAGACCGGAAATACGGACTCAGTTCCGGATATGCTCCAGCGCCTTCCGTCCGATAGCGCTCGGCCCCGTCATCCTCGGTTCCTCGTCGCCCGCATTTCAGACTCTTCGTTGGCGCCTCGTGCATGCGGGCTCAATGCCGCCGGATGTGTCGGCACGCCGGTTTCCCCCCAGGGACTTCGCCGCACACGATGCGCGACCCGTCCCAGAGCCAAGCTTCGGCGACGGCCTGCGCGCCCGGCTCCGAAGCCCGCACCGGCGCGAGCACCATCCAGATCGCGACGGCAGCCATGATCGATGTCATCATCCTCGACTCCTTCGCGTCGTTCCGTTGTTCGCAAGCGGCGGCGATCCTGATCCGCGACCAGCATCGACCGCCGGTCCCTCGGACATGAGGTCCGCCGCGTCGCCGATACGACGCTGCCAGTGTTGGCGCTCGCGCTCGTCCAGGAAGGGGCGCCATGTGCGGATCCGCTCCTCCTCCACGACGCTCGGTATCGATATCCGGTGCGCATGCGCTCTCGGAACGAGCGCCTCGAAGGTCGGGATCGCGCACTCGATCCGGCATGCCGGCCATGAAAAGCCGGTGCTCCATGTCGCGATCCCGAAAATCCGAAGCGGAGCGCGGTCCCAAGGGACGGTGCCGTCGGCACCTGCAGGACATCCCGTCATCGATAGTTCCCCCATCCGCCGATTCTTCCCAGCGTAGGCGCGCGTAGGCAAGCCCTGCCCTTCCACGAGGGTTATGTTCGGCCTAACGCGGTCGATAGGACTATGGAGCAAATCCACAACCCATAGCCAATGATCGAAGGAACGCTTGATCGCTCCGTCGCCCGATCATGCTCCTCTTCCAAGCGTCCTCGCGGCCGCCCCTACCTTCGCGCATGGATTCGAACCCATCGACACGATACGCCGCATACCGGCCCCAAGCCCTATCGATTCCGATTCTGGCACCGCCCGGCAATCGTAGCCGCACGCTCCCTTGCGCCCCAACCACACGCCGGCTTACCTCCTACGAGGAGCGTGAGCTTTCCCCGGGAGGGGCATCGATGTGCGTCGGGCGGACCACGACACCCAGCACGCGCGGCTATCGCATCCGGGCGGTACCCGAACGCTTCCGCGGGCATGCCCTGCTTTCCCCCGTGAACGACAACCGGGTCCGAGCGATCGTCTCCTTGCCGCATCCGCCTGACACCGGGCTCGCGGCCGCATGGCGTTTGGTGCTCGCGACCGGTACCGTCGGCCTGGTCGCGGCGGCGTTGTGCCTGTTCGGCCTGATGGAGGGGGAACGCCCGCGCTGATGGATTTCGCTTCGCCGACGGTCCACTTCTTCGAAGCAACGACGTTGCGCGTTGCGTGCTTCGATTCCTGGCTTGCGGAGGAGGTCGAAATGAACCGTCTCGCCGCTTTCGCCGCCACGGCACGCGCCTCCCTGGCGAACCGCCTCGAATCCGCGGAACGCGCGGTCGCGCCTCTCAGGCAACTCGTCGACGAACTCCTCGAGGTCGGCATCGACGCCGCCTTGGAGCTGCAGGAACCCGTACATGGGGACGGTTCCGTCCAAGGCTCGATGACCGTCCTGGCCTTCCACGAACCCGGCATCGAAGGGACGGCCGTCTACGATCTCGACATCAACGTCTCGCTCGGATCGATCCTCGTCTCGACGCATGTCCCGACACCGGACGAGGATCCCGAAGCCTTTGCCCTGGGGGAGCGGCCGCGTCCCGCGTGGGAAGACGAGTTTCGGACCGTCGAAGGCGGCTACGGCAAGCGGAGCATCGACGACATCGTACGTCTCGTGGACGAGGCGTTCGTCGCAAGGTCGCTCGCGCCGCCGCAGGGCCCGAGACCGTGAACGCCCAGATGCCGTGCTTCGACTGCGGAGACTGCCCCCTCTACGGCGGATGCCTCAACGTCTGCGCACGCTCGCTGTGGAAGGAGGCTCCGAAGGAACCCGCCAAGGACCTGTTTGAGGCCGCAGCCGTTGGCTCCGACGACGATCTCGCTCCGCGTTCACGGCGTTCCAGCCACCAGCGGCTCGTCGCGGAACTTCCGGCAAGGACACGCTCATAACCCGGCGCACCGGCATCGTCGTCTCGGATTCCGGTTTCGGATCGTCGGCCGCGGCCGCGGCCATCCGGAGCGCGGCCGCCCGCCTGCCCGACGGCGGCGACGAGCCGCGCTGGCCCGGTCAGAGCCACCGGGAGCCTGGGTGCACTTCGAGGAAACGGGACTGGGAGTTCCGCGACCGGAAAGGAAGGCGAGGCCGATGACGACCGACCGCGAGGCACCCTCCCCGTGATGGACGACCGCGTCGCCCGCCACGCCGCCGCCGCCGCCGAGGCGGTCCTGCGCAGCCGGGGAGATGCGGTCGACGTCGATTTGGAGCTCGCAGCACTTCGGGCAGCCCAGGTCCCTCCGTCGGCCGAGGCGCGGCACGTCTTCCATCCCAAGCGCGGCCACGTCTACGTCGTCTGCGGCGTGATCGAGATGCAGATCTCGCACGGCCCGTTCGCGGCAGCGGAGGGCAAGCGGGTGCAGGTCTACCATTACGCCGACGGCACGTCCTGGGGGCGCTTCGTCGAAAAGTTCGAGGACGGACACTTCGTCCAGCACGGAGGCGAAGTTGCGTGACTGGTTTCGTGGCCTCACCCGCGTCGCCGACGTCGTGGCGATCCAGCTGAGCTTCGGCCGCTGGATCGATCAGGAGGGTCGGCGGCCTAGACCGACCTACCAGTCGATGTGGTAGTGCCCTTCAGGCCACCTCGGCGGCCCCCACTGCAGCTCCCACTTCTCGGGATCGGACCCCTTGCTCCTCATGTGGCGCCGCGGCGGCGGCCGCAGATGCTCGAAGGCGCTGACCCGCTCGCGGTGCCGTTCGAGGATCGCCTGCCGATCCTTCTGCGATGCCTCGGCGGGCCCCCCGGCGGCCATCAACTCGTCGGACGCGATCTGGAACGACTTCGAGACCCGCACGTCGTGCTCCGTACGCTGGCGCTTCTCGCCCGAGCGCGACCTGCGCAGGCCTGCTTCGAGATCGGCGATCTTCAGAGCGTTCGCCTCCGCGGAACCACGCGGGGGAATCGCCGTCGCGCCCAGCCGCTCGCAGACCGCCATCCAGAACGGCTTCCCGCCGCTCGGTGGCGTAAGGCCACCGTGATGGCCGAAGGCCGCCTCCTGCGCCTTCGCCTCCGACATCCCCCCGCGCACGAGTTGCAGTTGCTTAAACGCGTTGGCGGCCTCGCCGCGGACATGCGCCTGGAAGGCTTCGCAGCGCCCGCGCCACTGCGGAACGGACACCAGCCACGTTGCCAGGAACAGGACCGCCGTGACGATGCCCAGAGCAGGGAGGCCGATCACGCAGCCTAGGCCGAACCCGACACCGCCCGACAGCAGCAGAAGGAGGAAGGCGTGGCCGCGCTTTGTAAGGGATCTCCCGATCCGCTCGATCGGATCCGCGGCGGCTGGGGAGAGGAAGACATGTCGGCCCGTGAGGATGCGTACGTCCCGGGTCTCGTTCACGAGAAGGACGCCGTCCCAGCCCGCCAGCACCAGGGCGACCTCGTCGCCGACCACGAATGGCCGATCGGTGCCGAGATAGAAGATCCTTCGCTTCTCCTCGCGACCGGTCGTGACCTCGATCCTGTTGCGGCCGACCGTCTCGCTCCGCTCCACGTAATGGTGGACGTAGACGTCGGTCCGGTCGACCCGGCCGGCCGCGCTGCCGCGGACCTCCCAATGGTGGTCGGTACCGTCGTACTCTTGCCAGCGGCGCTCGTAGGACGCGTCCGCGACCTCGGTGACGCGGCCTGTCTCGCAGACGAAGTCGACGTCTGTTCCCATAATCGGCTTGCGGCCTGATACGCCTTCCACCTTCCTGGGCGGTGCGGCAGCAGCCTGCTTGCGGGCAACGGCGGTCACGGTCATCTCCGGATGCTCGATGGCGCCGATCCTATTGGACAAGGATTTACGATCGATTGTATTCGCAGCTAGAGTTGTCGCGTGGGCGGCTCTTTCGCCGCCGTGCGGCCGACGGCTCAAGGTTTTGAATGGCGTGATAACGCGACCGGCTCGGCAGCCCTCTGCCTCTTTCCTGCAAGCCCCTCGGGCATCACAGCCCACCGGGCGAACCGCTCTCGTACGACCCAGCCGCGGGCGCGCATCCGCCGCATGCGGTTGCCGCCGAGCGAGGAGGCCCGCTCGGTGTTCAGTGTTCCGTCCAAAGCACGGCCCAGGTCGCCGGTGCTGACGATCCGCGGATCGGCGGCCATGAGGGCCAGCGCCCGCAGGATCTCGGGCGCGGGATCGCGGGCGGGCGGCCCGAAGGCGAGTGCCGCGAGGGCGGACTCAAGCACTTCCATCATGCGCTCGCGGGACGGCATGCCGCCGGCGGCCAAGTCCTTGAGGATGTCCCGGACCTCGGCCTCCGCCCTTTCCCGGCCCTGCACGCTCACCACAGTCTCGCCGTCCTCGCCTGCACGGCTCCGTCGAGCAGGATCGCGTCGAGCTGGGCTCGGCCCTCGTCGTCCAGGCGCACGCGGACCCTGAGCCGGTCGCGGGGAAGCCGGTCGACCTTCGCGGGCTCGCCCTGAGGGCCGTAGAAGCGCTCGATCCCGAAGCTGACCGCGCCCTTGAAGCAGACCTCGCCGTCCGGGCACGGCTTGCCGCCTGCGGATTTCGGATTCCCTCTCCACAGCTGGCCCGAGACCGTCTCGCCCCGGATGTAGCGGGATCCGGGGGTTGGTTTCGCGAAGGCGAGGCGCTTCATGGCGTGCAGATCGCCATCGACGGCCACGAGTTCGGCGTAGACCGGGGTCCCCTGCCCTACGTAGCAATTGTCCCGCCCCGGCCCGCAGCCGCGGACCGCCGTCCATGCTTCGGCCCCGACCGGACCGTCGTGCCGACCCAACTCGTAGGCGAGGACCGAGTACTCGCCCTTGAACAGGTCGCGCGGGTCGCGCGGCACCACGGCCAGCTCGACGGCCGTGCCCTCTTCGAGATGGCGGGTCGCGGCCACCCCGGTCAGGATGGCGGGGCCGGTCTGAATGGCCAGCAGGAGCAGGAACCCCGCGAACGGGAGTTTCGAGGCCAGCTTCGGGTTCATGCCTGCGCCCTCCCCGCAAGGTTGCCGAACCGACGCGCCATCTGGGCGGCGCCGAGGGCCAACGCGCCTGCGCCCAGCATGTGGAGCGCGGCCAAGATCAGATTTCCGCTGGTCCAAACGATCCCCAACAGGCCGAGGACGGCCATGCCGAGCGCCCAGCCGAACAAGGCCCTGCGTCCCTGGACGTGTCCTGCCGCCGCCACCATCAGGGTGGGCACGACCACCATCCACAGCGACCAGGGCGAGGCGCGTCCGCCGCCGACGAGCGGCATCGCCGCGGTCGCGAGGGCGGCGCCGAGCAGGATGATACGGTCGTACGGGACCTCCCGTGCACGGAGTCGGACCCGGCCGGCCGTCGCGAACAGGCATGTGCCGGCCACCGCGGCCGTCAGCGTCGTGGTGCCCGCCGACCGACCGCCGACGATGGCGTAGACGCCCGCGCCGGCCAGAGCCACGAGCAGGAGGCCTGCGCCGGCCCCGTCCACCATGGTCAGCCGGTCACGCAGCCGGGCGGGCATGCGCACGAGATCGGTGAGGATCGGGATGCACGTCAGGACGAGCGCGGCCAGCGCCGCCGTCAACCCGATGTCGAAGGGAAACGCCTTGGCCGACAGCGTCAAGGCCCCGGCCTGGACGTCGACGGCGGCGAGTAGAAGCAGGAAGAGGAACGCACCTGTCGGCACGATGCCGGCCAGCATGCCGCCCGCGATCGCCGCGAGCGTGCCCCAGGCCGGCAGGCCGGGTCCGCCCGATGCGACGGCCCCGTGGCCGAACAGGCCGAGGTCGGGCCAGCCTGCCACTGCGACGGCCGCGATGGCGACGCCGGCGGAGCCGCCCGATCGGGCGAGCAGGGCCGTCGCGCCGGCGACGAGGGACACCGTGGTCGCGAACCCTCTGAGATCGCCCGGCAGGTGGAAGGTCTGGCCGACCAGGGCGATGGATGCGGCCGAGACGCCGACCGAAAGCGTGGCGGCGACGTCGGCGAGCGCCCGGCGTCCCTTCGCCTCCGCCGCGCGCCTCGCGAGAGCGAAGGCCGTCCAGAGCGTCGCCGCGTCTGCGGCCGTGAGGACCACGAGGCGTGCGATCGGCGGCATGCCGGACCAGTTCGCGGCGACGAAGGCGATCATGCCCGAGACGAGCAGGAGCGCAGCGGCCAAGGCGGCGACGAAGACGATCCTGCCGCCCGGATCCTCGTGGACCAGGGTGTCCTCGATGCGCCGGCGCTGGTCGGCCTCGATCAATCCCGCACGCTCCCAGGCGGCGAGGTCGTGCCTCAGGCGTGTGGTGTAGGCTTGGAGCATCATGGCCCTAAAGGCTCGGCGCGGTCGGCAAACGGCCGCGGAGGCAGAATGCTGGACCTTCGTTCGTAACGCGTTGCGATTTCACACGGCGAGCGCGTACTGCAACGCATGCAGCGATCCGGAGCCGCCGTCCGGATCCTCGGTGGCCCGAGCCGGCCGCCGACCTCGGCTCCTGTTCGAGAGCCTATCGGAAAGCCGGCGGGACAGGGTCGCCGACCTGCGGGGAAACTGCGTTCCGGCCTTTCGGCGCACCGGGATCGACCGATGCCTCCCGCGTCAGCGCTGATAGGGCGCGCATCCGAGGCGCTTCGCGTTCTCGACGTGCCGCCGTCTGCTTTCCCAATCAGACCTGTCCGTATTCGCCAGGGAAGCGAGCACGGAGGCGCAGGAGGGGGAAGCCAGATCCCTGATATTGGCGTCGGGACATCGTCCGTCAGGCAGGGGCGTCACCGAGCACGGCATCACCTTCGGGGCAGCGTCCTCCAACGACAGCATCATCGTAGGCATCGTCTGCTGCATCAGCATCCAAGTGACGATGACCGCAGCATTCTGCTGGGCTGATGCTCCTCTGGATCCGACCACCGACAGGGAGGCCGCCAGGAGGAGCAGAGGGAGCGTTCTCATTTCGGTCTCAAACCCACTTCGCGGGAGGCGTCACGGCCTTGCTTTGAGGCAGCCGAGCTTCACGGCCCGTTCCTTTGCGAGATCGATCCGTTTCGGATCGCCGACCGCCTCTTCCTGGGCGATCCCCGCCCACGCGCCATCGCACGTCGCCTGATCCATGACGACCCGCGGCCGAAGACGTCCCTTCCCGTCACGCAAGGTGTCGACCTCGGCGTTTTTCGGTGCCGGGTCACCCTCCATGAGCAGCTGCCTGAAGACGGGACCGACGATGCCGGCGTCCGCGAAGGCATCGCGCGTGAACTGCGCCACAAGCGCCGTGGGGACGAGACAAGCTGCAGCGCAGCGACCATATCGGTTCATGTGCGAGCTCCGTTCGTTCCTTGCGTAGTTCGCTTCAAAGCTGCAGTCGATACTGGCCCGAGCCGGTCCGCTCCGCAACGGTTCTGACTGTCTGCCGGATCTTCGCCTGCCAGTGACGGCCGTTGGCTTTGGCCTTGGGATGGTGCTCGAGGGCTTCGTAGAGCCCGCGTAGACTGGCACGGCCGCCGAGCGAACGGATCGCCTGGACGACGACCTCCCGCCATGCGGGCAACGGCGGATCCTGCAAGGCAAGATGGATCATGACGGGCCGCTTCAAGGCCAGCAACTTGCCCTCGATCCCGCTTTCCAAGAGGCGTTCGACGTCGTCCACGCCGTAGGCGATGATCACGCTCGGTGCGCCGCCGTTCCTTGCCTGCGTACCGTCGGCGTGGTGAAAGCTGACGCGCCCTTTCAGGAAGAGGATGGCGTCGGCTTCGTTCCAGACGTTGTCGAAGAAGGCTTTCGTCTCCGTCCGAGCGAAGGTGAAAGCCGTTCCGCAGCCGTGCCGCGCCATCTTCGCCAGCCACGTGCCGAGCGCGCGGCCGTAGGGTGGATTGAGCCAGACGCGCCCATGCCAAGGGAGGAGCAGACCGTCCTGCGCCGGCCACGTGTAGTGCGTCCGGGCGGTCGCCCAAGGCTTCGGATCGGGGGCCGCGCAGGGATCGAGGTCGAAGGGGCCGAGCGCCTGCAGGATGGCGGGCGGCGTGAGCCACGTGTCGGTGCGTGCGTTCCGCGGCCGCTGATGGCCGCCGATGCCCAAGGTCTCGCTCATGCGGCGGATCGGTCCGTGGCCGCGCAGAGGCGGCGGATCCGCAACGCTATACCGAAGCCGCGATCGAAGGAATGGAATCGATGCCTGATGGTTGACGATGCGTCAGCGCCCGCCGAACCCGCCCTCGATCTTGCGGAAGGTGACGCCGCCCTCGTCGCCCTGGCTCGCCCGCTCGGCCTTCCATTTCTCGATCCGCTCGCGCAGGGCCTGGATGTGGGCGACGCGCGGATCCTGTTTCCGGATCTCTTCGCGAAGTTGCCGCACGGCATCCGCCTTGATCCGTTCGCGCTCCTCCTCCGCCCGCTCCTTGTCCAGCTTGCCGGGCGTGTCGAAGAAATCCTCGTAGGCGTCGCCGAGCGAGTCCTTCGGCGTATTCAGGGTGCCGTGCTTCGCCATGAGCGCGAGGTCCGAGACCTTGCCTTTGGAAGCGTACCAGAGCCACGCACCGCCGACGCTGACCAATACGAGACCGAGAATTCCCAGACAGGCGAACATGACCAGGGATCCGAAAGCACGAAGGCGTTGGGTACGCGCGTGTTCGGCCGCGGTCGGGGGCTTGGCTGTTCTCGACATCGCGGGTCTCCTGCAACAGGGAAGGAACTAGATTATGCGCTCCTTCGCAAGAGGCATCCCACATCGGCTCCTACGGCTCTCAGGCCGGATGTTCCGTCCGCGGACGCGCCCACGTTCGGAGATCTTTTACCTTCTCTGAAGGAGCCGACGGAATATGCGGGCCGGAGATCCCGACTCGGTCCATCTGCGCTGGTCCCGCGGATGGCGGCCATGCCATGGAAGGGTGCGCGGCGCGTCCGCGCCTTGAAATGCGGATGACGATGCTCCATCGAGATCGCGACGAGATCGGATCCTTCCTCGACCGACTTCGCGCCGGCAGAGCGTTACCCGGATTTGCATCGTTCCTTTTGGGCGTCATCGTCGTGATCGGGATCGCATCTCGATCGGATCCGGACGAAAGGCGGGCACGCCTTGCCGCCGGGCAGCAGTCATCCACCCCGTCGTCCAGTGATGTGGGTCGGCGCAGAGACGCGCTGCCGATCACACGGGACATGTCCGTCGAAGCCTGCTCCCGCACCGGAGCCCTGACCAAGGGCTGCGTCGGATCCGAAACCACGCTGCGCCCTCTCGCGCTCGAGGCCTGGAGTTCGGCCACGGCGGACGTCCGGAAGGCCTGCCTGGACGATGCCCGCGGCGCCGCGGAGCCCGTCGGCGTCCTCTTCGCCTGCCTGCGGGCTCAGGATCCTGCCGCGCGCCACCTGTAACGTCCACGCCGATCGGTGCGGTTGCGTACCTCGTCCGACGGATCGCTTGAGAGTTTTCCGGGGCCGTCTCGTTTTGGGAGTCTGCATCAACGTCCTCGAAACCGCGCCCGTGCTACCTGAAGTGCCCACCGCATCGGCCGGAGACGCCGAACAGATGCTTGGTTCGATCACTGCACGTGCATTCCTCGCCGCGCTCGCCCTGCTGAGCGCGGCAGCTGCTCCCTCCTCGGCCCAGACCGCCATGCGCGTTGTCGGCGTGGCCCCGAACGACGTCCTCAACGTCCGCGAGTACCCCTCCCCCGGGGCCAGGATCGTCGGCATCATCCCGCCGGACGGGCGCGGGGTAGCCCCCAACGGGGACCGCGTCGGCAACTGGATCTTCGTCAGCCACCGCCGTGTCGAAGGCTGGATCGATCGCCGCTACGTCGTTGTCGACGGGCCGGCGATCCGGCGCGGGCGCAGCTACCCCGACGACATGACCGAGTGATCGGGGCGATGCCGATCGCCCGCGTCGCCGCCGCATTCGCCGTGCTCTGCAACGTCCTGCCCGCGTGGGCGCAGCAGGACGGCCCGGTCGACAGGTTCCGGCTCTCCCTGGGGCAGATCTCGGAGCAGCCCCCGTTGGCGAGCGCGGAGGTGCCGCAGGTCGCTTGCCCCCAGGACGGCCAGGGCGGCCCCGTCGACCCTCCCGACCTGCCGCCGAGCAAACGGCTCGGCCTTCCCCTGGGCTCCGCTGAGGGGCTGGCCTTCTACACGACGCACGCCGAAGGCAGGAGCGGGGTCCTTGCCCCCCGCGGCTGGTCCTGCCACGGTCTCTACGGCTCCAACGGCGACGTCCTGGTCGTCCAGCCCCCGGGAGCCTCAGGCGACCCGCGCGATGCGTCCTACCGCGGACCTTTCGTCCTGCGCACCTTCTCCGACGGCGGCACGTCCGGCCGCTTCGAAGTCGCCCGGACCGCAGGTAGGCTGTTCCCGCAGGCGAGGGCATTCGCCGACCAGGTCAAAGCCGAAGGCATCGACGACGGCCCCTTCTCGAACGTCCCTTGGCCGAGCGACCGCATCGAGCGCCTCGGCGACGGAGTGGTCGCCTTCGAGACGCCCGGCGGCGTCCAGGGCCTCGGCCGCCAGGGCCCAGGTCCGTATGCGCCCGAGCCCGTCTCCGGCGCAGTCGCCTACCGCATTTCCAGCGAAGGCGACCCGTACCTCGTTCAGCTGACCGCCCGCCTGGACCGACGCGTCCATACCGCCGTGGCCATCGGGTTCCTCGACGGCCTCCGGCCCGGCCCAGGTCGCGGCGAGGCGCGGCAGACCTCCTCCGCCGGCGACGGCGGGCTCGCCACCGTGCGGGCTTTCTACGAGGCCCTGGGACGTGCCGACGGCGGGGCCGCATCCGGTCTCGTAGTTCCCGAGCGCCGGTCGTCCGGCCCCTATGCGCCGGCCTCGATCGCGCGGTTCTACGGAAGCCTGCGCGAGCCGCTTCGTCTCGTCGCCGCCGCACCGATGGGCGGGGGCGACGTCGAAGTCCGCTATCGCTACCGCAAGCCGAACGGCAACCTCTGCGACGGACATGCCGTCGTCTCGACCAAGCGCGAGGGCGGATCGCTCCTGATCGCCCGCATCAAGCCCTCGAACGGCTGCTGACCCGGAGCCCTCATGCTGCGTCGAACTCTCCTGCTCTGCGCCGCCGCCTTGGCCGGCACACCGGCAACGGCGGCCGAGAGCGACTACGCCCTCTCCTGCCGGCGAGAGGTCGTGAATGCCGCTCGGGCGAAGACCCGCCCGGCCGCGCGGCCCCTGAATGCCAGAATCCACTTTACCGGCACGACGTCGTCCCGACGGGAGCAGGACGGCACAGCGGTCCTCTACGAAGACTTGGTGATCTCGATCGGCGGCAGCCAGTTCCGCGGCGGCTACGTGTCCGGGTCGACGTACGACGCTTCGACCGTCTACGACGAAGCCTTCCGCAGGACGGGGTACGGCAAGACGACTTGGGCCTTCTCCAGAGGGTTCGGTGCCTTCACGCTCAACCACGAAGGGCGTCACTACGTCTGCGACCTGTTACGATAAGGCGGGGGCCAGTGATCGGGATGCGTTGGCGCGGCGGATCCCGCGTGTCCGCGAGCCGCCCGGGGTACCGATCCTAGGAACTCGACACGTCCGAAGGATCGCTGCAATCGTGAGGATCTCCGACGGGCCGCCCGGTATCGCTGCTACTGCTTCGCGTGGGGGGCAGGTGGCCTCATCCGGCCACCCCGCTCCTTCCGGTTTGCGGTTTGCACCATGCCCTCGCATCCTCGTCCCGCAGACGGAGGGACAGATGGACGGACATTCGTGGGACCCCTGCATAGAGGATGACGACACGATGCCGCCGGATGCGAACCTCTGCTCGCGCGAGGGCTGGGCGGTCTTCAACGATGCATGTGTCGAGGCCCGGATCGAGATGATCGACGTGTTCGGCAGGCTCCCCTACGACGCAGCCGCATGGGACATCGTCTGCCGCCGGGCAGCCGAAGGCAGCGAGTACCACGTGGCGGCCCTCGAGCATGTCCGCCGCCACAACGAGGGTCACTTCGTGCAGATCGAATCCCACATCCGCAACACCGGCGCCGATTACCGCAACGTACCCCAGCCGGACTTCGACGAGGTCCTTGCAGCCGTCAACCAATATGCGTTCACGGTTATGCGGCACATCGTGGACCATGCCGCAGACGTCTCAGCCCCTCGTCCCTGACAGAAGCATGGGCGTCAACGGACCGAAGGCCTACCGACCTTCTCGCAGCACGCCTGCACGTCACCTTTGGAAGTCGGCCTTCGCACTCGCCGTCAGCCTTGCCACCACGTCATCAGCCCGGCGCCCGGCGCGATCAGGATGAACGCCCAAACCAATGCCGAGGCGATGTTCGCGACCTGGAACGGCAGGCGGCGTACGCCGAAGACGCCGGCTACCAGCGGGATCACGGCCCGGATCGGTCCGAAGAAGCGTCCGAGAGCCACCGCCCCCGCGCCCCATCGGCCGCAGAATGCCTCCGCGCGTGCCACGGCCGCGGGGTAGCGCCGCATAGGCCACATCCGCTTGGCGTCGTCCTTGAAGTAGTGCCCGAACTCGTAGGAGATCCAATCGCCTAGCGCCGCCCCTATCGCGGCGCAGAGCACCACCGGCCAGAACGAGACGTCGGCTGCCGCGATCATCGGCCCGAGCGCGAGCAGGATCACGGTCGCCGGCACCAGGAAGGAAAGGAAGGCGACCGACTCGCAGAAGGCAAGTACCCCGGCGATCAGCGGCGCCCAGGCCTTGTGGGCCTCGATGAAGGCCAGCGCCCACTGCCGGATCGCGTCGAGGTCCATGATACCGCGAGGTCGTGAGCTTCTAGGATGAGCGGGGAATGCTCCAACAGCCGCCCCGCCCGGCGTTACCGCGCGGTCGCTCAGTAGCCGTAGGATCGCTGCGGATAGGCTTGCGGGGCACCGTACCCGGCGCCGCGCGGCTGAACGCGGGAACCGTAGTCGATCTCGCGCTGGCGCCGGGCTTGACGGTTGGCCAGATAGCGGCCGCCGAGGCAGCCCGCTACGGCGCCGACGACGCCACGTTCCGCCAGGTAGTGGCCTGCCAAGCCGCCGATGATCGCGCCCTTGATGCAGCCTTTCGCCTCCGCGGCCCCGGCGCCCATGAGCGTGACGATGGCGATGGCCGCGGCGTGTCCGACAAGTCGCATGCTGGTGCTCTTGGTTGATGGGCAGAAGAACCCCTGCCGCGACAGGAGCGTTCCGGCGTCCGAGCACCGAGCAAGCCTAGCCTAGCTGGGACGTCCCCGGTCCCAGCGGGATCAAGCATCGGCGACACCGAGGCGTATCGTGGCCTGCCGCTCGCGACGAACTCGGGTCGTGCGGAGGCGTCAGAACACACTGATGCAGGCGAGACCTGCCAGCATCAGCAGGCAGCCAAAGATGCGCCCGATGCTCGCTTGGTGCACCTCGAAGCCGACCCAGCCGAAATGGTCGAGGATGACCGAAGCCACGAGTTGGCCGGTCAACACCAGCGCCATCAGGGTCGCCGCTCCGAGCCGGCCGGCCAGCAGGATCGCCGCAACGCCGTAGGCCGAGCCGGCCAGACCGCCGAACCAAGCCCACCAGGGCACCGCCCCCATCTTCTCGAAGGAGGGCCAGGAGATCCGCATGGCCAGGAAGTAGGCCACCACCACGCTGAGCCCAAGCAGGTAGTTGACGATGAGGGCCGGTACCGGCTCGCCGAGGCCGCGCTTGAGTTCGGCATTGGCACCGGCCTGGACGGTGACGAGGGCGCCAGCGGCGACGGCGAAGGCCCAGGCGAGGAGCGCGGTCACAGACGCGATTCCGTAGCCGCTGCCGAACGGTGAACTGCCTTGGCGAGCATCGAAACACACCTCTGGAATCCCGGCAGTCGGCTAGGCGCGGGGAGCGAAAGTCCACGGCCGCGGCGATGGTTCCGCCAACGTCCGAGGCTGCCCTCGGGTGGTAGCGCTTCACGCAAGCCTGAGCGGAGGCCCGCCAACCCACCCAATCCGGTCTTTGACGTCTGTCAGGCCATTGTAGGAGGGCGGGCATCTGCCTCAAGCCGCGCTTTCCTGGATACGGGCGCGTGCATACATACCCTTCGTGCCCATCCTCCTCGCGCTTGGCGCCGCCCTCCTGTTCGGTCTGGTGTTCGGCCCCCATTGGTGGGTGCGCCGGGCAATGCAGCAACACGCCACCGAGCGGCCGGACTTGCCCGGGACCGGCGGCGAGCTCGCCCGCCACCTGCTCGACCTGGCGCGGCTGGAGCACGTCCTCGTCGAGATCGCGCCAGCGGACCACTACGATCCGGTCGCGAACGTCGTGCGGCTGTCACCAGGGAATCATGACGGCCGCTCGATCACGGCGGTCGCGGTCGCGGCGCACGAGGTCGCCCACGCGCTCCAGCACGCGGCGGGAGATCGACTCCTCGCGGCGCGGGTGAGGTTCGCCCCCATCGTTCAGGGTTTCGAGATCGCCGCCGCGTTGGTGATGATGACCGCGCCCATGGTGCTCGCCTTCGTCCATTCGCCGGCTCTGCTCGCCCTGCAGGTGGGTGTCGGCATCGCGCTTCTTGGCGTTCGCCTCATGTTCAATATCTTGACGCTGCCGGTCGAGTTCGACGCCAGCTTCCGCCGGGCCCTGCCCATCCTGGAGACGGGTCGCTTCCTCGACGCGGGCGACCTGCCCGGCGCCCGCACCGTGCTACGCGCCGCCGCCCTCACATACGTGGCTTCGTCCCTCATGGCGCTCGTCAACATTGCCCGCTTCCGACGGATCCTCCCCTTCTGAAACCTGCGATGTCAGCGCCCGGCATTCGGTCCCAAAGAGCTGCAGCGGACCGCCTCTTTCCGTGCCTGACCCAGACATTCCTCGTATTGCTGTTCGCCAGGAGCCGACATTGGGCAAGCTGGCGCCGAACCGCCGCTATCGACCCATAGCAGACCCATTCGGTGCTATGGAGTGAGCCTTCGGACGCTCAGGACAAGCGATGATCGGTAGGTTGGGGCTCGCCTTTGCGCTACTCAGCGGACAAGCGCATGCTCAATGTCAATGCCCTTTGATCGCGATGCAAAACTTGAATGAGTGCAAGTCAAATCTCAGGTTTCCTAGTAATGCTTCCGATAAAAGAGAAATTGATGTGATCTTTCGCGGGTTCGTAGAGAGTGATAATTGTACGGGCGACATCATAATATCCGGCGATGACGCGGATGAATTAGGGACGTCCCTAATTCCTCGTCCCGGCTGCTTGCTGAGATATCCGCCCTTCGGAACTCAGATTAAGCTTGCTGTGTATCGGCGAGGAAGCGAACGCTGGTCCTTGGCTTGCCGATCCCGCTTCTGACACATTGGAAAAATCTACGTGGCAACTGCTTCCGCTATTCGACAGTTGTGAATATTTTCAAAAGCAACTGTTTGTACAGGGGGTGTTGCCACTGAACCTGAACGTCTCGTTGTACTGTATGGTTGTGGCGTTGACGGCCAGTTTTCCGCAGATCACGCCGAGCGTGATAGTCGTCCTGTCGACCACCCATCGCTGACAGAGTGGGAAGTGCCGGACATTGTGCCCTTGCGATGCCGATCGATACTCGGCAACCAGCCCCTGGTAGGCGGCCTCCGTTGGCTCCATCCCGCTCGCCTGTTGCCACATGCCGACCGAGATCGCGCCGGCCGCAGCTTTAGAGCACGGCAACGGGTGGCACTGCTTGCCGAAGTAGGCCCGATATGATCGGTCCCCAGCCGCAGCCTCGACCCGGATAGCTCCATCGCGTTCGACGCGTCCTTGGACTTGGAGAATGTGCTCCGCCTCTTCGAGGCTCATGCCGATGTACAATTCGCCATTTGGCGCCTTGATCGTTTGTGCACTCCCATTTTGCGTTAACAGAAGAAGGCTCGCGATGTGTACGGCTATGCTCTGGAGCATCCTCATCCTGTCTCATGGGCTGCGGCACCTTGTCCGCGAGCGGGACGTTGGGACCGAGCATTCCATACCGTCCGCTCAGTCTGCAAACCACCCGTTGCGGACTCAGCGGATGGACACCAAGCGTCATATTTGGACCTCTTGACCGTCATCTCGCCTCCACAGGCGTGGAGGTCGACCTCTGCGCCACCCCTGCTGAGGTGCGTCTCGGCCAACGGCCGCCCCCTCGTCAGACCGGCAGGCGCCTGTCCCGCATCGCCTGCCGGCAACGCTCCAGGCTCCAGGTCGCGTCGATCAGGGGGCAGAGATAGGCCTTGTGCCCGGACTTCCCGCCGACCGCGTCCATGAAGTGCCGCGCCGCATCCTGATGGTACTGCTCCGGGACGATCAGACAGGACACGTCGGCGGGCTCGAAGCGGAGGTCGCCGACCACACGCCACTCGCGCTCCCACTCCCAGTAATACGTCCCGTGCCGACCAGGCAGGTCCACGTATGGGGTAAGGCGCCAGACGGGTGCCGATGCCGGATCCGGGGTCGACCACGCCGCCTGCATCATGGCTTCCAGCGCCTCCGCGTGGGGCGAGCCGTCGTATGCGTACATGATCGGCCCGCCACCGCGGCTTGCGACGAAGGACTTGCGGAAGGCGATGCCGTTCCAGGCCGAGCGGTCCGACGGCAGCCGTCGCTGAATGATCCTCAACACGAGGTGGACGGGTACCTCGGTGAAGCAGACGGCGCGCTGGGAGGCTGGATCCGGACAACTCTTCCTGGCGGCACCGAAGGGGTTGCGCGCCTCCAGACAGCCGGTGTCGAGAATTGAGAGCAGGTTCTCGTATGACTCGGAAGCGTTCGCGCCACGCGTGATGTGGATCACGTCGGGCGACATGTCCTCCCATTGGGAGTTGGCGCGCCCCAGCATCGTCGTGTTCAAGGATCGGCGTTCCCGGTCGTCGGACGGAGGGGACAGAATAACCGAACAGTCGCCGGACGCATCCACTCGATCCAGGCGATCCACCGACACGGGGCGCGCGACGACGTCGCGAAACTCAGGGCGCCGGCGAGGCCCTGCCGTCGTCACCGCGACGACTTCGCCACTCGGGGCCATGCGTCTCATCCATGATCTCGGCGTAGCGCTCCTCCGCGATCTCGCGATGCAAGACGGTCGGATACAGCCAACCCTCCCGCCCCTGCTCGTCCCGTACCTTCACCCTCGCGGTGCCGACCTTGAGCACTTCGTAGAGCAGGACGTCGCCGGCCTTCAGGCCGCTGTCGTAGAGCGCCACGACCTTCATCGTAGGGCGGAGCTGTTCCAGACGCATCGTCCCAGCGATCCTCTCAGATTTCGCCCTTCTGCCAGTAGTACCTTCTCAGGTAGGGACCGCAGGCCGTGCCATTGTCGTAATTCGTCGCGTACTCGCTGTATCGCGGGCGGTACCGAAAGCCGCAGTAGCGGTACATATGCCCCGTACCGATGATCAGCCGGCAGCCGTAGGCCATGTCCTGGTCCTCGGCCTTCCCGCTCACGAGCCGGCCGTTCGCCTTCGCGGCGAGGCACGTCGCGCGACCGTAGCGGTCCGCGATCCCGTCGGCCTTGGCTTCGGCGGCGAAGGGGCCGATCGCAACGCCGGTCGCGCCCTGCAGGGCTACGAACGGATTGAAGCTCGTGATCCTGGCGACGAAATTGCCGACTGCGCCGCTGCCGCCCTCGATCAGAAGAACGAATGCGATGGTGCCCACGTAGCCGATGGCCTTCGTCCTTCGCGGCGGCATGCCCTGGGCGGCGAAGACCCGGCACGTCAGGCGCAGCGCGAAGAGCAGTCCCGCCAACGCCAGCAGCGGGAGGATCTCGGCCTTGTTCTCCATGAACTGGGTGAAGCCGTACAAGGCGCAGCACGCGACCGTGATCAACACGGCCATTCCGATGATGCCCGACGGAGCGAACCCGGACAGGACGGATGCGACGCCCACAGGCGCCGCGTGCAGGCGGTCGAAATCCCTCCGATTCATGGTCCGCCCCCTGATGCCGCTCGCGTCTGTTCCACCCCTTCATAGCCCGCAAGCAGTTTCGACGAGGTTGCGTCGATCCATCGAATCCCGTGCTCGTCGCGCGACTGCTTGCGGACTGGCGGTCGCTCAGACCCGCCGCACGGGTTGCGATGCGGCCTTGCGGAACGCGTCCGCGAACGCGCCGCCGCGGTCCGCCCCCTGGGCCGGCTTCGACTGCATGTGCTTCGGATCGATGCGGCCGACGCCTGGGCGCAGTCCGTTCGCCGGCGCCGTCCTGTCGATCGGATCGTCGAGCCTCATGGAGAGCGAGACGCGCTGCCGTGGCACGTCGACGGCCGTCACGAGAACGCGGACGACGTCGCCGGCCTTCACGACCTCCGACGGCGACGCGATGCGCCGTTTCGACATCGCCGAGACGTGCACGAGGCCGTCCTGGTGCACGCCGATGTCGACGAAGGCTCCGAAGGCGGCGACGTTCGTGACGACGCCCTCGAGCTGCATGCCCGGCCGCAGGTCGGTGATCTTCTCGACCCCCTCCTTGAAGGTCGCCGTCTTGAAGGCTGGGCGCGGATCGCGGCCGGGCTTCTCCAGTTCGGCGATGATGTCGCACACGGTCGGAATGCCGAACCGCGCGTCGGCGAAGCTCGCAGGCGACAGCTTCCTCAGAGCCGCGGCGTCGCCCACTAGGACCTCGATGTCGCTCTTCACTGCCTCCAGGATGCGCCGTACGACGGGGTAGGCCTCCGGGTGGACGCCGGAGCGGTCGAGGGGATCGTCGCCCCCCTGGATGCGCAGGAAGCCCGCGGCGAGCTCGAACGTCTTCGGCCCGAGGCCGGGCACGTCCTTTAGAGCCGAGCGGGTGCGGAACGGGCCGTTCACGTCGCGGTGGGAGACGATGCTGGCGGCGACCGCCTCGCCCAGCCCGGACACCTGGGCGAGGAGCGCGGCCGAGGCGGTGTTCACGTCGACGCCGACCGCGTTCACCGCGTCCTCGACGACCGCCGCGAGCGAGCGGGTCAGCTTGTACTCGCTGACGTCGTGCTGGTACTGGCCCACGCCGATCGCCTTCGGGTCGATCTTCACGAGCTCCGCCAGGGGATCCTGGAGGCGGCGGGCGATGGAGGCGGCCCCGCGGTGGGACACGTCCAGGCCCGGGAGTTCGCGGCTGGCGATCTCCGAGGCCGAGTAGACGGAGGCGCCGGCCTCCGAGACCATGACCTTCGAGATCCTGAGCTCGGGATTGGCCGCGACGATCTCGGCGGCGAGCTTGTCGGTCTCGCGCGAGGCCGTGCCGTTGCCGACGGCGATCAGCTCGACGCGGTGGAGCCGGCAGAGCTGCCCGAGGATCCGGACGGTCTCCTGCCAGCGCCGCTGCGGCTCGTGCGGGAAGGTGGTCGCGACGGCCACCACCTTGCCGGTCCGGTCGACGACCGCGACCTTCACGCCGTTCCGGTAGCCGGGATCGAGCCCCATCGTGGCGCGGCCGCCGGCGGGAGCGGCCAGCAGCAGGTCCTTGAGATTGCCGGCGAAGACCTTCACGGCCTCGTCCTCGGCCTTCTCGAACAGGCGGGTGCGCAGGTCGAGCTTGATCCCGGAGCGGATCCGGGTCCGCCACGCCCAGCGGACGGCGTCGAGCAGCCAGCGGTCGCCGGCGCGGCCCTTAGCGGCGATGCCGTGTCGGCCGCAGACCGCGAGCTCGAAGGGTCCGGGCGCGCCCGGCGCCGAGTCCTCGCCCTCGGCCGCCAGCTCGAGTTCGAGGATCTCCTCCTTCTCCCCTCGGAAGAGGGCCAGGATCCGGTGCGACGGCATCCGATCCAGAGGCTCGTTCCACTCGAAGTAGTCGCTGAACTTGGCCCCGGCAGCCTCCTTGCCCTCGCGGACCCGGGACACCGCCTTGCCCTCGCGCCAGAAATCTTCGCGCAGACGGCCGACGAGGTCCGCGTCCTCGGCGAAGCGCTCGGTGAGAATGGCTTTGGCGCCGTCGAGCGCCTCGTCGACGGAGGCGATGCCCTTCGCCTCGGAGACGAACGCCTGCGCGGCTTGGCGCGGATCGATCTCGGGGCGGCCGAGCAGGCCCTCGGCCAGCGGCCCGAGCCCGGCCTCGCGGGCGGTCTGGGCCTTCGAGCGCCGCTTGGGCTTGTACGGGAGGTACACGTCCTCCAGCCGGGCCTTCGTGTCCGCCGATGCGATCGCGACGGCAAGCTCCGGCGTCATCTTGCCTTGAGAGCGGATGCTCTCGACGACGGCCTCGCGTCGGTCCTGCAGCTCGCGGAGATAGCCGAGACGCTCCTCAAGCCTGCGCAGCTGCGCGTCGTCCAGGGAGCCGGTCGCCTCCTTGCGGTAGCGTGCGATGAACGGGACGGTGGATCCGCCGTCCAGAAGATCGACGGCCGCGGCCACCTGGGCCTCGCGCACGCCGAGTTCCCGGGCGATCAGCTGATTCACGGACTTCATGAAATCTCCGAGAGACGGATGGCGCCGTCGATCGGCGCGGAGGTCGAAAGCGGAACGGATCAGCGCGTGGGCGCCGGTCCGGCCGTCGCGGGATCCGGAAGCATCGCGAGGACGGATTGATGCAGGTCCGAGCGCGACAGCGTTCCGAACATTGCGAGGTGGGCGTCGGTGGCCGGGACGAAGGCTTCGACCGTCATGCCCCAGGCAGGATCGAAGTCGGGCCTCTCCCGATCGACGACGCTCCAGGGCTCGCCCGCGAAGTAGTGGAATCCCGGCTGCACAGGCAGGTCGGCGCCGTCGAGGGCGCACTCCTGCGCGGTCCGCATCTCGTGCCGTCCGGTCCCGAAGAGGTAGGCGCCCCGGCTCGCCACCACGTAGGCCGCGCCGCGTCCCAAGACGTAGAGGATGCCATCGTCGGGCTGGGTGCGCGCGACCTCCTCCGCGACCAAGTCCTCTACGGCACCCCACGTCAGCATTCCGTCCCGGGCGTGGGCGAGGGAGATGGGTTCGGCGGCCGACCGCGCCACCAGCACGGGAGCGCCAGCGTCTGACAGCCGGATCTCGACGCCGTCGAGCGCGGCGAAACTGCCGGGGCCGGGCAGTCGCCCGACGGGGCACTCGGTCAGGAATGCCGCGTCGTGATCCAGGCCCTCGGCCTCGATGCGCACGTGGATGGGCGGCGACAGCGGCGGCAACAGCGCGCTGTCCACGATCCTGCAGGCGACACCTTCTTGACCGATGGAATCGATCACCACGACGGCATGCATGGAAAGGCGCCTCCGAAAGGAACTGCGGCGAGTGAGGTTCGTGCCGTTCCTTCAAAGATCGTCCGATCGACCGCCAATCGCAACCCTTCCCATCGACGATCCCGGCCATGGGTTTACGCTTTCGCCCGACCGTGCTTCCATGACCTCGTTCCTTCAAACGCATGAATGAGCCCAGTACGCTATGACCAGCGCCAACCAGTGGTCTCGGCGCGCCGACCCGACGGTGGGCGAGGAGGCATTCCCCCGTCCGCCGCGGCGTCGATCCTTCCAGGCTCCGCTGATCGAGCTGCTCCGCCCTTTCGGGTACTGGCCTCAACCGCTATCGCTCGAACAGGCCTTCGAGCTCCTGCGCTGGATGGTAGCGACCGGGGCGAGCAAACCCGAATACACCTCTCAGCTGCGGTGGGGCCGCGCGGGCGTCACCGAGCTGCTGTCCTCCTCCAGCGGGCTCAGTTACGACCGGGTAGAGCCGATCACATCCATCGAGGACCTCAGGCGGCGCTTCCACATGGCCATCCTCGCGCGCCCGCAGAGCCGGGGGCAGGAACTCTGGCGGTAGGAGCACGACATCGGTCCAACGTCCGTCGTGACCGTGCCCAGCCCCAGCTTCAAGCCATTCGCAGGGGCCCCCCATCTCGGCTGGCGCTCTGAGCAGGCGATCCACGAGGACCTCAAGCGCATGTTCGAGGGGACCGCGGGCACGCGGATGGCCGTCGACCTCAACAGCGTCCACGAGGACTGCAGAACCCTCCACGGGCTCCGGATCTCCGTCGGTTCAGAGTACGGCTTCGCCATCGCCGTCCGGTACGGCGACACGCACCCGAAGGATTGGGGCAGCTCCTGGGACGTCACGATCGCCCGCACGCGGGAAGGCGAGACCTTCCTCCAGACTCTCGCACGGGCCCGGGACGTGTTCGACTGTTTCGTCCATGGGCAGGCCAACGAACCTGATCTCGGGGACATCCGGAATTACTACAGGCCGGAGCATGTCCGAGACCAAGTCGCATCTCTGCACGGCAGGGCGCCTGCGCCAGACGCCGTCGCCTCGCCCGCTCCACGCTGAGGGGGGCTCGGCATGCTCGGCGCCATCGTCGGCGAGGTGGGCCGATCAACGCACGCTAGGCTCGGCCCTCCCGCGTCGTGGTCCCGCGCCCTGACGAGCCGCAGGACCACGACGTTCTCGGGCTGCAGCGCCGTCGCCGCGAGGACGATGGGCGCCACCGCTACGCCTTGCAGGGCTTCCCGCCCGGCAGAACGACCTCGGCCGCACCGTTGTAGGTCGTCCCTTTCCGGACCGGCCATTCGATCCGGTAGGAGAAACGGCGGCCGTTGAGGGTCGGGAACAGATTGAAGGCCGCGACGTACGAAAGCCCGACCTCAGCTATTAGGTAGCGGGCTTTCGCTTCGGCACTGGCCGGCGGCGCGGGACCGATCGTCGCCTCCTCGGCGAGCTGCGTCGTCCGGTACGCCTTGCTGGAGCAGACCCGCGAGACGAAGGAGCCGCCCGCAGCGTAGACGCCCGCGGCCGTCACGACGATGTCCAGTTCGGGAAGGCTCGTGTCGGCCACGGCGGCGCCGGCGGCGTAGAGCTCGTCCATCGAGGAGATCCCGTCGCGGGAGGCCAGATCCGCAATCGTGCGGGCGGCTCTCGCAACCTTCTGGTTCACCGCGACCGCCCTGGGGATCTCGAAGGAGGCGAGCAGCAGCACGATCATGATCGGGGCGGCGAGGGCGAACTCGACGGCCAAGGCCCCCTCTTCCGCTTTCCGAAATCGGCGCGCAGGAACGCGGAGCATCAGCACCTCCCCTGCGAGTAGGGCTCGGAGCGGAAGACTGCCGTCGAGGTGAGAAGTTGCTTGCCGCCGGGCATGGCGCGAGCGTGTGCGGAAAGCAGGGACGTGAACATGGGGACAGGCAATGCCGCCTGGATCGTGACGACTTGGTCGCCACCCGGACACTGGAAGACGTTGCCGAAGTCGGGATTCCATCTCCGGCCGGCCGCGTCGTAGGGCTGGTTCACGACCCGCGTGTCGAATGTCGTGGAGGCGGTGACCTCGACCTTGAGCTCGTTGCAATCGACGAAAGAGGAGCCTGCGCACATCACGGCCTTGAGGCGATCCTTGGCGGCAACGCCGTTGGCGCCGGCCTGGAAAGCCCCGGTGAACAGAACCCGGTTCGCGCGGTCCGTGGCGGCGTCCAGGGACTGCTGGGTCAGCACCGAGAGGCCGGCCTGAAAAACGACCAGCAGGACCCCGAAGAAGGGAAAGGCCAGGAAGGCGAACTCGACGGCGGTGGCGCCCATCCGGTCGCTGCAGAAGCCGCGCAAGGCGCGCCTGCCTGCGAGGCCACTCATTTCGAGATCCTCAGCTCGCTGATGGCGGACCCTATCGAACGGAAGACGGCCGTCAGGTTGCTGCTATTCTTCACGTCGTAGAACATCGACGGCGACGAAGCGCAGTTCCGCAGCAGGTCGCTCGTCCCCTCGTCCACTTCGACTCTTACGGTGAAGAGCTGGATGCCGGCGTTCTTCATGTTGGTGCAGACCTGCTCCGTGCGGGCGTCCATGGCGGCGGTGCGCCTCGCCTTGTCGTTCGACGTCGTCCCTATGCGGTTGCCCCAGATGAAGCCGATGCCCGAGTAGTAGGATCGGTTGCTGGAGTATGAATAGGCGCTCGAGTTGGCGCCGTCTGTCATCAGGACCACGTACTTCCTGGTCTTCGGATCCGTGTAGGCGATGCCGTCGGCGAACGGCGCACCGGGCGAGACCGCGTGCCATCCCCAGGCGAGCCCCAGGGCGATGTTGGTGTCGCCCTTGATCTTCATGGCCGAGATGGCGTCCAGCACCGTCGACTTGCCGGTGGTCAAGCGGGTCAGGGGCGTCAGCTCGCATCCCGAGTTCGGACCGTAGAGGTATCCCGTGCCGGCCTGACGGTCCGTCGCGCCGACCTTGAACTTGTTCTTGCCGTACTTGTCGATCTGGCCTTGTCTCGTACGGTTGTCGTTGCTCGCAGACCACGTAAAGGACGGATAGTCGTTCATGTAGTCGTTCACGGCATCGTCGTCGTTGTCGCTTTCGTCTGGGGCGAAGAAAGGCACGAACAGTGTGTCGGGTGAAGCGATGGACGGTGCCGTGTCCTGGACGTCGTAGGGGGCGGGCCTGCTCTCTACGCAGCCGGCCCAGGTCCGGTTCATCTTCGAGAGCAGCGTGAACCGGTTGGCGGCCAACGACTTGTCGGCGAAGATCTCCTTGTGGACCGACGACTTGGCGTCGAGGTCCATGAAGCTGCTCCCGGCGTAGGCGCTGCCGATGTTCACCGTCATGGAGAACGGCACCACCGCCATCTTGAGGGAATTGGGCTTTGCCGGATCGACCTCCGCGAACATGCTGTTCACGAGGTCGCTGGCTGCGGCCTTCAGGTTCGCGAGCTTGGCGCCCTCCATGCTCCCCGTGTTGTCGAGGACCAGGGCGATCTCGAGGTTGCCGCTACCGCGGCGCGTCGTGCTCTCCACGTGGAGGGGCAGACTGCGGTAGCCCATGACGCTCGTCAGGCTCGTGGGCGTCGTAGCGGCGAGGGACACCTTGATCTCGTCGCCGTTTCGCGTCGCCGTGACTACCGGATCGACGATCCGCCGGTCGGCGAGCAGCGCCTTGACTTGGCCTTCCGCCTTCGTCTGCAAATCGTTGTCCGAGACGTTCGTCTTCAGCTTCGCCAATGTGAGGGAAGTAGCATCGACCGCATTCTGCGCCTTGGTCCGGGCAGCGACGTTGACGCCGTAGTCGATCCCCATCCCTCCGAGCATGAGCATCGGAAGGAGTGCCACCCCGAAGGTCGCCGCGAAGTTGCCGCTTCCGTCGTGAACGAAGCGGCCGGTCGAACTCGTCGATCGCATCCTGTTCCTTCCAGTGCTGGAGGAACTCTGCAACCTAGACGCTGACCAGAACGTTAATACAACCTGCGGGAATGCTGCCATAAACCGTTTTTCCGGGACGACTCCGTCATCGCACGGCAGGAGGGGCATCCTCCATCGAGGGATCGGTCGCGGAAACCATGCATTCCGCCAACCAGAGGTCGGGGTCTACGACCGAGGCCTTCCCGCCCAGCGCCGCCATTCGGGTCCAGACGTGGCCCAGGGCCGCGGCCCCGTCGTCGCAGGCGTGGATTCCACCGGCTCCTTCGTAGCGCCGCGCCGTCTTTCCCAGCGTCCCGTCCGGCCTGCGCCGCTCCTCCAAAACCCAGACGTCGCCCTCGGCGCCCGCAGGCCGGCGCGCCAGGAGACTACGGACCTTGTCGACCGGGAGGAGCACCGCGAGATCGCGCCGTCCGGAACGGACCCCCTCGAACAAGGCGTCGCACTCGTCAGGCGAGGCCGAGAGCGCGCTGCCTTCCGCGACGGCGAGGGCTTCCACCACCTTCCGGCGCGCCGCGGTCAGGCCGCCTTGGTTCCCGACGACCGTCCTGGCGGCCGCGTGAAGGTCCTCGTTCTCCCGCTTCCACCGCTCGAGAAGCCTGAGCTCGTTGCGCCGCCGCAGCCAGCGGCAGGTCGAGAAGGCGTAGGATGTCACCTCATGAAGCCGGAGTGCCTCCATGGCGGAAGCGCGTTGCGCGGCAGCGGTCTCGGCGCTGACCGGCATTCCAGCCAAGAAGGCGAGAGCCAACGAGAAGGGAAGGATCCGGGATGGGAACATCATGCTGCCGCGAAGGAACGAGTTCGATGGGAGGCTTTGGGATTTCGTCGATGCCGGGCATCCTGCCGTCAGCAGCAACGAGGACGAGAGCGATGACGGACGAGGTCGACCAGCACGTGAAGGAGTCCGCCGATTGGGCCCGGCAGGCGGTCCGGGAGTTCGCCAGCTACGGGACGGTCGACCGCGTGGCGGCGGCGAAGGCCGCGGTCGCCGTCCATCACCAAGCCTCGGGCTTCGAGGGAGACCTCGCGATTCAGGTTTGGCAGCTCCTGCTCTCGATCGACGACCTGCGCTTCCTCGATGGTCAGTCCTGGGACGAGGTCTTCCGCAACCGCGACGCTTCCGCGTATCCGACCGCCGCCCACTTGGTCGGCGGCCTCGCCATGCTGTGCGCCGATTCCGGCATCGATCTCGACAAGCAGCTCCACTCCATCCTGCTGGACCTCGAGTACCTCCGACCCGACCGCGAGTGGCCGGATCTCGCGCCGTCCTGGGGGGCGCGTCCGGCGGCCTGAGGGTCCGCCGCCCGGACCGGGCGCCCCAGGCGCGCATCTCCCCGACATGCCCTAGGCTCCCGGCCCGGGCACGTCCGGGGATGCCGCCCGAGGCACGAGTCTCCCGCCCTCGACGTCGAGGATGCCGGCTGCCAGGGCGGTCGCCGCCTGCGCCAGGGACTTGGGCCACATCGGAAGGTCCGACCCAGGCCGGAAGCGAGTTCCGAGCTTCGAGACGACCTCCACGAGACGGTCGTCCCGAAGCCGGACGCGCCTTGCGATGGCGTCCGGACCTTCGTGGGGCTCGGGGGTGCGCGCATCGGTGCCGGGGCGGCCGCGGAGCCACGCCAGGGCGGTCGCGGCATCCTCCGCATGCGTCTCCGCGGCATCCTCGAACCGCTCCTCCACGAAGGCGGTGCCCGTGACGGTCAGGCCCCAGACGACGGGGTGCATCTCGTCGAGGGCTGGTACCGGCAACGCCCTGTCCCGGCGACCGCCATTGCGATCGCGCCACCAGACGGGCTCGATGAAACCGCCCTTGAAGAGCCGCTCGACCCGGCTGGCGGCGACCCCCTGCGGCTCACCCGTCTTCGGGCTGATCTGCGCAGCGGGATCCCGAAAGAGCGAGCTGGCGATCGGCAATCCGGCGTGCAGCCGGCGCAGAACCCGGACGGCGTCCGGATCCACCAGGAACTCGCGGACCGACGCGTACGAACTCGAGAGGCGGGAAAGCCGCTTGATGGCGGGCTGCAGGACATCGATGTCGGCCGCAATGCGCGCGACCTCTTGGGAGCCCAGAACGGCGAACCGCACGGATGGAGCTTCGGCGTCGGCAGCCTCCCAGCCCCGTGCCTCGAGCGTCATGCGCCACGACTCAGCGTAGGCGCAGGCGGCCAACCCGCCCATCCCCCGGGCGTCGAGTACGAAGCGGACCTCGCCGGGCGACTTCGTCAGCCGTCCGCGCAGACCGAAGGGCGGATCGATCTCCAAGGGGAGGGACGCTTTGTCGGGGCTGATGAAGTGGACGACGCGTGCCACCGACCCGATTGCTTCGATCTCGGACTTCCACCGATCCTTCCAGGCGACGAGATCGCGGTCGCTGGCGATCCGTTCCAGATGGCGGGCGCGCCACGCCGCTCCGATGTTCGAAGTCGAGTGGCGCACCCGCCCCGGCGAGACGGTCTCGGCGTCCCTCCTCAGCACCACGGCGTCGTCCAAGTCCGCGCCGGCGGCGCGCGTTCTGTCGAAGCGGATGGCCAGGACGGCCTGTACGCCGCTCGCGGAGTTGAAGGGCGCCTGCACGAGAGCGAGGCCGTTGCCCCCGAACTCGCGCGCGGCCGCGATCCAGGCATCCCTGGCGTCCGTGCCGGCGAAGGTGTGGATCGAGATCTCGGCAGCCGGGAGCTCGTCGGGGCCGGACACGCAATCCGCCGGCGTCTCCGTGCGGAGATCAGCGAACCGCAAACCGCCCGGCGCTCCCTCGTCGGCGACCAGCGGCCAGAGGCCGTGGACGGAGACCGCGGCAAAGGGATCGGGGTCGCCCTGCGGCATCGTGCTGGTCACGGGACCTACGGCCTTTCCGAGCTGGGAGACGGCACGAGCGCCGAAGGCGTGATCGTACCGTCGAGGGAGTAGCGCGCGACGAGCGCCGCCGGATCGATTTCGGGCCGGTCCGCTGCCGGCTCCGGCAGAAGGGCGACGTCGAGGATGCGGGGCACGAGCACGGGTCTCGGCCCCAGATCGAGATGCCCGAAACCAGGGTCGTCGTGCGGGTCGGCTCGCGTGAGATACATCCGGATGCGCCCGCTCCTGCCGCGGATCAGCGGATGGGCATGAAACCAATCGTGGTGTTCGGACCGGATCCAGCCGACGACCTCGCCTCGCGGCCCATCCAGCAGACGGTCGAGCGTACCCGTCAATTCGTCGAGCTGCGTGCCCGGCCGTACGATGCCCTCGTCGTCTCCGATCTCGCGTTCGAGGTTCTGCGCGCTCGTCAGGATGCGGAGCATTCCGTCGAAGACTTCGGCCCCTGGGGGAATGTCGAGATACTCCGCGTCGAACGTGGTGCCCTCCCCGAAACCAAGGGGCACGCCGCCCTCGGCGATGTCGGCGCGGTAGCGCGCATCGGACAGCAGTTGCTCGAGGGCCGCCTGCCGTCCGTCGTCGAGATCGGCCTTCAGCCGGGCGACTACGCACCACTGCCAGTCGGTGGACATGTTTCACCTATCCCGCGTGCAGAAACCGGACCCGGCCGGCCCGGGGGAGCTCCATCAGCGAACCTCCCAAACCACCGTAACGCGCGACGAAACCTCAAGCCCCCCGCCGTGGGAGCGAGAGGAAGACGCCGCGCGTATCGTCCGGACCGCTCCAGTCTCGCCGGCGGCATCGCCCTCGCGGATCTGGACGAGGCGACCGAGCTTCGCGCCGAGAGCGTGGGCGAACGTCGCCGCCTTCACGAGCGCATCGTCGACGGCCGCTTTGCGCGCCGTGGCGCGGGCTTCGTCGGATACCTTGAAGTCCGGACCTGAAACCTCGGTCGCACCCGCATCGACGGCGCGTCCGGCGATATCGCCGAGGTGGGCGAAGTTTCCGTCCTTGAGGCTGCCGATCTCGACCGTCATTCCGGTGCGCGCGCGATGGCGAGCCCGGGTACGATCGACGACGGCATGAAGCGCGTCCGGCCGGATCGGTTCCAGGTGGACCTGCTCGGTCGTGATCTCCCGTGCTTCGAGGCCGACCTCCAGCAGCGCGGCGCGGACCGTCTGCACGGTGGCCGCGTTCCGCGTGACGGCGGCGGTGGCGCTCTCGTCCTCCGAGACGATGCCGAGCCGCAGGGTGGCTGCGTCCGGGGCTGCGCGAACGGCACCCTCCCCCGTCACGACGATCGTGCCGGGCCGCACCTGCGGGGAGGCGGCCGCGGCGGCAGCCCGCCTGATCTCGTCGAGACGATCCGCGAGGGGAGCGAGACCTGGCAGGAGCGGGTCGAAGGCGCGCGGCACCCCGAGCCCGTCGCCCGGGGGGTCGGCCGCCGCCTCCGCCGCGTCCCCGAGGTCGGTATCGACCGTCGCTACGGGGGAGGCATGGAGAATGGCTTCGCCATCGAAGCTCCGGAAGGCGGCGTAGCCCTCCCCTTCGGCCGATCTGCCGAGCGCGCCCGAACACGCGAGACCGATGCAGGGCAGCAGGCTCACAGCGAGCAGGAAGGGAATGACGCGCGGACGCGCAGCGCCTTCGGGTTCGGGTTGCATGGTCGTGGTCCGTCGGTCTGCACGCATGGTCATTCCTTCAAGGCATTGCCCTTCGAGCACCACCCGTCAACGAACTTTCGCTCGAAGGAGCCGCTCACCGCCCTGCCACGGGATGGACGTGCCGTTCCTTCCATGACAAGTCGGAGGCTTCCGATCAGGAGTTCTCGATGCAAGCTCTTCGCGGCAAGGCGCCGAAGTACATCGTCGCCGGCATGGCGGCCCTCATGCTTCTCGGAGCGGCCGCGCCTGCGCTGCACGATCTCGCCTTGAGGGTGTTCCCGTAGCCCTCGCCCCCGGGGCACGTACGCACCCTCGCCGGGTGCCGAGGCGAGATGGGTGCCGCTCGTGGAACGGCGCCGCTTCCCGCGGGACGGAGCCTCGGCCGCCCCCGAAGGAACCGGTCGGAAAAGCGCACCACTGAGCACTACCGGCCTCGATCCGCTCCCAAAGAGGGGGCGGATCCGCAGGTGGCGCTCGACCGCAACGGCGCACCGGCGCACCGTTCTCAGGTACCGATCCCATGGAAGCGGAAGTCGGGCCGAGCGTCGAAATGCATCGCGGACGCCTCCGCATAGGCGAGCATCGGCTCCGAGGAGATGAACCGGCGGCCCAACTCAAGCGCCACCTTGCCCGTGGTGTTCGATCCCGCCATCGGATCGTAGACGGTCTGACCAACGTCCGTGGTGAGCTGGATCACCCGGCGCGGGAGCGCTTCGGGGAAGCGGGCCGGATGAATCGGCACGCCGGCCTCGCGGCAGCGCTTCGCGAAAGTGCTGGCGCCGCTCGCGCCGCCCGCCACCAGCAGGTTGCCGGGGATGGGCCCGTTGTCGTTCCGCTCGAACGCGGTCTCGTTCAGGTCGTAGCCGCTCGGCCGTACCGTCGAGACGCGCCGGCGTTCGGCTGCCAGCCGCGCTTCGCTGCGGTCCGCGTAGTTCTCGCGCGGAAGACGACGCGTATCCCAGCTCGGATTGGCGTCCTTGGAGAACAGGATGACGTGCTCCACGCTGTTGCGCAGCCGGACCCGGCGCTTCACGGCCCATTCGATGTTGGCCAGCTTGGTCGGCGAGTGCCACGGCATGCGCCCGGCCAGATGGAGGCCATGCCGGTCGATCGCATCGATGGTGAACCGTTCGACGTAGGGTGAAAGGCACGGCGCGCCCGGCTGGAAGACGTCCATCAGGTTCACGCACAGCGTGCCTCGTTCCGTCAGGAGCTGCTTCCACATGCCGACGAGGTCGGACATCCAGGCCAGCCAGTCGGGAACGGTGAACTTGCCATAAGCCCGGTTGACCACGGGATAGGGGGGCGAGGTCATGATGAGATCGAGGGAACCCGGCTCGAGGGCCGAAGCCGCCTCCTCTGCGTGCGCCCAAAGAGCAAGGCCGTCGTCCAGGGTGTAGAGCAGCACCACGTTGCCGCGGCGGATGCGGCGCAGCTTCTCCTGGCCGGCATCGGCCAACTCCCAGATGCCGCGCTCGCCCTTGGCGATCAGGCCCTGCGCGACCGCGGTCTGCCGCGCCCAGCGGACCTGCTGCTCGAACAGATTGTAGGTCTGGTCCGCGCAGGCGCGGGTCTCCTTCCGGGCTTCGAGGTCGATGCCGAGCTCGTCCGCGAGCCTGCCGTAGAGGTCCCGCGGGCGAGCCCGCCCGCCTGCATCCTGGATGGCTTCCAGGAGAGGCATCTGCAGCAGATTCTGGATCGACGGCCTGCCCAATCTCTCGTTCGCCTGGGCCCTCGCCGCGGCTTCCGTCTCGACGCCGCGGCGGATCCGGCGCGCGCGGGCGGCGATCGCGCCTGGGGTGTCCGAAAGTGTCTGTCGGATGGTCACGGCTGCCTTCGCATGGTCTCGGCCGACGCTCGGCCATTCCTTCGCAATGTCGGATGCAATCTTTAAGTCCGGCCGAACCGGATGCATAAGATTGCGCCTTTCCATTCCTTTCACCCCGGCGCCGGATGCGCCCCGGGATGCGCCCAAGGCGTCTCCGTGGCCGTGCCCTCGAATCCTGGGCCCCAGACTTCCGGCCCTTCGATCTCGGGCAGCAGGCCCACGCCCGACTGCCAGACGCGGGGAACGGGCACCCCAGGCTCGAAGCGCACGCCGGTGAGACGGTCGGAAGAGTAGGCCCTCGTGTCGATGCCGAGCCTCCACCGCGTCGCGACAGGGCCGGCCTTCGAAGGCGTATGGCCATGCACGACGAGGCGATCGACGTCGTGCCTCTCCTCGAGGAAGGGGCTGCGGATCCAGGTCAGGTCCTGCTCGCTCTGGAAGGCGATACCCAGACCTGGGCGCACCCCTGCGTGCACGTACAGCCGCTCGCCGTCGTCCGCCGCAAGCTGCAGCCCCTCCAGGAAGCGGATGTGGGCCTCCGGAACATGCTGGGCGAGATCGCAACCGTACCCCACCCCGTAGGAGCGCTTGGTCGCCATGCCGCCGTTCATGATCCAGGTGGCGGCCGCATCGGAGTCCGGATCGCGCCATGCGGCGGCGAACAGTGCGTCGTGATTGCCCTTGAGCGGTATCCACGTCTCGCCTGGGCGCGAAGGCCCCCGCATGAGACGCTCCACGACTTCCCGGGACCGCGGGCCTCGGTCGACGTAGTCGCCCAGGAAGACGACCGTGGCCTGATTTCCGTGGGCATCGGCGCCCACCCAATCAAGGAACTCGGCCAGGAGATCGTCCCGTCCGTGGACGTCGCCGCAGCTGTAGACGACCCCCTCTATCCGCAGGGGAGCGAAGCGTCCGACGCCGGGATGCGCATAGGCTTGGGTCATGCTCATGGACCTCCCCTACAAGCGGTCGGGCTTCCCGGGCCGTGCCGCCGCCGGCGTATCGTTGCCGGAAGCGTCGGATGCCCACGCCGCCCTAGTCGAGCGCGACGCGGCCGAAAGCACCGGGGGCCGGTGCCGCCCCTGGGCGGCCGAGGAGCCCTCCGAAGGAATCAAAGATGCCACTGGGAGGCGTGCGGATCAATGTTGACCGAAGGAACTGAACAAAGGAATGAAACGCCCGTCGGGCTTGCTTGGCGCGAGGTTCGGCTCCATGGTCCGGAACCTTGGACCGCAGCTGAGGTGTCAGGTGTCGCCGACAGACGACCGCGATGGTGGCCCGGAGGATACGCATGCACGGATCCTTTCGGGACTGAACGACCAGCAGCAGGCCGTCGTGCTCGCCTGCGAACCGGACGTGGCCGTCGTCGCCGGCGCGGGCTCGGGGAAGACCGAGACGCTCACCCGCCGCATCGCCAGGCTCGTGCTCGACGGGGTCGAGCCCGAACGCATCCTCGCCATCACCTTCACCAACCAAGCCGCGCTGAACATGCGCGACCGCGCCGCCCGCTACGTGCCGGACGCGCGCCGCATCCGTCTGGGCACGTTCCACTCCATCGCCCTCGCGCTGGTGATGAAGAACCGCCACGCCATGCGGCTGCCCGACAAGATCAGCGTTCTCGACACCGAGGACGCCGTCGCCTCCCTGAAGAAGGTGGCGGCCGCCCTGCGCACGAACGAGGAGAACCTCCCGCGCGCCGCGACCATCAACAAGATCCTGAGCTTCGCGCGGAACACGGAGCGGACCATCGAGGACGTCGTCCACAGCCAGTATCCGCAATACGTGCACGCGGTCGAGTTCGTCCAGAAGGTGTCCTCGGCCTACGTCCAGTTCCGCCGCAGGAACGCGCTGTTCGATTTCGACGGCCTGCTCGAGGCTCTTGCGAAGATGCTGGAGCACGAGCGCCTCGGCCCTGCGATCGCGTCCCTGTTCGAGGAGGCGCTGATCGACGAGGCGCAGGATCTCAACGCCCTCCAGATCAGGATCGTGCGCGCGCTCCGGAGCCACGACGTCAGGGTGATGTTCGTGGGCGACCCCTCGCAGTCGATCTACCAGTTCCGCGGCGCCTCTCCCGACATCATGTTCACGCTCATCAAGGAGTGCTCGGCCCAGGTCTATCTGCTGGAGACGAACTACCGCTCGAGCGCCGAGATCCTGGAGGTCGCAAACGCCGTCGAGGAGGCCATGCGCAAGCGCATTCCCCGCGAACTCGTCTCCCACTGCGGAACATCAGGCCTTCTTCCCCGGCTGATCGAGGTCGACGACAAGGCGGCGGAAGCCGTGGCCATCGTGGACGCGATCCTCGACCGCAAGAACGAGGGCATGGAGCTGGAGGAGCAGGCGATCGTCGTCCGCTCCACGGCGAACTTCCGCCACGTCGAGGCCGAGCTGATCGCCCGGAAGGTGCCCTACATGGTGCGGGCGGGCGTGAAGGTAACGGAGGCGGGCGCCGTGCGCGATCTGCTCTGCGTGGCGCGCGCATCCCTCAATCTCGGCAACGAGCCGGCCTGGATGCGCATCCTGCAGCTCGCGCCGCGCGTAGGCGAGCGCAAGGCCGCCAAGATGGTGGAGGCCATCTCTGGGTGCGGGTCGCTTCAGAACGCGATCGGCATCGTCCTCGACGCCGGCCTGAAGAACGAGGCCATCAGGCCGGTGGCGCACGCCCTGCGCCTCGTGGACGACGAGCGCGGCGGGCCGCCCGCGGCGCGCCTGCGGCTGGCGTTGAACGCCCTGGAGCCCCTCATGGAAGCGGAGTACCGGGACGACTGGAAAGCCCGCAAGGCCGACGTCGTGGCGGTGATCGACATCGCCCACCAGCATGCGGATCTCGACTCCTTCGTCAGTTCGTTGACGATCGAGACGTCGATCGAGAAGAAGCGGATGGGCACGGTCGATCCGAACGAGGAGCGCCCTCTGACCCTGACGACCATCCACTCGGCCAAGGGCCTCGAGTGGCAGGCCGTCTACGTTCCGAGCATGATCGAGGGCCACATCCCGACGATGTACGCCCAGGCTCCGGACGACGTCGACGAGGAGTTGCGCGCGTTCTACGTCCTCGTCACGCGGGCGAAGACCCATCTCGAGTTCTTCAAGCCCACGGTCATGCCGGACGGCATGCTCCGCACGGCCTCGCGGTTCGAAGGCGTCATCCGCGATCACTGCGGGCGGGAGCGCGGGGCGCGCGTGCCGCATGGCCGCCGCGGCGGCTTCGGCGTCCGGATCCAACCCGAAGCCGTCGAGCTGTGGTGACGGTCAGCGACATGGGCGGAGCCGACACCACCCTCGACATGCCGCTCGACGACTACCTCGGCGTGGCCTGCGCCCTCCGCTTCGAGGTCGTGCTCCGCCTGCCTTTCGCGAGACTCCAGCGGCTGCACGTGCGCGGCCGACCGGAAAGCCTGGGCGAGATGCAGGAAACGCTCTGCGTCCTGGCCCGCAGGGACGGCTTCCTCCTCGTCCTCGAGAGTTACACCGGATCGTCCGGGATGCCGGTCGTGAACATGGCCGAGCTGTACTACCGGTTCAGGCAGGGGCCGCACCACGAGACGACGGCCGAGTTCGGAGCCCTCAAGATTCGCCTGCCAGAAGAGCTTGAGGAGGACGAGCGAGTCTACCAAGCCGTGGTCGCGGGGTTGGGCGGCAGCGCTCCCCTGGACGACGGCTCCATGTGCGTCTCCGCCATGGAAGATGCGCGCCTCGGCCTGAGGACCATCATGGCGCGCAAGGAAGCCTATGCCCGGCTGCCGGCGGCGCGGCGGGCCCGGATCGGCGAGTTCCTGCCCGAATGGCCGGCCGGCTTCCTGCACACCTACGGATTCACCTTGGCCAGGGTCTGCGAGAGCGAGATAGCCCGCCATCTCGACGCCTCGCGCCGGATGGCCGAGTCGCGGGCCCTGACGGAGGAGCGCCTACGGCTCCTGCCTGCTTGGGTGCACGGCATGCTCGGTTGCGCCGACGAAGCGGACCAGCGCGCGGCCTGAAGGAACCACTCGCCGACAAACAGGGTTAATACATTCCTTCTTCGTTGACAGTCGCCGGGCACCGCACCAAGGTCGTCCCTACCCGTTCCTTCCGGTGGCTGATCCCTTGACGCGAACTTCGGCTGCGCTGACGCTCATCGCCATGCTCTCGGGCGGCACGGCTCTCGCTGCTCCGCCGGCCGATCCGCCGCCGGCGCCCGATCGCGCAAACTGGATCCGGGTGTCCTGCACCCAGTACGGCTCCCTCGTCTACTCGGACGAGAAGTCGGCCGACGACGTCACGGCGAACTCTGACTGGCGCGAGACCGTTTCCCGTTCCTTCCCCAAGGCACTCTGCGTGACGGCCAAGCGCTTCGGCGCGGTCGATCCCAGGTACAAGCCCTTCGGGACGCTGCCCGCGGTCCTGCCGCCGCCCGAGCCGCCACCACCGGAGCCCGTAGCCCCGGCCGCGGCCCCCGCTCCCGCCGCCCGCCCCTCCCATGCCGAGAAGGCACCTGCCTCGCTGCCCCTTCAGGCGCCCGGCAACCCCGGAGCCCCGATCGACGATGCGTCGCTGCGCGCGGCCCTCTCGGCCATCGGAATGAGCCGCGGCAAGCCCGTCCAGAGTGGCCCATCCATCCAGCCGATCCCCGTGGCCGTGCCGCCTTCCGTGGGCGTGCGGCCTTCCGGCGAGCCATCGGCCCCCGTGACGGAGCCGCCGCCGTCCGCCAAGGCCGCGTCCTCTCAACAGATCCCCTTCGACAGGATCGTGTTCGCGGACGGTCAGGATTATGCCACCGGCGGATTCATCGTGTCCGACGAGCTCCCGAGCGAGCGCAAGGGTGCCGGATCCCGCACCGTGCTCGCCGGGATGGTCTTCGCGGAACCGGGACAAGCCTCCGGCTTCGCGGATCCAGGCATGTCGACGGGCGGCGTCATGATCGCCGAGGTCGCACCCGTCGTCCGGATCGACGCGCTCGCGGCTGCTGCGGCCCTGCCGGCGGAGCCGGCCCCGAAGGTCGAGACGGCTCGGTCGGGGAGCGTCATGGTCCAGATCGCCTCATTCGCGGGTTGGGAGCGGACCCGGATGCAAGGCGTCTGGCGTCATCTCTCGATTAAGACGGCGGCCCTGGCCGGGATGGACCCGAAGATCGTGAAGGTCGGCACCTCGCGCGTCTACACGGCGCTGCGCATCGGCCCGTTCGAAGCGCCGGCCGCCAAGGATCTCGCCCGCTCTCTGGGCGAACAGGGCGTCGAAGCACGGATGCTGCCGGCGGGAGTTCCCGCCCTGGTGGCCATGGCCGGGGAAGGGCAGAACTGACCTCTGGTCCTACAAGCGGCCAACAGCGGAGCGGTCCCCGTGTCGGTTAGGGATCAGCCCTCGGCTGAGCCCCGGCCCTTCCCCTGCAAGAGCCGGAACCAGTTCGAGCCCACGGATTTGCACATCAGGCCCCGACGGCAAGTGAGGCGGCGCGAGGGCCGTACTAGCTCGCATGCAGCCTCAGGCCCAGACAGTCGGCACCCAAGGGGTGCCGGCGCCTCGGTCTCGACCACGATCGGGCAGAACGCCAGAGCCCGCGTGGTCTCAGGCGCCAGGGGACCACAGCGTGCCTTGAACCACTGTCGTTCCGGAGCGATCAGAGTGATCGACGACATCCCGGTGCCGAGGATGCGTTGAGCAAGCTTCGCCAGCACATCGAACTCGCGTTCGGGCGGCGTGTCGAGGAGAGCGATCTCGGTCAGCGCTGCCTGGCGAAGCGCCTCGCGCTGATTGTCGACATACGCTGCTCCAACCCCCATTTGGCCTCGCCGAGGCCGGAATGCGATGTTGGCTTTAGTCGAGGGGGCTTAATCGCTCGTAACGCTGCCTGTCTGGATTGCGTGTGCACCACATCTGAGATCATCGCGGGCCGGGGTCTTCCGGCAGTCATCGCAATTGAGAGCATAGCTTGCGTCGTGGGATCTGCTAGACCACACGCAGCACGTCGTGATTGTTCAACCCAACATCCCCCCATGCGCGCGATTACCTATTCCGCTTCGACTGCGCGCAAGGTCTGGTCGAGGTGGGCGGATCTTATGACGAGCTTGCCGCCGATCCCCCGCTGCCGTCGGTCCAAGCCCGTGGGCTCAACCTGCGCTTGGTGTGCATCCTACGACCCGCCCGGCAACGTCTTGGTGGTGGTGAGCGAGGTATCGGACCTCCTCCGGACCCTGCTTCAGGTCGAGAACCACCCCTCCCATGGCCGAGTCGATCGAATCGTAGCTTCAGAGTCCTCCAGGACGGGCTGCTTGGTTGGGGACCGGCGCGTCCCCGCGCTTCCGGACCTCCTCCGCTTTGACGATGGCTTCCCGGCAAGCCGCACCGCTTCGGTTGACGCAGGCACTGTTCCGCGCCTTGAGCCCTTCCCAGAGATCCAGCAGCACCAGCGACTGTTGGTGACAGGCTTGGAACTCCGCGCCTGACCGATCCAAGGGAGCGCATTTCCTTCCGTTTTCCATGGCGGCATAGAAGCAGGCATCCACGTCGCCTGCGAAGCAACCTTCACGCTCGGATCTCGGCGGTGCCGCCTTGGAGGCAGCGGTCTTCACGATGGGAGATCGTAGGCGGATGGCGTCCCTGTCCGTCCTGATCGCGATGTCGATGGCCAGATCCCGGTTCCCGTCGCACCGGACCACGAGCGGCGCTTTTCCGACGACGGTTCCGCGACTCCACATCGATGAGCATTCGAGGCCGGTCACCGCGACGTTCTCGATGACGGCGCGCTGGACGCCGAGTTGTTCGGCCCACCGAAGCCGGATCACGGCCGAGTCTCCGTCGCGCTCGATCGTCCCGATCAAGCCGGTGCCTCCCGCGCGCATGCAGTCCCTCCACTGCCCCAACGTGCCCTGGTCGACCAGATCGGACAGGGTTTGCTCAAGCTGGCTGTCGTCGAGTTCCTTCCGGCCGCCGACGCAGACTTGGTCCCGCATTCGCTGGATCCGCTTCCTGGCGCTCTCCTTTGGATTGAATGCGGCGAAGGCCGCCGATCCGCCACCGTGGTCGCCGTCGGAGGACGGGGTGCCGCACAAGACGCCTCCGAGATCCGAAGCCATCTGCGTAGTCCGAAGGGACTGGTCGATGTTGTGCGCTGCGTGGACGAGGATGTCCCGGCACCGGTCGGCAGCCTCCTGAGCGGACACGCTTCTCAGAGAGAGAATCAACAGTATGCAACCGGCCAGCGTCCGCATCCCAGCCCCCGAACACCTCCGCCAAGGCGGCGGTCGTCAGTGCGGATGCTGCCAAACCCGCGATCGCCCGTCGAGAGGTCCGCGGGGAAGCGCAAAGCCGAACCAAGCCATCGGACCTGAGGCGGCGGCCGAGCGCCCCGGGGAGGTAATGCATACGACATGTCGCACGGGTCAGGGGATCGGATTCCCCTATGCATTTGTCGGAGGCATTTCAGAGGAGCGAAGGGCAGGCAGGGCCTGGGTCCGCCCTATCGCGCCAAGCGCCGCACGCACAGTCACGTCAGTGGAGGGTCTCGCCCCCGCCCTGAGGCCCCGGCATCGCCCCAACTACCAGCGCATCTACCAGCGGGAACTCCAGCACGATCTCCTCGGCCTCATCGGCCACGAACAGTACCGCCTTGAGCAACTCCGGATCTCCGTCGGCCCCCTGAAGCAGTTGAAGGGCCAGCCCCTTGGCGGCATCCCGGGCGGCCTCCAAGTCCGCCAGCTCGCTGCCCTCAGGGTCCACCACGACACCGTCGCCTAAGTGGGTGCGGAAGAAGTAGCGCGGCATCCGCCCTCGGTTCCTCGAGACGATGGCAGCAGGCGTAGCGCGAAGCCGGTCAGCGCAGCCGTGCTCACGGTGACCAGCTTGAGGGCGGAGAGGGTGAGGCGCAGCGGCCCCGGAGCCGCTCGCCTGTTGTCGTTGGCCGCCCGGCAGTTCGGACCGCGCGATCGAAATTGCACTTCCGAAAGCGGGCGCCGGTATCCGGTCCGTCTCGATCCACTCCGATCGCCTGCGCACATCTTCTGGCCCTCCGGTCGGCGGCCGCATGCTCGCGCCACGACGACAAAGCGCATCGGGCAGGAAGGCTCCCGCGCCATGCCGTTCGTCGCAGGAAAATGCCCTGGGGCGGCCCCGCGGAAAGGAGCGGGCGCCGCTTCGATGGGGACAGGCGCCGTAGCGGGCCCGGGGCGTTTCCCGAAGAACCCACGGCAGCGGGACCTTCCGCGCTGCAACAGGCCGCCGCAGCGTCAGGGAGCAGGAGCGGGCGAGGCCTCTGCGGTTTCGCATCGGAACGCCTCGGCCACGGTCTGCCCTTCCTCGGTGTCGATCCCATCGGTCCAGGTCAGGCAGTTGTTCCATTCGGAGAGTTCCGGGATCGTCTCGTCGAGCTTGAGAGCAATCACCTCGTCGTTGGCGCTCTCCACCGTGCCTCGGAGTCCGGACGGCACGCGGGCATGCGGGAAGCGGTCTATCTCAAACGTCAGCACTACTCTGTCGCCGACCTGAGGCATTTGGGCGTGGGGATAGGTCATCTCGAGCTTCTCCGGAGACGGCATGCGGGCGGTCAGAAAGTCAGCGAGAACGCCGGCTGCGACTGGGGCCTGTACGCGTCGGCAGCCGACGCTTCAGGCCGGAGGCGGTCGGCAAGATCGCGGAAGATCTCCTGGAGGCCCAGCGGCGTCCGCCACGCACCGTAGCAGGCGAAGCGTTCCCGAGCCCGGGGGTCGTCGGGCAGGGTCGCGACGACGTCCTCCAGATCGGCCGCGAGCATTTCCGCGGCGATCCGGCGAAGTTCGTCGGGGAGAAGGTCGTGGTCGCAGGCTGTCGTCGCGGCTGCATCCTCAAGAGCGGCGATGCGCTCGGGGGCCACGGACGCGGCAGGCGGCAGGAAGCGCTCCAGCGGGTTCGCGAACGCTGCTGCGACGGATGCGGGATCGCAACCTCTCCAGCCTTCGGCCGCAGCGCGCAGGGCGGGTGCGGTGTCGAGGATCAGATCCTCCCGGTCGAGGCGACCGTCCCGAAGGCGTAGGCCCGCGCGCGCTTCGCGCAGCTGCGGGATCAGATCCGCCGCCTCGTCGCTTCCCAGATGGCGCAGCACGGCGCACCCGACGAGATCGGCCAGGACTTCGGCCAAGTGCGTGCGCCATGCGGCCGTTGGACCGTCGTCCTCGGGCAGGTTGGAGCTTTCGGGGAGCAGTGTGGGGGCGATCGCAAGGCCGATCTGCCGTGCGGCGACGAACCGGCGCGCGTCCTCCGCCCTGAGTTGTGCGACGGGCCAGACGCGGCGGGGTACGCCGACGAGATCGCGGGTCGCATCCCATCCTCCCGAGAAGGGCGAGTAGGGCACGACCCATGCGACGCTCGTGGCCGCGCCCATCGCGGCAAGCGGCCGATGCACCTCGGGAACGACGCCGGCGGCGAAATTGCTGGACAGCGCCTCGACCGCACCGAGATCCGCCGTCCCGGCCGCCCCGAGCATCGCGTCGATCCGGTCGCAGGTCCATTCGGCCGCGGCCACCGCGCGCACGTCCAGAACGACGAGGTCCGGCTCGACGCCGCAGATCTCTCTCACCGCGGCTAGGGCGTCGACGACGACCGGATCGCCGATCGCCTTGCTCCAGCGGAACGATGCTCCCTCGGCGGGGGATACGACGCCCACGCCTTCGCCCTGCAGCGAAGCTGCAAGCAGCGCTCCGGCGATCTCGGACGTACCGCCGACCGAAATCCTCGCGGACCGTGTCCCCCGCCTCGACGCCATGGAGCGCTCCTCACATACCCAGGGCAGGGGAAAGGTGTTGCTCCAGCGGTCCGGCCACGGGGACGGCGGCCATCACGACGGGAACGCTGTAGACCTCGTTGCGGCGGAAGTTCCCGGCGCCCTGGAGGTCCACCTCCTCGATCCGTACGAAGCCGATCCCCGCCGCCATCTCGGCCAGAAGGGGGTCCGTCGTGAAGCGGACGTCCTGCCCATCGGAGCGCCGCAGGCACGGACCGTCGTCGCCCACGTCCAACGATACGAACCGCTGCGGCATGGAAGGAATGGAACTCGTCAGCAGCACCGCAGCTCGACCGTCGTCGCTGATGCTCAGCATCGCGTCGCCGCCATACAGAACCTCGTTGTCGGCGCGGCGGTCCCAGTGGGGCTTGTTGTGCGCGCTCATCCTTCGCTCTCCGAACTACTGCGAAGAGGATGCCGACGGCCCTTGCAAGACGCAAAATATGGAACCACGGACAGCTGTTCCAGGCATCGCGGCGCACGACGGCGGCGCCTGCCCAACCGAACCCGGTGCCGCAGGACGAGACGGACGGAACCGGCCACGCGAGAGGCCGGTCCCGTCCCCGATGGCGCCCCTCAGACGCCGCCGGCTTCGACGATCCGACGCACGTGCCTGACGAAGCCCAGTCCTCTGTCCACGAGGCGTGCGTCCACGGCCTCGTCGAGCCCGGCAGGAACGGGCAGCCCGGAGCGTCCGGATATCGCGTCCGCCGCGAGCGCGACGGCCTGCCAAGCGTAGATCTCCGCACCGCCGTGATGCCACGCCCACGCCTCAAGCATGTCGGCGACCTCCCGCGACCTGAGATGAGTGCGGCCTTCCAAGCCCCGCCGTACGGTCCGGACGACGACCCGATGATGAAGCGCGAAGGGAAAGGCCACCCGGTCGAACGTCATGTTCGCTGCGAGGAGTGCGTCGACGGCCCGTGCCTTCACGTCCGCGACCGCGCTTCTTTCCGCCACCGTCCAGATCCGCCCGATCGTGGAAAGGGACGGGCCACGCGTCGCGAGGGATGCGCCCGTATGCATGTCTGCCTGCGGTCCGAGGTTCATCGCGGAGCGTCTGCGGCCGGGTCTGGGCCCGGCCGCAGCCTTTCCCGTCAGTATTCGACGAAGATCTTCTTCGAACCCCAGAACCGGCCGCGCCAGTCGCGGCCCGAGATGTAGACGGCGTCCGAGCGCGCGCCTGGCGTTTGCGAAGGCAGCGCGTCGACGGCACGGAAGACCACGTTGTCGGTACAGAACCCGGGACGCTTGGAGATGCAGTCGAGCACCTCCTTGGGGGGATTGCCGTAGATGAAGGACAGCGGCCCTCCGCCGAACCACCCGAAGTCGAGATTCAGCGAAGAGGTCGGAAAAATGAAATCGTATGACGAGCTCGATTTGTACATCGACGAATAATTGACGGACCCATCGGACCATTGGCCGCCATCCCACTGATTGTAAGGCGGCGCGCAGAAGGAAACGGATTTCCCCTTGGTGTTGCCGATGACGTAGGAATCGTCGGTCTCGGTTATGACGAATTCGTTGTTCGGGCTGAACCGTCCCGTGCAGGGACGCAGATGATCGTCGACGCGGTTCTCAAGCGCGTACGCGATGGTCTTGACGCCGCCGCACCGGTTAGAGATGGCGACCTCTCCGCTCCAGCTTCCGTTGGCGATCGGCGTCCCGCAGAGGCCGTATCCCTCGGCGCACAGCCCGACGCCCGGCGGCAGATCCCCTTTGACGTCGATCCTGACGTCCTGACCGATGTACCACTGCCATCTGTAGGGCGTACGGAAGCCGAGAGCCGGAGCGGGTTCCGCGTAGACGGTGGCGGGAACCCCTGGGGTGCAGGTACTGGTCGGCTCGACCGTGATCTTGAATTTGTCGGAGTAGGCGATACGGCCCTGATCGTCCGTAGCCCTGATCACGACGTCGTTCCACACGCCGGTCTGCGTCGCCGTCGCCTCGTATCGGAGGGATGCGGATCCGCCATCGTCGACGGCGACGACCGGCTCGACAGGATTTGCGCCGGGCGGCCCTCCGACGACGTCGAAGGAGATCCATTTCCTGGCGCTCTTCGCCGTGGCGAAGAGAATGTATTGACCGCCCTGACCTGCTGTCACACCGCCGACCGCACCGACGATGCGAAGTCCGTCGGGCGCCACGACCTCGACGGTGAAGGGGGGAGACGCAAGCGTGCGGCCGACGGCGTCCCGTGCGGTGAGACGGATGTCTCGATAGAAACCGGCCGAACCCGGGGGAGGCGTCGCGATGGCCGTCTTGGTGAAGGTGCGGCCGTCCACCTTCAACGTCTCGTCGGCAAGCACCATCCACGAAGGAGCGCCGGTCAAGCCGATCGCGATGGCGCCCTCGCCGCCGTAGACGGCGACGGAACCGGACGTCTCCTCGCTCTCCGGGATCCGGCCGAACGGCGGAACCGCACCGAAGAAGGAGAGGACCGATGCGTCCCGGACCACGATGTCGAACGGTTGGGAGATGATCGGGGGGTGGACGGGGTGTCGGGCGACGACCTGGATGTCCTTGTAGACCTGCTCGACGGGCGGAGGGAGCTTGACCTCCGGCTCCGGCGGCTTCTCGACGGGCGGTACCGCGACCTTGGGTTCGGGATCGGCAGGCCCCGGAGCCGCGGGGCAGGTGAACATCACGTTGCGGACGATGTACTGGTTTGGAAGCTTGGCCGCGTGCGCGGCCTTGATCTTGTCGGACGCTTGGCCGGACCTCTGATCGCCGAGGGTGGTCAGATAGCGCATCGTCGCGGGCGCCGACAGCGTGGAGTCGACGGTTCCGCGCGTGTCGACGATGCCGGGGCAGAACGTGGCCTCTCGTTCCAGGTAGCACCCTTCCCCGATGCAGTTGCCCTTCGGCACCATGTACTCGCCGCAGGGCGTCATTTCACGGGTGCTGCACGAGTAGAGGGCCGGCCCCAGCACGCGCGCCTGGGAGACGGGTACGGCGCCCGCGATTTCCAGAAGGAACGACGTGGCGGCGAGAAGGAGCGGGCGCTTCATCTTTGACGCTCTGCAAGATTGCCTTGGACAAGGAGTTCGTGCGGACCGTGCGGCGAGGCCGGCCCGGGGCGGGTCATTCCAGCATCGGGGGCATGATGATCGGTCCGCCCGGTCCGCCACCGTCCGATCCGCCGCCGCCCGGATCACCACCCGACGCGGGCTCGTTCGGGATGCCGATCCCTGGCTGGTCGCTCACGCTCCCGACCGGTGGAGGCACGGCTTCCATGGTGCGTTGATCGTAGTAGCCGATGAACTGGTAGCCGGCCCACTCGCTCATGAAGTCGTCGAAGCCGAAGACGACGGAGGGCCCAGGCCACTTCAGCCACGACGGAGCGTTCACGAAGGCGAAGGTCACCTCCGAGGGATCGCCGACGGCAGGACCCACACGCTCTTCGGGACCGGCCCCCCAGGGCCAGCCGATCGTGCCGTTGGGCTGGACGTACAGCCTGAAGATCTCGGCCACGGCCCTGGAAGCTTGGTTCGCCGGGATTGGTCCCCATGTCGGCCAGGGTCCGGCCGTGAACCTCATCTGGCAGTAGGGGCCTCGGCAGAACCCGTCTCCGGTCGGCGCTCTCGCGCTTTCCACCGTGATCGAGACGGGCGTGGCCTGGGCCGTGGCGCCGTTTGAATCCTGCACCTGCATGACGATGCCCGACCACGTCCCGACGCTGCCGGACGTCCCGCTGACGATGCCCCGGTAGTCGACCTGCAGCCCAGGCGGCAGCATTCCCGAAGCGAGAGTGACCCGGTAGGGCGGGAAGCCGCCGGCGGGCGTCCAGGTCATCGCGAGGTAGTCGCCGACGTCGACGGTCTTGTCGGCGGGCGATGTCAGGCTGAGCGGGGTCACGGGCTTGTGGACCGTCGTCGAGAACTGCCACGTCGCGGTGGAAGGATAGTCGTCGCGGATCGAGACGGACTGGTCGACGTATCGGCCGGCCGTCGCGACCTGTCCGAAGATCCGGACCCCGCGCCCGGAGACCGAAACGGAGAGCCCCGGCGGCAGCTTCGATGCCGTCAGGCCGATGGGCTCCCATCCATCCAAGGCGGTGGCGAGCACGTCGACCGCGTCTCCGACGGTCAGGTTCGCCGGGAAGATGCCCGACAGACCCACGGGTTTGCGGAAGTCCAGATCGAATGGCGCACTGTCGGCGACGGCGCCCGACGAGTCGGTCACGCGGATGCGGATGTTGCGGACGAGGGCGCTCGGTACCGCCTTGTAGACCATCCGCTCCTCGATCGGGTTGAACCCGACCTGAAGCCGACTGAAGAGGCCGCTTTGGTCGACCGTCAGAGCGCTCCGCTTCAGATCGGCATCGCCTGCTCGGGCGTCCGAGCACCACCACTGCTTCGGGTCGCAGATCATGGGCATGTTCCCGATGCCGGGCGAGAGCGAGAACGCGTACGGCGGCGTCCCCCCGGAGGCCTTGAAGACGCGAATGACCGCCTCGTCGTAATCGTCCGACCTGCCGTCAGCGGCGCCTTTGAGGATGCGCGTGGGCGGGTTGCCGCCGACGACGGCCACCGTCAGCGGATCGGCCGGTCGATTGTCCGGATCGACCACCTTGAGCGAGTAGAGGGGACTGGCGGCCCCCCGGAACCAGCCGCCGGCCCAGTCCGCGGAGAACTGCAGCTGCTCGTAGGTGCCCGCCGCGCCGGTGGCTCTGCCCGAGACGAGCCCCGTCGCCGCGTCGAGCACCAAGCCCTCGGGCAGGACGCCCGCGAGCTTCCTGAAGGCGTAGGGCCCCTTGCCGCCCAACTTGCGCAGGTCGACCGAGTAGGGCTGCCCGCGCGTGGCGTCGGGCAGGAGCGACTGCCACTCAAAGGGATCGACCACGGAAATCGGGCCGGACTCGACCTCCTTCACGCGTCCGTCCGCATCGCGGATGGAGGTGCGGACGGAGGCGTAGGTCCCGACGGTGGTCGGCGTCCAGTAGACGGCCCCGTAGCCGCTGGGAGTTGCGGTGGCGGGATGTCCCGGCCAGCCGTACCACCACTCGCCAGGGGCGACAGGGCAGCCCCACCACCCGCCGCTGCACTCGCTGGAGGCCTTCAGCCCATCGAGGAGCCCGGGCGGGAACTGCGCGTCGCTGCCGACGGGCGCGTACGTGACCGCCCACGGGCTCTTGCCGCCGGGGGCGACGCTGGCGTTGCCGTTGTACCAGTAGTTGGTGACCGCCACGCCCCTGACGTAGACGGGATCGAGCGGTCCCGAGAGCCTGAGCTCGGGACCGATCTGCCAGGAGATCGTGCCCTTCGGGGTTCCGCGCCCTTCCGCGTCGATGATCGCGTAACCCATGCTCCACGGCACGGACCAGCCGTTGGATGCGGCGTAGCGACCGGTCAGGCGGAGGTTCTCGTCGTCGAGGACGAGGCCGGGCGGGATCACGCTTCCCTCGTCGACCATGATGAGGGTGTAGGGCGGCGTCCCGCCGCGGACCGGCAAGGAAAGGTCGCCGCTGTCGCCCACGACGCCTTGGACGTCGATCCAGGTCTCGGTGAGTTCCAGGGGCGCGTCGACCTTGATGGTCTGATCCGTGGTCTCGGCGGACTGCCCGCCGGCGTCGGCGACCTTGACGCGGAAAGTGAAGGAACCGGCCGTCGTGGGAATGCCCGCCACCGTACCCTGGCCGGTCAGGATGAGGCCGTCGGGCAGCCCCCCCGAGCTGATGGAGTAGACGTAGGGCTGCGTACCGCCGAGGCCGAAGTAGCGGCTGTAGAAGGACTCTCCGACCGTCCCCGCGATGGTCGAGAAGACGCCGATCGAGAGGGGTTCCGCTCCGTCGCGGACGTCGAGGGTGAACGTCTCCGTCGTGGCCGTGGCCCCCACGGCGTCGGTCACGGTCACCGCGTAGCTGAAGATGCCCGGCGCCGTGGGGGATCCCGTGATGCGGCCGTCGGGCGAGAGGCTCAGGCCCGACGGCAGGGTCCCCGACGTCAGCGTGAAGACGTAGGGCCCGGCACCGCCCGACGCTGCGAATGTCGCCGCATAGGGGCTCCCGACCCGCCCCGACGTGGAGGGAATGCCGGAGACGGCGAGCGGGCCCTCCACCGCGATCGAGAAGGCCGACGAGGAGGCGCGGCGCCCGTCCACGTCGGTGACCAGGACGTAGATGTTGCGCACCGTCGTCGCCGCCGTCGGCGTGCCCGAAATCGTTCCGGTCGACGATGAAAGCGCGAGGCCGTCCGGCAGACTGCCGAGCAGCGAATGGAAGTAGGGCGGGTGTCCGCCCGAGGGCGTGAACCGCGCCGCGTATGGCGACCCGACCGACGCGGTGGTCGCCGGCGATCCGGTGATCGTCAGCGGTTGATAGGTCGTCAGCGTGAAGATCGGGCTAACGCCCGTGCGCCCTTCGGGATCGGTCGCCGAGAACGAGATGCCCGAGAGCGAGACGGCCTCGGTCGGACTGCCCGAGATCCTGCCGCTCGCAGGGTCGAGCGAGATGCCGGCCGGAAGCGCGCCGCTGGCGAGCGAGAACACGAGAGGCGAGCGGCCTCCGCCGGCCCGCAGTTGTGAGGAGTAGGCTTGGCCGACCACGCCGTCGCCGACCCAGGCGGCCTCGACCGAGACCCCGTCCCTGATGTCGATGGCGATCTCGTCGATGTCCGCGCTGCGGCCGTTGGAATCGGTCGCCGTGACGACGATGCCGCCGTAGACGCCGGACAGGGTCGGGATGCCGGAGATCGCCCCGGAGAATCGGTCGACGCTGCTTGAGGAGACGATGCGCAGGCCGGGCGGCAGCTTGTCCATGACCCACTTGCTGCCGAAGCCGCAGCCCCATTGCGGGCCCGAGCAGCGCAGGGCGACCTCGAACGGGGATCCGACCGTCCCGGACGGGATGGTCTCGATCCAGGCCTTGATCGGATCCCAGACGCTGATGGTCCAGTCGCCGGCGGCGACGCGCCCGTCCGCGTCGGTGACGACGATGGTGCGCCCGTCGAAGTCGCCGCGCTCGGAGGGCGTGCCCGAAATCCTGCCCGTCGCCGCGTCGATCGCGATCCCGCCCGGGAGGGGCTTGGTCGCGCTCGCGGAGAAGGCGTAGGGGCCGCGGCCGCCGGCGGCCTCGAACACGTACTCCTTGAAGATCCCGAAATCCCAGTTCCGCGGCAGGTCGCCGACGAGGCGCAGCCTGGACACAACCGCGAGACCGTATTGCGGAGAGAGGGCCGTGATGCCTGCGGCGTCCGTCGCCTGGATGCGGAAGGCGTAGCTGCCGATCGAGCTCGGGCGACCGTCGAGCACGCCGCTCGTCGCGAGCGTGAGGCCGGGCGGCAGGGCGCCTCCGACGATCGCGAAGGTGTACGGCCCGGTTCCGCCGGAGGCCGAGAACGCCGCCTCGTAGGGCTCGTCGACGACCACGGACGGTGCGGGGGCGCCGACCACCGCGAGACCGCCGGTCACTGTGAGGACGAACGGATCCGCGGAGGCCGTGCGGCCGTCGGCGTCGCGGACCGAGACCACGAGGCCGCCGGAGGAGCCCGCGACGGTCGGAATGCCTGAGATGCGGCCGGAGGCGGGGTCGAGGACGAGGCCGTCCGGCAGCGTGGCGGAAACCGAGAAGACGTAGGGGGCACGGCCGCCAGCGGCTCCGAACTGCGCACCGTAGGCTTCCCCGACGACCGCGGCCGTGGCCGGCTTGCCCGAGATGCCGAGCGGGTCATGGACGGTTACCGAAAAGGCTGGCGACCTGGCCGTCCGCCCATCCGCATCAACCGCCTCGACCGTCAGGCCGGTCGTCGTGCCGGGGCTCGACGGGACACCCGCCAGACGTCCCGAATCCGACAGCGAGATCCCGGCAGGCAGCGCGCCTCCCGCAACGGCGAAGCGGTGAGGCCGGCTGCCGCCGTCCGACCGGAACTCGAAGGCATAGGCGTCGCCGACCGTGACGCGCTCCGGCGGGAGGCCGGAGATGGTCAGGGGATCGGATACGGCGATCCGGAACGGTTCCGAGTAGGCCGTGCGTCCGTCCCCATCGACGGCGCGGACCTGGATCCCCGCGCGTGTCTCGACGGCCGACGGCGTTCCCGACAGCACGCCGTCGGCGCCGATCGACAGGCCTGCGGGCAAAGTGCCGACGCCCGGTCCGAAGACGTAGGGCGCGCGGCCCCCGGAGGCCGTGAAGGTCGAGGCGTAGGCTTTGCCGACCGTAGCGGTCAGGACGGGAATGCCGGAGACGTGCAGTTCACGCCCGACCTTGATGGAGAAGATCCCGGACAGGCCGGTCCGGCCGGCCGCGTCCCTTGCCCGGACCCGCAGGCCGTCGAAGGTGCCGGTCGAGGACGGTGTCCCGGAAACCGCGCCCTCCTCGGTCATGGAGAGCCCGTCCGGCAGGGCTCCGTCCGCGACGGTCCACGCGTAGGGCGCGGCGCCGCCCTCGGCCGAGAACGACGCCGAGTAGGTTTGCCCGAGGGTGGCGAAGGCCTGCGGCTCGCCGGATACCCGGACGGGCGAGGCGATCGCGAGCGTGAACGGGCCTGCCGCGGCGGTCCGGCCATCGAGGTCGCGGGCGACGACCGAGAGGCCGGACGAGGTTCCCGCCGCCCCTGGGCTACCCGAGATCGCCCCGGTCGAGGGCGAGATCGAGAGACCGGCCGGCAGGCGTCCGGAGACGCTCCAGGCGAAGGGACTGCGCCCGCCCGTCGCCGCGAAGGAAGCTGCATAGGGCTCGTCCACCGTGCCGGAAGACGGCATGTCGCCGTTCACGACCAATTTGTCGAAGACGGCGATCGCGACCGGCTCCCGATGGGCGACGCGCCCGTCCACATCCGTGGCCCTGATGGAGAGACCTGCGAAGGTGCCGGCCAGGACGGGGGTTCCGGCGATGGCGCCGCCGGTTCCGAGCGAGAGGCCGGGCGGCAGATCGCCTGCCCCGAGAGAGAACGCGTAGGGAGCCCGTCCGCCCGTCGCCGAGAACATCGCCCGGTACTCCTGCCCGACCGTGGCGTCGGGCGCGGAGCCCAGGGCGACGAGCGGCGAGGCCACGGAAACGGAGAAGGGATCGGACACCGCCGAGCGGCCGTCGGCATCCACGGCGCGGACCTGCAGACCACCGTAGGAACCGACCTGGGACGGGGTGCCGCCCACCGCTCCGGAGGCGGCGTCGATGGCGAGTCCGGGGGGCAGGCTCCCGATTGCGGTCCAGGCGTAGGGCTCGCGCCCGCCGACCGCGGCGAACGATGCTGCGTAGGGCTCCCCGAGGGTCGCCCAGGACGCCGGCGCGCCGGACACCGCGACGGTCGCCTGTACGGTCATCTCGAAGGCCGGCGTCAGGACGTAGCGGTTGTCCAGGTCCACGACCTGGACGACGAGGTTCGGATAGACCCCCGCCGTCGACGGGCGGCCGGTCAGGCGGCCGGTGTCGCGGTCGAGCACGAGCCCAGGCGGGAGCACCCCCTGCTGGACGTAGTGGAGGTACGGACCCCGACCGCCCGAGGCGGCGAAGGTGGCGTCGTATGGGTTGCCGACGGCGGTCCGGACGCCGGCGCAGGGCGGGCAGGTCGTCGCGAGCGGCGCGTAGTCGACGCTGATGCTCTGGGTGGCCGTGGTGGCGACGTAGGCGGTCGGCTTCGTCGAGTCCACGGCGCGGATCGAGAAGGTGCTCGTGCCGCGCGCCGACGGGGTGCCGGTGATCGCCCCGGTAGCCGTGTCGAGGATCACGCCGTCGGGAAGGGAGCCGCTGTAGATCGAGAACACGACCGGCTTCGCGCCGCCCTTGGCCGTGACCGTCGCGGCGTAGGGCTGTCCGATCGTCGCCGAGAGGGGGACGTTGGGCGTGATCGAGAGCGGCCGGCCGGAGATCGTGATGGTGTAGGCGTTCGACGTGGCGGTGGCCCCGTTCCGGTCGGTGACCCGTACCTTGACGTTCGGGTAGGATCCCGAGACCGGAGGGGTGCCGGCGATGTCGCCGGTGGCGGGATCGAACTTGGTGCCGGTCGGGGCGCCGCCGGAGATCAGCTCGTAGGTGTAGGGCGAGACGCCGCCGGTGCCGCGGAAGCTGGCGAGATACGGGTCGTCCACGCGTCCGAGCGGAACGTTGGCCGACATGGCGACGGGCGTGGTCGACTGCGCGGCCTGCGTGGGCACGCGGAATACCGCCGTCGCAGCGGCCGCGGGCTGCGGCGGCAGAGCGACGAGAGCGCAGAGAAGGAACGCGGTCGCGCGACGGAACATGGACGTACCCCAGGCCATGCCGCCAGCTTAGAAAGCTTGGCCGTGCGGTACAAGGTCGTTCCTTCCGGACCCGGCCGGGGAGGACGTCAGCGGGACGGCGGGAGAACCTGAACCCGGAAAGGAATGGAGGTGGCGCTCCGCCCCTTCGCGTCAACGACCCGGATCATCACGCCGTCGAAGATCCCGAACGCATCGGGTTCGGCACGAAGGATGGCCCGCGACACGCCCGGAGCGATCTGGCCGACCTCGGCCACGGTCAGCCACGCCGGCGCATTGAGGAACTCGACCTGGACGTCGTCGCCGCCGCCGACCTCGATGGAGGCGGTGGCGTGTCCCCCGACCTGGAGGTTCGAGCCGAAGCTCGGCACGCCGCGCATGAAGTAGAGGGAGCCGGCGAAGGCTGGAGCGGCGGCCGCCGCCGCCATGGCGAAGAGAGCGGAGCGAAGGAACGATCGTCGCGACATGGGGAACCCTCGGATGAACGAAGGAACAATGGAACGGCGCGAGCATGCCCACAAGGCTCGATTGACCTTTTCGCCGACCGCTCCGACCCTTGGGAGCGCAAGGAACACCCGATGATACGCCTCGCACTCTCCGCTCTGAGCCTCGCTCTCGCGGCGGCGGCCGTGCCGCCGGCCTCGGCTGCGCCGACCGATTGCCCGGACAAATTCGTCGGCGGCGCCGCACCGGACGTCGTCAACCCGAAACTGCTTCCGCGTACGCAGCCGCTCTGCTTCTCCGCATTCGCGATCCTCCATTCGGGGGCGGTCAGAACCTCCCTCTGGTCCGCCGAGCATCTGACCCGGGAAGGCGTGCGGCGGGCCCGCGAGACGAGCCGCGTCAACACCTTCCATGCGGATCCTCGGCTGCCCGCTGCCGACAGATCGGAACTCGCCGACTACGCGAGGTCCGGCTACGACCGCGGACACCTCGCTCCGAGCGGGGACATGCCCGACCCTGCCGCCCAGGAGGAAAGCTTCAGCCTCGCCAACATGATCCCGCAGGATCCCAGCCTGAACCGCGGCTTGTGGGAAGGCATCGAGAGCGCCGTCCGGAACATGGCGTCGCGCAACGGCGAGCTCTACGTCGTCACCGGACCGATCTATCGCGGCAGCGAGGTCAAGGCGCTCCGGGGCCGCGTGCTCGTCCCCACCCACGTCTTCAAGGCCGTGTACGATCCGCGCACGGGGCGCTCGGGCGCCTATCTCGTCGCGAACGCGGCCGGGACGGACTGGAAGGGCGTCGCCATCACCGAACTCGCCGCTCTTTCCGGCATCGACGTCTTCCCCGCCCTGCCGGCGTCGGCGAAGAACGCGGCCATGAAGCTTCCCGACCCCACGTCCCACGGCTTCGACCGAGGCGTCGCCCAGAGGAACGGGGAGAGCATCCTCGGGAGAACGGCCGAATGGCTGGCCAGAAAGGTGATCCGGTCATGGTAGACGAGCGCAGGTTCACGTCTTTCGCCGACGGCGAGACGTCGTTGGAACTCCACGGCCTGACGTTCGAGAACGGGACCGACGCTCTCGCGGTCTACGGGAACGGCGTCTTCACGCGCGACGCCGCCGGCCGCGCGGCGCTCGCAGCCGTCGTCGACGTGCTGCGCAGGGCCGTCGCGGCACTCGACGAAGCGGGGCCGGCCGCGCAGGCCCTCCCGGACGGCGATGGTCGCGGGGACGGCGCGACGAGCGTCGCGAATCCCTTCGGCTAGGAGCATCGCTCCTTCCGGGCGCCCACGCGGCAGTGCATGGAAGTCACATGTCCTTCCCGCAGGCGCCGACGCCGGAAGGTATCGTTAAGTCCGACTTCCGATGTGCCCGCGTTGCGTCACCTTCGGGGTTCCACGGCATGCGCCGTTCGGATAACAGCCAACGATGGAGCGCCCGTCACAAGAGCGCCTCCGCCGTCAGCTCTGTCCGCGGATCCCCATGCGCGCGTTCGTCATAGACGACTCGAGAGTCAACCGCCTCACGCTGTCCACGGTCATCGCGCGGATCGAGGGCGCGAGAGTCGAGGAGTTCGACAATCCGGTCGAGGCTCTGGAGAAGCTCTGCGCCGATCCGCCGGACATCGTCATCGTCGACCAGATGATGGAACGCATGAGCGGGATCGACTTCATCCGGAAGGCGAGGTCCATACCGGCCCTCGACACCCTCCCCATCGTCATGGCGACCTCAAGCGAGCGGAAGGAGGTCCGCAGGGAGGCGCTCGATGCGGGTGCCACGGACTTCATCGCCAAGCCGGTCGACATGATCGAGTTCAAGGCGCGCGTCCGCAATCTGATGACGCTCCGCCAAGCCAGCAGCCCGCGCAGCGGGATGGCCGGGCTCGCGGAACTCCTCGCGGAGGCCTTCTCCGAACAGGGGCGCCGAAGCAACCAGTCCGCCATGCGGGACCCGTCCGAGCGGCGCGTCGCGGCCTACGCCGCCGTGATGCTCCAGGATCTCGGCATTCCGGACCTCAGCCGTCGCATCCTGCAGGTGGCGACGACCTTCGACGCCTTGGCCTCCGGCTCCCAGGGGCGGGGCGCCATGACGCTGGACGAGGCCCGCGCGCGGGTGGTGGCAGAGGCCGGAGAGCGACTCGACCGGAGCGCCGTGGACACGTTCCTCAGGACCTGGGACCTCATCGAGCAGATCTACGATTCGTCGGCGTCCAGCAGAGATCTATAGGGCGGCCGGAGCGATGGAGACGAAGGCCGCGAAGGCCGGTCGAGGCCGCGGCCTTCTCACCTACGGCAAAGGCATCCTCGCGTTCGCGGCGGGCACGCTCATCGTGGTCTGGGCCGCGCTGGCCTGGATCTCCGACCGCGAGATCGAGAACGATACGGACACCGCCCTCAGCCAAGCAACGAACCTCAGCCGCTTCTACGCCGATTCGATATCGCGCTCGTTCGGAGGCGCGGACCAGTTCATTCAGCGCGTGCGGTGGATGGACCGGCAGCCGGGCTTCGATCTCGCCGCCTGGGCGCGGAGCAGCGACTTCGATCCCACGTCGGGCGAGGTGTCCAACATCATCATCGTGGATACCGACGGCCGGGTCATGCAGGCGACGAGCGGCAAGGGGCCGTTCGGCTTCGATCTCCGCGGAACGCCTCATTACGAAGCGTTCAAGGCCGACCCCACGGATCGGATCATCGTCAGCCAGCCGGAGTACGGGCGCATCACGGGCAGGAACGTGGTCAAGCTCTCGCGACCCGTCCGCAACCCGGACGGATCGTTCGGAGGAATGGTCACGGCGTCCCTCCTGCCGGAGACCCTGACCAAGGTGTTCGGGACCGTGGACCTGGGACCGCGCGGAAGCGCGATGGTCACCGGCACCGAGGGCCGGATCCTGGCCCGAACCCCCCATACGGGCATCGGCGTCTCGGTCAGCACCTACCTGACGGAAGGGCCGGCCGAGTCGAGCTGCAGGACGATCGACAGCAAGGTCGACGGGGTCCGCCGTCATTTCTGCTTCTCGGCGGTGAACGGGATGCCTCTCGTCGTCGGCGTGGGCATGGGCGTCGACGACGTCCTGGCGCAATCCTCCTCCACCCGGGGGAACTATCTCATCGGCGCGATCGTCCTCAGCGCCGCCATCGTCGCGGCGGCGCTGCTGATCGCCCGCGACAACCGGCGCCGGGTCGCTGCCGCGGAAGCCGTCGAGCGCGGCAACGTCGAGCTCCAGGCCAAGTCCGAGCTCCTGGAGGCCACCCTGGAGGGCGTGGGACAGGGCGTGGCTCTCTTCGACGTCGACGGCAGGCTCGTCCACGCCAACCGGCTGGCAGCCGGCTGGCTCGGCTACGCGACGCCCGGAAGCGCTACAGGACAGACGATCGAGGAGATCCTGCAGGCCCAGATCGCCGCGGGCGCCTTCGCGGAGGACGAGGACGCCGAGACCCTCTACGCGCGGATGCTGGCGCAATGCGGAACGCCGGGCGCGGCGCCGCTCACCTGCATCATGCGGATGGCGGACGGCACCTGCCTCGAGGTCAAGACCATCTCGGCCCCCCGCGGCCGCACGGTCCGTGTCTACAGCGACGTGACGGACAGCCTGAAGGCCAAGGCGGCCCTGGAGGAGAAGACTCTCTTCCTGGAGACGGTCCTGGAGAACACGGGCGAGGGCATCCTCGTGTTCGATCGGGACCATCGGCTCCGCCTCGTCAACGGCAAGGCCGCGGCTCTGGCCCGGGTGCCGCCCGAGTCGGTCGTCGGCCTGCGCATCGCCGATTTCGTCGCCATGACGCTGGAGGACACCGCAGGCGACACCTCGCGGTCCCGCACGGAGGCGATCCTCGACCGCTTCCTTGGCGGGAGGCAGATCAGCGCCGGCGTGCGGCGCCACGATCTCGGACGCGACCTCGTTCTGGAGATCCGGACCAATCCCCTCGGCGACGGAGGCTGGGTCATGGTCACCACGGATGTGACCACGGCCCACCGCAACGCCGCGGCCCTCGAAGCCTCGGAGGCCGTGCTGAAGGAGAAGTCCGCCGCCCTGGAGATAACGCTCGACGCCATTGACCAAGGCATCCTCACCGTGGCGTCCGACGGCCGCGTTGCGGTCGCGAACAGACGCCTCCCCGAGTTGATGGGCGTCCTGCCCGAGACCCTCGCGCCCGGCAGGCACTTCGGCGACGCGGTCCGCGAGAGGTTCGCCGCAGGCTACGATGGCCAGACGTCCGACGTCCACGGGAAGATCGAGTCGTACGGGCGCCTCATCGCGAACTGGCCCGCCGACCTCCCGCCGCCGGTGCGCGTTTCGCGCGGTCCCGACGGCCGCGAGATCGAGACCGTCACCCGCCCGCTCTCGGGCGGCGGGATCGTCCTGACGGCCCGCGACGTCACCCGCCAGCGCGCTGCGGAAAGCGCGCTGGAGGCAGCCAAGGAGGCGGCGGAAGCGGGCAACCGCGCGAAGTCCACCTTCGTCGCGACGATGAGCCACGAGATCCGCACCCCGCTCAACGGCGTGATCGGCATGGCCGAGGTCCTTTCCCGCACGGATCTCGACGACCGCCAGCGCGAGTGCCTCGCCACAATCCGGGAGTGCGGCGACGCGCTCCTCTCGATCGTCTCGGACATCCTCGACTTCTCCAAACTCGAGGCGGGACGCACAGAGTTCGTCCAGCGTCCCTTCGACGTGGAGAGCGGCGCAAAAAGCGTCCTGGACATCGTGGGCGCCACCGCGGCCGGCCGCAGGGTCTCGGTGATTCTCGACGTCCACCCCGACGTTCCGCCCCGGGTCCTGACCGACGGCTCCCGCGTGAGGCAGGTTCTGCTCAATCTCGTCGGCAACGCGGTCAAGTTCACGGGTGCGGGCGGAGACGTGGTCATCCGCCTCAGCTTGGTGGATCGCGGCTCCCGCAGCATGCTCCGCTGGGACGTCGAGGATACCGGGAGGACTATCGCCCCGGAGAAGACCCCGCTCCTCTTCTGCGAGTTCTCCCAGCTCGACAACGGCTTCATCGCCGGGCAGGGAGGAACCGGCCTTGGTCTCGCCATCTCGAAGCGTATCGTCGAGGGCCTCGGCGGTTCGATCGGGTACGTGATCACGTCCGCAGGGACGAACGTCTTCTGGTTCGAGATCCCGTGCGTGCCCACCCGCTCCGCCGAGATCGGTCACGACGGAGCGACCCATAGGGAGCGCAACGTACCGCTGCGGATCCTTCTGGTGGAGGACAACAAGATCAACCTCGACGTCGCCACGGCATTCCTTGAGGCCGCCGGCCACGCCGTGCAGATCGCGCAGGACGGCCGCTCCGCACTCGAGTTGGCACGGACGGTCCACCCCGACGTGGTCCTGATGGACGTGCAGTTGCCGGTCATGGACGGTCCGGACGTCGCCAGAGCCATCCGGCGTTCCCAGGGCCGAACCGCGCAGCTGCCGATCGTCGCGATAACCGCCGACGCCTCGGAGACGACTAAGGCCATCTGTCTCGACGCCGGCATGGACGCGTTCCTCACGAAGCCGTTCTCGGCGGACGGCCTGCTCGGGGTCATTTCCTCGGTCGCGTGGCGCAGACGCATCGCCCGTCGCGAACCCGTCAAGATCGACCGCGCGCGGACCGACGAGCTTCGATCCGCCATCGGCACCGGCACGCTCCTCGAACTCGCGGACGAGTTCGAGTCGGAGGGGACCGCCTGCACCCGAAGACTGGCCGAAGGTCTTGCGGGCGAGGACGCCGTCAGGCTCCTGCACAACCTGAAGGGAGCGGCGAAGACGCTCGGCATGCTGAACGTCGTCGCCATGCTGGACCGGATGGAGACCGACGCGGCGGAAGGAAGACGGGTCGGGACCGGCGACCTTCCCGACGCCCTCGACGTCGCCCTGCAATGCCTGAGGACGATCTACCGGGACGCCCCGCGGGAAAGGGTCGCCTAAGATGGCCTCTCCCGATTCGGCCGCGGCGGCGCCTCCCGCGGATCCGCTGACCCGGACGGCACGCGCCGAATTCGAGAGTATCCGCTCCGGACGCCTGCTGCCGACGTGGAAGCTGTTCGCGGGGTTCGCGGGTCTGGTGATCGGCCTCGCCTGGACCTGGGTCGGCTACGTGTCGACGCGAGACTACACGCGCAGCATCGAGAACGCCCAGAAGTCCGCGGACAATCTCTCCCTCGCCTTCGCTCAGCAGGTCGCGCTCAGGGTCGAGCTCGTCGACCGCATCCTCCAGGAGGTCGCGTCCCGGCTGCGCGAGGACCCGCGGATCGATCTCGGCGCTTGGTCGCTCGCGAATCCAGCCGCGATGGAACGCATCGGCGACATCGTCGTCGTCGACGCCTCGGGCGAGACCGCCCGATCAGTCGCCGGACAGGGTCCTCGCCGACCGACCCCCGAGGAGCTGGAACTCCTCCGGGCGACGACGACGCGGGATGCGCGCGAGCTCGTCGTAAACCGGCGCTCCGTGGACCGCGCCACCGGCCGGGACATCGTACGCATCGCGCGCCCGGTAGGCGGCCAGGGAAACCAGGACCGCGGCATCGTCGTCACGGCGGTCGATGCGGACACGTTCCTGGGGCACGGAAGCCGGATCGACGTCGGGATCAAGGGAGTCGTCTCGATCTCCACGGCGGACGGCAGCCTCGCCGCACGCCTTCCTTCTCCGCGCCTGTCGCAGAACCTGCCCGCCGAGACGTGGCTCGCTTCCAGGCGCACCCTCCCGGCCGCAGCCGGGCGTTGCGCGATCGGACGTAGCAGCCTCGACGGGATCCCACGCATCGTCTGCGTCCACGAGGTGCCGAACGCTCCCCTCGTGGCGACGGTCGGCCTCGCCATGGACGAGACGTCGGCCGACTACGCCGCCGCCCGACGCAACTACTACGTCTGGGCCTTTTTCTTCTCTCTCGGAGCGGCCGCCTTCCCTCTGAACTTCTTCTTCCGCGAGAAGAAGATGGAGAGGTTCGCCAGGGCGCTGGCCGACAGCGAAGGACATCTGCGCGAGCAGGGCATGGCTTTGACCACGACGCTCGACTCGGTCGCGGAAGGAATCGCCCTGTTTGGTCCCGACGATCGGCTCAAGCTGCTCAACAGGCGCGGCTACGAGCTTCTCGCCATTCCCCGCATCGCGGAGACCGAGCAGTGGCCTCTGACCCGGATCCTGGAATGGCAGATCGAGCAGGGCCATTTCGAGGAGTTCCCTCCCGGTACGCCCGTGCAGCATCTGATAGACGAGCAGTACGGCGGACTGGGCCTCAAACATTCTCTGCCCGTCCTCACGCGGCAGCGCGCCGACGGTTGCGTCCTGGAGATCAGAACCTACCCGTCGAAGGACGGAGGCACCACCCGGACCTTCACCGACGTGACGGAGCGGGAGCGCACGGCACGGGCGCTTGAGGCGGCCAAGGAAGCCGCGGAGGCCGGCAACCGCGCCAAGACCGAGTTCGTGGCGACCATGAGCCACGAGATCCGCACGCCGCTCAACGGCGTCCTGGGCATGGCCAATCTACTTTCCGACAGCCACCTCGACGATCGTCAGCGCCACTACGTCGGTACGATCCGGCGCTGCGGCGACGCCCTTCTGTCGATCGTCGACGACGTCCTGGACTTCTCGAAGCTGGAAGCCGGCCGCGTCGACCTGGAGCACATCCCGTTCGAGACCGGCGAAGTCGCACGCTCGGTCGCCGACATTCTCGAGGTGAAGGCGGCCGAGAAGGGCCTCTCCGTCATGTATGCGGAAGGTGACGGGTTTCCCGAACGGTCCTGCGGCGATCCGAACCGCCTCCGCCAGGTCCTGTGGAACCTCGTCGGCAACGCCATCAAGTTCACGGACGAGGGGTGGATCTCGATCGAGGCGAGCTTGGTGCAGGGACCGCACGGCCCGCGCCTGCGCTACAGCGTGTCGGATACGGGGATCGGCATCCCCGAGGAGGCGCGACATCGCCTGTTCCGCCAATTCGAACAGACCGATCCTTCGGTCTCGCGGCGGTTCGGCGGGACCGGCCTGGGCCTCGCCATCGTACGCCGGATCGTCGAGGCGTTCGGCGGCGAGATCGGAGTGGTCTCGCAGCCCGGAGAGGGCAGTACGTTCTGGTTCGAGATCCCGCATGTCGAACCTTCGGCGTGCGATCCCACGGCTGTACGGGACGAGGACGTGCTGCCTGCGGGAAGGCGGATCCTCGTCGTCGAGGACAACGGCATCAACCAGGAGGTCGCCCACGCTCTGCTGACCAAACTCGGCCACGACGTCGTTCTTGCGTCGGGCGGGGCCGAGGCCATCGAACGGGTCCGCGAGGGGCGCTTCGACCTGGTCCTGATGGACCTCAACATGCCGCTGATGGACGGCTACGAAACCGCCCGCGCGATCCGCCAGATCGCGGGCGAGAACCTTGCCGTGCCGATCATCGCGACCACTGCCGATGCATCCCTCAGGGCGCGCGAGCGCTGCCTGTCGGCCGGAATGCAGGGCTTCGTGTCCAAGCCGTTCGACATCGCGCGCCTCAAGGCGGCGCTCTCCGGCGAGGCGACGTCGGCGGTACGGCCGCAAACCCGAGCGGACGGCCCGCTGGTCGACGAGACCCGCGTCTCCGAGCTCCTGGACCAGCTCGGGCCACAGATTCTGGTCCGCCTCGCGGAGGAGTTCGTCGTCGAGGCGGAAGCGCTGCCGACGGAGATGAGGGGCGGCGGCGAGGCGATGACGAGGTCGGTGCACAACCTGCGCGGCTCGGCCGCCAACCTGGGCCTGCTCAGGATCGTCGCCCTCTGCGACGTTCTCAGGGCGAGCGCCGAGGCGGGGGACGACACGGCGGAGGTCCTGGCGGCGATGCTCGCGGCTGCGCTCCAGTCGGCCGAGGTCCTGAAGGCATCCGCCCTGGCGGGCGCTGCCTGAGGACGCCCGGCTCGGGACCGGCCGGCGCGGGCGATCCGGACGTTCAGGCCGCGACCGAGGTGGCCTCGACGGTCGGCAAGGCGGCCAGGAGATCGAGCTGCATCTGAGGCTTCTCGGCAGCCGTCGGCAGGGCATGCTTGTAGTGATAGCGACGCATCTTCATGCGTCCGTTCCCCAACTCCTCGATCGTGTAATGCTTCAGTCCTCCGGCCTTCACCATGTCTTCGAAGGCTTGACGGCAATCCTTGCGGAACTGGGATCGCTTGGCGTTGGTGTCGCCCTCTCCGAACAGATCGTAGGAGATCAACGAAGCGAGCATGGTCTCGTCGATGTAGACATGCGTCGGGTTGGAGTCGATGAACGGCCAGAAGCTCTTCGCGTACTCGCTCTTGAGCGAGAACTGGACCTCGGCGTTCAGCGAAACCAAGGCTCTGGTGCGGAAGGCGGTCATGACCGTCCGTCCCCACCGGACCTTGACCTTGCTGTCCAGCTTGATCCCGTCCCATTCGACGCCGTCGATGACGCCCGTGATCTGACCGCGGCCATGCGGCACCCGGCCGGCGCCGAGCCTGCGCATGACCTCGTCGGGGTCGCCGTCGTAGATCGTCATCGTGATGCTTCGGAGCTCTTCCATCACGTTGACCAACGTCATGATGTTGTTCGCGTGCTGCGTCTTGCCCATCGTGATCAGCAGATCCCGCCAGGACAGAACGCTCTCGACCACGTCGATGTGGGTGGGTATGCCGTCGATCGTTCCGTTGTCGGGAGCCAGCGGGTTGCGGACCCGGCCGTTGGCGAGCTTACTCTTCAGGCGGAACAGAGCGTAGATCATGTCGCGGTGGACAGACCCGAGTTCTCCGCCCTTCACGAGCACGACCGAATGTCCGGGCACGTGGAAGATGCGCTCGATGTTGGCGTTGACGGTCCCATACCGCCGAGGCGCGAAGGCCGACGTGCGGGTCAGTCGCGCAGGCACAGCGGAGGGATCCTTGCGACCGCGCCGGTTGAGCCTCGTCCGCTTGTCGCGAGCGAGCCGCTTCTCCTCGGCCTCGGTCAGCTTCCGATTGACGTCCAGCTGGTTCTGCATGGTCCCTCCGGCGGCAGGAGAAGACACCGACTCGGGTTGCGACCTCAAGTGTCGGGAATCGCGGCCCCACGAAATGTGGCGGATACCCTCCAGAATGGCCGCGACATGCCGCTGTGGATTTGTGGACAACCTGCCGCTACCGGTGGAAGACCAGCCCCACGACCGGGAACCGCGGCCCCAGGATCCGGAAGCGCAGCCCCATGAACCGGAGCGTCGGCCCCACGAGCGCCTCATAAGCCACTGGAATCGTTGAACCCGTTTCGTAGACTCTTGAATCGACAAAGAATCGACGAATAGTCGACAACGTTATCCACAGATTGCCCTCCAATTCGGAGCCCTGAGACGGAGGTCGCAAGGCTGCCGGAGGAGTCGGCGGATCTCAGCCTCCATCGGAAATGACTGTCGGAACAGGCGCTTGAGCCGGAACCGCAGCCCCACGAATCTCCGGGACGACCTCGGAGAGGTTCGGGAAAGCCGACCCTGAGCCACTCGAAAACCCCAGCGAACTCAGCGGCTTGGGACGGAACCGCAGCCCCACGAAGCCTCGCGAAGCGGTCGTCTCGCGCCTGCCGGACCTCGTAACGGCACCGATACCGGCGCGGGCGTGGTCTCGCATGAAGGCTGACAGCTGCCACGGGAACCCGCCATCCGGTTCGGGAACAGCGGCCCCACGATCGGGCGACCGGCGGAACCTCGCCAGTGGATAGCCTGGATCTAGCCGGAACCGGGATAAGTTCGGCCTGTTGCTGGACTCGCCGAAGGGAATCGGAAATCGAGGGACCAGGGACCGGATCCGATGCATCGTCCGCGGATGGACCGCGCGGAAACGGGAATTGCTCCCCCAGGAACGGGATGCAGGACCGGGACCGCACGCGGTGCCGTTGGCGCGATCCGTCGGGTCGATACGGCCGATTGCCGGGCATGCCGAAGCGCCCGCCAGTAGGGAGATGGTATAAGTCGTTGATATCGTTGGTTACCGCCGGAAGTGCAGCCCCAGCAATCCACTGCGGCCCCTTCCGTGGCGCGCGCCAGCAACCGAGCGATGAACGACACCTCAATCACCGGGGCTGGTGAGCAAGTGCTTCAGCTTCCGGGCCGTCACGCGGGAATGGCAGCCCCACGAAGCAGGGCCGAGGCACGTCCGGTACGATCCGGATCGCCTATCCGGCCCGCTGTGCCTGGGCCGGCAGGGACCGTCCAGGTCCCGCAAGTCCCTGATTGCAATAGGATCCAGCGGGAATAGCGGCCCCACCAACCCCTCGACGGGAATGAAGCGCGCCGCCGCGGCGACACTCGGAATCGCCGCTTGGCCGGCTCGCAGCCGTCCGCGAACCCCGCTATCCCGGGCGGTCTCGACGGCATGGCCGGGAATGACGGCCCCACGACGAGGCGTGACGCCTGCGGTGCCCAGCAAGTCTCCGACGGTGTTGCGCCTCGGCGGGAACGGCAGCCCCACGACCCCCTCCCGACCTCACGGCGTACCCTGCGTTCCGGCCGAGCCCCACGTGGCGTGGCCCTCGGCTCGACGGGCCGCCTCGCCTGGACGCGGAGCTACCGAAGCGATCCGATCAGGAACAACCGCCGAGCGGGAATGGCAGCCCCATGAGGTGCGCTGCATGGGGCGGATCCGCCGCCAGGACTCGGCATGCTGGGATCGGGCACCGACGGTGGATTTCGTGGGGGCGAAGGGAATGGCGGCCCCATGAATCCTCTCGGCCGAACGGATCAGACCGGGTCCTTCAGGGGAACCGCCTCGGGGTCGGAGGCGCCAGGCTCCGCATGCGCATCATCCGCTGGAGGCTCCTCGTCGGTCCGGACGGCAAGGTCGGCCACCTCGGGGCGGCGCGCCTCCTGCCACGTCGGCAGCGCCGCGGACCCCGGAAGGTCGAACATCTCGTGGAAGCGCGTGTCCACCATCCACGTCATCGCGGTGATCCGGCCCTCGCGCCTGGGACCGGCCCGGATGAGGCGTCGATCGGCGAGGGTGACGACGACCGCCCGGGCGTCGCGCTCCCGGATCCGTTCGATTTCGGCGAAGGTGAGCGGTCCCCATAGAGCGATCGTCGCCAGGGTCTCCAGGGCCGCCGGCGAGAGCGGTCCCTCCTTGAAGTCCGCGGCGAGACGCGAGCATTCCGGCCGGGTACGGAAGGTCCACCCTCCCCCGGTCTGTGCGATGCAGATGCCGCGGCCTTCGTAGGTGGCGCGCAGTTCCTCCATCACGGCCTCGACGTCGGCGTCGGGGAGATGCATCCGCAGCACCCGCGCCGTCACCGGTTGCTTCGCGACGAAGACGATCGCTTCGGCCGTCCCGATCTGTTCGGGCGTCACGCTCATGCGGCGCTCTCCGTCGTGTCGGGCGCCGGTTCGGCCGGGCGGATCCAGAAGGGCCCGAACAGCTCGTCCTGCCTGAAGTCGAGGACGCCGGTCCGGACCAGCTCCAGCGCCGCCACGAAGTGGCTTGCGGTCTCGGACCGGTGCCGGTTCTCGCCCGCGGGCGGCGGAAGGGCATCCTCCAGCCGCAGCCATCCGCGCGCGCGGTCGAACAGGCGCACCAAGCGCTCCTTCGCCTCGTCGACCTGCCTGAGGTCGTAGGGTTCGAAGGCGGGGATGAGAGGCGGCGCCGCCCGTCTGAGATCCGCCGCACAGGCGGAGAACAGCGCCTGCTGGTCGCTCCGCGCTCCCGCCACGGCCCGTGGGCCGTCGAAGTCGGTGGTACCCCCTCGTCCGTACCAGTCCCGTCCGAGCCGCCGTCGGCCGGCGAGGAACTCCGCCGTGCGGACCACGAGGTCCCGGCGGAGCACCATCAGGTTCTTCTCCTCAAGCGAGGCCTCGGCCTTTCGGCGCTCATCCACATTCTCGGGAGGCATGATGCGGCACGATTTCAGGTAGACGAGCTCGGCGGCCAGCGCGAGCCACTCCGCCCTGACGTCCAGGTTGAGGTCGCGCCCCTTGGCGACGAAATCCACGAACTGGTCCACGACGTCGAGGACGCTGACGGTGGCGATGTCGCGCTTCTGCTTCTTCACGAGCTCGTACAGCAGCTCGATCGGGCCGTCGTAGGCGTCGATGCGCACCTGGAACGAGGCCGGCCCGTCGCCCCGCCAGGGAGCTTGGTCCTCTTCGAATTCCTCTGCCACGGCCTCGATCCTAATCCGGCCTGCAGGCGAACCGCACCGCGGGGGCCGAGCGGGTTGGCGCCATGTGCGTCGGGTTGCCGGCGGCCCCGGACGAGCGCGTGCGCCGCCCTGCTGGCAAAGGAATGAAGGAAAAGGTCATGGAACGATCCGGAACCGTTCCTTCGGAGCATTGACCGGATGTCGGCGGCGGTCAACGGAACGGCGCGGGCGGAACGGTTTCATGCGGATCGGGCCGGGGCCCGATGGCCTCGACCCCGGCTGGGGTGATCCCGACCGCGCTCGGGAAATGCGCATGGTCGGTGTCGATCCAGCCGGCGGCCGCCAGACGGGAGATGTCGCCGCGCTTCATGACGACCCCGCCGGCCCGGATCTGAGGGTTTCGGCGGACGATGTCGATCGAGGCCTCGCCCCGCTCCACGCCTTCGAGGAAGGCACGTATCCGCGGCGTCACGATCATGGTCTCCATGAATCGTTCGTGCCAGTAGGCCTTCGCGATCGGACCGAAGTCCGCCTGCACCTCTCCCAGAAGGCGTGCGGCCGCGGCCGCCTCGGCCGGAGCGAACACCCTGGCGCAGCGGAGTTCGAGTTGTTCGGGGTCGAAGACGACGCCGTTCTCCGCCGCATGCGCGACGTACCGAAGCATCAGGGGATCGTCGCCGTCGCGCCTGTTGAGATGCGCGTCGCAGTCGATCTCGTACCATCCGTCGGCGGCGAGCTGGATCGTCGATCCGCTCCCGCTGCAGCGGACCCAGGTCTGGGCTCCCTCCGCGACGCCGAGGCCGATCTCCGCCATCGCCGCGCGGAGCGGCTGCATGAGGCGCATCTCCGCCTCTCGCCGTCGTTCCTGATCGACCCGGCGCTCCCTGTCCCTCTCGGCGCGGTCACGGGCGTCCCAGTCGTTGCGGGCATGCTCGATCACCGGGACCGTCTCGGACAGGGTCCCGCCCGGAGGCCGATCCTCCGCGAAGCGTGCGGTCAGGACGCACCGGTTGCCGACCTCCCCGCCCGGCTCCCAGGTCCAGGCGACGCCGTTGGCGGAAGCGTACCGAAGGCCGTCGACGAAGGCCTGAGCCCTGTTCGCGTCGTCGAAGACGTGGATCTCGACGAGATGCTCCGGCAAGCGTGCCGGATCGTCGACGAGTTCGCCCTCGACAAAGCTGAGGCCCGTGGCCGACATGCGGTTGCGACGGAGGCGGTTCAGGACGTCTCTGATCATCGGGATCCCTGGGGATCGGGCCTGCGTACCGCCGTCCCGTCGAGGCTGCCGACCTCGTACGCGAAGGCGTACAGCGCGTTGCGGCCTTCGGCGTGCCGCGGCTTCCGGATCAGGTCGGCATCGACCAGCCTGTTCAGGAAACCTCCGCCGACGCGGCGCATCCGGGCCTCCGAGCCCGGCGGCGGGACGAGCGCGGCCGTATGATGCGTCGACGACAGACGCCATCCAGTCAGCATGAGTTCGACCACCCTGCAGTGCTCGGGGTCTTTGCGGACCTGTTCGTTGAGGACGGCAGCCGCGTCGCGGCTCTCCTCGCCGGCGAGGAGTTCATCCACCCTGACCAAGCGGGGAAGCAGGGCGAAGAACCGCTCCGGATCGAAGTTGATCCGGAGCGCACGGTCCTTCGCAAGAAAGTCGAGCGCGCTCGTCGTCCAGTCGCAGGCTATCGCCGTGGACACGCGTTTGTCGTTGGCCGCGTAGTCCGTCCTCGCGACGACCTCGCCGTGGGAGACGTCCAGGGCGAACCTGCGTGGGCCCAGGACCAGTTCCGCCGATCCGCCCGACGCGATCCCGAAGGTGAACGGAGCGGGCACGGCGACCGCGAGGCGCCGCCAGATGGCGTGGGCCCGCTGGACTTCGGCACCTCCGTGATCGGTCAGGCCTACGCCATCGCGCACGTCGGCACCCGCCGAGTCGGCCCAGGGCCACACGAGGACGACCCGCTCGGCTCCGGCGACGCCCTGGATCGCGCGAACCGTGCCGCCCGGATGGAGAGCCGAGCCTGCCGCGAAGGCGGCGGCCTCGGCGGCGTGCTCGAAGACGTGGAGGACGAGGCCGGACGTGCCGCCGGGAACGGGCACGCCTGCCGGAACATCCGCGAGGGTCGGGGTCGGCACCCCGTCGATCTCTTCGATCCTGCAGAGTCCGTGGGCGAGCCCCTCCTGGATCATCGGCTCCGCCGCTCGGACTTGCGGGCTCGCCGCCAAGCTTCGGGTTCCACGAACTCTCCCTGCCAGATGCCGGCCTTCGCCCGCCGGGCTTCCGCCTCGGCGGCGGCGTAGCGTCCCTTCGAGTAGCGGACGTAGTCGAGGGCCCAGCCCGCCGAGACCTGCGCGGATCCCACGTCGACGCCGGCCACAGTGCAGGCTGCCACGATCCGGTCGTACGATCTGTCGTGGCCCCGGCAGACGACGGTGCGCCCCGCCAGCAGCCGATCGAGATGCGCGGCTGAGAGGTTCCCGCACAGATACACGCCCTCGGCGCGGCTGCAGGTCTGATCGGATTCCGGCGCGTCGATGCCGCCGATCCGGATGCGGACCCCGCGGATCTCGATGGTGTCGCCGTCGATCACGCTGGCCCTGCCGGCGATCTCGTCGGGAACGTCGTCGTACGCCGCAGCGGGGGCGGTCGCGCAAGCGGCGAGGAGGGCGATCGTGGCGAGGCGCATGGTCATTCGTTCCTTCATGGCGCCATCCTGGGGTCGAGCCTCTAAGGTCGCCTTAACACGATCCGCAGCCTTCTCCCATTCCTTCGACGGATGCTTGCCACGCTACCGGGGCTGGCGTAACTCGGAAGGAGCTGGCCTCCCATTCCTTCCGGAACCGCCGATTTGTCCCTCCTCAGACCCGCACTGCTCAACGCTCTCCTCGCGGTCTGCGCAGCCTCCCCCTTCGCGTTCGTCCTGACGCTCCCCTTCGTCGATCTGGGGCAGTGGCGGCAGGTCGAGACCGCGACGGTCGCCGTCCACGGAGCGGCCGGCCTCGCCGCCCTCCTGATGGCCCTTCTGGCGCTCTCGGGCGAGCGCGCCGTGCGCGACGCGGCCTTCTCGGCTCCGGTGCTGCTGCTGGTCGGCGTCGGGGTCCTGTCCCTCGCGCTCTCGCCGCTCCACGACGATCCGGTCCGGACGCTGTTCGGGCTTCTGAAGCACGGCGTCGGCGCCCTCTGGTGGATCTCCACCGGCGTCCTCGCCGCCGCCTTCGCGGTGGCGGGCCGGGGCGTGGGGCGCACCGTGCTCGCCTGCGCGGCCGCGGCCGCAGCTCTCTGCGTGTTCGGCCTCTACGCCCTGAACTGGTCCGCACCGGAGCCGCGCTGGATCCCCTACGATTTCAAGGAGTGGGTCGCCATCCTCGGCCTTCTCGCCGCGGTGCCGCTCCTGGCGATGCGTACGCGAGGCTCCGTCGCGGCAGCCGCCGTGACGGCGGCGATCGCGATCCTCGGCTTCGGCAACCGCTCCATCATGCTGACCGTCGGCCTCTCGGCCATGGCCTACGTCGCCTGGATCGTGCTTCGGAACCGGATCCCGACGAAGCCCCGCGTCGCCCTCGTGGCCGGCCTGGCCCTGGCGGCGCTCAGCGGCACCATAGCGGTCGCGCTGCTTCCGCCGGTTCTGGAAAAGCTCGCGGTCTCCAGCATCCGGGAGACGTCCGCGAGCCCGATCCCTTCGGAGAACCCGCTCGACCACGTCTCGATCGAGGGCAAGCCCTACGGCACCCTCTGGTCCCGCGGCGTCGTGTTCGATCTCGTAGCCCGCAATCTGGCGGCCCGTCCCCTCGCGCTCGCCGCAGGCCGGGGTTGGGGATCCCTGCAGGAGGTGATCGCGGAGGACGGACGCAGCGTGCCGGGCCGCCGCTTCCGGTGGGGGCCGGAGACCGCCTCCCTCACATTCCTGGACTTCAACGCCAACGCGGACTTCCACAGCCACAATCTTCTGGCCGAGTCCGCACTCGCGCTGGGATTGCCGGGTGCGCTGCTGACGCTTCTCGCCTTCCTGGCCCCGGTGCTCTGCGCCCGCCGACGCTCGCTCGCCGCCGCGGGCATCCTGTCGGCGACGCTCCTCGTCGCGGGCTCGCTCTGGTTCCTCCTCGCCATCATGGGCCCGTTCCTGGCACTGGCGGTCGCAAGCGTCGGCCTCGGCCGTCCTCCTGCTTCCACGCGTCGCCTTCCGGCGCCGGCGCTGGCCCCGGCCTTCGCGGTCCCGGCCGTCGGCATCCTCTTCTGCTCCGCCCTCCTGCTCGGCTTCGGCAAGGCGCAGCAGGAGGAGCGCTGGTTCGCCCCCCTCTCCTTCTTCCGTGCTCCGCCGTGCACCACCGTCGTCGGTCCCCTCCTCCCCGAACGGGAGATCAACACGGGCCTGTTCCGCCGCTTCGTCGAGCAGACCGAGCGCGCCGGCTCCGCCGAGAAGACGAAGGAGTACGCGGACGACCGACGCGGCAACGCGATCAACTTCGCCTGCATCATGCGGACGCTCGCGGGCCGGAAGCCGAGCGCGTCGGTTCTCGCCGCCTCCCTGGAACTGCGGCCCCGCATCTTCACGGCCGCCGGCAACGACCCGATCTGGCTGCAGTCGATGAAGCCCGACGTCGTCTACTGGGAAGCCGACCTCGCGCGCCTCTGGTCGGTGGCCCCGGGGCGGACCGAGGTCGCAGTCCCCTACGTCTCGTGGCTCATCGCGCAGCGGGATCCGAAGATGCCCGAGATCGCCGGCCGCCTCGCCTCCGCGATGCGCGACGGCGACCCCGTGAAGGCGTGGATCCTGTCGCGCAAGGCCGAGGCCGAGGGCGACCGGACCGCCCAGGACCGGCACCTGCGCGACGCCCTCGCGCAGGGCATCGCCAACATCGTCCCGATCTCGCGCGCCTCCGTCGAGCGCGCCATGCAGGCGGCCAGCCGATGACCCAGACGCCCCCCCCCGAGCCAGCCAAGCGCCTGCTCTACGTGGCGACGCGCTGGCCCTGGCCCGTCTCCACCGGGCGGCAGCGCATGATCGACCAGTCGCTCCGTTTCGCGGCCGAGGGCGGCTGGAAGATCGTCCTTCTCTACGCGGGCCGCCGGGAGGCCGCCGCCTCGACCTGTCCGCTGCCGGACCTCGAGCACCATCTCCTGCCGATGCCGAGGCTGCCCGAGGCCGCGGTCAACCTCGCCGTCTCGGGCGGGCGCCCGCTGCAGGATGCCTTCTTCGGCTCGCGCACGGCCCACGACACCGTTTCGCGCACCATCGACGACTTCGATCCCGACACGATCGTGGTCGACATGCTGCGCATGGCGCAGTTCGTCGAGAAGCTACCGCGCAAGCCGCGTGGCCGCCTCGTCCTCGACATGGACGACGTGCTCTCGCTTCGTTACGCGCGGATGCGGGAGACCGGGACCGGCAACGTCCTCGGGGCCTTCGGCGAGCGCCTGCCCAAGGCGGTCCGCATCGCCGCGGACGTGGTGCCGAAGGCGCTGCTCGGCATCGAGGAACGGCGCATGCGGGTCCGCGAGCGCGAGGCTCCGAAAGGCTTCGACGCCACGATGGTGGTCTCGCCGCTCGAGGCCGACCACCTGCGGGCCCGGATAGGACGTCCGATCTCCGCCCACCCGCCCGCCGTCGACGAGATGCCGTTCCGGACCCGCGACTACGGGAAGGGCCTGAGGGTCGTCTTCCTGGGAGGCGACAGCTACGGCCCGAACGCGGAGTCGCTCTTCGAAATCGACCGCGTCGCACGCATCCTGACCGAGAGCGCGCCCGGCCTGCCGATCGTGTTCGAGGCGGCCGGCGCGGTCACGCGCGACCTCGGCCTGCGCCACGTCCGCAGGCTCGGCTTCATGCCCAATCTCGCGAGCCTTTTCACGGAAGACGCCGTCCTCCTGGCACCCGTCAGAAGCGGAACCGGCGTGAAGACGAAGGTGCTCGACGCCATGGCGCACTCGGTTCCGGTCCTGACCACCTCATTGGGTATCGAGGGCTTGGCCGCGGTCTCCGAGAGCGAGATCGTGGTCCGCGATCGCGTGGAGGACCTCGCCTCCGCCCTGATCCGCTTCGCCGGCCACGAGACGCATCGGCTCGCCTCGGTCGCCCGCGGCGGCTGGGGCTACGCCGCCCGTCTCCACCTCAGGCACGACGTCCGCAGATGCTTCCTGTCGGAGATCGGAGGCACGCCCGCATGACGACCTCGGAGATCTCGATCCGAACGGCCTCGGGTCCCGGGGAAGGGCATGCCGCTCCCTGGGCTCTGTTCGCCCTTCCCTGGACCCACCGGAGCCTGCTCGGCGCCATGGTGCGTCGCGATCTGGCCGCTCGATATCGAGGGTCCCTGCTCGGACTCGCGTGGTTCGTGGGCATGCCGCTGGCGTCCATGGCGGCCTACACCCTCGTCTTCGTGGGCATCCTTCAGGTCCGCTTCGACGTGGGCGCCGGCGGCGCGCCTGTCGCGGCCCTGTCGATCTGGTCGGCCGTCGTGATGTGGCAGGCCTTCGCCGAGATCGCCTACCGCTCCGTCTCCCTCGTCCACGATCAAGCGTCGCTCGTGAAGCGCGTCCCCTTCCCGATTGAGATCCTGATAGGGTCGTACATCGGGAGTTCGATGGCCGGCGCGGCCTTCTCGCTCGTCCTGTTCTGCTGCGCCTACGTCCTGGTCGTCGGCGTGCCGCCGTGGACGTGGATCCTGTTGCCGGCGGCCGTGCTGCCCCTTCTCTTCATAGCCGTGGGAACCGCCCTGATCCTGGCTGCCGTCGGAGCCTACGTCCGCGACCTCAAGCAGGTCGTCGGCTTCTCGGTCCCGCTGCTCATGTTCGTCACGCCGGTGGTCTACCCGATCGCCGCCGTGCCGGCCGGCCTCAAGGGCCTCATGCTGGCCAATCCCCTCGCCTACGGTTTCGAAACGCTGCGCTCCGTGCTGGTCGCAGGGCGGGCTCCAGACCCGCTTTTCCTCGGTCTCTATCTCGCCTGCGCGTGGCTCTTCGCGGCCGCCGGGCTCCAGATCTTCCGCCGTCTCAAGGGAGGCTTCGCCGATGTCGCCTGACAACGCGGTGGAGATCGCCGGCGTCTCAAAGCAGTTCAGGACGTACCGCTCCTCGGGCGACCAGATCCTGGAACTGCTCAGCCTGGGCCTCGTCCGACGACAGCGGCTGCACCAAGCCCTCCACGACGTGTCCTTCAGCGTGGCCAGGGGCGAATGCGTCGGCATTCTGGGCACCAACGGATCCGGCAAGTCGACTCTGCTGCAGATCGTGGCGGGCACCATGCGCCCGAGCGAGGGACAGGTCTCGGTGAGGGGGCGGGTCGCAGCCCTGTTGGAGTTGGGCGCCGGGTTCGCTCCCGACTTCACCGGCCGCGAGAACGCCCTCCTCAGCGCGCGGCTGCTCGGCTGCACGGAGGCCGAGGCCGAAGCCCTGCTGCCGCGCATCGTCGAGTTCGCGGGCATCGGGGAATTCATCGACCGGCCCGTCCGCACGTACTCCTCGGGGATGTACGTCCGGCTGGCCTTCGCTACGGCCGCCTCCGCAAGTCCCGACGTGTTCATCATCGACGAAGCCCTGGCGGTCGGCGACCGCGTTTTCCAGGGCCGATGCTACGCCCGCCTGCGCGAACTCAAGCAAGCCGGAGCGACGATCCTCTTCGTCTCGCACGATCTCGCCAGCGTCGGCAGCTTCTGCGACCGCGCCGTCTGGATCGAGAAGGGCCACCTGCGCTCCCAGGGCGCGGTACAGGCGGTCGTCGCCGACTACGTCGCGGGCACGCGCCACGACACGCCGCCGCCGGCTCCGGACCGAGCAGCCACGGCAGGGGACGGTCTCGTCCTTCGACCTGGCGATACGGTCGATCTGGGCGGCTTGGACGCTTCCGACCGCCCAACCGCCGTACGCTTGGTCTCGGCTAGGCTCGAGGCCAGGGAGGGGCATGTCGAACTCGGCGTGGACGCCGTCGTACGGGACGACGTGCGCGATCCCGATCTCTCGCTGGCGGTCAAGGACATCCGCGGGCTGCCCCTGTACGGGACCGGGACTTCGTCCGAAGGCCGTCGCATCGGCCCGCTGCGCGCGGGAGACCGCTTCCACGCGGTCTTCCGCATCCCGATGCCTCTGCGCGGCGACCTCTATCCGCTCGCCCTGTCGATTTCGGACGGATGCCACACCGGACCCCATCTGCCGATCGACACGATCGACGGGCGCCTCTTCATGGAGGTCCCGGCCCGAGGACGCGGCCGGCACCTGATCGACGTCCCGTGCGACGTCGAGGTCGACGTCCTGCATTCCGGCGTCGGCGTGCTGATGCCGCCTCGTCGAGAGATGCATCGACGTTCGGTTTGCGCATGAGCGCGCGAGGTCGCGTAGCGGCGCCCCGAGCCGTCAGCGTCGGAGATCCGGGTTCGACCTCATCGGCCGGCGCCTGCCAAGTGCCTCGGATATGGCAGCGGCCACGCATAGGTTGGACCGTTGGTTCCAATGGCTGCGATCTCGGTGCCGTCGTCGTTGACGGCCACTTGTCGGATCTTCGCGAAGACGGTCGACATGTCCAGGAACGGCTCGATGGAGCCGCCCACCTCCCAAGCCTTGATCCGTCCGTTTTCGAAGCCGGCAACGATCATGTTGCGAGGCTTGTTGTAGACCAACGAGCTGACTGAGCTGTTGCCCGACGGAACCACGAACGAAGGCATGGCCGTGTCCCCGGCGTAGAGCTTGATCCTGCCGTCCTCGCCGGCGTCCAGAACCGTTCCATCCTCGGAGGCGAAGACCCGCTCATCTGCCGAGGCAGAGCTCGTCCGAGCGGAGCCTTCCTCGAAGATGGCGATGGGGGTGGTCCCGGCCTCCGTCCAGAAAGCGCCTGCATCGCTACAGGTGAACCGCTTCGCCTTCTGGTCGTGAGGATCCTCGATGCTCAAGGCCAAGTTCTTCAAGCTCAAGGGATCGTCTTCGTCCGTCGACGCGAGATCGACCATCTTGGTGGCGTCGCCGAGCGCGGCGTCCCGTCTCCAGAGAGTGAACAGAGGTTTCTCGTGATCCTCCTTGGGGACCCATTCGATCGTCCACACGCGATTGGAGCTGCGGCAGACATGCACGGGTTGGTTCTTCGAAACGGCCGTCCGCGCGCCGTCTGGAGATCTCAGATCCATCGAGACGATACGCTCGCCGTTGACGCCCACAACGACGCTGCCGTTCGCCGACCAAGCCAACATGCGGGATCGGTCGACCTCGAAGAGGACGCGGCCGTCGGGATGCCCGGCCGAGATTGCACGCAGGCCATCCGTCGTCTCATAGACGACCTCGTTCGTATCCGCATCTACATGAGGCTTCGAGAGGGCAACCTCCTCTTTGACGATGCCTTTGCCAACCTGCACCAGAGCGATGTGGCTTTGGAACGATCGGTCCTGGTAGGACAGGACCACCCTGTCGGGGGACAGACGTCGCAGGTCGGCGAAGTCGGGGTAGACGGTGTCGAGAGACCAAGTCTCCCGGTACGCCCCGTTCACCCGGTCGAAAGCCTTCAGCGTGATCTTCTCGGATTGCAGGACATCGGCCCTGACTGGAGCCGATGCCGTCAGGATCTTCGAGGCGCCGAGATACGCAAGTCTACGCATGTTCGGGTTTCCGGTGGAGATGCGGGCGACGCCGGTATTCCTGGAGGCGAGGCTCAGGTATCGGGCGGCCCCCATGCGGCCGAATGCCAGCACGGCCCCGTTGCCCGGCAGCACGACGGCTTGCTCGATTTCCGATGGCAACGAACCCAGAGCAGTCCGTTCCCCGGAGTTCGGATTGACAAGTGAGAGCGTCCGGTCTCCGGACGTGACAACCTCATCCTTGGAGCTGAACCCGCGGACAGTGCAAGCGCATGTGAATCTGGCGACGTTATTGGAGCCGGACGTCTCGTAGATCTCATACGTCAGTCCATTAGAATTGTCAGACTGGCTATTCTTTACTCTATAGACAACATAACGGCCGCTCGGCGATACATCTGCCCGACTCTTGGCTTGATATATGGGGTTGGGATCGGCTTTCCCGTACAACGCCGGACGCAGCAAATAATCTTCCATCACGATCAGGTTGCCTGCAAGGGCCGGCGGCGACCCCTCGTTGCCGCTCGAAACGTAGTGCCCGATCGGCTGCAGGGTATCTGGGTCGTATTCCGTTGCGCCCCTGAGGTCCCGAACGAAGACCCTCCCACCCGGTAGCGCATGCACGTGGCTGCACTCCACATCGTCGAGCGGAGCTTCGTGCACGATCTTGGAGGCTCCAGTCGCGGTCAACTGAAGTTTATAGATCTTCTCCTCGGCGCACCCTATCAGGATTTGCTTGTCGATCGCAGCAAACGAGGAGATATCAATATCTTCCGAGGAGGCGGGCGCGATTTCGAACTTGGTCCATTTTTTCGTTTGAAGCTGGTACTTGTAAGACCCAAATGGGCTTCCGATGAAAATGGCCGAGCCATCCGCGGCAACTTTAGGATCTTCTCCTATGACATCACGGACGGACAGAATCCCTCGTTCGGGGGACCAGATCGAAAGACGCATGTCGGTGATCGTGACGAAGGTGCCGTCGCTAAGTCTCCACGTTTGGAACTTGAGTCCGGAGTGCTGAAGGGCGATGTCGTAGTAGCTCGAAAGGTAGTCCAAGTGGTATAATACGTTATATGACTTTGGAACCAAAGTTTCGCTGTCGGACACGAAGAGGCTTTTCCTCGCCATTTCCCTGGCGCCAGTCAGGTCGCCCCTGCTCAGCAGGTCCTGGGCGAACGTCGCATCGGTGGCCGCCTGTATCTCCGCATTGCGCCGTGCGGCATTGCTGAGGTTCAGATCCTTGAGCCGGAGAGTCTCGTTCGTGGCTGCCTGGATTTCGGCATTGCGGCGTGCGGCAGCCCGATTCTCGTTGTAGAGGATCCCGGCACCGGCGATGGCGATGACGGCAGCGGCCACCGCCGATATGCGGACGGCCCGGGATCTTTTCCGTTCGGCTTCCTGTTTCTCCGCGTTGGCGGCGGACATCTCGATGAAATCGACCTCGCGGTCCTCCAAGTGTACCAACCGGTCGGTCTTCAGCTGCATGGCGGCTTCGATCCGACTTGTCCCACGCAGCAGTTCGGCCTCGTCCCGTCCGCGGTCCTCCCAGACGCCCGCGCGCGCCTCCAGCTCGTCGCGTAGCGTCATCGCGGTCGTCAGCTGCCGCACGAGGCCTGCAAGCCGCTCCCAGTGAGTGGTGAGAACCTCGTGCGCTAGGCGGGCCTGCGGTCCGGCCGTGCTGACGAAGAGGCCCACGAGCCTGCCTTTCGCCAGATTTCGGAGGATCGAGCCCTCCTCGGACTCCGGCCTGTAGACGACCGTGCGTGCGTGCGGGCGTCCGGTGTCGCGGTCGGTCCGCACGAGGGATACGAGAACACGGTCCAGGGCGGCGTCGCTTGCGCCGCCTGCGACGAGCTCCGCAGCGACTTCGTCGGCCCAACGCCCCACCACGCCCTCGAAGCCCCCCAGGCGCTCGAGATCGCGCGCCGTGATGCGCTTGGCTTCGCCCGACAACTCGAACAGGCGGAACAGCACGGCCTGCAGCAGCGGGAGGCTGTCGGAAGACGCCAGCGCCGTCTCGACGAGCTCGTCCGGCATACCGCTGTCCGGGAACGCGTAGCCTGCCAGAGCGGCAGGGCTGGCTATGATCTCGACCAGTTCCCGCCTATTCGGACGCTCCAGGCGGTATAGACGCTCGTCCCGCGCGAGGCGCGCCAGTGCCGGAGCCTGATCCAGCGACCCGAGCGCGTCGGACCGGATCGTCGCGACGACATACGTAGATCCGGAGCGCACGATCTTCTCGATCATGTCGGCGAACGCGACGCGCTCGGCCTGGCTTATGGACGGAGCGAACAGCTCCTCGAGCTGATCGACCACGAGCAGGCGGGCCGGCCGGCCTCCGCGCTGCCGAGGCGGCGCGGTTTCTTCCGCAGGTCCGCCGGGGTCGGCATGGGTTTGGTGCTGCCGATCCATGTCGACCAGCGCGGCGGCTACGGCGGCCGCCGGCGACGTCGCCCCGGACGGGGTGATGATCGCGACGGCAAGTTTCGCCTCGGCCCCGAGACTAGCCTCGAGGTCGCCGACCAAGCCGGCCTGCACGAAGGACGACTTGCCCGCCCCGCTTGGACCGTGGACGAGCAGGAACGGCCGTTCTCGGGCGTGGGCGATGCGTATGAGCTCGCCGGCTTCCTCGCGCGCTTTTCCGCGACCGAAGAAGACGGCGCTGTGCTCCCGAAGGTAGGGCTCGAGTCCCCGGTAGGGATTTCCCGTCCAGCGTCCCAGGTTGCCGGGTTCGTCTGTGGCCGCACGGGGCAGCGCCGGCAGGCCCAGCTTCGCGAGAAGGTCGTCGACCCGGCCTACGAAAGCGGGTTGGATCCGGAGCGAGCGCAGGCTGGCTGCCACGTCGCCGTCGAGGTCCTCCTCGGTCCCGATGGGCAGAAACACGTCGACTTCCAGGCCCGCCGCGCGCGCGGCCTCGAAGAGCGCTGCCGACTTGCGCAGCTTCTCGGAGATGTGGGCGACCGGCTCGATCGAGAGGTGTACGGCGTTGATGCTGCCGGTGGCCCAGACGAGGTGCGTGGCCTCGTGGATCGCGGACGCCAAGCCACGAGATGCGGCCTTGAGGGCGTGCGCTGCGAGTACCGCAAGGTTCCAGCTGGACCCGGATTCGATGCGGTCCGAGATGTCGAGCCTATATGTCGGCGTATCGGGTAGATCGAAGAGCCTATTGATCAATCCCGTAGGTGACTTGATGAAGTCGTTGTAGCTGTTCGAAATGTTGGCCTGCGTCGTGGTGCCGTCCAGCAGGACGGCCGAGCGGCCCTTGCTGCCTATGGTCCTCAGACTCACTACGCGGATGGGACCTGCCGTAGTGGGGATGACTACGAGGACTTTCTGGCCGCTGCGATCAGCCTGATCTGCCATCTAACGTATCCCCCAGCGCATGCCTTTTCTATGCGAGCGGAGCTTGGCCTTGCAAGGCAGCTTGTGGTGCGCACGGGGGCCGTGCCGATTTCGTTAGGCTTGATCGCTTGCACCTGGACACGACGCCGCGCGGGAGGACGGAATGGCGATGCAGCAGCGTCCGGGCGCCTTAGTCGAACGGTAGCATCACGAAACCCGACACCACTTCGGGCGGCCGCATGAGGTAGAGCGACTCCAGTCCTCTCTTCAGGCGGGCGGCAATCCTACGGGCCGCATCGGGGCGCGACGGGGAGCCGGCAGGCGGAGGAGGCACGGGGCCGCCGAAGATCATCCTGGGCTTGGGTGGCGTCGCGAGGAAGCGTCTCAGGGCTTCTTCGCCCGAACGGCGGTCCAAGTTCAGCGCCAGAGCGGCATAGGCGGCCATCTGGAGGGTTGCCGCCGCTTCCAGCATGTAGAAATCCGTGAATGCTCCTTCTTCCCCGATGATCTGCGACGGATCGGATCCGAGGGTCGCGCGCGTGGTGGTGACCGCCCTTCGCAGGAGCGATCTCGCCCCCTCGGCATCGCCGAATGCCATCTCGATGCGGGCGGCGCGTATGGCCGCTTCGGCAGTCTTGGTCAGCAACGAGGGATGGAATTCCGTTGCATCCGCGGCGGCGACACGTCGGTAGAGGTCGCAGGCCGCCCGCATCCGTCCCCGGGCCTCGTGCAGGCCGGCTTCTACGAAATCCAGCGATGTCTTCCAGCGCAGATAGGGCGCGTCGGATCCTGCGTGGGCACGCGCATCGGCTGCCCTGCGGAGCCACTCGTCTTCAACGATGACATCCATGCCGTCGAGTAGCCGATAGCCGAGAACCACGAGAGCGGAGAACTCGTCCTTCGATCCCTTTCCGCTCGAACCGGCGACGTCGAGCGCAAGCGCCGTCAACGCGTTCGCGCAACGCAACCGAGAGGGGGCCGTGATCAAAGCCGAGGCTATGGCCGGATTCTCGTGCATCCTGGACGGATCGAGAGAACCCGGCGTACCGGGACGAGCGCTGAGAAAGTAGCGGTCCTCCACCGGCTCCCCCGCCGCGGCCAGAGGACAGCGCATCCAGACTTCCACGCCGGGCCAGGGATCCGCGTCGCGGCGAAAACCTGGGAGCGGAGCTGCGGAACGCCCGAACACGATGAGTCGACCGCTTGGCGCGACCGCATCGAGCACATCCGGCCGAATCTGACGGTGCCGGCAGAGGATGCAGTCGAAGCGCCCCCTCGCCAAGCTCGCGTCCAGATCGGCGAGATCCCGGAATGCGATGCGGTCGGCGCCCGCAACTCCGAACCGCTTCCTCGCCTCGCCGACCCGACGATCTCTCAGCAGCGTGACGACCGAGGCCGCGGGCGTCGTCGCGGCCAGCATCAGGCCGCGGAAGCCGCAACCACCCGCAAGGTCGAGGACGACGTCGCCGAACTTGATTTGGCGTGCGGCCGACATGTGGCGACGCATCGCTGCGGAGGCGAGACGGCCCGCACGCCTGGACACGCAGCGACCGACGCGTCCGACGTCACGCTCGTATTTCCGAATGCGGAGGGGGGTGTTTCCGGCGTACAGATCGTCTGTTTCCACGTCGTCGACCGCACGTCGGAAGCAGCACCGAAGAAGGGTCTCGTCGCCGACCCCGGCCGTTATCGGCGTGGTCGATACATAGACGATCCTACGGGCGTGCAGAGCTGCTTCGGGGATGGCGTCGACTGCGACGTAGAGGTCGACATCCCTCCCGTCGGACATGATGCATGCGCAATCGCGGGCTGCATCGAGGAAGTCATCGAGCGGAGGGCCGGCGAGGCGGCAGGGTCCCACCGTCGCCAGGACGGCCAGCCAATGCTCGCGACCGAGGCTGATTCTTTCGCTAGGCACGGATGGATGTCGTGTCGCCGAACGGAGATCGCAAACGTTAATCATTCCTTCGGCCATCGCAAGTGGCAACCTCGCTCCCGTTGCAACTTCCCGAGCGCATGAGGTCGCGCTCGTCCGTCGGAGGCGTCCATTCCTTCAGGTTTTTCATGCTAGACCACCGCCCCCGCTTGACCCGGACGAAGGAACGAAGGAACGTCGCTTCATGCTCTCACTTCTCGATATCCCGCATCGCCCCCGAGTCGCCGTCGTCACGCGCACGAAGGATCGAGCCGTTCTTCTCGAGCGGGCTCTCCGCTCCGTGGCGAGCCAGTCTTTCACGGAATTCCACTGGATCGTCGTCAACGACGGCGGAGCCTGCGATCCGGTGGATCGCGTCGTGCGCAGGGCGCGGGAAGACGGGATCGCCGTGACGGTGATCCACCACCCCGTTTCGCTCGGGATGGAAGCCGCCTCCAACGCCGGCATCGGCGCCGTGATGTCCGATTACGTCGCCATCCACGACGACGACGACAGCTGGGATCCCGGATTCCTGACGGCGACGGTCGCCTTTCTGGACGCGGCGGATCCGCAATGGGGCGGCGTCGTGACGGGGACCGTGCGCGTGGACGAGCGTCTTCATACGTGCGGGGTCACCGAGATCCGCCGCCGGCCATTCAACCCCGGCCTGCGCTCGGTCCATCTCTCGGAAGTCGCAGAGGAGAACCCTTTCCCGCCCATCTGCTTCCTGTACCGCCGCGCCGCCTACGACTGCGTCGGCCCATACGACGCCAGCCTTCCGGTCCTCGGCGACTGGGAATTCAACCTGCGGTTTCTCGCCCGCTACGACATCGGGGTCGTGGACAGACCGCTGGCGAACTACCACTGGCGTCCCGACGAGAAGGGTGGGTACGGCAACAGCGTCTCCGGCGGTGTAGACCGGCACGTCCAGTGGGACGCCGTGGTACGCAACCGCCTGCTGCGCCGCGATCTCGCGACGGGGACCGTCGGCCTGGGACATCTTGTGGCCGCCGGTCGACGTCAGATCTCGCTGAACAGGACGCTGTACCCGCTGTCCGCGGCGCGGGGCGTCGCGAAGCGGCTGGCCCACAAGCTGCGCCGGGTAGCGGGCGCGGCCTGATGTCGGTCGCGAAGCTGCGTCGCGCCGTCCGCCGCCAGCGTCCCCGGCTCGTCACCATCGATTGCTTCGACACGCTTCTCTTACGGGGAGCAGATCACGAAGAGGATCGCATCCGCCGCCTGGGGGCCGCGATTGAGGTCGCGTTCGCGGCCGAAGGCGTGTCGGTCTCGGGCGCCGCTGCCGCGGCGACCCGGATCGCCGCGTCGCATGCCGTCTACCGGAAAGCGGCTCGCACGGGTGCCGAGGGGCGCCACGCGGAGATGCTCGCGCTCCAGTGTCTCGCACTAGGCCTCGACCTCGCTTGGACGTCGCTCCTCGAGAGGGTCGAGATCGAGCAGGAGACGAGGGATCTACGCCCGAACCGGCCTCTGGCTGATCTGCTCAGGGAGTGCCGCCGCAGCGGCGTCCGCGTCGTCGCCGTGAGCGACATGTACCTCTCCTCGGAAGCCATCCTGCGCCTGCTCGAGGCCGCGGGCGTCGCCGACTGCGTCGAACGCGTCTACGCCAGCTCGGACCACGGCGCGAGCAAGCGCCAGGGCGATCTCTTCCCGCTGGTGCTCGCCGCCGAAGGCGTGTCCGCGGCCGAGGTCCTGCACGCGGGCGATTGCCGCGTCGCCGACTTCGTCGTCCCCCGCTCCCGCGGCATCGCCGCGGTGCGGATCCCCCGCCCTCTCGTCGACGCCGTCCGAACCCTGAGACGGCTTGCCCGACGCATCGGAGCAGTGCCAGCCCATGCCTGAGACAGCCTACAACCAAGCCTTCTACGACCAGCAGGCCGACGGCAGCGCGCTCTCGGCCCAGGTGATGCTCGGCTGCCTCTTCGAGCGCTACGTCCCCGCCTCCGTCGTCGACGTCGGCTGCGGGGTGGGGACGTGGCTCGCGGCCTGTCGCGACAAGGAGGTCCCCACGCTTCTCGGCCTCGACGGCGAGTACGTCGACCGGTCCCGTCTGCGGATCGACGGCCGCCTGTTCAGGAGCGTCGACATCGTCGATCGGAACGCTCTCGCCGCCGCGGTCGGCGGTGCGCGGTTCGACCTGGCCATCAGCCTGGAAGTGGCCGAGCACCTGAGCCATGTCTACGCCGCCGCCTTCGTGGAAAGCCTGACCGCCCTTTCCGACGTCGTGCTGTTCTCCGCCGCGATCCCCTACCAGGGCGGCACGCGTCACGTGAACGAGGCGTGGCCCGAGTTCTGGGCCATCCTGTTCCGTTCCCAAGGCTACGAGATCGTCGACCTCTTCCGCAGCCGACTTTGGGACGACCGCAGGGTCTCCTTCTGGTACCGGCAGAACGCGGTGCTGTACGTGCGCCGCGACAGCGAGGCGATGAAGAGCTTCCGCGACGTCGGCCTGCGCTTCCCGCTCTCCGCCGTGCACCCCGAGATGCTGAGCTGGGCCTCCGCGCGCCTGGGCCGAGCCCCGGAAGGCCATACCGAGCGTGACGGCGACATCCACGCGGAACTCGTAAAAGCCTATCGCGGCGACGCGGGCCTCCCACCGCGGCGGCACGCCTACGGCCCGGAGTTCGACTACCGCTACGGAGGTCTCGGAGGACATCTCCCCGGACCGGTCCGCCGCGCCGCGAAGGCGCTGCTGCGCGCCGTCGGCCAATGAGCGGGCCCGCCTACGACGCCGGCCGGACCGTCCTCGGTCCGGTGATCGCCCGCTTCGTCCGGAACCTCAGGCTTCAGGCGGCGGCGGCCGGAACCTCGGACGAGGTCGCCCTGCTGTTCTGCGCCCGCGGCGGACTGCGCCTGCGCCTCGCCTACGAGGCGGGGGTCCAGGCCCTGGGAATCGGCTCGGGGGGGCACGTCGCCGACCTCATGGTCTCCAGGCTCATGGCGGCGAAGGCCACCCTTCGGCGGACGCCCTACGCGACCGAGGTCCTTCTCAGGGAATGCGCGGGGCGCTCCCTCGCCGAGGCCGCCGAGCTGCTCCTTCCGCCCGACCGGATCGATCTGGCGCGCGGCGGCGTTCTTGAGCGCACCCCCCTCGATCGATCCGGGCTCCGGCTCCTCCTCGAGGGAGAGGGGGCATTGGCCTCCGCCATCCGGATCGAGGTCGCGAGCCAAGCGGGGGCGTTCGCCGCGCATCTGTCGGAATGCGCCGCCGGCCGCCGGCATCTGCTGCTCGTCGATACCGGCCTCTACGGCGGAACGATGCGGCTCCTGGAAGAGGGGTTTCCGGACGCGGAATGGAGCTGCTCCATGATTGGGCGCTCCAACCACAGCGGAGCGGACGCTCCGCACTTCCCCAGGACGGCCGGCCTCGTGTTCGAGGCGGACCGCACCGTCGGACACAGGCCCGCAACCGCCCTCCTCAGGCACTGGCATCTCGTGGAAGGGCTCTTCGAGCCGGCGCTTCCGAGCGTGACCCGTCTCAAGCGGGGAGAGGACGGCTCGATCGCGGCGAACCTCCAGGTCCCCGGCTGGCGCGACATCGTCGCCGCCCGCGGCAACGCGCTCTTCGACGGCGTCATGGACCATCTCGCCGCCTTGCGGCCGAGCGACTTGACGACCCTCGACGCCCAGGCCGATGCGGCCGAACGCGTCCTGGCGCGCATGATCCTGCGTCCCGGTCCCGGCGACGTCGTCGCGCTGGCGACGGCACCGAGGTCCTGGGATTTCGGCCGGAACGGGGCCTCGCCCGTGATCAGTCCGGTCGGGGGGCTGGGCCCGAGAGGCCGCCTCTGGTCGGTCCGCCGATCCCTCTGGCGCGAGGGGCAGATCCGGCTCGCGGTTCCTTGCCCGGGCCTTGCGCTGCAGGCCTTCGCCCTGGGCCGGATGCTGTTCGAGAGCGTGCCCGGCCGCACGCGGATGGTCGACCGGATCCGGACCGCGCTGCGGCGCAGGCTCGCCCTGCGGACATGGCGGAAGAGATCCGCGGACTCGGCGGCGCCTCGCATTGTCAATCCTTCGCAGGCGCATTAACCTTCGGCGGCTTCATTCCTTCGCCGACGGGTACCCGACCATGCAGAACAGGTACCAGCGTCGCCGTCAGAGGGGCGTCACCCTCATCGAGATCTCGATGGTGCTCGCTCTGATCGCGATCTTCATCGCCGGCATCTTCGGCTACCTGCGCAGCACGACCGTCAACCAGAAGGTCGAGCAGGCGGTGGGCGAGATCGCGTTCATGCGCAACACGGTCTACGAACTCTACAGGTCGCAGGCATCGTACGGCCAGCTCACCTCGGCCCAGCTCGCCGCATCGAACGTCGTTCCCCGGCGGATGGTCGACGCGGACGGCACCGGGCTCAGGCACTCGTTCAAGGGGCGCATGGACGTTTCGCCCAGCACCATCGCGGCGTTCGGCGATTCCTTCTCCATCGAGCTCGACGACCTGCCCAGCGACGGCTGCATGCTGATGGCGAGCAAGGATCTGGGGCGCGACGTGTTCCGCATCGACATCACCGGCGGGACAGGCGGCAGCTTCGCCACGTATCCCGCGCCGGCCGCCGCCAGCGCGGCCTGCGGCACGCAGGGCGAAACGACGGCCAGCGTCACGTGGTATTTCCGATAAGGCCGTTGACGAAGGAACGGATCCGGGGAAGCTTGGTGCATGCTCTTCCTCGGCCCCGCCCCGGCCTCGCCGCCGATCTGTTCCTTCGTGGTGGTCACCTACCGCCGCGACGAAGCGCTGCAACGGACCCTGTCGGGGCTCCGAACCCAGCTCGCGGGTCGCAACGCCGAGCTCGTGCTGGTCGACAACAACGCCGACGGCCTCGACCGGATCTGGATGCTGGAAGGCTTCGAGCGCTCGACCCTTCTGCGGCAGCCCGACAATCTCGGTGTCGCCGAGGGCCGCAACGTCGGCATCCGGCACTCGCGCGGCCGATTCCTGGTCTTCCTCGACGACGATGCCTCCTTCGCGGTTCCGGGCGCGCTGGACGCGATCGACGAGGCCTTCAAGGAGGATCCGGCCATCGGCGCGGTCGCGTTCCGCAGCTACGACGCCGCAACCGGGGCCGGCGACCCGACGGAGTTCCCCCATACGGACAAACGGCTCCGCGAGGACGGTGCGATCGACACCTTCCGCTTCATCGGGGTGGGACATGCGCTGCGTCGCGACGCGGTCGAGCAGGTCGGCGCCTACCGCCCCGAGTTCTTCTACTCGATGGAGGAGTTCGACCTGTCCTACCGCCTGCTCTCCCACGGCTGGCGGATCGTCTATCGCCCGGCGGTGGTGGTCGAGCACCGGCGCGACCCCGCGGGACGGGTGCCGTCGCCCCGCAAGGTGGAGATGTCGGTCCTGAACAAGCTCCGCATCGCCTTCATGCACCTGCCCGCGCGCCAAGCTCTGCTCTGCGCGGCCGCGTGGCTGTGCAACGGCTTCGCGATGCGCCGCGGCATCTACCGCATCGACCGCGTGCTGGCGGAGTTCGTCGCCTGGGCGATCCGCAATCAGGACCTGCGCCGTCCCATGCAGCCGCGGATCATGCGGCGCATCCACGACATGGGGGGCGTGGCGTGGCGATAGGCGCCGGCTTCCTTCCCGCCCAGGGCGCCACCCGCTGGCGCAGACCGGCGGTCAGGGTGGCCCACGCGCTCGCACTCGCCTCCGCCGACGTCAGCGCCGCCAGCTTGGCCGGGATGACGTCGTTCCTCGCCGCGAGCATGACGAGCCCGAGCTTCACGGGCATGGGCTTCGTGGCCTTCGACGTCGCCCTGGCCGCGCGAACCCAGACCGCGATACCGCTCCTCCTCGCGATCGCCGTTCTGCTGCATCTGCGCGGACACTTCACGGATCGCCTTCCCTTCTGGTCGGAGGCGAAGGAGCTCGTTCTGGCGGCCCTCCTCGCCCTGCTGGTCGAGGGCTTCGTCGCCTACGCCCTCAAGGAGCAGGTGAGCCGAAGCTGGATCGTCAGCAGCTGGATGCTTTATGCGCCCTTCGTCCTGCTCGCCCGGTCCATCGTGAAGCGCGCCCTTCTCGTCCTGGGCGTGCGCACCGTGCGGGTCCTCGTGGTCGGCACCGGCGAAGCCGCTCACCGCGCGAGGCAGGCGGTGGAAAGCGAGCCGCTGCTCGGATACCGCGTCGTGGCCTGCCTCCGCCCCCGATCCGCCGGCGAAGCCCTCGCCATCCTGCGCGGCTGCGGGGCCGATCTCGCGGTCGTCGCGCTCTCGCGCGAGGACGAGGAGCTGGGTATCGCGACGGCCAGGGCCTTCGTGTCCGCCGGCGTCCCCTATGCCGTCTGCCCCACCGTGCAGGGCCTCGGGTTCTCCTCCATGCGATCGACCATCATGTTCGGCCACGACGTGCTGTTCATGACCGACCGCAAGGGGCTGGGAGACCCGGCCGCGCGGATCCTCAAACGCGCCTTCGACGTCGCGGTCTCGTCGGTGATCCTGGTCGCCGTCATGCCCGTGATGGCGGCCGTCGCGCTCCGTGTCGGAGCCGACGGCGGAGCGCCGTTCTACGCCCAGTCCCGGGTGGGGCGTCACGGGCGCGTCTTCCGCCTGTGGAAGGTCCGCAGCATGACCGTCGACGCCGAGGAGCGGCTACGGCGCCTTCTCGCCGAGGATCCCGTCGCCAGAGCCGAATGGGACCGTGAGCGGAAGCTCCGCGACGACCCGCGGATCACGGGGTTCGGCAGATTCCTGCGGAAGTCGGCCGTCGACGAGATTCCGCAGCTCTGGAACGTGCTCAAGGGCGACATGTCCCTCGTAGGTCCGAGACCCGTGGTCGAGGCGGAACTCCAGCGGTACGGAGACGAGGCCGACGCCTACCTGCTCGTGCGGCCCGGCATCACGGGACTCTGGCAGGTGGCCGGCCGGAACGATGTCGACTATGCCCGGCGCGTCGCCCTCGACGCGTGGTACGTCCGGCACTGGTCCTTCTGGAACGACCTCGTCGTGCTGTTCATGACCCTCCCGGCCCTGCTCTCCCGCAGAGGGGCCTACTGACTGGCCGGTCGGGCGGGGCATGCGACCGGAGCGGTTGCGGCTTGCGGCCGTGCGGTGTTCCTGGGCCAAGGTAAGCAGCGAAGGCGCAACGGATGAAGCCCGGGTTCAAGGAGCCGAAGCCGCAAGGCTACATCATGCTGATCGGCGGCATGGCCACGCGGGACAGATCCGTTCCCGTCCGGGGTACGTACGACCCGAACGATGCGGTCGCCGTCCGGGCAGCCTACGAACGCGACTTCAGCGGCCCGGCGAACGGCCCCACGGGCGGCTATTTCCAGATGCTGATGTTTCTCTCCAACGTGGAGGGCCGCATGGGTTACGCGCCCGGAGCTCTCACGAACGCGGAGAAATTCGAAGAACTCGTCGACCTCTATTGGCAGGCGCGCTGCAGGCACGGGATCGTGGTTGCGGAGCCGGACGCGGTCCCGCCCGTCGCGCCGGCTCCCGCCCCCGGCTGCTGACGCGTCCCCGTGCCGCCCGGCGGTGCCGGAACTCCGCGGTCCAGGCACTTGATCGGGGAGCCGCGGCGCGATCGACGTCGGGCTCCTCCGGGAGCCGCCCTCCCCCGGCCGACGTGCTCTTCCGTCTTGGGCTCGAGTTCCGCGCTTCGGCACGCACGTGGAGGGCTTGATCCACGCCCCCTTCGCAAACGCTCCTTCTCCGGATCGGTCGCACCCACCGAGGCCGCCGCCTGGCCGAAGGATCGGTGCTCCAGGGGGCACTTCGATTCCTTCGACTTTTGCGTACGTCTGCGCCAGCCTGTCGCCATGACGAACCTGCCGAGCCCATCCGTGGACCGCCCGAAGGTGCGGCTCCCCGTCGAGTTCACCTACCACGTGGGCTATCTGCCCCCGCGCGCCCAGAACCAGCGCCGGATGCCCATGCAGGGTTCGACGGTCGTCGAGATCGACGAACTCGATCCCGCAACGACCGAGCACGTGGCCAACGTGACGTCGCGCCGGCAGTTCGCCTATTCGAGCGACCGCTACGTGCGCGCCCGCGGCGCCCCGCCCGTCAGGGTCCTGTACGCCGACGGCTCCTTCTGGCGGGAGGACATGCCCCTCGACGACCTCAGGCGCCAGCTCGCCTCCGGCGCGATCGATCGCGGATACCTTGCGCATCTCGCCTCCCGCGGCACGCACAGCACCGAGCACGGCGACGTGGCCGGGCTGAGCAACGAGCAGCGCGCGGCCAAGGTCCTGGCTCACGTTCCCCACGACCGCTGGCAGGACGACGGGGGCGCCGCGACGGCGGAAGCCTTCCGCAAGCGGGCGGCATCCATGGCCGTTTTCGACGGCGCCGTCTTCGTCCGAACGCCGATGCCGGTGATCGAACTCTCGCGATACGCGTCTCGCGGCCTCACGATCGGCTCGTCCCGATCCTACGGCCCCGCCGAGGGGCGGGAGAACGAGGGCGACCACCGCTTCGACCTCGACGAAGCGAAGCAGGCCCTGGCCTTCCAGAGGTCGCTGAGTACCGAGAAGGAGGCTGCGGACGGCACGCTGGAGATCGAGCTTCTGAAACCCGGCATCTGGGAGGCCGCGAGCCACCGCGACGCCGTGATCGACATCGCCAAGCACGCCTTCTCCAAGATGATGGAGAAGCCCGACGAGCTCCCCGTGGAGGTCCTCGAGCGGGCTTTCGATCTGCGCGACGCCCTGATCGAATGCGCTGGCGAGATCACCCCGATGCTGCTGCAGGTCCTGGAGGATCTGCGGGCCATGCCGCGCCCCTCCGACGGGCAGATCGCCGAATGGACCCTTCAAGCGGCCCAGTACGGCGACAACTCCTGGAACAAGGGGCGCTCCGCGAAGCTCGTCGAGGGTGCGGCCGCGGTCGTCGACGAGGTCGTGGCGCTCGCGGGGCGCGCGATGACGCGCTGGGAGATGCGCAAGCCCCATGCATCGTGGGAACAGCATCTGACGGGCCCACCCGTCGTCTGGGACGAGGCCGGAGCGATCCACCAGATCCTGACCCTCTCCGAGGCGCGCGTCCTCGAACGGATGCACGGTATCGATCTATCGCACGAGGTCAGGGAATGCCTGGAGGGCCGCGCGCGGCTGCACGTCGCCGCCACCGGCCCGTACGGCGTCAGCCTCCAGAGCGCCTCGCCGCACGCCCTGCTGGTGGAGGACGAGACGGGCCTTCGCGTGCTCGCCGCCCACCCCGCGATCGACGCCGGCGCCGTGTCCGCCGTCGCCGAGAGGCTCACCGGCCGAGCGTTCGCGTCCGCCCACGCGATGGCACCAGGCGGAGGCCGCTGACATGCGCGTCGACCTCACGATCCCCTACCGCTTCACCTGCCGCCGCAAGGGCGCGCGCAAGGACGACCACGGCTGGGGCCGGACGCCCCTGACCGTGGAGATCCCCGTCCATTCCGGAGCCGCGCCGGTCGTGGGCCGGTTCGGCATGCCCGGGCGCGAGGCGCGGCTGGACGAGGCCGGAGTGCTCCGCCAAGGGCCGGACGAGCGCAGGGACGATCTCAAGGCCGTGTTCTCGGCCATCGACGGCCGGCCGCGCACGGTCGTGTTCTTCGAAAACGATTTCTGGGTCGAGATCGGCGCCGCCGCCGACATCCAGGAACGTCTGGACCGCAGAGGCCGGGAGGACCTGGATCCCTTCGCGGTGAGCCGCGGCGACGTCTTCCTGTTCCACCAGGAAGGGAAACACGAGGATCCAGACGCGCTCCGCGCCGGCGGACAGATCAAGGCGATCGTCGCGAGCGAGATCCACGAGTACAAGGCCCTCGCCTCCGACCGCGCCCGCCTCGACCTCCGCGTGGTGGGCGACATGGTGGTCATGCGGACCGCCGAGCCCGTGATCGCGGCCGTCCAGTACAGCCGGCACGGCAAGGAAGATCGTGCCACCTACGAGATCGTGGTCGTCCCCTCCAGCGACACGACCTCGACGGGCTTCAAATTCATTCGCGACGTCGGCCGTACCTCCTCCTTCGGTGCCGTCCCTCTGCACAGGAAGGACGACGTGGTGGCCGAGGTCCGCGAGAGTGCCGACAAGCTCTCCGGCGAAGGCGGCAAACGCACGGTCGTCCGCGAGACGGGATCCTGGCGCCATCGGCGCCGGAGGCGGGTCGAGGAGAAGTTTTCTATCGACACGACGGTCCTCGACCTGACCGTGGCCGACGTGGAGCGTCCCGATCTGCTGGCGTACGACGACTTCGCGAAGAAGGTCAGCGGCGGCGCCTGGGCCCTCACCGGCGAGATCAGGAACTACCTGCGCCACATGGCCAAGCCGACCGGCCTCGCGCTCGTGCGCCTGATGGACGCCCGCGAGGCCTCCCGCGGGATCGTCACGCCCCGCCTCGTGCGCGCCCTCAAGGAGGCTTCCGAATGCCTGCTGGACGGCGCCGCCCTCACGCTCCCGATGCGCGTTCCCGGCGGCAACGCCGTCAACGTCTACGGATACCACGCCATCGACGAGGAGAGCGGCAAGTTCGCCGAGATCAAGGCGGCGGCCGGCGAGGTGCTCGATGCCTTCGAGATGCGCGTGCCCGGCCGGGACTGGTTCGACCATGCCCTCGACGGCGCGGCCGATTTCCGTGACGGCTTCGCCGTCTACGAGATCTGCACGTTGACGGACGCGCGCCGGGCCGCGGCCGCTCTCGGCGTGCCCGAGATCTCCGATCTCGCTCTCGAGGTCGCGCGCGGCGAAGGGCACCTCGTCTGCGTCCGCAGAGGCGACGAGGTGCAGGGCGTCGTCCACGTCGCCGGTCCTCCGGCCCTGCTTGAGGTACGCGACGTTTTCGCGAAACCCGGCTTCCATGGCACGGTGGGGGAGGCGAGCGGACCGTTCCTGGAACGCATCCGGTCCGAAGCCTCGATCGAAGCCGATCTCGACCTGGGTCTGGAAGCGCCCGCCTTGGCCTGATCGCGGGCGGCGGGGGCCTGGGCGGCCCGCGGCCGACGGCGCGGGCCGCCGATCGGAGCGTCGTAGAGCTGCTGCACGCGCGGCCCCGGATCAGTCGCAGGGATACTCGGCCCCGTGCAGCTTGACGCTGGCCGTGAGCTTCGCTTCGGGCGCGATGTTGGTACGCCCGACCTTGAAGGGCATCGTCTCGCCGGCCTTCAGCAGGACCGGCTGAACGGTCGTGAGCTTGGTTTCGCCTCTTCCCCGCAGCACCGCCCGGAGCGAGGCGTCCGCGTCCAGGAGGACGTTCGCCGTCAGCTTGATGCTGATCGTCTTGAGGCGATCCTCATCCCTCCCTTCAACCGCGACCGAGCAGGACAGCGAAGGGCTCTCCTTCGCGGGCGCGGGCTCCTTCCCGGGGATCGGCGTCCTGGCGAGCGAGGAGGCGGACCACGGCGAAAAGTCCGCCAGAACCTTGGACAGGCGCTGGAACACGCCGAGCTGCGGCAGTTCGGTGTCAGCGGGAAGGGGCCCTGTCACCGAGCGGTTGAACGTGATCGAGTTGCCGCTGGCATCCTCCGAACGGAACTCGAGATCCCGCGCGAGGACGTTCGAAGCGAAGTTCAGGCCGAACAGAAGGGCGATCGAAGCCCTGAGAGCGGAGTTCATCTTCGTATTCCTTGGCATGATGGAGTGGTCAGAGCTGCGATGCTGTAGTCCCCTGAAGATTTCAGCGCCGCGAGATGTTGAAGCGGATCGTGTTGTTGCCCACGTTCTTGAGCGAGACGTCCCCGCCGTCGTTCTCGACGGAAACCGCGCCGTCGGTGTTGTCGATATCGGTGGAGCCGCCTCCGCGATGGACGACTCCGGTCTGAGCGGAGCCCACGGAGAACACCTGGACATCGCCGCCACGACCGAACTGGGAGACGACGACGCGCGAGAGGCGGTCCGCGACGATGCGGTTCCGCTGCGCATAGCCACGGATGAAGAGGCTGACCTCGGCGCAATCGCTCGCTTCGACCTCGACCTCGTGTTCGATGCCCGCCACGTCGGCGACGTTGATCGGTGCGCAGGCGTACCGCGAACCGGCCTGGGACGGGGCGGCGTACAGAGTGGCGACCAGGGCGGCGGCGATCATGGACTTGTTCATCGTGCTCTCCTCGTGTGGGTTGTCGGGGATCGTCCCCGCCCCCCGACACAGCGGAGAGCCGCTGCCGATTTTTCGCCGGGCCGCGATTTTTTCCCGAATTCCACGCGATCGGGCTGCGGTGCCGGATACGTCCCCCGATTCCGTTCGGGAGTTCGGCGCCCTACCGCCTCGGGCGACTTGGCATATCCCTATGAGGAAGTGCGCAGTCGAAGCGTCGGCCTCGGCGATCTCTTCAGGCAGGAGAGGAAGCGTGCCTGCTCGACCTGATCCGACGTCTGCAACCGCTGCACCGGGGCCTTCGCTTCCGGATTCGGAACCCGAGGCCGGGCGGATGGGGCGCTCGAGCGAATAAAGCGGTCATCCGGACCGTCATCGGGCGGAAAAAATCGACGGCTTCGAAAAACCGCCGGCGGCTCTCCGCTGTGGGTAGGCAGGCCCACCGACGAGTGGCCTCCTACGAAGGAACCGTACCGATGTTCGCTCGCCCGCTCCTCGCCGCAGCCTCCCTGCTGCTCCTGGTCACCGGCGCTTCCGCCTCCGAGTGCGACATGCGGGCAGCCGTCCGGGGCGAAGGCAACAACGTCGAGATGAACTGCTACGTGATCCAGCGCGACGGCACCGCCGCTCTGATCGATCTCGCCACGGAGTTGGCGGCGCAGCGCCGTCGTAGCTACGAGGCCGATCGTCAGGATGACCGCCGCTACTACAACCCCGGTCCCCGGCCCGTCGGGTACGGCTACGGCTACGGCGGGCTCGCCCCGACCTATGCTCCGGCCTACGCACCCGCCTATGCTCCGGCCTACGCACCCGCCTACGCTCCCATCGTCCAGCCTGGTCCGTACGGTCGGGTGGCTCCCATCGTCCAGCCCGGTCCGTACGGTCGGATGGCTCCCAGGTTCAGCCCGTTCTGAGCCGGTGGCAGCGGGACGTCCGTGCGAGAGGCAGGCCGGCCACGGCCCGGAGCGCGCAAGGAGGAGGCCCGGCGGTCCACCTCCTTCCTGAAGGCGCGGACATCTCAGACGTCCGCGTCGATCGAAACCACGTCGCCCTTGGCCTTGAGTCGCTCCGCCCGCTCGAGGGCGAGCGAGATCGGCGCCTTGACGGTGATCACGCCGGTCCTGGCCGGCCTGTCGCGCCAGCGGACGTGTCCGCGCACCCAGGTGCGGCCCGGCTCCGGGCGTCCGTTGCGGTCGCGGCCGACCGACCCCGGCCGAAGCGTCCGCCAGAACCCTTCGAGATCCACCTGGAAACGGGGGGGCGTGTAGCTGCGCGTCCCGCCTCCCGGAGTCAGGTTGACGATCTCGAGGGTCTCGATGCGCCGGATCCCGGGCCTGAGGTCCCTCGGCGCCCGGAGCACGCGCGCGGCGTCCGCGCCGGCGCTCCGGCCCGCTCTGGTCCGGCGCTCGGTCTGGGTCACCAAGCGGACGCGGTAGGCGAAATAGGACGGCAACTGAAAAAGCGACTCGGCCACGTCGAATACGATCCGGTGCTCGTCGACGCGGGCGGCGAAGGCCTTCATGCCCTCGATCTGGTCCGGCGTGGCCTTCGTCACGTCGTCGATCCCGATGCTCGCCGGATCGTCGGAAACCATGGAGCGCGACGGCCCCTCGTCACGCGCGAAGGTCCGGCTCTCGTGGACCATGCGATCGAGGTCGAACAGGCCGAAAGCGACCGTCTTCCAGACACCGTCGACATCGGGAAGCGGGGCGGCGTGGAGCTTGCCGACGTCGAGTGACCGGGAGCCGCGCGTCTCGATCTGGCCCTTCTCCTCGATGTCGCGGTAGAACGCCTGGATCTTCGCGGTCTGTTCCTGCAGATCGCAGACGGTGCCCCCGACCATCATCCAGTGGAGCCTGGGCCCGAACCTGACGAACGAGATGCCGCTGACCGCGAAGGTCTCGCCGGCGGCGTCGACGAAGGCGTGCTCCCGGATGTCGTCGAGCGCCGTGTAGCTGTGGACGATCCCCTCGGGCAGCGCTTCGAGCCGCGCCCGCCCGGCGTCCGGGCAGCGGTCGCTCCGGATGAAGTCGACGAAATCGCCGACGGAGTAGGCGTGGTCCTTCTCGGGCGCGATCTCGTAGGATCTGAAGCGGCCGTCGCTCCAGGGTACCATGAAGGCTTGGAGAACGCCGAAGCTGAAGGGCATGCGCGGATCGTCCGCGTTCTCGTCGAGGCGCGAGTTGTAGAGACCAAGGAACTCTCGGATCTCCTCGTCTACGTGGAAGCCGGCCCCCGAGGCCGCCACGGCGGCCCGGCGGTCGAGCACCCGGCTCCAGGCGGCCTTGGCCTCCTTCTCGTGCTGGCGTCGCTCGCCGCGGGAGCGGCCCGCCCCGTGGACCGGACTCCTCATGCCGCCTCCGCTTCCCGCGGAGCGCCAGCGGCTGCGATCCTGCGCAGTTTGCAAAGGGAGATCTGCCGCTGCCCGTTCTTGCCCATCTTCCCTGCCTGCTCCCAGGCACTCGCCCCGTCTCCGTCGAAGACGATCTCGGCTTCCGCCGGCGAGACGACCTTCAAAACGACCAGACGCGCGCAGGTGGCATAGAGCGCGACCGCATCGCCGCCGGTCATTTTTATCTGGACCTCCCGGCCGCCGGAATCCACCGCGTCGTGACCGGGCGAGGACTGTCGGTACAGGGTGAGGCCGAGGGCTTCGGCGGCGACCACCTCGCCGATCGATCCGACGAGATGGCCGTCCGGCGTAAAGCTGCGACCGGGATAACGGGCCGAGAGTTCGGCCACCGCCTCGTAGATGCGGGCGACGGCCGGCGGCAGCGGGATGCGTCGGTTCATGTCGCATCGTACGCGCGCGGGACCCCTCCCGCACGCGGCACCTTCGCGCGTGGTTGACGATCGGTGTCCGGTCAGCCCTGCCGCTCCGCCCGGAGGTCGTTCTCGGATACGTCTTCGTCGGTGGGACGCCGATGCGGTCGCACGTCTTCGGACGGGCCCAGCGAGGCCGGCGACGGGCCGGTGGCCGGCTCGGCGTCCCGGACGGCCTTCAGCTTCGCGCGACCGCCTTCGTCGATGAAGTCGCGCACGCTCCGCGTCAGCCCGGTTCCGGGCCTGTCCTCGCCTACGAGGTCGTCGCGGCCGATCGCGATCGACGACATCGGGTTTGCGAGACCCAGGAGGTTCTCGTCCATGACGAGGCCCGCGCCGTCGTTCAGCTTGTCACCCATTGCTCGGCTCCGCCTTTCGCCCTGGTTCGCGCGGTACGCGTCGAACGCTGGCTTTTCGACCATCGCGAGACGCTCGCGTCGAACATTCCCCGCTCGCCGATATCGCTGACGATCGCCCTGTGCTGCGCCTTCGGCACGCGGCGGTCGCCCTCCCAGACGAGCTCGACCAGGATGATGTCCGTGAAGCCCCGGAGGATATCCATCGCGAACTTGGGGATGCGGTCGATCTGCCCCTTCACGAGGCTGTTCTGGACCACGGTGACGAAATTGTCCCCGATCTGCACGAACACGCGGGCGTTGGGCGCGAGGCCGGCGTCCATCACCGCCATGAAGGTGCGGCCGTCGTGGGTCTGCATGATGTCGGCGTGGTCGATCGGCACGGGACCGGTCTGGCGCGGCGCCCGGGCGCGCCTGCGCTCTCCGTACTTCGCGAGCGAGGCCTCGCCGGGCCGATCCTGCAGCAAGGCCGCGAGATCCCGCTTGGCCTCCAGGAAGGCCGCACGTCCCTCCCCGCTCCGCAGCCATTCCGCCAGAACGGCTCCCTGCGCGCCCGGCGGTTCCGGCCGGTTGAAGCGCTGCGAGCAGAGCTTCGCCAAAGCCGTCCGCTCGGCGCGCTCGGCGAGGCTCGGCAACCGACGCACGACCGACTTCACCGTGGGGTTCGGCAGCCTGTCGCCGAACAGGTCGAGGACGAGGTCGCGTCCGAGACGAGGCAGGGCATCGTAGGCGACCCAGATATCGCCCCTGGCACGCCACTCGCGCTCGGAGATGCCGCGCGCCGGCGGGCCGAGCGACCAGGAGGCCGCGACGAGATCCTCGCGTCCGTCGAGCGTTCGCAGAAGGGGGACGGGAACGCAGGCGGGCACGATCAGGATCCTGTCGCCGACCGCCGAGAACTTGAGGACGACGTCGAGGGAGGCGTCGTAGCTGCGGCGCGCCCGCTCGCTGGCACGCCGCCCTCGCAGATCCTGTACGGCGTCGGCCAGCGGGCTGGCTTCGGGGTCGCGCTCCACGATGCCGGCGTGGTGCAGATCGAGCAGGCGCGCGGCGGCGTCGGCCGCCCCCTCCGCAAGAAGGCGGGCGCCGGCGCACGACACTTCGTGCCGGACCGCGGCCACCGCACGCGCGAGATCGGCGACGTGGCCGGCCGCGAAGATCCACCCGATCCGCTCTTTCGCCACGCCCGACTCCATTCCTTTGCGGAGGGTGGCCCAACACGCCCCTGCAGGCAAGGCCGCGACAAGGATCGGCGCTTTCTCCGAAGGGATGGCGAATCTTGGCTATTGGAGGCTGGGCGGCATGGTTCTATGCTTCCGGGAAGGAACGGGTCTACGTCTCCGCGGAGCGCGCTGATGTTGGTGGAAAAGATCGTCGCTTCGGAGGCCGTCCCCGGTCTCGGTGGCGCCGTCGCTGATGCCCTGCGGTCGCTCGGGCTGGCGACGACCGCCGAGACGCTGGCGCATGCGCTACGCCATTCGCTTCATCAGGTCTCCGCAGGCCCGTTCGCGGCCCTCGTCGCCCACATGCCGGCGAACGTCCTGGTCGCCGACCTCGTCGGTCTCGGCGTCGAACCGCTCTATATCGAGATCGCCCGCCGTCGGATGGTGGAGGCCGGCGGAGCCAGCGCCCCCGCGCTCGACGAGGAGATCGAGCGTCACGTCCTCGACTACGTCGCAGGGGTCGTCGGTTCCGCGTGACGCCATGCCGGCGGCGCGCGTCGCCTCCAGGCGCGTTCGGTAGCTACGCCCCAGGTCTTCGGCGGGCTCGCCCCGAGGTGCAGGACTTGGTACCGCAGGGCCTGGGCGGTCGCGATGCCCGCGCTCGTCTCAGGAGCGTCTTCGGCCGCAGGCAGCAAGGCGACTGCGAGCCCGGACCGCAGCAACGTGATAGGAGATGTCGATGCCTGTTCGCCGAGTCCCGGAAGGCCCTGCAGCCGACGTGATCCGGCGTACGTCGGCGGAGCTGAGGCATGCCTACGCCAACCTCAAGAACGGGCATGTGCGGCACCACGCGACCTTCGCGGACGGCCTGATAGCTCCGCAGATCAAGCAACTCGAAGATCTCGTCCAAGGCCCCCTCGACGGCCCTGCGGCCGACGCGATCCGACGGATATCCGCGGAACTGAGGCATGCCTACGCCAACCTCAAGAACGGACAGGTGCTCGATCACGCTGCCTTCGCGGACGGCTTGATAGCTCCCCAGATCGGGAAGCTCGAGGACCTCGCCCAGGGGCCGCGCGACGGGATTGACGAGACGGACTCTCCGTCCGCTCCGAAGCCCTTCTGATTCAGGCGGCCGGAGCCAAGTCGGCCAGGATGTCCGCGTCGACCCGGAAGGGGATGCCGTCCGTCGAGGGGGCGGGAACGCGCATGTCCTCGGGAGACAAGGCGGGGAGCACCTCGACGACGGCGACCCGGATCAGCTGCGTCCGAGGCCAGCCTGGGCGCTCGTCGTAACCCTTCACCGTACCCTTGATCACCGCCCGTTCCCCTTCGGCCATGCTGAAGTTGGGCGTGATGGCGTAGAGAGCGTTACCCTCGGCATCGAGCAGGTCCGTGAGGCACATCTCCTCCCGCCCCCGGCCTTTGAACTTCTTCTGGATCCACTTGGCGGATCCCGTGCACGTCACCTCGATCTCGACGCGTTCCCCGGGTTGGGCCACGGGCTTCGAATCCGCATAGATCCGCGCGATGCGATCCTTGCGGTCGAGACACTCCCCCAGCGCGTCGAGCTGCGCGCAGGTCAGGCTGCCCCAGATCTCGGCCTTCGCGAGCATCTCGCCGACGAACTTGTCGTCCTTGCAGGCCTCAGCGCGCTCCAGAAGATGCGCGTTCTCGTCCCGGAACACGAGGTATCGGGCGGCGATCTCCCTCTTTTTGAGGGCTGCGGCTTCATCCGCCTTGGCGCGCCGCTTGAGCCGCGCCTGCTCGCGCTTCTCGAGCTGAGGGCCCGTATAGAGCCGCACCTGCTCGTCGATCTCGCCGCCGCCCTCGCAGGGGAAGCACTTCCGCCGCCCCCGCCAGCGGCCGGATCCGCCGCACTTCCAGCAGGTGACGAGGGCCTCGCCGAACGGCTTGCCCTTGTCGTCCTCGAACACGCCCCCCGCGTAGGGGGTGCCGTCTTCGAGGAACCAAGCGGCTCGGGTGTCTGGCAGGGCGTCCATCGCGATCTCCGGAGCCCAATGTGCCCCGGAACCGTGAAAGAGGCGACTACGCCCGGCGGACGAGCGCGATGCCGGCGGCCAGCATCGAGAGGAGCACGACGACCGCGAGCACCGTGCGGCCATGCACGTAGAAGACGTCGTAGGCATGGCCGCCCGCCCACGAGCCGAGCGAGCCCAGAAGCGTGGTGACGACGAGCGCCTTCCAGCGGGACGGATTCATGCCGGCACGGTGAAGGTTCCAGCCGTAGTTTGCAACCGCTCCTTCGGGCCTTGTCATCCCGTCCCAAGCGGGTCACGAAGGAATGGGCGAAGGATCGATCAAGCATGGGACGCAGGCAGGGGCGTGCGACGAGGTTCAGGATCGGGGACGCCGCCGCCGTCGTATCCGCCGTTCCCCCGGACGCTCTCCATCGACTTTGCTTCGGTTCGACCGCCGGCGGCGGAGCGGTCCGGGACGTCCTGGGGGGCGCGGACGCCCTGCGCCTCCTCGCGGCGGACCCCGGCCTCCCCGAAGTGCCTCTCGCGCAGGCCTCGGACGAGATGGACTTCCGGCTGCCGGACGCACTGTCGGGCGACGTCCTGCTGGCCGCCGTCGAGGTCCTCGCCCGGTCGGAGCATCTCGCCGCCGCGGACGCTGCCGCCGCCCGCGACGTCGTGATCGCTCCCGCGGGAGAGCGCCCGCACCTGCACGTGCACGTGAACGTGTCGCAGCGCAGTCTCGGCGAACTCGTGCGGACGCGGCTGGATCTGCCCCGCTGGTGGACCCTGCCGCATGCCCGGATCTCCTTCGTGAACCAGCCCGACGCCGCATCCTGGCGCGCACGGATTGCCTGTCCCGGCGATGCCCGGTTGGCGGAGTTGGCGCGGGAGGCGGTGCGGGCCTTCGACGGCGCGTTGGCCGGGGAAGGACTGCTGGAACAGACGGACGGCGCCCGGCCGGGCGGTTTGTCGACGTACGCGATCCCGCCGCACGGCGTCCTGACCAGGATCGAGTTCGCGAGGGTCAAGGGAGCCTACTGGCTCAGATCCGCAGCCGCCCTGCTCGCCGCGCAAGCCTCGCGCGCCCTACTCGACCTGCCCGGCGGCATGGCCAGTCCAGGTCCGGCGGGGCCGTGGGCCTGGACGGGTTCGTTCGCCTCCCGAGCAGGCACCGGCGCCGGTCTCGCGCGCCTCGGCACCTGGGGCCGGCCGCCCGTGTCGCTGCTGGAGATCGAAGGGCCTTTCGATCCCGGCCGTGCGGTCGCCGTCTCCCTGACGCCCCGCGCCGTCGGAGAGGACGCTGCCCAGGCATTCCGCGCCGCCGTCGCGGGAGGCGCATCGTGACGACCGGTTTCCTGCTGGTCCTCGAATTCGGCGAGGCGTCCCAACTCGTCCCCGGCTGGCCGGAGGAGCGCCTCCTCGTCGCCAAGGTCGGGGAGCACGACGAGATCCTGTCGGTCGAAGCCCTCTGCGAGATCGACCTCGCGGTCGGATTGCGCGGTCCGTTGCCGCCTGCGGTGCACCCGTCGAGGGACGGCTCGCGGACCGTCGGGCTCGCGTTCGCCCGGGAGGCCGCCATCGTCGCGGCAGCCGTCTCCGCGGCCCGCTCGACGCTCGCCCGGCTCGATGATCCGGCATCCGTGCCGACCTCCGCTCCGCCGGGTCTGCCGATCGACGAGAGGGCGGCGCGAGCCTCTGGCATGACCGAGGGTTCGCTCCTGCGGCTCGTGGCCGGCCCGGAGGGCGGCCTGATCCTGGTTCCGGCCTCCGAAGGCCCGCCACGGCGCCGGATCCCCTGGATGCTGCGGGACGTCGCGATGGCGGCTGCCCTGCTGGGCGCCTTCGCCGCCGGCCTTCTCGCCTGAAGCTTCGTTCCTTCCGGGTTGCCCCTTGCAAGCGTCGCCGACAGACTTCCCGGACGCACCTTCACGGACAGGCAGATGGCCAGAGAAATCGAACCGACCACGGTCTGGAAGTGGCCCGACCTGTCCAAGTACGGGCTCGACCTCCGGCGCGTGATCACGTCCGCTGGCGAGTCCGTCCTCGTGTTGCGCGGCGCGAAGCCGCTCGACGAGAAGCTGTTCAAACGCCTCGGCTTCAAGAACGACGGGAAGGGCAACTGGTACCGGCGCCACGGCGCCGACGAGCAGCCGTCCGTCTACAGCTACAAGAGCGTCTTCGCCGACTGCGAGCCGGTCACCCGGACCGTCTCGGAGATCACGGACGACCTGCGCCTTCCCGCAAGCGCGGCCCGCCGTACCGATGCCGCAGCGCCCCAGCCCGTCGACGCGGGCGAGATGTCGCGCGCGCGCCCCCTCGGCCAGAACCGATCCAGGCAGTTGGTTCTGGCCCTGCCGGACGGGCGGCGCTTCCTCAAGGGCGCGGGCGGCAACATCGTCCACGAGGCGGACATCCACCCGCCACAGCCCGGCCTGTTCCTGCGCGCATCGGATCAGGAGTCGCTCGCCGTCGCTGCCGAAGGCCTGATGCGGGAGGTCGAGACCGGCCGCATCATGCGGCAGGACGAACTTATCGAATTCGCCCGGATCGCCTTCGAGACCGAGAGCCCGGCGAGCGCCCAGATCGCCGACGCGCGCACGGCGCTCGCGGGCGCCGCCGGCCGCTGGCTCGGTTCGAAGACCAAGGTCTCGCTCCGCGACATCTACAACAGCGCCTGCGGCCTGCAGGAGACGCTGCCCGCCCTGTTCGCGGTCGACGAGAGGGACGCCACCTCGCTGCCCCTCGCAGTCGCGGCCCAGCGGCTCGCCGGCACCTCGGCCGAGCTCTCGGGACGCACGGTCCTCGTGCCCGAGGTCGGCGGAGGCGAATGGATCGCCACCCCGATCGCAGGTGCGCGCACCCTCGCGGGCGGAGCGGCCGCGGGAGCCGCCGCCGCGGCCCGGGCATCCGCCATGGCCTCGGCCGGCCGCGCCGAGATCGTCCAGACCGACCGGGAACCGAAGCCTCACGACGTCACCATCCTGGCGCCGGCCTTCGCGGCGGATAGGCCTCTGCCCGAGCGCCTCGCGGCGATCGAGGCGGTCCTGGCGGCGCGATCCCCGGACGGCCGCTCCGTGATCGCGATCCGCGCCGACGGCCCGGGAGCGGACGAGGCCCTGGTCGAGTTCCAGAAGAAGCTCGGCCGCGAATATCTCTTCGAGGGGGCGTCGGACATCGACGGGGCCCTCGCCGCCGGCCGACCCGGCGCCGAGCCGGTGCGTCTCCTCGCGATCGGCTCCAAGCGTCCCGCCGCTCTGGACGTGGCGCCGGAGGACGCGCTGCGGATCCGCGAGATCGGCGAGTACGGCGGCCTCTGGACCTGGGTGTCCGAGATCGCGGCGAGCCGCATGCGCGCCGACGCGCCGGAGGCGGGTCTCGCCCTGGGCGGCCGCATGGACGGCAATCTCGCGCGCAACGAGTTCCAGGCTCCCTACCAGCCCGCCAGCCGCGCGGGCGTGGCCAGCACGATGGTCCCGCGCGCCCTGGAGGGCGCGACCCGGGAGGCCCTCGGCCGCGTGGTGAAGCGCTACGGCGACCTCGACCAGATGGTCGCCACCGAGTTCGGCTACACGAAGGAGGAACTCGGGGAAGTCCTCTCGGTCGAGCAGGTCGACGCCCTCGGCCTCTACGTCCACGCGGACGACCGCGGCCGCGGCATGCTGATCGCGGACCAAGCCGGCGTGGGAAAGGGGCGGACCCAGGCCGCCATCGCGCGGCGCGAAGTCCTGCGCGACAAGAAGGTGATCTATCTGACCGAGAAGGCCATGAACTTCTCGGACGTCTACCGCGATCTCGCGCACACCCGCTCGACCGACCTCGTGAAGCCTCTGGTGCTGAACGACGGCGCCAACATCATCGACGAGACCACAGGCGACGTCATCCTCAAGGGAGCGAACGCCGAGTCGATGAAGGCCCTGATCGCGTCCGGCCGCTGGCCCGAAGGCGCGAACATGATGATGGGCAGCTACTCCCAGCTGAACAAGCTTCCGCTGTGGCGCTCCCCCGACGGCAAGACCGCGCGCAGCATCGCCCCGCCGACGCCGGAGCACGCGCCGGCCGACCGGGCGGCCTTCATGATCTCGGTGGTCGACAAGGACACGGTCGTCATCCTGGACGAGTGCCACAACGCTTCCACGAGCGGCACGAACGGCGGCGGCAACAGCAACACCGGGAACAACGTCGGCGAGATGGTCCGCCGCGCCGGCAACGTCGTCTATGCCTCCGCCACGTTCGGCCGCAACGCGCGGTCGATGTCGTTCTTCCACCGCCTGCTGCCCGACGGCATGTCGGCCGACAAGCTCGCCGAGATGCTGATGCGGGGCGGGGAGACCATCCAGGAGATCTTCTCGACCATGCTCGTCGCCGACGGCGTCATGGTCCGGCGCGAGCACGACCTCTCGTCGATGGAGTTCACCACCATCCACGATCCCGCTCTGGCCGAGCGCAACCGGATGTTCATGGACATCCTGGCCCCGATCCTGGGCGACATGGCGCAGCTCCAGCATCTGGTGGAGCGCAAGATCCGGGAGATCAACAACCGCGCCGTCGCCCCGGCGGACGCGGAGCCGGAGGATGGCGCGCGCCGCAAACCGGCGAACTTCCGCAGGACGGGTTTCGGATCGCCGCTCCAGACGCTCTCGAAGCTCTTCGTGACGGCGATCAACACGGATCTCGCGGTCGATCGGGCGCTGACGGCGCTGGCCGAGGGCGAGAAGCCGATCATCGTCTGCGACAGCACCATCGAGAAGCTCCTGACCGAACTCGCGGAGGACGAGGACGCCCTGGAGGGGTCGCGCTTCCCCGACTTCTCGACGCTCGTCCACCGCACGGTCTCGCGCCTGTGCTCGATCTCCTCCGTCCGGGCGGACGGCAGCAAGTTCGAGCGCGACCTCTCGCGGGAGGACGCGCGCATCGAGGCGGCTGTGGCGAAGCTCCGCACGATGATCGACGGCATTCCCGAACTGCCGATCTCGGCCATCGACGTCGTGAAGACGAAGATCCGCGACGCGGGCTACACCGTCGACGAGATCACGGGCCGCACCGTCGAGATCGTGGACGGCCGGATCGTCCGGCGCCCGAACGTCGACAAGGTCGTCGTCAAGAACGCCTTCAACGCCGGCGACATCGACGCGGCGGTGATCAACAAGTCGGGCTCGACCGGCATCGACATGCACGCCTCGAAGCGCTTCAAGGATCAGCGCAAGCGCGTCATGATCGAGCTCGAGCCGGCCGCCGACGTGCTCAAGCAGGTCCAGACCTACGGCCGCGCCGCCCGCTACGACCAGGTCGTCGGACCGCGCATCGAGACCCTCAACTCGGGCCTGCCCATCGAGGTGCGTCAGGCGGCCATCCGCAACGCGCGCCTGCGCAAGCTGTCGGCGAACGTCACCTCGAACCGAGATTCGTCCCTGCTGATCCGGGACATCCCGGACCTCCTCAACGAGGTCGGCGACATCGTCTGCACCCGCTACGCGGAGGCCCGGCCCGACCTCATGCGCCGTCTCGGCTATCAGGTGTTCGACCACGAGGATTCCGAGGACGCCAACAGGGAGACCCAGAAGGAGCAGGCCGGCCTCGACGCCCTCGTCACCCGGCGCTCCGCCAACGAGTTCATGGCCCGTCTCGTGGTCCTGCCGGTGGCGATGCAGGAGCAGATCGTCAACGAACTCGTCGCCGAGTACCAAGCGACCCTGGAGGAGCTGGAGGCCAAGGGCGAGACGCCGCTCAAGCGACGCGAGATGGCCGGCATCATCCAGAAGACCTCGCGCTCGGTCTTCGAAGGCGCGGCCGTCGAGCACGCCGACAGCGCCTTCCTGGAGCCCCTCTACGTCTACGACGCCATCGTCGAGCGCGAGCTCGATCCGATGCGGTCCGACCAGCTGATGCAGGCCATGGAGATGGGCCTGACCTCGGCCTCGGCGAACCGGGGACGCGCGGTGGCGGAACTCCTCGAGCGAAACCGCAACGAGATCCTGGAGGCGTACCTCTCGGACAAGGACGTCAGCGTGGAGGATGCCCTGCAGCGCGGCGACAAGCGCATGCGCGAGCAGAAGGTCCGGATCGAGAAGCTAGCGGAGGCTCTCAAGGAGCTCGCACCGGGCCGCGAGATCGCCTTCGGCGGCTTCGAGGAGGGCGACGTCGTCAGGGGAATCGTCACGGCGATCCACCACCCGCCGCGCGGCTTCGAGCATGTCGCCGCCCAGTACTCCGTGGAGTTCGTCAGCCCCGGCGACGTGGAGCCGCGGCGCATCAAGCTCCGCGCGCTCGTCACGGACCCGGTCTTCAAGATCGGCCCCGGCCTGGAGGACAACAAGGAATACGACCGGATCCTGCGCCGCTTCGACGACGCGCACGCCGTGAAGCTCGACACTGTGAAGATCCTGGGCGGCAACCTCTTCCGCGCCATGCGCCACGTCGTCGACACCCGGATCGGGCAGCTCGTCGTCTACAGGACGAACGAGGGCAAGGTGGAGGCCGGCGTGCAGGTCAACCGCCGCAACCGGATGATGGACGTGCCGGTGGAGCTCGACGGGCCCGCGATGTCGATCGCCTGCGTCAAGGAGAAGGGCGCGGAGTTGCGCTCGACCCCGGACCTGTCGCCCTCGGGCATCACGATCTCGCCGCGCGACGACGGCGGCTTCGACGTGACGCTGCCTCTCAAGGGCTCCCGCCGGCACGGCTACATCTACGAGAACCCCCTGGCCAAGCAGCTGCTGGCCAAGGCCGTCGTCGAACCCGGTCGGCAGCCGCGGCTCGTCGCCAAGAGCGAGGAGATCGGCCTCTTCCTGACGATCCTGCACGAGGCCGGGGCGCACTTCTGGACCTCCCCGGCCCTGCGGGGATGGTCGACCGAGTACCTGACGAAGAAGTCCACCGCGAACACCAACGACGAGAAGGGGCCGCGCCTGACCGCGGCCGGAGGGACCCGATGAACCCGGACGCAGCCTACGCCCCCGTCCGGATCGGCGACGATCCGGCCTTCGTGGTCCTGGCGCGGCCGTCCGCCGGGCAACCGTCCGACGCGGTAGGCTGGCTGATCGGGGCGGACGCCGAGGGCGTCCCCTTCGGCGCCGGTCCGGTCGCGCTGTCCGCTTCGGCCGTCGAGGGCGGCGCCGAAGGCATCGCTGCCGAACTCCTGACCCTCGTGAACGCCGAGCCGCGCGAGGACGCCAATCTCGTTCCGCTGCTGGCCGGATTCGGGCTCGTCCCGGGCCGCGACGTTCCGCTCGACGGCGCGCTGGCGGCGCTCGTGGGGCCCGACGCCGCGCGGGAGGATCCCGTCGCGGCCGGGTACCTGCTCGACGCTGCGGGCTTCGAAGAGGTGCGCGGTCGGATCGACGCCAGGGCTCTGCGCGCCCTGCGGGCCGCCGAACGGATCGACGTCTCCTCGTACCTGTTCTTCGCGGGCGACGGTCCGAAGGCCGATCACCGGCGGCAGGCGGCGGACACCTACCCGCTTCTCGCCGGCACGATGGCGCGGCTGCCGACCGTGAAGATGCGCATCGACGCCGGCAGCTCGCTAGCGGACGCGCTGGAGATGGCGCTGGGCCGACGCGAGGACGGCCGCCCCGCCCTGCCCAAGGCGGCGCTGAAGCGCCTGCAGGGGGTGGACTGGCCTGCCGACGACATGGCGCCCGAGCATCTCGCGGAGGCGCTGGGCACCATCTCCCCGCAGAACGTGCCGCGCACCAAGGGTGATTTCGAGGCGTTCTCTGCCGTGGCCTCGACGGTCGGCCGTCTGCTGCCGTCGGTCGGCCTGACCTTCGACGTGCTCGCAGCCGATTCCCAGGGCAAGTGGACGGAGTTCCGCAAGCGTGCCGCGAAGGCCGCGATGGACCGGCGCCCTCCGCAGGGCCTGGATGGCGAGGAGCTGGCCCGCTGGCACGGGAATCCGCCTCCGCCCGACGAGAGCGCGGACGCGTTGCGCGCGGCCTGCGCCGATCTCGTGCACATGGTCGATGCCATGGCCCGCACGCTGGTGCTGCCGGCCGCGGCCACGGTCTCCGACCAGATGCCGATCGTCGGCGAGATCCAGCGCCGGCAGGCCCGCGAGGTCGCCGCCCAGATCCTGATCGGCTCGAAGTCGGCCCCGGGAGCCTTCCTGGCGACCCGGGCGTGGCACGGTCGCGCCATGGAGATGCTCGCCGTGATCCGCGGCGGCGACGCCGTCCTGATCGAGGAGATCAGCCGGAAGGTGGCGGAGGACGGCTGGGCGCCGATCGCCAGCGGCATGGTGGCTCCGAACGGGCTCCACGTCGTGCCGCTGACCGACCCCAGGGCGCTCGCCGACGAAGGGCGCGGCTGGGGCGTGCACCAGTATGATTCAGTCTCCACCCTGAACGCGGACGGTTCGCACGGCCTCAACCACTGCGTCGCCACGAAGGAATCGTACTGCCGACAGGGGAAGATGCACGTCCTCTCGATCCGGCGGGTGAACCAGCGGGACGGGACGTTCGAGCGTCTGTCCACGCCGAGCATCAAAGGCGTTCCCCAGGGCACGACCGACGTGACGGTGAACGAGCACAGCAGCGCCAGGAACTCCGTGCCCTGCCGCGAGGCCCAGGCGGCATGGGCGTGGTACCTGGACGGCCTGCGCACCGGCGCGATCCCGATCAACCACGAGATGATCCGCGAGGTCACGACCCGGGAACGCAAGCGCTGGTCCGACGACGTCGCCCGCGGGGCCCTCTACGACTGGCGCGAGGAGGACCGCCTGGAGCGTGCCTTCTCGGCCTGGAAGCCGTTCCTGGTGAAGTCCATGCAGCAGCTGACGCTGCCCGACTTCCTGGCCCGGGCCGACATCCAGGACCTCTCGTCCTCGCTGACCGGACGTCGCCTCGTCGCGCTCCACGCGGCCCGATGACGGGCGGCCGGGGATGGACGCCGCATCGGGCGCCGAGACGGCGGGTCCGGGCTCCTTCCGCGTCCCGCTGGTCGAGTTGTCCGCGGACGAGCTCGCCCGCGTGATGGCGACGGAGAGCGCGCTCGCGACGGCGGAGGAGCGTCTCGCCGACGTCGCGGGCAATCGGCGCCTCCTGGCGGAGATCGCGGCCGACTCGGCCGCCGCGCGCGTTCTCGCGCGGTGCGAGGCTGGCCTGCCGGTCCTCTCGACGGACCCCGGCGTACCCGCGGCGCAGCTCTCCCTGAGGGTGGGGACGCCTCGGATCGTCTCGGGATCGCTTCTCGGACGGTTGGTCCGTTGCGGTCTGCTCGCTCCAGCCTGGGAGCCTGCGAGGACGACGCGTCAGGACCCGCGGACGTGGCGTCCGACGCTGTACGTGCCGACGAAGGCCGGAAAGCTCCTCGCGGCGGGACGCATCGTCGATGCCGCAGGTCTCGTCGGCAATCTCCGCCTCCCCCGCAGCGCTTCCGCATCGGCCCCCGACGACGGTCTCTTTCAGACTTTGGCACGCCTCGGAGAGGGAATGCCCGACGACGAGCGCGGACGGCTCGGACAGGCCGTGGAAGCCCATCTGCCGGCCGACGGCGTCACTCTGGCCGAGGCGGTCGGCTACGGGCGCAACTTCTCGTCCTGGTCGCCCATCGTCCGCGGCGCTCTCGCCGGGATTCTGGCTCTCGCGCCGGACGGTCGTCTCCGGAGAGCCGATCCGCCGCGCCCAGGTCACGGCCCACGGGGCTGATCCGTCGGACCGGGTCGCTTTTTCGGCGGGTCCTCGGGAAAACCCGCGCCTGCTCTCGGCTGTGGATCACGTGCAGCCGGAGCGCAGAGCACGCCCGGCCCCACAGGAGAGAACGATGCCGAAGAACAGTCTCGTCAACCTGGCAGCCGTCGTGCTCGCGACGTCCTTGCTCGGCAGCCCCTCCTTCGCAGCCGACCTCCCGGATCCCGCGGGCGTCTCGGTCCCGTGGGACGCCGCCGCCAGGGCCGCGCGTTTCGAGCGGCTGCGGCAGAGCCTCCATGGAAACCGGATTTCCAACCGTCTCTCGTTCGACAAGCGCGGCGACTGGGGAACGGCGGAGGTCGAGGTGGAGGGGTCGGGCATCACGGTCGACGCGGTCTCCGTCGGGGACCACGCGGACACGACGCTGGAGGCACGCGGAAGAAACCTGGACATCAAGCAGTACCAGTTCGGATCGTCCCAGTCCCACAGCGTCTATACCGGTGCCGACAGCAGGATCTTCAAGCACGTGCCTCTCTGCGACACCGGTCTGCCGCAGCGGACGCACGCGGTCGGCAGCTTGGTGGTGGAGATCCCGTCCTGCCGGTAGATCGCCGGACTTAGCGGCGATCCTGGCCGTACATCATGGTCAGGGTCGTCGCGAACCGGTCGGCATCGCGCGCATAGGCGCCGGTGGCGAATCCATCGAACCAGTCCGCGAGCTCGTCGACTTCCCGGAACAACTCGAAGACGTATTCGGATCCATCACGGAGGTCGTCGGTGAAGACGTCGTCGTCCCGATCCACGGCTCTGAAGCCGGCGCGGGCGGTCGCCTTGGAGCCCTCCAGCATGCGCCTGCCCGCCTCGCCCGCGCCGGCCTGCAGCTGCTCGGCGATATGCCGCGCGAGACGTCCGACATCCATCGCGGGAGGACGCCCGGCGAAAGTCTGCTTGATCAGATCGGGCTCGATCTTGCGGAGAACGATGATCGCCAGCGCATGCTCTTCGCGGAGGATCAGGGCATGCGCCGTCGCATAGACCAGATCCCGGGTCACTCTGCGCAGCCATTTGATCTTCGCGCTCAGGTCGAGATACGGGTCGGCCTCTCCGTCCCAGATCCGGTCCCATTCCGCGCCCTGGATCAACCTTTCCTGGATGGCGCCGATGCCGACATGTCGAGCGAGCGTCCTGGCGAACATCCGGCTGGGCTTGGCTCCTCCGAACAGGGCGTGCTGCTGGCCGCTTCCACCCATCGCGAGTTTGAGAAGCTCGAAGTTGGTGCCGGCGAGCCACTTCACCGGCTTCGCGGGCCCGGTGGTGAAGTAGGCGAGCGGCGATTGCCATTCCCCCGCGTCGCCGTCCACGGCCGTCAGACCTGCGGGGGCCTGCCTACCGCTCGTTTCGGCGCCGTCCTCCCGCCCCTCGTCGTCGTATCCGTCGTATGTGGAATCGTCCCCATGTCCCGACCAGCGTTCCGCCGGCGCAGCGATGGAAGACCTCGCGTCCCTGACCCCGATGTCGCCCCCCTCGGCATTCGTGAGGCTCGCGGCCGTCGCGGCAGCCTTCTCGACCGCGGACAGAAGGAGGGCCCGCCTGTAGTCCAGGAGCGCGCAGGCTGCCGAACGATAGCGCAGCATGCCGATCTGGCCGGCGTCGATGCTCTCGCTGCGGATGGCGAATTCCCAGAACAGGAGGATCGAATCGTCGTCGATGAGGTCCGAGTAGACATCTTGGCGCATGGAACCGGCGGACCGTCCTGCGACGCCGCCTCCCAGGAAGCCCCGGTATGCCTCCGGCCAACGACGCCGGTGCCAATCCTCGACGTCGAAGGTTCCTGCATGCTCGCCCCTGATCGCGATCGAGATCCGCTCGATCGACGCGCCGTCCGCCGTTCCAAGCCGATGGAATTCGACCCCGGCCTTCGAGAAATCCTGGAGGAAGCTCCTGAGAACCAGGGACTGTCGGATCGGGTACGTGCCGGCCATGCGCTCGTCGAGCCACGCCTTCATCGCCCCCCTGAGGGCGAGGGCCGCGTCGTCGGCCGCTCCGGCAGCGGCGCCCTTCCGGATGCCGTCGACCAGGGGCGCGACGCCCCTCTCGCCTCCGAAGCCGAGCGAGTTGTGAAGAAAGTCGAGGACCGCCAGAGCAAGGGGGATCTGCCCGAAGCCGATCGTGTACGGCTTGCCGAAGAAGGACATCGGGCCGTCGGCGGCGAATTCGATCAGTTCAGGGAGCTCGATGGTTTCAAAGCCCGAAGCCCCCGTGGGGGCCACTCCTTCAGGAGTGATTACGAAGTCTCCATCTATGAAATCCCGGGTCCTCCTTCTTGTTTTTTTGAAGCGGATCTCACATGCGCCTTCAAGAAGGTCCGCCTGAAAAGACTTGCCGATATGCGCGCGGACGTTTCCGACGCTTATGCGACGAACCTTCAGGTACATGAAGTTCATGTATCCCTGCCGGTCGCAGGCATTCAGGACCGCCGCGAGCCTCACCGCACGGTCGATCTGGGTATCCAGATCCCTCGACCGGGTAAGGATCATGAATTTCAGCTTGGCCCCGAGGTCGGAGTCCAACCACCGGCCGCCATCCTGATCTATCGTGGTCTGGATGACGTCGATCAGCTGCTGGGTAGGGGCGGACACCGCTTCGATCGTCATTGTCCGGCGCGTTGGGCGTTGGCGACGAGATGTCCTAATATAGCAGCCAGGGTGCCCCAGGGAACGTCGAGGGCGTGCTATGGCTGAGGATCTCGATCTCGCGGATCGCATCTACGCAGGCATCGCGCTCGGCCGGCAGGCGGAGCCGCGCCGCGGCCTCCTGGGCGTCGGGGACATCGTCCGCTTCGTCCATGGCGGCTCCGGGTCCCTGACCGCCGATCAGACGCGTCAGCTCTTCGCCAACTCCCACCTCGTGCGAAGCTACAGGGAGCTGATGTCCCGGCTCGCCGTCGCCGAGCTCCCGGCGGTGGCCGCGGCCAGCAGCGGGGATCTGCTGCGCCGGCATTTCGACGGCGGCGTGCTGACCCTGTCGGAAGACGACGCCGAACAGGTCAGCCTCCTCGTGGTGCTCGACGAGGACCGGCGTGACCACCCCGTCGATCTCATCGTGATGTCCGCGGCCGGTGCCGAGAAGCTGGTGTTCCAGTTCGCGCCGGACGCCGACGGGGAGCTGTTCGAGTTCGTCGACCAGTCCACGCCGGAGGGACGCCGTCTCGTCGAGGCGCTCCGCGATCCGTTCGCCGAAGGCTTCTTCGTGCGCAAGACGCAGCCGGACGGATAGCCGCGGTCGCACGGGCGATCCCCTCGTCGCCCGCTCCGCCCCCCCCCCCGACGCGGCCCACCGAGGACGCCGGGCACGGACGGCTGGCTTCGTTCCTGCAGCCGCCGCGCTCGGCGCACCAAGCTGCCGTCGGCGCGACGGTCTCATCGGAAGCAGCCTTTCCCCTCCGAGGCCGCATCGGTCCCTCCGAAACTTTTTTTCGACGCCTCCGCGAAAACGGCTGCGGCTCTCCGCTGAGGAAGAGCGTGGGCAAGACCCAGCGATCTTTCGACCGGAAACCCCGCCATGCGCCAGCTTCACGCCTCTCTTCTCGCACTCCCGCTCGCTCTGGCCGCCATGATGCCGGCCTCGTCCCTTCCCGCTTCCGCGCAGAACGTGGCTGGCCGGTACGCGGCGCTATCCACGGGCGATGCGCCTGCCCGTCCGAGCGCCTCCGCCTCCGCCTCCCCCTCCCCCTCCCCCATCTCCTGCCGCATCCTCAACAAGCGCAACGGGTCGCAGGAGGCCCTCATTTTTCGGCTGACCGCGAAAGACCCCGTCGAAGGAAACGCACATCTCGCCGCGTGGGCACTCAGCGAAGGAAAGATGATCAACGTCGTGACGTGGCGGGAACTGAACATGAAGAGGGACGATGTCGTGGAACTCACGGTCTTCAGCACGAACGAGTTGTCCGATCTGAGTCTGTTCGGGAAGGTCACGCTCAATGAACGCGTCGCGAATTGCTACTGACCCAACATCGACGTGGCGGAATGGGGCCTTGGCCGGCTGACCCACGCTGCAGGAGGACGCGATGGACGCTTATGCAGGTATCTTCGTCGTCGGCTATCTCATCTGGTGCGTCCTCAAAGACATCAGGGATCAGCTGATCGCGGTCCGGCTCAAGGACGACCCGACGTTCATCAATGCGGGCTGGATCCGCTACCGGCGCATCTTCGGGGGATCCATCGAGACCCTCGGAACCGACGGCTTCAAGCGCTACGCCTCGGAAGCGGAGTTCCGGAAGAAGACCGGTCGGAGCCTGTATTGAGGCCCGCCCGCTCCGCGCGGCGCCGGGATCGCCTCGTGCGCCGGTGGCCCACCGCTGGGGCGACGGGACGCCGCCCCAGCGGGCTCCGCAGCCGGAGCCGCGCCCGAGCGTCGGTCCGCAACGGATCCTTTCCGGCCCGTCCGAGCGCGCGGGCCATGTCGACGACCGCTCACAGGCGTGGACCAGGCGCGCTCCGGGAAACGTGGTTCGCGACGTTGTGGGCCTTCCAGCGCAGGGCCGGGAACGTCTGGACGTTCGCCTGCACGGTCTCGGGCAGGTCGAGCAGGGTGGCGTCCACGCGGCCCTCCTCATAGACGAGGTCGAGGAAGCGCATCTGTCTTTCGTCGGGCCGGTAGAGATCGGACAGGCGGTCCTGGCATTCCTCAAGGACGCGCCGGCACCACGCGTCGGCGCCACCGGCCTCCTCGATCATGCCGCGCTTCACGCAAGGCAAGAGCTTCGATTGGAAATCGTTGAGGTCGTAGTCGTAGCCGTCGAGACCGACGTTGCGCCAGTCGAGATCACGGGACGCCGCGCCGATCGCGCACATGGCGTTCTTGACGAGAGCCCAATCGATGCCGTCGGTATGCAGCAGGCGCCAAGCATCGAAGAGGTCTCTGGAAGCTCTGCGCGCAACGAAAGCAACCATTTTGCCGGCCGCTATCTCATGAAGGTCGACGACCTGGACGTTGCGGGCGGCGTAACCTCCGAGGTCGAAGCTGTCGAGCGCATGAACGCCGAAGAAGGGCGTCCGGTAGAGGTAGTTCACGTCGATCTCCAGCGTCCCCTGGCGTCCGTAGGCCGAGGAATACCGGAACCTCCATTTGCCGCCGGCATGCTCCGCCGAGGCATCGCGCGTGACCGTGTAGCCCCAACTTTTCATGAGACGGGGGATGCGCTCGTTGACGACCTTCTGGTCCTTCAGCATCGTCTCGCGGTCGGACGCCCCCACGAAGTTGAGGTCGATGTCCACCGACAACCGGTCGAGACCGAGATAGAACAGGTTGAGCGCGGTCCCGCCCTTGAGCGCCGTCGCCTTGCCCACCACCGGATCCTTGGCGAGGCGCTGCAGGACGTCCGTGAGCCGGATCACCCGCTCCGTCGTCGCGGCCTGGAAGGCGTGCTCGGAGGCGATCCGCTCCAGGCGTTCGATCGAGATCACGGCCGCATCCCCGGGTCCACGTCCTCGAACGCCGGCCCCGCCAGCTCCGAGGGAACGATCAGGTTCCAATCTCCGAGCCGGACGCCGGCGTCCGGGTCCACGCCCATGACGGGCCGTGGCACGGACGGAGCGACCTCCCGGAGGCGGGCCAGGGACTCGTCGTCGACCAGGAAATCCTCCCGTCGACGCTCGAGCCACCATCCGACCAGCGCGGCCAAGGTACGGCTGTCGCGCGCAAAAGTCGTGTCGAGCACGGCCTCGACGTCCACGAACTCGACCGAGCCCAGGGCGTGGCCGATCTCCTCGGGGCCGCCGGCCAGATCGGGTCGCTCGAGACAGTCGACGATCGTACGTGCGACCCCGGTGACCCGGACGTCGAGACCGCGTCTGTCCATGGTCTCGATGCCGTCGTTCTCCCGCTCGGCCCGTCTCAGGGCGGCCGATTGCGTCACGAAACGGACCGGACCGCAGACGGTGTCGACATGCCCCGGTCTGCCGCAGCTGAGCACCTGGATCTCTCCGCCCTCGGAATAGGCGAGGCCGTGCAGGGAGAGCGCCGAGTGGTAGGCGAGGATGCCGTCGTCCCGGATCATCGACGCGACCAGGACGGCGTCGGGCATGTAGGAGGCGGGATCGAGATGCGGCGGCACGGCGGCGTAGACGCCTGGAGCCGCATGCATGATCCGCTTTGCGGACACGTGGTAGCCGAGCAGTCTGTCTGGCGTGTTCGTCGCCTGCCCGGCTCCGACCGTGTCGCGGAACTGCTGCCGCGTGAACACGGGATACCGGGAGAGGAAACGCTCCACCTTGCCGGGTTCGCCCGCCACGCCTCGCTCCGTCATCTGGTACACCTTGTGTACCAGATAGCGCAACGCGATGAAAATCCTCACGCGCCACTGCCGTAGTTGGTACGATTTCCATACCAGATGAGGCAGTCATGCGAAGTCAGGCGCGAGGTGACTGCGCCGAGCCTTCTCCCTGGCGCTGCGCCATCTGGTACGATCCATGTACCAGATGGCGCAGTGCGGCCATGGTCACGCCACCAGGGATGCGGTTGGTGCCCGGCCCCGTCGCCGGAGGAACGACGGCGAGGGCCGCCGACCGATCCGGTCGAACAGCCGCAGGAGGGCGGTCCGTCGCGCCGGAACGGCATCGACGCCTACGAATCCGTCCGCGGCGGCAGCGGCCGCAAGCCGGTCGGCCAGCAGGACCAGGGCCCCGAATGCGAACGGCATCTCGCCCGACGCGGCAAGGCGGCTGTCCATGAGCGCGACCTGCCGCATCCGGATGTCTTCTCCGAGATGGGCTTCCAGCACGATCTCCTTCAGCCCCTGGGGGGTCGAGACCTGGAACAGGGACATCATCCTGGCCAGGGCTTCGAGGCGGATCCGGCTGTAGCGGTGCCGCGCATGGGCGGCATGGGTCACGAGATCCATCCTGTGCCAGTGCGCCACGCTGAAGGCGTGATGCACGCTGCCCGATGCGAGCCTCCAGGCCACGACGACGACGGCCGCGTCCGGATCGACCGGAGACTGCGCGAGCAGATAGCCGACGCAGTCGACCTCGTGCCCGGCGAAGGCGAGACCATCCCGTCGACGCGGGGCGTCGCCGAACTCGATCCAGATCGGCCGCTCCGCAGGGTGCGCGGCGAGATCGAGGTTGTGCTCGATCGTCCAGGGCGCGTGATCCACGATTCGGTCGATCGCGGCCACGGCCGAGGGCGTGAGACGGAAGCGCTTGGCCTCGCCGAGCAGACGTTTGATCTGCCGGTGCTCGTGCGAGAGCGTGAGCGAACCGGCGAGCTTGGACAGATCGTCCGCCAGAGAGGTTTCAGGCACGGCCGCCGAAGGCCCGTTCCGCCAGCATCTGGCAGCGGACGCAGCGGCGCGTCCAGGGCGCGGCCCGCCGGCGCTCGATCGGGATGTCCTCGCCGCAGTCGTCGCAATCCTCGGGCGCGAGTTCCCTGGTCTCCGTGCGTGCGCGGATGGCGGCGACCCTGCCGGTCATCGCCATATCGTCAAGGTGCTGGATCATGTCGACGTCGTCGGCCACCGCTTCCACCATCGGCTCTACGAAGGAATGAAACGATGCTATGGGCCGCCGCCGGGACTGTAAAGCGGTTCGATCGCCGTTTCATTCCTTCGTTGGCGCCTTGCGGTCTCAGAGCCTCGAGATCAGGTAGCGGAAGTCGTTCACCACGACCACGAGCATCAGGCAGCCGACCATGACGAGACCCGTCGCGGTGACGACGCGCTGCGCCTTCTCGCCCAGCGGACGGCCGCGGAGGGCCTCGACGCCGCAAAGCGCGATCAGGCCGCCGTCCATGATGGGGATCGGCAGCAGGTTCATGAGGCCGAGATTGATGCTGAAGAAGGCCACCAGGAAGAGGAGGTTCGCCCAGCCGCTGCGCATGGCGTCCCCCGCCGCCTCCGCGATGCGGGCCGGGCCCGCGAGCTGATCCACGGGGCGCTCGCCGACCAAGGTCTCGCGCAGGATCTGCCCGATCTGGCGCGCGAGGAACGCCATGTCGGAGATGCCGTAGGCGAAGGCGGACGCGACGGGGACGGTTTCGAACACGCGCGCTCCGCCCTTCAGTCCGATCCGGCCGATCTCGCGCCGGCGGCCGAAATTGTCCTCCACCTGGGTCGCGGCCGGCGTGGCGTTCAGGGTCAGGCCGGAGCCTTCGCGCAGGATCTCGACGGCGGTCGGCATCCCCGCTCGGGCCACGATCAGGGACTGCATGTCCTCGAAGCGCGAGACTGCGACGCCGCCGACCGCAACGATCCTGTCGCCCGTCCGGAAGCCCGCCGCCTCGGCGGCCGATCCCGGCAGCACGCCCTCCACGACGGCGGGCGTGTAGAGCCGGCCGACGCCGGAATAGAGGCCGGTCAGCACGACGAAGGTCAGGACGAAGTTCGCGAAGGGGCCGGCGAACGCGATGATGGCGCGCGGGCCCGGGCCGGCGCCCGCCATGGTACGGCGACGCTGCGCCTCCGGGACCTCGACCGATCCCGAGGAGGCGGCGTCGCGGTCCCCCAGGAACTTCACGTAGCCGCCCATCGGGATGGCCCTGAACGCCCATCGGCAACCGCGGGCGTCGGTCCGGGAGAAGAGCAGTCGTCCGAAGCCGATGGAGAGCTCGACGGGCTGGACGCCGAGAGCCCTGCCGGCGAGGTAGTGGCCGAGTTCGTGGATCCCGACGACGGTCGAGATCAGGAAGACGTAGGCGGCCGTCGCCAACAGGGTTTCGAACATCGGGATCGCTCCTTGCGTCGGGCAGCATAGACCCGACGATTGGCGAAGGCCATTGCTTCAGGAAGGCCGTGGCCCCGAAGAAGCGGGCTCGGCTCCGGCGAGCGGGGCGTACTCCCAGTGCTCGACTTCCCGGGAGACCGTCTCGGCGCGCCAGTTCAGGCGGCGCCCTTCCGCCGGATATGCCGCCTGCACGGCGGCGACGTACCCGCGGGCGGCATCGGCGAGCGTCCCTGCATTTCCGTCTTCGTTCCTTGTCGCGTCCCGCAGCACGGCCCAGGCCGTGATCACGCCGACGGGCTCGAGGTGGATGCGGTCGCACAGGGCGTCGGCCGCCCGCTTCACCCGGTGGCGGAACACCGGCGTCTGGTCGTGCACGTAGGAGAGGACGCTCGGATCGAGCACCTCGACGTATCCCGGCAGGATGTGACGGAAGGTGGACGGATCGTCCGGGTCGTACTCGCCTTCGCCGCGGCTGGCGGCGGCCAGGACGTCGTGGACCGCGTCCGCACGCACGATCTGCTCGGCGCACGGATAGTCCGCGTCGCTCGGGACGCCGAAGTCGTCGGTCGTGCGCACCTTCACGCGGCGCGCGCGCTCGCCCCAGGCCTCCTCCAGGAGGTAGACGGGCTCGCCCGAGCGGACCATCACCTCGTTGCCGATCCACAGGGTCCGTTCCGCGAACGCGTGGATGGCCGCCAGCACCCGCTCGCGCCCGGAGACGCTGACGATCACGTCCTCGACCTCGTCGGCCGGCGTCACGCCCGCGACCTCCCGATTGCGCGCGCCCCCGAACTCCCCCAGTTCGCCCGCGCCCCCGAGGAAGACGTTGTGCGGATGTTCCCGGTCGGCGGCGAGCGCGACGGCCCCGTGCGGGGTCAGCACCTTCCTGTCGGCGTCGGACCAGGGCTCCTTCCGGATGGCGGTGCGGTAGAGGTGCCCCTCGAACAGTCTGAACTCGACGACCGGCGCCTCGGCGTCCGGCCGCGTGCCGAGCGGCGTCGCTTGGTGCCACCGCAGCACGACGGGCGCCTCGTGCTCGGCGGGGGCCGCGCAGCGCACCATCACCTGGTCGGCCACGTAGTACGGCCGGTCGGTCCTCTGCCGGGGCAGCCTGCCCCGCATCGGATAGGCGTAGGAGACGGTCAGAATCATGTGCGGGGTCCGATGGCGGGGCGGGTCGATTCGACCACGGGCGACAGCCGCCAGAGATCGACGGCCTTGCGGATCGATTCCGCGGGTTCTGCCGATCCCGCGGCGGCAAGGGCCTCGGCCAGCCTGCAAGCGGCCTCGGCGAAATCCCGACCCGAAGCGACGTCGGGCAAAAGGTCCCGCACCCGGGTCCATTCGACGATGGCGGCCGACGGCAGATCCGCGAGGTCGCGGCCGACGCTCTCGATCGTCCAACGGAGGGCCCGCTTCAGAGCGGGGAACTGATCGTACGCGTGCCTGAGAACGGAAGGGTCCAGCACCTCGACGACGTTGAGGAACCGATCCGCGAACGTCGCCGGATCCTCCGCGTCCCACTCGCCGTCGGGCAGGACCGCGGATAGGACGTCGACCAGATCGTCGGCGCGGAAATGCCGGCCGATCTCCTTGATGCCGGATCCTTCGTCGTCGATCTCGACCCACGCGGTCATCCGTCCCGCCTGCGAGTCCTCGTAGGTCTTGTGGCCGATGGCGTAGAGGGGCTCGGCCGATCTCCGCCAGATCTGGCCGTCGACCAACGCGAGAAGGGCGGCGTTCCGCGCGACGAGGGCGCGGCAGACGTCCTCGTCGGAGCGCTCGACCGCGGCGAACGAGGCTCGGTCCCCATCGAGCAGGGATCTGCGCCCCCAGTAGTCGGGTCCGTTGCCACTCCAGCTGCGCAGTCCGAGGCCGACGACGAAGGGGTTGAAAGGCCCCGCCGCCGTCAGCGCGATCTCGGCGAGCCCTGCGGCCTTCATGACGGGGCCGCCTTTCCTCGCCGACGAGCCGTGCGCCATCTCGAAGGGGCGGATCAGCCCGTCCCCATGGCGGCGGAACTCGAGGGGCACACCCGCGGGGCGCGTCAACCGCAGGACCGCAGGTCCGGTCGGCACGTCCGCCACCTCCACCCAGGTCGTGCATGCAAGCCGCACGTCGTGGAACCTCCGTTGGCCGGGAAGCTTGGCGCTGGCATAGGCCTCGAAGGCGACCTCGATCTTCATGGCCTCGGCCCCGTCGCTTCCGACGCGTGCTGGGCCGGGTTGGCCTCGTACTTGTCGATCTCGCGGCGCCAAGCGTCTGCCCGGCGCAGGCCCTCGCCGACCTCCACTGCCTCCACGAAGGAACGGAACGGCTCGAGCAGCTCTTCCGGACGCGCGTCGGGCGGAAGCCGGCGTCCGAGCTCGGAGTAGACCCGAAGCACGGCCGTCGATGCGCGCGTGTAGTCGTAGCCGTCCCATGCCTTGCGCACGGCCTTGAGGAAAGCCGGCCCCTGGTCGTGGCAATACCTGATCGCCGAAGGAATGTGGATCACGGGAAGGTGCGGAACGTGCGGCCCGAAGCTCGCCGGATCGTCGGGATCGACGTCGAGACCGAGCGAGAGCAGGGCTTCGGGCAGCTGGTCGAGGCGGAAGTGCCGTTCGCAGTCGAGAGGGCCTACCTTCGCCTCCAGGTTCTTCCGCCAGCCGATGGTGACCTGCGGGGGATTGAACCGGTCCTCGGGCTCTGCGACGAGCAGGAGTTCGTCCTTCAGCTCCCGCCAGAGCCTGCCTCCGCAGATGCGCACGGGTTCGGCTCCCCTGGCTGCGAGCGCGGCCATCTCGGCCTCGTCGCCCGGATCCCGAGGGTCCAGCTCCAGCAGCGCTTCCATCTCGCGGCCGAAGGTCGGCTCCCTCTGCGGAAGGTGGCGACCGATGGCCGACGTGCAGCCGCCGGCATGGTGGGCGATCACGTTGTCCACGGTGGCGTGCCGCTCGCCGCCGTAGCCGAGCATCGGCGGATACAACGAGCCGCCGAGGTATCGGATCTCGTCGCCCGGCCGATACTCCCCGGTCCTCATGTCGCGCGTCAGCAGTTCGAACGCGACGGGAAAGTCCTCGGCCGCGACCTCCTCGAGACGGACGTGCGTGCTTCCACGAAGGAACGCGGGCTTGAACTTGCGCTTGCCCGGCTGCCTCGCGCCGCGGGAATAGACGAAGGGAACCTCGATGATCACGGCTTCAGTCCTTCGACGGCGGGAGCGGGCTCCTCGGGGATGGGGGCGAGCCTGAAGGTTTCGATCTCGGTCGCGATGTCGGCCTTGCGTTCGGCGACGTGCTCGGCCCAGAAACCGTCGTCTTCCCGCTTCGGCGCCAGCGTGGCCGCGTACGCCTGGAGGAGATCGCAGACCTTGCCGGCGCGCGCGCCGCCCCGCATCGCGTCCCGGAGATCGGCGTAGGCGATCATCTGCCCGCGGGGAGCTCCGGCGATGTCGCCCTTGTCGGACTCCAGGATCTGGGCTGCGAACTTGAGGAAGGCCGGCCCCTGGTCGGGGCGATAGGCGAGCGCGGACGGATCGAGGATCTCGACGGGCTCTGCGACCACCTGGGAATAGGTCTTGGGATCGTCGTGATCCCAGCCCGCGTCCACGGCGCCATGCGCTTGTGCGGCGCTCAGGACCTCGGCGATCTGATCGACCCGGAAATGCCGACGCACGTCCCGGTCCGCAGGCGCGATCGCGCCTAGGACCTTCGTGTCGACGTAGCAGCTCCGCATCTGATGGCCTTGGGCGCGGTCGTACCAAGTGTAGGGATGCAGCTCGTAGATCGGCTCGGCGTCCCGGGCGCGACGGAAGACGAGCCCGTCGACCACCAGAAGGCCGGCCGCCTTCTCCCGGATCTCGGCCGCGACAGCCTGCTCCTGCGACGAGTGGAACGCGGCGCCCGGCAGATCCTCGGCCGTTTTGGGATCGTCCGGTCGGCTGCGGTACCCGTAGCCCTCGCCGGCGAAGAGAGGGTTGTCGCGACCGGAATGCCCAGCCCGCGCGGCTTCGACCATCTCGTCGAAAGCGACGGGGCGATCCGGCTCCCTGGCGTGCGAGACGAAGACGGGCGTGAACAGCGCGTCGCCGCTCCGTCGGTACTCGATCGGAGGTCGTCCCTCGTCGCCGTCTGCCGATCGCCGGTGCCACCGCAGCACGACGGGCGCCTGCTCCGCCGTAACGCCGGCGACGTCGACGACCACCGACGATCCCAGATGCAGATCGACCGGCTTGCGCTTGCCCCTCGGGGTGACGGACGCCTCGTAGACGAAAGGCACTTCGACGATCATGGCCTCGGCCCCGCGTCGGCCGCGGGCTCCCTCTCGTTGATCGGGCTCATGCGGTAGGTCGTGGTCTCGGCGACGATCTGCCGTTGCCGCCAGTGCGGACCGTCCGCTGCCGCTCCCGCGGCGAGGACCTCCGCATAGTGCTCCAGGAGGCTGCAGATCTCGTCCGCTGCGACCCCCGCCTTCACCGCGTCCCTGACGGCCGCGTAGGCGACCATGGTCGCAACGGGCGCATCGGCGATCCCGTCCTTCTCGCGCGCCACCAAGCTGGCGGCGTAGGCGAGGAGCTTCGGGCCCTGGTCGGGCTGGTACCGGAGGACGCCCGCGTCGAACACCTCGACGAACTCGCGGAACCGCCCCCGGTAGGTGGCGGGATCGTCGAGATCGATCTCGGCCGAGCCCTCGTCCTGGCCCTCGAATGCGCCCAGGACCTCAAGCACCTCGGGAATCTGGTCGACCCGGAAGTGGGTGCGTACGTCCCGGTGGTCGGGCTTCACGCTCCCGAGCTTGACCGTCTTGAGATGGCCATTCGAGAGATCGTAGATCGGCTCCGCGTCCTGCGTGCGCCGGAAGAGCAGGCCGTCGACGGCGATCAGATCCGCGGCCTTCCCGCGAATGCGGGCGGCGATCTCGTCCTCGTCGCTCGACCGGATCGTCATGATCCCGTCGACGTCCCGGGCCCGGCGCCGCGCATCCGCGGGAATGCGGTGGAACTCCTCGCCGGCGGCGAGCGGGTTGAACTTGCCCCGGTACCCCTGACCGGCGGCGGCGACGGCCTCGGACAGATCGACGTGGTGGTCCGGCCGGCCGCTGTATTCGTAGTATACGGGCAAAAACAGATCTCCGCCGTGCAAGCGGTAGTCGAATGGCGGCTGGAGCTCGTCCTCGCGGCCCCAGTTGTAGCGGTGCCAGCGCAGGACGAGCGGCGCCTCCTCCGCGGAGACGGACGCGACCTCGACCATCACCGAAGACATCAGAGTGGTCGGAACCAGCTTGCGCTTGCCGAGGGCCACCGTCTGCGCGGTATAGGCGAAAGGGACTTCGAACATCGGCATGGCGGTCTCCTAGGCGGCGCGGGCGACCGGCAGGGCCGCTGGCTCGTCCTCGGGAGAGAGCTCGAAGGCATCGACCTCGCCGACGACGTGGGAGACCAAGCCGGGGCTGCGGCCCGGCGTCCGATCCATCTCCTCGGCGAACGCCCGGACGAGCGGCGCCACCTCGGCCGCTCCGGCCTTCCGGGTCAGGGCGTCCCTGATGCCGGCATAGGCCACCATGAAGCCGACCGGCTTTCCGGCCAAGCCATCGGCATGGTCCGCGACCAGGGAGCGGGCGAACTTCAGGAACCTCGGACCTTGGCTCGGACGGAACGCGAGTGCCGACGGGTCGAGGACCTCGACGTATTCGCCGACGACATGGATGAAGGACGCCGGGTCGTCCGAATCCCAATCCTCGAAACGGTCGTTGGCCGCCGAGCACGCGACCAGCGCCTCCGCCAACTGGTCGACGCGGAAGTGGCGGCGCACGTCGATCTCCGCGGGATCGTCGGCGAACTGGCTGACCGGAACGGTATGCACGGTGCCCGCGAGGATCACGCCTTCGTCCCGGTCCAACGCGGCCTCGGGGACGATCTCGTAGATCGGCTCGATGCCGGGGAAGTGCCGGTAGACGATGCCGTCGACGACGATCAGGTCCCGCGCCCGCCGGGCGATCTCCGAGGCGACCTCGTCCTCCCAGGATCGGTCGACCTTCATCGTGCGGCGGATCTCCTCGTCCTCGCGAAGAGGACGGCGAAACAGATTGTCGATACCGTCGTAGAGGGGATTGCGGCCGCAGCCGGTGCCGGCCCCGATGATTTCCAGCAGCTCGTCCACGGTCATCGGCAGGCCGAACGCCTCATCGCGGGCGACGAGGTAGCCGGAGAACAGGCGCCCGTCGTAGTACCGGTAGTCTCTGGCCGGCGCAGAAGCGGAGGCGCCCGGCACGCCACGATGCCGGCGCAGCACGACGGGCGCCTCCTCATCGGTCGGACCGTCGATCTGCACGGCCATGCGACCGGCGAAGGAGTAGTCCTCAAGCTTGCGCTTCCCCTTGGGCGCCCCCGAGACCTTGTAGTTGAAGGGGACTTCGACCAGCGGCATCTCCGCCTCCTACGGCTTCGGGCCGGCAAGGGCGGAGGCGTCGGCCACCGGAGCGATCCTGAACTTCTCGATCTCCTCCCGGAGCATCTTCGCCTCGAAGGCATCCCGCTTGAGCGCGTCGCAGAGGACCTCCGCCCGATCCGCCACCAGGGCGCCCGGCTCGCCCCGCGCGGCGGCGTCGCGCAGTTCGCCGAAGGCCAAGAGGACGGGGATGGGTTGGTCCGCGAGCGTCTTGCCGAGGTACTCGAGGGCCCGCTTCACGCCCGCCAGCAGCTGAGGCGTCTGGTCGTGCCGGTAGGTCAGGACGTGCGCGAAGCCTTCCCGCACCTCGACCCAATCCGGCACGTACGCGACGAAGCTCGCCGGGTTCTCGGGGTCGAAATCGAGTTCCCGACGCGAGAAGCGGGAGGCGATCGCCTCCAGCACTTCGGGCAGCTGGTCGGCCCGGAAGTGCTTCGCTACGTCCATCGGCGGATGAATCGTGTGCAGCGGCACGACCTCCGCCCCGAGATTGTGCTGGAAACGGCCTTGGCCGACCACGTACATCGGCTCGCTGGTCTCGCCGTACATCTTGCCGTCGACGAGGATCAGCTTCCCGGCCTTGCTGCGGATCTCCGCCGCGACCGCGTCCTCCTCGGAGGAGGACACGATGAGCGCGTTCCCGAGGTCGATCGCTCCGTCGAGCTTGGTCTCGTAGTCCCACCAGCTCCGACGGGCGCCGGCCTGGAGCAGGTTGGCGGCGCAGTCCTCGCGGCGGGCGACGGCGTCGAGGAACTCCGACCGGACGATCTGGGAATCCGGCTTGTCGTAACCGTTCTCGAAGTCGACCGGCCGCCAGAGCCGGCCGGCGAAGAACCGGAAGTCGCGCGCGGGGTGCTGGAAACCCTCGTCGCCCCAGCGCCCGCGGCGGTGCCAGACCAGGGCCACCGGCGCCTCGTCGGCGTCGGGCGAGGCGATGGCGACCGTCACGGTCGTCTCGCGGATGTAGTCGCGGTCGTTCCGCTGCCCCTTCTTCCTGCCCTTGAGGGCGTAGCCGAAGGGGACCTCGATGAGCGTGTCTTTCATGACGCGGCGATCCAAGGGGATGCGGTCTCGGTCGGCCGGGCCGCGGAGACGCGTTCGAGGGCCTCGTCCATCTCCTCAAGCACCTGCCGGAGGGTGTGGACGTCGCGCTCGGTGTCGGGGTCCTCGACGATCGGGCGCAAATTCTCGACGACCCGCCCGACGGCGTCCACGAGGAGATCGTGCCGGACGACCGAGGTCGAGAGCATGTCCCGCAGATCGAAGGCCGCGTCGACGATGGGACGGGGAAGGTCCGTGAGATGTGCGCTCATGTGCCGGACGGCCTGCCGCGCGGCGGCCGAGAGGGCGAAAACCTCGTCGTCGAGCCGCAGGAGGTGGGGCGCGAGGAGCTCGAAGCGTGCCGAAACCTTCACGTCGTCCGTTGGACCCCCCGCATAGGCGGCCGCGAAGGCGACGGCGGCGTCCAGGCGGTCCAGCCGGAACACGCCTCGTCCGGCCGAGCCGTCCAGGACGTCGTCGGACCACGCGAGGACGACCGTCGGCCTGCCCACCGGCCTACCGATCCGCTCCATGTACAGGCGTCCCGGCAGGCCGGCATCGTTCATGCCGGCCACCAGCACGGGCTCGCTCCTGCGCCGGCAGAAGGCACCGTCCACGAGGGCGAAACCGGCGATGCGCTTCTCGAGCCGCCCGACCCAGCGGCGGCGGTCGTGCGACTCGATCGCGGCGACGGCCGCCTTCGAGAGATCCACCGTCTCGGTCGGCCTGTGCACGCCCCCTGCGAGATCGAATTCGTCGCCGTCGGGAACGGCGAACACCCTTTGCCGCTCAAGCATCGCACGCAGCGTGTCGGGAGAACCGGGGCGGCCGGCCACCCGGCGGTAGAAGCCGCCGTCCGCGCCCAACACCTCGCTCGTCGTGGTCTCGTGGTCGCCGGCGAAGGCGGACCTGAGCGTCGGCGCGTTCCATCGGCACACCACCTCGGCGCCGGTCAGCTCGAGGACCTCGAACGGGACCCGCTCCTGGACGATGCGCAGACGCTCGGCCCGCTCGCCGTGGAGGCGGACCTTGGCGCGGTATCTGACGTCGACTTCGACAATCATGCGGTTCGGCCTGGCGAGATCCGGACGCTGCCTCGGGCGAGGCCTTGAAGGCATGATCGGGCGCACCCCCGAAAATCGGAAGCGCCTTCCATCATGCCGACGCCGGAGCGAGCAGATCGGGTGCCGGCGCGACGAACATCTCGTGCCGCAATACGCCGGCCCTGAGTCGCGCGGCCGCTTTCGGGACCTCCGTCCGGAGGACCGGCGGTATCGCTTCAGGGTCGATCTCCTCCAGGACCGACAAGGCCCGACGGACGAGGACGATGCGGTCCTCCAGCGGCTCGAGCCGCCGGGCGTCGCGAAGATCCAAAACCGCTTCGACCCCCGCCCGCGGCAGCAGGAAGGCCGCCGTGGACAAGCGGCGGTACGCCTCCCCGGCGGCGGCCGCGACCGCCACATCCTCGTCGTCGTGAACGAGCAGGTCCGGGCGCAGGACCTCGAGGTCCGGGATCCGCTCGACCAGATCCGGGTCCATGTCCCACCGTGAGGCTGCATGCTCGACGGCGGCTTCCATGCGGTCGAGCCGAAAGCAGTCGGCCGAGTCGGCCCTCGGGTAGGGGCCGACGAAGTCGTAGTGGATGCGGTGGGCGTCGTCGCAGAAGGCGATCTGGGGCGCGCCGTTCGGGATGAGGGCGTCGAGGTCGAATCCTCCGATGCCGGGATTGATGCTGGAAACGGCCACGATCACGGGCATGGGGGATTCCTCGTAGACCATGCCGTCGAAGAGGGTGCACCGGGAGGCGACGTAGCGCGAGGCCGCGGCGATGCGGGCTTCGCGGTCGTCGCCGTTCCAGCGCCTGACCGGCGCATCGGGCGGCAGCGGCTGGGACTCGTTGACCACCCTCGGGCCCTCGAGGACGTAGTGCGCGTCGGCGTTCTTCCAGGCGCCCAGCAGTTCGCCCTCTCCGAACTCGTCAGGAAGGTCGGCTTCGGACAGCATCCTGGCCGACAGCCGCCAGACGGGACGCCAGAACCTACCCTCGTGGAAGAGCGTCGAGATGGTCTGCCCCCCTGCAGCGGCCCAGGGGGCCTTCCGCCGGCAGACCTCGACCGCTTCCGCGCGCGCCACCTCCGGCACCCGGACGGGAACGGTCTCGCGGAAGAGGTGGTCGCGGGCGGTCCGCATGCCGTGAAGAAGCGCGCGGCCGCGCCAGCGGACGGGCAGGTCGACGATCATGCGGCGAAGCCAGGCGCCGGAAGTTCGGGTGCGGGCTCCTCGGCGAGGCTCTGCTCCGGGTAGAGATCGAAATCGGGCCGCGCCGTCTCGCACTCCCAGCGGCGCACGAGAGCTCGATAGGGAACGACCCACCGAGAGTATCGCGACAACGGTCTCGCCTCCGTATCGAACGGAATGCCGTGAACGAGACGGCGCATCGCGTCCACGGCCGGCTCCAGAGCCGAGCGGTCGCCCTGTCCGAGGAGGGCGACGGCATCCCTGAGGTCGGCGTAGATCATCAGGCGGCCGCGGCCGAAGCTGCGGAAATCCTCCGCGTTCAGGTCGCGCTCGAGGCGCTGGACGAGCTTCGGGGCGAAGTGGGCGAACTCGGGCAGGTGAAGCGGAGCGTCGCCGATGACGTCGATGGAACCGGACACCTCGGGCGTGCCGAATTCGGCGGCATAGGCCTTGGCGTCGTCGAGGCGGTCCGCGCGGAAGAACTGCTTCCTGGTACCCGTGTCGGACCCGAGGTGCCGGCAGAAAGCCTCCCGGGCCTCGCTCCCCTTCTCCGGAAAGCCGAGGTGCCGGATGTCGCCCACGCCGTGCCAGCGGTCGGTGTCGAAGGTCCGGCCGAGGATCGCGGACACCTTCGCTCCGTCGACGACCCACAGGGGCTCGGCCGTCCGGTGATGGACGATCCCGTCCACGAGGACGAGGGCCTCGGCCTGCATCAAGGCGTGAACACGCGTCCTCTCGAGATCGCTCGTTCCCCAGCGGGCGCGCTCGCCGTTTGCCAGATCGCGGGCTTGGCAGTCCTCGATGGTTTCGAGCTTGTCGCCGTCCCGGTAATGCAGATCCCGGCGGATCAGGGGATTGTCGAGGGCGTCCACCGTCGCTTCGCCGAAGAGGCGGGGCAGGTCCTCTTCTCGGGCGGGATCCATGACCAAGTCGTCGCCACGTCGGCGCCGGGCGAGAACGGGCAGGAACAGGCGGCCGTCCAGCACGCGGAAGCCCAGTCCCTCCCCGTCCCGCTCCGCCCCCGCGGAGAAGCGCAGGACGGGCGGAGCATCCGATCCTTCGAAAGATCGGATCGGAAGAGCGACGAGTTCGCCCAGCCGCCTCTGCACATGGTTCTGACAGCGGTAGGGGATGACGTGCTGCGTGTAGGGCAGCCGCGCGACGTAGGTCCTCGTGTCCATGGAATGCGACCCTTCCTGGCGCCAAGGTGGCCCGGCCCGCCGAAAGCCGCAATCCGAAGGAACGGAAAACCTGGAAATGCGCCCGCGGGACGCTTGCGGCGGCCGCGCTTCCGGGTCATGGTCGGTCTTGCAAGTCCTTGCGGCGGCTCCTCGGAGACGCGTTGGAACGACTGCAGCCTCCTACCAAAGGCTCGGGCCCGCTTCGAGAGAGGCGGGCCCTCGTGCTTTTCGCGGTTCCTTCGGAGCTTTCCGAGGCCCATCCGAAAAATTCGGCTCGGAACGCCGGAATTTGGCGTTGTCCCTTGCATGCCCCTTCTCCACTCTTCGGGGAGTAGAGGAACTTCCGGGTCGAGGAGCCCAGGGAGGGAGGCCATGGACGAGCTCAACAACGGATCCTTCACCGCCGAACGGTTGTCCGGCCCGGAGTACCTGAAGAGGGTCAACGAGCTGCTCTCGGGACGCTACGGCGTGTCCTACTCGGCCGACGAGCTCTGGAGGGACATCCACGGCTGCCAGCCCGGATCGGAGATGGCCAAGCTGAAGAAGGCGATCCAGGACGGCGAGACGCCCGAGAGGTTCGTGCGCACGCTCGCGGACGTCAGCGGCTTCCGCCCGATCGACCAGATGCCGGGCGCATCCCACGACGCGGCCAGGAAGTTCAACCAGATGAAGGCCGGCCTCATCGGCTTCGCCGATCAGGAGCGCTTCGAGGGCGACGCATCCTGGGCGATCGGGCTCGACGGCACGGTCTACAAGCAAGGCTCCGACGGCGTCGCCAAGATGGAGCCCCGGCAGACCGATCGCGGCTGGGACTACATGGTCAGCGAGGCGCCGCAGGGCCTGCTGGAGAACACCGGCGCGGGCGCCCTCCTGGACCTCGTCGCGGATTTCCAGCCCGTGGCTTCGGGGCCCGACATCGGGGACGCCTGGGACAACTTCCTGAGCGCGCGTCCCTCCTACGGCCCAGGCGTGCCGCAGGACGAGGAGACCTATCGCCCGAGGGCCTGACCAAGCTGAAACGGACGAGACGCGTCGGGGCCCTTCGGGGCCCCGATCCCGTTGGGGGTCAGGGCGAGATCCGCAGCCCCGCGCGCCGCAGGCCGGCCTCTATCCCGCCGCCGTCCGGGGCCAGGAGCACGACCTCCGTTCCGCCCGCGCCATCCCGCAGGGAGAGGACCTCGATCCCCTCGGCCGCGAGGCGCGCCACGGCATCGTCACGGTCTTCGACGGACAGCACGGCCCTGTATTCCTCGCCGCCATCGGCCCTGTGCCGCCAGCCGGAGATGCGGACGCTCTCGGAACCTCGCCCGGACGGCTCGCCCTGACCCGTCCCCGCTGCCGACGGCCGCAGGCCGACGGCGTCCTCGGCGATGGATCGTGTGACGGCCAGCCTGACCGCACGCGCATCCGTCAGATCGCCTAGGGGGACGCGCGTCCACTCCGTCGTACGGCCGTTCCTCCAGATCGCGACGGCCGCCTCGTTTCCTTCCCGGACGGCCAGGGCGACGGCGGGCGCGCGGTACTTGGCGGCCAGATGCCGGAAGGCGCGGCCGTCGAAGGATTCGAGCGCCTGCGCAGTCGCGATCGAGGCGTCCTCCGCATCGCCGGTGACGGGAACCGCGCGAAACCGGCCGAGGTCCGTCGGCACGCGCCAGATCATCCCCCAGGGATCCCTCCTGTCCCAGGGCACCAGACGCCCCGAAGCCGCGCGGACGGCATGGACGACGAGGACCCAGCCGGCTCCGTCGGGAACCGCGCGTCCGGACGGCGGGCGGTCGGCGGCCGCCCGTACGCCCACGCCCTCGACCGTCACGTCGACGAGAGCCGTCAACAGCCCATCCGCGAACCGGACGTCCCTCACCACGCCGTTCGTCACGACGGCCGAGGCCGGATCGAGACCCAGGCGGCGGGCCGCCTCCTCTCCGGCCGCCCGTACCGCCAGCGCCCTCCCCTCCGCGGCCGAACGCGTCCCGACGGAGATCTCGATGCCGGAGACCTCCTGCGCCGATACGGAAAACGCGATCGACGCCGCCACTAGGCCGGCCAGCAGAACGATCGTAGGCTTCGTCATGACCTCGCTTCTCCGCAGCCTGCGCATCGCCCTCGTCCTGCTGTGGGGTGCCGCATCGGCAGCCTCCGCGCTTCCGCTGGGCGTCGTCGGAGACGAATCCATCATCTCGACCATGGGCGAGCTTTCATCCATCCAGGAAGGAATGGAAGGCCCTCGGATCTGGATTCTGTTCGCGGCCACATGCGAGAAGTCCGTCGCCATGAAGGAGGTCGTCGCGGCTTCCCCCACGAAGCTGCGCGTCGCCTGGGTGCCGGCGCCGGTCGGGGGCGGCAGGGACCCGGCGACAGCCCGGCTGGTCGAAGCGGATCTCGAAGGAATGAAGGCCGCCCTTTCGGGCGACACCTCCCGCCTGCCCCCCGCCGGAGCGGCCGCCGAGCGGCAAGCCCTGTCGATCGAGACGGGCCTTTCGCGCGCCATGTTCCGCGCCACCGGCCGGTCGCTGGCGACGCCGACGATCGTCTACCGCGACGCGGACGGTCTGGTTCGCGTCGTGCGGGGGGCGGTCGGAGCCGATCTGTTCGCCCGGATCGCGGCCGACGCCCGGTAGCGCCGATCGCGGTACGGGTGGCGTGCGAGAAGAGAGGTGCACGCGGCGTCCCCTCAGGCTAGGTTGCCGAGCGTTGTCGATCGGGAGATGCCTGCATGGACGCTCGGCTGTCGTGCGGAACCCTCGTCCTTTTCGCGCTCCTGTCGACGGGGGCGTCGGAAGCCAGGGCGCAGGCGGGCGACCCCAGGGCCCGCTGCGCCGCAGCGGGCGACGACGACAGACCCCGGCCCCTTCCTGCAGAAATCGCCCAAGCCGCCCGACGCGTCCTGAATCTGACGGCCGAACCGCTAGAGGATCTGCGGCGAACCACCGTGTACCGCTGCATGGGCGGCCGGGTGTGGCTCTGCAACAGAGGGGCGAACATCGTCTGCGGCAAAGCCGACGCGTCCAGTGCAACGGCGGCAGTCGCAGCCTTCTGTCGCGAGCGGCCCGGCGAGGATGTCCCCATGGTGGTGACGGGCCATGCGACGATTCACTCCTGGCAGTGCATGGGTGCTGAAGCGCGCATCGTTCGATCCCTCGCGCTGGACAGGCGCGGGTTCGCATCCGTCAATTGGACGCGGCTTCCCTGAACGGTCGACCACCGCCGGCATGTGCTGCCGCGTTGTCGCGGCACGATCAGCAGAGCCGGCAGGTGCAGCGCGTCATCGCGGCTTTCGTAAGCTGGCGAGCCTTCCGAAGGCAGCGAGCTGCCGCACAGGAGAGACAGCTCCGGCATCTCGGCGGCTGGCGCATGTAGACACGTAGACGGCTTCATGGCGTGGGACGGATCGTCTGCTTGCCGATCGCAGCCGACGAATTCGGCGTGATGAATGCTCAAGAGCAAGCGCCGCAGAAAAGCTTTTCCACGATCTCGGGTGGTGCTCACGTTTTGACTCAGCCTGGGAGGAGAGCGGGCGTAAGGTCCTACGGAAGCTGCATGGGGCGTCGCGGCTTTGGAAGGTTGCCGATGAATTGAAACGCTTGACCCTTGTTTGACCTTTTTTCTTTTAGAGGCACTGCAATCGCTTTCACGAAGTCGCCCATATTTTCGCTCAGCTTGGTATAATTGCCTGCCGACCATGGCGCAGCGCAGATCGTAACAGCATTACCACCAATGGCGAAACTCTTTTTCAGTAAATCTGCCCACCACGCAATTTTGCAGGGGATCGATTGGCGGATTTCTTCGAGAAGCTTAGGCTCGACTTTCCGTTCAAATACGATCTTTCCCGACTGATCCAGGCTGTATCCGTCTTTGGTTTTTGCTTCGACGTCGTCCGCCAATTCAGCGAGATAAGCCCGGAAGCCGTCGCGGTACGACCCTGTAAACTCTCGGACTTCCAATATCTGCTCAGGCTTCAAAGCTGCAAGCTGAGGGGCCCTTTTTTGGATAACCGCCTTCAAGACGGAAGATCCAAGCCCAAGAGTGGAGGGCCGACCTTCTTCGGTAAACGCGATATCTGGGGGGTCCCTTCGGCATAGAGGGCATGCATAGCAATTGCGACTCGCCCCTCCAAGACGTCGCTCGTCGAGATACGGCGCTTATTGGGGCCAAGTTTGAGGCATATCATGCTCTCTATGTCACGCGGAAGACTTTGCGCAGCGATCGGTGCTGGGAGTACGTCTAGAACACCTGCATCGAAAAGCTCTTTGTTGGACTTTTTCCAATCACGATACCATCTGCGTTCTATCTCTCTGTATCCCTCATTATCAAAGCTTATCCTCATTATTTCTTCGCAATTGGGATCGTGGTCGTATGGGTGGGGCAAAGAAATCTTGTCGTAAAGTAGCGAGAGGATCGTCAACGTCTGAGGGTTGTCTATCATCAGCCCGTCGATGTAGGTGCAGTTCTCAGACATGACTGCCTCCATATGCATATCTTCTCAGTCTGGCGACCATATTGCCACGACAATGTAAGTAAACATTAGTTAATTCATCAATAATAGCCTAATCTGTAAGCTGGCACAACGAGTGCCTTGAGCGGGTCGGAAGCGACCGCTCGTCGGGGCGGACAACCGGACGCTCGCCTTGACGGTTTCAGAGCGGGAGGACCCGTCGAAAGCGGGCGATCTACACGAGTGCCAGGAGGGACGAAGCTACGTATCCGAAAGCAGCGTAGCGCGGTGCGGGCGCTGGGCATGTCGCCGGCGTCGAGGAAGTGACCCGTCTCCAGGATCGGCAGGCTGGAGCGCGACTCGAGCTGGTCGAATCGTCCGGATTTCGGCGCGGAGGGGGGGACGATTCGATGCGCGGCCTTCCGATGAGGAGAGCCGAATGCCGTTCGCCCTGTCCGCCGATCTGGGTGCGCGCGTCGTCACGGCCATCGAAGCGGGAGCCTTGCGCCGAGAGGCGGCGCGGCGCTTCGAGGTCAGCCCAGCCAGCGCGGTGCGCTGGCCTGAGACCTTCGTGCAGGAGGGGCGGACACAGGTAAAGCCGATGGGCGGCGATCGGCAGTCACATCCGAAGGTATCGGCCCTCGGTAGGTCAGTGCCTGATCACTGACCTGATTCGCGAGTTCGCTGTATTATAGGCGGATAGTTCGCTTGCGCTCAGTAGGACGGCGGACTGAAGGAGTCGTAGGTCGGCATGGGTTTCGCGCCCCAGGCATAACCCGGCTTCTGGACGCTCACGCCCTTGTCGCGGATGAACGCCTCGATAAGGGCTTTGTCCTCGGCCGATTCGCCGAGCTTCACGCCCTTGTTCTGTCGGGGGTTCGGAAACCGGAAATTCCGGGCTCCCGCATGGGGCCGCCGGCCGGTCGCGGCTTTGCGGACGACGGGCGCGGACGGAGCTGCCGCGAGAGCCTGTGATTCAGACATCGACGCCTCGGAATGAACGGGAACGATGAAACGGAGTGTCGGTCGGCACTGTCTGCGCCTGCACCCGACAACGAATGAAGCTCAGCCATTGAAGGAATGAAAGGGGGGGCCGCCAACAAAATCGGACGTCGCCAACGCGGAATTTTGACCCCGGTTCCTACGAATTTCAGAGCAAATGCGCTCAACTTCATGATGGTGAACGATTTTTTACCGGACGGCTTCGGCAGGTTGCGGCTCCTTCGTTTTCGAGGCTAAGGTCGAGGGACGAAGGAATGGAAACGCCTATGGCTCATTTGCAACAGCGCTTCTCAGGCACGGCCCGATGCTGGGCGGCGTTTCCCCTGACGAGGTTGCGGAATCTGTTCCGTCAGCCTCCGCTCGACACCGTCAGGCTGCCGATCGCATCCACGAGATCGGTGATGCCGCGCGATACCTTCCGCGGCGGCATCACCGATCTCGACGCCCGCGATCAGGGCGCACCCATATGGTTCACCAATCCCCCGTGCCGCTCGGGCACTCCCTGATCTTCGCGGAGCGACCTCGGTCATGGCGAAACTGCCTCTACAGCGAACGCGCGGCCTGCGGGACCGCGACGAGCTCTCGGACGAGAACCTCGTCCGCGACACGCGCGGCGTGATCAGTCAGCTCATCGATTTCCTCGGCACGCCGCAGAACATGACGGTCGCTCTCGTGTGCCTCGCGGTCGCGGCCTTCCTCTTCTACGGCGTCGGGGATCTCATCCTCATCGTCGCGCTCCTCCTGGCGTGGTACGGCCTGACCCGTCGGGAGGAAGCCGCTCTCAAGCTGCCCATCCAGTCCGAGCTGATGGATCCGGTCGAGGGGGGCTCCGGCAAGCCCAAGAAGGCGGCGGGGATCTTCTTCATCGGCAACGACAAGATTTCCGGCAAGGAAGTCTGGTTGACCAACTCCGATGCGCGCACACACTTCATAGTATTGGGGACGACCGGCGCAGGTAAAACCGAGACGCTTCTCGGATTTGCCGCAAACGCCCTCTCGTGGGGGTCGGGATTTCTGTTCGTCGACGGCAAAGGCGACGTCAGCCTCTACGCCAAGGCCTACGCTCTGACGCGGCGCATGGGCCGCGAGGACGACCTCCTCGTCATGAACTTCATGACAGGCGGCACCGACGTCTCCGGGGGCTCGGGCGGCGTGTCGCGCTCGAACACGCTCAACCCGTTCACAAGCGGGTCGTCCGATCAGCTGACCCAGATGTGCGTCAGCCTGATGGACGATGCGGGTGGCGACGGCGCGGTATGGAAAGGGCGCGCCGTCGCCATGCTCGGCGGCATCATGCGGGCCCTCGTGTGGAAGCGCGACCAGGGCGAGATCGACCTGAACATCGGCATCATCCGGGACTACCTCAGCCTCGACAAGATCATCGAGCTGGCAGCGGAGGAGACGCTCCCACCCAACATCAAGAACGCGATCGTCAAGTACCTTGCGCAGATCCCAGGCTTCGACAAATCGAAGGGGACGAAGCAAGCGCAACAGACGATGGAGCAGCACGGGTATCTGCAGATGCAGTTCTCGAAGGTGCTCGCGACTGCCGCGGACGTCTACGGGTTCATCTTCATGACCCCGTTCGGCGAAATCGACATGGCCGACGTCGTCCTCAACCGGCGCATCCTGATCGTGATGCTGCCCTCGCTCGAAAAGTCGCCCCTCGAGACCGAGAATCTCGGCAAGATCGTCGTCGCGAACCTCAAAGGAATGATGGGTCAGGCGCTGGGCGACAGCCTGACGGGAACCTGGAACGACGTTGTCGAGAAGCGGTCCACGAGCGCGCCCTCCCCGTTCGTCACCATCATGGACGAGGTCGGCTACTACATGGTCGAAGGAATGGACATGATGGCGGCCCAGGCGCGAAGCCTCGGGTTCTGCCTCGTCTTCGCCGGCCAGGACGTCAACGCGATGAAGAAGAAGAACGAGAAAGTCGCGGACGCGGTCATCTCGAACTGCAACACCACGATCGCCATGAAGGTCGAGGACCCCCAGGCCACGGCCGATCTCATCATCAAGAAGGGCGGCAAGGGCCTGCGCGCGTTCTCGGCCGGCTACGACGCGAACGTCGGCGAGATCGGCATGCGCTACTCGGACCGGAACTCGGCCGAGATCAAGGAGGTGGACAAGATCAACTTCCTCGATCTCAAGGGGCAGGACGAGGGCGAGATGCACATCGTCTGGAAGACGCGCCTCGTCCGGGCGAAAGGGTTCTACGTCAATCCGCCGAGCGCGCTCGACGTCAACAAGCTACTCCTCGCGCCCAACCAGTTCCTGAAGGTGTCGCGGCCCAATCCCGAGGACGTCAGCCTGAAGCAGCGCCTCCCGGCCATCGCCGAGACCCTTTCGAGGGCGGACCACGTCGACCGCATGCGCCGGGCGGCGGAGGAGCTGACCTCCACGTTGCAGGAGCGGGCCCGCAAGGGTGACGAGCTGGCCGTCTGCGCGGTCGCCATCGACGTCGTGCGGACCAGCAAGAACCCGCGCGATCGGACCGAGGCGGCCGCCGCCAGCGTCGCCGCGATGCTGCGCTCCCACAAGGCCCAGGCGGCCGAGATCAGCGGCGACATCCGTGCCCTGGACGCCCTCAGGGCCTTGGACGCCCCCGCAGGTGGGCTCGGCCCCGGCCTCGGCGCGATGCCGGGGCGCTCGCCGCAGCGCCCTGGGCTGCCTCAGGGCGGCCCACCCCGCAACAGGCCGGCCCTGCCCCCCGAAGGATTCGAGCAGCGGTACCCTGGCGGCCCGCCGGACCTCCTGGACGATCCGCCGTTCGGCCATCCCGACCCGCGCACGCGGCGAGGGCCTGCCCGGGAACGCCCGCCCTCGTTCGACGAGATGGACGAGCGGGACCTCGGAGCCCCGGTCATGCACGAGCGTCCGCCGGAGCGGCGCATGCCGAGCGCCGGAACGCGGGAAGCCGACCGGCACGTCGAGCACGCGGTCGACGTCGACGAGGACAAGCACGTCAACCTCGCGGAGGACCTGCACAAGAGCGAAGTGATGGTGCGGTTCCTGGCCGCGATGGACAGCCAAGGCACCAAGGACGCGAACGAGCGGGAGATGGAGAGCGCCGTCAGCAGCCTCCACGGTTTCCGGCCCGCGTCCGCCACCGCCGAGCCGAACCGGAACGAGCGGATGCACGCGAAGCGGATCTCCGACGCGGCGGCCGGCCTCGGCCCTTGGCCCGTCGAAGAGGCGCCGGCCCCAGTCCGCGAACTCGAAACGGTCGACGCCGGACCCGGCCGCGCCGCTCCGGAGCTTCCGACCGCGAAGCCCGCGAAGAAGGTCGAGGAGGCGGAGAACATGCGGGACTTCATCGATGCCCTGCTGGCGGACGATCACAACGACGGAAGGGAGGACTGAGGCATGGTCCAGCGGCGCGTGGGCGTGGCGATGGCGGGGGGCAATCCCGTCGAGGGCAAGCAGCAGGAGGACGGCTTCTACAGCACGCCGGAGGATGTCTCCTGGGCTTTCCTCGACTGGCTCGAACGCACGGGGATCGTCCCCGGCGTCGTTCCTTCCGGCACCCCGTTCCACGAGTGCTGCTGCGGAGACGGCCGCATGGCAAGGATCCTGGCCACGCGGCATCCGGTCGTGGCCACCGATCTGGTGGACCGCGGCTACGGCGACGAGCACGGCCCCGGCTGCGACGTCACCAAGCTCGATCGGCTCCGCTCGCCGGTGGTCGTGTCCAATCCGCCCTTCTTCCTGGCCGACGCCATGCTGGAACGTCTGCTCGCGCAGGACTTCCTCATGGTGGCGATGCTGCTCAAGACCACGCACTTCAACACGCAGGGGCGCATCCCGCGTTTCAGGGGCACGCCGCCGGCCTACAACCTCGGTCTGACTTGGCGACCCGACTTCAGGAACCTGGGTCGACCTACGATGAACTGCAACTGGTTCGTCTGGATCCGGGGCAATAACGATCTGCCCAGGTACGATGTTCTGGAACGGCCGGCCCTTCCTCCCGGGATCATGCCTAAGCCGGCCCGGCCGCCGAATGCGGGCAGACGTGCCCGCGAGGAAGCAACGACCGCGACGCCTTCGGACGTGGTCGATCGGGTCGCGCTCCTGGATGCGGCCTGAACGGGACCGGCCCGCCGTGGCTTTCGCGTCCTAGCGGACCGGCGCGGTCCGACCTATCGATCGCCTGCGCGACGTGGCGGGCCGGCGAGCCGCGACCGGAGAGCCGTCGCCGATGCTTTCGGGGGGATCGACATGGCGACTTCGATGGAAGCCCTCGGCGCAGGTGCCGACGACGGCATGCTCGTCGACGTTGCGGTCCTCTCCGGTCCTTCGGCTCGGCGCGCCGCCCTTGAGGAGAAGTTCGCGGACGTGCGCAGCTTCGTCCGCATGGCCCGCGGCACGATGATGATGGATGGCCTCGGCATCGAGGACGCGTTGCGCGGGATCTATCCCGATGCCGGCAGGATCATGGTCGAGATCGGGTCGCGCCCCGGCTGCGAGCGGATCGCGGTTCTGTTCGCGCTCTGAACGGGCTCCGCCTCAGGCCTGGATCCGCGAGTTCTCTCCCGGCTCCTCCCGGACGAACAGCCTCAGTCCCTGGACACCCTGCCGCTTGAGGATCTTCAAGGCCGCGGCTTGGCAGGCGACGTGCAGGTCGCGCTCCCATCGGCCCATGAACTCGTGGTCGATGACCAGCACGTCGCCCTTCGCCTCGGGGTGATGCTCCGCGAACCACTGCATGAAGGGGTTCGACCTCGGAGGCTTGCGCAGAAAGGCGTAGCCGACGACGCCGTGGCAGGGCGTCAACGTGTCGGCCTCGGCCACGTCGAAGAGCTTCTCCGGGTGCCTCGCCAGCCAGCTGCGGCCGGCATCGGTCGCGGCCTGGGCCGCCTGCCGGTAGACGATCTCGTAGAGACGTTCGAAGCCGCCCGCGTTCCTGCGCGCCCGCTTCTCCTCCTTCGCTTCGACCGCCTTGTCGATGGCCTCGCTCGCCTGTCCCCTGTTGAGGCCCAGGGCGGAATGGTCGCGACGCGTGAGGCGGTAGAGGGTCGCGAGCTGCTTGCGGGTGGCCGGCAGGAGGTCGCGCCTCGAGAGGCCCACGTTGTGGTAGCGTCCGCCGTCGCCATAGCCCATGCAGCTTTCCTCCGTATGCACCGGCAACTGCTCCGTATGCGCCGGCAGCATAGAGAAGCCGCTCCGGAGGGGGCAAGATCCGATTCGCCCGCGTGCCCCGCACGGCGTCAGCCTCGGGGCACGCGCCCGTCCTGGGAGTAGACGACGGGCACGAACCAGCGGGCCTCCTCGCGCAGGATCGCCGAGATGCGGGCCCAGGAGCCCCCCGCGTATCCGGTTCCGATGAAGGGCAGCGCGACCACGGAGAAGCCCTCGCGGCGCGCTCGGTCGTCCACCGAGCGGAACGCGAGCCGCACGGCGTCGTAGTCGACGTAGACCGTACCGACGGCGGCATCGTGCCCGTAGCGGCCCTGCGTGATGCAGTTGACGACGACGTGCCGGCCGCAATCGACGAAGATCGTCTGGCCCAGGCGCAACCCGCGGGCCCGGTGTTCGGCGCGGTACGCCTCGCAGGCCGCGGGGTAGGCCGCCTTGATCTGCTCGGCGACGCCGCGGCCGAATCCCCCGGAGGCGTTGCAGCCGTGCAGGATGTGGCGCTCCCGCGCGTCCAGGAGACTTCCGTGCCGGATCTCGATCGTCATCGCGGCGCCCGCCCGAAGAGCGGCCGTCGGCGCGCGGCGCGCTTCCGCCTTGCGTCGCTTCGTCCGATGATCCTTCCCGAACGGAGACGCCGATGCGCAAGGAACTCGCACACCTGATCGCGACCGTGCGCGACCTCGGCATCCGGGCGACCGGCCGGTCCGCTCCGCACTGCATCGCGGTGGGCTCGCCGACGGAGACCTTCCCCGAGCGCCTCCTCCGGGTCGCGGAGGCGCTTCAGGCCTACGACGGCGCGGAGGTCGCCAAGCCGGGCCAGCACGAGCTCCTGGACGACCCCGAGAAGCTCCGGCGCGGCCTCGATGCGGTGCTGCGCTTCATGGAACTCAGGGGCTACGACGTGGAGGGCGCTCTGGACGCGGCCGCGTCCGCCATGGAACTGAAGCGCCGGAACCGGGGCGCCAAGCCGATTCCGGTCCTCCGCCCCCGCGCGTGGCGGCGCGAGAGCGCTTTCTCGCCGACCTTCAACCATGCGTCGACGCCATGGCATGCGGGCGCCGCGCACGATCCCAAGGCCGCGCTCGACCGCCTGCGCGGTCATGCGGCGGCGGTGGAGCAGTCGCTCGACATGTTGGGGGCGGCCAAGCCGGCCCTGGAGGATCCCCTCGGGGCCTGCCGGCAAGGGGTCAGCGCCCTCTGAGGCGGTCGTGGACCTCGATGCCGCCCATCGCCACGACGACGGCGGCCGTGGCGGCGGAGACGGCGAACAGGTGCATCCACTGTTCCGGCGATGCGGTGTCGAGGCTCCCGAAGAGAGACGCGGCGGTCACGAACTGCCAGCCGGCGGCCACCCTGAGCTGGAACAGGGCGGGGCGTAGCCACGCTCCGACGGCCGCGTAGGCCGCGAAGGCCACGGTGGCCGCGAAGGCCGTAAGAGATCCGCCGCCGAAGCCGGCGAGCAGCTGCAGGATCAGGACGACCGGGAACACGGAGTAGATCCAGGCCATCTCGGACGCGGCGGTCAGCGCGCCGGGCGTGCGCGCAGCCCTGGCGGGAGCCCGTGGGGCGGCCTGCACGAGAGACGCCGGGGCGGAGGGCGCCTGCGGGACGGCCTCGGGTCCGGCCGGAGGCCGGGGGATGCCCGGCCGCGCCCGCAGGAAGGCCGGGATGTCGAAAGAGGTGCCGTCGCTCTCGGGGGCGCCGGCGACGGAGGCCGGGGGACGCTGGGGCGCGGGACCCGGGAACGGATCGACCGGCGCGGCGAAGGCCGGATGCCGTCCGTGGAGGCCGCCCGATCCGTCCCCGCCATAGGCTGGGTGGAGAGCGTACGCATCGACCGGCGCCGCGGGGCGAGGGGCTTCGTAGGCCGGATGCTCGGGCGGCAGCGCGCCGGCCTCGCGATGGCCCTGCCCTGACGCGGCATAGGGCTGCGCGGGCAGGAACGGCTCCCGGGCCTGGACCGGCGCCGAATGGCCGAGCCTGTCCAGGCTGCGCCTTAGGAAGGCCTGCAGTTCGTCCCCGGGCGGACCTTCGGCCAGCATACGTTCGGCCACGCCCGGATCGACGAAGGGCGCGAAGGTCTCCTCGCCCTCGTTCCGCGGCGTGCGACTGCCGTGCCCGTCGGCATGGCGCTGGAACGGCAGGATTGCTGCGGCTGATGTCATCGTTTGGCTCGCGGGATGCTGTCGGGTCTCATGTGCTCCGGCCGGGCGTCAGGCCGCGAGGCCGCCGCGGGGGTCGGAGGAGCGCTCGGGCTGGCCGAACTGGGGCTCGAGCCGGGGGCGCATGCCGTGCTGAGCCGGCGTGATGCGGGTGGCCGCCGCGGCAGGCTGCGCGGCGCGGGGCGCGGACGGCTGGGCGGTCGGGGATTGCTGGACGGGGGCGGGCGCTGCGGGCACGGGCTCCGCGGGCGCGGCCGGGCGCGCGAAGAGCGGGCCGAAGCCATGCTGCACCTCGCAGAGCCATTTCAGCAGCCGGTGCTTCTCGGTGCGCTGGGAGAGGTCGTCCAGGCCGAGCTCGCGCGCGATGTGCGCCTCGCGCTGCCAGACGTCGAGGACCGACAGGTTGTGGGCGCGGCCGTACTCCATCAGCTGGCTGTCGCAGAACGGAACGTCCACGCGGAGCATGCGGCCCTCGCGCCGGTAGGTCTCCAGTTCGAGGAGGTCGGGGTTGTCCTGGTAGGGCGTGAAGCCCGACGCGTGGTCGATGCCCCACATGTCGTTGAAGACCAGGACCGGGGTGACCCGATTGCCCAGGGTGTCCATGACCGTCTCGACGGCCTGCCTGGCGGAGCGGAGCGACTGCGCGTCCGGGATGGCCACGGCGAGGAAGCGGAAGTGGATGTTGCGCTCCGCGGCGAGCTCGGGCACGGCGGTCGTGCGCATCCAGTCGAGGACCGGGGTGGTGACGTTGGCGCCGAGGTCGGTCAGGCTGTCGCCCACGCACCACCATTGGAAGACGGGATTGAAGTAGCGCTCCATCGCGCGGCGGTCCCGCGAGATCGAAGAGAGGTCGGGAGCCGCGCGGAGCGAGAAATTGACCCGCTCCTTCATGGTGGCGTGGAGCTTGGCCTCGTTGTCGATCTCGATGACGACGAGGGGATCCATCTGCTCGCCGACCTTCTGCATGGACTGCCGGACTTGGCCGTGCGCCGAGATGTAGAGGGTCGCGATGAAGGACTTGCCGATTCCGCCCTTGTTGGAGCCGATCAATGTGCAGATCTTCGGTGCAGGCGCTTCGGTCATGCTCGTTCCTTTCGCGTCGTCGGAGCGTACCGGGAGGCGCCGCTTCACCGCCGTAGCATGGTCCACCTTGCACCTGCCAAAGGAATGGGTCAACCATTTCGTTGGAGGGTCCCGCCGCCTTCGAAGGAATGAAAAGAGATGGAGCCGAAGGATTACGCGACGGTCCGGATCTTCGCTTCGCCGGAGACGGCCGACATCTTCTTCGGGCGCGGCGACGCGGCGACGAAGGCGGCCGTCAAGGCGCTGGGGGCCCGGTTCATGCCGGACAAGCGGTGCTGGCGCGTGACCTTCAGGTTCGCGAGGAAGTCGGCCGAGGATGTGGCCGCCGCCGTCGAGGCGGCCCTCTACGAGGCGGCCCCGGAGACTTGGCGCGAGCGGGTCGGCACGGTCCGGCGGGACCTCTGCCTGTCGCGCCGCTATACGCTCCGTGCGGCGATCGGCGGACTGCGCATCTCGGTGCCGAGCGACCACCCGTTCGCCTATTTCCTGCGGAGGCACGACGGCGTCGAGCAGGAGCAGAACGCCTTCGTGGTGCATGCGCGGCACGCCCAGAGCGCGGAAATGGCGCGGCACATCAAGCGGCTACTGGCCGACGACGTCGGCCTCGTGCTGCGCGTGTTCGAGCCCCTGGTCGGTCGCAGGCTGACGGGCGCCTTCGTCGGCGGACGCGACGAGCTCGTGCGGCTCGGCGTCGTTCCCGGCTCGGTCGTGCACGCGGACACCTCGTTCATGTCGATCGTGGACGAGGCGGCGCTGGCGCCCGACGTGGCGGTCTGGCCGCTCGAAGTGCTGGACTGCGCGCCCGCGGGGGACGCGCACGTCGTGAAGGTCGCCTACCTGGAGGCCGAGGCCGCCGTCCGGGCCCTCAAGCGCCGCCAGATGCGGGACGAAGAGCAGCGGCAGCCGCTTCTGACCAAGGCGAACGCGGTGGACAGATGGTCCCGGCGTTGAGCCGGCCGCTTACGCTCCCCGGACCGTGCGGCCGGCCCGATGTCGACGCCGGCGGCCTCGCACTCGGCGGCGGCGCGGCATGGTCGGTCGCGGGATGGCCGCCAGCCGTGCCGCCCCGGATGGAAGCGCCGGCGTACCGAAGCCCTGCCTGACGGTCCGTCGATGCTGGACGGCCCCGCAAGGTGCGGGGGGCGGCGATCGCGTCCCGGGACGTGCGCGCGCCGATCCCCGCGGGCCGTGGGCGGCCTCACTCCCCCAGGTCGGCCATGACCGCGTGCATGTGCTCGATGGCCTGCAGCGCCTTGTGCGCGTCCATGGGAACCGGCTGCCCCTTGTTCTCGAAGGGAATGCAGATCGGCTTCTCGTCGAACGAACGGTAGCCGCCTGCCGCGCCGGCGGAGCTGCGCTTGAACCACCATTCCTGGGCGACGTAGCGCATCGCGTCCGCGGCGCTGCGGTCCATCAGATGCTGCTCGAGGGCCTCGCGCTCGTGGAGCGTGCCCAGCGCGTCGTCGACCTTGTCGGGCGGGCGCCCGCGCGTCTTGAACCGGCGGAACGTCTCCTCGTGAAGGCTCGGCGCCCCGTCCTCGGCGACGTCCGCGTGCACGGCGTCGAAGACGGTCGGCCAGCGGCCGTCGTTGGCGGTGCGGAATGCCTTCGTGTCGATCGGGCCCGCCCTGACGCCGAGGATCTCGAGGTCGCGCCGCAGGTGCATGGCGGCGAGTTCGGCGAGATGGGCGGGCGGATCCGCGACGTCCCCGCGGACGAAAGCCCACCTGCGGGTTCCGTTCCAGGCGTAGAGGACCGGAACGAAGCCCCAGGTCTCGCGGCGCATGTCCGTGCCCTTCGCCGGATCGAAGCCCTTCCGCTCCATCAGGGCCCGGACGGCCCCCTCGTCGGCGAAGAGGTCGGGCGCGATCCGCGCTCCCAGGGCGGCGTCGATCACGCCGCAGCGGCGCACGAGTTCGACGAGGAGCCAATCGGAGCCGAGATCCGGCAGGGCACGCTCGTCGGCGATGTCGTCGATGTGGAGGATGTCGTCGACGTAGAGGCCCTCCGGCATGACCGAGGAGAAGCAGAACCAGGTCGAGGCCTCGCCGCCCCGGTACACGGGACGGAGCCGCCCGAGGAACTGCGACTGCTCCTCCTCCCGGTACTGCCGCTGCACCATCCTGGCCCACCGGCCCGGATAGCGCGGCACCTCGATCCTGACGTCGTGCCCGGAGCGCATGTGCACGAGCATGTCGTCGGGCGGCACGCGCAGCGCGTTGCCCTGGGCGTCGAGGCCGTTCCCGAAGCGGTCGAACGGCTCCTCGGGCGCGTCCTCGTCGTATGTGAGCGCCGCCACGACGCCGTCGACCACCCAGACGGGGGGCTCGAGGCGGCCGAACGAGATCGCGGCGTCGTGGTGCTTGGCGAAGTCGAGGCCGCGCACGGCGCCGTAGTGCATCCAGTCGACGTTCTCCGGCGACTTCCAGCCCGTGTTGATCAGGCGCCGCGCCTTCATGGTCGAGCCCGCCACGACGCGGCTGTGCCCGTACATGGCCGAGATCAGGGATATGGCCCGCCGGACCTTGGCGAGACGGCGCGCGCAGTCCTGCACGATCGCCGGAGCCGCTCCCCGCCCCGGCAGGAGCTTGGAGGTCGCATAGGTCGAGTCCGCGATCGCGACGACGCGCACGTTGAGGTCCCGGACGACGGCGACGTCCGTCTTCCGGTCCTCGGCGCCCGAGCGCGTCCAGATCCGGGCGATGATCTCGGGCTGGGCGGAGGCGTCCAGCAGGAGAAGCGGCTTGTCGATCCAGTTCGGCTCGGTCCGCCATGAGATGCGGACGTAGTAGCGGGGGCTGCCGTCGGAACCGGACTCCTCGATGCGTTGGATGCGCATGTCCCGAGCGCCCTTCGCCCTGTCGCGCCAGACGAGCATGCGCAGGTCCTTGTTCAGGCCTTCCTGCTCCTCCAGCAGGGCCCGCTCGGTCTCCGAGCCCGGCTCCGCCCGTCCCAGCTCCGCCTCGATCGCCGCGAGGCGTGCCTCCCAAGGGGCGCGACGCGCCTCGGTCAACTCGCGGTGCACCCTGTCGACCCGGGCAGCCTCCAGCCGCTCGGACACGATCTGCCAGAAGCGGTGCTCCTGCTTGATCCCGACGCCGGTCGGGCGCGAGCAGATCTCGGCGACCTGATCGAGGTCGAGGTCGGGGGTGATGAGCCGCCCGACGTCGAAGGCGGTGCTGCAGCAGCGCACCGCGCACTTCACCCACTCGTCGGCTTCGGGATGGCGCAGAAGGGCCGCGACCGGGTCCTCCGACCTGTGGGCGACCAGGGCGTCCATGACGACGTCCACGGCGCGCCGGCGCCCCTCCAGGATCGATTCCGGGTCGACCTCCTCCTCGCGCTCCTTTCTCGTCAGCTTCGGGGTCGGACGCTCCTTCTGGAGGATGCCGAGCTCGAAGCGGTCCGTGTGCAGGAAGAGATGGTGGACCCGCTCGTCCGCAATGACCGCCCGGACCTCCTTCAGCTCCTCCGGCAGGGGAAGCGCGAAGAAGGCGTGGGGCAGGAACACCACGTCCATCTGGCGGATGCGGAAGCGCTGCTCGATGGCCGGGCACGGCTCCTGGTGGTTCACGGCCGGATGGAAGTCGCAGTACTTCGTCGTGCGGTCGCCCGCCGGACCGCTCTCGGACGAGCAGAAGCCCGCCGTGCCGATCCCCGCCCTGGCCGCGAGTTCGACCTTGTCGCGCATCATGCAGCCGGCCTGGATCTTCCCCTTGTAGATCATGCACCGGAGCTTGAGGTTCCTGGCTTGGCCCATGAGCTCGGCAAGACGCGACTCCGCGGCGTCCTCCTCGATCAGGCCGAGATCCGACGCCTCCCGTCGCAGATCCGCGACCGAGGCCGAGGGGTCGAGCCCGAGGATGTGCGCACGCTGCCGGAGTTCTTCGATGTTGGCGTAGGTCGGCAGCATGAACACGATCGGGCAGCGCCCGACGACCTTGTCGCCGTTCTCGTCGACGTACTCGTAGTCCTCCGCCACGCGTGGCCCGAGAAAGCCGCCCGTGACGTCCGGATCCGGCCGCTCCGTGCCGTCCCGCGCGATGAATTCCAGCGTCTGCGAGGTCTTGCCGGCACCCGTGGGGGCCTGGATGAGCGTCAGGGGCGCGCGCCGCTGCTCGGGAGGCAGATAGATCGCGTCGAAGAATTGCCTCAGGGTTCCCTGGATGCCCTGCGTGACGGCCGCGCCGGTCTCGCTGCGGTCGGGGCGCAGGGCGCGCGCGGCGGCGGATCCCTCGACGCCTTCCGCGACGCTGATCGGCAGGGCCGTGCGGCCCTGGGCCTTCGACGGATCCAGGCTGGCCGCGGGCTTGGGGAGGAACGACAACGGGTCGCGGGAGGCTCGCGCGCCGCCCCGTGGGGCCACGGCCGAACGTCCGATCACGCGCCCCGGCCTCTTGCGCTCGGGCGTCCAGGGCTTGAGTTCGCCGCGACGCAGCTTCTCGATCGTGTAGCGGACCTTGCCGCGGGCTTCGAAGGTGAGGCGGGTGGCCCACTTCCCGTCCACGACGGCGTTCTGTTCGAACTGCTCGACCACGATGGCCGTCAGCCGCTCGAGGCCGCCCTCGGCGAGCGCGGCCTCGGCGTTCATGGGAACGATGGACCATGCGAGGTGGCGCAGATACTCCTCTCGGCCGTCGCTGATCCGGCCGTCGGAATCCTCGACCCAGTTGGCCGCCCCGTCCGCGCTGCGGCGCCGGCGGGGGACGGTGAGCTGCGTGGTCTCGTCGAATTCCAGGACCACCTCGCCCGCCTGGAATCCCGCGCCGCGCGCGAAGGGATGCAGCACGTCGACGGCGTCGATGAAACGCTGGACGTCCTCGGCGGTGACGGCCGGAAGATCCTCGGGCCGCGTCGTGAGCGGCGTGCCGGCCTCCCAGCTGAAATTGCGGCCTGTCCGGTGGTGGCGACCGTAGATCGTCACCGATTTCGCGTAGTTCAGGATGTCGAGGCCCTGCTCCCGCCCGCGGCCGGTGGCGTCGCGGAACTTGAAGGCCGTGCGGTGGAGCTTCTGCGCGTCCTCGGGCGAGGCCCATCGGAAGAACAGCGCGACCTTCGGCGCATTGCCCACGCGCCTGAGCGGCGTGGCGCCGAGGATGTCCTCCGCCAGCCGACGGATGTCGTAGCTGAGGAGTTCGTCGAGGACGTCGACGTCGACCGAGAACGCGTCGCCCGAGCCGCGGCCGAGCACGAGGGCCACGTTGTGGGCGGGGCACCAGCGGATCCAGTCCTCCAACGCGTCCGGCCGCGGCAGCCGCTCGTCGAGGCGGTGGTCCTCCCGCCACTTGATCACCTCGCGGCGGATGCGCCCCGGCAGGCGTCGGTCGCCGTAAATCTCCTGGGGATAGACCGCCCAGCCGTTCGCCACGAGATCGCGGGCGACGTCGCCGAAGATGGTTTCGCCAAGCGCGTAGGATTGCGAGACGGAGTCCGGCTGCGCGTCGTCCTCGGCCAAGCGGACGGCGCCGAGGGCGGCGAGGCGGCGCTGGACGATCGATCCCGAAGGCAGGCGCGAAGGTTCAGACACGGATGGCGGCGCAGGGTCTCGAAGGAATGAATCAGCGCGTGCATCGTGCACGCCGGGCCGCGAGGGTCAACCCGACGAGGGCGTAAGGGTAAACGAAGGAATGAATTTGACCCTTGAAGCGTTCGGATCCCCCGGCCGGCCGCGGCAACTCCTCCTGCCGGACAGCGGTCGTCGTCGGCCCGTCTCGGCCCAGGTCGACGCCCTTCGGTTCTTGCCGGCGAAAGGCTTCCTCGCCGACACGCCGTGGCGCATGCACGCACGCCTCGGCCCCGGGAGATTTCGGCGACGATGGCGCCCTGCGTGGCGGCAAGCCGTGCCGATGCGCTCGATCCCGCTCCCGCCCGGGGCGAGGCGGCGCGCGCGGAAAAGCCTTACCCGGACGGCTTCGGTACCGCCGCCAGCGCTATTGGCCTCCGTCTCGGTCTACAGGCTACGCGGTGCATGGTCCGTCTCCGCGCGCTCGACCGGCCGACCGCGCATCGCCGTCCGGGACGGGATGGCCCAGGGCGCGCACGCGACACTTCGTTCCTTGTCACGATCCTCATGGCCTGTCGCCGCCGGCGAACTTGACCGTTGCTTCGCTCGGACCGACAACGGCCGCATGCTTCCGAAGCCGCCGCCAGTCGCGATCCTTCGTCCGCCTCAGGCGACGGTCGCGCCGCGCCCCGCCGCGCCGCCCCGCGATCCCAACGCGCCGCAATCCCTGTCGGGGGCTGAGGCCAGTCTGATCTTGGACATCGACGGAGGTCCGCTGGGCGCTCCGGCGGAGTGGATCCTGCGCCGGGCCTTCTATCTCGCGAACGCCGCGCTCGGCGCGGCGCCCGCCTTCTTCCAGCAGGCCGTCGACGACTACGGTGCCTTCATCCGTTGCCGCCCCGTCGCGTGGTGCCACGGCGAGAGCCGCCTCGACCCGGCGCCACGCGTCTACCGCGCGCTGCTCGGCGACCCGCTGGGCTGGTGGGATCTCCAGGACAAGCTGCCCTTCGAGCCTGTGGCGACCGCCGCCGGCCGCCTTCTGTCGCTGCGCGGCTTCGACGACGACGATCCGGGGCTTCAGGCGGCCGTCGACCAGATCCTGGGCCGGATGACGCCCTGGCAGACGTTCGCGGCTGAGAACGCCTCCGACATCTACGAACGGCGGATCGAGATCTACGGGGCGCTCGGCGTCGACCCGCCGCAGGCGGGTTCGGTCGAGCGGGAGATCGTGGACGAGTTCTTCGTCGAGGTCGTCCGCGCCGTCGTCCGCCCCGCCAAATCGGCCTCGACGGAGCGGGCCTACGACGTCTCGGACGTTCGGCACATGGCGATCGGCGGCGTTATGCGCGCGCTGACCTGGGCCGGTACGCCGGTCCTGTCCGACCGGACGGATCTGGAAACCGAAACGGACGGGCAGACCGCGAAGGCGGAGGTCGAGGCCGAGCCCGAAGCCTCCTGGGCCGCCCCCTCCCCGGCGATCTGACGGGCGCGGATCCTTCAGTTCGTCAGCAGGATGCGCATCGACGTCGGCGAAAGCACCTCGACCGCTTTTGGATCGAGGGACAATCCGGACCCCCACCCCTTCGCGCTGAAGGGCTGACAGCTGAGCGGGTACTCGCCGTGGTTTGGCTTCTGGTCGGGCGCCGTCCACTGCCGGCATAGCATCAGATCGATCTTGGCGACGTCCTCCGGCTTCATCCAGGCCTTCCACGATTCGACCGGCGTCGTCTTGTCTACGAGACGGACCCAGACCGTGTTCGCCACCTTGGTGCGGACGTTCCTCGGGATAGGGCTCTCCTTATCCAGAACGTAGCGGTCCTCCAGCAACTCGGTGACGGAGCACTTCCAGAACTCATAGAGCTTGATCGTGGCGCCCGGCACGACGAAGGTACGCCCATCGGCGGTCCTGACCGTGGTCCGGCCCGACGAGCCGTGCCACTCCTCGTGCTTCACGATCTCGACCGCCTCGCCGTAGGGAACCAAGTCGTCCCCATGCACCCAGCGGTCCGGCCCGATCTGCTTCCAGGTGTGCGCCATTCCAATGCCCCGGGGGCCGTTGCGCATGACGATCTCGCTGTCGGCCCAGACCCACCCCTTCTTCCCGGGCAGGGCTGCGAGATCCTTCAGGGCGTTCGAGGGCTTGCACTCGCTCTCGGCGGCCGCAGGCGAGGCTGCAAATAGGATAGCCGCGGCAAACCCCGCCAATCCGGCAACTGTTCTGTTCATCGGTCTGCCTGACATCCGCATTCTGGCTTAGCGTAGGGCCGAGACATAAAGGAACAGGGGCGCCGATCATTAAACTTGCCTGCAATCGGCCCATGTGGGCCAAGCGCCGGCCGCGTCTCAGCCCAGGATCATGCCTACTGCCGGGCCGCTTCGGCAGGCGGACGGAGAATGCCCAGATCGATGCATTTCTGGCGGCCGATCAGGTCGATCACGGCGTCGGCCTGCCTGGACGACAGATGGAAGCTTTCGTCGGAGGGGTGTTCCGCCGCGATCAGCGATCCCAGTCCGCTCGTGACTATGTCGCAGCTGACGCCGTTTTCGATCAGTCCGTCTATTCCCTCGACGACGACCTTCCTGGGAATGATGCAATCGGCCCCCAGCAGAATCCCGTTCGAGGCGGCGGACGCCGAGATGGCGACGGCCTGCCTGACGGAAGCGTTCATCGATTTGTTCGGATAGCTTTGGGTCTGTCTTGCCACGAACTGCCTCGACGGCTTGATGACCACCGAGTTCATCCGGGATATGTTGTTGACGAACGCGTTGATGACTGCCCTTTCCGGATTGTCGCCGGGCGATCCGGAAAGCGTGGCCTGATGCTTCGCTCTGGAAGCAGGGGCGGGGCCGCGTTCCGAGCCGCCGCCGGGGGCTAGGTTCGTAAGCGGACCGCCCTCATGAAGGCGACCGATGGCCTTGATCAGTTGCGTCTCTCGTTCGTGCGCGGAAGCTTCCGTGCCGTGGCATGAATCGATCTCATAGGAGATGCCAAGGCCGGCGGATAGGATCGACCGAATGACGTTCAGTTTGTACGCGTTGCTTCTCCGGTCGTTGACGTGCCTCGCTTCGTTCTCGTGATTGAGGATCCGAGAGGTGCTGCCTTTCCCGACATAGAACGGGCGTCCGTCGGGTCGCCTCAGAACATAGACGTAGTAGCCGGTTCGCGATTTCAGGAAGACCTTGCACTCGGACTTCGAGCCGAGGAAAAGCTTTCCAGTCTCCATGGTATCGCCCCCCGCGCCCGGCCGAGCCTGCGGCACGGCCGCCGAGCCTGGCGACGCCGGCGCGGCGGCCGTCGTGCGTGCTCGGGAACCGCGCCAGACATAAGCCGCTAGGAGGGGATGCGCGAGAGGACGCTGCGGCTCACGGGCGCGGCGTCGTCGAGGCCTGCCGGGGCCTACGCTGGTCCGTCCAGCCGTGCCGGGCGGCCGCTTCGAGCAGGAGCACGCGGGCCGGCGGGTATTTCGCTGCGAACCGCGCCCGCATCCCCGAATCGAGCAGGGCGAGGCGTCCCGGGCTCGAGTCGTCCTCGATGTCGGAGATCTTGACCAGAATCGCCGGCAGGCTCGCGGTCGCGCAGAGCTGCTCGATCCATTCGAGGTACGGCACGCGCCCCTCGAGCTTGGCGAGGGCCACGAGTCCCTCGACCACGACCGGGGAGAACCCCTCCCGTGCCAGATCCGCTGCCGTGTAGGGTGTGTCCTCGAGAACGTCGTGCAGCCACGCGATCTGGGCCACGACGTCGACGATCCATTCGTCCGTTCCGTGGGGCAGCTTGTCGTCGGCCAGGATCGCCACCCGCTTCAGGTGGCGCCAGTAGGGCAACCCGTCCTTGTCCTGCCGTCCCTCGTGGACGATCCGGGCGAAGGCCTCGGCGTCGCGCGCCGTCCGCCGCAAGGGAGGCAGGACCAGCGGCCGCGGCGCTTCCCCCTCCCCGCCTCTTCCTTCGCTCGCGGCGCCGCCGGCCATTCGGTCTCCTCCCACGTCCGCCCGCCGCTCCCCGGAGTCAGGACGCTCTGGCGATCATCGCGTCGTCGATCTTGATCTGCACCCGCGGCTGGGCGTTGAACTCGTCCACGGCGACCCGGCCGAGAACGTCCACCGGCAGGCCCTCGCTCGCCGCCAGGGCGTCTCCGAGGCGGGTGCCGACGGCGTTGAACAGGATCGCCTCCGTCGAGCCCGCCGGGCCTTCCAGCAGCAGCTTCACGTGCCGCTCCTTGAGGATCCGCACGCGCCGCGCGACGCCGCCGACCACGGCGACGGACGGCTGCTGGTTGCCGGCGCCGTAGGGTGCGAGCGCCTCCAGAGGAGCGATCGCCTCGACGGAGGCCGTTCCCGCCTCGGCCACGACGTCGACCTCGGTCGGCGGCCGCTCGAAATCGAACGCTTCCGCGCAGACGAAGCGGCGCAGCTCGTCCAGACGTCCCGCCTCGATCGTGAGGCCGGCGGCCATGCGATGACCGCCGCCGGCGATCAGGATGCCCTGCTCCCGGGCGCGGATGATGGCCGTACCCACGTCGAAGCCGTCGACCGAGCGGCACGAGCCCTTGCCGAACTCGCCGACGACCACGGCGGGCTTGTCGGTGGCCTCGCGGACGCGTGCGGCTACCAAGCCGACGATGCCCGGATGCCAAGCGGCATCCTCGATGACGATCACGGGATCGGCCGCGAACTCGGCCGACGCCGCCCGGGCGACGGCGGCCTCGACCATCTCCTTCTGCATCGCCTGCCGCCGGGCGTTGAGTTCCCGCAGGCGCTTGGCGGTATCGCGCGTCTCGTCGGGATCGTCAGACGCGAGCAGCAGGGTACCCAGACGCGTGTCGTCGATCCGGCCGGCGGCGTTGATGCAGGGTCCGAAGACGAAGCCCGCCGTGCGGGGCGTGAACACCCTCTCTCCGGTCTCCTCGACGAGTGCCCGGATGCCGGGGTTGCGGTCGAGCTTGGGCAGTCCCTGGACCACGATGGCGCGGTTCAGGCCGGTGAGAGGGACCACGTCGGCCACGGTGCCGAGGGCGGCCAGTCCGACGAGATCCATGGGGTCCGGCGCCAGGATGCCGAGCTGCTCGAAATAGCCCTCCGCCCTGAGCAGGCGGTTCAACGAGACTGCGAGCAGGAAGGCGAGACCGGCGGTGCAAAGGTCGGTCTGGCCCGAGACGTCGTCCGGCCGCTTGGGATTCACCAAAACGGCGTCCGGCAGCGGAAGGGTGCGGCTCGGCTCGTGGTGGTCGACCACCACGACGTCCATCCCCCTCGCGCGGGCATGCGCGATCGGCCCGTGCGCGAGCGTGCCGCTGTCGAGCACCAGCAGGAGCGTCGCGCCCGCCTCCGCGATGGCGTCGACGGCGCCGGGATTGGGGCCGTACCCTTCGCGGATGCGGTCCGGGATGTAGTACACCGCGTTGGTATGGCCGGCCGCGCCGAGCCAGCGGAGCATGATCGCAGTCGATGTGGCGCCGTCGACGTCGTAGTCGCCGAGCACGCCGACGGTCTCTCCGCGCCGGACGGCCTGCGCGATCCGCGCCGTCGCCTCGTCCATGTCGGCGAGCGAGCTCGGGTCCGGCATGCTCGTGCGCAGCATCGGCTTGAAGAAGGTGTCGAGGTCCGATGGGGCGACGCCGCGCATCAGCGCGATCTGCTTGGGCAGGAACAGCGGATCGTCCGCCTCGACGTCCGCGAACTCGTTGGGCACGCTCCAGCGGTTTCCGCGCAGGGAAACCGCTGCCACGTAGGGATAGGGCGGCGCACCCTCCTCCGCCAAGGCGGGGCGAGCCGCCGACGGCGGAGGCGGCGAAGGGCGGCGGATCTGGGCTGCTGCGGTCATGGCCGTCGCGGACGTTCCGTTCATGGGTCTCAGACGCCCTCCGCGGGCAGCGGGGTCGGCCGGACCGGGCGGTTGCGCCAGCCGATCCGGTAGGCGGGATCGCACCGGTCGGCCATCTCGAAGAGGAAGGGCGAGGCGAACTGGGCCCGGGCGAAGCGCTCGTCGGCGTAGCTGACGAGGCATTGCCGCATGGCCCGCGTGACGGCCACGTAGAGGAGCCTGCGCTCCTCCTCGACGTCGGTGGACTTGTGATGGGGGAGCATGGCGAGCTCGGCGCCGACGACGAACACCGTCGGCCATTCGAGCCCCTTGGCCGCATGGATGGTCGAGAGGACGACGGCCTCCTCGTCGTCGCCTGCGGTCGAGGTGCCGGACGAGGCCTCCACGTGCTCGAAGAAGCGGGCGTAGGTGCCGCATTCCGCCGCCTCGATGGCGGCCTGTTGGGCCGCCTCGATCCAGAGCCCCGTCCGGTCGGGCGGGAGGCCTTCGGGCACGAGGTTCGCCACGAGGTTCGAGGCCGGCTCCGCGGCGGAGGCCAGCGGCGCCCCCTTCATCGTGTGGAGGAACGCGCCGATCCGGCGCTTCCGCGGATGCTTCTCCAGCGCATCCCGATCCTCGCCGGAGGCGGATCCCGATGCGACCCGGAGGACGGACACGAACAGCCGGACCTCGGGCAGCGACCAGAAGCTGCCGATCCCGGAAAGCCTGACCGGGATCTTCTCGCGCGACAGCGCGGCCTGGACCACCGGCGCGAGCGAGCCCGAGCGGAACAGCACGGCGACGTCGCGCGGTCGGACGCCGCCGCGCAGGCGACGGGCGATGGCCTTGGCCACCGCGGACGCCTCCTCGCGGTCGTCCCCGAACCCGGCGATGTGCACGCCGTCGCCGTCCTCGGGCTCGACCATGGGCAGGATCGTCTTCTCGACCCGCACCGTGTTCACCGTGACCACCGCATTCGCCGCCGCCGCCACCGCCGGGGTGCAGCGGTAGTTGCGCGCGAGCACGTAGCGTGTTCCCCCGCGGAAGCGGCGGCCGAAGTCGGTGGCGTAGCGGACGTCGGCGCCCCGCCAGCCGTAGAGCGCTTGGTCGTCGTCGCCGACGACCCAGAGGTTGCCGCCCTGCCCCACCAAGGCCTCGAGCAGCGCGATCTGCAGCCGATTGGTGTCCTGGAACTCGTCGACGAGGACGTGCCGGAACCGGCGCTGAAGGAACGAGCGGACGGCTTCGTCCGAGCTGGCCGCCCGAACGGTCGCGATGATGAGGCGTGGGAAGTCGCAGACGCCCCGCTCCGCCAGTTCGCGCTCGTAGGCGGCATAGATCTCGGCGGCCTGGACGAGATCGGGCGTCTGGCGCCGGGCGGCCTCGGCCGCGGCTTCCGCCGGAGAGACGAGACGATCCTTCCAGCGGGAGATCATGTCGGCGAGGTCGGCGTACTCGCCGTGCCACGTCAGGCCCGTATCCTTCAGGAGCGCGATCTGGGCGTCGCCGGCGACGATCTGGAAGTCCTTGGGCAGCCCGGCCCGCGCATGGAACCGCCGGAGCAGCCGGACGCAGAGCCCGTGGAACGTTCCCACGAACATGCGGGCGAGTTCGGTCTCCGCGATGTCGCCATGCGCCTCCACGAGCCGGGCGCGCACCTCCTGGGCGGCCTTCACCGTGAAGGTCGAGATCAGGATCGACTCGCGCGGAACCCCGATGCGGTGCAGGTGGAGGTGGCGTCCGATCAGCGTGCGCGTCTTGCCCGAGCCGGGGCCGGCGATGACGATGGCGGGACGCGGTCCCGCATGCGTCGCCGCGCGCATCTGATCGTCGTCGAGCTGCAAGGTTGATTCCTTCCAGAAGGAACGATCGGCCGATCCTCCGCATCCGTCAACGCCGGGGTGGACGGATGCTTAAGGAACGACCACTCGGAAAAGGCGGATGTTCGGTTCAGCCGGCGCGGGCTGCCTCGCGCACCGGCCTGCGGGGCGGTTCCGGCTGCGTCATGCCGCGGCTCGCCGCGGCCTCGGGCGACAGCTCGAGGACGATCCGGTCGATGATGCCGTTCTTGACCTCGTCGCCGATCTTGCCCTGCTCGAAGGCGTCCTTCAGCCGGCGGGCGATCTCGAGCTTGGCGCTGCCGGTCCTGAAGCGCGCCGCGAGGCGCCTGCGGGCCTCCTTCGGGCCCAGGATCGCGTAGAGCCGCTGCCTGAGCTCCGAGTCCTCCGCGGTCGTCGAGAAGGCCCAGGCCTCCACGGGCGAGAGCGTGTTGACGAGCATGTGCTCGTGCTGGCCGTCGCGGAGCTGGATCTTGACCAGGAACGGCGCGCCGCCGGGGCCGGGACCGTTGAGGTGGTGCTTGATGATCGTCTCGGCCGTCCGCGAGAGGTCGAAACGCTCGGCCACCTCGCGGGCGTTGCCGGCGTTGGCGACGCCCATGATCCAGATGCCGGTGGCGACGTTGATCATCTCCCGCGGGAAGTCGTCCAGCAGCTGCGACGCGAGCACGATGTGCACGCCCCATTTGCGGCCCTCGCGCATGTCGATCATCACCTGCTCGCGCACCTGAGGGGCGACGCTCGTGCGGTGGAACTCGTCGTAGACGAGCCGCTTGGGGGTCTCGCGGATGCGTCGGATCCGCGAGCGGTGATGCTCGCGGTACAGGTCGGGGATGAGGTTGACGATCTCCTCGTTGAGATAGAAGTCGCGGGCCGTGGCGTAGCGGGCCAGCATGTAGCTCATGGCCGTCGACTTCGCGGCGAAATCGCCGACGCTCGGTGCCACCTCGTCCAGGTCGAGGGACACCACGCGGGCCGCGCCGATGTCGAACCGCGTCGGCACCGTGAGAAGCGGATAGGCGGCCGAGACCGCGGTGATCATGCGGGCGAACACGTCGATGACCTTCTCGCCCGTCCCGATCATGGCCGTGCCGAAGTTGTTGACGATGCGGTCGTCGCGCAGGACGAGCTGCAGGTCCTCCAGGAGCGGCACCGCGCGCCGCTGGGCGAGAATGGCCTCGCGCTCGGCGTCGCGCTCGAAGAGGGCGTCGACCACGTCCCACCACGTGAACCCGCCGCCGGGCACGATGATGCCGCGGCTGCGCAGCGCCTCGTCGACCTCGAAGTCCTCGCCCTGGACGTATCGTTTGGGTGCCGAGTTCGCGATCTTCTTGTCGTCGAAGCGCGCGTAGACCTCGTCGACCACTCTGGCGGCGATGTCGGCGAGGCCTTCGGGCGAGTGGTCCGACCCCACGGGCGTGCCGAGCAGCGAGAGGAAGTTGACGAGGAACGCCTTCTCGTTGGGCAGGGGGTAGCGGCAGCCGAGCTGGGTGTCGAAGGGATTTATGGCGTAGTCCTTCGTCATCCGCAGGCGGTGGTAGGCGACCTCGTGGCGCCGTTCGATCGGCAGCGCCTCCTTGAGGAGCGAGATCAGGCCGGACGACGAGCGGCCGATGTCGATGATGGCCACCCGCGGCAGCATCTGGCCGCCCGTGCCGGTGGTCGCGGCCGGCGACAGGCAGGTCGCGAGGCCGGTCGTGTTCAGCCACACGCTCTTGCCTTTGCCGGGCGGCGCGAAGACGAGATCGATGAACGCGTCCTGCTTCTCCGTCCCCGGCTGATAGGCCCAGGGGCGGCCGTCGCCCGTCCGGAAGAGCACGGATCCGAAGGGCCAGGGCGAGGCGTCCCGGTTCCAGGGCAGCATCCGGATCACGTCCTGGAGCGGCGGGACGCCGGCGGGCGCGGTCGAGGCGATGTCGAGGCCGAGCGCGGAGGACATGACGCACGCCAGCGGATCGCCCGACAGCTGGGAGGCCTCGCAGTACCCCCAGCCTTCGACGGCCCGCTTCAGCCTGGACGAGCGGTCCTCGATCAGGCGGAGGTCGTCGGCCGGGGCCCAGGTCGCGAACGAGATGCGCATGCGGCAGACGACGAGGCCATCCTCGGCCACGAGCGCCTTGAGATCCTCGATCGCCTCGCGGATCGCCCGGTTCTCGCGGTTCGTGAAGGTGAAGATGGCCGCCAGGAAGCTTTTGACGCCCAGCATCGACAGGCCCTCGCCCTCGATCAGGGCCGAGAACCGCCAGGGCATCTCCTTCGAGACGTTGCCGTCGATCATGCGGCCGAGCAGGTAGGCGAAGTTCTGGACCTCTTGCGGACCGACCGCCATGTCGACGCCGGCGAAGTTGTAGGCGCCGACGCGCACGATGCGCGGGTTCACCCGTTCGGCCTCCCGATCGAAGATCTGATCGTCCAGTCGGGGCCAGAGATAGTGGCTGGCGTCGGTCGGGGAGAGGTCCGGACGCCTGCGCGGCACCGGCCCGCCGGGCAGGGAGGGGAGCCAGCCCGAATCCGTGAGATCGGGGTAGATGGAGGAGCGGACCGCCTCGATGGCCACGTCGGCATTCAGGGCCTCCGCGCGGATGCCGACGTTGCCGAGATCCGTCATGAGCGAGTCCACGAACGACTGATGGCGCGTCACGAGCGCCCGCACCGCCCGGTTGATGTCCTGGGCTTCGGCGAAGGTGGGCCATCCCTTTGGCGGCCGGGTGTCGATCTTGGCACGTTGGAGCTCCTGCTTCGTCAGGATCGAGAGCCTGGTCCAGAGGACGAAGTGGAAGCCCTCGGCCACGACGTAGTTCGGCAGGTGGTTCTCCTTGGCATCGAAGACGTCCTCGAAGTCGAGGCCGAGCGAGGAGGCCACGTTCCGCGGAGCGCGCATCAGGTTCCGGACTACGAGGCCCGACAGGTCCGGATCGCGCGCGAACCAGACCTGGAGCGCGTGCCCAGGCCTTCCGAAGTACGGGCTGAGCTGGACCGTCAGGCGCTCGATCAGGTGCTCCAGCTCTTCGTCGCCGAGGATCTGACGCACGCCGTCGATGCGCAGCACGGTTGCGAGGGAACCGTCCTTGGCGACGATCGTGTGGCCGCCCTCCGAGGTCTCCAGCTGGGAGAAGGCGGTGAGCGGCTTGCGCGCGTAGCTCGATGCGATCGAGCCGATGGTGCCGAGTACGCTGGTCAGACCCATCAGGGGCGCTCCGGATCGAATGTTCGCAGGTGCCCCGACCGTTCGAGCGCGAGGGACAGATCCATCGCGTCCAGGGCGTCGGGAAGAGCCCTGTGGTGGCGCCGGGGCGGACGGCCGAGAAGGCCTGCGCAGGCCTCGTCCAGGGCGAGATGCCCTCCCCCGCGCACGGCGGCCCCGGCCGCGGCCGAGGTGCAGGCGAACTCGCGGCCGGGCCCGAAGGGGTCGGGCGAGCCGAACGCGATCTCGATCGCCACCATCGTCGCGTCGAAGGGAACGAAGTGGATCGCGATGCGCCCCGCCCCGGCAAGGAACGCCCTGAGGCGTCCGAAAGCCTCCGCCGCCGGGATTCCTTGGCGGCGCGCGGCCGACACGGTGATGCCGTGAAGGTCTCGCATCTCCATCGGGATGGTGAATCCGTCCGGCCGCAGGAAGCTGCGGAAGGTGTCGACCACCTCGCCGTCGGGACGGTAGAGCACGCAGCCGATCTCGACGACCCGCGGCTGACGGGGATGTCGTAGCGGCAGGCCGGGCGCGGGCGTCCCCGTCGTCTCGGTGTCGAACGCGGCGAACATCAAGGAACGTGTTCCGGCCTCACGAAGGAATGACCGGAACGACCCTACCCCGATAAATCCGGTCGGCAAAGAGGATCCATGCCTTCAGCCGCCGAAGCCGGGGCCGGAGGGAGGTGCCGGACGCGGCAGGACGATGCGCGGGACGGCTGGGCGGACCGCGCGCGCCGGCTCGGGCCGGACGGCGGCGGCATCCGGAGCGGCTGCGGGCGCGGAGCCGGGCAAGGGATGGACCCTGACGCGCGGCGGTCCTCCCAGGGAGGCCGGCACGCCGGCCCCGGGCACGGACGGCGGGACCACCCTGGGCGGCGTCGAGCTCCCCGGCGTCACGGGGACGGCCTGGGCCGGGCGCGCGGCCTCCCGCCGGGCCGGCGCGAAACCGCACTCGAGCGCGGCCCGCTCCACGAACTCCGCGAGTCGCGTCCAGCGCAGATCGGATGCCCGCCGCGATACGGCGTCCTCGAGGGCGCTCCGCTCCCCCACGACGAAGAGCAACTCCTCGGGGCGCGTCCAGCCGGTATAGAGGATCGTACGGTCGAGCATGCCGGCATGCGCTCCCGATGCGACGATCACGGCCGCGGTCGCCTGCGAGCCCTGCATCTTGTGGATCGTGCAGGCGTAGGCGAGGATCAGCTCGCGCCAGCGCGAGACCGGGTGCTCGACGATCTTCGGACGCGCTCCGGCAGCGTCGGGGTCGAAGGCCACCTTGATCACCCGGCGCTGACGGCCCTCGGTCGAACGGTCCTCGACGCCGACGATGGTTCCGACGTCGCCGTTGAAGACGTCGTTCTCCTCGTCGTTCCGCGTCGCCATCACACGGTCGCCGACCCGCGGCAGGGGCATCTTGGGATCGTCCCGCGGCCCGTGGAAGACGCCCTCGATGGCGCGGCCCCCGGGATTGAGGGCCGCCGAAAGCCGGGCGTTCAGGTCCCACGTACCCGCCGGGCCGGGGGCCTGCGGGCTCATGACCGCGACGTCGCGCGCGGGATCGAGACCGAGCTGGGTCCGCATCGGCCCCGTCACGAGCCGGACGACCTCGTCGGCGATGCCGGACGCGTCGTGCTCGTAGAAGGCGAGACCGCCCCGGACCTTGTTGTCCATGAACGGCACCTTGCCGTCCTTCACCGTGCGGGATTCCCGGGCGATGCTGGACGTCTCCTCCTGGCGGTAGATGTTCGCGAGACCGACCGACGGAACGAGAGGACGGTTGCCGGTCCTGGCGGACAGCAGGTCCGCCAGGACGTTGCCGGCCCCGACGGAGGGCAACTGGTGCGGGTCGCCGATCAGGACGAGGCGCCCGTCGGGCGGAAGCGCGTCGACCACCGCGGCCATCGTCTGGGCGTCGATCATCGAGGTCTCGTCGACGAGCAGAACGGTGCCGGCCGGCAGCGGATTCTCGCGGTTCACGCCGAACATGCTGCCGCCCGTCCTCTTGTCCTCCCGGGCGAGCAGCCGCCTGTGCAGGGTCGAGGCCTTCCGCTTCGTGGCGGCGGAGGCCCGCTTGGCCGCCTTTCCGGTCGGTGCCACGAGATCGATCCGGCGGTGGCCGAGGTCCTCCAGGACGGCGATCAGCGCTTCGGTGACGGTCGTCTTGCCCGTGCCGGGCCCGCCGGTGAGGATGAAGACCTGGGACAGCGCGGCGCTGCGGACCGCCTCGCGCTGGACGGCGTCGAAACGGGCGAACTTCCGGTTTCCGGCGAAGACGCGCTCGATCGCCGCGGAGACGCGTTCCGGCGCGTGCGCGGGCGGGACCCGCAGCATGTCCACGATCCGGCGCGCGACGTAGGCCTCGGCCACGAGCATCTCGGGCAGGTGGACGACGAAGCCTTTCGGAGACCGGTCCACGCGTACCGGTCCATCCCTGCGGCCCGCGGCCGCCAGGAGCCAGTTCTCGACCTGCCCGGTCGTCCCGGCGTCCCGGCCGAGCAGGGCCGCGGCCTCCTCGCTCGCCCGGACGGCGGGCAGCCCCGTCGATCCCTCGCTCCGGGCCCGGTCGAGTGCGGAGAGGACGGCGGACTCGATGCGGCGCTCGTCCCCGGGCGGGATACCCATGTCGGAGCCGAGCTTGTCCGCGTTCGGAAAGCCGACGTCGGGGACCCGCGAGACGACGTAGGGGTTCTCGCGCAGCACCTTCCAGGTGTCGTCCTTGTAGGCCTCGAGGATGCGCCCGATCGCGTGGTCGTCGACGCCCGCCTTGGACATCGCCACCACCGCGCGGCGGTTCGAGAGCCGGCGTGCCCAGTCCGCCAGGATGAACCCGCGGAAGCGCGCCGGGTCGGACGTGATCCCGGTCAGGATCTCCGGGTTCTGCTCGGCCTTGCGGCAGGCGGCGGCGCCGTGCGCCTCGACGAACGCCCGGATCGAGGCCGGCGTCGCGCCGTGGCGGCCGGCCTCGAAGATGCGCGAGAGGAAGACGACCGCACCGTCCCGCGTGGCGGGCAGGTCCGGCTTCACCGATACGGCGTTGAAGATGTGCTCGGTCCTGCCCCTGAAGACGTTCGGCCGCCACTCCCCCCGGGCCAGGAACCAGTCGCCGACCTCAAGCGCGAGCGAGCGCGACGAGGCCTTCGCCTCGACCATGCCGCCGGCGGTCTCGTAGCGGACGACGTAGAGGCCGCTGCCGCCCTCCTCGGGCTTCTTGCGGACGTGCGTGACGATGCCGGCGATGGTTTCCATGCGGGTCCGGTCCTTCAGGGCTCGGCCGAAGGTTCGTTCCGTTCTGACAGCGGAGCACGAAAATCGAAAAGGTCGGCCTCAGACGACGCCGACCGCCCGCAGCACGGCCGCGCCGACCGCGCCCGACGCCAGCGCCGGCCCGTAGGGCGTCCAGTCCATCCCGGACCGGCGCATCGGGATTCCGTAGGCGAGGACGGCGCCCGCCGCGAGGATGAACATGCAGAGGGCCGGCATGGGACCGAACCACGCGGCCGCGGCAGCCGACAGCGCGACGTCCCCGCCCGACATGGCATCGACCTTGAAGACCCATCCGCTCAGCGCGAACACGCCTCCGACCAGAGCGAAGGCCAAGAACGCCCCTTGGACGCGCAACTGCAGGTCGGGCTCCAGGGGAGACGCGAGGAGGCCGCCCCAGAAGAGCGCGAGGCTCGCCCATTCGGGGATCTGCTGGGTGGTGAGGTCTACCCATCCGGCCACGACGCCGGTCCACAGGATCGCGAGCACCGCGGCGGTCGCCGGAGTCGGGCCCATGGACAGAACCAGGACCGCCGAGGCGAGGCCCACGGCGGCTTCCGCGAGCGGATAGACCGGATCGACCGCCGTCCTGCCGCAGGGGCAGCGCCCGCGCTGGGCGAGCCATCCGACCACGGGAAGCCAAGCGAGGGGCGGAAGCGGCTTGGAGCAGGCGTCGCAGAAGGACGGCGGGAAGGCGAGGCCCAGCGTCGGGTCGGCGTCCTCCACGAGCCCCCAGCGGTGCGGCAGGCGCCATGCGGCGAGGCCCGCGAAGGACGTCAGGGCGGCGCCGAAGACGGCGGCCAGGAGCGCGCTGAGAAGCGGGAACTCGGCGAAGAGCTGGACGAGGTCCGGCATGGTCATGCTGCCTGCGGCTGCTCGCCCGTCGGCGACTTGGCCGACTTCGCCGCCAAGGCCGTGCCCATGGCGACGAGGTGGCTCGCCCTCTCGCGGAAGTCCTTCACGATGTCGGCCACGGGATCCCTGGTCTCGAACCAGCGCTGCCGCGCCACCTCGTCCATGGCCGCCGCGCGCTGGACCATGAGATCGGTCTCGCGCTCGTAGACCGCGCGCATGAGCCTGGAGAAGTGCTTGACGAGCGATTGCAGCACGGTCCGCGCCTCCGCTTCGGGGCACTCCTCCACGACCATCCTCGGCAGGTTCTCCTGCGCGGCGTCCACGACGGCCTCGAGCAGGCGCCGCTGCAGAGCCGCGGGGTCGGCGGCGCGGAAGTCGTAGGGGAGCGTCTGGCAGGCCATCAGGGAAGAGGCGGCGACGAAGGTCAGCGCGACGGAGACGTTCGGAGAGGCCTGGGCGCCCCGCCCGTAGGGGCTGAAATCGAAGCGGCCGTCGGCGAGCCGCAGCACCGCCACGATGGCGCGCGCTTCGAGCGTCGCGTCGACGGGAGCGTCGAAACCGAGCCAGCGCTCCACGACGTACTCGACGACGTCGGGGCGGATCATCCGGATCGCCTGCTCGCTCGCCCGCTGGGGCGGAACGTCCTCCATCATGGCCACGACGAGCATCGCCACGTCCCTGGCGGTCTCGCCGATGCGTGCCGCATGGTCGTAGAAGTCGCGGTCGCCCGTGCCGATGCCGCGGCGCGCCATGGCCGAGAAGATCGCGGCGTTCTGGTTCAGGAACTGCTGCAGGCTGATGCGGAACTCGCGCGCCCGGCGCTCCGCCTCGTCGGCGTCGGCCTCTATGCCGCCCTTGTTGGAGAACCCCACGGCGGACCCCTCAGAAGTTGGTGGCCGCGCGCACGTCGGCGTCGTCGGCGATGCGGTGATCGAGATCGTTCCTGCGCAGGAAGCGGCGGAACAGGTTGTTGACCGCCTCGAGGGCGATCTCGTCGCCGGAGATCGTCCGGCGCACCGCTTCCGAGAGCGACAGCATCAGCACGAGGGGCGATTTCGAGGAAAGACGGGCCACGCGGTAGCCGAGCAGGGCCTCGTCACCGTCGCTGACCAGCTGGATCCGGAAGCCGCTCTTCCCGCGGGCGCGCGCCACGACCGGGGCCGCGATGTCGCTGGCCGCGACCAGGAAGGCGGGCAGGAAGAACTGCGGATGGGCGAGATCCGCAGGATCGACCGCGATCGAGCTGATCCGTGCCGGACGTCCTCCGGTGGCGTGTGAGACGACGGCGGCCGCGAAGCGCAGAAGCCTCTCGTCGTCGACCTTCGGAATGGGTGCCGGCGAGAGGTCCCTCTCGAAGGTCTCGAGGGACCTCTCGTCGCGCCATGCCTGCTGCTGCGGCGTGATGTCGTTCGGCACGTAGGGGGATCCGCCCGGAACCGGGGACAGACGATCCATGGCCGCCTGGACGCCGTGATCACCGATCGGGAGAACCGAGAGACGGCCGATCGCTTCCAGGAGGGCGTTGCCGAGATCGTCGCCCGAACCGGTGACGACGCGTTGGCCGGCGTCGCCGCGGGGGCGGCCCGGCGCGTGGACGATGCCGACGACGGAGTCCGGGCGCGCGCCGAGCTTGGCCGCCACGGACGCGGCCGCGGCCGCGGCGATCGCGTCGACGTCGCAGACGCCGCCGTCGGAGCGCACCCAGACCTCGCGCACGGGATCGTGGCGACGCCGCAAGCCCGGCAGCACGATCAGCGCGAACACGCCGCTCTCGGGATGGAGGATCACGCCGGGATCGTCGCCGCGCGGCTGCACGACGACGTGGATGTCGTCCAGGAAGTCCTCGGCGGCGAAGAGCGGCTCCCGCATCTCCTCCGCGAGATCGGGCAATGGGCGTGCGGGTACGAAGCGGGCCATATTCCGGTCTCCCCAGACGACTTGCCAGAAGGAACGAATGGAAGCAACTTCGCCCTGTTCCTTCGACAAGTGCAAGCGGAAAAGCCAATGAAGTCGGCAGCCATCGGACCCGAAGGCCGCATCGCGACCGCCAACGGCATCGAGGACTGCCATCCCTTCGAGCTCTGGGTCGCAGGGTGTCTGCGGGACGGTTCAGTCACGTTCCACGGAGACGACGTGGTGCTCGGCGAGAAGGCCGCAGCCCGCTTCGCGCCAGGCGTCGACCGCCAGAAGAAGATGGCCGTGCTCGGGGTCGTCGAGCGCGACGCGGAGCCGATGCGCGCCATGCCGTGGACGTCCGCGGCGCTCCTGGCGGGCATCGAGGGGCGCGAATGGATCGCCCTCTCGGCGAAGGACGCGCGGATCGGGAACGCGAAGGAGATGTCGCCCCGCCAGATCCGGCTCTTCATCCCGTTGGATCTCGTCGTCTACGAGGCCATCAAGGAACTTCCGGACGGCCGGATCGAGCTCGTTTCCCTGCCCGTCGCAGACGGCCGCGTGGTCGCGGAAGGCCGCCCGATCCTGACGCTGCCGTTCAAGAAGATCCGCGCCTGACGCCTGCTCGAAACCAAGAGGGCGGACGTCGCATCGACGTCCGCCCTCTTGGACTTTGGGTCGCATCTCGTTTCGTGTTCAGCTCATTCCGAGAGCCTGCATGTAAAGCTCGAGGATCGCTTCTTCTTCCTGGCGCTCGGCGTGATCCTTCTTGCGGATCCGCAGGATCTGACGCACCGCCTTCGAATCGAAGCCGCGGCCCTTCAACTCGGCGAACACGTCCTTGATGTCGCCTTGAAGGCCTGCCTTCTCTTCCTCCAGACGCTCGATGCGTTCGATGAACTGTTTCAGTTCGTCGGCGGCGACGCCCTCCGAGGACGACACGTCCCCTGCCTTCGGCATGCTGTGTGCGTTCATGATCTACTCCTTCGAGATCGGTCGATCCAGGTCGTCGCGCCGGCGCGCCGGCGCGGATTTCCGGTGTCCCGCGAAGAACTCGCCGGATCCGCGACGGGCCAGCCTGGGCGGATCCGTTCCTTCCCGGAGCGGTGGGGACACATGACGCCCTCGGCGGCGGCGTGTCAACATTGAATGAAGGAACGGATCCCGGATCACATGCGGGTCGGTCGCGGTACGAAGTCCGGCGCCGGCTCGATCGTGGGCTCCACCCCCTGGGGGGCGGCGGACGGCGCGGCGCCCGGCGCCGGGGCCGGCGTGAAGGCCGCCGCCATGCCGGGGCTCTTCAGGCGGACGGCCGCGACGTCGTGGGCGTCGGCGGGAAGCGCTCCGTCGATGAGCGTCGTGCCGCTCGCCGGCAGGACGCTGAGGGTCTGTGTGCGCACGGTTCATTCCTTCGCGAAGGGTTGACGGATGGCCATTTGCATGGTCGTCATCCAGGATGGCACGGGCCCACGAAAGGATCGAGGGCCCCGGGAGAATCCATGAGCGCCCTGCTTCTCGGCGACAAGGAAATGGCGCACTGGTTCGAGACCAGGCCGGACTTCGTTCGCTCGGCGTTGACCGAAGACTTCCGCAGCGGATCCGTCGACTACACCGCCCTGTCGGAGAAGATCGCGGCCACCCGCATCGAGGACGCCCACCGCCTCGTCGCCGCGGAGGCCGACCTCTTCCGCGAAATGGGGCGCGCGCGACGTCTCCGCTTTCTGGCCTGGGCCGCTCAGCGGTCCATCCCTGACCGCCCCTCGGCCTGGGCCCGCATCTTCGAGAAGGACGAGGAAGGCGAGGACGGATCGGGGGCCAACGACGTCGTCGATCTCTTCGTCGACGACATCCGGGCGATGCAGGGGCCGCTCGCCGCCCTCACGGTCAGGCTGATCGGCGACGTCGAGAACGTGAGGATCGTGTCCCGCGCCGCCCAGGACATCGTCGAAGCGCCCGCCCCCGCAGGAGGAACGCCGTGAGGAAGATCGCCGCCCTCGCCCTCGTCCTGAGCCTTCTCGCCGGTCCCGCCCTCGGCGAAGGCGGATGCGACGCCTCCGTCCGGCAGGCGCAGGATCAGGCCCGCCGTTCGTACATCCAATCGCGCGCCGCCATGGCCGATTCCATGTTCTCCCGACGGAGCGGGAGCTTCAAGGACATGAGCTGCATGGAGAAGCTCTTCTCCCTCGGCAACCAGAATCTCGACATCTTCTTCCAGCCGCCTTCCATGCAGTCGCTGCTGCAGTCCGTGATGACCATGGCCTGCCAAGCGGGGTCCCAATACATCAATCAAGCACTCGGCTCCTTCATGGGGCAGGTCGGCGGCGGCGGCGGCGGGATCGGCAACATCCTGGGCGGCGTCGCCGGCGGGGGGGGCGGGATCGGATCGCTCCTTTCGGGAGGCAGCATGAGCGGCATCACCGGCGGGGGCCTGAACCTGCGCATGGGCACCGGACCCGGCGACGGCGGTCTCTCGTCCGTCAACATGCTCCAGTACAGCGGCCTTGGAGGCGGCTACGGAGGAACGGGGTCGGCGACCGGCGGCTACCGGGATCTGCTCCGGTGAGACTCCCCGCGGCACTTCTCGCTCTGCCCGCGCTCCTGGCGGCACAGGCCGCGCTCGGCGCCCCCGAGCCGATCGCGCTCAAGGACGACCGGACGTCCCGGGAACGCCCGACCGCGGAGGTCCTGATGTCCCGCGAGATCGGCGCCGCCGTCGGCGCCCGGGTCGAGACGGCGATGGTGGACGTCGACGGCAACGGCGTCGCGGAAGTCGTGGTCCGGATCACGCATGCCTCGACCTGCGACCGCTCCCGCCTGCACTGCCGCACTGCGGTCTTCCGCCACGATGGCCGCGAATGGCGCCGCGTGCTCGACGTTCCCGCGCGCACGCTGTCGCTCGGTGACGCGAACGGGCGCGGGGAGCGCTCTCTCGTCGTCGACGAGGACGAGGTCCGCAGCCTGCAATCCGGGAGCTACCGCATCGACGCGAAGGCTTCGGGAGCCACCCGGATCCGCTTCGCCGCCGCCACGGGCGCGAAGGCGCGCGAGATCGCCGCGCTCTGGGGCCCCGGCGCCGTGCGCCTTCTCGACGCCAAGGCCGACCTGCAGGTCCTGGCGGGGACGGCCGACCTCGACGGGCGGAACGGCGCCCAGCCCGTATACCGCCTGGAGGGCGGCGCGGCCTGCGGACTGGTCGGCTGTCCCATCCGCGGAGTCGTGCGCAGGGACGGACGGGAAGGGATCGTCCTCGAAGGGTTCGCCAGCGGGGACGTCTGGGTCATGGGATCGGGCCGCGAAGGCGTGCGCGCGATGGTGCTCGAGAGCACGGGCGGAAGCGTCGCCTACGCCTTCGACGGGCGCCGCTACGTCGCGGACGGGCCGAGGAGGTAGGATGAGGCATTCCCTGGCGATCGTCGTCTTCGGGGCGGTTCAGGCCATCGTGCCGGCCGCCGCGGACGATTTCGGCACGCGGCTCTGCGCCAGCGTCGCCTGCAGAGGCGCGAGCGCCGAGAACGCCGCCGTGGCGCCGACCTGGAGCGCCCTCAAAGCCCTGGGGACGGACGGACTGCTCGGCTCCACCTTCTCCGGAACGAGAGTCGACGCCGCCGCGCTCGTCGCGGGTGCCCGCGTCATCGGTCCGCTCGAGATGGACCGGGTCATGCGGGGCGCGACGATGGATCCAGGTCTCGCGTCGGTCGTGAAGACCGCGATGGACTCGGTCTCCGGCACGGACATCGGCTCGGTCACGGGCCGGACGGGCGGAATCGCCGCGGTCGCCGCGGCGGCGGAAACCGCGGCGCCCGGCGCGTCGGGAACCTCGGCGATGAACGCGGACGGGGATTCCCCGCCAGGCTGCGACTCGAGGGTGTCGCAGATGATGGTCCAGGCCTCCTCGAAATACGTCGAGGACATGGATCAGATCGCGCGCTCCGACATGGGGTTCACCCGCAAGGACGGGAAGGGCGCCCAGCCCTCCTACGAGAGCGAGGTCGGCAACAAGAGGCCGTTCCAGGGCGGAGGAAGCATGGGCGGCCTCTCATGCCTCTCGAACCTGTTCTCGCAGGCACGCGTGCTCGACAACCTGTTCCGGCCGCCGACGATGCAGAGCCTGATGAACCAAGTCCAGAACATGACCTGCGGGCCCGCACTGGCCGCCATCGGACAGGTCAACCAGACCATCAACCGGGCCGTGTTCGGCACCGCGAGCATGGGCGGGTTCTACCCCGGCGCGTTCCTGAACTCCATGGGCGGCGGCCTGAACGGCGGCGGCATCGGGGGGATCAACATCCAGAGCCTCGCGGGCGCGGCCGGAGGTTCGGGCTTCGGCGGTCCAGGCTACGGCGGCACGGGCTACGGTTCGAACGGCGGCTACGCCGTCCTGTTCGGACGCTGATCGAGAGGCTGACGCGATGAGAAAGCACCTCACCCTGACGATCCTCGGCCTCCTGGCCGCGGCCGCCTCCATGGACGTCGGGCCCGCACGCGCCCAGGCCCGCTGCTGCGTCCAGTTCTACGACCATCAGAACGCCGACGGGAACCGGGACCAGATCATCGACAGCTTCACGAAGCAGATCAACGCGATGCAGCTGGCCATCATCGAGGCGATGCGCCTCGGCACCGGCCAGCTGACGGGCAACCTGCGCGAACAGTCCACGGCCCGCGCGAACATGGCTGACGTGCAGGACGACCGGGCGGTCGTTGGCAACATCGAGAAGGCGCGGCTCGACGCGATCCGCGAGGCGGCTTCGGGAGCCTCCAGCTGCAACGTGATCACGTCGGCTGCGGGCGGGACGCTCGGCGCCAAGCTCACCCAGGCGGTCGCAGCGCAGGCCCGGGACATCAAGGACTTCAACCTCGGCCGCAACGGCATGCCCAGCGCGCAGGGCACGGATATGGGCATCAAGGCCCGCATCGACCTGCACTGCTCGAAGTTCGCCTCGCCGATGGACGTCAGCTCGGGGCTCTGCCAATCCGGCGGCAACTCGCAGATGGCCGACGCCAACCAGAACATCGCCGAATCCCTCTGGTACTCGGAGGATGGAACCTCCCGCACGTTGTCGAAGGAACGGTCGGAAGCCGCCAGGGCCTACATCATCAACGCCGTCGCCCCCGTTCCGCTCGGCGGCCTGCCGGAGAACGCAGCCCGCTCGCAGGCCGGCCGCGAGGCGGCGGCCGCGCGCATGGAAGCCGCCGCGCGCGACTCCGTGCCCGCGGCCATCCTGTCCGAGCAGCTCGCGCGGCGCGAGGGCAACTACGGCGGCCAAGCGAACGGCACGGGCGGGAACATCGAGACTTGGGCGAAGGAGACGGCCAAGCGCGTCGTCGGCTACGGCAACACCGATTTCAAGAACGGCGTGTCCTGGCTCGACTACTTCGAACTGCGGTCGAAGGGGTTCTTCTTCGACACGACGCAGAACGTCGCCACCCAGGGGTCCTCCGCGGGGCAGGCGATCAAGGACATGGGCCTCGCCGTACAATGGATGGCCTATCAGAACTTCGAGATCTGGTCGCAGCTCGAGAAGACCAACGCGACTCTTGCGACGATGCTGTCTATCCAGCAGGAGCAGGCGACCGGAAGGTCGCGCGTGATCCGCTAACGAAGGAACGGCGCCATGGGCTTCGGCAAAAGCAACGCCCTCGCGGACGAGGCCCAGGACGACTACGTGGAGGAGCCTTTCGAGGCCCCACTCCCATCGCTCGCGACCGTGCCACCGGCCTTCGAAAGAACGGGCGTCGCGCCTGGGGAGGGGTCGAACGACGGCGAGATCGAGTTCGCTCCTTCGCTAGCCCCCGCTCGCCCCGACGATGCCGGCGGCGCCGTCATGAGTCTTGCCGATCCGGCGGCCGCCTCTCTGGAGGCCCGCCTCGGCGAGGCGTTCGCGGAGCAGGCCGAGGCCACGCTTCCTGCTGCCGCTCCGGTTCTGCCCCAGCCCCCCTCCCCCCGCATCCAGCCGCCGTCCACCGGCACGGCGCAGTCAACCGCACCCGCCGATTCCGCACCCCCCTCCCCTGCCCTGGCGGACGCCCAGGCTCCGGACGCTTCGGACGACCTGCCGCTCTCGGCAGACCAGCGACGGCTCTTGGACAGCCTCGGCGGCGAGGAGCGCGAGGAGCTTCGCTCGAAGCTCCGTCAGGAACGGGAACGGCTGGAGGCCGAGCGCAGGCGTCTCGATGCCGACCGCAAACGCATCGAGGCTGCCGGACCGGCCACCGGCCTCGCGGCCATCGCCCACATGGTCTTCGGCGCCCGCAACAAGCTCGACCGTCGGCAGGCGGACTTCCAGGCGCGCGAGGTCTTCCTGCAGACCGGTTTCGTCGGGGAGAACTACTTTCGGCTCAAGCAGCGCGGCTTCGTCCGCACCGCTGCCGAGGTCGCGACCAGGCAGGCCGAGCTCGGGGGAGCCGTACGGTCCTACAACGACGCCTTCGGCTCGACCGAGCCCGGTCGCCGTTACCTCGACAGGATCGAGCGCCTCGTCGCGGGCGGCATGCAGCGCGATGCGGCGCAGGCCTTCGTCGCGGAGGGCAACGTCGTGGGCGCCAAGGAGGACGCGGAGGCCGCCGCCCGCGATCCGCGCGTGGCAGCCGCTCGGAACGCCATGTACGAGACCGCCGGCAAACTCGAGAAGACCGCGGCCAAGTTCGGGACGGACTTCGAACTCCTGCAGCGGACCTTCCCCGACAAGCTCGACGCCGGCGGCACCGCGGATGTCGTCAAGGCGTTCGAGCGCATCGCCAGGGAAGCCCCGAAGCCCGTCGCCGAGCCCGGCGTGCCCTCCGACCGGACGCTCGAGAAGCGCCTCGCCAAGATGGCGGAGGGGATCAGGGAACTCGTCGAGGCCGTCACGAGGATGATCCAGTCGCTCATCCGGCCGAACGCCTGAGGAGCGATTCGTGGCAGACCTCTTCGTCATCGAGGCACCGTTCAAGGCCCAGCTCCTGGAGGGCATCCTCCGGGAACTGCGGATCGACGCGAAGGTCCAGGCCACGCGAGGTCACTTCATGGCCATGCCGGGCAAGCTGCGGCCCCTCGGCATCGACGCGCGCATGCGGGAGTTCATGCGGGTCCCGGCCAATCCCGAGGTCTTCATGCGCCTGCGCGACATGGCGCGTGCCGCCGACAACCTCTACATCGCGACCGACGCCGACCAGGAAGGCGACGTGATCGCCTGGGACGTCTACGAAGCGACCCGCGACATACACCCCTCCCCTGCCCGCGTCCGTCTGAGGTCCATGGACCACGCCTCGATCCGCGAGGCCATCGCGGGCGCCGGTCCGGTGGAGAAGGCGGCGGCGGTTCCGGGTCGCGCCAGAGGTATCGTCGACCGCCTGATCGGCAGCGTCTTCGGATCGCCCGAGGTGCCGGCCGGCCGGGTCTCGACGGCCATTCTGGGGCTCGTGGCCTCGACCCAGCCCTCGACGACGAAGGTGAGACTTGCAGCCCCGTCCAAGGATCGCGGCAGGCCATGGCTCGCCGAGTTCGATCTCGCCCCTCCCCTGGATCCGCGCACTGCCGAAAGGCTCGCGAAGCTCGCACTGCCGCCGCTCGGATCCCGGGGCAGCCCAGTCCTCCATCCGACCAGACCCTCGCATACCGGGGACATCCTCGTAAGGGCGGGCGACCGGCTCGACCTCTCGCCGACCGAAGCGGCCGCGAGTCTGCAGCGAAGCTACGAGGGCGGCCGCATGTCCTATCCCCGCGCGGGCTCGCGGGGCATGACGCCCGAGACCGCCAAACAGATCGCCGGCATTTTCCGCAAGAGCGGCTGGAACGCGGTCAAGACCGAGAACTACGCTCCGCGGGGCGAGGACGAGACCCACGAGGCGCCCCACCCCATCGGTCCGGTCGACCCGCGTCTCAACCCGGCCCGTCTCGGACAGGACGAAGGCGTCCGCACGCTGGTGGCCGCCGACCTCGTGAAGGCCGGCATGGAGCATCGGCGTGAGACGGCGTTCGCCCAGGATCTCGCTCCCTTTCTGCGGGCGCAGGGCATCCCGGGCGAGATCGCGGACTTCGTCGCCGGCCTGCGCCCGGATCGCAGCGGGGCCTCCGTATCGTGGCACCGCGAGCACGGCCCCGCCTACCCCGGCCAGGAGGTCTGGGCGGGGTCCGGCATCGAGCGCAGACGACCGGACACCGTTCTCCTGGAGGCGATCGTCGCTGCGGGCCTCGGCCGTCCGTCGACTTGGCCCCGGCACGTCGCGACCTTCATGGAGCGTGGTCTGGCGGACGCCGATCTCAAGCTGACGTCGAAGGGCCGCGCATGGGTCGAAGCCAGCTTCCCGCCCCTGCTCGATCCCAGGCTCTCGGCGGCGATCGAGGTCGCGTGCGAGCGCGTCGACCCGTCCTTGTTCGACGATCCCGACCGGGAGCCCTGGGAGGTGATGGTCGATCAGATCGTCAATCTGCTGCCCCCCTCCGTACGGGATCCGCTTCGCCAAGCCGTCGCGCACGAACCGCCGCGCCAGCGGATCGACTGGATCGAAAAGCTCGACGCGAGGCCCGACCTCGTCGAACGCCTCACGCAGTACGTGAACCGGCCCGAATACGCTCCCGAGGCCTGATCGGTGGAGGGCAGGCCCACGGCCGGCTGGACAGCTGTCCAGTGTCCGGGGCGTGACCGCTTTCCTTTCGGGGTTCGTCGAATCCCGCGTTTCGCTCCCATCCGCCCTTAAGCGGGTCCCCCTATCCTGGGATGCGGGCGAAAGAACCGAGCCACATGTGTCGAATGTCGCGTATCCTGGCCGGGGGTTGCATGCTTCTGCTGGCTCTGCCAGCCGCAGCCGAAGCTCCGCCCGACGGACCTGAAACTCCCGCCTGGGCGGCTGAGGCGTGCCGCTATGCGGCAGCCATCCCTCCGGAAAGGATCCGGGACTTCACCATCCGGGATGGAGTCCTCGACGTGGACGGAGACGGGCGTTTCGAGCGCCTGACTGGCACCTCCGCTCTCGGCACGATGGGAGGCGAGGCCTGGGAGGCCGCCGACGACGCCGATCGGCCCTTGCAGTGGGAGGATGCGGACGACGTCGGTCCCGATTTCGGCCAGCGCTGGCTGCCCTTCCGGGGAAGGGCCTTCCTGCTCGGGTTCGTAGAGGAGGCGGCCGGATATCTGAAGCGCCTGTCCTACGTCGGGTCCGACGGCCGGTTGCACGCCGGATGCTCCTTCCTGACCAAGGTCGAGAGCCTGCTCGTGGCGACGACCCCCGGCTTCGAAGCGACGTGCGACGCGATCGAATCCGGCAAGGCTGCGAGTCTGGAGATTCGGTCTCTGGAAGCCGATGGGGCAGGCGTTCCCAACGCCGGCCGTCCCGAAACCGCGGTGACCGGAAAGCTCGCGGTGGACTTCGCCAACATGGGAAGAGAGGTCGACCTCTACCGGCTCGAGATCTCATCAGGGGCGGGGAGAGGTTGCGACATCTCATATTTCGAGACCGCGGCGGCGATCGACAAACCGGGTTCAGATCCCTACGGCCAGCTCCTGGCGAGCCTTCAACGGATCCCGCGCGGAGAGCGCTTCCTCAACGGAGAATGTGGGGGGCTCGCCAAGCGCTGGCTCCTGCACGATGGGAAGGCGTATCTCGAGACCCGCTACCCCGGAGAACGTCCCGACAGCGTCAGCCGAGAGGTCCATCACGTGGATGGGGTCGTCGACGGCGCGCCCACGCGGATATGCGCGGCTATGTTCACTCGCCGCTGGGAACTCGACTCAATCCGCTGATGCAGCCGCCGTCGCGGGCTGGACAGCTGTCCAGCTTGGCTTCGCCGATCCCTACCCGGAGGGATCAGCCGCATCCGCACTCCTGGCGCTGATCGGTGTCTCGATGGTCGCGCCGACAGCCGCCCTGCCCCGGGCAGCGTCGAGTCCCGCAAGAGGTCCTCCGCAGTCCACTGGACAGCTGTCCAGTCCGAGGCAGCCGCTCATCCGGCCCCGGGTGGGCGCGAGGCTGGACAGCTGTCCAGTCTGAGGCAGCCGCCCATCCGGCCCCGGGTGCGCGCGGGGCTGGACAGCTGTCCAGTCTGAGTCAGCCGCTCATCCGGCCCCGGGTGGGCGCGAGGCTGGACAGCTGTCCAGCCTGAGGCCGCCTCTCATCCGATACCGAACGCCGGCCGATCTACCGTCACCCGCTGCCGCCCCTATTCGCCGGGCGCCGGGTCTGCGGCTACGGGCGCGTCGCGCCCTGCGCGATAGCGACGGTGAAGTTCCGGCAGCATCTCCAGCAAGTGCTCGAGGAAGCCGTGGTCATTGAGCTTGAGGTTCGCACCGGTCGCCGTTTTCACGACCTTGCCGAGACGTTCGCCACCGTCGACGCTCAGTTCGAGGACTTCCTTCGTGTTGACGTCGACGAAGACCTCGAAGACGGCCTCGAACCGCATATGGGGTTTGAGCTCGTCGGTCTTGACCCTCGCGGCCTCGATGGCGGCCTGACCCTCGGCAACGATCTCCTCATCGGTGGTGCCGGCCTTCCTGAGTTTCGCGACGGCTTCCGACAGCTTCATCCAACGAGGACGCCCGATCCGGTCGGCCCGGCCGATCGACTGGATGAGCGCCTCCGGCAGAGCGCTGACGACGCCGACCATCTTGTGCATGAGGGACTCGTCGATGCCGAGTTCGCGCTGCACCTCGATGGCGGGGTGGACCTTGCGAAGGTTGGCGACGAAACGAGCCTGCTCGATGAAGGTGAGATCCTTACGGGCGGCGTTCTCCTGTCCCTGGGCGACGACCATCTCGGCGTCGCTGAGGTCCATCACCACGGCTCGGACCGGCCGTCTCAACTCGTGGCAGACGGCGTGGCGGCGGTTGCCGTAGGCGATCTGGTAGCGGCCGTTCACTCCGGGGTGAGGTCGGACGAGGATCGGGACGAGCTGCCCCCGCGCCAGAATCGCCTTCGCGAGATCCGACACATCGTAATCCAGCCGCTCGCGGAACGCCGAGGGATCCACGAGTTCGGTGTCCAGCTCGACGATCGTGCCGCCGGAGGCGAGGAGCGCCTTCACGTGTTCGAGTTCGGCTGCCTCGCGTTCGAGGATGCCGATCGACACGTCCATGTCCCTCACCGCCCCTACCCGGCGTGGCTGGCGATCGACGACGGCAGCGGAAGGCTCGTCGAAGCCGACGCTCTCGTCCGGTAGGACGAGGCTCTCGTCGACGTCGAGGAGGCCTCGGCGGGCGCGGCTCATCAGCTCCTCCCCCACACGGCCTTGACCAGACCTTCGATCTCGCTGTTGACGGACGTGAAGCTGTCCATGGCCCGATCGTAGGTCGACCGCGTGAAGGCTTCGCGCCCCACCTCGTAGAGGGTCTGCTTGGAGAGGTAGGCGTCCGCCACCGCGGTACTCTTCAGCACCGGGTTCTGAAGTACGTGGTCGCCGAAGAGGGTGCGCAGCATCTTGACCATGTCGGCTTGGGGCGCATCCCCGGGCTCGAAGCGCGTGACCAGATAGCGTGCGAAGTTCAGCTGCAGCTTGACGCCGCGGTCCGCGATGACGCGCATGTAGTCCGCCGTCATGTGGAGGAACTGGGACATCGACATCACGTCCACCATTGCTGGATGGATTGTGATGATCAGGGAAGTCGATGCCGCGAGGGCGGCCATGGTCAGGTAGCCCATCTGCGGCGGGCAATCGATGACCACGAGATCGTAGTCGCTCTCGACCTGATCGATCGCCCTCTTCAGACGCAGGTAGAACTGAGCTTCCCCGGTCTGGCGGCCGCTCTGGCGTGCCATGAGTTCCTTCGGGACGTCGTGCTCGAAATCCTGGATGTCGATGTTGCCGGGTACGATGTCCAAGCCTTCGAAGTAGGTCTTCAGCACCAGATCGGCCATCTCGCGCCGCTCTTGACCATAGCGGATCGCGCTGAAGAGGGACGCATCTTCTCCCACGTCGAGCTCGGGCTGGAGGCCATGAAGTGCGGTGAACGAGGCTTGCGGATCGAGGTCTAGCCCGAGAACCCGATAGCCTCTGAGCGCGAGGTACTGCGCGAGGTGGGAAGCCGTCGTGGTCTTGCCGCTGCCCCCCTTGAAGTTGATGACGCTCAGAACCTGGAGCTTCTCGCCGGCCCTCCTGTGGCGCACGTACCGGCGCCCGCCCCGCTCCCTCTGGTCGAGGAAGGTCCGGATCTGATTCATCTCCGCAACGGTGTACTGCCGACGGCCCAGCTTGTCCGTCGCCGGCTTGGGCATCGGCCCGTCGATATCGAGCTTGCGCAAGTAGCTGGGATCGACCCCGACGAACTGGGCCACCTCGCCCGGCGAGAAGGTCCGCAAACTCTTCGCCGTTCCCGGCTTGTAGAGCTTCTGGCGGTGCAGCTTCATACGCTGCGTCAGTTGCGAGGCCTGTCCGGCGAAGAGTGCGTCGAGCGTCTGTTCCTCAAGCAGCGTCGTACCTGCAGCTGCAAGGACGCCGGCATCCTGGCTGCCGGCAAGATTATGCTCCGCACCCTGGGCTGAGACGGTTTCCATCGAATGATCCCCATTCACGCCGAATCGGCCCAAAAGCCCACTTTCGGCGTGAATGAACATCGGCTCGGGTGGTTAACAAATTCCTAACGCCTAAAATTATTACCCCGAAAGAAATTCGGGACGATCGCTATCCTGCATCTCCCATGTCGCAAGACGTGGGGCGGGAACGGTGGTCGGGACCGCCAATCGCCTCCGGCCAAGCTGGACAGCTGTCCAGCTTGGCTCAGGCCGCGCACGGATCGGCCGAGGCCCTCGACTGGACAGCTGTCCAGCCTCGCTCGGACCGCGCACGGATCGGCCGAGGTCCTCGACTGGACAGCTGTCCAGTCGAAGGCTCCGGTATGGATCTGCCGTGTCCGGCCGAGTTCGTCCTCATGCCGGTGACGGATCCTCTACAAGGAAGCGGCCTCGCGGGATTGGCAGTGTTCACGGGCCGACCGATACGCCCATCTCGCCAAGCCTGAACCGGGGCTGGGACCGCTGGCAGGCACGGGCAGCCTTCGGCCCTGTCGAAGAGGGGAGGGTGCGTTATTTCGAGATGGCCCCGGCATCGCACGGACGTGCCTCGCATGCGGCATCGTCCGACTTGAGAGCCGGCCGTTTCCGCCTTCGTCGCTAGCGAACTTATGGAGTGGGGATCGCGGTCCCACCGGGTTCAGGTGGTGGGACCGCCGATCGGGGCCGGCAGGCGTACGAAAGGCCGCGGTCGAAGACTGGACAGCTGTCCAGTGCCGTTCACGGCGACGCGATCCGATGTGGCTGTCCGGCTCAGGAGGCGACGGACGTCAGCCCGATGGTTTCCTCGGGGGCGTCCATGCCGAAGACTGCCGCATCGACGTCGAGAGGGGTGGCGTCGGAGAGAAGCCATTCCGGGTCGTCGTACCGGATGGCGACCGTGGCGAGCTTGAACCCGGGAGAGCCATCCGGAAGAACGTAGGGCACGTTGAGCCGATCGGCGGACATGCGGTTCGCCCTCAACCGGTCCGTCTTCATCTCTACGTAGGGGATGGCCTTCCAGGCCCCGCCGGCATGCCGGGCGTGCCTGTACAGGTTCTCCAGCCTCTGCCTGGCAAGGACCCTCATCACGGCCTGGACCGATGCCTCCTCGGGAGGAGGCATGAAGTGGTGGAGCACGTTGCCCTTGCGGTCGGGCCCGCGGAGGAGGAGGCCGCAGCGGCCGTAGAGGAAGCCTTCCTCCAAGGCGAGGCTGATCGCTTGGTAGCTCATCGTGATCCCCGTGAAGGAGACCGCCGACGAAGCGAGCAGAATCGCGGCGCGTTCCACGAGCGCGGTGCCTTCGCGGGGAGGAAAGATCGTGACCGGGGTGCGCCGGAAGATGCGGACGTCGTGCACGTCGGGCTTCTCGCGCAGTGTGTCGATCCCGCGCCAGACCAAGCCTCCCACCGCTTCGGCCGCCTTGAGGAGAACCACGACACCTCCGATGCGGAGCCCGTGACGCTTCTTCTGGATCTCGACGTCGCTCTGACCGCGCTTCGGGGTCGCCGGACGGGCGAGCAACTCCGTCTCGGTATCCAAGCCGGCAAGCGGCTCGATGAGTCTGACCCGGAGACCCTCGTCGCCCTCCCAACCGACGACGATCGCCGGCACGTTAGCCGCCATGAACTCTGTTCCTCTCGATTCCAGGGAGTAAACGCGCGCCGCCGTTGACCCTTGCACGGACCGCGGCGAACCTTGACCGTTCTTCTGACGGAGACGGTCCGGTGGCCGCTACCTCGAACTGCGACGTAATCTGCTGGGATACGGAGACGTCGGATACCGACGTCCGCCATGGCCAGATCTTCGATTTTGCAGCGGTGACGTCCAACTTGGCGGACCTCGTGGAGACCGGCACCCGCACGGTCCGAATCAGGCGGCTGTCATACTGCATACCTGCTTACGGGGCCCTCAGCACCAACAAGCTGGATCCCTACGCCCTGGAAGCGTCTGACAGATTGGATGAATTCGCGGCCGCCGCCAGCATCCACGGGATCCTCAGCCCGAAGCCTGGTCGGCCCCTCGTCGTTCTCGGGTACAACATCCTGTCGTTCGACGAGGAGATCGTGCGGACCACGTTCTTCCGTAACCTCCTCGATCCGTACGCGACGTCGGCGAAGGGCGTCCGCCGCTTCGATCTTCTGCCCGCCGCCCGTCTCGCCCACGCGTTGGATCCCGAATCCTTCAGGGCCGGCAGGGACGATGCCGGCACCCCGTCCTTCCGCCTCGAGAAGATCGCGCCGGCGAACGGGATCGGGCTCAACGCGCACGAGGCGCTGGAGGACGCCAGGGCTACGCTCGCGTTGGCCCGACGCCTCCGGACGGCGGTACCCGCCGCCTGGGAGACCTGCCTTCGGGCATCCGACCGATACGAAGCGGAGCGCGTGTTCGAGGCGGCGCTGGCGCGGGACGAGCCGATATGGGTGCTAGCCGGCGGGAATTCGCCCGTCCTGGAGCCGGTCCTGCCCGTGGCGAAAGTCGGCCGCCTGCTCGTGCACCTGAAGACTTCGCAGCTCGCCGAAAGCATGCGGGTGGGCCCATGGGCTCTCGATCTCGACGACTGGCGCGAGAGCCCTCTCGTCCGATGCAGAACGAACCGCATGCCGATCGTGCTTTCCGCCGCCGCGGCCGCGGTGCTGTGCGAGATGCATCCCGACACCTTTCGGATCCATCCCGAAGACGTCCCCGAACCGGACCGAGGGTGGGCGGAATTCAGGCGCGTCCTCGCCTCCCGCGTGGCCGATGCCGATCCATGGAGCCAGCCGGCCGACCCGTCCGCCGAGGAGAGGATCTACGACGGCTTCGTCGATTGGAGCGAGAAGGACCGAATGCGGGAGTTTCGCCGTCTCGAGACCTGGGAGGAGCGGGCGGCCGCGTTCGGACGCTTCCGGGACCCTCGCATCCGGGAGTTCGCCGCGCGGGCGATCGTCGAGCACGGCGGCATGACCCACGCGGGGATCGTCGCCGCGGCCGGCGAGCTGGCGGCGGACGAGATCGCCGACCTCGCGGGCGTCGCGTTCGAGAGGCCTTTCACGGGAGACGACTCCAGGTGGATGACGCTGGCCAAGGGCAGGCTCGAAGGGGAGGGGGACCTGCGCTACCGCAATTGGCTCGAGGCCGTGGCAACGCCCGAGACGGCTACGCCGCCACCCATCGTTCCCGTTGAAGCCGACCGCCGCGGGCAGTTCGGATGGTCCTTCTGATCGGGGCGTCCCCGGTCCCGCCGATTCGAACGCCGACCCCGGCGGGGTAGGGCAGGGCACCCGGAGACGATTCCGCCGGCGGCCTCGTTCAGCGGGCGCGGGCCGCGAGATGCCCGCAGATCCGCACGAAGGCCCATCGCATTCCCGCCGCGGTCAGCACCGCGCACCCGCACGCTCCGACGAACCACGCCCAGGCAGCCAGCCAGTGTGGAAGGCGCAACGGCAGTGCTCCGTCCGCCAGGAGAAGCGGCAGCGTTTCGAGAGAGATCGCGGGTCTGCCCGCGATCCCCATATGTCGTGCATGCTGGCCCCAGCACACGAGCGTTCCGATCCCGAAGATCACGACGAGCATGGCGCCGAACGAGTCGGCGATACGGCGCAGCGTCCGCGGCGCGACAGGGCTTCCCGCCTTCAACGTCCAGCGTCCTCAAGCTCACACCGCGATGCGTCGCGGCGGTAGTCGTCCGGGTAGTAGACGATACGACCGTCCGCATCCGGCCACGCGGTGAAGTAGCCGAAGACGACGGCGACGGGCGCGACCGCCGTACGCACGACGGTCGCGCCCGTCGCCACCAGATCCGGGACCTCTCCGTTCCGTGCGTCCAGGACCCATGCGGCGAGTTCGAGCGCGAGCTCGACGCGCACGCAGCCATGGGAGCCCGGCTCCTCCGGGTCTCCGAAGGTCTCGGGGGCGTTTGTGTCGTGCAGGTAGATCGAGCCGGCGTTGCGCATCGAAATCTTCATGCGGCCGAGCGCGTTGTCTGCGCCCGCCCTCTGAACCAGCGTCGCCTTGGCGAGCTGCACGGGAACTGCGCCATCCGGGGCGATGCGCCGACCGTCGAGGACGACGTCGAAGCCGTTGCGATCCGCCCAGGTGGGATCGGAGGAGATGGCGGTGCGCCACCCTTCATCCCGGACGATGCTCTCCGGAACCGTCCAGGTGGGGTTGAGGGTCACCGAAGCGACGGACGTGACGAGATCCGGCGTGTGCCAGCCCTCGCGCCCGACGACCACCCGGCTCTCCAGTTCGGGGTCGCCGTCGCGGTATGCAGCGAGGAAGCGGCCGGCGACGTTGACCACCAGAACTCTGCCGGAGGAGGGGAGGGCGAGTTTGCCGAGCCGCGCCAGCGTCCCGCGGATGGCGGACCGGGAGGTGCAATCCGAAACCTTCTCCAGCTCGCGGGCAAGTCGCGCCGCGATCGGATGGACCGAGTCGGAACGAGCTCGGAAAGGCATCGCGGCTGCCGCCGCCGCAGCAAGGAACAAGCGCCTAGTCGGGTGCATCGAAGGAACATATGGAAGTCGTTCCTTGCAACCTTCCGCCTAAGGAACGAAAGGTCAAGTCTCACCTCGACATCTGACGCCTGATGAGGCGATCGCATCGTTCGGCGAGATCGTCCGAGAGGCCGCCGGCGGCGTGGCGCCACTCTATGCGGTGTACGGCGGCGTAGGACTCGAGAAGGAGCCACGCGGTCTCCTCCGAAGGCAGCCTGGACGTCGAGGAGCGGCGTTCCGGGGGGGCCATCCCCGCCTGAAGGAAGGCTGCGGAAGACGAGAGCCGGACGACCAGCGTACCGGCGCATTCGCACGCCGCCCTGATTCCTTCTATGGCCGCGGTCAGCACCGCCTTCCTGACCGATGCCTCGCCACAAGGAGCGACGATGTCGCGGCGTTCCCGCCGCCCCCCCTTTTCGGTGATCTCGATCGCGACGGCGAAGGCTCCGGCTCCGGCGTCCACCTCGGCCTCGACCCGCATGTCGACGTGCCTGTCGCCGGCGGTCCTGGGAGCGGGAAGGGGAGGGCCGGTCTCGGCCCGGAACTCCGGTCGGCGAGGCTCGCATGCCTGCGACGGAGCCTCTTCCGGTTCGGAGGGATGCACGACCACCTCCCGGCCGGCGTTGAAGGCTATCCACTGGTCGCCGATCGCCTTGCGGGCATGGAAGGGTCCCCAGAGGCGGACCAGGGTCGACGCCGTCACGTCGACGAGCGTTTCCGCATAGAGATGCTCGAGGCCCGCATCGACCGCATCCTCGTACGCGCGGTCGATGGCTTCGACGAACTCCTTGGCCGCCGCGGCGGTCTCTTCCAAGACCAGGAGCTCCGTCTCGGGCGTCATGGCGACGCAAGGCGCGTCGGCGTTGCCGCCATGACCCTGGATGGACTTGGCGCGTGCCGCGAGCAGCTTGGCCGCGGCGGTCGGGCCCACTCCATGCAACAGGGAACTCATAGCCGCATGCCACAGACCGAGGGCCGTCCGCGCTTCCAGGCCTCGTTCCCTCAGGAGGGGAGCGACCGCGCGGAGGTGACGGGACACGGCTTCCTCGACCTGTCTCCGCGTAGCGTCGCCGGCAGGAGGTGGAGCTGCGGTATTCATGATGGGCCCCGATGATCCCGGCGAGACTGTCGCGGAACCACGATACGGGCAATAGATCGGCGGAGCCGCATCCGCACAAAGTAAAAGGGCGCCCGTCGGGCGCCCTCTACCATTCGACTGGACCTTGGATCAGGCGGCTTCCTTCGTGGACCGGCGGGCAGCCCGCTCGGCCCGCTGACGCTCCTTGACGTTCGGCTCCTCGAAGTCGACTGCTTCGCCGCGCTTCGCGCGGACGGTGCGTCGCTGTTCCCAGAGACCCGCTGTCTTGATCTGGTTCGCACGGGACTCGGAGAACGCCGGGTGGACCAGCGGGAAGTCGGCCGGGAGGCCCCACTTCGCGAGGTACTCCGCCGGGGGGATCTCCAAAAACTTGAGATGTTTCTTCAGCATCCGGCGGGTCTGGCCATCCTCGAGGCAGCGGACGAAGCCGCCCGTCTTGCCATCGTAGTCGTTCACGAAGACCGCCTTGCGGATCTTCTCGACCTCCTTGGCGCTCCGGGGAGCGTATGTGGGCTCGAGACCCAGTTCGGTCACCGCCCACGGCTTCTCGGGCAGCTTCGCCGAGGTGGCTGCAGCCGGGACGGGCTGGGGAGCCGGAGCCGGGGCGGAAGCCTGGGACGAGCCGACGGCCCGCAGACGGGGCTGACGGCGGACACGTCCACCATCAGCCAGAGGTGCGGGAACGCTCACGGCGGAAGCGCGGCGTCCCTTGGCGCTCCTCGGAGCGGCGGCTGCGGCTCGACGCCCTTTGTGGCCCTGCTGAGCAGCGGAGGCGGCGACATCGGCCGCCGGCTCGGCCTCCTCGGGCGCCAGTTCGGCGACGTCCGCTTCCGCGGCCGTCGGGAGAGCGACCTCGGCTGCCGGCGCATGGACCTCTGCGGTCTCGGAGCGCGGCGCCTCGACGGCCGCGGCCGGCTGGGAAGCCGGGGTGGCGATCGCCGCCACGGTGCCGGCCACGTGCTCCTTGAGGGTGATTTCGCGCCCTGCGGTCTGATGGACTTCGCGCAGAGCGTCGTGGATCGACAGGATGACGTCCTTCACGCGCTCGGGGGCGATCGGGTTGTTGCCGAGGTACGAAGTAGCGATGTCGGCCGTCATCTTCACGTGGGTGGAGGGTGAAAGCGGCGGAGCCGAAGGGTCGGTTTCGGCTGCTGGGATCGAGGTCACTGGACGCTCCTTCGAGGATGGCCGGATCGTACTGTCTGTCTGGACCTAGGCACGTTGGCCGTGCGTCGCAACCGGACCATCCTTCGGGATCGTTTCCTTCGTGATGGGACCGTCGAAGATCCTGTGTGCGAAAAGTTGCAAAAAAGTTGGTCCGTGTAAAGGGATCACTTCACCAGAAGCGCATTTTTCGCGGGTAGCCGCGTGTGGACGGCTCCATCCCGAGAACGTACCTTCAATCCCCGGGGTTCCCGTTGCATCCGCGAAGGCTCGGGCGACCTGGCGAAATGGGGCACTGCCCTGGACCGGAAAGCGGTCTGCCCGGGCGGGCCAGGTGCCGATGCCGATTATCGTTTCCGGTTCCCTGCCGCAATCGGTCCACGTCTTCGTTTACGCTGCCGCGGGGAGGCCCCTCTCCCGGATCTCGGCCATGCTCGACCACATAGGTTTCCCGGGCTATGTCCTGAACGGATCCGAAGGAACGGATCAGGACCGGATCCCATGATCGGCATCTTCATCCTCGCCGTCGTCGTCGTGGCGATCGCCTCAGCCGTCGGCTACAGCCTCGTGACGGAAATCCGGACCGGCGAGATGATCTCGATGGCCGGCCGCAACGCCCCGAGAATGGATGCGGCCGTGTCCGCCGTCGCCGCGTCGGCGAGGCCTCTGGCAGGGGGGCAGCCCGTCGTCCCGGCGCCGTCCTCCGACGCGTCCGGCCGTTCGGTCCTGCCGACCTGGGTGTCGACCGAAGGTGCGTCGCCGTGGGGCGTGCCCTACGGCTACTGTCCCTACGCCGTTCCGGACCGTCCGGACTTGGCGGCCCAGCCGTCCGAGGCGGTGGGCGGCCAGGGCGAGAAGCGACCGATCGCCACCGTTCCCATGCGGGCGGAAGGGACGGAGCGACCCTTCGTCGTGGTCGGTGCGCGTGCGCCGCGCGCGGACGACGAGGCGGATGCGCCGACCGTCGCCGCGTTCGTCCTCTCGCCCATTCCCGGATCTCAAAGCGTCCCCGACTGCGGCTCCGTGGTGTGGAAGGGCGGGCGCTACCGGGTCGTCGGCGAAGTCCCCGGCATCGTCTCCGTCCTCTCGATCGAACGATTGCGGGACTCGGCCACCGGGCTCGGCGCAGTGACCCGCTGGGCCGCCGCTGGCGGAAGCGGCGACGGCCGCACCCGCGGCGAGCCGGCTCCGCTCTCGGCCGTTCTGGCGGAGTGGCGATCGGTCCGGCCCACGCGGACCGTCGTCCGCCTCGTCGGCCAAGGGCCGCACGTCCTTTCGGCGGACGACCTCGACCTCCTGCCCCGCAACGGCGGCAGGGAAGGCAGCCTGAGCCTCGTGTCCGACAAGGAGGGGAGGGCGCTTCTCGCCGGGCCTCCGGGGGGCGCACGCGTCGACGTGGGCATCGACCTCTCGCTGGCAGGCGTGACGGTCTCGAACGCCCTGGGTTTGACCGTCCGTGGCGGCGGGCGCCTCGTCGCCGTCTCCAGCACCCTTCGCCACCTGCTGCTGGACGGTGGCGATGCGGTCCTCGGCGCAGGAGCCGACATTCTCCTGGACCCCCTCCTCGACCCCGGAGCCGCGGCGCGCGTCAGGGGCGGAACGCTGGCCCTGGAGGAGGCTCAAGGCAGCCGCAAGATCCTCTCGGCAGGTGCAGGGCGCCCGGCCGTCGCCCTGCAGGGTGGAACGCTGATCGTCAACGGATCCGATCTCAAGGTCGATGCCGCGGCGAACTGGGCCGCCGTCGAGAACGGCGGCCGGATCTCGGCATTGCCCCGCTACGTCGGCGGCGCGGCCGTCACGCCGACGGTCCTGACGGGCGCAGGAGAGATCGCGCCCATCCGCTCGCGCCTCTCCTTCGGGCCCGAGGGCGGCGCGATCGACGATGCCGGCATCGAGGCCGGAATCGTCCAGGTGTCCGAAACCTGCGAGGCGGCGAGCTGCTCCGCGACGTGCCCAGCGGACCGCCGCATCCTCTCCGGCGACTGCGAAGGCTCGGCCGGAGGATGGGCGCTCAGGTCCTTCGGCACGGGAGGCTCCACATCCTCCTGGTCCTGCGCATGGATCCCGCTCTCGGCCAACGCTCCGGTTCAGCAATCCACGGCCCGGGCCACCTGCGCACGCCTGAGATAATTCGCTCGGCGCACAGGAAATCCGGCACGGCGACCCGCTTCCGAAACCCTGGGACGGAGCCGACCCGAGCACCCCCTGCCGGAGAAGTCGGCCTTGGCCGGGATTTGCAGGGGCGGTAGCGGGTCGCAGCCCCGCACCTCGGCCGAGGGCCACCTCCCGGAGGCCAAGTGCGCTCGACGCCGTCGCTCGCGGGCCGCCATGACGTTCCGGACGTCCGCTCCCGAGCCGGCACCGACCGCCTCCCGTGCCGTCTCGAGAGCCCCGCCGTGGCCACCGCTCCGCGAGCTCGGAGGCGCCTTCACAGGTCTGCCGATCGGGCTTGCCGCCTGAATGGCGACGGCGCCGAGTCGCCCGGTCCGCCATCGGCACCGTCGGAAACGAGAAGAGCCTCCCCGGCGGCGGGGAGGCTCTTCTCGTTCTAGTGTGTTTTTTGGTGGAGCGCTCGGGGGAGCGATCAAAGGTTCTTGCAGGCCGGCCACTGCTTGAACTGGTCGTCGGTGCAGACGGGGCAGCCCGTGCGGTCCGGAACGAGCGTCACGTCGTAGCCCGCGACCTTGTTCACTCCGGCGCACATGTCGGGCCCCTCGATCGCGCGGATCAGCATGCCCTTGCCGACGACCCAATCACCCTGGGGAACGAAGCTGAGATAGTTGTCTTTCACCAGCTCGGTCATGATCTGCTCGCTGGTGCCCGACGGATAGTAGCCGTTGTCGGCCTGATACATTTTGAGCGCGCCTTCGATCTGCTGCGCTGCGTTGATCGATTGCGCATAGACCTGTTTGTCGCGCGTGTCCGTGAAGGCCTCGCCCAGATAGAACATGCCCATGAGGGAGATGAAGCCCGCAAGCGCCATGGCCATGCCGGAAACCAGAAGATTGTACATGACGTGTGACTCCTTCCGAGGCCGCCTCCTTCGAGAGCCGCCGCCAGTGTATCGGGTCCAGGATAATGCAATGAACGGGCGCCTGCAAACCCGTTCCTTCCGTTTGCGGCTCATTCCTTGAGCCGAGGCGGGATCGATTAACGACGGCGCCTCATGCGAGTGCGGTCCATCGACCCTGAGGCGCTGCCGCATCCAAACCGCCGAACCCAGCTTGCTCCTTGGGAGAGGTGCGGGAACAGCCGGCTCGGAAGCGACGATGATGGGTGCGCCGGATCTTTTGCCTGCCGACAGAAAAAGCGCCGGGCCGTCGCACGCGCCGGGGGGCATGTTGGAAGCCCGCCGAGGATGCAGGGCCTTGGGCGGACACGAGCTTCATTCTGACGGAACTATCGGCGTGTTTCCGAGCATTCCGGCGCCGAACGGCGCAGCCAAAGAGCATAGAGTCTCAGATGATAGTACTAAGGCAATAAAAAATGGGACGGATTGCTCCGCCCCATCCTTGCTTGCGTCCCTCTCCAGAGCTGTTACGCTTTGGAGAGGAATGTGGTCCTAGATCACATCTTGAACGCGAAGTAGCTGGCGGCCGGATCCGAGCCCTGGCAGGCGAACTGCGCCGAGGCGGAGTTCAGACGGCCGGCGGCGTCGACGATCGACCACGGCTGGGCGCTGTTCTGCACCAGCGAGCCGTTCTGCTTCTCGACCTCGAGGCAGAGGTTGGTCACCGCGGTCGCCTTGATCTGGACGTAGGCGACCGAGCCGTTGGTCTCCCACGCGCCCTGCGCGAACACCGGAGCCACCGGGGCGGCCTGCAGGTAGTTCACCACGCCGGCGGCGGCGTTGTCGGGCTGGGTCAGGTCGGCGAGCGAGGCCGGGGCCGTGCCGGCATTGTCGACCTTGTAGAGCGCGCTGGCGCCGGCGATCTGCTGGCCCTGGTTCACCAGGGTGGTCACGTTCGCCTTGGCGGTCGAGTTCGTGAAGGCGGTGCCGCCATAGTAGATGCTCGCGGCGGCCAGGGCGGCGGAGAGGGCGATGGCGATGACGGAGACGATCAGGTTGAACATCGGTGCGGATCTCTCGGTGACGTGTGCTTCGTGGGGAACGAACCCCGCGGGGGGAGCCGCTTCCGGGGCCCCACGAAGGAACCGTTTCGGTTGCGACAAGGGTGAGATTTCTGCAAGGAGCGGCCGCCGTCAATAGATTGTTAAGGAAAAAAGCTCAGTTAGATCAAAGATTTACTTGTAGCCAGACACTGTCTATCCCCCTACAGAAACGAGCCTGCCTCAGCTAAGTGCCTGCAGGATCGAAGGAATGGAGAAGAAAAGGCCCCGGGCTTCCGCCGCGGGGCCTTCGTTCCTTCGGTGCGAGGGCGTCTATTGCGACAGGGATTGAGAGAGCGACGAGGACAGCTGGAGCATGGGGAGCACCGTCAGACCGAACATGATGATCGACGAGAGGCCCATGGCCACCGCCGCGGCGACGTTGAGGGCGGGCCCGAAGTTCTCCACCCGGCTCGTGTAGATGTCGCGGGTCGTGCTCGCGAGGATGTCGAGCGTCTGCGCCACGTCCTTCTTGTCCAGCGCGAAGGCCAGCGCCGCGCGGTCCGTGGGTGGCAGTCTCGTCATCGCCGGCGCCCATTCCCGGCCGACGTTCACGGCTTCCAGCGCGGCCTTGAGATCCTCCTTGATGATTCCCTTCTTCGTCGATCCGACCAGGATATGGAGCGCCTCCGCGACCGGCACGCCGAACTCCACGAGCTTGGCGAAGCGGTAGTAGGCTATGTACTGGTCCTGTCCCATCACGAGTTCGCGGTAGTAGGGGATCTGGATCACCGCCTCTTCGCAGAAGAGCGGTGCAAGGAAGCGCCCCACCGTGCCCAACACGAACAGGACGAAGAAACCGGCGAAGACGATGCCGATCCCCCAGGTCGAGATGCTCGCCGCCACCTTGATCCAGCCGACGTCGATCTCCTTGTTCTGCTTGAACAGATTGCTCTCCAGCACCCACGGGGCGAAGATCTCCGTCGTCGAGATCATGACGCCCATGGCGAGCGCGAACGAGAACATCGCCGTCCAGACGTCCTTCGTGGAGGTGCGCTTGATGCGCGTCATCTGGATCTCGAACTCGGCCGCGCCGCGCAGCGCCTCCGCGCTCGACTTGCCCGCGCCGCCCGCCCTTACGAGGGCAATCAGGGCCGGCGGGAAGTTGCGCCGGTCGAACTCCATCGCCTCCACGTAGGACATGCCCCCGCGGATGCGCTCCAACATGTCCCTGGCGGCTTGACCGATCTTGCCGCCGAACGAACCGGCCATGTTCTCCAGGGCCTTGTCCGTCGGCATCCGGCTGGAGAGCATCCCCGAGAGACGCACCAGGAAGGTGTGGCGGTCGGATGCGCTCATGCCGCGCCGCAGGGGCGAGGGGCGCTCCCTCTTCACCTCGATCACCGTGCCGCTGCGCCGGCAGAGCGCCTCGGCCGCATGCGGATCGGCGGCGTCCACGTCGAGGGTGCGCACGCCCTCCGACGTGGACACCTTAACGCGGTAGTGTGCCATGCCTCAGCTCCCGATCGGTCTGTACGTTGCGGCCACCGCCTCCGCGCCGCCTTCGCCCGCGCAGGCTCCGCCGACCGACACCGCGCCATGGGGAAACATGGCGGCCGCCTTGCGGAGGGCCTGCAGCCGGCCCTCTACGGCGTCGGCGGATATGCAGAACCAGGGGCCGGCCGCATCCTGGCCGAAGGACCACGCGTAGCCCTTCGGGGCCAGCGGCGAGCCTCCGGGGAGGTAGGGGGCGAGTTCCTCGCGCCAGACGGCGGGGGAGGGCAGCGTCCGGTTCGAGATCCGGTAGGCGGTCAGAGCGCCTCCGTAGGCGCGGAAGCCGGCCGTGGCGGCCGCCGTGGCCTCCGTGCGCGTCGCCGCCCCCGGCGAGACGTAGCCGATCCCCGAGACGGCCACGAAGGCCGCCACGGCGAGGGCCAGGACGGAGATGACGAGCTCCCTCACGGTTCGGTCCGCCCGCTCGCGCCCTCGGGAGCCGCGAGCATGGCCGGCATCGCGCCGCCGCGCGGCGGAACGGGGCCGTGGCGTTCCTCCCAGATGTCGACCTGGGCTCCGAAGTAGCGTCGGACCTCCGCGACGTCGGTCACGCCGGATACGGTCTTGCCGATCGCATCGTCGATCTGACGCGGCCACCAGACCTGCCCTTCGATGGCGCGCTCGATCTCCCGGTCGTCGGAGAAGGCCACGCATTCGGAGACGACCGTGCGGCCGGCGTAGCCGCTGTCGTGGCAATGGTGGCAGCCGGATCCGCCGCACTTCGTGCAGAGCGTCCGGACGAGGGACTGCACCATCACGCCGCGGCAGAGGCCCTTCAGGTTCGTCTTGCTGACTCCGAGATCCTCCATGCGCGAGAAGACGCCGCGCACGTCCGTCGCGTGCAGGGTGATGAAGACCATGTGGCCGGTCTCGGCCGCCCGGACCGCCATCCGCGCCGTCTCCTCGTCGCGCACCTCGCCGAGGATGATGACGTCGGGGTCCATGCGGAGGAACGACCGGATCGCGTTCTTGAAGTCCATGCCCTTGTCCAGGTTGACCTGGACCTGGGAGATGAACGGCAACTGGTACTCGACCGGATCCTCGACGCTGTAGACCGCGAGGTCGAGGCGGTCGAGCTCGCGCTCCGTGGCGTGCAGGGTCGTCGATTTGCCGGAGCCGGTGGGGCCCGAGACGATGACGATGCCGTTGGGCTGGTCGTAGGCCCGGCGCCACTGGTCGAGCCGCGTGATCCCGAGCTTGCCGAGCACCGGATTGATCCGCTCGGTGTCGAGGACGCGGATGACGACCTTCTCCCGGCTGTTGGCGCTCTTGATCGGCAGGCACTCGACGCGGAAGTCGATGAACTTGCCTTGGAACGGCATGTTGAAGCTGCCGCTCTGGGGCCGCTGCCGCTCGGCGATGTCGAGGGCGGCCCGCGTCTTGATGAGCGTGACGAGCTTGTCGTACTCGCCGGGATTGCCCTCGTACACGACCTCGCGGCGCCCCAGGCGTCGGAAGAGCACCGAGTAGCTCAGCCGCTTGGGCTCGATGTGGATGTCCGACGCGGCCGTGGTGATGGCGTCGAACAGGAGCCCGTCGAGCATGTCCTCCTCCCGGCGCTGATTGAGGAGCGAGGAGTTGCGGGCGATCTGCTCGACGAAGGCGTCCTGGTTCGCCGCGATGTAGTCGGCGAACTCGATCTCCATGCCCGGATAGTGGTCCTCGACCACGAACCGCGCCACGTCCTCGGGACCGCCGGTGGAGACGTAGACGGCCTCGTCGGTCTCCGCGATGACGATGATCTGATGCTGCCGCAGCAGCTCCGGGGGGATCGGACAGCGGTTGACGAACTCGGTCGCGAGGCTCGTCGGATCGAGTTCGATCAAGGCGTCGATCAGGACCCGTCGGGTCACCATGTCGTTGGCGACGAGGATCTGCCCCAGCCGCTGCTTGGTGACCGTCTGCTCCATCAGCGCGACGCGGAGGGTCTCGGGGGCGAGAAGGCCCTTCTCGACGAGGTACCCTCCCAGGCGCCCGCGGATGGGCGCGTGCGGCTGGGAGAGGGCGGGCGCGCTCTGCGCCCAGTCCGCTGCGGGACGGGTGAACCCGACCGTCGCCGGCAGCAGGACCGGCGCTTCGTCGCCGAGGGCCGCGGTCTCCATGCGCCGCCCCTCAGTTCCGGGCCCGGCGGCGCATCGCGCCTTGGACGCCGCGCACGATGCGGGCGTTGAGGCCCCACCATGTGGCGGCCGCTCCCGCGGCGCCCGCGACGACCACGAGCGGGGAACCGACGTGAAGGCCGTAGCCGACCGTCGCTATGGAGAGGGCGTAGTCGAAGGCCTTGAGCTTGGGCGAATTCCAGTCGGTCGCGGCATAACGGCTGGCGATGGTGCGGATGTTCATCTCGGCTCACTTCCTCGGGATCAGCCGCATCGTCATGACCACGGGCCCTTTCTCGGGCACGGGCGCGTTCCGGTCGGCGCTGGCGCATCCCTGGCCGAGGCAGAAGCCCCGCTCCGGCGCCAGGGTGCGCGTCGGACATTGGATGAGAAGGGTGCTGGCGTCCGCCAGCGCTTGGCGGGGGTCGGCGACGGCGTTGACCCGGATGTCGATGGCTTGTCCCTCGGCCTTGACCTGGCCGAGAGCCTGGGCCGCGGTCCGGCAGGCGCGATCGGTCTGGACGCGCTGCTCCTCCGCGAGGGCGGCCGCCTCCACCGCGCTCCGGGCGACCATGAAGGCCGTCCCCGTGGAGACCAGCGCGAGCAGGCCCAAAATGGAACCCGCGACGATGCGGACGCGCCTCATGGCCGGATTCCCGGGACTGCGGAGGGGGAGGGGGACGGAACCGATGCCGGCACGACCGCCGCTTCGGCGGGCGACGCGGTCGCCGCCCGACGGGGAGCGTCGCGCCACAGGACCGACCAGCGCCCGTTCGTGTACTCGAGCCGCTGGACCCAGCGCGTGTCGCCGGCCTCGCGGACCAACCCCCACTGGCGGTGCGGCAGCTGCTCCTGCGCCACCGGCGGATTGATCGAGACGACTTCGGCCGCGTAGAGCCAGAACAGGCCCGACGCGCCGAGGACGAGGACGCCGCCGAGAAGGGCGGCCGCGCCGGCGTAGACGGCCGGCATCCCCGATTTCACGACCCGGTTCATCCGCCCGCTCGCGGACACGGGCGCGATGCCGGAGGACGCTACGGCGGCGCTGCGGTTCTCCGTCAGGAGCGCGCAGACAGGACGCCCGTTGCGCACCACGATCTCCAGGGCCCGGCCGTCCGACGGGATCCAGACCTTGCCGGGCTCCGGGACGTTCAGGGCGTCGATGATCCCGGGAAGGAAGGAGAGGCCGGCGCCCCCCTGGTGCACCTCCCAGAAATGGCCGTCGGCGAACTTCCGGGTCGCGTACCACGCACGGTCGTTGGGACCGAACTTGCGGAGGGCGAAGGCGCGGGCCGCCGCCTGCGCGTCGCGCGTCTGGCGGATCGGCTCCCAGGCGACGTGGGCGGAGGACGGGGGCTCGACGGCCGCCGGGACGAGGATCTCGACCTTCGGCTTGCGCCTGCGGAACAGCCGGATCATTTGCGCACCGCCGCAGGCTTGGCGAGACGCACGGGAGACCCGTCCTCGGGCACGAAGACCGTGACCGCGGGCCGGAGTATGATGAAGAGGGCGTTGCGTTTGACCTTCTGGCTCCGGTTTCCGAACACGCCGGAACCGCCCGCACGGGTCGCGGTGGCGTTGCGCAGGGCCGTGGGCTCCGTTCCGTTGTAGCTCTCGGAATCGCTCTGGAGGCCGCCGATCACCACGGTCCGGCCGGCCTGCATGCGGACGATGTTGGTCAGCTCCTGATCCTGGGTCAGGGGCTGGGTGAACGTCCCGATCTGGTTGCCGGCGTTCAGCTCGACGAAGCTCAGGATCTCCTTGAGCTTGACGCCGACCTCCATGGTCACGACCTCGGCATCGGAGTCGAAGTACGGGGTCACCTCCATCGTGAGCCCGGTCTCCACCTTGTCGGTGAGGCTCGATCCGAGGCCGCCGAAGCCGCCCAGGCCGCCGCCGTAGCCGTTGCCGAGGCCGCCCGCGCCGAGGCCCGCGAGCTGGACGCCGCGGACGTAGGGGACCTGCTGGCCGGAGCGGAGCTTCACCTCCGTGCCCGAGAGGGTCTTCATCTGGACGTTCTGGTCGACCTTGGTCGTTCCGAACGTCGAGAGGAAGTCGATGGCGCCGGTGATGCTCGTGGCGCCGAAGGCCCCGCCCAGGCGCCCGAGGCTCGTCTGGCCGATGACGAGGCCGTCCTTGGTCAGGTCCATGACGCGGCCGGGATCGATCTGGTTGAGGCCGATCCCGCTCGACGTTCCGGCCGCGGTGGCGAGTGCGCTGCCCGCGGTGCCGAGGCCGGTCCCGAGTCCGGTCCCGAGTCCGGTGCCGACGCCCAGGCCCGTCCCCAATCCGTTCGCCAGCGTGGATCCGACGGTCGTCGTGGTGGTCGCCGTCGACGTGGCGGTGGTGGTCGTGCCGCCGGCGAGCGCGTTCAGCTTGGAGGCGCGTCCGTCGAAGGCGACCTTGAGCTTGCTCCAGTCGAATCCGGTCGCGCTTTCGTCGTTGATCGAGACCGAGACCAGGGCCGCCTGGATCGTGACGAGCGCCATGTTGCGGGCGTAGCGGTCGAGATAGGGAGCTATCACGTCCCGCTGGACGGCGGCCGAGGCCGAGTAGACGACGCGACCGCCCCGCACCGAAGCCACGATGTCGTCGGCCCCGAGATCCTTCAATTCCTTCGTGAGGGTGTCGAGCATCTCCTCGTTCTGAGGGACGATGACGGAGTACTGCTCGCGGTCCGAGACGTAGACCAGCCCGTTCTCGTGGAAGACGACGACGCCCATGGCGGTCCGCAGGGAGTCGAGCAGGTTGCCGAGGGTCCCCTCGTAGCGGACGAAGGGGATCCTGCGCTTGAGGATGTCCTCGCTCTTGTCCTTCGTGAAGCGGAAGGCGATCTGCACCTGAGGAGCGGAAGCCGTGATCGCGGCCACGAGATCGCGCAGCGTCGCGTCCTGCGGGAAGCGGACTTCGAGCGGGATGGCTCTCAGCGAAGCGGGCACCGGAGTGGCGTTGCGCTGGGGCCTGAAGGAACCGCGCGGCACTCCCACGCGCTCGACGGCGATCGGCTCCGCGTTCGCCAGCGCATGCGCTCCTTCGAGGCGCAGCGATTTCCCGTCGGGCAGGGCGCCGACCTGGGGCAGGGCGCAAGCCGAGACGAGACCGCTAACCGCAAGGATCGATGCCAGACGGAGAGCGGGCCTCGGAAAAGAACTCGGTTCCACTTGTCTGCTCCCGGTAGAGGGGCTTGCCCTTGACGCAGGCCACGAACTTGACCCCGGCAGGCAGCTTGGAGGCCGACTTGTCGGCCGTCTGTTGAGAAGGTGCGGCCGCAGGCGCCGGGGCCGCCTGCGGACCCGGAACGGCCGCGGACGGCACCTGGAAAGGCGCCGACGGCCCAGGCAGGGGCGCCCTGGCCTCCTGCTGCTCGGAGGGCTTTATCGCTTTGAGCTGCTCGTCGAGCATCTTCAGCATCGTATCGCCGAAGCGGGCGTCGATCTTGTCGAGGAGGGAGTTCTCGTACTGGTGCAGCATCTGCCTGACGACGCCGCGGGTGCGCTCCTCCGCTTCGAGCTGCCGCTCGTAGTCGGTGGGAGGCGGGACGAACGGGTTGGCACGCTCCTGCGCCGCCGACGGGAGGACGACGAGACCGGCCAGCAGCACGGACACTCCTCCCATGCAGAGGCGGCGAAGGAATGACATCCAGGAGCTCCATGCCGCGTCGCAAAGGAACGGCACGACGATGTTTGGCCAGAAAAGAAGGAGAGGTCAAGCTGGGCCGTGGGTGCCGCCAACGAATCGAAGCGGCGTATTTCGCTCTTGCGTCTCCTTCGTGCAGGGTCGGGCCGAGAAAGCGATGACCGGCCCCACCGAAATAGACGTCGCCTTCGACCGTGCGGCCGCCATGCTGCGCACGGCCACGGCGAGGATCGGCTCCGACGAGCGGGAGATCCGCGCCCGGGCCCGGGGCCTCGTCGCGGAATACAACGCCCTGGCGGACCTGCGCCGGGCGTCGGCTCGGAAGGTGGCGAGGTTCCGGTTCCTTCGTCCCGTCCCGCTCGTCGGCGACGCCGTTCTGGCGCCGCTCGAGTTCGATCTCGGCGAGGCCGCACGCTCCGCGGCCGCGGCGCGCGCCAAGGCGCAGCGTCAGCTGCGGCGCCTCGAGGAGGCCGCCTGCATCCGCCGCGGGCTGGCGGAGATCATGAGGCGTACCGAGGAAGCCCGGTCGGCATGCAGGCATCTGGGAACGCCCCCGCCCTTCGTCCTGCGGGCGTTCGGAAGCCTCGGCATGCGGATCGCCTCCCTCTCGCGCAGAAGCGAGACCCGCGGGGTCGACGACGTGCGCAAAGCCGCGACCGATCTGGCGGCCTTCTCGGAGTGGTGGTGCGAGGCCTCCCGGCGCATCGCGCGCGAATCCTCCGAAACGCCGCGGGCGCGTCCGCTCTCGACGCTCAACCCCGAGCGCATCTGGCTGCCGATTCCCTGGAGCCGCCGCAGCGAGGCGGTTGCCCTGGGCGCAGTCGCCGACCTCTCGGCCGGACGCGGCAGCGACGTCTTCGTCCCGGCCGGGCGCGATCTGGCTCCCTTCGAGCGCATGCTCCCGCTCGCCTACCGGTCGAGACGCGGAGCACCGTTCGAGTTCCCCCCGATCGCCGCGCGGGCCGCGGGCCAGAACCTGTGGAGCCTCTTCGACGCCGCCACCTGGAACCAGATCCGCAAGACGAACTATGCCCGTTCGGGATGCCGCTGCATGATCTGCGGCGAACAGAGACCGCGGAGCGCCGGAGGAGGCGCAGGCTCGCGCGGTCCCGTCGACGCCCACGAGGTCTGGAGCTGGACGATGCCCGACGACGACCCTTCGCGCGGCGTCGGCATACAGCGCCTGGAGCGCATCATGGTCCTCTGTCCGACCTGCCACGCCTGCTTCCATGCCGGACATGCCCTGACGGCAGCCCGCCGCGATGCCCGGCATGAGGAGGCCGCGGCGTTCATACGGGCCCGCCAGTCCGACATCACCGGCCTCGAAGGGGCCGCGCTCGACGCCCACCTCGGCCGATCGGCCGACGCGTGGAACAGAACCCGCGGCGTCGAGCGCTGGGTCCTCGATCTCTCGCATCTCGCAGCCCAGGACTACATGGCGGACGTGGACCCCGTCTTCCTCGCGGAGAATCCCGCCGGGTTCGCGCCGGAGCACGTCGCGGGCTTGTCCTTCGTGGCCGACGACGGCCGACGCTTTCCGGTGCGGGACGCGCCCACCATCCAGGCGGCACTCCTCGACGATGCGCCGAGGCTCCGCTTGGCATGGTCGCGCGCATAGTGCAGGATCCGCCATTCCTTCGACAGGAGCGATCCCGGATGGCGAAGACACCGGCCGGAAGGAGCGGGGCTAAGAGGCCTTGGCGGCCCAGGACCAGGAAGTCGCGTCGTCCCCGCAAGGGAGTGTCTCCGTTGCGCGTGGCGATCGCGATGGCGGCGGCAGTCGGCGCCGGCGTCTGGATCGGACATTTCGCACAGGAATACTTCAACGAAGGCGTCGAGACCGTCGCCGGCGTCCAGAAGATGCCGGACCTGCCGCCCCACCCCTCGACCGGCCCGATCTCGTTCCAGTGAGCCATGGCAGTGGGAAGCCTCCGATGAGTTTCGCCCGAACTCTCCTGCTCGCCGTGGCCGCAGGGGCCACGCTCGCCGCGGCTCCCTGCGGCGCCGCCGGATCGCGCACGGGTCGTCCCGCCTGCGACGCTCTGGTCGTCCACGAGCCGCGTCAGATCCGCGACGGACTTCTCGAGATGTCCGGCCCCGTACTCGGGAAGGGACCGCTCGCATGGACCGAGGAGGATTTCGAGCGGATCTACCGCACCGTGGACTTCTGCGACGGCGTGCGCGATCCGTCCACGAACTCGATCATCCGCGCTTCGACCTGGCGGTCGAACCTGGACCCGGCCCGCGAGGCGGTCCTTTCGGCGGCTGCCGTCCTGAAGGACGCCGAGACCTTGCGCAGGGACGCGCGGACGAAGGCCGTCGTGCTCCCGCCTTGCGAGACGCTTCTCGAGTGGTCTCACGATCCTCGCGATTTCCGGAACAACTCGGCGGCGATCTTCGGACGCGACGTTCTCGACACGCCGCCCGGCGACTTCCCTCTCGTGATGGGATACGTGAAGTCATGCGCTCCGGCGCTGTTTCAGATCGCCAAGGGACGCCTGAAGCAGCGCGAGGAGGACACCCAGCGCCGGTTGCAATCCGTCCTCGACGTCTACGCGGCGGTCGATGCCGCCCATGCCGAGCGGCGGGCGGGCGGCAACCGCCCTACGGACATGCTGGCCTACATGGACGGGCGTCCGGTTCCCGCCGCGCTCGCGTCGCGTCGAACCCAGAGCCTCGTGCGCGACCTCGATCGATACGCGGCCGCGCGCCAACGGCTGCCGCCGGATCAGATCGAGAGCATGAACCGCGAGGCAACGGTCATCGCGGCCGAGGCCAAGACCCGCATCGAGACCGTATGGGCCGAGGCCGTGAAGGAGCGGATCTCGCGGGACATCTTCTCCGAACAGCCCTGACGCATCGCCGCGGCTCGCGGCCCTCTGGAGACGGAACGTGCCAGCCTCGACCACCGCCTACATGATCGCGGCCCTCCAGCTGATCGCCGGCATCGAAGCGACCGGCGGCGTGCCGATCGCCATCCTCGAGCGGACGGGCGACGATACGGAAGCGTTCTGGATGCGGAGCGCCGAGATACTGTGCGCGAAGACGGGCGACAACTTCTGCGACTCCGACATGATGGTGATGCGGGACAACACGAACCCGCTGGGTTTCATGAGGATGATCGTCTACGCCGGGCCCAAGGGCGAGCGGAAACGCGTCTGCGCGGTGCTGCCGCCCGCCGACGACGTCTCGCCCGCGCTGACGGCCACCGGCGTCAGCGCGGGCAACACATACGCCTGGGAGGACCTCCCGACCTCGCAGGCCGCCTGGGTCTGGCTGATGCTGCAGAACGCGGCCCACTGCCTGGACGGCAACGGCGGCGTCTCGGACGACAAGCGGGCCGATGCCTTCGCCACCCTCGGGACGACGCTGATCCTCGGGGATCCAGGCTTCACCGCTCCGGGCGGGAAGAGCCCATCGAGAGTGTTCGGCTACTACCGCAACTCCGAGGCCAACCGCTGGGCGGCGAATCTGGGAGAGCGCATCCTGCTCGACGCCTGGAAGACGGACGCCGTCGCCGTCGCACAGGTCCGCACGGGCTGCACCCTGACCTCCGACGCCTCGTCCCGTCTGGACGTGGATCAGATCCCCCGCGATCCTCAGATCGCCGCGGCCGACGTATGCGTCCCGGCCGGCCAGACCGGCCCGAAGCCGGGTCGCGTCACGGATTCGAACCTGTGGGCCTGGATGTACCAGTCGCCCATCGGCACGCCGCCCACTCCCTGGACTCCCCTGAAGACCTTCCAGTCGCCTCAGGCCGCCGCGACCTACGTCTGGCAGCAGGCCGGTACGCTGTCGCAGCGCTGACGGACCCCGGTCGGATCGAACGACGCGATGGACGGCCGGATTTCCGGCCCGCGATCTGCACCTGTCCGAACGATCGACCGATGCGATGCGCCCGGCGCTTCCTCGGCTGGTCAGGTGGACTCGGCGCCGCCGGCGGCGGGGGCGGATCGCCGGCGCGACGTCGATCGGACGTGATAGCCCGCCGCTCCCGATGCTTCCTCGAAACGAAACGACCCGCTCGGGAGGAGCGGGTCGAGAAGGAGCCGGTCGGGGATGGACGACCTGCGGTGCTACCAGCGGTAGCTCAAGCCACCCTGCACCTTCGAATAGCTGCCGCCGGCATCGACGCCGCCCGATAGCCGCTGGAAATACCGGGCCTGCGAAAGATCGGTGTACAGATACTCGACGCGGGCCCTGATGTTGTCCGTGAACGCATAGTCGAGGCCGCCGCCCACGGCGTAGCCGAGGTTGGTGCGCGAATCCCGCAGGTTCTGATTGAGGGCGGCCCCGGTCGCCGGGTCGGTGCCGACGAGACGGAAGTTGCCGAAGCCGTTGCCGAGCGCGAGGCCGCCGGTGACGTAGGGGAGGATCGGCATGTCGAGGCCGGCGAAGCCCAACCGGGCGCGCACCGTGCCGTCGATCTCCAGTCCTGCCGTTCCGGTGACGTTGTAGATGGTCGCGCGCCCGTTCTGGACGAGGCTGACGGGGCCGGAGACCCTGTCGCGCAGATCGACGTAGTTGATGTCGCCGATGCCGCCGAACACGACGGAGCCTACCTGATAGTCGAAGCCGACGTGACCTCCGCCGGTGAAGCCGCTGTACTCGCGGCCGTTGGTCAGGAGGCTGCGGGTGATCGGGTCGTTGCCGATGTCGGGCTTGGCCGCGAAGGCGCCGCCGACCTGGAAGCCAATGTAGGCTCCCGACCAGTCGATCAGGCCGGAGACGCGCGGCGCGACGCGTTCGACGACCGGCGGCGCGACGGCCACGGTCGGCGCATCCATCGGCACTTCCGGAACGGGCGTGCCGAGGTCGGCCGCGAAAGCGGGGAGTGTGGCCGCGAAGGCGGCGGCGGCGGTCACTGAACGAAGGAACGCCTTCATCGGTTCGGTCTCCTGAGGGTGCACTTGAAGGAACGCACTACCCTTTCATGGGCACCATTCCTTCGAATTGGCAAGTGACGATCCGGACACGTGCGCCATTTCCTTGGTGGGTCGCTATGATCGCGTGGGGGAGACGATCGCCCGTACCGCATCACCGATACGAGAAGTCGAGGCGGCGAAGCGAGGCCTGAAGGAACCAGTCTCCGCAGATGTCTCCGAAGGCCTGGGTATCGTGATAGCCGTACGCCTTCATGAAAGCGGTCGTCACGGCTTTCACGTCGTCGAACCGCATCATCTCCTTGGAGTCCATGCCGGCCCGTTGCCCCGCGAACATGCTGGGCGTCGCCTGCCGCAGCATGGCGAGGTGCTTGTACCCCGCGGGCGATTTGGTGAAGACGTCCGCCCTCCTGTCCCCGTCCTGCCCGCTCGCGTCGTGGTCGCCCTTGCCGGTCACCGCGAGGATCGGACACCTGACGCCGTTCCAGGATTCCGTATCCAGCCCGAACGCTCCTTCCCCGTATGGAGAGAGCAGGGCCGCCCCGTAGAAGCGCTGCTCGGCCATGGCCAGCGTGGCGCCGTCCTTCGATCTGGCCGTGGCGCCCGCGAGAAGCATAGCGGTGAATGCACCGAAACCGTGACCGACGATCAGGGGTCTTTCCGACAAGGCGACCATGTTGATCGCGTTCGAGATCGTGGCGACGTCGTCGAGCGCCGAGATGCATGCCTGAGCGCGCGTCCGCCAAGTCTCGGCATCGCCCGCGACGCCGCCGAGGTCCCATGCCGCTCCCCCCGCGGCCGCCGCGGTGCGCAGTCGGAGTCCCCGCTCCATCAGACTGTCGTCGTGGATCGGACAGGCGATCACGAAGCCATGCGACGCCCAATGACAGATGAGCGCCCTGTAGACCTGGGGCTCGGACAGCAGCCCGTGGGAGAACACGACGAAGCGGCCCGATGGAGCGGCGACCGGATGGAAGACGAGCACCCTGGTCCTGCTGCGCGGCAGCACCATCGCCAGTGGCGTCTCCGTGGCCGCGTACGGCCCCTGGAGGGAGTAGCCCGCATACCTCGGGTCCGTGCTTGAGGGAGGTGGGCGTAGGAAGCCGTCCGTCGCAACCGCCCCGGAGGGGAGGGTGGCGCCAAAGGTGGCGGCCACGAAGGCACGGCGCGTCAGCTGCATTGCGGGAAACCGGAAGGGAAAACCTCGCTTCAGTTGCGCATTGCTTCGATCCACCGTCAACGCCCTCTTGACGCGGCGGGAGCGCCGGTCAGGATCGGGCGGTTCGGAGATGACTGCCGTGACGATCCCCCTCGACGAGTTTCTGGAGACGTCCCAAGCCCCCCAGGGCTTCGGTCCGGGACGGAGCGTCGACTGGATCCTCGACGACGAAGGCGGCGGCGCCAGGGCCAACATGGCCTGGGACGCGGAGGCCGACGTCATCTCGGGGGGTGTGCAGGAGCGCGGCGCGGAAGATCCCGTGCTCCACTTCGTTGCCCGGATCAGTTCCGCCGAAGTCGAGCTCGTCGGGCTCGACGGCACGGGCGAGACCTCGGCGCCGGAGGACCCCCGCGGCATCCTCTCGGGATTCCGCAGGCAGGTCCGCATGATGACGGCCTCCGCGCGCTGCAGGATCGTGTTGACCTAGCCGAGATCAACCGCGGCCGGCGAATTCCACCCGACGTCCACGGTCCCAGCCGCGGACGGCAGGCTCCTCAAGCGCGACGGCCGCGACGTGTTCTGCGGCGTCCAGCACCTCGCCGATGGCTCCCGCTGCATCGGCGATCACGCCGGCGAGGAAGATCGAGGTGCCGAGGCGCCGGCGCGAGGCGCCATCGTCCTCAGAGCCTGTTTGAGGTCCTCCGCCGGCCGTCCCCATCTGTCTCGTGTCACCAATACACGATCCGTCTGGCAGGACGGAGGAGAGAGCAGATGTGGACGGACCGGCATCGGA